>NZ_CEEDCG010000001.1:5962500-7016680 GCF_979253235.1 Acidovorax sp. AC410
TGCCGGGCCAGTCGTGGGCCAGCCAGGCGGCCAGGTCGCGGTCGGTCCATGCGGGTGCGGGCCGGCCATGGCGCGCCGCGGCCTGGGCGATGAAATGGGCCATGAGGACGGGGATGTCCTGCGGGCGCTCGCGCAGCGGCGGTATGGCGATGCTGGCGACATGCAGGCGGTAGTAAAGGTCGGCGCGGAACTGGCCCTGGGTGGCCAGTGCCTTCAAGTCCACCTTGGACGCGGCCACCACGCGGCAGGTGATGGGCACACTCAGGTTGCTGCCCAGGCGCTCGAGCTCGCGCTCCTGCAGCACGCGCAACAGGCGCATTTGCAGGGCCTGGGGCATGGACTCGATCTCGTCGAGCAGCAGGGTGCCCTGGTTGGCATGCTCGATCTTGCCGATGCGCCGGCGCGTGGCGCCGGTGAAGGCGCCGGGCTCGTGGCCAAAAAGCTCGCTCTCGATGATGCTCTCGGGCAGTGCGCCGCAGTTGATGGCCACGAACGGCCCGCTGCGCCCACTGGCCGCATGCAGCGCGCGGGCCACCACCTCCTTGCCGGCGCCGGTCTCGCCGTGCAGCAGCACGTCCACGCTGAGCGGCGCGAGGGCGGCCACCAGGCGGCGCACCTCGCCCATGCCGGGTGACGGGCCGACCAGCGCGGCCAGGGCATCGCGCGGGCTGCGCTCGCGCAGCCCGCGCAGTTCCTCGGCCAGGGCGCGGCGCTCCAGCGCTCGCCGCACGGTGGCCACCAGGTGCTCGGACGAAAACGGCTTTTCGATGAAATCGTAGGCGCCGTCGCGCATGGCGTCCACGGCCAGGGCCACATCGCCATGGCCGGTGACCAGCACCACGGGCAGGTCGGCGTCCTGCGCGCGCAGGGTGCGCAGCAGGTCCATGCCGCTCATGCCGGGCATCTGGATGTCGGTGACGACCACGGCGGGCCGGTCCTGGCCCAGGGCATCGAGCGCGGCCTGGGCGTTGGCGAAAGCACGCACCCCAATGTCGGCCAGCGACAGCGCCTGGGCATAGGCGCGGCGCACCATGGCGTCGTCTTCGACGAGATAGACGGTCGGGCTGCCGTCCGCAGATGGGTTCATGGAATATCCTGTGTCGCTGAAACAGCCGCCGTACTCGGCACACCTTGCACACCAGGCAGGCCCACGGTGAACTCGGCACCACCGTGCACCAGGTTGGCCGCCACCAGCGTGCCCCCCATGCCTTCCACGATGATGCGCGAAACGGCCAGCCCCAGGCCCAGCCCTTCGCCGGCCTTGGTGGTGTAGAAGGGCTCGAACAGGTGCGTCTGCACCTCGGGGTCCATGCCGCGGCCGGTATCGGCCACGCGCAGCAGCACACGCCCATCGGCCTGCGCCTGCACGGCAAAGCGCACCTCGCGCACCGCCTGGTGCTGCACGGCGTCGAGCCCGTTGCGCAGCAGGTTCACCAGCACCTGCTCCAGCCGCGTGGCATCGGCCAGCACGCACAGTGCGCCGTCGAAGTCGCCGACCACGATCCGCGCATCCACCGCCTGGCAGCGCGGCGCCAGCAGCAGCAGGGCGTGGTCCAGCGCCTCGCGCACGCTGCAGGGGTTGAGGGCCGGCGGCTCCTTGCGCACAAAGCTCTTGAGCTGGCGCACGATGCGGCCCATGCGCCCGGCCAGCTGGCTGATGAGGCGCAGGTTCTCGGCCACCTCCTCCCCGCGCTGGCGCTGGTGCAGAGCCAACGCGTTGTCCGACAGGGTCTGCAGGGCGGCCAGGGGCTGGTTCAGTTCATGGCTCATGCCGGCGGCCATCTGGCCCAGCACGGCGAGCTTGCCGGCCTGCACCGCCGTGTCGCGGGTGCCGCGCACGATCTGCTCGGCCTGCTGCAGGTCGCGCACGCGGTCTTCCAGCGCGGCATTGGCGGCCGTGATCTCGCGCGTGCGCTGGGCGATCTGCACCTCCAGCATGCCGTGTGCCTCGCGCAGGCGCTCGGCGCTGGCGGCACGCTCGGCCCGGCTCTGCCGGTCGAGCCGGCGCAGCAGCACCAGGCCCAGCACCAGGGCGGCGCACAGGCCGCCCGCCAGGCCTGCGACCAGGGCCTCCTGCCGCGCCGGGCGCTGGTCGGCCAGCAGCAGCATCTGCCAGCCCAGCGGGCCCACGCTGCGCGCTGCCACGCTGAAGTCGCGCTGCTGGCCCGCCTGCTGCAGGCGCAGGGTGTCGCCATCGGCAGGCAAGGCTGCCTCGGCGTGCAAGGGGGTCAGCGGGTGGTTGCCATACTGCTGCACACCCTGCAGGCGGCTGCGCACCTCGGCCGGCAGCGGGGCCAGCGTGCGGTAGCGCCAGGCCGGCTCGGTGCTCACGAAGACCACGCCCTCCCTGTCCGCCAGCAGCACGGTGTCGCCGCCATCGGCCAGCGCCGCCTCAAAGGCATCGAGCGAGATCTTGACCGCCACCACCCCAGGTGCCAGCGCCTCGGGCGGCAGCGCAGAGGCCATGAAATAGCCCGCGCGGCCGGTCGTCACGCCCACGCCGAAGAAGCGGCCGATCTGCCCCTGCATGGCGGCCTCGAAATACGGGCGAAAGCGGTAGTTCTGGCCGACGAAGCTGCTCGGCAGGTTCCAGTTGCTGGCTGCGAGCGTCAGGCCCTCGGTGTTCATCACATAGGCCGTGTCCACACCGGCCAGCGCCACGGCCGATGCCAGGTAGGCGTTGGCAGCCTGCAGGTTCTGCGCGTCGGGCCGCTGCAGGGCCAGGTTGGTGCGGCTGTGCAGCGCCAACAGCGCCGGCAGCGCCTCGTTGCGCTGCAGCAGCGACTCCAGGCTTTGCGCCGCAAACGCCAGCCGCTGGGTGGCGCCGCGCTGCTGGCCGGCCAGTTGCACGTCGAGCGACCAGCGGTAGGCCAGCGCGCCCGCGAACACGCAGGCCAGCAGCGCCAGGCCGGAAGTCAACAGCGAACGGGTGGGTTTCAAACGGAGCGGCAACAGAAGGTCAACGGCACTGCCATTGCGCGGCAGCCTTGCCTGCATTGTGCGGCGCTCCCCACCCCCTGCAGGCAAGGCGATACCCGGTTGACAAGGGGCGCCGTCTGGAAATCCGCACAAACCGGCGGTTTCCGTGTGGAAATCCGCCGGTTTTTACGGACCAGCGCATGGATTTCCATGCCGGCCCCCGTGGGCCAAACCCAATGGCGGCGCGGCTTGGCAGCCTGCCAGGTGCCACACGGCAGCGCCTGGCACGCAAGCTGCAAAAAGCCCAGGGCGGGCATTGCGGCCAACGCAGCCCTGCCTTTTCGCACCACAACCCGTCTGGAGACAACACATGACATCGACACAACCTTCTTCCAAGCTCTGCAGCGCTGTGGCCATTGCCGCTGGCCTGCTCGTCGGCGCGGCCCCCGCACTGGCCCAGGACTATCCGAACAAGCCCGTGCGGCTGATCGTGCCCTTTGCCCCCGGCGGCACCACCGACATCGTGGCCCGCGTGGTCAGCCAGTCTCTGGGCACGGCCCTGGGCCAGCCCGTGGTGGTGGACAACAAGGCCGGTGCCGGCGGCGTGGTGGGCGCAACCGAGATCGCGCGCTCCCCGGCCGACGGCTACACCCTGGGCGTGGCCACGGTGTCCACCGTGGCCTCGGCCCCGGCCATCAACCCGGCGGCCAAGTACAACCCGCTCACGGACTTCACCTCCATCGTCAACATGGCCGCCACGCCCAATGTGCTGGCCGTGCACCCCAGCTTTGCGGGCAAGGACTTCAAGGGCTTCATGGCCGAGGTGAAAGCGCACCCGGGCAAGTATTCGTTCGCCAGCTCGGGCACGGGCGGTATCGGCCACCTGCAGATGGAGCTGTTCAAGTCGCTCACGGGCCTGGACCTGGAGCACATCGGCTACAAGGGCGCAGGCCCGGCGCTCAACGACGCGGTATCGGGCCAGGTGCCGATGATTTTCGACAACCTTCCCTCCGCCCTGCCCTTCATCAAGGACAAGCGCCTGATCGCCATTGCCGTGGCCGCCCCGCAGCGCCTGGCCTCGCTGCCCGATGTGCCGACCTTCAAGGAAGTGGGCTTCGAGCCTGTGAACCGCATGGCCTTCTACGGCATCCACGGCCCCAAGGGCCTGCCGCCAGCCGTGGTGGAACGCATCTCCCAGGCCGTGAAGAAGACGCTGGAAGACCCGGCGGTGAAAAAGCGCATCGAGGACACCGGCTCGCTGGTGGTGGGCAATACCCCGCAGGAATTCACGGCACAGACCAAGGCCGAGTTCGAGCTGTACAAGGGCGTGGTCGCCAAGCAAAAGCTCAAGCTGGAGTGATCGAACGGCCGGCAGGGTAGCCCATGGCCCTGCCTGGTCGCCAGCCTTTTGGGGTGAACCCACCCGCGCCGTCCAGGCGCAGGGTGGGTTTGTCATTTCAGCGGGGCGTGGTCACCGGCACCCAGGCCACCAGGGGCGCCAGCAGGCGCGGCTTCCAGGACAGGGTGAAGGCAATGGTCAGCGCCGAGCCGGCCAGCACCATGAACCACACCAGAGAAGCCATGGAGCCGTGGTCCACGGACAGGCACACGGCCAGCGAGGCGGCCACCACGGCGGCGCCCAGCCAGCGCAGCAGCACCACCGTGCCACGGGCTGGCGGCACGGGGCCGCGCACCTGCTCCCAGTGCACATCCATCGACAGCGCCAGCCAGGCCAGACCGGTCACATTGGCCAGCAGGGCCACGACATAGAGCAGCGAATCAGGCATTGGCGACCTCCGGCGACGAGCCTCCCGCGGCCGGAGCCATGGCGCCCACCTCGCGGCGCCGCAGCCTGCGCGCCGCAACCACCGCCAGCACCGCGGCGGCCAGCAGCGCCAGGTCCACCCCGGCCACGGGCCAGTAGCCCTTGCCGATGGTGCGCAGCAGGTGATCGCCCGTGGTCACCCAGTTGAGCAGCACGGCCGCCACGGCCAGTGCGGCGGCCGCCCAGCACTGCTCGGCCCAGGCCGGGGACATGCGGCCCTGGCCCATGGGTGCCGTGCGCCAGAGGGCGTGCGCGCAGGCCAGCACCCAGGCGCCCCAGAAGAGGTATTGCTCCACGCTGCCGCGCGCGGGCAGGTCGGTGGGCAGCAGGCGGTTGCCGATCAGCATCGAGAAGGTGGCGATCAGCATGCCGGTGACGGTGGTGACGGCGAATGCGTCCACCCAGCGCGCACCGCTCACGCCCTGCCTGGCGTGCTGGCGTTTGCGCTTTTCCACAAAGAAGATGAAACCCGTGGCGATGCACACGCAGCCCGACAGGCCGCCCAGCACATACAACCAGCGCAGCAGCCAGTGGCGAAAGTGCTGCAGGTGCAGGCCGGTGAGGAAGTTGTTGATGCCGGCCACCACGGTGACGGGCGGGTCCTCGCGGATCAGCTCGCCGGTCGATCCCTTGAAGTGGATGCCCTCGCCCGTGAGCGTCACCCGGTCGGTACCGGCGCGGTAGACGCTGACATAGGCATTGGCATCGCCCACATGCTGCACAGAGAGAAAGCCCACGTCGCCGGCCATGCCCTTGGCCGCCCAGCGGCGCTGGGCCTCGGCCACCATGGCGTCGACCGATGCCAGCGTGGCGGGCACGCCAGCCTTCTCGTGCGGCAGGCCGGTCTCCGCAGCTTCGTGCTTTTCATGCAGCTCGTGCAGGGGTTCGAGCTGGGTGTGCGTGACGGGGAAGTAGATGCCGCCAAAGATCACCAGCCCCGACAGCGCAAAGATGAAGTGGAACGGCAGCGCCACCACGCCCGTGAGGTTGTGCAGATCGAGCGCGCTGCGCTGGGTGTGCTTCTTCGGGCGGAAGGTGAACAGCTCGCGGAAGATCTTGCGGTGCATGACCACGCCGCTGACCAGTGCCACCATCATCACCAGGGCGGCAAAGCCCACGATCCAGTAGCCCAGGTTCTTCCATTCCAGGTGCAGGCTGTAGTGCAGCGGGTAGAAGAACTGGCTGCCGATCTTGAGGTGGTCGTCGGGCAGCGCCGCGCCCGTGCGCGGGTCGATCGTGCGGGTGCCGAAGACGCTGTCGTCCTTGTTCTTGGCATTGGGCAGTTCATGGCCCGAGAAGATGCCCAGCACCGGGTCGCGGTGGGTGGTGTAGGCGCCCCAGCGCTGCACCGGAAAAGTCTCGGCCATGGGCCCGTTGACACGGCTGCGCGCCTGCTCGATGGCCTCGGGCGTGGGCTTCATGTCCTTGAAGACCGGTAGCAGGATCTTGTCGAACGAGGGCATGGGCTGCGGCGCAAAGCGCGTGCCGGGAATGGCCCAGCGGTCGATCTCGCGGTCGAACACCGAGAGCGAGCCGAAGAAGAACACCACCATCAGCACGAAGCCCAGCACCAGGCCGAACCAGGTGTGCAGCCAGGCCATGGTCAGCCGGAAATTTTGGAACATCGAAAAATCTCCTGGTGCGCGATCCCTCTCTTCGGAACCGCACCGCAAAAAAGGATCAGAGCAGGGCTTTCTGGACCAGGGACGCAGCCCCCGCCATCAGGGCGCCGCCACCGGCCAGCACCAGCCAGACCCGCAGCAGGCTGGCAGCGCAAAAGGCCCACAGAAAAGCCACCAGCAGCACGATGAAGCCCAGGATGTAGCCCAGCGCCTCGGCATCGTGGAACGGCATGCCCACCGCAAACAGCAGACCGATGCCCAGCGCGATGAAACCCCAGGTGAACGCATAGCTGCCCAGCGTTCCCGCGGCGATGCGCGAGACGAGGTGCAGACGGGAAGCGGTGCTGGTGGCCATGGGGTCCTGGGGCAGAAATGAATGAATGCGAGTGATTCGTGATTATGCCCTTCGTCCCTGCGGGTAAGCCCTTGCAGGCGTGGGGATGTACAGGGCCCTGGGAGGGCTGCGCTCAGCGGTTCAAGTCCCTGCACACGTGTCAGCCTTTGCGCCGCAGAAGTCACTTTCGCGACATCGATCGATCAACCCCGAAATGGCGCCTGAAGCAGCCATGCATATAGGTAGTTTGCTATCAATAACAAAGCAACCACTTCACAATTCGTCACAAATAGCCCGACAGCGCTGCACAATGGGCTCCAAGGTGCTTCTTTGCACGCACTGCCCCGATGGCTGCCCTGCCCCATGCAAAGCATTTCCTCCCTGAACGTGGTCGATCTTTTGCTCGACGCGGTCTGCATCGTGGACCCCGAGAGCCGCATTCTTTTCGTGAGCCCGGCCTTCGAGCGCATCTTTGGCTACCCCCCCGACGAAGCCATCGGCCTGCGCATGCTGGACCTGGTACACCCCGAAGACCGCAGCGCCACAGAGCGCCAGGCAACGGCCATCATGGCCGGGGAATTGCAGCTGCACTTCGAGAACCGCTATGTGCGCAAGGACGGCCGCATTGCGCACATCCGCTGGACGGCGCGCTGGATCGAGGAGCGGCAGGTGCGCCTGGCCGTGGCCCACGACATCACCGAGCGCAAGAACATCGAGGTGATGCACGCGGCCATCTATGCCATCTCGGAGGCGGCCCACACGGCCAAGGACCTGATCGCGCTGTTTGAACACATCCACCAGGTCATCGGTCAGTTGCTGGCGGCCGTGAACTTCTCGGTGGTGCTGTACGACGCAGCCCAGAACGTGCTGAGCTACCCCTACCACGTCAACGAGCGCCACCCCGCCCCCGGCACCCTGGCGCTGGCGGACGATGCCCTGTGCGCCGAGGTCATCCGCAGCGGCCAGTCGCTGCTGCTCACGCCTGCGACCCGTGCCGCCCTGCCCACGCACCTGAAGCCGGCCGACGGCGAGGGTGCGCCGCTGTACTGGCTGGGCGCTCCGCTGCACACGCACAACGGCGCCATCGGCGCCCTGGTGCTGCAGGGCTACACCGAGCATGCGCCCTACACCGAGAAGGACAAGGAGCTGCTGCAGTTCGTCTCCACCCAGGTAGCGGCCGCCATCGAGCG
Source organism: Acidovorax sp. AC410 (assembly GCF_979253235.1). NCBI lineage: Bacteria > Pseudomonadati > Pseudomonadota > Betaproteobacteria > Burkholderiales > Comamonadaceae > Acidovorax > Acidovorax sp. AC410. Next base: position 5,970,391 of record NZ_CEEDCG010000001.1, read on the forward strand.
CAAGCAGATGCACGAGCGCCTGGCGCACATGGCGCAGTACGACCAGCTCACGCACCTGCCCAACCGCCAGTTGTTCCTGGACCGGCTCAAGACCGCCCTGGCCCGCGCGCGGCGCGACCAGAGCCTGCTGTCGCTGATGTTCATCGACCTGGACCGCTTCAAGGAAGTCAACGACACCCTGGGCCACGCCATGGGCGACCTGCTGCTGCAGCGCGTGGCGCAGCGCCTGCTCGAATGCGTGCGCGGCTCGGACACGGTGGCACGCATCGGCGGCGACGAGTTCGTGGTGCTGCTCGAAGGGGGCCATGCGCGCGAGCACGCCCATGCCATGGCCGAGAAGGTCCTGGCCGCCTTTGGCCCCCCTTTCGACCTGGAAGGCCGCCCTGTGCATACGCAGCCCAGCATCGGCGTGGCCATCTACCCCGACCATGGCCGCGAGGAGCACCACCTGCTGGTGCATGCGGACGAAGCCATGTATGTCTCCAAGAAAAACGGCGGCAACCAGGTCCATACCGCACCGCCTCCGCAGTCGCCCCCAGCCATCGCCTGATACGGATTTGCCTTCAACCGTATAACGTCGTTAGTTCGCCTTGCCGTGCTACAGCACTGTCTGCGGCTCCCGCCTAGATCTACGATCGAATGCAAATCCGTACGATACGAATGGGCCAGAATGCGGGGCATGCAGCCCCAGCCCCGACCACCCGGCCACGATGGCGCGCCCCGGCAGCCTCGCCACGGGCTGCTATGGCGTGGGCTGATCACCCTGGCCTGGGTGCTGCCCGCAGGGCCGGTACTCACGCTGCTGCTGTTTCCCTGGTGGTCGTGGGTGGAGGCGGCGACCGGCTGGGAATCCATGGGCCATTCGGGACCCGCAGGCTGGTGCTATGTGGCAGTATGGTGCGCACTGCTGGCCCTGGCCCTGCTGGTGCCCAGGGTGGCCCGCCGGCTCCTGCGCGGCCAACGCCTTTGACTGCCCCATGAACACCCCTGCAGCATCAAGCACAGACGACGCACCGGTCGAGGTGGTGGATTACAGCCCTGCCTGGCCCGCCCTGTTCGACGCCGAGCGCAGCCTTTTGGAAACAGCGCTGGCGCCCTGGCTGGCCGGGCCGGTGGAGCACATCGGCAGCACCGCAGTGCCCGGTCTGCCTGCCAAGCCCATCATCGACATCATGGCGCCCGTGCACTCGCTGGCAGGGTCGACCGCAGCGATCGCCGCGGCCAGCGCGCTCAACTACCTGTACTACCCCTACAAGCCGGAGCAACTGCACTGGTTCTGCAAACCCAGCCCCGCGCACCGCACCCACCACCTGCACCTGGTGCCGCTTCACAGCGCCCTGTGGCAGCAGCGCCTGGCGTTTCGCGATGCGCTGCGCGGCAGTACCGATCTGACCGCACGCTATGCCACGCTCAAGCGCCAGCTGGCGCTGCAGTACCGGCATGACCGCGAGGGCTACACCGAGGCCAAGGGGCCATTCATCGCACAGGTACTGGCGAGGATGTAATCCCCTTGGCATGCACGGCCTCCGGGCAGGCCGGCGCCCGTGCCCGCACAATCGGGCCACTACAACCATTACCAGGGCCCCACGCCCTGCCCGCCAGCCATGCTCTACGCCGCGCTCAAGTTCGTCCACGTCCTGTCCCTCATCGTCTGGATCGGCGGCATGGTCTTCGCCCACTTCTTCCTGCGCCCGGCCACCCTCGCACTGGAACCCTCGCTGCGCGTGAAGCTGATGCACGACGTGCTGCAGCGCTTTTTCGCCGCCGTGTCGGTGGCCGTGGTGCTGGTGCTGGGTTCGGGCCTGTGGATGATCGGCAACGTCGCACGCATGGCCGCGCAGACGGGCGGGCGCTTTGCCATGCCGCTGTCGTGGACCATCATGGCCACCATCGGCCTGGTGATGATGGCGATCTATGGCCACATCCGCTTTGCGCTGTTCAAGCGGCTCAAGGTCGCTGTGGCGGCTGCGGACTGGCCAGCGGGCGGCAAGGCGCTAGCGTCCATCCGCACCCTGGTGGGGGTGAACCTGGCGCTGGGCGTGATCACGGTGGCCGTGGTGTTCCTGCTGACCTGACCGATCAAGGCACCAGCAGGTGCATCGAGTGCGCCGCTTGCAGTACCAGCAACGCTGACAGCAAAGCGGGCGGCATCACCACCAGCCCGAGCTTGAGGAACTGCCAGGCCCCCACGTGCAGGCCCTCGCGCCGCAGCGCGGCCAGCCACAGGATGGTGGCCAGCGAGCCCGTGACCGAGAGGTTCGGTCCCAGGTCGATGCCGATCAGCGCCGCCGCGCGCACGGTGCTTGACGCGGAAGCCGCGTCGAGCGAGGCCCCCGCCAGCAGGCCCGCAGGCAGGTTGTTGACCAGGTTGGTCGCCACGCCCAACAAGGCGCCCAGCACCGTACCCGCCCCTTGCGGCCAGGCAGCGGCGGCGTTGCGCAATGCCCCCGCCATCAGGCCCACCACGCCGGTGAGTTCCAGCGCCTGCACGAAGACGAACAGGCCGGCCACCAGCGGCAGCACGTCCCACGAGACGGAGCGCAGCGCCTGCCAGGGCGCGCGCCCGCAGGCAAAGCCCAGCAGCGCCAGCGTGCCCAGAGCGGCGCCCAGCGTGGGCCAGCCCAGCGGGATGCGCAGCCAGGCGCAGACCACCAGCACCAGCACCGAGACCGCCAGACCCCCTGCCGCCACCCGACCGCCCAGGCCCAAGGGGTGCTCGGGCACTGTGGTGGCGATGGTCTCGGGGATGGTGCTGCGCAGCACCCAGCGCAGTGCCACGTAGGTCACGGCGATGGAGGCCAGCGAAGGCAGCGCAAACAGCGCCAGCCAGTGTGCGAGCGAGGGCATGCCGCTGCCCCAGACCACCAGGTTGGCGGGGTTGGAGATGGGCAGCACGAAGCTCGCGGCGTTGGCGATGAAGGCGCAGATGAACAGGTAGGGCAAGGGCGAGGCCCCCACGGCGCGCGCCACGGCGAACACGGCCGGGGTCAGCACCACGGCGGTGGCGTCGTTGGACAGGAACACCGTGACCAAGGTACCCACCGCATACACCCACACGAAGAGGCGCCGGCCCGAGCCCTTGGCCTGCCGCGCCGCCAGGGTGGCCAGCCAGTCGAAAACGCCCTCGCGCCGGGCCAGCTCCGACAACAGCATCATGCCGGCCAGGAACAGGTAGACGTCGTGCCCGCGCAGCACGCCCGCCCAGGCCTGCGCGGGCGTGAGCAGGCCACAGGCCAGCAGCAGCGCTGCGCCGGCCACGGCCCACACCGCCTCGGGCAGGCGCCAGGGCCGAACGATGACCGCTGCGGTGGCCACGCCGATGATGGCCCAGGTCCAGGGCGCGAGCGCCGTCATGCGGCCAGGCCCCCCAGGGGCTTGGGAATATCGGTGGACGCAGCGTACATGGGACGGGTGTGCATGGGGGCGGATTCTATGCAGTGCCCGCCCACCGCGCCCCGTACCAATGCCCCTGCCGGTGCGCCGGGTCACAAGGCCCCTTACCATGTGGTCAAAAGAACGTGCCTGCGGCACGCGCCAAGGAGCCCTCCCATTGTTCGGATTTTTTGAGAAACGTGTAGCCCCCTACCCTGTCGAAGAACCCCACCTGCCGCCCAAGGATTTCATGGCCTTCGTGTGGGATGGCACCCGTGGCCTGCGCGGCCACGTGGTGGCCATGGCCGCGCTGTCGGCGGCGATCGCGGTCTACGAGGCCCTGCTGTTCGCCGTGCTCGGCCATGTGGTGGACTGGCTCTCCAGCGTCTCGCCCGCCGCCCTGTGGGCCGAGCGCCGCGCCGAGCTCATCGGCATCACCGTGCTGCTGCTCGGCTCGGTGGCCCTGGTGGCGCTGCAGACCAGCATCAAGCACCAGGTGCTGGCGATCAACTTCCCGCTGCGCCTGCGCTGGAATTTTCACCGGCTGATGCTGGGCCAGAGCATGGCCTTCTATGCCGACGAGTTCGCGGGCCGCATCACCACCAAGATCATGCAGACCGCGTTGGCGGTGCGCGACATGATCTTCACCACCACCGACGTGGTGGTGGGCATGGGTGTGTACCTGGTGACCATCCTGGCGCTGCTGGCGGGGTTCGACGCCCGGCTGTTGATGCCCTTCGTACTCTGGATGGTGGCCTATGGCCTGGCCTGCTGGTACTTCGTGCCGCGCCTGGGCAAGGTGGGCAAGGCGCAGGCCGATGCGCGCTCGGCCATGACGGGGCGCATCACCGACGCCTACACCAACATCGCCACGGTGAAGCTGTTCTCGCACACGCGCCGCGAGTCGGAGTTCGCGCGCGCCGCGATGGATGCTTTCAAGCTCACCGGCTATGCGCAGATGCGCCTGGTGAGCCAGTTCGAGATCGTCAACCACATTCTGGTGGTGGGCATGATCCTTGGGGCCTGCGGCACCGCGCTGTGGCTGTGGTCGCTGGGCCAGGTAGGCGCCGGCGCCGTGGCCGCCGTGACGGCGATGACCTTGCGCGTCTCGGGCCACGCCCACTGGGTGATGTGGGAGATGACCACGCTGTTCGAGAGCGTGGGCACCATCCAGGACGGCATCAACACCTTGACGCGCCCGCGCGCCGTAGTGGACGCGCCCGATGCCAAGCCGCTGCAGGTGACGCAGGGCGAAGTGAAGTTCGAGGATGCGACCTTTGCCTATGGCAACAATGGCCGCCCGGTGATCGACCACCTGAACCTGACCATCCGCCCCGGCGAGAAGATCGGGCTGATCGGCCGCTCCGGCGCCGGCAAGTCCACGCTGGTGAACCTGCTGCTGCGCTTTCACGACGTGCGCTCGGGCCGCGTGCTGATCGACGGGCAGGACATCGCCCATGTCACGCAGGACAGCCTTCGCCGCTCCATCGGCATGGTGACGCAGGACACCTCCCTGCTGCACCGCTCCATGCGCGACAACATCCTCTACGGCCGCCCCGATGCGAACGAGGAGGACCTCAAAGCCGCCGCCCAGCGCGCCGAGGCCTCTGAATTCATCGCCACGCTGAGCGACCTGCAGGGCCGCACCGGCTATGAGGCGCATGTGGGCGAACGCGGCGTGAAGCTCTCGGGCGGGCAGCGCCAGCGCGTGGCGATTGCGCGCGTGATGCTCAAGGACGCGCCCATCCTGCTGCTCGACGAGGCCACCAGCGCCCTCGATTCCGAGGTGGAGGCGGCGATCCAGCAGAGCCTGGACGGGCTGATGCAGGGCAAGACGGTGATCGCGATTGCCCACCGCCTGTCCACCATCGCCGCCATGGACCGGCTGATCGTGCTGGACGCCGGGCGCATCATCGAAGAGGGCACGCATGCGCAGCTGCTGGCGCAGGGCGGCGTGTATGCCCGGCTGTGGGGCCACCAGAGCGGCGGTTTCCTCGGCGAGACCGACGAAGAGGAATCCAGCGCACTGATGCCTGGGTGACAGGCGCGGGCATGCGTGTCGCGCAGGCGGCTGCTCACCGCCAAGGTGCCCCCTAACGTGCACGGCACGGCGGCCACTCCGGCAGCCCATTCTTTGTGGAGATCCCTGCATGATCAAGATCACGGCCCTGTACCGCTGGCACGAAGGCGCCCGCTTCGACCACGACTACTACCACGGCGAACACATGCGCATTGCGCGCGAGGCGCTCGGCCCGCTGGGCCTGGTGCGGCTGGAAAGCGACCGCGTGATGGTCCCCGGCCCGCCACGCCCTGGCCAAGTGGTGGCGCTGACCAATGCCTTCTTCGAGACCGTGGAGCAGGCCCAGGCTGCGGCGCAGAAGACCGCACCCGTGCTCACGGCCGATGTACCCAACTACACCGACATCAAGCCCGAGTCGTACATGGCGAAAATGAACGCGCACCCCTTGGGCGCCTGAGCCTACATGCCGCGCCGTTCCTTGGCGCGGTAGACCTCGATGGTGCCCACCGCCGCGGCCTGGTTGCCCCAGCTGTTGCGCACGAAGGTGGCGACGGCGGCCACGTCCTCATCCGTCAGCACATGGCGAAACGGCGGCATGCCGTGCGGGCGCGGGTTGCCGGCCGTGGCTGGCAGGTAGCCGCCCTGCAGCACCACGCGCACCAGGTTGGTGGTGTCGGCCAGCACCACGGCGCGGTTGCCGGCCAGCGCGGGGAAGGCGCCGGGCCCGCCCTGCCCCTGGCCCTGGTCGCCATGGCATTGCGCACACTGCTGCTCGTAGACCTTGGCGCCGCGCGCCATGGCCGATGCGGCGGGTGGCGCAGCGGGCGGTGGCGACACGGTGTGCTGCGGCAGGTCCTGCAGATACACCGCCATGGCGCGCGCATCGGCATCGGTCAGGTACTGGGTGCTGCGGAACACCACCTCGGCCATGGGGCCCATCACCGAGCCGTGGGGTGCCACGCCGGTCTTGAGCAGGGCCACCACGTCCTGTACCGGCCATTCCTTCACGCCGGCCTCGGCTGCGGCATTGAGCGCGGGGGCGTACCAGTTCTGCACCGGGATCAGGCCGCCATTGAAGGCCATGGCGTCGCTGGTGGCGCCCAGCGCATTGCGCGGCGTGTGGCAGGCCGTGCAGTGGCCCAGGCCGTTGACCAGGTAGGCGCCGCGGTTGTACTCGGCCGTCTGCATGGGTGCGGCCACCGCCGTGCCGGGCGCAAAGAACAGCGCCCGCCAGACGGCCAGCGCCGCCTGCGTACTGTACGGAAAGCGCAGCGCATGCGGCCGGTTGGCCTCGCCCACGGCGGGCTGGCTCTGCAGGTAGGCGTAGATGGCGTCCGAATCCTCGCGCGTGACCTGGGTGTAGTTGGGGTACGGGAACGCCGGGTACAGCAGCCGCCCATTGCGCGAGCGGCCGTGGTGCATGGCGCGCCAGAACTCGGCGGACGACCACTGGCCAATGCCGCTGGCCTTGTCGGGCGTGAGGTTGGAGCTGTGTACCACGCCAAACGGTGTCTCGATGCCGCGCCCGCCCGCGAACGGCGCGCCGCCCTGCGTGGTGTGGCAGGCCATGCAGTTGCCTACGCGCGCCAGGTATTCGCCGCGCGCTACCTGTTCGGGGGTGGAGACAAAGGCATCCGGGGTGGAAGGCAGCGGCTCTTCACCGCGCAGGTTCAGGGTGATCACGGCGGCTGCGGCAATGCCCAGCGCAGCCAGGGTGAAGGAAATGGAGCGCAGGAGGGTGCGTGTTCTCATGGCATCCTCCTCAGCCTGCGGCCACGGGCACGCCGTCCACCCCGCCGCAGCGCATGGGCATGGGCTGGGCCAGGCGGGCCGCCGGCTTGCCGCCGCCGGGCACGGGCTGGGCGGCCAGCCAGGCGGATACGGCGCTCACGTCCTCGGGCGTGAGCTGGCGCGCAATGTCGGCCATGCAGTCGGGCGCATGGGCGCGGCGCTGGCCGGTCTTCCAGGCACCGAGCTGGCTGTTGAGGTAGTCGCGCGGCAGGCCCAAGAGGCCGGGGATGAAGGGGCTCACCCCCGTCATGGCCTGGCCATGGCACTGCACGCAGGCCGGAATGCCGCGCGCCGCATCGCCCTGCTGCACCAGCAGGCGGCCCTTTTCCAGCGCAGTGGGTGGCGCCTGGGGTGCGGGCGGTGGGGCATAGGGCACGTCGAGCGCAGCGAAGTGGGCTGCCATCTCGCGCAGGTAGTCGTCGGTCAGGTGCTCGATGAGGCTGGTCATCTGCGGGTAGCTGCGCCGCCCCTCGCGGAAGTTGAGGAGCTGGTTGGCCAGGTAGCCGGCCGGCTTGCCCGCGATGCGCGGAAAGTAGCCCTCCTGTGTGGCGCGGCCTTCCTTGCCGTGGCAGGTGACGCAGGCCAGCACGCGCGGCGCCATGCCGCTGGCCACGGGAGTGGCGGCCACAGGGACTGCGGGAGTCGCCGGTTGCGCCACCGCACCGCCCAGGCTGGCGGCCATCCACAGCGGGACAACAAGAGGACGCAGCAGGCTGCGCAAACGATCGATCATGGGGAGGCTGCTTCTTTTGGGATTGCAAAGGACTTTACGCCGGACCTCAAAAACAGTACAGATTCAGTTTCAGATTAAAAATACGGATCAGTTTGTACTAGATCAAAATCGTCTTTGTATGAAACGTTACGAGCGCCACGCCGATGCCATCGCCCAGCTCATCCACAGCGGTGCGCTGCGCCCGGGTGAGCGCGTGCCTTCGGTGCGCGAATCCAGCCGCACCCGGGGCATCAGCCCGTCCACGGTGTTCGAGGCGTACTACCTGCTGGAGGCCCAGGGCCTGATCCATGCGCGCCCGCGTTCGGGCTACTACGTCAGTACGCACCTGCCGGCCACCGCCGGACAGCAGCCCCCGGCCGAGCCCCTGCCCTCGCAGCCAGCGGCCGGGTCCACTGGCGTTGCCATCAGCGACCTGGTGTTCGAGGTGCTGGGTTCGGCGCGCGACCGCGATCTGGTGCCGCTGGGCTCGGCCTTTCCGGGGCTGGAGCTGTTCCCCTTCGAGCGGTTGGCGCGCTGCCTGTCGGGCGGCATGCGCAAGCTTGACCCTTGGAGCATCGTGCAGAGCCTGCCGCCCGGCGACGAGCGCCTGCGCCAGCAGATCGCGCTGCGCTACGGCCTGCACGGCACGGCGGTAGACACGGGCGAGCTCATCGTCACCAACGGCGCCATGGAGGCGCTCAATCTGTGCCTGGAGGCCGTGACTCGGCCGGGCGACATCGTGGTGGTCGAATCGCCCACCTTCTACGCCGCGCTGCAGGCGCTGGAGCGGCTGAACCTGAAAGCCGTGGAGGTGGCGACCCACCCACGCGAGGGCATCGACCTGACCGCGCTGGCCGAGGCCCTGGCGCGCCACCCGGTCAAGGCCTGCTGGCTGATGCCGAGCTTTCAAAACCCGCTGGGCAGCCTGATGCCCGAGGAGAAAAAGCGCGCCCTGGTGGCCCTGCTGGCGCGCCACCAGGTGCCGCTGATCGAGGACGACGTGTATGGCGAGTTGCACTTTGCCCCCGAGCGCCCGCCCCCGGCCAAGGCCTTCGATACCGAGGGGCTGGTGATGCACTGCAGCTCGTTCAGCAAATGCCTGGCGCCCGGCTACCGCGTGGGCTGGGTGGCCGCGGGCCGCTTTGCCACCGCGGTGCAGCGCCTGAAACTCATGACCACGCTGGCGGCGGCCGTGCCATCGCAGCAGGCGCTGTCCGAGTACCTGGCCCAGGGCGGGTATGACCGGCACCTGCGCCAGCTGCGGCGCAGCCTGGCCCGGCAGCAGGAGCGCGCACTGGCGGTGATCGCCCGGCATTTCCCGGCCGGCACGCGGGTGTCGCGGCCCGAGGGCGGGTACTTTCTGTGGGTGGAGCTGCCGCCGTCGGTCAACGCCCTCACCCTGCACCGCCAGGCCCTGGCCCAGGGCATCAGCCTGGCGCCGGGCCAGATCTTCTCGGCCGACCAGCGCTTTGCGCACTGCGTGCGCATCAACTACGGCCATCCGGCGCAGGAGCGGTTCGAGGAGGCACTGGCCACCGTGGGGCGGCTGGCGGGGCAACTGGCGCAAAACTGAGTGTCCATGCCGCCTTTTTGGTGCGATGCGGCACGTCCAAGCCCCATCCGGCAGCAAACTTGCACGACGAGTCCTTGCATTTTGCTGACAAACCCCATCGCGGCGTTGGATACACCCAACTCCGGGTTCGCCCCTCTTCTGGCATGGCTATTGCACGGCATACTGACCGCCGCCCGGCTTGCGGGCTGCGCGCTGCGCAGGCCCCACCCGGGCCTTCCGTGCATCCAACACCGCCCACCATGCCACCACCCCAGCGTGTCCCGATCCTGACCGTGGAAGACGAAGACGACTGGATCGTCTCGTTTGCGTTCGGCCCCCAGGGCACCGACCGCCTGACGCTCAAGCGCACCCCCCGGCTGGAGTTCATGCTGCGCCCCGAGCAGCGCGGCGTGTTCGTCGGCGCCGGCATGGGCACCCGCCCTGCCCCACTGGTCGCCGTGCAATGGGGCAGCAAGAGCGTGGACGTGGTCTCCACCGAGCGCCGCTACAGCCTGGACATCAGCAAGGTGGACGGCAACCTGCTGGCCGCTGCGCTGCAGGTGCTGGGGAAGATGAACTTTGACCAGAGGTTTCAGCTGGCGGGGGTGTGAGGCACCCGCCCCGGGGTCTTCATGTCACCCCTGGGCTGTTCAGCGCGTCATCTTGAAAAGCGCTTCCACAACGGCCACCTGGGACTCATCCAGGGTGGTCACGGCCACAGTGCCAAAAGCCATGCGATCATCAATCGGCCAGATCTGGCCAGGGTTGTTGGCAGTGACATCCGCTGCTAGCGCAGTCGCGCGCAAACTCCCGAACCGTGCGTCGCTGCGCCCGTCGATCTGCTGGTCCAGCGCACCGGCCAGTGAATAGGTGACGTTGCGGATCACCATCACATTGCGTGGCAGTGCCACATACGCACCCACGGCCGCCCCAGGCTCCGACCATGGCACGCTCTGGAAGCAGACCTGCACCTCCTGCGGGTTGCCGTTGCTGTCCAGGTAGACATAGCGGTCTTGCTGGCCTTCAGTACGCCCGGTGGGTATGCGGATGCCTGCCGCCAGGAAGGCGTTCATCATGGGGGCACCGCACAACGCAAGTCCGACGTTGGCACCGCTCCCATTGACCCGTCCAGAAGGAGCAAGAGGGTCATCGCCAGGCGGCCGCCCCACCCCATTGAAATACGCCTCATAAGCCAACTGCCAGCCCTGGATGAAGTCGGTAGACAGGCGCTGGTTGGCGGCCGAGCGCTGCAGGTCGCGCCCTACAGCCACGGCGCCGATCAACAGGCCGACAACGACCAGAACGACGCTCAGCTCCAGCAGCGAAAAGCCGCGCTGGCGGCGCCGGGCCTTGTCGCGGGAAGGTTGGTGAATGCAGGAGGAAGTCATGGTGCGTAACTCGGTGGTCAAGGGGTCATCAATGGCCAATGGCGTCGGCCTTCAGCGCATTCAGGTTGACGTCGATGGACAGGTCGGTGATCGCCGTGGTGTGTGCTGCAAAATCGCTGAACACCTTCTCGGCCTCCGCCAGGGACAAGGCGGCATCGACCTGGGCGGCGATCGCGGCGACATCGCTGGCCACGGCCAGGCCAATGCCCACGGCTGCCAGCGCGATCTGGAACGAGCGCGCTCCCACGCTCGCCGTGGTGTCGGCGACGGCAGACAACATCTCCTTGGCAGCGTCCAAGGTGCCCGCGGCGGCTGACAGAAGACCCGCAGCGGCCATAGCCACGTCGGCCCGGGCCAGCACGACCGCGATGTAGAGCTGGTCACGGTAATCGTACAAGGCGCGTTCGAGCACAAAGGCGCCCGTGGCCACGTTGAAGTGGGCATGCGACACCGCCGACAGCGAGGCACCGCAATGCAGCTCATCGAACAGCTCCGTAGGACTGGCTGCGATCACGATGTCATCGTAGAGGTTGGTCACGGCGTTGCCCGGCGCCTCGAAGGTCGGGTCCGCGTTGGTCGCGGTGTCATTCGCCCCGTCAAAAGCCTGACCGTTTCCGTTGGCATCCAACATGCCAGGGGCAGCAATCACGAAGGCTGCGGGGCGCCTCTGCGCGCCCACCTGGGTGGCCAGGAAACCGGCTGGCGCCACCACCGGCGTGCTGGCCGTGTTCAGTGCCAGGCAGATATCGATCAGATTGACCGCCCCCGCACCGTCCGCCCCCGCCAAAGGGCACGGTTGGGTGGGCGGACCTGCCGCGCCCGGAGGCACGTTCGACGCCCTGCAATCAGGGTTCAAAGGCCCCGTGGCTCCGTCCACGTAGGTCTTGCCAAGCAGGCTGGTCAGGCTGGTCGTGACCTCGGGTACCGGAGGCGCATTGGGGTTGGGCGCCTCGGTATGGTTTTGCGGCTTGGGGTTGGGGGTGCGCACACGCAGCGAGTTCATGCGGTCGCGCGGCGCGGCCAGATCACGGTCTGCCGGAGCATTCGCCGTGGCTGCACCCGACGGCTGGCGGTACACGCCATAGCGCAGCATGCCCGCCTCCGGCCGTGGAAGGCCCAGCGTACGCCAGGGCATAAAACCCACCTGGCCGCCACCCACGCAGTTCTCCACCCCCTGGAGGTTGTTGGCAGGGCACGGCAGGCGGTAGTTGGCATGCAGGAAGCCCACCAGCGCGTCACGCGACTGTTGCTGCACATCCATCTGCACGGAAGTCACCCGGTGCCGCTCGGACAGCTGCCAGAAGATGATGGCCGCCGGCAGGATCAGGCCCAGCGCCAGCAAGACCACCGAAAGCTCCACCAGGGTGAAACCCATCATGCGGTGTTTCATGGATTGAGCCCCTTCGCGTCCAGCAGCGTGGCGGAATTCAGCGCCTGGGTGAACGTGTCATACACATGTGCCAGATAGGCCCTTGAAGCCAGCTCCTTGGCGATGGAATCCTGTTCCGCCTGGATGGCTTCCGTCAGATCCGTAGCCGCCAGCCCGACCTCCACCGCAGCAGACGCGGCATTGGCAATGGACAGTGCGACACCGGCGATGGTGAGCGCTTCGGTATTGGCCGCCGACGCGACCGCCAGTGCCGCGCTGCCCGCGGCCAGTGCCACATTCATGGCGGCCAGGATGACACCGGTCTCGGCGCTTTCCTTGGCCGCCTTGGCCTGGGCGATGTCAAACACCCGCAGTGCCCAGTACCGCTGCACCACGCGGGCATTGTCGTACGCCGTGTAGGCCCCCTGCGCGGCGGCCTGCATGGCGCTCAGGCGGGCTACGCACCCGATGCGCGCAGACAGGTCGCTGGGCCCGACGCCCACGGCCAGGTCGTCGAAGGTATTGGTCTGGGCCCGCCCCGGGAAGTCGAAGGTCACCCCGGTGTTGTTGCCCTCGAAGACACCGTTCATGCCCGGATGCGCAATGATGAAAGCCAGCGTGATGGAGGTAGCGTCCACCGGGTTCGTGGCCCTCAGTACCCCAGCGGGTGGTGCTGCATCGGCCGCATAGCGGCGCAGCACACGGCACCAGTCGAGGCCATTGGTCGCCCCGTTTTGCAGGACCGCTGCGGGAATGGCGCCCGAGGTACCTCGCAGCCGGCCAAGCGCAGCATCCATCTCCGTGTTCTGCGGTACGGCCAGAATACCTTGCGTGTAGTCGAAGCCCAGCGTGGGCGAGACCGTGTTGGCAGGCGCGACGGCCAGGTTGTACGCACCGGCTTGATTGACACCATAGCGGAGCTGGCTGAACCGGCTGCTCAAACCCAGGTCACGCCACGGTAGCAGAACCGCAGCGGCATTGCCGCAGGCCTCGGCGCCGCCGGTGGTGGCTGCCGCACAGGGCAGCCGGCCCCGGGCCAGCACGAAGCCTTCCACCGCAGCCTGGGCCTCGGCCAGCTGGCCCATGATGGCGGGCCGCTGCAGGGGTTCGCGCGTGGAGGCCACCCAGCGCCATGCGATGACGCCCAGAAGACCGACGATGGCCAGGGACACGGCCAGTTCGACCAGCGAAAAACCCGCCTGGCGCAGGCGCCCGGGGCGTTGCATGCTCGCGGTCATCGCGTGCCTCCCTTGCGATCCACCTGCTCAAGGATGGCTGCGGCCTGCTCGGGCGTCATGGGCTCCACCGAGGGCCCGGTGATGTTGCAGGGCGCGTTGCCCGTGCCTGTCGGTAATTTTGCGACCATGTTGTTGGCATCCGCCAATCGCTGCAAGACAGCGTCGCGCTTGCGCTTGAGCACGTCCAGCTCCTTCTGGAGCTTCACCGGCTTGAGCATCTTGGCATCCGTGCTGGGGCTGACCGTAGCCCCCGCGCCGAACAGGTCCGTCATGGCGTTGTTGAACGCGGTGGAAATATTGTTGCCAGCAGGATCCCCCACCAGACACCCTGTCGTACACCGCGAGCCAACCACGGCATTGCTGGCATCGAGAAGGTTGTACCGTGCCGCGCCATTGACCAGCGTCGCATAGGCAGCGGCATACTCCGTCTTTTCCGTGTTGAACGTCGTGTTGGCAGTGTTGCGAATGCCTGTCGCGGTGGTCAGCGCCGTCTGGGCCTTGAGTTGTTCGGCGAGGGCCTTGTCGCGCACGGCAGTCAGGTTGGTGGTGTTCTGGGCCAGCGCGAGTTCAGCGGCTTTTCCGGAGCGCTTGTCCCTCAGGTCTTTCAGGGCCTTCACGACCACCGGGTCCACGCTCGTCGGGTCAAGGGCTGCAATCTGCACATCCAGCGCCGAGATATCGGCGTTCAGTTGGGCAATGGTTGCTGCGTTGTTGGCCAGCGCGTTGTTGTACTTGGTGACTTCGGCATTCCAGTGGTTCGCCAGGAGGGCAGCCTGGTCCATATTGGACTGCGCCAGTTCATAGGCATACGAGGCATTGCCCCACTCTTCCGTGGCCGTGAACAATGCATTGATGTACCCGTCCAGCGTCGGAGTCCTTTGCCCTGCGTGGATCACGGTAAAGAGGGTGGCTTTGGCAATGTCCCTGTTGACTATGGCCGTAGCCAACTCGTTTTGCTTGGCCACGATTTCTGCATCGACAGTCGCCAGCGCGGCTTGCGCAGCAGCCACTTCCGCGATGGCACGGTCCCTGGCCTCTTTCTGGCGATCATAGAAAGCCTGGTCCATCACGGGGCACAACTGGGCCTGCGGCACCCCGCCGTCGGCAAGCCTCAGCGCCTGCCCGGCAATGCCTGCGGCGACCGCATTGGCAGCAACGGCCAGGCCGTTGGCAGCGATGACCCCGGCCGTCAACGCAGCTGACGCTGTGTGCATGCCGGCGGCCGCACACAGGTTGACGGCAAGGCCGAGCGAAGCGACGCACCCGACCCACTCCGCAGCCGCGTTGCCGGCATCGGATATGCCTTCGGCAATGGCCAGCGTGATCTCCAGCCCGGTCATGACGGCAGCCAGGGTGGAGAAGATCAGCGCGCGCGTGGCAGACTCGATGTTGTCGGCGCGCATTTCCCACACCGCTACGGACACATCATGCCCCAGGGCCACTGTGTTGATGGAGTCGATCAGCGGGTTGCAGTGAAAGGCGCTTTGCAGGCTGGCGTAGGAGCGCTCCAGCACCAGGTCGTTGTACGTGGCCAGCAGGGGCCGACGGCCCGGGTCTTCCATGAGATTGGCATCGGCACCCGCGTTGGCGCCATCGAACAGGTTGCCGTCGCCATTGGCATCGCCGTTGCCGGGATGGGCGATGGCGTAGGCGGTGGCACGCAGCGGCGACGCGTTGAGCCGGGCCATGGTGGCGGTCACGGTTGCCGTCGTCTTCAGTCCCACCTCCAGGCGCTGGCACAGGTCGGGCAGGGTCAGGATGTCGGCAGGGTACGCGCCCGCGCCTGTTTCACGCATGTTGAAGAAGGTCCAGGGCGCCGCATCGGGGTACTCCAGGGGCCTCCAGGAGTCAGTGAGCAGCGTCAGGTCGTAGTCGCCCCCCTGGCGCTGCACCATGTAGCGCAACTGGCCCACGTCGACGCCGGCATCGACACCCGCCAGGGCGAGGGTGACCGTTGGCAGCCAGCCGCTCTGATTGCCTGCCCCGCAATCCGCCACGCCATCGCGGTCGATGTCGGGGCATGGCAACCTCCCGGTCACCGTGGCATAGCTAACGATGGCCTTGTCGGCCTGCGACAGTGCCTGGCGCTCCTGGCGGGAGGTGTCCACAGCAGTGCGCTCACGCCATTGCATGTAGCCAACGGCCGACAGGCCCGCCATCACGGAGATCAGCAGCAGCACCTGCACCAGGCCGAAGCCACGCGAGCGCACGGGTGCTCGGCGTGGACGGTGGACTGTGGAATGGGTAGTCATGGAATCAATCAAGGCAAGTGCCACTCAGGGCAGGCTTCTGCGGAGCCAGCCGGCCAGTTGGCCGGGGGATTCGGCCACGACCACGTCGTCGGAGCCAAAGCGCAGGGGTGCCGAAGGACTGGCGGCGCACACACTGGAAGGGGTGTGGGGAGCGTCGAAGCGATCGCCGTCGCCGCTCTTGTCCTGCAGCGGCACGATGATCCAGTAAGCGGCGGCCATGACCTGGTTGGCGGTGCAATCGATGGCGCCGGCCACGCCGGCATCGCCCGTGAGGTATGTTCTGGCCGCTGAGAACGGCACGATGGCCGTGTCGGACGCATTGTTCAGGCCGGCAATGAGGTCCGTGACGTCACGGTAAGTCGGGACCGAACTGTTACCGGGCACTGCAGGATCCGGATCCCTCGTACGCTCCGTGACCACGGCAAGATCGGCATCCCTCACAGGGTCGGCGAGGTTCGCAGCCCGGAACACGGAATAGCGGGCCAGGAACTTGTCCGTGGGCATCGGCAGGCCCACACTCACGTAGGGGAACCACCCCACCTGGTTGCCGGCAGCGCAGTTGCCGTTCGGCGGGTTCTCATATCCGTCGGCCACCGCATCCGAGTCAGGACATGGCAGCCGGCCGTGGCGCAGCGCAAAGGCCCGCACGATGGACTGCAGTTGCTCGGCCTCGGCCCGGCCGCGCTCGATCTCCTGCTGGGCAGTGACGGTTTCATAACCGCTGAAGGCAGCCCACGACATCAGGCCGGCCACCACCAGCGCAATGGCCATTTCCACCATGGAAAAGCCGCCCTGCGCTGCGTGGTGCCACCGACTGGCGTGCCGACGGGATGCCCGGGAGGTCATGGCGCCTTCCCTCCTGGCAAGGACGGCGAGGCCGCAGCCGGCGCGGCTACGCCCGCTGGCACGTAGCTCTGCAGGTTGCGCGCATCGCTGCTGACGCGCTCTCCGATGACCCGCAGTTCGGCCAGGATGGCTTCCTTTCGCGCCATGTCCTTGGGGGAGGTACCTTGGCCCATGCGTTGCAGTTCGGCGTTCAGGGCCTGCACCTTGGCGCTGCTGTCCAGCATGCTGCGCAGCGTCTGGAAATAGCGCGGATCGAACCCCGGAGGAGACGCCGCTTCCAGCTCGTCCACCAGGGCCTTCATCTTTTCGGGTGATGCCTGCATCCCCTGCGCGCGCAGTGCGTTGAATTCCGCGCGGACTTCGGCCAGACGCCGGCGACGCTCCTGGACCTGCGCCCGCGAAGCGGCGTCAGCCGCCTTGGGGACGGCAGGCGCCGAGGCGGCCGGAGCGATCACCGCACGCGGGGCCGCCACCACCGGGGGCTCCGTGTTTTCGGGCGAGCGTCCGGAGATCCACATGCCACCCGCCAAAACGGCCAGCAACAGCAGGCCCAGGCCCGTGCCGATCAGTACTTCCTTGCGCATTCAGTGCCCTGCCCGGCATAACGGGCAGACCTCGTCAAAAGAACAGTTTCCAGAGCATCCAGGCGCAGGTTCTAGCGCCAGGACCGAAAAAGCGGCCGACCGCATCATTGCCCACCCCCGAGGGTGTGCCCCACCGACTGCCGCACCAGGTCATAGACCGGCAGCAGCAGCGCGACGATAAGGAACAGGAACAATCCACCGGCGATCAGGATGATCACCGGCTTCAAAATTTCGGCCAGCGACTTGACCACCACTTCCAGGCGCTTACGGTAGTCATCGGCCAGGTGGGCCAGTTGCTGGTCCAGGCTACCGGACTCCTCGCCCACCGAGATCATGCGCACCGCCATGGCCGGGAACCCGCCCACGCGGCGCATCGACGACGACACCGATTCACCGCGCGACACCGATTCGGCCACCTGGATCAGGCGCGTGCGGTAGTAGCGGTTCTTCGTGGCGCGGCCCAGGATGCGCAGGCTGGACACGAGGTCGACCCCTGCGCGCACCAGGATGGACAGATGCTCCGTCATGTGCGCCATGCCCGAGGACACCAGCAGCGTGCGCGAGATCGGCAGGCGGTGCAGCAGGTTGTAGGTGGCCAGCTGGAAGCTTTCCGAACGTTTGAACAGCACCGTGCCGACGATGACCACGATGGCCACGACCACCAGAACCCAGGGCAGATGGGTGGAGAGCATGTTCGCGAACGCCACCAGGCCCTCGGTGATGGGCGGCAGCTTGGCCTGCATCTGCTTGAACAGGCGCGCCATGTTGGGCACCACGTAGTAGATCCAGAAGATCGCCACGCCGATGATGGTGCTGAACACGAAGGCCGGGTAGATCAGCGCGGTCTTGATGTCGCGCTTGATGTTGATCATGCGTTCCACGTGCTCGGCCGCCTCGCCCAGCATGCGGTCGAGCGTACCCGTCTGGTCGCCGATGGAGACCAGGTTGCGCACGGTCTCGGGGAACACGTCGGGATGGCGGTTGAAGGCTTCGGTCATGCCCACGCCGGCGTTCAGGTCGTCGAGCATGTTGCGGGCCACGTAGGCCATGGCGCGGTTCTCGCTGGTGTCGCTTTCGTCCACCAGGGTCTGCAGCGCATCCAGCGCCGGCACGCCGGCACGCATCATGAGGCCCATGTCGCGCAGGAAACCCGCCAGGTCTTCGCCGCGCACCTGGCGGCGAAACAGGTGCATGAGGATCTCGGAGAAAAACGCCAGCCAGGCCGGAAAGCGGAACAGGCTGAGCACCGTGCCATCGGTGTCCGACTCGATGCGCATGCGCACCGACACCTCGCGCTTGACCGCCAGGCGCAGCAGGCCCGAGCGCACGCCGCCGTGCGGCAGCAGCACGCGGTAGTAGTAGGTATTGAGGGATGAGGCCATGGGTGGTGTCCGCCGAAACGGTTCAGTCCTCGCCCACTGTGCGCAGGATCTCGTCCATGGTGGTCTCCCCCGCCAGCACCCGGTTGCGCGCCAGGGTCAGGATGGGGCGCATGCCCGCTCCCATGGCGCGCTGGCGGATTTCGGCACGTGTGGCGTCGGAGGCGATGGCGTCGGCCAGGTCGCGGTTGACGACCAGCATCTCGTACACCGGCAACCGTCCCAGGTAGCCTGTGTCGCGGCAATGGTGGCAGCCCGCGCCGTGGAACACCTGCGGCGCCGAGTCGGGGTTGGTCAGGCCCAGCCAGCGGCGCTCATCGTCGGTCGCCAGGCGCGGCTTGGCGCAGTGCGGGCAGATGCGGCGCACCAGGCGCTGGTTGATCACCGCCACCAGGTTTTCGGCAATGGTCTCGGTGTCCACGCCCAGCAGCTTGAGCCGCGGCATGACACCGAAGATGCTGCCCACGTGCAGGGTGGAGAGCACCAGGTGGCCGGTGGATGAGGCATCGAGCGCGGCGCGCGCGGTCTCGGAGTCGCGGATTTCCCCCACCAGGATGATGTCCGGGTCGTGCCGCAGAAAGTGCCGCATGGCATTGGCGAACTCGTAGCCCGCGCGGCGGTTCACCTCGGTCTGGCAGGCCACGGGCACGCGGTATTCCACCGGGTCTTCGACGGTGAGCACGTTGCGTTCAATCAGCGGCTGCATGCGCAGCGCGGCGTGCAGCGTGGTGCTCTTGCCCGAGCCCGTGGGGCCGGTGATCAGGATCAGACCGTGCGGCTTGGCAAAGGCCTTGGCCATCACGGTCACGTCTTCCTGCAGAAAGCCCAGGTCGGCCAGCTTGTCCAGGCTGCTGCGCTCGGGCAGCAGGCGCAGCACCATGCGCTCGCCGAATTCGGAAATCAGCGTGGACACGCGGATCGTGTAGTTGTGCTCCATCACCTGGGCGGTGAAGCTGCCATCCTGCGGCAGGCGCTGCTCGCTGGCATCCATGTCGGCCTGCAGCTTGACGTAGACCACCAGGCGGTCGAGTGCGGGCGACAGGGCGAACACCGGGCGCAGCACGCCGTCCACCCGCAGCAGCACCGAGCGGCTGCGTGCCGTGGGCGCCAGGTGGATGTCGGTGGCGCGCTCGCGCACGGCCAGGTGCAGCATGTGCTCCAGCAGGCGTGCAGGGCTGTAGGCCCGGTCGATGTCGGCCTCGAGCTTGCGCACCTCGCTCTCGACCAGGCGCGTGGGCGGGTTGTCGGCAAAGTAGTAGTGCTGCTGGATGGCCTGGGCCACGCTGTCGAACTCGCCCTGGAAGAAATGGCAGGCCTTGCCCAGCTTGCGCATCACCAGTTCGCGCACGGCGTCGGGCTGGGCATCGCCCAGCACCACCTCGATCTGGCCTTCCTGCTCGCGCACCGGCAAAAAGCCGTAGGTCAGGCACAGGGAGCGGTTGAACACCGCTGCCACGGCAGGGTCGGGCTCGGGCATCTCGGCGGCGTTCACGAACAGCAGGCCGCGCTGGCCGGCGAGCTGGCGCGCCACCTCGTTGGCGCTGGCAAAGCCCAGTTCCACGAGCAGGTTGCCCATGGGCACCTTCTCGATCTTCTGCTTTTGCAGCACGTAGTCGATCGCCACAGGCGAGACGACGCCGGCGCTCACCAAGGCGGCCCCCAGAGAGGGGCTCTTTTCCTGCAAGGCAGCCAGGCGGTCGGTAATCGTGGCGCCGGGTGGCAGCGACAAGGCGGCGTCTAGCACGGGGTCAGCGGGCGGATACATGCTGATGCTCCAAGATAAAGAATGTCAGGTCGTCTGGCTTGCCCGTGGGGGCCAGACCGTGTTGCTGCTGGAAGCGGGTGAGCGCCTCCCCCGTCTTGGAACCGAAGAAGCCGTCGTCGGGCTCGCGCGGATCGAGCAGGCCCAGGCCCTTGAGCTTGAGCTGCACATTGCGCGTGGCCTGCTGGGCCACCAGGATGTGGCGTGCCTCGCTGCGGCCCAGCCACGCCACCCAGGCATCCTTGCCCTCGGTGAACCGGCAGACGCGGGGGGTGGACTTGAGCGCATTGGCGGCCGTGGGCTGTGGCAGGCGCTGCACCTGCAGCACCTCCTCAGCCGTGGCAACGGCCTTGAGCTGGGCCTCGCAAGCAGTGCGGGGGGAGCTTTCGGCCACGCTCGGCGGCGCAGGGGCTGCGGCCACTGCCGCGGTGGCGGGCTCGGCAGCAGCCGGTGCGGCCACTGCGGGCACGGGCTCTGCCGCTGCGGGGATCTGTGCTGCAGGGGCCGGTGCAATCGCAACGGCGGGAGCGTCGGGCACAGGTTTCGGCGCAGGGGCCGGGGGGGTCTTCGCGGCCACACTCGCGGCAGGCGGCGTGCTGCCATCGGAAGCAGACAACCCCCAGCTGGCCAGCGCCACGGTGGCCGTGGTTCCGGCGGCCAGGCCCGCCGCGATCCAGGCCCAGCGGCGGCGCGGGCGGGCAACGGCGGCAGCGATGGTGGCGGCGTCATCGCCCAGCGCCGGCATGTCCGATACGGCGCGCTGCACCAGCGCCTCGGTGATCACCGAGCCGCGGGTGCTGGCCAGCCCATAGAGGCAGCGGTCCAGCACCAGGTGGATTTGCCGCAGGTTGCCCTGCGTGACGCGGTAGACGATGTCCACGGCGGCGGGCTCGATGGACAGGCGCCCTTCCGCACCGGCGGCATTGACGCGGAAGTCGAAGTACCGGGGCATCTCGTCCTTTTGCAGGCCCGACAGGCGGGCGTGCTTGACGATGCGGCTCTTGAGCTGGCGCAGCTCGGGGGCGGCCAGGGTCTCTTCGAGCTCGGGCTGGCCCACCAGCAGGATCTGCAGCAGCTTCTCCTGCCCTGTTTCCAGGTTGCACAGCAGGCGCACGAGTTCGAGCGATTGCACGCTCAGGTTCTGCGCATCGTCGATCACCAGCAGGCTGGTCTCATCGGCCTTGTGGCGCTCGATCAGGAATTCCGTCAGCCGGGCCAGGCCCTGCTCCACCGCGTCGCTGGGCGGCAGGCCGAAGTCGCTCTGGATGGCCGAGAGCAGTGCGCTGTCCTGCAAGAACGTGTTCAGGATCAAGGCCGAGCGGCAGTTCTTGTCCTTGAGCGTATCCAGCAAGCGCCGCACCATGGTGCTCTTGCCCAGGCCGACCTCGCCGGTGAGCAGCACGAAGCCCTTGCGTGCCTCGATGCAGTGCGCGACCTCCGCGAAATCCTCTTCCAATCGGGGCGTAAAGAAGTACGAGCCCGCATCCGGTGTGGGAGGGAAGGGATTGCGCGACAGACCCAGCGTCGCGTAGACAGGGCTGGTGCTCATTGGCGGGCGTTGGGGGTGAACTGGCCCAGGGCAGAGCGCAGCGCGGCAGAGTCGGGGGACAGGCGCAATGCGGCGTCCAGCGTCGCACGCGCTTCCTCGGGCTTGCTGCGGCGGCTGTGGATGCTGGCCAGGTTGATGGCTGCTTCCTCGTCACCAGGCATGCGGTCCAGGATGGCGCGGTACTGCTCGGCAGCGGCGGCATCGTTGCCGGCGCGCAGGTCGAACCAGGCCTGGGCACGCAGCAGTCCCAGGGAGCCGGCAGGCAGGCGCGACTTGAGGGCGGCCAGCTCGCGCTCGGCATCGGCCGTCTGGTTGTTCTTCATGGCGGCCACGAACCGGGCGAAACGCAGCTCCACCGGCGTGTCATCGACCACCGGCGCGGGTGGTGCCAGCGCCACCGGCGGGGCGACTGCACGCGGGGCACGGGCGGGGCGTGGCGCTGCCGCAGGGCGCGGCGTGGCCGGGCGAACGTCGGCCTGGCCGGTGGCGGCCTGCGCGACCACCACGGCGGCCGCGGACACCGGTGCGGCGACGGGGGCTGGGGCGGCCTGGACCTGCGCAGCAGGTGCCGGCGCTGACGGCGCGGGAGCAACCGAGGAAGGCATGGGGGCTGGCGCCGTGGCGGCAGCCACCGCAGCGGGCTGCGCGCTGGCAGCAGGCGAATCGACCACCGGCGTGGCACCGGCAACCGCCGGCACCTCCACCAGCGGCTGCGAGGCCGCCAGTGCCGGCAGCGTGGCCACCGGCGCGGCCGGTGCCGCCGCAGCCACCACGGGCGGCAGTGGCTTGGGTTGCTTCTGGCTTTGCCACAGCACCCAGCCCAGGCCACCGGCGGCGACCACGATGGCAAAGGCCAGGGCACCATCCAGCCACGCTGGGCGGCCGCCTCGCGGGGCGGTGGCAGCGCGGGGCCTGGCCGTGGCTGCGGGCGCAGCAGGAGCTGCTGCGGCCGTGTCCATGGATTTCAGTGCGTCGTGGATGAGGCTCATAGCACGCGCACCCGCAGAACGATCACCAGCTCCCGGCTGCTGTGTACCTTGTTCTCGTTGCCGAACAACTTGCCCAGCAGCGGCACGTCGGAAACACCTGGGGCACCGCGGTCGTTGTTGGAGTTGCGCTGGTCGATCAGGCCGCCCACCACGACCACATCGCCATCGCCAACGTTCAGCGTGGTGGTCAGGCCCTTGTAGCTGACCTTGGGCAGCGATATGAGGTTGTCGCCGCCCACCGCCACCAGTTGCAGGCTGGCCGGGTCCACATCGCTCTGCATCGGGTTGAGCATCAGCTCGATGCGGCCGTCTTCACGCACCATGGGCAGCACGCCGACCATCACGCCCGAAAACACCGTATCGGTCTGCACGCTCGACGATGTGGTGGATGCGCCGCCGCCGGGTACCGTCTGGGTGGAGGCCGATTGCGATACATAGCGCGAACTGGTACCCACCGACAGCAGCGCCGGCGTGCCGTTGCGCACCTGCACGTTGGGGTTGGACAGCACCTTGAGGTTGCCGAAGGCGCGCAGCGCGTTGATCACGATGCCGTAGTTGCTGCCCTGGTAGGACGCGCCGAAGGCGGGGCCGGTCAGGCTGCCGATGAGTGCGGCAGGGATCGAGATGGCGCGTGCAGGGTAGCCGTTGCCCGCATTGGGCAGCGTGCCGCTGCTGCCGCCCAGTTGCATGGGCGAGGAGCCGAAGCCCGTGGCCAGGCGGCTGCGCAGCGAAGTCCAGTCCACGCCGAACTCGAAGTTGTCACCCAGCTGCACGTCGATCAGCTGTGCCTCGACATAGACCTGCTTGCCCAGCACCTTGTGGATCTGGGCCAGCATCTTTTCCACCGTACGCATCTTGGAGGGGCGCGCCTTGACGTAGAGCGTGCCGGTCTGCGAGTTCAGGGTGAAGCCGCCCTCTTCCTTGATGGTGGTTACCGACGGGCCTTGTGCCCCGGGACCCCGGGCCACGTTCGCCGCGCCGGTTCCGTTGGGGGCGGGTGTTCCCGTCCAGGCCGAGGGCGTGGATGGGGAATAGCCCGGCGCCTGCACGTTCGCGCCCTGCTGCTGCTGCTCGAGCCGGTCCTTGGCGTCGTCTTCCAGAAGGGCCTTGAGCGCGCTGGCCACGTCGGCGTAGGGGTCGGCAGAGCTGCCGCCGGAACCCGACATGGTCAGGCTGCCCTGCTGGGCGCCCGAGCCGCCGCTGGAGCCACCGCCGCCACCGCCGCTGCTGCCACCGCCGCCGCCATTGCTGCTGCCGAACACATTGCCGCCCGATCCCATCTGGATGCTGGACTTGGTGTTCAGGAAGTTGAGCGAGAAGAACTTTTCCTCGGTCAGGCTCACCCGCAGCGTGTTGCCGCGGAACTCGCCCGCCACATCGTAGGTCCGCATGACTTCGTTGAAGCCTTCGCGCAGGGTCACCTGGCGCAGGTACATGTCGGCCAGTTGACCGCCGCGCAGCACGTTGGGGTCCACGATCAGGTTGAGGTTGCCGGCATCGGCGAACGCGCCCAGGATCTGGCTGATGCTGGCCTTGGACATGGCCACGTTGATCAGCTTGCCTTCGAGGGGATCGAACACGGGTGCCATCGGTGCGATCACCGGTGCTGGGGCGGGCCTGTTCAGCTCCGCCAGCAGCAGTTGCTGGTGTTCCAGCAGGCGCTTGGCCTCCTGCACGGCGTTTTCACGCATCCGGTCAGCGGCTTCGGTGTCCGGCGCGGGCAGGCTGGAGGCGCTGCGCGGCGGATTGTTGGCGCACCCACTGAGAATGAGCGCGGCACACACCAGGGCCAGGGGCTTGAAGATCGGAGGATGGGTCATATCGCTGTCCTTGGCACCGCTTGGGTGAGTCATGGATTTCTTGAAAATGGGTTCGTTCTTCTGTGCGCGAAGTTCAGGCGGCCGGGTACATCCACAAGCCACAGCAGAACATGGACACGGCCTTGCCTGTGTTCATCACGGCAAGCTCCTGATGGGGCCCTGGACGTTGTCCGGGGCTGTCCCGGGCACACCGGCCTTGAACTGCTGGCTGCTGATGCTCGCCAGCGAACCATCGGGCCAGCGCAAGGTGCCCACCCGCAGCCCGATCTCGGGCAAGGTCAGCGTCTGGCGGCCCAGGCGTTCGGAGATCACGACCCGGTTGGGCTCCACCTTGGTGATACGGCCGCCTTCGGGCAGGCGCGCACCCTGGCGGGCCAGGCGGTCGTCGATCACGACGGATTGGGTCTCCGCAGCCAGGTTGTCCAGGTGCAGCGACATCGAACGCACGGGCATCTGCACGCTGCCGACGATTTCGCGTCCCGGCGCGGGCAGCGCGATCAGGGTTTGCGGATCCACACCCCGGCTGGCGGTCTGTTTCTGGATGCGGGCCATGGCGTCGAAAGCCTCGGCCACGCGCGCCTGGTCAGTGCGCAGCGCTTCGGGCAGGGCCGCCAGGGACATCTCGGGCGGACGCACGTTGGGCGTGCGGGCCTGGACCAGTTGCACCACGCCGTACATCGCCCATCCGAGCAACGCGACGGCAACCACATTCAAGAGCAGTGCTGCGTATTTCATGGTTTCATGTTCCCGGGTGCGGCAGCCTTGGCAACCAGTTCATAGGAGAAAGCGCCTTGGGATGGCTCGGCGGGGTCCATGGCCTTGAGCGTCCAGCCGGCGGCGGACATCAGGCTCACCCAGCGGGTCACCGATGCCGAGGCGCCGGGCGCGACCACGCCATCCACGCGGAAGGCCCGCGCGCGGTTCGGGTTCTGGTTCTGTTGGGTCGCCTCCAGCTTCACACGCACGATGCGGATGTCACTGCCCGTGGAGGCCTTGAGCACGGCCAGGAAGGCCATGGGGTCGTAGCGGGCGCCCTCGTCCAGCGTGCGCGAAAAGTCCGCCACCGGCAGCAATTGCTGCGGGGCCTGAACGGAGCTCACCGCCTGGATGCGTTGCTGCATTGCCGCGAGCTGCGCGCGCTGGCTCTGGCCTTCGTCGCGCTGGGCGTCGGCCTGCTGGCTGGTGAAGGCCCCCACGGCAACCAAGGCCGCGCCGACCACTGCCGTGAGCGCCGTGATCGATGCCACCCAGCGCTCCGCACGCCAGGCCACGCGCTCTGCCAAGGGATTGAGGGCATGCCGGCCTGCCGCGTCGCGCGCCAGCGCGGGCATCACCGTCTGCACGCGTTCGCCTGCCAGCGACAGCTCCGCCGCCTGCATCACCACGGGCGCACTGCCCAGCACGCCCTGCAAGGCCGATACACAGATCTCGCCATCGGCGGGCTGGGTGCTCCACAAGGCACCCCACTCCACCGCATCGGCCCCCAGGCGGCTGAGCAGCGCACTCTGGTTGGCCACCAGCACCTGGGCAGAACTGGTCATGGCCGAAGCGCCCGAACCCAGTGCCTGGGTGGAGGCGAACACCATGCCCTCTTCGCTCTGGGCAAAGCACATCAGGCGGCGCTGCGAGAGCAGCAGGCGCGCCTGGCCCACGTCCACGCCATTGCACAGCAGGCCGCCGGTGGTCATCACCAGGCAGTGGTCGTTCTGCTCCTGCGCCCACTGCGAGCTGCGCTGCCACAGGTCCAGCGACACGGCCGAGAAGAAGGCCTGGAAGCCCCCAGGCACCTTGACCAGGCGGTGCATGATGATGTGGGCCGAGCCCTCCACCAGGCCCTGCGTGCGCACGCGCTTTTCGATCAGCGCCGTGGCGTATTCGGACTTGCCCTCAAAGCGCCAGACATCGGTGAAGACGTCGTCCAGGTCCAGCACCACCAGCGCGGTGTGCGTGAGCCGGGGCCAGGCAGGCACGTCCTGCGCCTGGTGGCCATGGCAATGCACCCACCCGGCGTTGGCGACGCGGTAAACATGTTCGGCGGCAGCGCTCATGGCATCGTCCTGGGCGGTGGGGCGACGGAAACCGTCTGGAAGTACAGCGTGCCGCTGGCACCCAGCGTCAGCCCCTTGTCACCCGGTTGCGGCATCTGGAAAAGACCCGTTTCGGGTGACAGGGTGGCGACCTCGAAGAGATCGGCAACGAAGATGGATCCCGCACCGCCGCGGCCCAGCTCGCCCAGGAACTGCGCGGCCTCCACGCGGGTGGCCGGCCCTGTCGAGCGGCGCAGCCTGCGCTCGCCCCACTTCGCGGGGTCGAACCCCAGGCGGTCTACCTGCTGCGCCACCTGCTTGAGCGACTGCACGAGGCGCTCGCGCTGCTCCACCTCGGGCATGAGGTTACGGGCGCTGTCCAGGCTCTGGCGCAGTTGGGCGGCCTGCTGGCGCTCGAACGCCAGCTTCTTGAGCCCACTCTGCGCCAGCCAGGCGCCACCCGCCAGCAAGGCGGTGGCCAGGGCCAGGGCCCCGAGCTTGACGGTACGGGTGCCGTTCAATTACTGCTCCATGATCCAGTGGGCGGTCAGCAGGATGACCTGGTCTTCGTCGAACGTACGGCCTGTGGCCGTACCGCCCGCGTTGCCGGACGCATTCAGGACCGTCGGGCGCGTGTCGCTGGTGTTCATCTGGGTGCTGTTGCCCGCCACGTTGATGGCCACGCCCTGCGTGTTGTTGGCCTCCCACTGGGTACCGGGGGCGTTGGCTTCGTTCGCGGCCGCCTGGGCCGGACGGCCCTGGATGCGGAAACGGCCTTCGCGGGAGTCGGGCTTGCCGTCGATCACCTGGTCCATGTAGCGCGCCAGGTCGGGCGTGAGGCCGCGGATCACCATCACGTTGCCTGCACCGCTGGCCACGCCGGCGTCGTTGAACTGGAAGCAGACCTGCAGCTCGGCGGGGTTGCCGTTGGAGTCGATGTACAGAAAGCGGTCTTCATGCCCTTCGCCACGGCCCGGGGGCATGCGCACACCGGAGCGTGTCATCAGTTCGCGCAGGTTCAGGCCTGCCAGTGTCTTGTCGCCTTGGCCGACGGTGTCTGCCGCATAGCCCTGGCCGGCGCAGATCTTGGCACCCCGGTTGGTGAAGCTGGCGGGGATGCCAGGCACGGCCATGGAGCCGGCGCGGGAGCAGGCATTGCTGTTGTTGATCGACGTTTCAGAGCCATCGACCATGTAGGTGGGTGCCTGCTGGCAGTCACCCACCACCACGCCGGTGCGCTGGTAGTACTGGTCGTAGGACATCTTCCACTGGTAGGCGAACTTGTTGATCGCCTTTTGGTACTCGGCATTGCGCTGCACGTCCTTGGCGATGGCCACGGCACCGATGATCAGGCCGATGACGGCCAGCACGATGGCCAGCTCCACCAGGGTGAAACCTTGCTGAACCTTGCGGCCGAGCTTGCGAAAGGATTGCATCTGTTTCATCGAAATCTCCGACGAGGTTGAATGGGGAGGTTGTGAGGAAAGTGGCCCGCGGATTCGCGGTTACTGGTTCATCTTGTAGATGGCGGTGACGATTTCCACCTGGTCTTCGTCGAAGCTGCGGTCGTTGGTGGTGCCGATCAGGTCACGGTTGGTGCGGTTCCATTGGGTGCCTGGAGCGTTTGGCGTCGTCCCACCAGCGTTGTTGAGCACACCCTCACGGCGGAAGCGGCCTTCGCGCTCGTCGGGCTTGCCGTCGATCATCTGGTCGAGCGAGCGCGCGAGGTCGGGAGTCAGGCCGGTGATGACCATCACGTTGCCGGCACCGTCGCCCACGGCGCCGTCCGCAGCGCCGTTGGCGAGCGGCACATTCCACTGGAAGCAGACCTGGATTTCCTGCGGGTTGCCGTTGCTGTCGAGGTACACATAGCGGTCTTCAAGGCCCTCTGCACGTCCCGGGGGCATCCGGACACCGGCGCGCGTCATCAGGGTCCGCAAATCCCGGTCCACAGCTGGATCGAACGCGCGGTTCATCCCCTGTCCTTTCGCCCCACGGCAGATGGCGGCTGGCGCCGTCGCCCCAGTCATGTCCCGGCCAGACCGAATATCTCCAGGTTTACCGGCGCCAGCGATGAACGCTGCGCCGTTGACCATGTTCTGTGGGGCCGTCTGGCTATCGGCCAACACCACGCCATTGCGCTGGTAGTACTGGTTGTACGCCTGCTCCCACTGGTCGATGAACTTGTTCTTGATCTTGGTGTACTCGGCGTTGCGCTGCACATCCTTGCCGATGGCGACGGCGCCGATGATCAGGCCGATGACGGCCAGTACGACGGCCAGTTCAACCAGGGTGAAGCCTTGCTGGCGAGCCGAGCGCAGGCCGCGCTGGGGTTTCTTGAGAAAGTTTTTCATGATGGTGTTTCCCTGGCGCGGCTTACTGGTTCATCTTGTAGATGGCGATCAGCGTGATGACCTGCTCTTCATCGCGCGACTTGCCGTCTGTCCCCACGGCGAGCGCAGCGCCCTGACCCGAGGTGTTGTTGGCGATCCATTGCAGACCCGGCTGGTTGGGCGTGCCGTTGGCGATGCCCTGTCGGCGGAAACGGCCTTCCTGCTCATCGGGCTTGCCATCGATCATCTGGTCCAGCATGCGTGCCAGATCAGGGGTCAGGCCCGAGATCACCATCACGTTGCCAGAACCATCAGCCTGCGATGGGTTGTTCCACTGGAAGCACACCTGGATTTCCTGGGGGGCACCATTGGTGTCGGTGTAGATGTACAGGTCTTCCTGGCCTTCGGCGCGGCCAGGCGGCATGCGAACCCCAGCCTGTGTCATCAGGGTCCGAAGTTGTCCCACAACAGTTCCAGCGCGTACACCCGTCACCGGAGCGCGCTCGCACACTGGAGCTGGCGGAACAGCCGCAGTCATGTTGCCGCCCGACAGAGGCGCCACAGCAGGCACCGCCACTGCGCCGAACACGTTGCCATTCACCATGATCCGCGGTGCAACCTGGCTGTCCCCCACCACCACGCCCGTGCGCTGGTAGTACTGGTTGTAGGCCTGCTCCCATTGGTCAATGAACTTGTTCTTGATCTTGGTGTACTCGGCGTTGCGCTGCACATCCTTGCCGATGGCAACGGCGCCGATGATGAGGCCGATGACGGCCAGCACGACCGCCAGTTCCACCAGGGTGAAGCCCCCCTGTGCAGCCTTTTGGCCGGCTGAGCCATGTTTGCGCCGCGAAGGCAAGACGGAAAAAAGTGGTCGCATGATGTCCTCAGGCGTTGAAAAGAGACACACAAAAAAAGATTGCTGAATGTAACGACTGTAAACAATGCATAACCGAAGTCAAGGAAAAAACAATCACTCTTTCGGGTGGGTTTTGGCCGGTTTTTGCAGACCCGAACGCACCTGGATTTCATCCCTGAAAAAGACCATCTTCATAGGGGACTCCGAGAAAAATCAGAGGTTTTTGAGGCCCGTTGAATATGCAGCGAAGCATCCCCCATCACACTGCTATTGGCCATAGTGCTTATGTATTAGAGAGACAACAAAACACAAAAGAAACAAATGCCAACCATTTTCAATAGATTTCATCAATCGAAAATGGGCAGTGAATCAACGGGGTTCGGCAGAATTTCTGCTAGGAACTGGGGGCGCGGGGATACAGGTGTGGGGGTGGGGCCGGCTGCAGCGTTTCGCGCCATTCGCTCAACCGGTCCAGGCGTGAACCTCGGGGAGGGCCCGGCAACCGCCGGGAAGCTGCCGAAAAGCGCGGGAAAAGCGTGAGAAGCGAGGCTCCAGAGCCTCCCTTCTCAGCGGTCTGGGTCGCTTGTCTGTGGGCGTGGTGCGCACACGTTGCGGGGGCAAGGCCCCACCGGGCCCGGCCTCCACCCGCCGACGGGCCGCTCAGATGGCTTTGAGCCGAAAGCGCGCGACGACCTCGGTGAGCCGCCCCGCCTGGTCGCGCAGCGACTCCGAGGCCGCCGCCGATTGCTCCACCAGCGCGGCGTTCTGCTGCGTCATGCCGTCGAGTTGCGAGATAGCGGTGTTGACCTCGCCCACGCTCTGGCTTTGCTCCTCGATGGCGCTGGCGATCTCACCGATCAGGCTGCTCACGCGCTGCACCGAGCCCACGACCTTGTCCATGGTCTGGCCCGCTTCGCTCACCAGCCTGGCGCCGCCCTCGACCTGGTGGACGGAGCTCGATATCAGGTCCTTGATCTCGCGCGCGGCCTGGGCGCTGCGCTGCGCCAGGGTACGCACCTCCGTGGCCACCACCGCGAAGCCACGGCCCTGCTCGCCTGCGCGCGCAGCCTCCACGGCCGCGTTGAGCGCCAGGATGTTGGTCTGGAAGGCGATGCCGTCGATCACGCCGATGATGTCGCCGATCTTGCGCGACGAGGTCTGGATGCCGTCCATGGTGTTCACCACGCGGGCCACCACCTCGCCGCCCGCCACCGCCACCTCGGAGGCTGCCGATGCCAGCTGGCGCGCCTGCTGGGCCGATGCCGAGCTCTGGCGCACCGTGTCGGTCACCTGCTGCAGCGCGGCCGAGGTCTGCTCGATGCTGGCGGCCGCCGCCTCGGTGCGCACCGACAGGTCATGGCCTCCACTGCTCACCTCCTGGCTGGCCACCGAGATGCTGTCGGCACTGCGCCGCACATCGCTGACCGAAGCGTTGAGCGCCCCCTGCATGCGCGCCAGCGCCCGCAGCAGGTCGCCCAGCTCATCGCCGCGCGTGGAGCTGAGCTCGCCCGTCAGGTCGCCATCGGCAATGCGGTCGGCGGTGCTGGCGGCAAAGCCCAGCGGCACGGTGAGCGAGCGCGTGAGCAGCCAGCCCACCGCCGCCCCCACGGCCAATGCCACCGCCATCATGAGCCAGATGCCCCAGAGCACTGTGCGGTAGCTCTGCTCGCCCGCGACGCTGGCCTGCTCCACCCCCGCATCGTTGAGCGTGCCCAGCTTGCCAATGGCGTCGGTGGTGGAGCGAAAGGCCACACGGGAGTCCCCACGCAGGTAGGCCATGGCCTCCTCGGTCTTGGACTCGCGCAGCAGGGCCAGCAGCTTGCCCTGGGTTTCCTTGTAGCGGCCCACCGTGGTCTTGAACGCCTCGAAGAGCTGCTTTTCCTCACCATCGGAGAGCGTGCCCGCGTAGGCCTCGAGCAGCTTGGGCACCAGGGTCCATTGCTTGTCGATGCGCACGCTTTCGTCCTGGATGGTCTTGGCGTCGCCACCCAGCATCATCTGCAGCTCGGCCCGCCGCATCTGGTTGAGCGCTTCGTTGAGGCCCGCGAGCTGCTGCGTGCTCGGCAGCCAGTTGGTGGCCAGATCGACCACGCTGCCCTGGACCCGGTTGACCCGGTTCACCGCGAACAGGCCCATGGCCAGCACCAGCAGCAACAGCAGGCCAAAACCCAGGCCCAGACGCAAACCGACACGCAGATTCGACAGGGGCATGCTCGTCTCCTGAAAAGGTGGACGTGAAGAGCCCGCTACGCACAGGAGCTCAGGGAACAGCGCTCAAATCAATATAGTTCATAACGGGCAAATGTGCCAATTTGTAATGACAGGCAAGGGCCTGTTCACACTGATTTCGGGGATCGCGAACTTCGTGTGATCAGCCCCTACTGCGGCAGCTCCCGAATCACCCGGCACGGATTGCCCGCCGCCAACACGCGGGGCGGCAGGTCGCGCGTGACCACGCTGCCGGCGCCGATCACCGCGCCGTCGCCGATCGTCACCCCGGGGCAGATGATGGCGCCGCCGCCGATCCAGACGTCATCGCCAATGGTCACCGGCAGGCACAGTTCGATGCCGGTGGCGCGTTCGGCGGGCGACAGGGGGTGCGATGCGGTGTAGATCTGCACGCCGGGCGCGCACAGGGTGCGCGCGCCGATGCGCACCGGCGCGCCGTCGAGCACCACGCAGTTGAAGTTGAAGTACGCGCCCTCGCCCAGCGTGATGTTGTAGCCGTAGTCGCAGTGGAAAGGCGGCGTGATCTGCACGCTGGCAGGCTGGCCGGGCAGCAGCTGCGCCTGCAGGGACTGCAGTTCGCCTGCGGCCTCGGGCCTGGCGTGGTTGATGGCGTGGCACAGCTGGCGGGCGCGCAGGCGGTCGGCCACCAGTTCAGGGTCGGCGGCCTGGTACAGGGCGCCGGCAATCATCTTGTCTTTTTCTGAGTTCATGGGGCCATTCTGGCCCCGGCACTCATGCCCTCTCGCCTGCCAGGGCCGTCCACTTGCGCTCGCTTTGCGCGGATTCCAGCACGCGCTCGATGAAGCGCACACCGCGCGCGCCGTCTTCCACGCGCGGGTAGTCGGCAGCCAGCGGGTCGGCCGGCTGGCCCGATGCACGGGCGCGAATGTCGGCGGCGACCCCCAGGTACACATTGGCAAAGGCCTCGATGAAGGCCTCGGGGTGGCCCGATGGGATGCGGCCCGCGCGCAGCGCAGACGGGCTGAGCCAGGGCGATCCGCGCGTGAGGATGCGGCGTGGTCCGTCCACCGGCGAATGCACCAGGTGGTTGGGGTCCTCCTGGCGCCAGGTGATGGTGCCCAGCGTGCCCGAGACCTGCAGGCGCAGGTCGTTCTCCAGGCCCGCTGCCACCTGCGATGCCACGATGACACCGCGCGCGCCATTGGCGTAGCGCAGCAGCATCTGCGTGTCGTCGTCAAGCCGGCGGCCCGCGCCGAAGGCGGTGAGGTCGGCGCACAGCCATTCGGGCTCCATGCCGCTCACGGTGGCGGCCAGGTTCTCGGCATGCGAGCCGATGTCGCCCATGGTGCCCACGGCGCCGCTGCGCGCGGGGTCCAGCCGCCAGTCGGCCTGTTTGTTGCCGCCGCCCTCTTCCACCGCCGTGGCCAGCCAGCCCTGGTTGTACTCCACAGTGACCTTGCGCAGCGTGCCCAGGGCGCCGCTGTGTACCAGGTGGCGCGCCTCGCGCACCATGGGATAGCCGGTGTAGTTGTAGGTCACGCCGAAGACGGTGCCGGCCTGGCGCACAGCGGCCACCAGCTCGTCGGCCTGCGCGCTGGTGTGCACCAGTGGCTTGTCGCACACCACGTGAAAGCCCGCCTGCACGAAGGCCAGGGCCACCGGGTGGTGCACATGGTTGGGGGTGACGATGCTCACCAGGTCGATGCGCTCACCGGCGGGGCGGCGCAGCTCGTTGGCCAGCAGGTCCTGCCAGCTGCCGTGGTTGCGCTCGTCGGCCAGGCCCAGGGCGGCGCCCGAGGCGCGGGCCCGCTCGGGCGAGGAAGAGAGCGCGCCCGCCACCAGCTCGAACTGCCCGTCCAGCGCCATGGCCTTGCGGTGCACGGCACCGATGAAGGCGCCATTGCCGCCGCCCACCATGGCATAGCGCAGCTTGCGTTCAGAGGACATGGAATCCCTTGTTGGTTATTATTTCGGTTGCTCGTCGCGGGCAAACACGGCGTCGAAGGCGCCTGCGGCCGGCTTGAAGTCGAGCCGCTTGCAGAACGCCGCGCTTTCTGTGGCGCCGTGCACGCGGTCCATGCGGCTGTCCTCCCACTCCACCGAGAGGGGGCCCTGGTAGCCGATGTCGTTGAGGGCGACGATGATGGATTCAAAATCGATCATGCCGCGGCCCACGCTGCGAAAGTCCCAGTGGCGCCGCGCATCGCCGAAGCTGGTGTGCCCGCCGAACACGCCCACCGTGCCGTCACCCTTGCCCCACCACACGTCCTTCATGTGGGCGTTGTAGACGCGGTCGGCAAACTGGCGGATGAACTTCACGTAATCCACACCCTGGTAGGCCAGGTGGCTCGGGTCATAGTTGAAGCCGAAGCGCCGATGGCCCTTGACCGCCGCAATGGCGCGTTCGGCCGAGGCGATGTCGAAGGCAATCTCGGTGGGGTGCACCTCGAGCGCGAAGTTGATGTCGTGCTGCTCGAACACGTCGAGAATGGGGCCGAAGCGCTGCGCGAAGTCGGCAAAGCCCTTGTCCCAGTACGCCTGGCTGGTGGGCGGGAAGGCATAGATCGCATGCCATACCGACGAACCCGTGAAGCCGGTGACCGTCTTCACGCCAAACTTCGCGGCGGCCCGCGCCGTGTCGGCCAGCTCGCTGGCTGCGCGCTGGCGCACGCCCTCAGGGTCGCCGTCGCCCCACACGTGCGGCGGCAGGATGGACTGGTGGCGCTCGTCGATGCGGTCGCACACGGCCTGGCCCACCAGGTGGTTGCCGATGGCAAAGCATGCCAGGCCGTGCTGGGCCAGCAGCGCTTGCTTGTCCTTCACATAGTGCGCGGAGGCCAGCGCCTCCTGCACGTTGAAATGGTCGCCCCAGCAGGCCAGCTCCAGGCCGTCGTAGCCCATGCTGCGTGCCAGCGGCGCGAGCTCGGCCAGCGGCAGGTCGGCCCACTGGCCGGTGAAGAGGGTGACGGGTCTTGGCATGGGTGGGGCTCCAGGAAATGGGGGCAGCGCGTGCTGTGTCAGGCGGCCCATCGCAACAATCGACCTTGGTGCAGCGGGCGGCCATGGCACGGCCGCTGCGATGGAGGCCCAAGGCCCCCATCAGGCGTCCCGATCAGAAGGGAGAGTCAGGGAAGTAGAAGCTCTTGGCGTTCTCTTTGGTGATCAGCACCGAAGGAATGATGGTCGTGGGCGGCAGCTTGTCGCCCTTGATGCGCGCTTCGGCCGTGAGCTTGATCGAGTCGTAGATGAACTTGGGGCTGTACGACACGTTGGCCTGGATCAGCGGGTTGCTGCCGTCGGCCAGCGTCTTGATCATGCCCTTGGCACCGGCGCCGCCGAACACCAGCTTGATGTCCTTGCGCTTGGCCTGCTCGATGGCCTTGAGCACGCCCACGGCCATGTCGTCGTCGGCTGCCCACACGGCGTCGATCTTCGGGAAGCGGGTCAGGTAATCCTGCATGACCTTGAAGGCGTCGTCGCGGTTCCAGTTGGCGTACTTGGCGTCCAGCAGCTTGATGTCGGGGTGGTTCTTGAGCACCGCGTTGAACGCGTCCATGCGCTCGTTGTCCAGCGTGGTCGCAATGCCGCGCATGGCCACCACATTGCCCTTGCCGCCCAGCGCCTTGGCGATGTACTCGGCCGGGATCTTGCCGAAGGCGGTGTTGTCGCCAGCCACATAGGCGTCCTGCGCGCTGGTGTCGGTCAGGCCGCGGTCCACCACGGTCACATAGATGCCCTTGGCCTTGACCTGGGCGACCGGCTTGGTCAGCGCTGCCGATTCGAAGGGAAAGATCACCAGGGCGTTGATCTTGCTGACCGTGACCAGGTCCTGCAGCTGGTTGGCCTGCTCGGGCGCACCGCCGGCCGTCTTGACGATGACCTGCAGGCCGGGGTGGGCCTTCTCCAGGTCCTTCTTGGCCTGGTTGGCCCAGTACACGATGCCGCCCGTGAAGCCGTGCGTGGCCGACGGAATGGCCACGCCCACCACGACCTTGTTGGCCTGCGCCATGGCGGGGCCGGCCAGCGCCAGTGCGGCTGCGGCGCCCACGGCCGAGAGGGCCAGGCGGCGGGTGAAAGTAAGTTGGCTGTTCATGATGCGTTGTCTCCTGTTGCTGTTGCTTTGATGAAAAAGGCCATGGAAGCTGGCCGGCTGGGGAACACGAAAGTCAATGACACCTACCGAAAAACCGATTCAAGAAGCCATCACCGCTTTCCGCGCTGCATGAACGCGACCGCAATGATCACGAAGCCTTGAACGGCGGCATTCAGGTACACGCTGATGATGCTGGTCAGGTTCAAAATATTGCTGATGACCGACAGCAGGATGGCACCCACCACCGTGCCGGTGATGCTGCCGGCCCCGCCCTTGAGGACCGTGCCGCCCACGATCACTGCGGCAATGGCTTCCAGCTCCCACAAGAGGCCCGTGGTGGGCGATGCCGAGCCCAGGCGCGGCACGTAGAGCAGCGTGGCGATGCCCACGCACACCCCGAGCAGCATGTAGGTCAGGATCTTGATCTTGTGCACGTCCACCGCAGCGTACTGCGCCACCTGCTCGTTGGAGCCGATGGCCTGCACATAGCGGCCATAGGCCGTGCGGTTGAGGATGACGCCGCCGACCAGCGCCACCAGCAAAAAGATCCACACCGGGATGGGCACGCCCAGCAGGTTGGCGTAGTACACGGGGCTGTAGAGGTCTGACAGATCGTTCTCCAGCGTGATGGCGCCGCCGTTGGAGAAATAGGTGAGGTAGGCGCGGAAGATGCCCAGCGTGCCCAGCGTCACGATGAAGGGCTCGATGCGCCCTTTGGTGATCAACAGGCCATGCACCAGCCCGAACACTGCGCCCAGCACCACCGCCAGCAGCATGCCCACCACCACGGCGGCCATGGGGGAGCCGAGCACCGGCGCCATGGCGTTCATGAACAGGATGACCGAGCCGGCGATCAGCGCCGCCATGGAGCCGACCGACAGGTCGATACCGCCGGAGATGATGACAAAGCACATGCCCACCGCGATGATGCCGATGAAGGCGGTGCGCGTGAGCACGTTCATCACGTTGTCATAGGTGGCGAAGTTGCTGTTGAGCAGCGTGCCGGCAATGCACAGCAGCACCAGGCCGATGACGGGGCCCAGCCCGTGCAGCTTGCCCCACCAGGCGGTTGCGGCACCGTGGCGGCTCCCGGCCACCTGCGCGGTGGGGGCGTTTTCAGCGGGTACGTCAACGGGTACCTGTGGCATGGACGATCAACTCCTCTTCGGTCAAATGGGGCTCTTGGAGCGTGGTCTGCAGCCGGCCGGCGCGCATCACCGCGACGCGGTGGCACAGGCCGATCAGCTCCATCAGCTCGGACGAAATCACGATCACCGCCAGGCCCTGCGCTGCCAGGCGCTGCACCAGGTGGTAGATCTCGCGCTTGGCGCCCACGTCCACGCCGCGCGTGGGCTCGTCGAGCACCACCACGCCGGGGCCGGGGTGCAGCACCTTGGCCAGCGCGAGTTTTTGCTGGTTGCCGCCCGAGAGCGACGAGGCACGCACATCGAGCGAGCCGGTGCGGATGCCGAACTCCTGCACCGCGTCGCGCAGCGCGGCCTGCTCGGCCGCCGGGTTGAGCCAAGGCTTGGCATAGCGCTCCAGCGCTATCAGCGTGAGGTTGGGGCGCAGGCTGAAATGCACGTGCAGGCCCTTGCCCTTGCGGTCTTCGCTCAGGTAGGTGAGGCCATGGCGCGCGGCGTCGCGCGGGCTTTTCAACTGCACGGGCTTGCCCGCCAGCTCCACCGTGCCGGCAGAGCGCGGGCGCAGGCCCAAGAGGCCCTCGAACAGCTCGGTGCGGCCTGCGCCCACCAGGCCGGCAAAGCCCAGGATCTCGCCGCGCCGCACCTCGAAATCGACATCCTGCGCCCAGCCTGGCACCGTGAGGCCGCGCACCTGGAGGATGGGCTCGCCCGCCGGGGCGGGCAGCTTGGCAGGGAACAGGTCGGCCAGCTCGCGGCCCACCATCAGGTTGGCCATCTGCCGGCGCGTGACGCTGGCCGTGGGCTCGCGCGCCACCAGCAGGCCGTCGCGCATCACCACCACCTCGTCGGTGGTGCGCTCCACCTCGTCGAGCTTGTGCGAAATGTAGATGATGGTCACGCCCGCGGCCTTGAGTTCGGCCATCAGCGCGAACAGGCGCTCCGTCTCGCCGGGGGTCAGCGTGGCGGTGGGCTCGTCCATGATCAGGAGGCGCGCATTGCGGGCCAGTGCGCGGGCAATCTCCACCAGCTGCTTTTCGGCCACGATGAGCTTCTTCACGCGCGTGTCAGGGTCCAGCGGCAGGCCGACCTGGGCCAGGGCTGCGCGGGTCTTCTCCCTCATCGCTCGATCGTCGAGGAAGAATCCTTTCTTGATCTCATGGCCCAGGAAGACGTTCTGCGCAATCGTCAGGTCGTCCGCCAGGTTGAACTCCTGGTGGATCAGCACGATGCCCTGGGCCTCGGCCGCGCGCGAGCCGCCGCCGGGGGCACGCACGGCGCCATCGACCACCACCTCGCCGGTGGTCGGGCTTTCATACCCGGCCAGTATCTTCATCAGCGTGGACTTGCCCGCGCCGTTCTCGCCCAGCAGGCCGTAGACCCGGCCCGGCTGCAGCGCAAAGCCCACGCCATGCAGCACGCGCACGGGCCCGAACTCCTTGGTCACGTTGCGGAACTCGACAGCGACGCTCATCGTGCGGCCCCCGTGGAACGCGAAGACTGGGCCATGCTCTCCTGCATGGCCAGCACGCCCGCGCCCACCACGCCGGCATCGTCGGCCAGGGGGGCGTACTGGATCTCCAGGTGGCGCGTGGACAGGGCCAGCGAGCGGTGGTACACGCTCTGGCGCACCGAGGCCAGGAACAGCGGCCCCATGTCTGCCACCCGGCCGGCGATGAACACGTGCGAAGGGTTGAAGAAATTGACGATGGAGGCCAGCATCTGCCCCACCAGATTGCCCGCGCGCTGGATGATGGCGTTGGCCGCCACGTCGCCCGCACGGCTGGCCTGGGCCACATCCTCGGTGGTCAGGGTGCCGGTGGCCTGCAGGCGCTCGGACAGCAGCGCGCTTTCGCCCGCCTGGGCCGCCGCCAGCGCCATGCGCGCCATGGCGGGCGCGGCGGCCATGGCCTCCACGCAGCCCTGGTTGCCGCAGTGGCAGCGCGGGCCGGCCTGGTCCACGCAGATGTGGCCCACGTCGCCGGCCGAGCCATTGGCGCCCCGGTACACCTGGCCATGGCAGACGATGCCACAGCCGATGCCGGTGCCCACCTTGATGACCAGAAAGTTGGGCAGGTTGCGCTGCAGCCGCCACAGCTCGCCCAGCGCCATCAGGTTCACGTCGTTGTCCACGAACACCGGTGCGGCAAAGGCCTCGCGCAGGTAGTCGCGGATGGAAAAGCCGTCCCAGTCGGGCATCAGCGGGGGGTTGACCAGTTGGCCGCTTTCAAAATCCACCGGCCCCGGCACGCCCATGCCGATGGCGATGACCTGCGATGCCGGCAGCCCGCAGCGCGCCATCAGTTCGCGCATCAGGCCGCGCAGCCGCGCCAGGATCACGCCCGGGCCCTGGCGCACGTCGATGGGTTCGCGGTGCCGTGCCAGCACGGTCATGTCGGGGCGCATGATGGCCACCTGCATGCTGGTGGCGCCCAGGTCGGCGCCAATCACCACGCCCAGGGTCTCGCTCAGGCGCAGGGTTTCGGCACGGCGCCCGCCGGAGGACTCCTGCAGGCCCACCTCGTCGAGCAGGCCCTCGTCCAACAAGGCCGCCACCCGCGCGTTGGCCTTGCTTTTGGAGTAGGCCAGCCGCTGCGCCAGTGCATGCCGCGACGCGCCCGCCGACCAGAAAATGGTCTGCAGAACGTCCAGGTCTTCAGTGCCGCAGTTGTGCCAGCGTGCCAAGGCTTGTCTCCTGTTTTATGTGGCTGACCTTGCAAGGCCGCAGTGGGCCCTATCCAGGTCGCCTGCACCTTGTTTGGTGCGTTGGACAAATACTATGCGGCCCACTTAGGCCACACAAGACTTAACTTAGACCTAATTTAGGTCAAACAAGCATCTTCATCGCTTTGTCATGGTGGCTGGGTCCACTCAGGCAGCAGACCAGAGTCCGCGACTGCCTCAGGACACCGAGAAACCAACATCAGCGAGGGAATCCATGACATTGCGATTGACCGCCGCGGCCTTCGCCGCCCTGGCCGCCACTTTGATCGCCTGCGGCAGCAGCGGCGGCAGCGAGCCGCCGTTCACCGTCAAGCTGATCGGCTTCAACGACTACCACGGCAACCTGGAATCCCCCGGCACCTTCGGTGCCAGCGCCGCCGTGCCGGCAGCCGAGCGCCCGCCGGTGGGCGGCGCCGAGTTCATGGCGGCCCATGTCGCCAGGCTCAAGGCCCAGAACCCCAACAACGTGGTGGTGGGCGCCGGTGACTCGATCGGCGCCTCGCCGCTGATCTCCGCGCTGTTCCAGGACGAGCCTGCGGTGGAAACGCTCAACCGCATCGGGCTGGAGTTCAATTCGGTGGGCAACCATGAATTCGACAAGGGCTCGGCCGAGCTGCTGCGCCTGCAGAACGGCGGCTGCAAGACCGGCGAGCCCAACAGCTGCAAGGGCGCGGTGGCCGGCACGCCGGTGCCGTTCGAAGGCGCAAAGTTCAAGTGGCTGTCGGCCAACGTCATTGCCACCGCCACCGGCAAGCCCCTGCTGCCGGCCTATGGCATCAAGGAGTTCAAGGGCGTCAAGGTGGCCTTCATCGGCATGACCTTCAAGGCCACGCCCACCGTGGTGACGCCGACCGGCGTGGCCGGCCTGGAGTTCCGCGATGAGATCCAGACGGTGAACAGCCTCATCCCCGAGCTCAAGGGCCAGGGCATCGAAGCCATCGTGGTGCTGGTGCACGAAGGCGGCTTTCAGTCTGGCACCGTGTCGGACATCAACGGCTGCGAGGGCGCGCTCGCCGGCTCGGGCATCGCCACCCTGGTCAAGGGCCTGGACAACGCGGTGGACGCGGTGATCAGCGGCCACACGCATGCTGCCTACAACTGCAAGCTGCCCAACGCCACGGGCCGAGCCATCCCGGTGACCAGCTCCAGCTCATTCGGCCGCGTGCTGACCGACATGGACCTGACCATCGACCCGTCCACGCGCGACATCACCGCCGCCACGGCCACCAACCGCCTCGTGGTGCGCAACGACCCCGCCGTGCCCGCCGATGCGGCCGTCGCCCGGATCATTGCCGGCTACAACACCCTGGTCTCGCCCATCGCCAACACGGTGATCGGCTCCATCGCCGCCGAGCTGCCCAACAGCCGCACCGACGGCGCCTGCAACATGCCGGCCGGCGACCTGGTCGCCGACGCCATGCTGGCGGCCACGCAGGGCCCCACCTTCGGCTCGGCGGTCATCGCCCTGATGAACGGCGGCGGCGTGCGCAACCCCGGCTTCACCTTTGCGAGCAGCACGGTGGGCGAAGGTGCCGGCAACGTCACCTACGGCGAGGCGTTCACCACGCAGCCCTTCGGCAACAGCCTGGTGACCATGTCGCTCACGGCGCAGGACCTGAAGGACGTGCTGGAAGAGCAGTTCGCGGGGTGCAAGGGCCAGTCGGCAACGGCCACGCGCGTGATGCTGCCGTCCAACGGCTTCAAGTACACCTGGGACGGCGCCAAGGCCTGCGGCGCACGCGTCAGCAACGTCACGCTGCGCAGCGGTGCCTCGACGGAGACCATCGTTGACGCTGCGGGCGCGGTCGCCAACCCGGCCAAGACCTACCGTGTCACCATGAACAACTTCATGGCCGATGGCGGTGATGGCTACTCCACCTTCCTCAAGGGCACCAGCCGCCTGGGCGGCGCGCAGGACATCGACGCGCTGGTGGCCTATCTGTCCGGCTTCAAGGCGCCCAAGGCTCCGTACACGCTGGGCAGCAACCCCAACGATGCGGGCGGCAGCCGCATCAACCGCACCGGCACCAGCACCGCATGCCCGACCGGCGCCGTCACTTCCTGAGCGGCCTGCTGGCGCTGGCGGCGGCCGGCCCGCTGGCGGCCTCGCCGGCCACCGAGGAGAAGCTCAAGGCGATCATGCAAGCGGCCGCCGCCCGGCCGCCTGACGCCGAGCGCCTGCGCGAGCGCGAGGCCCTGTTGCGCGAGGCCGAGGCCGCGCTGGCGGCCGGCGATGCGCAAACGGCCGAGCAGGGCTTTGACCGCGCCGCGATGATCCTGCATTCGGCCGATACCGAGATGGGCCTGGTGCGCAGCTACATGCAATCGGGCCAGTACCGGCGCGCACACGGCAGGTGCGCACCTCGACGTGGTCGGCGGTGCGGCGCTGTATGCCTGGCTGCTGCACGCGGGCGGGCAGGACGTGATCGCGCGCAAGCTGCTGGCCGATGCGCAGGCGCGCGCGCCCTCGCAGCCGCTGGTGGCCGGTGTTGCCCGTGAGCTCGCATCGGGCGCGCCGCATGCGAGCGGCGACATGCTGCTGGCGCCCGCGCGGCTGGCTCCGTACAGCCATCCCAACAACCTGGCGGCACTGCCGCGCAGCGCGCGCATGGTTGCGGCCGGCACCCTGGTGGATGAAGGCCGCATGGCGCTGGTGCCCGCACGGGCCGTCGCCGCCGGCCGGCGCCTGTGGGTTCGCAACGGGCTGGGGCAGCTGGCGCCGGCCACCGCCATGCCGGTGCGCAGCGAGAGCGGGATCGCCCTGCTGCGCCTGGGCAGCCCGCTGCCCGCGCCGTCCACGGGCAGCGTGCCCGCCGACGTGTTCCCAGGCGCCGTGGCCTTCGCCGTGGCGTATGCGCAGACCAACGATGCAGGCGCCGCCTGGCCCCTGCTGCGCACGGGCTTCGTCGGTGCCGCCAGGGGTGCGCAGGGAGATCGTGAGCTCGATACGGCCATGCACCAGGGCCTGGCGCCGGGCGGGCCGGTCTTCGACCAGGCAGGCCGGCTCGCGGGCATTGCGCTGCCCGACGGGGCTGGTGGTGCCGGGGGTGACGGTGGTGGTGCCAGGCTGGTGGCCGCGCCCCGTTTGCGCGC
This sequence comes from Acidovorax sp. AC410, assembly GCF_979253235.1. Classification (NCBI taxonomy): domain Bacteria; kingdom Pseudomonadati; phylum Pseudomonadota; class Betaproteobacteria; order Burkholderiales; family Comamonadaceae; genus Acidovorax; species Acidovorax sp. AC410. The sequence goes on from NZ_CEEDCG010000001.1 coordinate 6,013,475, forward strand.
GGTACTCCATGGGCGGGTGGCGCTGCCCGTTTCCACGGACGGTGGCCGCCTGGGGCCCGACGCGGTGTACGAAGCAGCGCTGCGCAGCACCTTGCAGGTGATCGCCGCCCGCTGAGGCGGGCGCAAGCTACAAGGCCTGCACCTCTGCAGGCTCGTCTGCGGGCTGCGTGGTGGAGCCCGGGTCGGCGCAGCCGCTACCATCTCGCGGCACACCCGGCGATTCCACCCTGCCCCATGATCAGCCTTCAAAAATCCATTGCCCACGGCCTTTTGACCCTCGCCTGCCACGACGATCTGGACCACCAGGGCCAATGGCTTCTGGACCTGATTGCCAGCCGGGACCAAGCAGGGCCGGGTCTGGCAAGCGGCACGACGGTACAGGTGGGCTGGTCGGTACTGACCCTGGCGGCCACGGCCAACGGGGTACTGGAAGTCCGCGAGCCGGCCTTCGACACCGACCCGCTGACCGCCACCCGGGCAGAGGTCTCCACCACCTTGCGCATCCTGGCGGCCCAGACCGACCTGCTGCGCCGCGTGGGGAGCGAAGGCCTGGCGGCGCGCTTCGACGACAAGGTGGTCGTGCAAAAGGGCTGCCTGGCCGAGCCCGGCATCTATGCCCAGCGGTCGGAACCCACACCGGGAGATTCCGGGTGGTATGTCGGGCTGGCCGACGGGCCCGCGGCGGCGGGCGCCAAGGACCTGGAAGCGATCCGCCTATATCAACTGCTGGTGTTGCGCCCCCACCTGCTGGCAGCGATGGCGCTGCCCGTGGACTGGATCTGCGTATGGCAGGGCGATGAACTGCGGGGGATTGCCGACGACCGCAACCAGGAGCGCTGGGCAACGGCCTGAAACGCCTTAGGAGCGTGCGCGGCAGAAGGAGCATCGGCTGCAACGCCCGACAAACCGGTCTCGCCGGGTATCACCTCCGGCGCCCAGGGGGCCACCCTGGGCTGGTCGGTACTACCCAACGATCCTCGGTTTTCGAGCGTTTCGCTTCGATGCCTTCTGCCGCGCACGCTCATATGGTCGCCATTGTCAATACTGTCAGTGCCTCATTTGGTGTGCGTTCTCTTAGGATCGATCGGGTGATGCGACACGAGCGTTTGCAGCGACGATGAATCAGACTCATATCCGCGGATTGGTTACCAGCACTTCATCGATTCGTCGCGGGCCTGCCTCGCTCTAGGATCGGGGATCTGCCTTGCGGTGCCCTGGTAGGAGCGTCGAGGGTTGCCCTATCGTTGCTCGTATCGCATCGCCAGATCGATCCTGTTGCGTGTTATGCCCTTTCAGTTTGGCTGGCCCTGCTCGCGCTGCGCCTGCATGCCGATGGCCCAGACGAAGCCTGCCAGCTCCCTTGCGACGGCGATGCAGGCTTTGTTGGCCTGCAAGCCACGTGCACTCAACGCCGCGAAGCGCTGTGTCAGCCGCAACTGCGCTGTCCATGCCATCCTTCGTATCGGCTCGGACAGATCCTGTTGTCGGATCTGCGCTTGTTTGCCGATGCGCGCCTTGAAGCGGTAGTTCCAGGCGGCTTCAGTCAGCAGCCGCCGGGCGTGCGCGTTGCCGGTCTTGGTGATGCTGCCCCGGCTCGTGCGCTGACCACTGGAGTGCTCCGAGGGCACCAGACCGAGGTAGCCCATGAGTTTGCGTGGATGGGCAAAGCGTCCCAGATCTCCAATCTCCGCTGCCAAGCCAATCGCCGTGATCGCGGCGACACCACGCAGTGCCTGCAGCGCACCAACCACCGCCTCAAAGCGCCAGCCAGTGATCGAAGCCTGCAGCGCCTTCGTCAGCCGGTCAACGCGATCATCTGCAGCCGTCACGGCTTGCCAGTATTCGGTGAACGCTGTCTGTGCGGCCCCCACCCCGAAGTTCAGTGTCCCCAGCCAGCGGTAGTAGGCCCCACACCATGAGGTCTTGCCGGTGTATCGCACGTCGTGACGCAGCAAGAATCCCTTGAGTTGGTGGCGGGCCTGCACGCGACTGTTGACTGCATCTTCGCGTGCCCGTGACAGGTCACGGATCGCGTCGTCCTTCTGGGTCGGGGATCCACACGGCAGTCAACTGGCCAGCGCGAGAGCATTCGGCCAGTTGAACGCAGTCGCGCCCGTCGGTCTTGATCCGATCTCCAGGGCGGCGCGGGATCTGCGAGGGGGCAATGATCTCGCACAGGTAGCCCCTGCTGTGCAGAGCACGCTGAAGGCCAAAGCCGGTGGGGCCGGCCTCGTACACGATGTGCAGCTGATCGGCGTTGCCGACCTTGGCCAGCACCTTGAGCAGCTTGCTCACATCGTGCGTGACCTTGCCTATCAGGCGCCCGGGCACTCGGCCAGGCTCGGCCGCTGCGATGCTGATGCTGTCTTTGTGGACGTCCAGGCCCACGTGAATCTTGCTACTCTCTTGCATGGTCGGTCTCCTTGTTGCTGACGACGCAAGTCACAGCATGTAGCGCTACGTCCTTGGACGCAATCTACGATGTCGGAGACCGGCCGCCTATCCAGGGGGCGGCGACCATGATGTCTAGATGCTGCTGGAGTCCGTGGCGACCCAGTGAAAACTGCCCGACTCGCGCAGCCACCGGAAGTGGACCTCCAGGCCCAGGTAGTCGCGATCCGCTGCATTGAGCGCATTCTGCCGCTCAATGCAGCGCACGAAGTAGCTGAAACATACCTCCCTTCGTCTGCCGACCTTCGCAAACCAGGGCTCGTCCTGAATCCAATAGCGCTCGGCAGACAGGTAGCACTCGCCGGTCAGCCTTTCCAGATCGGGGAATGCATTGCCAGCCGGCAGCTCGCTGACGTACTGCGCTACCCGGCGCCACACCTCGGCCTCGATCACGGCGCGCAAATCCTGGAGGGCTTCGTGGTCTACACCCTCGAAGCGATCACACCGCTCCACATCCACTGGCCCCGCCCATGGTGGACTGGGAATGCGCGCAAACCGAAGCTCAGGCGGCGGCATGGAGGACATAGCAAACCCATGGCTCCTGGTTCTTGGTCTTGAACACGGCAATGCCTTGCAGATGGTGCAGTGCCAGGGCGCACAGCTCGTCCATATCGCCGGGGGTAGCGCGCAATTGCGGGGTATCGAACACCTGGTAGCCGGTCTGGGCCGCCAGCTCCCTGACCTGAGCGGCCCTGTTTCTTGAAAGCACAGGGAACACGTCGTTGGCCCATGCCCAGGCGAGACTTTCCGACGCGGGCAGGTAGGTAGCGATGGGGGTCGCCTGGTACACGCAGGTCGCCTGGCCACCATCGCCGGTGAGTGTCAGCGTCGCCGTTTCCTCGTCGATGTTCCATGCAGAAAAGCCGGCAATGGCCTGGCTGAAGGCCTCCTGCCTGGCCCGGTACCCGTCCATGGCAATGCGCAGCAAGTCTGCAAACCTGGCGTCTGTGGTGTCCTGATGGTGGCGATGGAGATGCATGGGATTTCAGCCGATAGTATCCGGGTGTCTACTCAGGTGTCGTGGTGCCGCAGGCGGGACAGTGGGCAATCGACCATCCAGCCCAGGCACCATTCCATGATCAGTACATTCCGCAAATTGTCCTGCACCTTCCCCCGTCGCTCTGCCCCTTGACCGTATGCCACAAGCCGCAGTTCCCCGCTTCATCACCGCCAGGGCCCGGTGGCTGGCCTGGCTGTGCGCCCTGGGCGCGCTCGCGGCGCCGGTAGCGCGCTTTCTGCCGGCGGACCAGGTGCCCTCGCTGCAATGGCTGGTGGAGCTGCCGGCCCACTGGCAGTGGCTGTACCTGGGGGTGGGGGCGATCTCGCTGGTGCTGCTCATGCTCTCGGGGCGCAACGGCATGGGCAAGGGGTGGCTGGCCCTGCCGGCCCTGGCAGCCCTGGTTCTCGGCGGCGTCTTCCTGTGGCAGCCGGCCACGCTGCCGCGCGGCACCGAGCCGGCCGACCCCGGCGCGGTACTGACCGTGGGCACCTCCAACCTCAATGCGGCAACCACCGACTTCGCCCCGCTCACCCACTGGCTGGCCTCGGCCGATGCGCCCGATGTGGTGTTCCTGCAGGAGTTCACGGAGCTGGCACATCAGGCGCTCATTCGCAGCCCCGCGGTGGCTGCGCGCTACCCCCATCGCCTGGCCGTGCCCCAGCCCGACCCGTTTGGCCTGGCCATCCTGTCGCGCCACCCCCTGTCGGGCCTGCAGACGCTGCAGCCGCAAGACCTGCACGATACCCTGCGGTTGCGCGCCACCGTGGCATGGAATGGCAAGGCCGTGTACCTGAGCGCGCTGCACCCCATGCCGCCGCTGGACGAACGCTTCGCCCAGGCCCGCGACCGGGCCCTGGTGCAAGAGGCGCAGCACCTCGCAGCACAACCGGGCGGCCTGGCACTGATGGCGGGGGACCTGAACATCACCCCCTGGGCTCGCGGGCTGTTTACCGTGGAGGGCAGCTTGCGCCGCGCCAATGGTGCGGCGCCCAGTTGGCCCAATGCCTTCGGCTGGCTGTCGGTGCTGCCGCTCGACCATGTGCTGGCGTCGAAGGGCTGGCAGGTGGTGGGTGGGGACATCGGGCCGGACCTGGGGTCGGATCACCGGCCGGTGGTGGTGCGGCTGGTGGCTACGCCCTAGTCCAAGAAGAAGACGTATACGGGTTATGCGCCCCCGCATATGGCACGCGTGCACAGCTCGGCGAGACTGCGGGGCAACGGCCCGTATGGCGCCGCACCACACGCCCTTGCAGACTCTTTTCAATGAACTCTCCCGCACAGCCCCTTGACATCGAACGACTGCGCGCCCTGCCCAAGGCAGAGGTGCATGCCCACCTGGAAGGCTGTTTCGAGCCGCAGGTTCTCGCATCCTGGGCGGCGCAGGCCGGCGTGGCCATGCCGCGGCCGCCCGAACGCCTGTTCCAGTTCGAGGGTCTGGCAGATTTTCTGCACTTCCTCGACTGGGCTTGCAGCCTGGCCTCGACGCGCGAGCGCCTGGCCGAGCTGAGCTACGGCTATAGCCAACGCCTTGCCCGCAGCGGCGCCGGCTACGCGGATGTGATCGTCAATCCCACCCACTGGACGGCATGGCATGGGCGGCTGCCCGCCATGGTCGATGCCATCGACGCGGGCTTTGCGGCCGCCGAGCAGGACGGCCTGCCACCGGTCGGCCTATGCATCAGCCTGCTGCGCACCCAGTCTTCAGATGCCGCGGCCGAACTGGTCGATGCCCTGGTGGCGCTGCGGCACCCGCGCATCGTTGCCCTCTCCATCGACGGCAACGAGGCCGCTGCGGGACGCACCGGCCCGAGGTTCTCCGAGGCCTTCCGGCGCGCCGGAGCAGTGGGACTGCACCGCACCGTGCATGCCGGCGAGTCGAGCGGGCCGGAGGGCGTCCGGGATGCCATCGAGCTGCTGGGCGCCGACCGCATCGACCACGGGGTGCGTGCCATCGAAGACGCCGCGCTTGTCAACCTGCTGGCCGAGCGCCGCATACCGCTGGGCATCTGCCCCACCTCCAACCTGGTCCTGGGCGTCTACCCACGCATCGAAGACCACCCGGTCGACCGGCTGCGGCGCGCGGGCGTCGTGGTGTCCCTCAATACCGACGATCCATCGCTGCTGGGTGCCAGCCTGGAGGGCGAATACGCGCTGTGCGCCCAGGCGTTCGGGTGGACGGACGAGGACCTGCGGGCCATCGCCAGCGACTCGATCAAGGCGAGTTTTGCCAACGCGGATGTCAAGGCCCGGCTACTGGCGGACCTGTCGCGCTGGTGAGCCCTCGGACGGGATCACCCGGGCCACCGGCTACCCTGTTTTTTTCGCAGCCGCCTTCGTGACCGCAGGCGCTTTGGGCTTCGCCTTTTTCGCGGCCTGCAGGTCATTGAAGTCCGCCGCCGCTCGGAACAGCGCCTTGAGCGCCGCTTCGTTGATCGCTTCGCCCTCGCGCACGTCGATGGCGCGGCGGGTGTTGCCCTCCAGGCTGGAGTTGAACAGGCCCTTGGGGTCGGGCAGCGAGGCGCCCTTGGCAAAGGTCATCTTCACGGCCTGCTTGTAGGTCTCGCCCGTACACAGGATGCCGGCGTGGGACCAGACGGGCACGCCCATCCACTTGACCTCCTCGACCACGCCGGGAACAGCCTCGCGCATGAGCTTGCGCAGGCGGGCCAGGGTGGCGCCGCGCCAGTCAGCCAGGTCGCGAATCTTGGCGTCGATGAGGGCCGATGCGGGTGTCTCGGTTTCCTGGGGTGCCGGTGCTGCAGCCATGGTGCTGTCTCCTGATGGCAAGCCAAGGCCTGCGACCCGGCAGTTTATCGGCTTGCAGGCGCCTGCGTCGGCTGCCGCCGTATGGTCCACAGCGCCGCTGCCATCAGCAGCACGCCGCCCAGTTGCACCGGGCTCAGCGTGCGCCCGTACACCGCCCAGTCGACCAGCACCGCGGTGAGCGGGTAGACGAACTGCAGTACCGCGACCTTGCCCAGCGCCAGCCGGGCCATGCCGGCAAACAGGATCACATAGGCCAGCCCCGTGTGCAGCACGCCCAGGCCCGTGAGCCAGGCCCAGGCAGCCGCCGTGTGCGGCCAGCCGAAGGCCAGCGGCGCCCACGCCAGCAGCACCACGCCCACCAGGCATTGCCACAGCGACAAGGCGAACGGACTGATGGGCGCGGGCGCGCGACTGGCCAGCAGCGTGACGGCGGCGTAGCAGAACGAACCGCCCAGGCACATCAGCACGCCAACCACATAGGCCCCGCCATCGGCCGTGCCGGCCGGGATGCCGTCGAGCAGCCCGGTGGTGAGCACCAGCCCGGCCAGGGCCGCCAGCGTGGCCGCCCACTGGGTGGGCGAAATGCGCTCGCGCAGAAACAGTGCGCCGAAGACGATGACCCAGATCGGCTGCACGTGGAAGATCACGGTGGCCACCGCAATGGAAGTGCGCGGGATGGCCGCGAAGAACAGCGCCCAGTTGAGCACCATGAACACGCCCGTGGCACAGGCCACCCAGCGGCTCTTCGCCTGGTGGCGCAGCAGCAGCTCGCGCCCCCGCCCCGTGGCCAGGCACCAGGCCACCAGGGCCAGCGCGCCAAAAGCGCAGCGGAACCACACCGTCACCAGCGGGTGCTGGCCCGCTTCTTCCACGAACACGCCGATGGTGCCCAACAGAATGCCGCCGGCGATCATGAGCCATTGGCCCGTGCGTTCGCGGGCAATACCCGCGGGGTCTGAGCCCCTGGTAAGAATGGCAGATGATGCGGGAAGTGCGGAGACCTTGTGGTTCATGGCGCCAATGGTCGGATCTTTGACGGCACAGGTAAAGCGCATAGTTCGCCTTGCAACCATTCGATAATCGAATACATTGCACGCATGAACTACCCCGACCTGCAGATCGACTGGCTGCGCGCCTTCGTCGCCGTGGTGGACGCTGGCTCGCTCTCGGGTGCGGCGCCGCTGGTGCACCGCTCGCAGTCGGCCGTCAGCATGCAGATCAAGAAGCTCGAGGCCGCACTGGGCCGCCCGGTGCTGCTGCGCGGCCCGCGCCATCTGGAGCTGACGCCCTTGGGGCAGGAACTGCTGGCCTACGCGCGCCGCATGCTGGAGCTGCAGGCCGAAACGCAGACCGCCCTGTTCGGCCCGCAGCTGGCGGGCCGGGTGCGCCTGGGCGTGCCGGACGACTATGCATCGACCTACCTCACCCCCGTGCTGCGCAGCTTTTCGCACCGCTACCAGGGGGTGGAGATCGAGCTGACCTGCGAGCAATCGACCTCGCTGATCCCGCGCGTGGTGCGCGGCGACCTCGACCTGGCCCTGGTCTCGCGAGACAAGCCGCAGCGTGGGCGCTTTCTGTTCCAGGAGCCACTGGTCTGGGTGGGCGCCGCGCAGTTCGAGGCCTGGCGGCGTGACCCGCTGCCGATTGCGGTGTACGAGTCGACCAGCCTGGCGCGCATCGCCACCATGAAAGCCCTGGCCGCGCGCCGCCGCGCCTACCGCATCGTCTACCACAGCTCCAGCCTGGCCGGCCAGCTGGCCGCCGTGGAAAGCGGCCTGGCCGTGGCCGTGCTCACGCGCTGCAGCGTGCCGCCCAACCTGCAGATACTGCAGAACCTGCCGGCCGAATTCGACCTGCCCGCACTCGATTCGATGGACGTCTCGGTGCTGCGCAGCAAGGAGTCGCAGCGCTCACCTGCGGTGGATGCGATGTATGAGCAGATGGTGCGGACCTTAGCCCAATGAGCCAAGTGGGTGACAGCGCAGACGACCCATCACGGCGACAATGAGAGTCGAGACCGTTATTCCACCGGGAGACACCCATGACCACCGCCATTCCATCCACCGCTCTGCAACTGCGCTCGCTCGTGCAGCCTGATGCCACCTTGCAGATCAGCCTCGAACCCACCCCCGTGCCCACCCCGGGGCCCGACGAGGTGCTGGTGCAGGTCCAGGCGACGCCGATCAACCCTTCGGACATCGGCCTGCTGTTCGGGCCGGCCGATCTGTCCACCGTGCAGGTGGCCGGCAGCGCGGACCGGCCGGTGGTCACCGCCCGCATCCCGGACCGCGCCATGCCCGGCATGGCCGCGCGCCTGGGCCAGAGCATGCCCGTGGGCAACGAGGGCGCGGGCCTGGTGGTGGCGGCAGGGTCCTCGCCCGCCGCCCAGGCGCTGCTCGGGCGCACGGTGGCGCTGATCGGTGGGGCCATGTACGCGCAGTACCGGGCCATGCCCGCCGCGCAGTGCCTGCCGCTGCCGGCCGGCACCACGGCGGCCGAGGGGGCGTCGTGCTTCGTCAACCCGCTCACGGCGCTGGGCATGGTGGAGACGATGAAGCGCGAGGGCCACACCGCGCTGGTGCATACCGCCGCCGCCAGCAACCTGGGCCAGATGCTCAACAAGGTCTGCCAGAAGGACGGAATCGGCCTGGTCAACATCGTGCGCAAGCCCGAGCAGGCCGCATTGCTGCGCGAGATCGGCGCCCAGTACGTGTGCGACAGCAGTGCGCCCGGCTTCATGGCCGAGCTGACCGATGCCCTGGCCGCGACGGGTGCCACCATCGCGTTCGACGCCACCGGCGGCGGCACGCTGGCCGGGCAGATTTTGCAGTGCATGGAAGCCGCCATCAACCGCAAGGCCACGGAGTACAGCCGTTATGGCTCGGCCGTGCACAAGCAGGTCTACCTGTATGGCCACCTGGACACCCGCCCCACCGAGATCCAACGCACGTTCGGCATGGCCTGGGGCGTGGGCGGCTGGCTGCTGTTCCCGTTCCTGCAGAAGATCGGCAACGACGCCGCACAGGCGCTGCGCCAGCGGGTGGCGACCGAGCTCAAGACCACGTTTGCCAGCCACTACGCGCGCACGGTATCGCTGGCAGAGGCGCTGAGCGCCGACGCCATTGCGTTCTATGGCCCGCGCAACACCGGTGCCAAGGTGCTGATCGATCCGTCGCTGTAGCCTCCAATGCTGCGCACTACGCCTCGTCATCTCGAGCTTATCCTGGACCCAGCAGGCCGGCCGCACATGCACTGCGCTCGCTGCAGGATGTACGTGATCTGGCCCGCTGCTTTCTCAGCCACAGGCAAGGCGGAATTTGCGGCTCTTAGGCGAAGCGATCCCGTGCAAGCGATGCGCCATCTGGAAACCGCCTATGGACATGGTGCGCGAGAAGCCAAAGCGCTCGTGCTCCACATTCCATCAAAGCCCGGCATCTGCATGAAGTGCAGCAAGCCGGTGGACCCGGGAGAGTCCACCTGTGCTTGCCGCACGGTGAATCTGAATTGGTAGGCAGCTCAAGCCGCCAGCACCAACTCTAGCAAGCGCTCATGCGGCCCGAGCAACGCGTCGCCGCCAATCAGCCTGAGCGCCCCGCCCTGCCCCGTGACAACCAGCTGAGGTACACCACGCGCGCCCACGGCGCGCAGGGTGGCCTGCGAACTGCCCACGCGTTCGGCCAGGGCGCGGTGCAATGCCGCGTCGGGCGCCAGGGTCTGCGCGGCGGCGTCGGCCAGGCCCAGGCTGGTCAGCACGTCGGCCAGCACCTGCGCATCGGCCGTGTCACGGCCGTCGATGTAGCGGGCGTGCTGCAGGGCGTGCAGGGCATCCAGTTCGCGGTCAGGCGCGGTCTGCGCCACGGCGGTGAGCGCCAGGGTGGCGGGGCCGGAATCGAAGCGGCCCGCAGGTGCGCCCAGGATGTTGTCGCGGTAGGCCTGGGTGAAGCGCTGACCGGTGAGTTTTTCGATGCGCTGGTCGTTGGACCAGGCATAGGCGGCAAATTGCGCGTCCATGGGCCGGGCACCAGCCCCCGCAAACAGGCCCGATGGCGCCAGGGTGACATGCACGCCGGGGGTCCCCTGCAGGCGGCCCAGCGCAGGCGCAGCGGCGTAGCACCAGCCGCACAGGGGGTCGAACAAATACGTCACTGCCGTTGTCATGGTTTTGGTTCTTTTTCAGTAGGTGGGGAGAGCGCCGCTTCGAAAAGCGCCAGCTCTTCCTCCAGGGTGCCGCGGCTGCGGAAGTGCCGGTTGGCGCGGTCGTACCAGTTCTCGGCGTCTTCCAGATCGCCCTCCTGCAGGTGCAGGATGCCATGGAGCCAGGCCGCCAGCAGGGAGCCATCGTGCTGCACCAGATCGTGCGCTTCGTTCCAGCGCCCGGCGCGCAGGTGCTGCAAGACGGGTTGAAGTGGGTGCGTTGGCATGATCTGGTGGTCCATCACTTTGGGGGATTGGTAAACCTGTTGCTTACCACTTCATGTCGCCCTTGTTCACTTTCGCACCGATATCCAACGACAAGCCCATGGGCGCTGCGGGGTAGGCCTTTTTCATCGCCTCGATCAGCTCGGCACTGGTCTTGGTCGCAGCGGCATTCTTCTCGAAGGCCTGCAGATAGCCCTTGGTGTAGGTCACATTGGCAGCGGTCAGCGCGGTGCCGGCGCCCATGTGGCCGGGCACGACCACGGCGGGCTGCAGGGCGGCCATTTCGTCGAGCTGGGCCACCCAGGCGCTGCGTTCGGCCACGGTCTGCGTGTCGGCGGTCCACACATGGGTGTTGGTGCCGAACACGCCGATATTGCCCACCACGGCCTTCACCGAGGGGATCCAGGCATAGGGGCGGTGCGCCAGCAGGCCGGTGGTGCCACGGATTTCGACCACCTGGCCGTCGACCGTGAGGGTGTTGCCGGTGATGGCCTTGGGCAGCACGGGCGTGCGCGGTGCGTTGGCGCCCATCTTGGGGCCCCAGAAGGCGAGCTTGCCGGCGAGCTTGGCGTTGATCTTCTCCAGCACGGCGGGGGTGGTCACCACCTCGGCCTGGGGGAAGAACTCCTTGAGCGTTTCCACGCCGAAGTAGTAGTCGGGGTCGGCCTGGCTCACGTAGATGGTCTTGAGCGTTTTACCGCTGTCGAGCACGTTGGCGGCAATGCGCAGCGCGTCGGCACGGGTGAACCCGGCGTCGATGACCATGGCCTCCTTCTCGCCGTAGACCAGGGTGGAGTTGACATTGAAGCTGTTGCCGTCGGCGTTGTAGACCTTGATCTGCAACGGCTCGGCAGCCTGTGCGGCGGTGAAGGCGATGGCCAGGGTGGCAGCGATAACGGTGGTGCGGAACATGCGGGAATCTCCAGAAGTGGGTGGTGTTGCTCGGTACAGGCTGCAGTTTATTTGCGCCAATCGATCTAATAAACCGCTTAAACTGCGCATATTTGTTGCACCAATAGATCAAATATGGACCGCCTGACCGCCATGCGCGTGTTTGTGGAAGTCGCCACCAGCGGCAGCTTCAGCGCCACGGCCGACCGGCTGGAGATGTCGCGCGCCATGGTCACGCGCTATGTGGGCGAGATGGAGCAGTGGCTGCAGGCCCGCCTGCTGCAGCGCACCACCCGCAGCGTGACGCTGACCGATGCGGGCGAGGCCTGCCTGCGCCGCTGCCAGCAGATGCTTGCGCTGGCGGAGGACATCGAGGAAGAGACCACCGCCACGGGTGAAGGCGAGCTGCGCGGCCAGTTGCGGCTGACCTGCAGCGTGTCGTTCGCCTATGCGCAGCTGGGCGCGGCGATTGCCGACTTTCTGGCGCTGCACCCGCTGCTCAAGATCGACCTGGATGCGAGCGAAGGCGCGCTCAACCTGGTGGAGCGGCGCATCGACCTGGCCATCCGCATCAGCAGCGGGCCCGACCCGATGCTGATCGCCCGGCCGCTGGCGCGCTGCGATTCGGTGCTGGTGGCCTCGCCCGCGTACCTGGCGCGCCATGGCGTGCCCGCCCTGCCGGCCGACCTGGAACGCCACCGCTGCCTGAGCTATGCCAACTTCGGCAAGAGCGTGTGGGAGCTGACCCGGGGCGGCGAGACCGCGCGCGTGGCCGTGTCCAGCCACTTCAGCGCCAACGAGGCCACCACCCTGCTGCGCGCCGCGCTGGCCGGGGGCGGCATTGCGCTGCAGCCCACCTACCTGGCCAACCCGCACATCGCCAGTGGCGAACTGGCCGCTGTGCTGCCCGATTGGGGGCTGCCGGTGATGGCCATCAATGCGCTGTACACCTCGCGCCGGCACCAGTCGCCGGCCGTAAGGGCGCTATTGGACTTTCTGGTCGACCGCTTCCAGGGCGCCCCATGGTCACTGTGAAATGACAAAGCCGGGGACATTGGCCCCCGGCCTTTTTCTGAGATCAAACCAGCATCAGGGCAGGATCACTGTGGCCTTGGCCCGGTCGATCTGGGCCTGCGCATCGCGCGGCAGCAGCAGGCGCTGGGCCACCAGGGCGTTGGCCGCCTCGGTCACTGCGGCCACGTAGCCGGCCTGGTTGCCGTACAGCTCCTCCAGCGACACCCGGCCATCACCGGCGGCCAGGCGCGCGGCCCGCGTGGTGTGGAAGGGGATGTAGCCGCCCGTGAGGTTGGCCAGGTCAGTGATGCCTGGCGTGGCCACATAGTTGAACTCGAAGCTCGTGCCCAGCGGCGCGCGCGCCTCCACGCTCTGAATGCCGGCGCGGGTCAGACCGGTGCGCGCGTCCACCTGGGGCACCAGGATCGCGTAGTCGCGGTTCAGGTTGCGCGGGGGCAGGATGGTGGCAATGCCGGCCTCGTCCTGCGGGATGTACTGTGGGCCGAAGTCGAACAGCGGGAAGTTGTTGTGCCAGCCCAGGTAGTTGAAGTCGGGGATGGCCGTCTGCGTGCCATTCACTGCCCAGGTGAGCCCCTTCATGGCCGGGAAGGCCACCTGCGCGGGCCGCACCAGCGTGCCATCGGCCACCTTGGGCACCTGGCTGGCGGGCGGCGTGGTGCCGCGCACCACCCAGTCCTCCAGCCCCAGGAACAGCGCGCGGAAGGTGTCGTTGAACTGCACCACCGTGCCCGTGGGGTATGGCGCGCGGCTGGGTGCATAGCTGATGCTGGCCGTGCCGCCGGCGCCGCCGTGCTGGGTGCTGGCGTAGTAGTAGATGCGGGCGTTGTCGGGCTGGGTCAGGTCCTTGAGACCATTGGCATCGGTCAGCACCGGCGATCCCTGCAGCTGCCAGAACTCCGTGCCCGACAGGCCCAGGAAGAACTTGGGGCAGGTGCTGGTGGCGGCGCAGCGCTTCATCACGCCGCCCTGGCGGCCGCTGACGTCGTCCATGTAGTCCTTGTCCAGCCCGCGCGGTGCCGTCTGGCCGAAGGCCGTGTGGTCGGTGCGCAGCCCGCCGCCGCCGCCGGGCACGGCAAAACGGGTGTTGATGTTGGTCTGGCGAGCGGCCACGTGGGCGTACATGCCGTCAAAGACCTTGCTGCCATCGAGCGCCTGGTTGAAACCCAGGTGCAAAAAGGTCTTCATTGCGTTGCCCGACTGCGAGGTGCCTTGCCCCAGCGTGTGCGTGATGCGCCCGGCCACCGGGTTGGCCGTGCCGCTGGCGTCGGCCCCCTTGCTGCGGAAGAAGCTCACCGTGTCGCGCAACGCGGCCAGGCCCACGCCCATGACCTTGGGGTCCTTGGCGATGTAGACCAGCTCGTACAGGTAGGCCGGATCGAACCCGCCCTTGAGGCAGACGCTGGTGGGGCTGGGCGTGCCAGGGAAGGCGTTGGCGCCCGTGGCATCGCAGGTGGCGAACTTCCAGTCCGCAGCGGAGATGGTCACGTATGGATCGGTCTCGTTGGCACGCCGCGTGAGCGAGTAGCCGGGCTGGGTGTTGTCCAGGCTGGCGGGCTCATACGGGATCATGGTGCCGTTGAACACGCCGCCGGGCAGTGTCATCGCGGGACTGGCCGCCGTGGGCACCAGCTCGGCGCGGTAGGGGCCGGTGATGCTGGTGCCGTCCTTGTTCTTCGCCACGGGCACGGTGGCCGTGAGGCGCGCCGCCGCGCTCTTGGGCACGTCGCCCTGCCAGGCGGAGTACAGCATCACATAGCCGCGCTCCAGGTACACGGCATCGCTGGGCGTGGCCGTGGGGTTGAGCATGGTGAGGATGTTGCCGCGGTTGGGCGCGTCGTAGCGCAAGACCCCGCTGGCCTTGGCCATGTCCTTGGGTTTGAGCATCACGAACTCGGTCTTGTATTCGGCCATGCCGCGGGCATTGACAGGGGCCAGCGCCAGGTCCTGGATGACGGCGTTCTTCGGGTCGGCCGGGTCCACCTCGCCCGAGAGCGTGCCCGTGAGGCGCTCGTAGGCGCCCACCGTGCCGTAGGTGCCGGGAAAGTCCTCGCGGGCGGTGATCTCGAGCCTCATGGCCGGAGCCTTGCCGGTCAGGCCGTCGTCGCTGCTGCTGCCGCCGCAGGCGGTGATGGCTGCTGCGGCGGCGGCCGTGAGAGCGATGGCGCCCCAGGTGGGAAGAGGATGTTTTCTCATGTTGCTTGTCTCCTGTGTGGTTGCTCTTGTGGTCTCTTGCTTGCGGGAAAAACGGGCATGCAGCGGCTTCGCACCTCGCTCACGGGGAGTCGGGTGTTCGGGCATGGCTGCGCCCATACCGGCGGCGCAGGCGCGCTGCCGATTGGCGTCTCTTTCAGGGGTGGGCTGTGCGCGTCCTCAAAAACGCGGTACAGGGCTGCGTGCCGGCTGGGCACGCAGGTGGGCGGCTTACTCGGCTTCGATGCCGGCGGCCTTGATGACCTTGCCCCACTTCACCGTTTCGGCGGCCTGGAATTTTGCGAGTTCGTCTGGCGTGGTCGTCCAGGCTTCGGAGCCGGCGGTGTCGAAGAAGGACTTGGCGGCGGCGCTCTTCGTTGCGGCGCCCATCAACTCGTTGAGGCGTGCCACCACGGCAGGCGGCGTGCCGGCGGGGGCGTAGGCGGCGAACCAGTAACCCATGTCGTAGCCCTTGACGCCGGCCTCATCGATGGTGGGCACGTCGGGCAGCTGCGAGCTGCGCTTTTGCGTGGAGTAGCCCAGGGCGCGCAGCTTGCCGGCCTTGACCTGGGGCACGCCGGTGGAGGTGTCGGTGATCATCAGGTCGATCTGGCCGCCCAGCAGGTCGGTGATGGCCAGGGGGTTGCTCTTGTAGGGCACGTGCAGGATGTCCACGCCCGCCAGCTGCTTGAGCATTTCGCCGGCCATGCGGCTCGACGAGCTGCCGCTGCCGAAACTCAGCTTGCCTGGCGCCTTCTTGGCCGCAGCGACGACGTCGCCCACGCTTTTATAGGCCGATGCGGCGTTGACCACCATCACCTGCCCGCCCTTGCCCAGGCCGCTGATGGGCGCGAAGTCCTTCACCGGGTCGTACGAGAGCTTCTTGTACAGGTGCTCGTTGGCCGCATGCGTGGTGTTGGTGGTGATGAGGATGGTGTAGCCGTCGGCCGGCGCCTTGGCCACCGCCTGCGCGGCGATCATGCCGCTGGCGCCAGCCTTGTTGTCGATGACCACGGGCTGCTTGGTGTCGTTGGTGATGGACTGGCCGATGGCGCGCGCCAGCTGGTCGGTGGCGCTGCCGGCGGCAAAGGGCACCACGAAGGTGATGGCCTTGGCCGGGTAGGCCTGGGCCATGGCCGTGCCGGAAAAGCCCAGCGATGCGGCCAGGGCCACGGCGGCGGCAAGGGTGCGTCGGCGGACTGGGGAATGCATGGTGTTGAAAGCGCTCATGTTGTCTCCTGGTGTTGTTGGTGATGGTGAAGGAAAGAAATCGGTGTCAGCCCGGGCCCGCAAGATGCCCTGCCAGTGCCTGGGGCACCTGCACCGGCAGGTCGAGCAGCAGGTAGCTCAGCGCCTTGCCGTGGCTGTCGAGGTTCAGGGCGTCGTTGACGCCGCCGTCGAGCACGTCGTCGAGCACGAAGTTCATGGCCTGCAGTTGCGGCAGCACATAGCGCACAACGCGGCCCGGCTGGCGCTGCGCAAAATGATTCGCCACGGCGGCCTCGGTCACCTGGGCCATGAGCACATCCCACAGCGCGGGGTGCCAGGCGATGACGCTGATGTTGGAGCGGTTGCCCTTGTCCCCGGTGCGGCTGTGCGCCAGGCGATAGAGCGGAACAGTGATGGTGTCGGTCATGCGGCCGCCCTTTCCTCTTGCGCGATGGCATCGAACATGCGGTAGCCCGTGGGCACCGCCTCGCGCGGCACCAGGCACGACACGGTGCCCAGGCGTGGCCGCATGGCCGTGCGCACCCCGCCGCCACCCGCGGGCCCGCAGGTGTAGAGGGCCGTCACCTCGCGCAGCAGGCGCTGGGCGCTGGCATGGTCGCGGTGCTGCAGGGCCACGCGCAGGCGCACGTCGCGGGCACCGCCGTCGCCGGTGGCATCCAGCCAGCGGCCGGCATCGTCCCCCAGCACGCTGGTCACACCGATCAGGTCGATGCGCAGCGGGCCCAGGCCGGCCAGGCGCTCGCGCAGCACCCCGCCCGCCAGGCGGGCACGGGCCTCGGCCCGGGCGCCGGCGTAGGAGATCTCGCCCTCGGCGAACCAGCCCGATTCGAAGCACACGTTGACCTTGAGCGTAGGCGGCCGGGCATGGCCGCGCACGCCTTCGAGCCGCACGGCATCGGGCCCCACGGCGGTGACGGTAGCCTCGGTGATGTCGGCCACCACGTCGGGGGTCAGGTAGGCGGCGGGGTCGTGCAGTTCGTACAGCAACTGCTCCTTGACCGTGCGCTCGTCGATGCGCCCGCCGGTGCCCAAGGGCTTGGTGATGGTGCAGTGGCCATCGGCGTCGATCTCGGCAATCGGGTAGCCCAGGCGGGCCATGCCGGGCACGTCCTTGTAGCCGGGGTCGGCAAAGTAGCCGCCGGTGACCTGGGCGCCGCATTCGAGCAGGTGGCCGGCCATGGTGGCACGGGCCAGGCGGTCCCAGTCGTCGAGCGCCCAGCCGTAGTGCGCCAGGGCCGGGCCCAGCACCAGGGAGGGGTCGGCCACGCGGCCGCAGACCACCACGTCGGCGCCCTCGCGCAGCGCGCCGGCGATGGCCTGCGCGCCGATGTAGGCGTTGGCGCTGGCGATGGGTTCGGTGGGCATGGCATCGCCCAGCGCGCCCTGCAGCAGCGCGCGGTGCGCCGGGCCGCTCAGGTCGTCGCCCTGCACTACGGCCACGCGCGGGCGGCGCAGGCCCAGTTCGGCCGCCAGCTGCACAATGCGCCGGGCCGCGCCCTCGGGGTTGGCCGCGCCGAAGTTGCTCACGATGCGCACGCCGTGCGCCAGGCAGTCGCCCAGCACGGGGCGCAGCATGTCCACCAGCAGGGGTTCGTAGCCGGCGTCGGGGTCGCTGCGGCGGGCCAGCTGGGCCAGGGCCAGGGTGCGCTCGGCCAGCGTCTCGAAGATCAGCACGGCCGGCTTGCCGCTGGCGATCAGGGCCTGCACCACGGGCGCGGCAGCGTCCGTGCGGTCGCCCGAGAAGCCGGCGGCGCAGCCGACCAGCAGTGTTGCGTTGTTCGCCATGGGTGTCTTTGTCTCCTGGGTCGAATGTAGGCAGCTGCTGTTATTCTGTGAAATAGATTGTTGGTATCAATCCATCCGTTTTTCAGATCAATCCACCAGCGATGAGCAGCCACCACCTCTCCACCCGCCAGCTCGACGCCTTCCTGGCCTTGGCCGAGCAGCGCAACTTCACGCGCGCTGCAGCCCAGTGCCACCTGTCGCAGCCGGCGTTCAGCGCCCTCATCCGCGCGCTGGAAGACGACCTGGGCCTGCGCCTGTTCGACCGCAGCACGCGGCATGTGGACCTCACGGGCGAGGGCCAGAACTTTCTGGAATCGGCCCGGCGCATCCGCGCCGAGATCACCACCGCGCTGGCCGCCATGCGCGATGCGGCCACCCTGCAGCGCGGGCGCGTGGCCGTGGCGCTGCTGCCCTCGCTGGCAGCCGGCTGGCTGCCGGGCGTGCTGGCGGCCTACCGCAGCAGCTACCCGGGTATCGAGATCGACATCGCCGACGTGCTGTCAGAGCCCTGCATCGAGCGCGTGGCCAGCGGCAAGGCCGACTTTGCGCTGGCTGCCATACGCGCCGACACGCCCGAACTGCAGGCCGAGCCCTTTTGCAGCGACGACTTTCACCTGGTGTGCCCCGCCGACCACCCCTTGGCCCAGCGGCGCAAGCCCATCGCCCCGGCGGACCTGGCCGCACACCCTTTCATCCACCTGGCGCGCAACAGCAGCGTGCGCCAGTACCTGGAAGCCGCCTTCCACCCGCAAGGCATGCACACCTTGATGGAGGTGGAGCAACTGGCCACGGTGATGGGCATGGTGCGCGCGGGCCTGGGCATCAGCGTGGTGCCGGCGCTCACGCTGTTCCACTTCGACCAGCCTGGGCTGGTCACACGCCCGCTGGTCCTGCACGGCCTGTTGCGCCAGATCTACCTGGTGCGCCGGCGCGACCGCAGCCTGTCGGTGGCGGCGCAGGCGCTGTACACACTGGTCATGGCGCAGCGGCCCGGCCAGGGGTAGGCCACCATCGGCCTGTCATTGCCAGGTCGTGCAGGTTTTTGGTGAGGGCATAGGCGAATGCCTACAAAATCTCTGGACAGGTGTCTTTATCATCGTGCGAAAAATGCGGTGCCGCACCGCCGTCCCCGGGCACGACCCGATTTCAGAACCAGGCACCCATGTCCTCCGGCATACCCACTACCCCAGCTTCCCTCCTGTGCGCCGGCGGCGAAATGGCCGGATTGATCGCGCGCTTCGATTGGGCCTCGACCGAACTGGGCCCCCTCGAACACTGGCCCGCCCACCTCACGCTGGCGCTGGCCAACATGCTGCGCTGCCCCATGCCGATTGCCACCTTGTGGGGCGAATCGGGGGTACTGATCTACAACGACCCCTACTCCAGGTTCTCGGGCGCACGCCACCCGGGCCTCTTGGGCATGAAGATCCGCGAGGCCTGGCCCGAGGCGGCCGACCTCAACGACCGGGTGCTCAAGGTCTGCCTGGCCGGCGGAACGCTCACGTATGAAGACCAGGAACTGAGCCTGAACCGCGACGGCGTACACAAGCCGCTGTGGGTGGACCTGAACTACTCCCCCCTGGTGGACGACGCAGGCACCCCGGTGGGCGCCATGGCCCTGGTGGTGGAAACCACCGACAAGGTGCTGGCCGACCGGCGCCTGCTGATGGAGCGCGAGCGCTTTGCCACCCTGTTCGAGCAGTCGCCCAGCTTCATGGTGCTGCTGCAGGGGCCCACGCACCGCATCGAGCTGGCCAACCCCAGGTACCTGGAGCTGGTAGGCGACCGCGCCCTGCTGGGCCGCACCGTGGCAGACGCTCTGCCGGAGGCGTCCGAGCAGGGCTACGTGGCCATGCTCGATGGCGTGTACGCGAGCGGCAAGGCCGCAACGGCCTTTGGTGCGCGTTTCGACATCCAGCAGCACGCGGGCGAGCCGGTGAGCGAGCGCTACCTGGATTTCGTATACCAGCCGATCCGCGACACGTCCGGCGCGGTGACCGGCATCTTCGTGGATGGCCTGGACGTGACCGAACGCGTGGCGGCAGAGGCTAAGCGCGACGCCTTGATCGAGTTCACCAGCCAGTTGCGCGGGCTGGACAACGTGGACGACATCAGCCTGGCGGCGGCCCGCATCCTGGGCCAGACCCTCAAGGTGAGCCGCGCGGGCTATGGCCGCGTGGACCACGATACCGACATCCTGCAGGTGCAGTGCGACTGGACGGCCCCGGGGGTGCTGACCCTGCAGGGAGAGCTCTGCCTGCGGGACTTCGGCACCTTCATCGATTCGCTCAAGAACGACGAGTTCGTCAGGGTGACCGATGCGCGCCATGACCCCCGCACCGCGGTGGCCGCCGATGCGCTGGAGTCGCGCAGTGCGCGTGCTTTCATGAACATCCCCGTGGTGGAGCACGGGCGCCTGGTGGCCGTGCTCTTCGTGAACCAGGACGACGTGCGCCAGTGGACCCAGGAAGAATGCGAGTTCATGCGCGAGATTGCGGGGCGCACCCGCACTGCCACCGAACGCGTGCGCTCCGAAAGCGAGCTGCGCGGCAACGAAGCCCAACTGCGCGAGATGAACGAGTCGCTGGAGCGCAAGGTGACCGAGCGCACGAACGAACTGATGGAGGTGGAAGCGAAATTTCGCCAGTCGCAGAAGATGGAGGCCATCGGCCAGCTCACCGGGGGCATTGCGCACGACTTCAACAACCTGCTGGCGGGCATGAGCGCCAGCCTGCAGGTGCTGGAAAAGCGCCTCGCCGCCAGGAACTTCGACAACACCGAGCGCTACATCGGCATGGCGCAAAGCGCGGTGCGGCGCGCGGCTTCGCTCACCCAGCGCCTGCTGGCCTTCTCACGCCGCCAGACGCTGGACCCGCGCCCCACCGACGTGAACCGCCTGGTGGGGGGCATCGAGGAGATGGTGCGCCGCACGGTGGGCCCCTCGGTCGAGGTGGAAGTGGTGGGCGCGGGCGGCCTGTGGCTCACGCAGGTGGACCCCTCGCAGCTCGAAAATGCCGTGCTCAACCTGTGCATCAACGCGCGCGATGCCATGGCCCCCAACGGCGGTCGCCTGACCATCGAGACCGCCAACAAATGGCTGGACGACCGTGCTGCGGCCGAGCGCGAGCTGCCGCCCGGCCAGTACATCTCGCTGTGCGTGACCGATACCGGCGTGGGCATGGCGCCCGAGGTGATCGCGCGTGCGTTCGACCCCTTCTTCACCACCAAGCCCATGGGCCAGGGCACGGGGCTGGGGCTGTCGATGGTGTACGGCTTTGTGCGCCAGTCGGGTGGGCAGGTGCGCATCTACTCGGTGCCCGGTGAAGGCACCACCATGTGCCTGTACCTGCCGCGCTACATGGGCGATGCCGACCAGGAGAATCCGCACATCCAGCCCACCTTCGACCACCGGGCCGATGGCGAGGTGGTGCTGGTGATCGAGGACGAGGCCACCATCCGCGGCCTGATCGCCGAGGAGCTCGAAGACCTGGGCTACAACGTGATCTCGGTGGGCGACGGCCCTTCCGGCCTGCATGTGCTGCAATCCGAGCGCCGCATCGACCTGTTGCTGACCGATGTGGGCCTGCCCGGCGGCCTGAACGGCCGCCAGGTGGCCGACGCAGGCCGCGTGACGCGCCCCGACCTGAAGGTGCTGTTCATCACCGGCTACGCCGAGAACGCGGCGGTGGGCAATGGACTGCTGGCGTTTGGCATGGAGGTGATCACCAAGCCCTTCGACGTGGCGGCGTTGGCCGCCAAGGTGCAGGAGATGATCGAAAGGTAAGAAAGCCCTGGGGTCAACTCATGCCCCCATTCCAGCGTTTAGCCAGCAGGCTGCAATCGCGGCTTGACGATGAAGGTCATGGTGAGGCTGATTGCGATGCCCAGGGGAAGCGACCTCAGGAATGCCTGCCCCCACAGGGCCATGAAGTCATCCGCGAAACCCAGGTTGCGCGCGGTGACCGCGAAGGAAACGACGGTCTCCATCAGGCACCCGCTGACCAATGACAGCACCACGCCTGCAGCGACGGTGCCCATCTTCTGCAGACGCGCTGCTGCCAGCCGCTCGATCAGAAACACCAGAGCCAGTGCCATCGGCACCACCACCAGAGTCAGTGGAAACGCGTTCATCCATTGGGTGACCCATTGGGGCCCGATGCCCACATTGATGGCAGAGATGGCGCCACTCAGAACCAGGGCGACGAGTGGAAGGATCGCAATGCCTGCCCAGCGCGGCAGACGCTTTGCCGGGGCGGGCGTTGGTGGTTGGGTGGAACCCGTTTCTTCGCTCATTGCTGCTCACTGGTGTCCATGGCGTAGGCCGATGGTAGGAGGACAGAGCCCCCGTGTGAAATACCCAATGGGTTCCGCCATGGGTAGCTTGCGCGTATGGCGCCGTCGCAACGCCCCTTGTGCCCCCGATGAAAGGTGCCGAGCCTTTGTCGCTTTCCGTTGACTGGATCCAGCCATCGTGGAGAATGGATTGGATATCCAAAGACTTCCGTTTTTTCTCTCCGTCCATACGCAGGAAATATCATGGAACTTCGCCATCTGCGCTACTTCGTGGCGGTCGCCGAGGAACTCAATTTCACGCGCGCGGCCGAAAGGCTCTACATGGCGCAACCCCCGCTGAGCACCCAGATCCGCAAGCTGGAGGAAGAGCTCGGGGTGCAGTTGCTGGAGCGGGACAAGCGGCGCGTGTATCTCACCCAGGCGGGGCGGCATTTTCTGGACGAGGCGCGCGACATCCTGGCGTCGGTGCAGTCGGCCAAGGAAGGGGTGCGCAGCGCTGCAGCGGGTGAGGTGGGAAAGCTCTCCGTGGGCTTTACCGCGTCCTCGATGCTGACCATGGCGTTGCCCCGCGCCATCAGGGAATACCAGGCAGCCTACCCCTCGGTGGAGCTGAAAATGGTGGAGATGCCGTCGATGCACCAGCTGGATGCGATCTACCACCGCTCACTGGACATCGGCGTGCTGCGCCGGCCGAACGTCGACATGCCCGCCGGTGTCACCATCGAAGAATGGTATGTGGCCCCCCTGGTCGCGGCCATCCCGCAGCGGCATGTGCTCACCCGGGGCAAGGGCATCCATATCCGTGAACTCAAGGATGTGCCACTGATCGTGTACCCGCGCGACGCCGGTATCGGGCTGTACTGGAAAGTGCTGGAGCTGTGCGCCAAGTCGGGGTTCCGGCCGACCGCCATGCAGGAGGCGCGGGACGCATCCACGATGATAGGCCTGGTCGCGTCGGGCTTTGGCGTGGCCATCGTGCCGCACGACACGCAGTGTGTCGAGCTCGAGGGCGTGCTGTACAGCCGCATTCTCGACAAGGATGCCGTGTCCGCCCTGTACCTGGGCTACCGGGATGCAGACGCCAACCCGCATCTGGAGCGCTTTTTGCGGATGCTGCGCTCGACGGCAGGGCTTCGCACGGCCCGGTAAGGCGGCCAGCCAGCGCTGGACGAAGGCTCAGAGAGCCGTGACCAGCATCTTCACGGAGGTCAATGCCAGGAACACGGCAAACACCACGCGCAGAACGCGTTCATCCACCCTGCGCGTCCAGCGGGCGCCGAGGGGAATGGCCAGCGCGCTGGCCACGAACACGATGGCGGCCGCCGGCAGGTGGACATAGCCCCAGCTGCCCGGCAGAACCCGCGCATCGCCCCATCCCGTCGCCATGAAACCGATGGCGCCCGGAAGCCCGATGAGCGCCCCAAGGGCCGATGCCGTGCCGATGGCCAGGGGCATGGGCGTGCGCAGCGCATACAGCAGGGGCACCGAAAGCGTTGCGCCGCCAATGCCCACCAGGGTGGATACCGAACCAATGCCTACGCCCAGCAAGCCTGTGGCGAGAGGCCCTGGCAGGCCGCGCGGGAACCCCAGGCCCCCTCTTCGCAGCATGTTGACCGACACAAAGGCCGCCATGCCGGCGAACACTAGGCTCAAGGCCACACTGTTGATCCGACCCGCCAGCAGGCCTGCCGCCACGGCCCCCGCGAGCACGGGCAGCGCCAAGCGCCGGGCAATGCCCCAGTCCAGGTTGCCGCGCAGCCCATGCTGGCGCATGCCGATCAGCGACATCGGGATGACGGCCGCCAGGGCGGTACCGACCACCAGGTGTATGCGCACCTCGGACGGCACGCCCAGTGCAGAGAAGGAGTGGTATAGCACGGGCACCACGATCAGACCGCCGCCGGCACCGATCAGGCCGCCCAGAAAGCCCGCGAGCAGGCCCGCAGCGAGCAGCGCAACGGCATGGCCCCACAGGGCCTGCGAGCCCATGGCATCCATCAGCATCGCCGCCGCTGGGTCATTGCTTGATCGCCTCGACCTGGATCACCAGGCGCACAGTATCGGGGTAGCCGCGCTGGATGCCCCAGTCGATGCCCCACTGGCTGCGCTCGATGGTGGCCTCGAAGTCGCCGCCGCAGACCTCGCGCTTGAGCATGGCGTTGGGCAGGCAATGAAAGCGCAGGGCCTTGACCCGCACCGGATGGCTCTTGCCCACCAGGGTCAGCGTGCCGCGGACCTCGGACAGCTTGTTGTCGCCATCGAACACGAAGTTGTCCGCCGTGAACCGCGCTGAGGGAAACTGCTCCACGTTGAAAAAGTCCTTGCTTTGCAGATGCTTGTTGAAGGCGGCAAGACCGGTGTTGATCGATGAGGTATCGAGGGTCAGGTCCACCCTGCCCGTCTTCGCCTGCGCGTCGAATTCCACCGTGCCCTCCTTCTTGTCGAAGCGCCCCCGGTTGGTGGAGACCAGGTGGTCGATTTCGAAGGTGACGTAGGTGTGCGCGGGGTCGATGCTGTAGGTAGCGGCCTGCGCCGCAGCAAAGGACGACAAGGCGAGGGCCAGACCGATAAAGTGTTTCATCTGCAGTTTTCCGATGGTTGAACCAGTTCTGTCCCGTCAATAGATGCCAAAAATAGAACCGATGGATTTCGCGCCAGGGCAAGGCGCAAACTGCAGCGATAGCCGTAGCTATTGCGAGGATTTGCAACGCGGCCCTGGCGTGAAAGACGGGGTTTTTTTGGCATTTATTTGCGGGACAGGACACTAAAAAGGAGCCAGGTCGGCCAGGGCCAGCTTGAAGCGCACCTGCACCTCGTTGGCGACCAGCGAGGTATCGGACCAGTCGCCTTCGCCGATCTTGAAATCCAGGCGCTTCAAGGTCACGGTGCCCGACGCAAGCGCCAGGTTGCCGTTGCGGGCCAGGGTGACGGGCACCAGGATGTCCCGCGTGGCGCCCTTGATCGTGAGCTTGCCCGCGAAGGCGTACTTGCCCGTCTCGATCGCCTTGATCAGCGTGGACTCCAGGGTGGCCTGGGGAAACTTCGGGGCGTTGAACCATTCGGGCTTGCCCACCTCCGCATCAGTCTCCGGCGCTCCGAAGCGCGCGCTGGCGGTGTCGATGTGCAGCGTGACCCTGGCCGCTTCGGGCTTTTGGGGGTCGAACGCAAACTGCCCGCCAAACCGCGTGAAGCGGCCATCCACCGGCACCCCGAACTGGCGGATGGAAAATGTGATTTCGCTGTGCGCCGGCTGCAGCTTCTGCGCCCATCCTGGCCCACTGGCCAGAAGTGCGGCGAGAAACAGGACGCATGCCGTTGTCCACTTCATGGGAATCCCCGGCGCTGGGCTGAACCCGGGACCATGCGCCACAGCATGCCGTCCCGGTCCACGAAGTGGTGCTTGAACGCCGCGGCCACGTGCAATGCCACCAGCGCGCCCAGCGCCAGCGCCGCATTGGCATGCCAGGCCTGGAGGGCCTGCGCCAGCGATTTGTCGGGCACCACCAGATCAGGCAGCGGGAGCACGCCGAAGGCGACCACAGGGAAGCCGGCGGCCGAGCTGTAGGCCCAGCCCAGCAGCGGGACGCCGAAGAACAGGACGTAGAGGCCCGCGTGCGTGGCGTGTGCAGCCGCCTGCTGCCAGCGGGCCATGGGCGGCCCGGCGGGCGGGGGACTCAGGAGCCGCCACAGCAGCCGCAGGCCCGAGAGCGCCAGCACGCTGACCCCCACCCATTTGTGCCAGTTGTACAGCCTGAGCCGGGTGGGGGACATGCCCATCTCGGTCATGGCCACGCCCATGGCGATCGCGGCAAGGATCAGCAAGGCCGCCAGCGAGTGCATGGCCATTGCCGCAAGTGAATACCGGGTAGACGCCATGAAGAGTTTCCTTTCACGGCGATCTTAGGTTTGCGGATCGATATCTGGAAATACAGATTTGGTATGTTTTTTGATACCACCAACGTATTACGGATGGCGAGCGCCCTTGCCCGCCATTCCCTGTCCGCGCACGCGCTCAGTCCGGCAACACTTCAAAGACGATGAACTGGTTGGCCTGCATATCGGCCGTGAAGTTGTTGTCCGCCGCCAGCACGAGGGTGCGGTGGCCATTGGGCAGGGTCTTGCCCCAGGTGATGGCCTCGATGTTGTCGAGCTTGACGCCCTGGTAGGTGATGGGCATCTCCAGCAGCAGCTTGCGCGACATCGGGGTGTACGCCGCTGCGCCCGCAAGGCTGGCCATGCTGCCCACATTGGTCGTGGCATCGGTGATCTCGGTCAGCACCAGGCGGATGGTGTTGCCGATGCCCGACGCAAAGGCGCGTTCGATCGCGATGAACTTCTTGTTGCCGATGGCCAGCATGTCCGACAGGCCGTTGTCCGGGCCGAACGGCGCGCCGGCCGGCGCATCCACCGGGATCTTGGGCAACTGGTACGCATACTGCGCCTTGGCCGCGCCCGTGGCCGGGTCCAGGGCCGTCACGCGCACCACGCTGCCGGCCTGTACGGTGGTCAGCGGGCCGTCCTGGATCAGCGCATCCTCATTGGCAACGAACACCGTGCCGTCGGGCGCCACGGTCAGCGCCTCGAAGAGCTTGTTGCTGCGCGCGCCCGTGCTGGTGTTGTCCACGTAGTTGTAGATGGCGGGCATCTTGAACTCGCGCACGAACTTGCCGGCCGTCGTCATCTCGCGCACGAAGGGCTGGAACAGCGTGGCGGCCGTCGTGCCCCAGTTGCCCTCGGACGACCAGTACAGGTTGCCATTGGGTGCCAGGCGGATCGCCTCGGGGTCCACCGTGCGCGCGTTGGCCGGGAAGTTGGAGCCATCCTCGCGCTGCATGGTCGTCTGGCGGTTGACCTTGACTGTGACGGCGCCGGTGGCGGCGTAGTCGATGGAGAGGTTGTAAAAGCGCGGCGTACCACGCTCGCCACCGCGGTCGTCCGAGATGGCCCAGTAGCTGCCATCGGTGGCCTGGTCCAGCCCCGAGATGCCGCCGAACTCCACGCCCTCGAACAGCGTGCCGGTGGGGATGGAGGCGGTGCCGATCAGCTTGAGGGATGCGACGCGGGATTCGCCGTTGTCGTCGTCGCTGCCGCCGCAGGCGGCCAGGGCCGTGGTCAGTGCGGCCAGGGCGAAGACGGCGGCCGGACGGCGCCAGGTGGTGTGTGCGAAGCCCATGGGGAGTGTCTTTCTGCGGGGATGGAGAAAGCACGGGAGCTTGGGGGGTGAATGCGTCAGGTGCATGACACCTCGGGTGGCTGTTGTTGCCACGAAACGAGCCACGCCCCATCAGATTTCGCTCAGACGACCCGCGCAAAAAGTTTCGGGTAGTCCACCACGGCGCCGTCTCCGCATACTTCCAGCACCCCGCTGTACCCCACCGTAGGCGCGTCGTACTGGTAGCGCACGGCATCCAGCCGCCGGTAAACCTGGGGCAATTCCTGCAGCAGCAGATCAGGGAAGGACAGCCAGGCCGCAGGCGCCTGCGCCTCCTGCCCCACCTGCAAGGCCATACGGCGGATCGCGATCATGTTGGTGGCGGGGCTGAAATTGAGGTCCATGTCCGGGCATGCATGCGCGGAAACACCGGTGTCCGCATCGGGCTCACCGCCCTGCCCCACCCACCAGCGGCCATCGGAGCAGGGGCGAAAGCGCAAGTCCACTACGCGTTCACCGCAATGGCCGAACACATGGGCATCCTGGGTCACCCAACGGGCGTCGACACGGACTGCATAGCCCAGGTCGCATGCCAGCCCCTCATCGTGGAACACGGCCGTGCCGCGCAGGTCCCAGCCGCCATCGGCGCGCTGGTCGACGCGGCAGACATCGCTGCCGGGGCTATAGAGGCGGCGCCAGAAGATGGTGTGGTGCGCTGTCGGGGCGATGAGGGTCTGTGGCATGCGGCGGGCCTTTGCTCAAACGCGGCCATCTTCTCCCAGCAGCAAGGCCATCTGCAAGCCATCGTGGTAGACACCCTCGATGCACACGGCCTCCGGCTCGGTGCCCCAGGCCACAAAGCCCAGGGCTTCATACAAGGCCCGGGCGGCCGGATTGGGCAGGTACATGGTGAGGTGGATGCGGCGCGCGCCTGCCTGGCGTGCGTGCCCGATGGCCTGCTCCACCACGGCGCGCCCCAGGCCCTGGCGGCGATAGGACGGTGCCACGAAGGTGCCCCACAGGATGAATTTGTGGTGCGAAGACGAGAACGGCCCGCTGGGCGTGGCGGCAGCCGTGGCCGCCAGCTCGTCCTGGACGAAGGCGCCGAACACCGCATTCGATGGAGCACGCAACTGTTCGCGAAAGCCTTGCAGCGGTCGGGCCAGCTCTTCCTGCAGCCCCAGGCCCAAGGGTACGGGATTGTCTGCAGCGACCAGGCGGCGCAGTGCGCTGAAGGCCTCGGCATCTTCGGCCGTGAGCCGGCGCACGGTGGTTCCGTCCGCCAGCGGCGTCACCATCATGCAGCCCCCTGCACCTGTTTGCGCATGAACACGCTGTGCACGTCCGGCGCATAGTCGCCAAACGGCCCGCACTCCACATAGCCCATGCGGGCGTACAGGCCCAGCGCCTCGGGCTGCAAGGGGCCGGTCTCCAGTGCAAAGCGGGTGCAGCCGCGCGCGATGGCCTCGGCTTCGACAAAGGCCAGCAGCGCCCGCGCCAGGCCCTGGCCGCGGGCCTCGGGGCGCACGTACATGCGCTTGACCTCGCTGAAATCGACCCCCAGCACCATCGCGCCGCAGCCCAGGGCCACGCCGTCGGCGCTGCGCGCCACGGCAAACAGCACGTTGGGCTGCGAAAGCGCGTTCAGGTCGATGCCATGGTGGCTCTCGGGCGGGTACAGCGGTTTCTGGAAGGCGTCCAGGTCGTCGATGAGCTGCACCACGTCGGGTTGGCGGGGGGATTCGAGCTGGATACGCATGGCAGGCTGGTTTTTCGAGCTCACTTGGCGAGGTCCTTGAGCAGTTGGCCCTTGGCCTCCTGCCCCGTCTTCTTCTCGCCCAGCTGGTACTGGCCAAACACCACGCCATGCACCAATGGCTCCTTGCCCTTGGCGTCGAAGACGGCCAGGAACACCTGGTCGCCGAACTGGTCCACCTTCACGGCCAGTCGCTCTGCGCCCTTGGCGTAGCCATGCACATTGCCCTCGAAGGCCTCGCCCACCTTGGTGTAGCCCGCACCTGCCATGGCGGCGGCCACGCGCTGGAACATGTCTGCGCGCGAGACGCCGCTGTACACCGCATACAGGCCATGGTCGTTGGTGGTGCCCTCCACCTTCACGAGCTGGTCCTTCACCACGGGAATGCCGCGCCACTCAGTAGGCACGGCGGGTGAGCAGGCGGACAGCGCAGCAGCGAGCCCGAGGGTGGCAATGATCGACCGAGGCCATGACATAGGTGTTTTCCTCCCTTTTGAGAACCAGTTCTTGTGTGTTCAAACGGATGGCATCGTAAAGGGTTCGGACACCGCCATGGGCGGGCGGCATCAACCCACGGTCCTGAGGTACTTGGCGCACAGCTGCCCGATGGCCTCGCACAGGACCTCGGTGGCAGGCGGCGTGCCGGGGGGCACCATGGGCAGCTCGATGGCTTCGCGCAGCACCCAGTCGTCGTCCTCCACCTGCGAGAAGCGGACGCGCATGTGGGCCCAGTCGAACACGCGGGCCTCCATTTCCACCGCGCCGCTGCGGCTGAGGTAGGACTTGGTGCGCGACCAGCGCAGGCTGCGGAAGTGCTCGTCGTACTCCAGGTACAGCACATCGGGCGGCACGCGGGGGTCGTCCCCCGAGGCCAGGCGCGCTATCACGTCCTTGAGGCAGGTGCGCAGCCATTGGGGGTACTGGTTGGCATCCCAGTCGGTGGGACCGTCGATCAGGCCGGGTGCGCGCGCCCACGAGGCGCGCTGCACCTCGCCTTCGGGCGCCTTGGGCTTGGGTGGCTTCTTGGGCAACACGCTGGTGGGGAGGGCCGCCACGCGGGCTTCGTATTCAGTGCCCTTGAACAGGCGCACCTCGGCCGCTGCCAGCTTACCCTGTGCGGCCAGGGCCTCGGCCAGCACGGCGGCCACGTCGAGGTTGCCGGCGCTGACGGCCAAGCGCAGCGGGGTGCGCCCGCGGGCGTTGGCGGCGGCGGGGTCCAGGCCCCAGTCGAGCAACTGGCGCGTGGTGGCCACGGGGTCGCCCATGCGGTGCCAGGTGGTCGAAAAGCCCGCGCGGCTGTTGGCCAGGCCGTCCACATCGCCCGCGGTGTACATCAAGGCGTTGGAGCCGTCCGGGTTGGTGGCCCGCACATTGGCACCGCGCTGCTGCAGGAACTGCAGCAGCGGCACGCTGCCCATATAGGCCGCCATGAGCACCGGCGTGTACATGCTGCGGTGGTCCATCGCCTCGATGTCGGCACCGGCCTTGAGTAGCAGGTCGATGGCCTGGTACACGGCATCGGCGTGTCCCTCGGGGGCATCTTCGCGAAACGGCGTGTCGAAGATCTCGCCACGCATCTCGCGCAGGCCCAGGGCGATGCAGATGGCGGGGTCCTTGGTCTGGCGTGGATCACCGCCTGCCGCCAGCACCAGGCCCAACCGCTCCACCGCGCGCTCCTGGAAATGGGAGGTGAGCTGCCCGCAGCACACGGCCAGGGGTGTGGAATTGCGGTTCTTGCGCTTGTTGGGGTTGGCTCCGTGCTCCAGCATCAGGCGCAGCAACTCGAACTGCGCGTTGACGCGCCGGGCCGCGCTTGCATCGCTGGGACCGTCGTAATAGGCCCAGTAGGCTTGGCAGGCCCACTGCACCGCCGAGGCGTCGTGGTACAGGCTGATGCGGTCCGGATGCACGCCGGAGCGGACCAGGCGCTCCATTTCAGCAATGCAGGCATCGATGCCGAGGTCGTTGTCCAGTGCGACTGGGGAAGAAGAAGAGGTGGCCATGGAGGGGGAAAATCAGAAGAAAAGAGGCAACAGGGTCAGGCCTTGGCCATCACCGCCAGCTCCTGGTGCAGCAGCAACTCCACCTCGCTGGGCTCGAACTGCGCAGACATGAGCGGTATGGCAAAGCTGTAGCTGGCGCCCTCGCGGCGCAGCACCCAGGCCAGTTGCAGGCGCGCGAGCGACTGGCGCAGGGCCTGGGCGTCGGCCTGCACGCCATGGCCCTGCAGCAGGCCCGCCAGGGCCACGAGGCTGGTTTCGCCCTGCTGGGCCACGTGGTAGACCACCACGCGGTCGAGCCGGCAGGCATCGTCGTCGGGCGAGAGGCGGCCCCAGCCGGCCAGGGCATCCTGCACGGGCTGGGAGGCCAGGGCCTGGTCCAGGTGGCGCTTTTCGATCACGCGCTCGCCGGGCTGCAGGGCCTCCAGGCATTCCTGGCACAGGATGGCGACCAGGTTGGCGCGCAGGCCGCTGGCATCCACCAGGCGCTCCACCAGGGCATCGCCGCCAAAGCCCAGGCGCAGGCGGCGCAGCGGTTCGGTGGCCAGGGCCTTGCAGGCGGGGCGCTCCAGCCCGCCGATGGCCAGCACCTCGCCAAAATTGCGCAGCGGGCTCTGGTAATCGAGCACGGCCGTGGCATACAGGTCCCAGAAGCCGGCCAGCATGAACCAGCAACGCCCTTCTTCGCTGAGCGAGCGCAGGGTCGACAGCTGGTGGTAGCCGTGGTTCGACTCGTCGCGAAAGAACAGGTCGGCCTCGTCGATCAGCAGGTACAGGCGCTTGCCGGTGTACTGGGCCTGCAGGTGGTCCACGATGGCTTCGAGTGGCGTGTCCGCCGGCAGGCCGAACTGCAGCGCCATGCGCGGCGCCAGCCGGTGGTCGCGCAGCGAGACGTAGTGGCAGACGATCTGCGGGTGGCCCTGCAGCCGGCGCTGCACGGCCTT
The DNA here is from genome assembly GCF_979253235.1 of Acidovorax sp. AC410. Taxonomy (NCBI): domain Bacteria; kingdom Pseudomonadati; phylum Pseudomonadota; class Betaproteobacteria; order Burkholderiales; family Comamonadaceae; genus Acidovorax; species Acidovorax sp. AC410. The sequence continues at coordinate 6,045,387 of NZ_CEEDCG010000001.1, forward strand.
GAGCAGGCTGCTCTTGCCCAACTGGCGCCCGCCCACCACCAGGTAGTTGGCCGGCTCGCGGTTGACCACGCGGGCCAGCAACTGCTCGCGCCCGAAGAAGGAGCCCTCGCGCGTCACGCCGCCGCGGGTCTGGTAGGGCGAGATGCGCGTCACGCGCAGCTGGGCGGCCAGCAGGCGCAGCAGCACCTGCAGGGGCTGGGCCGAGAGCAGCCATTCGGTCTGGCTGGCGCTGTCCACCATCACATGCAGGTTGGCGCCGTCGTCGGTGTGCGCGCGCAACAGCGGCCAGGGGGTCTCGGTGCCGTGATCGCACAGGATGAGCAGCACGTCGGTGCCGGTCTGCGCGGCGCGCAGCTGGCGCAGCACGGTGGCTTCGTCGAGCCCCGGGGTGGGGACGTAGAGCAGGCAACGGTCCAGCGAGACCGGCAGGTCGGGCGGAAACTGCCACTCGAACACCGCGCCGGGCAGCGCCCAGTCTCGGGCCGGCTGGCTGCGGGCGGACACGCGCTCGGCCAGCACCGTGGACTGGTCCGCGGGGTCGTCGTGCGCGAACTGCACGGCGCTCTGCCAGTCCCGGGTGCGGACCTCGGCGGCCTCGAGCGTGGCGCGCAGCCGGCCCACGGTGCGCAGCAGCTGGTCGATGCGCGGCAGGCGCGAGACAGGGGTGCGCAGCAACTTCTCGGGGCGCAGCTGCGCCGGGCCGATCAGCGGGTGGCGCAGCACCCACACTACGGCGCCCACGGTGAAGATCAAGGCACACCACTTGATGAGGCTGCGCAGCCAGCCGAAGGGGTCGGCCGCCTCCACCGCGGCGATGCGGCTCTGGCGCACCGCCTCGGGGTCCATGTCGTCGCCCTTGCCATCCTGGCTCTCGGGGCCGGCGGCGCAGCTGATGGGCAGTGCCCCGGCAGGCATGGGCGGCTTGCCGGGGCGGCAGGTCCAGTGGTACATGTCGGGCGTCATGTGCAGCAGCACCTGGGTGCCGGCCAGGTGGCCGAGCGCAGGGTCGTTGATCACGTCGGCCTGCAGGCGCAGCGGCCCGGGCGAGGTGACGCGCAGCTTGGGGAAGGGTATCTGCGGCGCGTACTTCTGGATGTCCGGCGGCCAGTGGCCCAGCTCCTGGCTGGCCTGCACCAGGGCCACGCGCCATTGCACCAGCTCGCCCCACACGGGGCCGATGCTTTCTGCCGTGCGCACCGATCCGCGCGTGGCAGGGTTCAGGTGCGGGGTGAGCAGCGCGCTGCCGATGAACAGCGTGACTGTGGCGATCATCAGCGCGCGCACCACCGGCCAGGTCAGCCAGGACCTCAGCTGTTCGAGCATGCGGCCTCCAGCACCATCAGGCCTGCATGGCGCACCGTGTCACAGCGCCAGTGCAGGCGCGCCGCATCGCCGGTGCCGCGCACGTGGATGAGGTTGCCCCAGAACAGGCGGCGCAGGTCGTCGTCCTGCAGGTAGGGGCGTGCGCGGCCCAGGTCGTCGGCCTGCAGCAGGCTGCGCAGGCGCTCGCGCGGGGCGCCCTCCTGCGCCAGCGGCAAAAACGTCTGCCACAGGCGCGGGCTGCCGGCCAACTGCATGCGCAGCGCGGCAGAGGCCGCCTGGGTTTCATTGACGCCCTGCTCCACCAGCCATTGCAGCCCTTCCTCGAACAGCGCGGGGTGACCGCCGCTGGCGTCGAGCAGGTGGGTGAGCACGGGCGCGGGCCAGTCGTGGCCAGGCCAGCGCTGGCGCGCCAGGATGGACAGATCGGCCAGCGTGGGCTCGGGCCAGTGGTTGACCTGGGCAATGTTGAGCAGCGACATGTCGCCACTGCGGTACTTGAGGTCGGCCAGCGCCTCGCCGCCGCACAGCAGCAGGTGCAGGCGGCCGCTGTGCATCTCGCTCAGGCTGCGCAGGATGCCGGCCAGGGTTTCGCGCAGTGCGGGCGTGCCCTGCTCGAAGCGGCTGACCAGGCAGAACAGGCGCTCGCCGGCCAAAAGGCGCCGCTCCAGCGCGGATTCGAATTCATAGTCCGACTGCAGCTCGCCCAGCCCGCACTGGCGGCCAATGGCGGCGAAGTACTCGGTGGGCGCGGTGCTCACGCTGTAGGGGGGCTGGATGTGCAGCACCGATGCGGCGCCGTACTGCTGGCGCGCACGCTGCAGCAGCTCCAGCCGGAATGGCGGCTGCCCCCAGTGGGCGGGCGACAGCAGCATGGAGATGGGGTAAGGCATGGCCTGGGCGAGCTGGCCGAACAACCGGGCCTGGAAGGCGCCGAAGGGCTGATCGCCTTCTGCCCCCTTGACGCTGTCCACAGCCGTGGCGGGTGCCTCCACCTCGGCCTGCAGCGGAAACTCGGGCGCGAAGCCGGCGGCGCTCAGCAGGCGATTGGTCTCGGCCTCGGTCAGGCGCAGGTAGCGGGTGCAGGCCACCACCTTCTCGCGCGAACGGGCGTTGGGCGCCGACATGCCGTTGCGCCAGTTGTTCACCGCCTCGCGGCTCAGGCCGATCTCGGTGGCCACCCCCGAGGCGCTGGCACGGATGCGGCGCATGTAAAGGGACAGAAGCTCCGGGAACGAATCGTGGGCCATGGATGGTGGGCGGCAAGCCGTTTGGGGAATGGGATGGCAGCAAAAAGAGGCCGGCGCCTCTGGCACGGATTGTCTCCTGAGCCAGGGCTGCCGGCCGCCAAAAAGCCGGCGCATCGAACAGCGACCGAGCCCGGCAGTAGGCCGGCAGGCCATGGCCGCCGCTCGATGCGGGCTCACACCAGCCTTTGCACCATGGGCCAGGCCTTGTGGCAGGCCAGCCCACAGGCGGCCAGCACCGGGCTGTACAGCACGGCCACGCCCACGATGGTCATCAGCCAGCCAGGCTCCTCGTCTTCGCCGTCCTCCCCGGCCTGGCTTTTCTCTCCCTCCCTCCCGGCCTTTGCGGCCTTGTCCTTGTCCGATTCGGCGTCGCCCGTGACCTCCTGCACCAGTACCCCGGCCACCGCCAGCAGCGCCACGGCCAGCACGACCAGGTAGGCGTACTGCAGCCCGGTGCCCTCCAGCGGATAGAAGTAGCCCGCCAGCAGCACGCCCGGCAGCACGAAGAACAGGCGCATCAGCCAGCGGTACCAGTCATAGCCCTCGCCCTTTTCCAGCGCGCCCAGCACCAGCCGGTAGGCCAATGCCCCCAGCACAAAGATCACCCCACCCCACCATTCGATCTGCGTCAGCATGTGTGTTCTCCCTGGTCAAGAGCCAATGGCCGCAGCTTCACCGTCGGTACCGTCATCGCCGTCATCGCCGCCATCGCCTTTCAGCTCGCTGTGCGTGCGCGTCGCGTAGTACAGCGGCAGCGCAATGGCCAGCAGCAGGCCCAGCCCGAGCCACAGCCACAGGCCCTTGAACAGCAGCACGGTGACCACGGTGAAGACCGCTGCGTGCAGCAGGCCCTTGAGCGCCGAGCCCAGCACCACCACGCCGATCACGCCGTCCATGGTGTTCTTGACGCCGTTCTTGCCCATGGCCTTGGCGATCTCGACAAAGGCCTCGGCGGCCTCCTGCGCCTCCTTGCGCTTTTTGGCCTCGTCCTTGAGCAGGCGGGCGACGGAGAGGGGCTTGGCCGGGTCGTGCGCGTCGGCTGCAGCGCGTTCGCCGGGCTCGTCGCCATCGTCCGGTTCGTGTGCGGGCTCGACGATGGCCTGCAGGTGCGGGTACAGCGCCAGGAAATACGAGCGCGGCACCCACTGGCCCTTGTCGAAGTACATGCGCTGGGTTTCGCCCACCTGGTCGTAGAACACGTCGAGCACGGCAGCCTGCAGGCCGTGGCCGAACAGTGCGACCAGGGGTGACAGGGGCAGCGGGTCGCTGGTGCCGGTGTCGAAGTTCAGCTGCAGGTAGCCGGGTGTGGCCGTCACCTGCTGGTTGAACCACTCGGGGTTCCACAGCTGTGCGAGCTCCGTCCCCAGCTTTGTGGCCCAGCGCTCGGCCTGTTCGGTGTTGCCCTCGGCCACGTACTGGTAGACCAGTTGGGTGTACTTGAGCCGGATCGGGTCCTCGAAGAACAAGTGCAGGGTATGGGCGTTTTGGGACATGGTGGAATCGGTGTGGCGACCGCGATGGCTGTGAAGTGGTTGGATTGTTGCCGTGCCGCGTGTGCTGCGCCCTCTCCACCTTGTCCATGGCCGCCGCTTCGGCGCTTGACGGCGCGTCAACCGGGCCGTGGCGGATGGGCCCTTGGGCATGCGCGCCACACCCCCGCCTCGCGAGTCGCCAAGGTTACAAACACCCCGCTCGCCTCGTGCATACTGGCCACCCCTTTCAGGACCTGTGCCGCACCAGCGTGCAGCCGCAGGCCGCCCGCAGGGCACCCATTCCCAACGCACAGCCCCTCCAGCGCCCGGCCTTCCCGGCCGGCCCGCGCTGCAGGGCGGCCTTGCGTTGCCGCTTACCAGAACGAACCGAGGGAGATACCACACCATGTTTGCCACCAAGCCACTGGATATGCGCCTGTGCGCGACGCTGCTGTCAGGCGCCACCTTGCTGCTGGGCCCCGCGGCCGCACAGACCCCGGCCACCCCGCCGACCAAGACCACCGCCACGCGGCAGGCCGCAGCACCCGCGGCCCCGCTGTTCAGTGGTACGCGCGAAAAGCTGGTCGTGGCCATGCCCAAGACCTACGCCAAGAGCGAGACCATGCTCATCTGGGGGGACTACTTCAACCACCTGGCACGCTGCGGCAACATGGACCTGCAGAACCTGCAGGGCGAGTCGCTGGAGCGCAGCGTGAACATCGACACGCTGGGCGAGAAGGAGCTGATCGACGGCATCGTCGCCGGCAAGGTGCAGCTCGCCCAGGTCAACCCCGGCCTGGTGCCGCAGCTGGTGGCGGCAGGCCAGCCCACCCCCTTTGGCGTGCCGGGCAACAAGGCCAGCGGGCAGCGCAACTCGTACAAGCTGATCCTGATCTCGCGGGTGGACAGCCCGTTCACCAAGCCGCAGGACCTGGTGGGCAAGAAGATCGCGCACACCACGCCCACCTCCAACTCGGGCAACCTGGCGCCGCGCGCCCTGTTTCCTGCGCTGGGACTGGTGCCTGACCAGAACTACGAGGTGGTCTTCTCCAACGGCCACGAGCGCTCGGTGACCGGCGTGATGCACGGCTTCTACCCGGCCGCCGCCGTGGCCAGCGACCTGTACCAGCGCATGGTGGTCAAGGGCGACGTGAAGGGGTCGAGCATTCGCACCCTGTGGGAAAGCCCGCCCTTCATGACCGAGACCTGGACCCTGGGCAAGGACGTCTCGCCCGAGGTGCAGGCGCGCGTGACCAAGTGCTCCTACAGCTACAGCTTCTCGCCCAAGCTGCGCCAACTGCTGCCGGGCAACGATACCTTCCTGCCCATCAACTTCGAGCGCGATTTTGCGACGGTGATGGAGGTCTACAACAAGACCCAGAAGGCGCAGGCGGGCAAGGCAGCCGCCGCCCAGCCGGCAAAGCCCTGAGCACCGGTGCCTGGGCGCCAGGCCCCGACTGGTCAGCCTGGCGCGGTACCGGCTCCCTGCGCCAACTGGCGAATATCCATCGGCCTGGCGAACAACCAGCCTTGGGCAAACTCCACCCCATGCTCACGCAGGTAGGCTGCCTGCTCCTGCGTCTCGACGCCTTCGGCGATCATCCTGAGCTGGAGTGACTTGGCCATTTCGATGATGTGCCCGATGACGTTGCGGGTCACGGCCTGCGTGCCGATGGTGCTGACGAAGCACTTGTCGATCTTCAGACAGTCGAGCTCGAACTCCGTCAGGTACGACAGGCTGGAGTAGCCGGTGCCGAAGTCGTCGATGGACACGACATGCCCCTGATCGCGCAGCGCGGCCACGGTCCTGCGGGCCTGGCCCAGGTCCAGAAACACGCGCTCGGTGGCCTCGATGTGCAGGCTGCGCGGGTGCACCTGCATCTGCGCGCAGGCCCCGCGCAGGCGCTCGGGCAGCGCCGGGTTGCTGAAGTCCTGCGCTGACAGGTTGATGGCGATGTGAAAATCCGGGCGCTGGCGCAGCAGCTCGGCTGCATCCTGCACCAGCAACTGAACAACACGTTCGGTCACGCGCTCGATCAGGTGGCTGCGCTCTGCCTCGGGGATGAACACGTCGGGGCTGACCATCACGCCGTTCGCATTGCGCCAGCGCAGCAACGCCTCGGCGCCGACCCAGCGGCCGGACACCAGATCCACGATGGGCTGGTAGACCAGGAACAGTTCATTGTTCTTGAGCGCGTCGCGCAGCGCTGTGGACAGCGTGCGCTGCAGCCGCACGAGTTGCGCCACCACCAGCGCGAGCACCAGCCCGGCGCCAATGCCCACGGGCAGCAACACCAGCATGGCACGCCCCCAGTCGTGGTCGATTTCGCTGCGCGGAATGGCCACGTAGGCCGCCAGGTCGTAGCGATCCGAACGCTTCAAGGCAATGATGCGGGTGCCGTCGAAGAAGCTGGTCTCGTAGGCGCTGCCGATGTTTGCCAGCCAGGCGGGCTCGAAGGCCCCGTGGTGGAACAGCGCGGACTGGCTGCGCATGCCGACAGCCCCATAGGTCAATCGGCTGTCGGAAGAAGCCACGTCCAGCACGGAGCCTTCATGGACGAGCGCGGAGAACCCGGTCTTGGGATCGGTCAACATCACCATGCGTGAGCCCGCAAGCAGCGGGTGCTCCAGTTGCGTACGGACATCCATCCCCCCGCCGCCCCGGTAGGTGGGCTGACCGACGCGGTAGGCATTGCGGCCGAACGAGGAGCACACCATCTCACCGTTCTCGACATAGCCCACATCGATCAGCAGATTGGACTTGACCACCAGCTTGCGCATGAGGTCCAGGTTGGTGTCGGAGCACGGTTGCGCGCTTTTGGCGGCATTCAGCTCCTGGAATGCTGCCGCCATCTGGTCGGCGACCTTGTGGGCACGCTGCAGAATGTCACTGGCGAGCCGGTTCGCACGGTCTCTTTGCTGCTCGAAGCTGCGGTGCTCGGCCAGCAGCACGGCCGCGCCGATGGGCAGCAGAACCGCCAGCAGGCCGACACCGTACAAAACAGCCAGTCTGATTTGGATGCGCCGCATCGTAGCTCCCCTGGTTTTTTCTGTGCGGCCCCACCGCGCACGTCCCTGCCCTGCGGATACTATGGCACGCCGCCTCCCTCCCGGCAATCGGGGGCGCACCACGAAAGGCCCTTTCTTGATAGCCCTTGCCGCGACTGTCGCCCGGTTCCTGCTGCGCCACCTGCTGTCGTTCGTGCTGATCTGCGCAGTGCTGCTGCTGGGCCGATGGGCTTGGGCCGAGTGGCAGTCCCACCGGTCATCACAGGCCGAGATCGCCCAGCTGGCGGGGGCAGACCAGCGCATCGCGCGCGATGTAGGCGCCCTTGCCACCGCCAGCCAGGAGCGCGTGGCCAGGCTATCGTCGGCATCGCTGAGCGCCCTGGGCGAGCGCATTGACGCGGTGGACCTGGAGACCCGGCGCAAGCAGCTTGAGCGCCAGAAGGCCAGCGAGCTCGGCCCCCTGCTCAAAGGCCAGCCCATCCTGGAACACCAGCTGGCCGGCATGCGGCTGGATGCCGAGATCTACCTGCTCGACGCGGAGCGCAAGTACCTGCAGGAACTGCGGCTGCGCTTGCAGGCCACCCAGTCGGCGCAGTCGCGCCGGGCTGAGCTGGAGCGGCTGCGCCTCATCCACCAGGGTGTGTACACGCAGTGGCAGGCCGCAAAAAGGGAGCGGGAGGCGCTGGAGCAGAGCCATCCCGTGGCATGCCGGCTGGGCATCGGATCGGCCGAGTACCGCCAGTGCGGGCAATTGAGGGCGCTGCAGGACCAGTTGCTGGCAGACAACCGCCGCGCCGATGGCGACTACCAGCGCCAGCTGGCACTGGTGCAGGAGATACCGCCGCTACCAGCCCTGCAGGCGTTCGCGCCGGACCCCAGCGAGATCGACACCTTGCTTGCACCACTGCGCGAACGGCAGGCGGCGCTGCAGGAGCTGCGTGCCGGCAACTGGTTTGGCAGGCTGTCGGCCCCGCTGCTGGAGATCATGCCAACGGCGCTGCTGATACTGCTGGGTGCCATGCTCACGCCGCTGGCCATCAAGGTGCTGTTCTACTTCGTGCTCGCGCCGCTGGCCGCGCGGCGCCCTCCCGTGCGCTTGCTGCCGGACAGCCTGGGCGAGCTGGCGCTGGAATCAGGCCACGCAGCGGTGTCGCGCGAGGTGGTGGTGGACGCCGGCCACGAGCTGCTGGTACACCCCGACTTTCTGCAGAGCGCATCCACCGCAGGCCACAGCGACACCTGCTGGCTGCTGAACCCACACTACCCGCTGACCAGCATGGCGTCGGGCATGGTGGCGCTGACCCGCATCCGCGCCAGCGAACCTGCGACCTATGTGGTGTCGGCCACGCAGGACGCCCACAGTGAAATCGGCGTGCTGCTGCTGCCCGCAGGTGCGGCCCTGGTGATGCAACCGCACAACCTGGTGGGCGTGCTGCAGCAGCGCGGCATGCCGGTGCGCATCACCTCGCACTGGCGGCTTGGCAGCCTGCACGCCTGGCTCACGCTGCAACTGCGCTACCTGGCGTTCCACGGCCCCGCGCAGTTGATCGTGCAGGGCTGCCGGGGCGTGCGCGTGGAACCGGCCGATGCGGGCCGCGCCATCAGCCAGGCGGCGACCATCGGCTTCAATGCCAACCTGGGCTATTCCACGCGGCGTTGTGAGACCTTCATCGCCTACCTGCGCGGCAAGCAGGCCCTTCTGCACGACTCCTTCCAAGGCGGTCAGGGGTTTTACGTCTACGAGGAGATGCCCCACCCCGGCAAGCACCAAAGCGGCCCGGCCCGGTGGATGGAGGGGCTGGCGGATTCGGTGCTCAAAGTGTTCGGAGTCTGAACCGACAGCTTGCAGGCGGGCTGGCCCAGGGGATGACGGGTCGTCAGTCTCGCTGCAGCGGCACGCGCTGCTCGATGAGCGCATAGGTTTCGGGCGTGAGGATGGACTTGGGCACGGTCAGGCACACGGCGTTGTCCACGAACAGGAACACGAGGGTATCGCTCTCCTGCCGGCGCTTGAAGCCGGCCCACTGCCAAAGGCTGTGGGCAGCATCCGATCGCTGCTCGATGCAGTCGGCCCGTATGTCGAGGGACTGGGGCGCAAGGCAATAGCCGTCGTCCTCGAACATGGCATTCTGGAGCGAACGGGTGCCGCTGCCGACCAGCGCCCAGAAGGCCAATGCACCGATCACGATGCCCACAGCCCCCACCGCCAGGTGGCTGCCCATGTCAGGCAACGACTCCAGCCAGCGGAACAGGAACACCAGCGGCACCACGGAGGCACCCCACAGCACCAAGGGCAACCACCATCGTCCCGACCCGGCTGCTGTTTTGTCACTGCTCTGATCACTGCTGCCAGCACCGCGGCGCAGTTGGGCCTTGGCATTGGCCAGGATGCGTTTTTGCAGATCGACATAGTCGCTGCGCGTGAGGGAAAAGGATTGCATGGGTGCGGCTTGGGGCAATGTGTCACCCCACTATAGAGGTCAACCCATCCCCTGCCCTGCTACGGCGGCCGCAACCGGCACAATCTCACGGTTGCCGGCAGAGTTTGCGCTGTGCGCTCACGCCCCCAGCCGATCCCGCGTCAACCGCGCCACATCCTTCACCCAGGGCTGCGCCGCCCAGTGCTGCGCGGCAAAGGCGCTGATCTGGTCCTGGTAGGTCAGCGATGCACCGATCACGTCCAGCCCGTCGAGAAACATGCGCCGGTGCCGCTCCGAGATGGTGAACGGTGCGCTGTGGCCCACCGTGCGCACCCGGCGCTGCTCCACGTCGATCTCCATGGCCAGCGGTCCTGTGGTGGTGCGGGCCTCCTGCATGAAAGCCTGGGCATCAGGCTCGCTCACCATGGCCAGCAGCAGGCGGTTGTTCATGGCGTTGGAGTAGAAGATCTCGCCAAAGCTCGATGCCACCACGGCCTTGAAGCCGTACTGCTGCATGCCCCACACGGCATGCTCGCGGCTGGAGCCGCAGCCGTAGTTGCTGCCGGCCAGCAGTACGTCGGTGCCGGCAAACGCCGGCTGGTTGAGCACGAAGTCGGGCCGCGGCTGGCCCGTGCCGTCAAAGCGCAGGTCGTAGAGCAGGCCGGGCGCCAGGCCCGCCTTGTCGATGCCGCGCAGGAACTGCTTGGGCATGATCTGGTCGGTATCGAGGTTGGCGATGTCGAGCAGGGCCGCCTGGCCGCGCACGATGGTGTTGTTGTTGTCGGCGGTCATGCAGTCACCTCCAGAGTCCTGACGTCCGTGATGCAGCCGGTGATCGCCGCGGCTGCGGCCATGGCCGGGCTCATCAGGTGGGTGATGGCGCCCCGGCCTTGCCGTCCCTCGAAATTGCGGTTGGTGGTGGAGGCGCAGCGCTGGCCGGGGGCCAGCACGTCGTCGTTCATGGCCAGGCACATCGAGCAGCCGGGCTGGCGCCATTCGAAGCCGGCGGCCACCAGGCGCGCGGCAATGCCCTCGGCCTCGGCCTGGGCCTTCACGGCACCCGAGCCGGGCACGACCATGGCGCGCACGCCGCTGGCCACCTGGCGGCTGCCGACGATGCGGTCCACCTCGCGCAGGTCTTCGATGCGCGCATTGGTACACGAGCCGATGAACACATGCTGCACCGGCACGCCCGCCAGCGGCTGCCCTGCCGCCAAGGCCGTGTAGCGCAGGGCCTGCTCGGCGCTGCTGCGCTGCACGGCGTCGGTGATGTCCTCGGGCCGGGGCACGGTGGCGTTGATGGCCATGGCCTGGTCGGGGCTGGTGCCCCAGGTGACGAAGGGGGCCACGGCGCTGGCGTCGAACACATGCTCGACGTCGAACGCGGCACCTGCATCGCTGTGCAGCGTGGCCCAGTGGGCCAGGGCCTGGGTGCCTACGTCGCCCGTGATGTCGGGGGCCTTGGCCAGCACGTAGGCGATGGCCGTGGCATCAGGGGCGATCAGCGCGCCACGCGCACCCGCCTCCACCGCCATATTGCACAGCGTGAAGCGTGCTTCCACCGACAGCGCACTGATGGCGCTGCCGCAGAACTCCACCACATAGCCGCGCGCACCCTGCGCGCCGATGCGGCTGATGACCATGAGGATCAGGTCCTTGGCGGTGGTGCCGCTGGGCAGCACGCCGTCCACGCGGATGCGCATGTCCTTGGCCAGTCGATAGACCAGGGTCTGGGTGGCCAGCACATGCTCCACCTCCGACGTGCCGATGCCGAAGCCCAATGCGCCCAGCGCGCCATAGGTGGTGGTGTGGCTGTCGCCGCAGATGATGACCATGCCCGGGCGCACCATGCCGTGCTCGGGCGCGATCACATGCTCGATACCCTGCAGCGGGTCGTTGGTGTCGAACAGCGGGATGCCGTGGCGGTCGCAGTTGGCTTTGAGGTTGCTGGCCTGCAGGGCCGAGGGCGGGTCCTGGATGGTGCGCCAGCGCACCGGGTGCGTGGGGATGATGTGGCTCACCACCGCCACGTTCTGCCCCGGCACGGGGACGCCGCGCCCGGCCTCGTGCAGGCCGGCGAAGGCCTGGGGGCTGGTGTATTCATTCATCAGGTGCAGGTCGCAGAACAGCAGCACGTTCTGTTCGTCCAGAACGGCCACGGTGTGCGATGCCACCAGCTTCTGGTAGAGCGTTGTGGGGATGGTCATGGTCATCGGGGGGAGATATCGTTTCTATTGGCCGGCCAGCAGGAAGGGCAACGCCGCGTCGAGCAGCGCATCCGGCGCTTCCTCGGCGATGTAGTGCCCGCAGGGCAGTGCATGCCCGCGCACGTCGGCCGCCACGCGCTGCCATTCGGCCAGGGGCTTGAAGCACTGGTGCACCACGCCCTGCTCGCCCCACAGGGCCAGCAGCGGCATGGCCAACTGGCGGCCCGCGTCGCGGTCGTCCCGGTCATGCACCAGGTCGATGCCGGCGGCGGCGCGGTAGTCCTCGCAGATGCCATGGGCCGTGCCGGGAAGTGCCAGGCAGCGCACGTACTCGGCCAGGGCCCGCGGGTCGAACGGGGCCAGGCCCGCGCTTCGCCGGCCCATCACGTCGCGCACGTAGGCGGCGGGGTCGGCTTCGATCAGGCGCTCGGGCAGCGGTGCAGGCTGGATCAAGAAAAACCAGTGCCAATAGGCGCGCGCAAAGGCGTCGTTGGCTTGCTCGTACATGGCCAGCGTGGGGGCAATGTCCAGCAGCACCATGCGCTGTACGGCCGCCGGGTGGTCCGCCGCAAGGCGGTGCGCCACGCGCGCGCCGCGGTCGTGGGCCAGCACGGTGAAGCGCGGGTGGCCCAGGTGCTGCATCACGGCCAGCATGTCGGCGGCCATGGTGCGCTTGCTGTAAAGGGCATGCTCCGTATCACCGGCAGGTTTCGCCGAATCGCCATAGCCCCGCAAATCCGCCAGCACCAGCGTGAAGTGCTGCGCCAGCACCGGCGCCACCTTGTGCCAGATGGCCGAGGTCTGCGGGTGCCCGTGCAGCAACAGCAGGGCCGGGCCCGTGCCGCCCACCAGCGCGTGGATGTGCTGGCCGTCGGGCGTGGGCACGCGGCAGGGGGTGAAGCCGGGGAAGAGCGGGGTCGTTGTGGTCATGGTGTCGTTGGAGTTTCGGCGCGGGTCTAGTCGGCAGTGATTCCGCGCTCCTTGATCAGTTTGGCCCACTGCGGCATCTCTTTTTCGAGCCGTGCGCGGGCCTGCTCGGGAGTCGATGGAATCGGATCGAAGCCGTCCTTGGCCATACGCTCCTTGAGCGCGGGGGTGTTGAGCGCCTGGTTCAAGGTGGCGTTGAGCTTGTCGATGACAGGCTTGGGCGTGCCGGCCGGGGCGAACACGATGAACCAGGTTTCGAAAGCGTAGCTGGGCAGCCCCGCCTCGGCAATGGTGGGCACGTCGGGCATCAGCGCCGAGCGTTTGGTACCGGTGACGCCCAGGGCCCGCAGCTTGCCCGCCTGCACATGCGGCTGCGCGGCCGACAGCACGGGAAAGCTCAGCGCCACCTGGCCCGACATGGTGTCGATCATGGCCGGGCCGCCGCCGCGGTAGGGGATGTGTACGATGGGTGTGCCCGCCACGGCCTTGAACAGCTCGGCCGACATGTGGAAGGTGCTGCCCGCGCCGGCCGAGCCGTAGGAGTATTGCCCAGGCTTGGCCTTGAGCAGCGCCACCAGTTCCTTGATGTTCTTCGCCGGCAGTGCGTTGTTGACCACCAGCACGTGCTGCGAGCTGGCGACGAGGCCGATGGGCGCCAGGTCCTTCAAAGTGTCGTACGGCATCTTCGCCGTGAGGCCGGGGTTGATGGCCAGCGACACGGTCTGCAGGCCGATGGTGTAGCCGTCCGGTGCGGCCTTGGCCACCATGTCCACGCCGATGTTGCCACCGGCACCGCCCTTGTTCTCGATGAACAGCGAGCCACCCAGGGCCTTGCCCCACTCGTCCGTGACCAGGCGGGCGGCGATGTCGGCGCTGCCGCCGGGAGCATAGGGCACCACGAGCTTGATGGCTTTGTTGGGGTAGCCGGCCGCCTGGGCCAGGGCCGCAGCGGGCGACAGCAGTGCCAGCGTGGCGGCAGCGGTTGCCGCCAAAGCCAGCCGGCGGCCTGAAAAACGGGACGGGAAATCAGTCATGGGTTTGTCTCCTGCAGGTGGTTATTTGTTGTGGTTGGATCTTATGAGTGATGTGCAAAGCCATAAATACCGTCAAAATCATTTCATTCATAAATTCAAAGCACGAATAGAGCATCCATGGACGGCTTTTCGGACCTGCGCTTCTTTGCACTGCTCATGAAGGAAGGCAGCCTGGCCGCGGCTGCGCAGCAGATGGGCATCACCCCGCCCGCGGTCAGCCGGCGCCTGGCCCAACTGGAGCACCGGCTGGGCGTGCGCCTGCTGCACCGCACCACGCGGCGCATCCACCTCACGCCCGAGGGCGAGACCTACCTGCTGGACGGCGCCCGCATCCTTTCTGACCTGGAGGCGCTGGAGCGCACGGTGGCCGGCGCACGCAACTCACCGCGCGGCCTCATCAAGCTGGCTGCCACGCTGGGCTTTGGCCGCGTACACATTGCCCCTGCCCTGTCGGCCTTTGCACGCACCTACCCCGAGGTGGAGGTGCAACTGCACCTGACCGACCGCCCCGTGAACCTGGTGGAGCAAGGCTTCGACGCCGCCGTGCGCTTTGGCGACCTGCCCGACTCGCGCCTCACGGCCCGCCGCCTCATGGCCAACCGGCGCGTGCTGTGCGCATCGCCCGCCTACCTGGTCCAGGCGGGTGAGCCCACGCAGCCAGCCGACCTGCTGGCGCACCACTGCATCGTGATCCGCGAGAGCGACGAAACCTATGGCACCTGGCACCTGCACCAGGGCGACAGGCAAGAGACTGTGAAGGTGCGCGGCATGCTCAGCACCAACGACGGCGCGGCCGCCACCACCTGGGCCCTGGACGGCCACGGCGTGCTCATGCGCTCGCACTGGGATGTGGCGCCCTACCTCGCCTCAGGCCGCCTGCGGCTGGTGCTGCCGGGCTGGGCACTGCCCGCAGCGGACGTGACACTGGTGTACCCGACCAAGAGCGACCTGTCGGCCAAGACGCGGGCACTGGCGGATTTTCTGGGGGAGTGGTTTGCGGTACGGCGGGTGGGATGAGCCGTCGGTGCAAGAATGCAGGCATGGAGATCCGCCCCATCGCACGATCCGAACTCCCGCAGTTGCTGGCTCTCTATGCCCACCTGCATGCCGGCGATGAACCGCCGCCCGATGGCGAGGCACTGGAGCAGATCTGGAACGAGTTGCTGGGTAGCAAGCGCTACCGGTACCTGGGTGCCTATGTGGACGGCCAACTGGTCTCCAGTTGCACCATCACCACCGTGCCCAACCTCACGCGCGGTGGCCGCCCCTATGGGCTGATCGAGAACGTGGTGACCCATGCCGATCACCGCGGCCGAGGCCATGCCAAGGCAGTGCTGCACGATGCCCTGTCGTTCGCCTGGGCCCAGGGCTGTTACAAGGTGATGCTGATGACCGGGCGCCAGGACGAGGCCACGCTGCGGTTCTATGAATCTGCGGGCTTTGACCGGCAGGGAAAGCAGGCATTCATTGCCAGGCCTTGAGCCGCCGCGAGCTCATTCAGTGCCCGCAAACGCATCGTCGATGAAACGCTGCAGCGCCTTCTCTTCCAACAGCTCGATCGAGAAATTGCCGAAGCGCCTGGGCAACCACAGGATCCTGGTACCGCTGGGGGTCTGCAGCCCATCGCGGCGCAAGGGATTGCCGTTCTCATCCTCCGGCTGCACGCCTGCGGCCACCAGTTCGTCGTAGGCGGCTTCGATGTCGGGCGTGGAGTAGCAGTGGCGGTAGATCGTGCCCTCGCCCTGGGTATCCATCAGCTCCTTGAGATTGCCAGCGATGGGCTGCACGAGCATGAAGCGCTCGGCGCCAAACATCACCACGGCGTAGCGCACGTGCAGTCCGCCGCGCTCCCACACTTGGGTCCTGGACACGCGCGCACTGAAGACCCTTGCGTAGTAGGAGCAGGCCTCTTCCAGGTTGCCCACCAGAACATCGACGTGGCTGAGTTTCAGATCCATGGCTGGCCATCACTCCTCATTGTTGATCGAGGGTACAGAGCTTCGCACAGGCCGGCACGCGCCTTCAGTTTTCTCAAGCCCTGCCGATAACAACCGGAACCGCATCAACAAACCAAGAACCAGAAAATGAGTGCTGTCAGTCTTTCTTCTCCGGCAGCCCTGGGCACACAGAGCGCCATCATCAAGGCCTCCACCACACCGAGCACAGCGCTTGCCATCCCCTCCACCAGGGCGGACACGGCGGCCATCTCAGAGACGGGCTTCACCGCCTCCGCACCCCTGGCCCCGGCGGCTGCGGCCACCGGCGACACCCGATTTCTCCACGTCACCCAGTACCCATCGTCTCTCCAGACCGTGGACGTGACCTACGAGGCATTGGCGAACCTGCAGACCCGCAACGGAAAGATGCAGGTCTGGGAGCAGGCCCCCACCACGGCCGTGGACCAGATCATCGGCCGCAACGCCAGTGCCACCAGCCAGAGCGCCCGCTTTGCCGGCCTGGGCTCGGCCCTGCTGGAACAGGTGGCCAGCACGGGCGCCAGCTACCGGCAAACCATCGTGAACGTGGCGGCAGCCTATTCGCCCGACAAGATCCAGGGCAAGGCCGCCGATGCGCAGTGGGCCATCCGCTCCAGTCCCAGCGCCAGCGCCGCGCTGACGATCAAGACCCAGTCGGGCGCCTCGGTGCGCATTTCCATTGCCGACCAGCGCCTGCCGGTCAGCACGGGCGCGGGCATGACGGTGCAGATCGACGTCGAGGGCGACCTCACGCCCCAGGAGCAGCAGGCACTGCAGTCCCTGGCCAAGGGTTTCGATGAAGCCATGGAGGGCCTGACGCGGGAGCCGCCGCTGGTGAACCTCGACGGCCTGATGAAGTTCGACAGCAAGCTGCTGACCCGGGTGGAGCTCAAGAGCGAGGTCTATGGCCTGAACGACAAGGGCGAGCGTGCCATGGTGCTGGGCACGCGCTTCACGGCCAGCGCCGGCAGCCGCGAGATCGAGCTCAAGACCCTGAAGGGCACGGCCACCGTGAAGACCGACCTGCGCCAGAGTGCCATCTGGGGCAGCGCCGAGCAAAAGGCCCGTGCCGTGCAGCAGTACCTCAGCCGTGTGGACAAGGCGGCCGAGCGCGGCAACGGCAACCAGGAGCTGGTGGACCTGTTCAAGTCCTCCTTCGCGGCCCTGCACGGCGGCTACGGGGACAGCGACAAGGCCAGCGGCCTCACCAGAGTGCGGCCAGCGGACATCACCAGCGATGCCGATGCCTTCAGCGAGGAGGACCACAGCCTGCTCACGGGCATGGCAGACTTCAAGGCCAGCATCCTGACCAACCGCCGCGCCATCAACCCGCGCCACACCAACGAAATCGACATCTTCGACTACAAGCTCGAACAGTCGACCCAGATCTCGGGCGGCTCTGCCGCCAACCGCGCCATCACGCAGATGCAAACCTCCGACCTGAGCGCCGGCTTCCACCGCTCGCTGCGCTCCCGGCGCGAGCCCGAACTCAGCTCGGACTCGGCCACCCAGAACTACTACTACACCCAGGTCGAGGACCACAGCAGCACCCGCATGGAGCTGGCCTACGAGAAGGACAAGCCCGTGCGCGCCCTGCTCACACAGGCTGCTTCGCAATTCCTGCGCACGACCAAGGTGGAGTTCAACAAGGTGGTGGAAACCATGGAGGAACCTCTGCAGCAGCAATCGCAGCACAAGGACCTGCTGCCCCTGCTGGAGCAATTGCTGCGCCGCGAAGAGGCCGACGACCTGTCGGCCGAGGAGAAGCAAAGGACGCTGCGGGAGTGGAATGCGATGGTGCTGGGGGGACCGGGCGGGGCATGAGCGCCCGGGGCCTCTGAAAACCTCCTACCCCGCAACCGCCATTTCATACCGCGCCAGCGCCCAATTCCCTTTGGAGACCTCGCTGTGCAACACGAAGCCGAAACCCTCGTAAAGCGAGCGCAGCCCCTGCCGATCCGCAACGCAATCCAGGCGCAGCCAGGGCCGCTGCAGGGCTTGGGTGCGCTCGCGCGCACAACGCAGCAAGGCCGTTGAAACGCCCTGCCCCGCCCAGGCGCGGCGGACCGCCAGCTTGTGCAGGTAGACCGAGCTGCCGGGCGCTATCTCGGGCCAGCAGTGCGGGTCTTCCAGGTCCAGGCGCATGACGCCTGCCACCGCACCGCCCTGCCCTGGCACAGGCCCACTCCGGGCGACCCAGTAGGCGCCGGCAGCGGTATCACGGTGGATGCGCTCCTGGCCATAGTCTGCAGGCGACCACAAGGGCCGGCCATCCCCTTGCAGCCATTGCGCGGCCTCTTGCAGGGTGGAGACCACCTCGTCCAGATCTTCGGCAGTGGCTTGTTCGATGTGCATGGGGACAGAAGCGGGAAGGCAAAAAGGACGTCCATGTTAGCCACAGTGGATTCCCCCGCCAGGCCTGCACCGCACCACCCCACCGGCGCCAGGTGTGTGACCCGCTATGCAGCGGGGGCCTGCTGCTGCTCCAGCAGCCTGGCCACGATCCGCCGCGCGCGGTTGCCGCCAACGTCCACGTGGATGTCGGTCCAGGTGGCACGCTCGCCGAACTGCAGCATGTTGCGGTACTGGGCCTCGATGATCGCGCGGTCTTCGTCGAAGGTGAAGGCGGTCTGCTCGATCACGGCCTCGATGTTGTCGGGCATGTCGGGGTGCTTGGTGCTCGACATGCTCCAGAAGTAGTGGCAGGTGTCGTCGGTCTCGGGCGTGATGCCGTGAAAGCCGCGCATGTGAAAGCCGCCGCGCCCGGGATCTTCGATGGAATCGGTGCCGGGCTCCACGGCGCCGGTCCAGATGCGCAGGTGGCTCACGTCGAACTCGATCTCCTGCCAGCGGTCGCACTGCTCGCCAAAAGGCCACGCGGCCTTGTAGGTGGGCGGCGGCGTGGAGCCGGGCATGAGGCGCACGACCTTGACGCCGTCGCCTTCGGAAGTGACCTTCATCTCGGCGTTCATGTGCAGGCGTGCGTTGCCGCCAATGGTCTTGAGGTGCACATAGCCCAGGTGGCTCAGGTCCAGCAGGTTGTCGTGGATGAGCTGCCAGGGCGCCTGGTAGTGGTAGTTGCCACTGCCGAATTTATAGCGAGGGTCGTCGTGGTAGGGATAGTCGGGCGGGGTTCTGGTCGGCTCGGCGCCCTCGGTCTTGGGCATCCAGATCCAGACGATCTGGTTCTTCTCGACCACATGGTAGGCCCGGACCTTGGCTTTGGAGGGAATGCGCTCCTGGCCGGGGATCTCGATGCACTGGCCACTGGGCGCATACAGCATGCCGTGGTAGCCGCAGCGCACGCCCGCGCCCTCCACGGTGCCGCACGACAGTGGCAGAGAGCGGTGGCAGCAGCGGTCCTCCAGCGCAGCCACCTGCCCGGCCCCGGTGCGGAACAGCACCACCTTCTGGCCCAGGAAGGTGCGCGCAAGGGGCTGGTCCGCGAGCTCGGACGAGAAGCCGGCCACATACCACTGATCGAGCGGGAAGCGGCCGGGGTCCGGGGCTGCGGCGCTGGTGGAGGGCTTGGTCTTGATCTCGCTCAAGGGGATGCAGGCGGTGGCGGTGTTCATGGGATGTCTCCTCTTGTCGTCAGGGATGGTGGGTGGCGCTCAGAGATCGAGCACCAGCAGCGGTGTGCACGCCCTGGAGCAGCACGGGGTGAACTGGTCATTGGCCGCACGCTCGGCCTCGGTCAGAAAGGTGTCGCGGTGCTCGGGCACGCCTTCGAGCACCCGGGTCAGGCAGGTGCCACACACGCCGGATTCGCAGGAGTACGGCACATCGATGCCTTCGGCCACGAGCACCTCGATCACGCTCTTGCCTGCGGGGATCTGGAATGTCTGGCCGGAGTTGGCCAGGCGCACGCCGAAGCTGCCGTCCGATGCGAGCGCGGTGGCGGTGCCGGCAAAGAACTCGCGGTGCAGCTGCGCCTCGGGCCAGCCATGGCGGCGGGCGGTATCGAGCACATGGTTCATGAAGCCGGCGGGGCCACACACGTAGAGATGGGTGCCGGCCTCGGGGTGGGCCAGCACTGCATCCGCATCAAAGCGCTGGGCCTCGGGACCATCGTCGGCATGCACCTGCACCTGGGCGGCGAACGGGGTCTGCGCCATGTCATGCACAAAGGCCATGCGGGCAGCGGCCCGGCCGCAATAATGCAAATCGAAGCTCTCGCCCGCGCTGTGCAGCGCCTGCGCCATGGCCCAGAGGGGGGTGATGCCGATGCCGCCGGCCAGCAGCAGGCTGCGGCGCGCGCCAGGCGCCAGCCCGAAATGGTTGCGCGGTGCGCTGATGGTGAGCGCCTGGCCCACCTGCACCTGCTCGTGCATGCCCGCCGACCCGCCGCGCGAAGCCGCTTCGCGCAGCACGGCAATGCGGTAGTGGTCAACGGTGGCCGGGTGGTTGCACAGCGAATACTGGCGCACCAGGCCAGGAGCCACATGCACGTCGATATGGGCGCCGGCCGTGAAGGCCGGCAGGGCCTGCCCCTCGGGGTGCGCCAGCTCGAAGCTGCAGATGCCTTCGGCTTCTGCGCGCCGGCTGCGGACGATGACTTGCATTGCGTTCATGGTGGGTGTGGCGTGGTCGCCGGGTTGTCTCAGTCGCCGGCCTTGCGCTGGCCGGCGGGCTTGGGAAAGTGTTTCTTCGCATAGTCCTGCGTGGCGGCATCCACCGCGGGCAGGTTCTCGTGCAGACGGCGCAGCATGCTCAGCAGCAGGTCCACTTCACCCTGGTCCAGCACGGACAGGAAGGCGCGCTCGCGCTCCAGCGCCATGCCCATGATCTGGCCGTGCAGCGCACGGCCCTCGGGCGTGAGCACGGCGATGCGCAGGCGGCCATCGGTCTTGTCCAGCTCGGTGGTGATCAGCCCGCGCTCCTGCATGCCTTTGAAGCAGCGGCTCACCGAGCCCTTGTCCATACCGATCACCTTGGACACCTGCTGGGCCGAGATGGAACCCTCGATGGCCAGCAGCACCAGGCAGCGCCAGGTCTCGATGCCCACGTCGAAAATTTCCAGGTAGTGCTGCGAGGCCCCGCGCGAGAGTTTGTTGGCGATCCAGGTCAGGTAGGCCGGTACGTAGCGCTCCAGGTCCACCACGCTCTGCGCGTCGGGGAGCTGCACGTCGGAAGGCTTGCTGGCTTTCTTTTTGGTCATAGTCGATTCAATACGGAGTAAGAGGGTTGTCAGTGGACGGCCATGCCCACCCAACGCTCTAGCGTAGCTTCGTCTTGCAGCAGTTCGGCGGCGCCGGCTTCATGCACCACCGTGCCATGGTCCAGCACCACGGCGCGCTGGGCGTAGCGCAGGGCTTCGTCCACCTGCTGCTCCACGATGATGGTGGCCATGCCGGTCTGCTGCGCCATGTGGGCAAAGGCGCGCAGCAGTTCCTGGCGGATCAGCGGGGCCAGGCCCTCCAGTGGCTCGTCGAGCAGCAGCAGCGTGGGCCGGCCCAGCAGCGCGCGCGCCACCGACAGCATCTGCTGCTCGCCGCCCGACAGCTGGGTGCCGCCGTTGCGCCGGCGTTCGGCCAGGCGCGGGAACAGGGCGTAGGCCTCGTCGAGCGCGCTGCGCGGGCGGCGCTTGAGGCCGGCCAGCAGGTTCTCTTCCACCGTCAGCGAGGGGAAGATGTCGCGCGTCTGCGGCACATAGCCCAGGCCCCGCTCGGCACGCTGGTGCGGCAGCAGCGCGGCAATGTCCTGCCCCATGAAAGTGAGGCTGCCGCTGCGCAGGGGCACCAGGCCCATCACGGCGCGCAGCGCGGTGGTCTTGCCCACGCCGTTGCGGCCGATCATGGCCAGGCGCTCGCCGGCATGGACGTCGAAGGACAGGCCGTCCAGCACGGTGGTGGGGCCGTAGCCGGCCACCACGTTCTGCAGGCTCAGAACAGGAGATGCGTTCATGGTGCTCAGACTCCTAAATAGGCGGCGCGCACGCGCGGGTCGCGGCGGATTTCGTCGGGCGAGCCATCGGCCAGCACGGCGCCTTCGGCCAGCACCACGATGCGGTTGGCAAAGCGGAACACCAGGTCCATGTCGTGCTCGATAATGAGCACGGCCAGGTCGCCGGGCAGCGCGTCCAATGCGGCCAGCAGCCGGGCGCCATCCCCCTTGGGCACGCCGGCCATGGGCTCGTCGAGCAGCAGCACCTTGGGGCGCAGGGCCAGCGCCAGCGCCATCTCGATCAGGCGCTGCTCGCCATAGGCCAGGTCCTGTGTGGCCGTGGCGGCATGGGCCTGCAGCCCGAAGCGGGCCAGGATGTCCTGGGCCTCGGCCTGCAGCGCGGGGTAGCCGTCGATGCTGCGCCACAGGCGGCCCGTGAGTCCTTCGCGCTCGAACAGGGCCAGCTCGATCTGCCGCTGCACCGCAAAGTGCGGCGCCAGCGTGGTGATCTGGAAGGTGCGGGCCAGCCCGGCGCGCACGCGCTGGGCCTGGCTGGTGCGGGTGACGTCGGCACCGCGCAGCCAGATCTGGCCAGCACTGGGTTCCAGCACGCCGCTGATCTGGTTGACCAGCGTGGTCTTGCCCGCGCCGTTGGGGCCGATCAGCGCCAGCCGGTCGCCCGCGCGCAGCTGAAAGGAGACATTGCGCGTGACGTGCAGCCCGCCGAAGCGCTTGTCCAGCGCCTGCACATCAAGCAGGGTATCGGAGATGGCATGGCCGCTCATCGCACACCTCCCGCGCGCTGGCGCAGCCAGGCCCAGGCCTTCGCGGGCGGCACCAGCACCACCAGCATCAGCAGGCCGCCGACCACGAAGAGCCAGTGGTAGGGGTTGATGGACGCGGCCGTGTGGTGCAGCAGCGTGAACACCGTGGCCCCCACCAGCGCACCGGTGAGCTGCCCTGCCCCGCCCAGGATGAGCATGACCAGCGCCTCGGCCGAGAGCGCGAACGAGAGGCTGTCCGTGCCCACCACCGCATTGGTCTGTGCCGACAGGGCGCCAGCGGCACCGGCCAGCGCACCCGCCACCGTGTACAGCAGCCACAGGCGGCGGAACACGGGCGTGCCCAGCGCGGCCATGCGGGCGCGGTTTTCGTGGATGCCGCGCACGGCCAGGCCAAACGGCGACTGCACGATGCGCTGCGCGACATAGAACAGCAGCACCAGCACCACGAGTGAGTACACGGCAGCCACCTTGCCCTCCAGGTCGAAGGCGAAGCGGCCCAGCAGCTGCGCCATGGCAAAGCCCGAGAGGCCGTCGTCGCCGCCCGTCCAGTTGCGCGCCTTCTGCACCAGGCTCAGCACGATCTGCGAGACCGCCACCGTCAGCATGAGGAAGGTGAAGCCCTGGTAGCGCAGCAGAAAGGCGCCCGAGACCAGCGCCGTGAGGGCGCCTGCCGCCATGCCCACGCCCAGGCCCAGCAACGGGTCGGCATGCGCATGCAGCGCAAAGATGCCGGCCGCGTACGCCCCCAGGCCAAACAGCGCTGCATGCCCCAGCGTGGCCAGGCCCGCCACACCCACCACCAGGTCGAGCGACAGCACGAACAGGCCGGTGATGAAGATGCGCGTGATGAGCCCCAATTGGTCGGGGAACACGGCGCAGGCCGCCAGGCCCGCGACCAGCAGCAGCAGGGGTGCGCGCCAGGCAGGCGCACAGCGCGGTGCCGCCTGGGCAGGCTGCGCGGGCGTGGCCACGGCAGCGGCGGCTTGCACAGGGTGGGTCATGGTGGGATTGCTCATCGCTTCAGGAGACCATGGGGGCGCCAGGCCAGCAGCACGGCCATGGCGACAAAGAAGAACAGGCTGCCCCATTCGGACGCCAGGTAGCGGCTGGCCGTCTCGATGGTGCCCAGCAGCACGGCAGCAGCCAGCGAGCCGGCAATGCTGCCCATGCCGCCCACGGCCACCACCACGAGCACCAGCACCAGGTACTTGAGGGCGTAGTACGGCTCCAGCGGCATGAGCTCGGCACCCAGGATGCCGCCGAACCCGGCCAGCGCGGCACCGGCCGCAAAGCTGGCGCACTGCACGGTGCGGATCGGTATGCCCAGGGTGGATGCGGTGCCGCTGTGGTCCACCGCAGCGCGCAGCCACACGCCGAAGCGGGTGCGGGTCACCGTCCACGCGGCAGCGGCCGCCACGGCCAGCCCGGCACCGATCACCAGCAGGCGCTGCGCCGGCAGCGTGCGAAAGCCCAGGTCCACCGAGCCGGCCAGCAGCGGGGGCAACACGATGAGCTGCACCTGTGGGCCGGCAATGGCGTTGGTGGCTGCGATCAGCACAAAGCTCAGGCCGATGGTGAAGAGCACCTGGTCCAGCTCCTTGCGGCGGTACAGGTGGCGCAGCACCAGCGCTTCGAGCACGGCGCCCAGCAGCGCGGTGGCGGCAATCGCCAGGGGCACGGCCAGCCAGAAGCTCCACTGCGCCTCGCGGGTGAGCCAGGCGGCGCAGTAGCCGCCCACCATGGCAAAGGCGCCATGGCTGAGGTTGACGAAGCGCATCAGCCCGAGCGTGACCGACAGGCCGACGGCTATGACGAACAGCACCATGCCGTAGGCCAGCCCGTCGATCAGGATGTTGAAAAAGGTGTTCACGGTGGCAGCGACTTCAGTGCAGACCTGGGGGTGCGTGGCTTACTTGTCGAGCCCGTAGTCGCCGTGCGGGCCGAAGCTCTGCACCTCTTTGTTGACCAGCAGGCCACCCACGCGCTCCACCTTGCGCAGGTACACGTTCTGCGTGATGTGCCGGGTCTTGGCATCGATGCGCACCGGGCCGCGCGGGCTCTCCCACTGCAGGGTTCGGGCAGCGGCCAGGGCCTTGGCGCCGTCCTTCTTGCCGCCGGTGGCCTCGATCATCTTGTGGATCACGTGCATGCCGTCCCACGCGCCCACCGAGGCATAGTTGGCGACCGCAGCAGGGTCGCGCTTCTTGAGGGCATCGACAAACTTCTTGTTTTCGGGCGAATCATGGGCACCGGAGTAGTGGAACGCCGTGGTCAGGCCCAGGGCCGAATCGCCGAACTTCTGCAGGTCGAACTCATCGGTCTCGGCCGTGCCCAGGAACTGCACGCCGGCCTTGGCCAGGCCGTTCTCGTTGTAGGCCTTGACGAAGCCCAGGTTGGGCGGGCCGCCGGGCAGGAAGGTGTACACCGCCTGCGCGCCACTGGCCTTGATGCGCTGCACGAAGGGGCCGAAGTCGGTGGTGGCGATGGGCATGCGGATGCTCTCGACCACCGTGCCGCCCTGCTTGGCGAACTCGGCCTTGAACGCGGTTTCGGCGTCGATGCCGGGGCCGTAGTCGGTCACGGCCGTCACCACCTTCTTCATGTCCTGTTTGGCGGCCCACTGGGCGATGGGCACCGTGACCTGCCACAGCGTGTAGCTGGTGCGGATGAAGTACTCGGACTTCTCGGTGATGGCCGAGGTGGCGGCGTTGAAGATGACGGTGGGCGTCTGCGACTGCTGGATCAGCGGCGCCACGGCCAGCGCGTTGGGCGTGAAGACGAAGCCGCCCAGGTAGTCCACCTTGTCCTTGACGATGAGCTCCTGCACCAGGGTCTTGGTCTGGCCGGGGTTGGGGCCGCCGGTGTCGCGGTAGATGAACTCGATCTCCTTGCCCGCGAGCTTGCCGCCCTGGGTGGCCACATAGGCCTCGACCGCCGCCTTGAACAGCGCGCCGTAGTGTGCGAACGGCCCCGAGAACGGCCCCACCACACCCACCTTGACGGCAGTGCTTTGCGCCTGGGCCGGCACGGGGGCAAGGGCCAGGCCGGATGCGGCAAGCAGCGCGCAGGCAAGGGTGCGACGGGTCGGGTTCATGGGGAGTCTCCTGGGTTGGACGCCTGCGTGGCAATGCGCTCGCAAGTCGTGTTGATATGCGTCAAATTATGGTTGGCTTACCAACCAGTTGCAATACCAACTTGTTAGGGGTTTTCCCGGAACGGACGTGCATTGGCAGGGCCAGGGGTGCCAGCGCTTGCGACGGAGAGTGCGTCAAAGACTCCTGTTAAGATTTGCGCATCGGGAACCCAGCCTCCCGAATCCTCACGGATAGATGGTGTCCCATCCAAGCGCTGATCACTCTTTGCGGGAGTCATCCGTGGACACCTCTATGGGCAACGCCCTTCCCCTTTCCGTTCTTCCCCAAGACCTCGCCGCCCGCATCGGCACTCCCGGCGCCCCGCTCGTCCTGGATGTGCGCCGGCGGCCCCGCTTTGCCGAGAGCACGCACCTGCTGGCCAGCGCGCGGCACTGCACACCCGAAGACATTGCCGCCCTGGCCGCCAACGCCCCGCCCTGTGAGGCCGTCGTGTACTGCGTGTACGGCCATGCCGTGAGCCAGGAGGCTGCGGCCGTGCTGCGGCAGGCGGGCTGGAATGCCCGCTTCCTGGCGGGAGGGTTCGAGGGGGGCGAGCCCGGCGTCGACACGTCCGAGGACCTGGCCCGCTGGCGCGCCATGCGGCCCCTGGGGCTGCGCAAGCGGCCCGACCTGGGCGTGGATGGCACGGCTGCGTCGCGCTGGATCACCCGCACGCGGCCCCAAATCGACCGCATTGCCTGCCCCTGGCTGGTGCGCCGCTTCATCGACCCGCGCGCGGAGTTCCTCTACGTGGAAGCGGCCCAGGTGCTGCCCGAGGCGCAGCGGCTGCATGCCGTGGCCTACGACATTCCCGGTGCGCCCATCACGCACGAGGGCGCGCTGTGCAGCTTCGATGCGCTGCTGGCCGCGTTTGGCCTGCAGGCCGACCCGGCCCTGGCTGCGCTGGCCCGCATCGTGCGCGGTGCCGATACCGACCAGCTGCAGCTGGCGCCGCAGGCCGCAGGGCTGCTGGCGGTGTCCCTCGGCCTCTCGCAGCTGCACGCCAGCGACGACCTGGGCATGCTCGAGGCGGCCATGCCCCTGTACGACGCGCTCTACGCCTGGTGCCACAACGGTGTGGCAGGGCCGCAGGAAAGCCACCGCTGGGCGCCCGAAGGCGTGCCAGCATGACCGATGTGAATGAAATGACCGACACGAGCAATCTGGCCACGATGGCCGACAAGGGCGGCGCCGCCGCCGATGCACGTCCCGCCGACGTGCCGTTCGCCCAGGCCCTGTGGTTCTGGCTCAAGCTGGGCTGTATCAGCTTTGGCGGGCCGGCGGGGCAGATCGCCATCATGCACACCGAGCTGGTGGAGCGGCGCCGCTGGATCAGCGAGAAGCGCTTTCTGCATGCGCTCAACTACTGCATGGTGCTGCCCGGCCCCGAGGCGCAGCAACTGGCCACCTACATCGGCTGGCTGATGCACCGCACGCGCGGCGGGCTGGTGGCGGGTGGGCTGTTCGTGCTGCCCTCGCTGGTGCTGCTGATACTGCTGTCCTGGGTGTACATCGCCTATGGGCACCTGCCCGTGGTGGAGGGCATCTTCTACGGCATCAAGCCGGCGGTGACGGCGCTGGTGCTGCATGCAGCCCACCGCATCGGCACGCGCGCGCTCAAGAACCGTTGGCTCTGGGGCATGGCGGCGGCAGCCTTCGTGGCCATCATGGCGTTCAGCGTGCCCTTCCCGGCCATCGTGCTCGCGGCCGCGCTCGCCGGGCATGTGGCTGGGCAGCGCTGGCCGCAGCTGTTCTCGGCCGGCGGCCACGGCAGTGCCCAGCGGGGCTATGGGCCCGCGCTGATCGACGACGACACGCCGACACCGGCCCATGCCCTGTTCAGCCGCAAGCGCCTGGCGCAGGTGCTGGCCGTGGGCGGCGGCCTGTGGCTGGCGGCCATGGGGGTGCTGGTGGCGCTGGTGGGCTGGGAGGGCACGCTCACGCAGATGGGCTGGTTCTTCACCAAGGCGGCGCTGCTGACCTTTGGCGGGGCCTATGCCGTGCTGCCCTACGTGTACCAGGGTGCGGTGGAGCACTACCAGTGGCTCGATGCCAGGCAGATGATCGACGGCCTGGCGCTGGGCGAGACCACGCCAGGCCCGCTGATCATGGTGGTGGCCTTCGTGGGCTTTCTCGGCGGCTGGCTGCACAACGTGCTCGGGCCCGATGCGGCCTTCTGGTCCGGTGCGCTGGCGGCGTCGGTGGTGACCTTCTTCACCTTTCTGCCATCGTTCGTGTTCATCCTGGCGGGCGGGCCGCTGATCGAAACCACGCACAACCAGCTGCGCTTCACGGCGCCGCTCACGGCCATCACCGCCGCCGTGGTGGGCGTGATCCTGAACCTGGCCCTGTTCTTCGCCTGGCATGTCTGGTGGCCGCAGGGCTTTGCCGGTGGGGTGGACATCGCCTCCGTCGCCATCACCGTGCTGGCCGGTGTGGCGCTGTTCCGCTTCAAGCTGGGGGTGCTGCCGCTGCTGGCGAGCTGCGCGCTGGCGGGCCTGGCCCTGCGCATGCTGGGCGGATAGAAACGCTGTCGCTCAATCTTTCAATAGCTCCTGCACCAGTGTGCGCACGATGGGCATGGCCGGGGCCTCGGCGCGGCCTGCCAGGGTGACCAGGCCGAACAACGCGGTGGTGATCTCGCCGGGCACCATGGGCAGTTCCACCAGGTCGGGCGCGGCAGCGCGCACGGCCAGCAGGATGGCGTCGCTCTTGCGCACCACCTCGACCAGGCTCGGTATCTCCTCGCAGCGCAGGGTCACGCAGGCGGCGGGATGGGCCTCGGGGCCGTAGGTTTCCATGAGCCGGCGCGCCACCTCGTCGCTGAGCGGGGTGGAGGCGATGGGGTAGTCCTTGAGCATCTCGAAGCGCACGCCGCCGCGCTTGCGCAGCAGCGGGTGGCCGCGCCGCACCATGAAGGAGCCGCGGATCTCGCAGACCAGCTCGGTGCGCAGGTCGGTGGCGGGCTGCAGCGAGCGGGCGTCGATCACCAGGGCGTCGAGCTGCCGGTCGCGCAGGGCCTGCACCAGCCGGTCGGTGCTGCCGCGCGAGATTTCCAGCGTGAGCTGCGGGTGGTGCGTGGCCACCTGCATGAGCAGCGGCGTCATCAGCAAGGCGCCGGGGCCCGAGCCCAGGCCGATGCGGATGGCGCCGCCCTCGCCCTGCTGCATGCGCTGGCCCAGCGCGTGCAGTTCGGCCGCATCGTCCACCAGGCGTTGGGCGCGCTGCAGCACCTGGCGGCCAAAGGGCGTGAGCTCGCTGCGCCGGCCGATGCGGTCGAACAGCGGCAGGCCGAGCTCGTCCTCGATGGCGCGGATGCTGCGGCTGAGCGCGGGCTGCGTGAGGTGCATGGCCTCGGCCGACTTGCTGAACGAGCCGGTCTGCGCCAGCGAAATGAAGTGCCGAAGCTGCACCAAAGTCATGCCGATTGCCCCCTTCTGGTGCAAGAAAATTGAATAACTTCAACTCATGCTAACCCACTTTGCAATGCATTGGACGCGCAGATAGGCCAATCCTAAGATGGCCCGACTGACCTGCCACAGCCCCGACAAGAGAGGTGTGGCGGAGCCAGGGGTGTCGAAGAAATGGAGACCATGGGATGCCATGGCCGCTTACCAATCTGTCTGCAAGGGATCGATCAATGAACACAACGACTGCGATGAAACGCCTGCTCGCCACACTGGCCGGGCTCACGGGCCTGGTGCTCGGCGCCAGCCCCCTGGCCGCGCTGGCCCAGGCACCCGGTGCCTACCCCGCCAAGCCGGTGAGCCTGATGGTGCCCTACCCTGCGGGCGGCCCGTCCGACGCGATGGCCCGCATCCTCAACACCCCCATGACCCGCGAGCTGGGCCAGCAGGTGATCGTGGAGAACCTGGGCGGCGCCGCGGGTGCCATGGCCGCGCAGAAGGTGCTGGCCGCGCCGGCCGACGGGTACTACATCTTCCAGGGTTCGCCCAACGAGGCCATCCTGGCGCCGCTGGCCAACGCCGCGGTGAAGCTGCGCACCGAGGACTTCCGCCTCGTACACCCGGTGTCCGACGCAGCCATGGTCTTCGTGACGCGCAAGGACCTGGGCGTGAACAGCGTGGACGAGCTGATCGCGCTGGCGCGCACGCCGGGCAAGGACCCGCTGAGCTACGGCAGCGTGGGCATCGGCTCGCTGTACCACCTGATCCTGGAGAAGGTGCAGCAGGCCACGCACACCACCATGCAGCACATCCCCTACAAGGGCAATGCGCCCTTGCTGCAGGACCTGGGCGGCGGGCAGCTCGACTTTGCGGTGCTGGTCTACAGCTCGGCGATGGGTGCCATGGCGGACCAGGGGCGGCTGAAGATCATTGGCCAGCTGGGCGCGCAGCGCTCGGAGATGCTCAAGAACATTCCCACGGTGAGCGAGGGCAAGACCCTGCCCAACTTCTCGTACAAGATCTGGACCGGCTTCATGGTGCCCAAAAAGACTCCCGAGCCCGTGGTGCAGCGCCTGCACCAGGCCATCGGCCGCGCGCTCAAGGACCCGACGGTGCACACCCAGCTCGCAGCGCAGTCCATGGTGGCATCGCCCGCAATGACGCTGGCCGAGTCCACCGCCTTCTTCGAGAGCGAGACCGCGCGCTACCGCGAGATCGCGCGCTCCATCAACCTGCAGCCGCAATGACGATGACGACGATGAACCGCAGCTTGTTCGACACCCTGCAGGAGCGCGCCAGCGAGTTCATCGCCCTGCGCCGCGACATCCACCGCCACCCCGAGCTGGCCTTTGAAGAGCAGCGCACGGCCGAACTGGTGGCCGAGCGGCTGGAGCGCTGGGGCTATGCGGTGGAGCGCGGCATCGGCGGCACCGGGGTGGTGGGCAGGCTGGCGCGCGGCCAGGGCCCACGCCTGGGCCTGCGCGCCGACATGGACGCCCTGCCCATCACCGAGGCCACGGGCGCCGCCTGGAGCAGCGCCCACCCGGGCGTGATGCACGCCTGCGGGCACGACGGCCACACCGCCATGCTGATGGCGGCGGCCTGGTACCTGGCCGAGCACGGCCAGTTCAGCGGCACGCTGAACCTGGTCTTCCAGCCCGCCGAGGAAGGCGGCGGCGGCGCGCTGCGCATGATGGCCGACGGTTTGTTCGAGCGCTACCCCTGCGATGCGGTGTTTGCCATGCACAACATGCCCGGCGTTGAACAGGGCCACCTGCTGCTGCGCGAGGGGCCGGCCATGGCATCGAGCGACTACGCCACCATCACCCTGGAGGGCGTGGGCGGCCACGGCGCCATGCCGCACGCGGCCATCGACCCCGTGGTGGCCGCGGCCAGCCTGGTGATGGGGCTGCAGACCATCGTCTCGCGCAATGTGGACCCGCAGCAGATGGCCGTGGTGACCGTGGGCGCGCTGCACGCCGGCCAGGCCAACAACGTGATCCCGGCCAGCGCCGTGCTGGAGATCAGCGTGCGCGCCATGGACAGCGCCGTGCGTGCGCTGTTGGAGCAGCGCATCCGCGCGCTGGTGGACGCCACCGCCACCGGCTACGGCGCGGTGGCGCGGCTCGACTGGCGGCCCGGCTACGCCGTACTGGTGAACACCCCGGCAGAGACGGCGCTGGCGCGCCAGGTGGCGCTGGACCTGGTGGGCCCCGAGCGCGTGACCCTGCAGGCAGCTGCCCTGCCCGCCAGCGAGGACTTTGCCTTCATGCTGGAGAAGGTGCCCGGCTCCTACCTGCAGATCGGCAACGGCAATGCCCCCGGCGGCTGCATGGTGCACCACCCGGGGTACGATTTCCACGATGGCAACATCGTGGTGGGCGGCGCGTTCTGGGTACGGCTGGCCGAGACCTTTTTGCCGCAGCAGTGAACCGAGGGTGCACCACCTTTCGCCCGTTGAACCAACCGCCAGGGAGCCCGACCGCATGTCCGCAGATTCGACCTTCGACGCCCGACCATCGCCCAGCCGCGTGCTCTCCATCGGCTCCGAGCGCATCTCGGTGCACGACAGCGGCGGCAGCGGCCCGGCCGTGGTGCTGGTGCATGGCAACTCGTCCTCGTCGCGCGTGTGGGAGCCCCTGCTCACCGGCGAGCTGGGCAAGAAGTACCGCCTGATCGCGCCGGACCTGCCGGGCCACGGCCAGTCCGCCGATGCCGAGCAGATGGTGCGCAGCACGGTCTACAGCATTCCCGGCTATGCCGATGTGGTCCGCGCCGTGGCCGGCCAGATGGGGGTGGAGAACGCCGTGTTCGTGGGCTGGAGCCTGGGCGGGCATGCCGTGCTCGAAGCGGCGGCATCCCTGCCGCAGGCGGCGGGCTTCATGGTCTTCGGCACGCCGCCCCTGCCGTTTCCGCCCACGGCGGATTTCGGCGGTGCCTTCCTCAAGCTCGGCCTGGGCTTCGTCAAGGACTGGTCCGAGGACGACGCCCGCGCCTGGGTGGCCGACTACATGGCGCCCGGCATGGCCGCAGCCGATTTCATGCTGCAGGACGCCCGTCGCACGGACGGCCACGCCCGCGGATCCCTTGCAGCGGGCATAGGCACCGTGGGCTATGCGGATGAGCTGAACATCATCGCCACCATCGGCCGGCCCCTGGCCATCGTGCAGGGCGCGCACGAGCAGATCGTGAACCCGGCCTACCTCGACGGGTTGGCCCCCACCATCCCTACCCTGTGGCGCGGCAAGGTGCAGGTAGTGGAAGGCGCCGGCCACGCCGTGCAATGGGAGAACCCGGCGCAGTTCGGCGCGCTGCTCGACGCCTTCGTGGCGGATTGCCAGCGGGGTTGAGTGCCGCCCATAGGGAGCGCCTACCCTGCCGCCCCCAGCATGCCCGTGCGCGGGTGGCAGTTGAAGTATTCGAAATACTGCTCTGCCGCCGTGGCCACCGTGACCTCGTGGTAGAGCTTGAGCTGCGCCGCCGGGCCCATGGTGCCCAGGTACTTCATGGCCGCGCCAAAGATGGCCACGTGCGTGGGGTGCGATTCGGCCCAGCGCTCCAACGACGCAAGACTGCGCCACCAGCCCATGCCGAAACTCTTGTCCATGGGCTTGCCCGCCGCGTCCACCACGCTCATGTAGCGGTTGGCATAGCAGTCCACCTGGCGGCCCTGGTCCTGCAGGAAGTCCATGCCGGCGCGCAGCACGGGCTCGACCTCCTCGGTGTACATGCGCCGCTCGTCGCCCTGGGTGCCGGTCCAGTCCTGGCCGGAGCGGATGAGGCACAGGTTCTCGTGCGGCAGCACGCGCTGGTGCAGGCCCTCGGTGGCGATCATCGGCGCACCGGCGGGCTCCATGCCACTGGTCTGCGACAGGGCCAGGCGGTCGCGCATGCCGCCCCAGTAGGCATGCTCCTGGATGGGTTCGCCCAGGCCGCTGGAAACGCCGGCCACGCCCTCAATCCCATCGCTGGAAAACAGCGTCTCGAAGCGGTCCGCCGCAGGCTGCAGCACCTCGGTGAACAGGCCCAGCCCGGGCTCGTTGAACGCGCCGGATGCCCAGCGCTCGCCGTGCTCGGCAAACCAGGCCGCATAGGCGGCCGGGTTGTCCCAGTAGCCGATGGTGATGGTGTTGAGGTAGCCCGCCTGGTCCAGGCACTGCGCGCGGTCCCAGTGGCCCGGGCCGTTGGCGCCGGCAAAGGCCTCAGCGATGCAATGCAGCGCCCGCGCGGCCAGGGCGGGCGCGGGCGCATCCGCCCGGTGCTGGATGCCGAAGTAGGCCATGACCACGCGCGTGACCTCGGGGCGGTAGCGCGCCACGGTGGCGGGGTACGGCGGCACATAGTCGTCGGGCACCCTGCGGTGGCGCAGGCGCGGGCATTGCAGGTGGCTGGGGATGGCGGATTCCATGGCGCGGCTCCGGTGCGCAATGCTCAGGACTCGGCCAGCACGGGTGCAGGCTCGGCGCTGGCTTCGTTGGCCGCCGCTGCCGCCATGCCGACGGGTACCTGCGAGACCACGCGGTCGCCCGGCGTCTGGTTGAGCAGCAGGCGCGTGACGTCGGGCCGGGCATAGTGGCCGGCAGGGTCGGCAGCGGTCTTGGCCAGGGAGATCGTGCCCAGGTCGATATCGGCAATCACCAGGCCTTCTTCCTTCTCGCCAAGCGGTGTGCCCAGCGATGCGCCGTCAGGGCCGTAGATGCGCGCGAAACCGCCGCCTTCGAGCAGCAACTGGCGCTGCAGGTCGTCGGTGCAGAGCATGGTGTGCATCTCCTTCGACACGGTGGCACACGGCGCGACCACGAAGCAGCCGCCTTCGACCGCGTAGACCTGGCTCGCGGCATTGTTGACCTCGGCACCCAGCGCATGGGCCGCGCCACGGTACAGCGAGAAGCTGGGCCAGGCGCCGATGTGGATCTGCTCGTTCTGCGCGTACATGGCGTACTTGCTCAGGGGCTGCAGGTGCTCCCAGCAGGCGAGCATGCCGACATTGCCGATGGCGGTCGGCATGACCGCCAGGTCGCTGCCGTCGCCTTCGCCGAACACAGTGCGCTCCACATGCGTGGGCTTGAGCTTGCGCCGCGTCTTGACCACGCGGCCCTGGTCGTCGAACAGGGCCTGGGCGATGTAGAGGCTGCCGCCCGCGCGCTCGCTGTAGCCGGTGGACATCCAGATGCCGATGTCGCGCGCGGCCTGCGCCAGGCGCTGGAACTCGGCCGAGCCGACCACCAGCGAGTTGTCGTTGTAGCGCTGCACGTACTGCATGCCCATGGCGGGCGAGTTGAGCCAGATCCACCAGGGGTAGCCGGGGATCCAGGTCTCCGGGAAGGCCACGAGCTGCGCGCCCTGCTTGGCCGCCTCCTTCATCAGCGCAATGGTCTTGTCGATGGTGGCATCGAGGTCGAGGAACACGGGCGCGGCCTGGACGGCGGCAACGCGCAGCTTGGGGTGGAGGGTGGCGGGCATGGAATGGGTCCTGTCGATCAAGGTGGAGGGGGTGGCCGTGCGCGGGCAGTGCCTGCTGCGGTACCTGAATGCTCGGGCCGAAGCCGCGCGCCGTCTTGCCTGTGGGTCTCGCGGCTCTTGCCGCAAAGCCACGCGGACGGCGACTTGACTGAAAGTCTCCCCAGGCTTGATCCAGGCTCACCGCCCCGGGTTTACCGGCATGGGCCTTGCTTGAACAATGGGCGCAGCAGGAGGATGATTGCGAGCAGTCACGCTCCCCTGCCCTGTCCAGCATTCGCGACGGATTTGCATTCGGCCGGCTAAGAGCGGCTAACAAAACTCAGCGAAGCGGTTCTGGCTAGGCGCTGCGTCGCAGGCAGTACGAGCAGTACGACAAGACGCTGCAACGACGCCAGAAGAGTTTTGTTAGCCGCTCTAACTAGGCGGGGAGCTGCAGACAGTGCTTTAGCACGGCAAGGCTCCCCAACGACGTTAGACGGTTGAAGGCAAATCCGTAGGAGACCCGCCATGAGCCAACTCTTGAGTACCGACCCCATTGCCCCGCGCGACCGGGTGGCCTACTGGACCGACATGATCTGCACCACCTACGTGCAGCTCGAATGCGATGCGCCGCGCGGCGACCGCTTTGGCGGCTCCATCCAGAGCCACCACCTGCCGGGGCTGGACCTGTCGGTGGTGCGCTCCTGCGCGCAACGCGTGGTGCGCACGCCGAGCTTCATCTCACGCGCCACGGACGACTGCTTCATCGTGAGCCTGCAGACCAAGGGCCACGGCGTCATCTCCCAGGACGGGCGCGACGCGGCCGTGGCCCCCGGCGACTTTGCGCTGTACGACAGCACGCGGCCCTACACCCTGCAGTTCAGCGAGGACTTCGAGGAGATCGTGCTCAAGCTGCGCGGCGAGCAGTTGCGTGCGCTGGTGGCGGGCACCGAGCAGTTGACGGCCACCACCGTCTCGGGCCGCAGCGGGGCCGGGCACCTGATGGCCAGCATGGTCACCGCCTTGCGGGGAGAGGTGGACAGCCTGCCCGCCGCCTCGGCCGCTGCCGTGGCCAGCGGCGTCATCAGCGTGCTGGTGGCCGGCCTGCAGTCGCTGCCCGCCTGCAGCCGGGCCGAGCCCTCGACCTTGGGTGCCTACCATGTGGCGCGCATCAAGCGGCACATCGACGGCCGGCTGCGCGACCCGGCGCTGACCATCGAATCCGTGGCCACGGACCTGGGCATGTCCAGCGGCCACCTGCACCGCCTGTTCAAGGCCGAGCCACAGTCACCCTCGCACTACCTCTGGGGCCAGCGGCTGGACGGCGCGAGCCGCGAGCTGCTGGATGCACGCCGCACGAAGACCTCGGTGGCGGAGATCGCGTTCGGCTGGGGCTTCAACGACGCGGCGCATTTCAGCCGGGCGTTCAAGGAGCGTTTTGGGCAATCGCCACGGGGGTGGCGGGCACAGGGGCTGGCTGAAATCAGGGGCTGAGCGTCGGTACCATCGGCACCATGCATGAACTGGATGCGAAAGAATTCCCCGCACTGATCCCGCTGCTCGATGGGCTTCACGCGGGCACCGAGATCATGGGCGCCGTGCTGTCAGGCCATACCCGGGGCCGCATCTTTGTCCCGCAAGCCGGGGACCTGCGCACCGCCTTTGTCTATGACAACGGCTTTTGCGTGCTGGCGGGCGAGCGGCCCGACACGCCGTTGGCTGCGGCCTGCCTCGACTGGCTGCAGGCGCCTGCCCAGCAGGACTTCTTCATTCTGTACCCGGGCCATGCCGGCTGGGAGCAGGTGCTCGACCAGCACCAGGCGCAAGGCGTGCAAAAGCTGCAGCGCGTGGCCTTCTCGTTCGACCGCACCCGCTTTGCGGCGCAGCGCACCGAACAGCCCCTGCCGCCGGGCCACCGCCTGGTGCCCCTGGATGCCCAGCTGCTGCGGCACCTGGCCGATGGTGGCCAGTACCCCTTCGCGGCAGGCATGTGGGCTTCCGATGCGCAGTTCGAACGCGATGGCGTCGGTTTTTGCGTGCTCCACGAGAGGCGGGTGGCCAGCCTGTGCTACTCGGTGTTCGTGAAGGGGGCGCGGCACGACATCGACATCTGCACCTTTGACGGTTACCGGCGGCGGGGCTTGGCCAGGGCTGCAGCCACGGCGTTCATTGATGCGTGCCTGCGGCGCGGGCTGGAGCCGGGGTGGGATTGCTTCAAGGGCAACCGGGCGTCGTACGAGCTGGCCCAGGCCCTCGGGTTCGGTCCGGTCCACGAATTCGCGGTCTACGCCCAGGGGCTAGACGGTTGATTGCAGCCCCACCAGATGCAACTGCCCAAACGGCATGTGGTGCATCAGCTCGCGCAGCAGCAGCAAGGTGGTGGCGAACTCCACGCTCTCGGGCAGGCCCTCGCTGGCAGCCGGCCGGCCTTCTGAGACGGCGGCCAGGCGCTGGAACAGGCGCTCCATGGCGTCCAGGGTGAGCAGCATGGCAGGGCCACGCGGCACGCCGGCCAGTTCGGCCAGAGCCACCAGGCGGACGTCGGAGGACCACCAGACCCTACCCGGCGCATTGCCCTGCGCAGCGTGCTGCCGGTGGGCCAGGTAGACCTCGTCTTCGACGCTGGCGATGGCGTTCTCCAGCTCCAACGGGGTGGGTATGTCGCGGCGGAAGAAGGCCCGGGCGGTCTTGTGCGTGCCCAGGGCCAGGGTGACAACAGGGCCGGGTGCGGTGCCCTCGCGCAGCACCGCGATGCACGTCTGCTCGGTGCCCAGGTGCAGCAGCGCGATGGGCTCGCCCGACACGGCGTGGTCGCCCAATGCCTGCAGGGCGGATGCGATGTCGAAGGCCATATCGGCTGCCGTGCTGGCCAATGGCAGGGGGTGGGTGGCGAACATGGCTCAACCCTGGCGCGGGCTGGCATCCCCGCCGGTGCCGCCGGACTGCTGCGCGCCCGGCTGGTCGGCCTGCTGCTGGGTGCGGGCCACAGCGGGCATGTAGTGCATGCGGTGGTGCATTTCCACCGTCAAGGCCTCGATGCGTTCGCTGAGCTTCCTGGTCATCTCGGTGAGGCGCGTGTTCTGCTCCAGCAGGTCGAGCAACTGGGCGGTGTTCTGGCTGGCAATCGCCTGGCGCTGCTCGGTGGCCCGGGCCAGGTCTTCACGGTGCTGGGCATCGGCATCGGCAAGCGCCTTGTCGCGCTCGGCCTGGCGTGTCTGCGCCAGCAGGATCAGGGGCGCAGCGTAGGCCGCCTGCAGGCTGAACGCCAGGTTGAGCAGGATGAAAGGGTAGGCATCGAATTTCGCGACCCCTGTCAGGTTGATCACTATCCACACGACGACGAACGCGGTTTGCGCAGCCAGGAATTTGGGTGTTCCGAACACGCGTGCAAAGGCCTCGGCCTTGCGCGCGAAGCCATCGTTGCCGAAGGCCGGGGACAGATGCTCATGCTTGCGCAGAAACCGCAGGTGGTCGACCACGGGGGGCGAATCCTTGGCGGGGGCGGTGGGCGCTGTGCCCGGGGCGGTGGCGGTGAATGTCGTCATGCGAAGGACCTCATGCAAGCGGTGGGAACAGGGCTGGGCGCGCCGGGCGGCACAGGCTTGGTAGCCACTCTACCCTGCAGTGCCCCGTCCTCTGGGTGCCTTCAAGTTCTGTGCCAGCAGGCGCGGCAACTGCGCGGGCAGTACGGCAACCCCACTTCTGCCGCCAAAGCGTGACATTTGTGGCAATAACGCTCGCGCACTTGCGGCCAGCCGGCCACCAACGCTGCCGTGCCATGGTGTGATGCGCGGCACGGAGGCCAGCAGCGCTGCGCAGCCACCATCGCGCCGACAGGCGATGCCAGCGCGCGCCTACACGCGGTGGCCTACGCCCTCACTACATTGACCACACCGCCGCAGAACAGGCAGCGCCCGCCCCAATGGCCGGCCCATGCCAAGGACTGCGACCAGCCTTTCAGCCAGGGACACCACCATGCCTGACACCATTGTTGAACTGCGAGACATGCCAGACACGCCAGCACAAGACCCCGAGCCCGCCGCCGCACGGACCGGTGCAGCGCGCTCCGTGGGCCGCCGCTTTCTGCCCAACACCATTGGCGTGCTGGCATTGGGCGCGGTGCTGTTCTTCACGGCCTGCTCCACGCACCCACCCGCCGGTATTGAGCCGGTGGCGGCCTTCGACGCGCAGCGCTATGCAGGCCAGTGGTACGAGGTGGCCCGGCTGGACCATTCGTTCGAGCGCGGCCTGCAGCAGACCACGGCGAACTACCTCCCCAACCCGGACGGCACCATCCAGGTGATCAACCGCGGCTACGACCCAGGCCGCGACCGCTGGAAAGAGGCCGAGGGCAAGGCCCGCTTTGCCGGCGAACCCGACAAGGGCGCCCTCAAGGTCTCGTTCTTCGGTCCCTTCTACGGCGGCTACAACGTGGTGGCCCTGGACCCGGACTACCAGTGGTCCATGGTGGTCGGCTCCAACCGCGGCTACTTCTGGATCCTGTCGCGCACCAAAACGCTGCCACCCGGAGTGCGCGAGCAGTTGCTGGCCAAGGCCCGATCACTCGGCGTGCAGGTGGACAAGGTGCTGTGGGTGGCGCAGGAGGGTGCGGTGCCTGCGGCACAGCCCAAGGGCTGAAAAATCCCTTGCGCCACACTTAAGTTGTACCCCACACCTGCCGATAAGAGGACATGCAAGTGTCCTCCTCTTCATCGGCCGGCAAGGTGTCTTCTTCCAGCAGCGGGGGCGGTGGCAGCGAGATCGCCAAGCTGCAAAAGCAGCTGCAATCGCTGACCGAAGAGCTCAAGAACGTGGCCACCTCCGACATGGACGCCAAGGCCAAGAAGGAGAAGGTCAAGCTGCTGCAGGCCCAGATCCAGATGGTGCAGGCGCAGATCAGTGCCATCCAGCGTGCGCGCCAGCAGGAGCAGCAGGACGCCCAGGCCCGCAAGGCCGAATCGGCCGCCCAGTCGGCACGCGAGCAGCGCGCCAGAACTGAAACCCAAGCCTCCACCAGCCTGGGCAGCCAGCTCGATACCTACGCCTGACAGGGGCCAGCGCCTCAGCCGCCTGCTCGAACCCCCAAGGCACGGCGCCCAACCAGAGGTGTGGCTCAGTCCAGCCCGGCGGACTCCACGAGGCGCTGCGTGTAGGGGTGCTGGGGCGCGTCGAGCACCTGGCCCACGGGGCCGCTTTCGAGCACGTTGCCGTCCTTCATCACCAGCACCTCGTGCGCCATGGCGCGGATAACCTGCACGTCGTGGGTGATGAGCAGGTAGCTCAGGCCCTTTTCCTTCTGCAGGCGCTGCAGCAGCCTGAGCACCTGCTGCTGGATGGTGACGTCGAGCGCGCTGGTGGGCTCGTCGAGCACCAGCAATTGGGGCTGCACGATGAGGGCGCGCGCAATGGCCAGGCGCTGGCGCTGGCCGCCCGAGAATTCATGCGGGTAGCGCGCCAGCAGGCCGGGGAACTGCGCCTCGGTCAGGCCGACCTCGGCCAGCGCGGCCTCCACGCGGGTGCGGCGCTCGGCCACGCTGAGCGTGGGCTCGTGTACGCGCATGCCCTCGCCCACGATCTCTTCCACCGTGAGGCGTGGCGACAGCGAGGAGAACGGGTCCTGGAACACCACCTGCACCTTGCGGCGCAGTTGCTGGTTGGCCGGCGAATTGCGCACGGCCGGCGCCTGCCAGCCCTGCCCCGCCACCTGCAGCGACCCGCCAAAGGGCAGCAGCCCCAGGATGGCCTGGGCCAGGGTGGACTTGCCCGAGCCCGATTCACCCACCACCCCGAGCGTGCGGCCGGGTGGCAGCGCCAGGCTGGCGCCCTGCACAGCCACGAACTCGCCTTTCTTGAACCAACCACGCAAGCCAGGCAGCGGCGTGGGGTAGACCACGCGCAGGTCACTGGCCTGCAGCACGGGCGGCGTGCCCGGTGCGGGCGCGGCCTCGGTCACGTCACGCTGGGGCTGGCTTTGCATCAGCTTGCGGGTGTAGGCATGCTGGGGCGCACCGAACACCTCGGCCACGCTGCCCTGCTCCACCAGCACGCCCTGCTCCATGACCGCAACCCGGTCGGCAAAGCGGCGCACCAGGTTCAGGTCATGGGTGATGAGCAGCACGGCCATGCCGGTCTGGCGCTGCAGGTCACTGAGCAGGTCCAGGATCTGCCCGCGCAGGGTCACGTCGAGCGCAGTGGTGGGCTCGTCGGCCAGCAGCAGCTGCGGCTCGCTGGCCAGGGCCATGGCGATCATGGCGCGCTGGCGCTGCCCGCCCGAAAGCTGGTGCGGAAAGCTGTTGGCCCGACGCGCGGGCTCCGGGATGCCGGTCTTGGCCAGCAGCTCGATGGCGGCCTGCGCGCACTGCGCACCCGTGAGACCCTTCTTGAGCTGCAGGATTTCGGCAATCTGCTGGCCTATGGTCATCAGCGGGTTCAGCGCCGTCATGGGCTCCTGGAAGACCATGGCGATCTCGCCGCCGCGCACGCCGCGCATCTCGCGCTCGCTCAGCGCCAGCAGGTCGCGCCCGCGCAGCAGCGCCTGGCCGCTGACCCGCGCATCGCCGGCCAGGCGCAGCAGGCTGAGCGCCGTGATGGTCTTGCCCGAGCCCGATTCGCCCACCAGGGCGAGCTTTTCGCCGGGGGCGATGCTGAAGCTGGCGCCGCTCACCACTTCCTTGGCGCCGAAGTGGACGTGCAGGTCGCGCACGTCGAGCAATGGGCCGGTATGGGCTGCGCCCGTCACAGAAGCTGCGTTCATTTGTCGGCCTTGCGGGGGTCCAGGGCGTCGCGCAGCGCATCACCC
This sequence comes from Acidovorax sp. AC410, assembly GCF_979253235.1. Classification (NCBI taxonomy): domain Bacteria; kingdom Pseudomonadati; phylum Pseudomonadota; class Betaproteobacteria; order Burkholderiales; family Comamonadaceae; genus Acidovorax; species Acidovorax sp. AC410. The sequence continues at coordinate 6,086,455 of NZ_CEEDCG010000001.1, forward strand.
ATGAAGGTCAGCAGCAGCAGGGTGATCACCAGCACGGCAAAGGTGCTCAGCGAGATCCACCAGGCGTCGATGCTGCTCTTGCCCTGGTTGAGCAGCTCGCCCAGGCTGGGCGTGCCGGTCGGCACGCCCAGGCCCAGGAAGTCGAGCGAGGTGAGCAGCAGGATGGCCGCGCTCATGCGAAACGGCAGGAAGGTGACCACCGGCGTCAGGCTGTTGGGCAGGATGTGGCGCCAGATGATCTGGCCATTGCTGACGCCCAGGGCGCGCGCGGCCTTCACGTAGTCGAGCTGGCGGTTGCGCAGGAACTCGGCCCGCACATAGTCCGACAGGCCCATCCAGCCGAACAGGGAAAGCAGAATGAGCAGCAAGGAGATGCTGGGCGCAAACAGCGCGCTGAAGATGATGATCAGGTACAGCTCGGGCATGGAGCCCCAGATCTCGATGAAGCGCTGGAAGGCCAGGTCCGTCTTGCCGCCGAAAAAGCCCTGGATGGCCCCGGTGATCACCCCCAGCACCGTGCCGATGAAGGTCAGGGCCAGGCCGAACAGCACGCTTACGCGAAAGCCATAGAGCAACTGGGCCACCATGTCACGCCCGCGGTCGTCCGTGCCCAGCCAGTTGTCCAGGGTGGGTGCCGAGGGGTTGGGCGCCTTGGCAAAGTAGTTGAGCGTGTTCGGCCCGTAGGGATTGATGGTGTACAGCGCCCAGTTGTCGCCCGCGCTCAGGCGCTGCTGGATGAAGGGATCGAGGTAGTCCGTGGGGGTCTCGAAATCACCGCCAAAGGTCTTCTCGGGGTAGACCTTGAACATGGGGAAATAGGTCTGCCCTTCATAGCGCACGATGAGCGGCCGATCATTGCTGACCAACTCGGCACCGAGGCTGATGAGCACCAGCAGGCTGAAGATGACCAGGCTCCAGAAGCCCAGGCGGTTGCGCTTGAAGCGCATCCAGGCCCGGCGCGAGGGCGAGAGGGAGGCGGCGGCGGGAGCGGCCGGCGTTGCAGGAATGGCAGGACTGGAGGACGGTGCGTTCATGCGGTCGGTCATCAGTCAATCAATCAGTCAATCAGTCATTCAATCAAACTTCACGCGCGGATCCACCCACACGTAGCACAGGTCGCTGACGAGCTTGGTGACCAGCCCGATCAGGGTGAAGAGGTACAGCGTGCCCAGCACCACGGGGTAATCGCGGCGGATCACGCTCTCGTAGCTGAGCAGGCCCAGGCCATCGAGCGAGAACAGGGTTTCGATGAGCAGCGAGCCCGCAAAGAAGGCGCCGATGAAGGCCGCCGGAAACCCCGTGACGATGGGGATTAGCGCGTTGCGAAACACATGCTTCCACAGCACCTGCCGCTCCGACAGGCCCTTGGCCCGCGCCGTCAGCACATACTGCTTGCGGATCTCTTCGAGGAAGGCGTTCTTGGTGAGCATGGCCGTCACCGCAAAGCTGCCCGCCACCATGGCCGTCACCGGCAGCGTGATGTGCCACAGGTAGTCCACGATGCGCGCGCCCCAGCTCAGTTGCTCCCAGTTGGAGGACACCAGCCCGCGCAGCGGGAACCACTGCAACTGCCCGCCAAAGATCACCAGCAGCGCCACGCCCAGCACGAAGCCCGGTATGGCATAGCCCACCAGGATGAGCAGCGTGGTCACCAGGTCGAAGCGCGAGCCCGCACGCACCGCCTTGGCCACCCCGAGCGGCACGGCCACCAAGTAGCTGATGAAGAAGGTCCACAACCCCAGGCTGATGGAGACGGGCAGCTTCTCCTTGACCAGCTCCCACACGTTCTTGTTCTGGAAGAAGCTCTTGCCCAGGTCGAAGCGTGCGAACTGGCCCAGCATGATGATGAAGCGCTCGTGTGCCGGTTTGTCGAAGCCGTAGAGCGCCTTGATCTGTTCAATCCGCTTGGGGTCCACACCCTGGTCGCCGCGGTAGGTCATGCCGACCCCTTCGGCTCCCCGCCCCTTGCCTGCCGCCGTGCGCGCTTCGGCCAGGTACTGCTCCACGGGGCCGCCGGGCACGAACTGGATCACCGCAAAAGTAATCAGCAGCACGCCCAGCAAGGTGGGCAGCATGAGCAGCAGGCGTTTGGCGATGTAGGCAAGCATGGCGTGTGGCTGGGCTCCAGTGGTCAGGGCTGCATCGGGGACGGCCTGGCCATCATGGCTTGAGGCTCCACCAGGAGAACATCAACCACTCCTCTGCCTTGGCATAGGGTGGCATGGGCTCCTTGTAGGCCAGGCGCTGCTGGTTGTACACCACGCGGTGGCTGGACAGGCTCCACTGCGGGATCAGGTAGTGGCTGTGCATGATCACCCGGTCCAGCGCGCGGCAGGCGGGCAGCAGTTCGGCCTTGCTGTTGGCACGGGTCAGTGCGGCCACGATGGCATCCACGGCCGGGCTCTTCGCACCCGTGTAGTTGTTGCCGCCCTCCACGTCGGCACGCTTGCTGCCGAAGTATTCCTGCATCTCCTGGCCCGGGTTGTAGCTGCCCGGGTAGTTCAGGGTGATCATGTCGAATTCGAACTTGTCCATGCGCTGCTGGTACAGGGCATAGTCCACTGCCGTGAAGCGCAGGGTGATGCCGAGCTTTTCGAGGTTGCGCGTCCAGGGCGCGAGGCCCCGGGCACCGCCCTCGCGGCTGTCCATGTATTCGATGACCATGGGATCGCCCTTGGCGTTGCGCAGGGCGCCATCGCGGTAGGTCCAGCCGGCGTCGGCCAGCAACTGGCGGGCGCGGCGCAGGTTCTCGCGCAGCGAGTGGCCCTCGCCCTCCGTGACCGGCGGCTGGTACATGGGGCCAAACACGGCATCGGGCAGCTTGCCGCGCCAGGGTTCCAGCAGCTTGAGCTCCTCGGGCCCGGGCGTGCCGGTGGCCTGGCAGTCGGTGTTGCCGAACAGGTCGGTCACGCGCGGGTAACCGCCGTAGAACATCTGGCGGTTCATCCAGTCGTAGTCGATGGCCAGGCCCAGCGCCTCGCGCACGCGCGGGTCTTTGAGCATGGGCCGGCGGGTGTTGATCACGTAGCTCTGAAAGCCCGCAGGCAGGCGGTGCTTCATGTCCTTCTTGACCAGCACGCCCTGCCTGAACAGCTTGCCGTCGATGCGGCGCGCCCAGTCGCCCGCCGAATAGACGGTCATGAAATCGAATTCGCCAGCCTTCACCGCCTCCAGTCGGGCGGTGTTGTCCTTGTAGATCTTGACGGTGATGCCGTCGAAGTTGTATGCGCCCTTGTTCACGTTCAGGTGGCTGCCCCAGTACTTGGGGTCGCGCACATAGGTGATGTCGCGCCCGAACGCCACCGGCCCGATGCGGTAGGGGCCGCTGCCGACGGGGATGTCGGTCACGATCTCATCGAAGCGCTTGGTCTTGCCATCGGCCTGGCGGCCCCAGGCCCGGCTGAAGATCGGCACGCTGCCCACGGTGAGCGGCAGCTCCCGGTTGGGCTGCTTGAAACGAAAGCGCACGGTGCGCTTGTCCAGCACATCCACACCGGCCACTTCCTGCAGCAGGCTGGCATAGCTGGGCGAGGCATAGGGGCCGATGAGGGTCTCGTAGCTGTACTTGACGTCGGCCGCCTCCACCGGGGCGCCATCATGGAAGCGCGCTTCGGCCCTCAGGCGAAAGGTGGCACTCAAGCGGTCCTCGGCCACGTCCACGTTCTCGGCCAGCAGGCCGTAGGCGGACGCGGTCTCGTCCATGGAGGCGGTGAGCAGGGTCTCGAAGATCAGCTCCAGCAGGTAGGCCGGCTGCGAGCCTTTCAGCGTGAAGGGGTTGTACTTGTCGAACGTCGAGAACCGCAGGTTGCTCACCATGCGCAGCTCGCCCCCCTTTGGTGCATCGGGGTTCACGTAGTCGAAGTGGGCAAAGCCGGGCGGGTACTTGAGGTCGCCCCACAGTGCATAGCCATGCGCAGCCCAGGCCGGTGCCGTGCAACAACCCATCAGTAAAAAAGTGAGCCAAAACCGCATGCGACAATTCTGCACTACGTTCGGCCGGCTCTGCTGCGGATGGCGCATATCCATACGCGGTGATTACCCCCGGCCCTTCATTGCCATTTTTACTATTCATTCCCCCCAATTCCACAGGAGAACGAACCATGGGTTTTCTGACCGGCAAGAAACTGCTCATCACGGGCGTGCTGTCCAACCGCTCCATCGCCTACGGCATCGCCCGGGCCTGCCACGCACAGGGTGCAGAACTTGCCTTCAGCTACGTGGGCGACCGCTTCAAGGACCGCATCACCGACTTCGCGGCCGAGTTCGACTCCAAGCTGATCTTTGACTGCGACGTGGGCAGCGACGAACAGATCGACCGCATGTTCGCTGACCTGGCCCAGGTCTGGCCAAAGTTCGACGGCTTTGTACACAGCATCGGCTTTGCCCCCCGCGAAGCCATCGCCGGCGACTTTCTGGAAGGCCTGTCGCGCGAGTCGTTCCGCATTGCGCACGACATCAGCGCCTACAGCTTCCCGGCCATGGCCAAGGCGGCCCTGCCCTACCTCAACGAAAAATCGTCGCTGATCACGCTGAGCTACCTGGGCGCGCTGCGGACCATCCCCAACTACAACACCATGGGCCTGGCCAAGGCCAGCCTGGAAGCCAGCGTGCGCTACCTGGCCGAGGCGCTGGGCCCCAAGGGCATGCGTGTGAATGGCATCAGCGCCGGGCCGATCAAGACGCTGGCTGCGAGCGGGATCAAGGATTTTGGCAAGCTGCTGTCGATGGTGGCGGACTCTTCTCCATTGCGCCGCAATGTGACCATTGAGGACGTGGGCAATGTGGCGGCGTTTTTGCTGTCGGACCTGGCCAGCGGCATGACGGCCGAGATCACGTATGTGGATGGTGGGTTCAGCCAGACGGCTGGGGTTAGCCGGGATACCGTGGGCTGATTTTCTTGATTGTCTTGAAGCTTCGCGGCTCTTTGGCTGTGGGTGCTTCAGTTGTAGGTTGAAGGACGGAGGCCGGGGTGTGCGCCCGGCGGCGCACCTACCTTCTTTTGCTTCGCCAAAAGAACGTAGGCCAAGAAAAGGCGACCCCGCTGCCCGTGTCCCCCTCGCACTGCGTACGAGGGGGCAGCCTGCGATGCTCGAAGCTGGGGTGCGCCTCGCAACTCGCTACGTTCTTCGAACTCCGCTCAGACATCTGCGGCGAGTCAGATGACGAAGCGCGTGTGTCCTGCGGCACACGCGCCACCCCAGCTTCTGCGCTTCTCGGCACGGTCAGAAGGGGGTGGGAACGGGCTCCACACGGGCCATCGCTTCGCTCGGCGTGTGGCCCTTCGCTACGCTCGGCTCGCCAGAGCGATCGCCCAGCGCGTCGGCAGCGCGCATCGCGCGCGTCCCCGACCATAGGCGCAGCTGCGAAGCAGCAGCCGTGGGGACCCCGCTCCCCACCCCTGCTGGCTGCGCCGAGAAGCGCAGGAACTGGGGTGGGCGTGTGTGCCGAAGGACACACACGCTTCGTCCTCTAGCTTGCCGCAGCTGTTTGAGCGGAGTTCGAAGAACGCAGCGAGTTCTGCGGCACCACCCCAGTTCCGAGCATCGCAGGTTGCCCCCATCGCCCACCGGGCGATGGGGGACGCAGACTGGGGGTCGCCTTCTCTTTGGTGACTTTCTCTTGGCGACGCAAGAGAAAGTTACTGCGCCGCCGGGCGCACATCCCGGCCTCCGCCCTCAACACAAACCACAGAAGCAACCACAGTCAACCAATCAACGATGGCTCAGCCGACGCACAGCCCAATCCCCAAGGCTCTGCACCGCCTGCACAAAGAAAATCAACACCAGCACCACCGCCAGCATGATCTCCGGCAGGAACCGCTGGTACCCATACCGGATCCCCAGATCCCCTAGGCCCCCGCCACCAATCGCCCCAGCCATCGCCGAGTAACCAGTCAAGCTGACGAAGGTAATGGTCAGCCCAGCGACGATGCCAGGCAAAGCCTCCGGCAACAGCACCTTCCAGACGATCTGGCTGGTCGTCGCCCCCATGGCCTGGGCCGCCTCGACCAGCCCATGGTCGACCTCGCGCAACGCAGCCTCCACCAGGCGCGCGACGAAGGGCGCAGCGGCAATGGTCAGCGGCACCACGGCCGCCGCCGTGCCGATGGACGAGCCCGTGATGAAGCGCGTGAACGGGATGATGGCCACCAGCAAGATGATGAAGGGCGTGGAGCGCACGGCATTCACCAGCCAGCCCACGAGCTTGTTGACGGGGCCGTTCTGCAGCACGCCACCATGGTCCGTGAGGCGCAAAAACACGCCCAGCGGCACGCCGATGAGACCGCCCACAAGGCCCGAGATGCCCACCATGATGAGCGTTTCCCACAGCGACGAGGCAAAGAGTTCCAGCATGGCCGGAGTGAAATGGTCGAACATTGCGCGTGCCCCCTCAGGTTTCAATCGTGACTTCTTCGACCGCGACGCCGCCAGCGCGCAGGTGCTCCACCGCGCCGCGCAAGCGCGCGGGCTCGCCGCTGGCGTAGACAGCCAGCGAGCCGAAGGTCTCGTCCTGGATCTCGTCGACCTGGCCGTGCAGAATGCTCATGTCCACGCCGAACTCGCGGATCAGCTGCGACAGGATGGGCTGGTAGGCGCTGTCACCCGAATACGACAGGCGCAAAAGCCGGCCTGTGTTGCCGGGTGCCGTGGCAGCCAGTTGGCCGGTGAGCTTGCGCACGTGGTCGAGCACGCTGGCAGGCAGCTCCTGCGGCAGTATCTCGTCGATCAGGCTCTTGGTGATGGCCTGCTGGGGGCGCGTGAACACCTCCAGCACGCGGCCCTGCTCCACGATGCGGCCGGCCTCGATCACGGCCACGCGGTCGGCCACCTGCTTGATGACCTGCATCTGGTGGGTGATGAGCACCACCGTGAGGCCCAGCTCGCGGTTCACCTGGCGCAGCAGCTCGAGGATGGAGCGCGTGGTCTCGGGGTCCAGCGCCGAGGTGGCCTCGTCCGAGAGCAGCACCTTGGGCCGGCTGGCCAGCGCGCGCGCAATGCCCACGCGCTGCTTTTGCCCGCCGCTGATCTGCGCCGGGTAGCGGTTGGCCAGGGCCGACAGGCCCACCAGCTCCAGCAGCGGGTTCACGCGCTCGCGGATGGCGGCCTTGTCCATGCCCGCCAGCTCCAGAGGCAACGCAGCGTTGTCGAACACCGTGCGCGAGGACAGCAGGTTGAAATGCTGGAACACCATGCCGATGTCGCGCCGCGCCTCGCGCAGTTGCGCGTCACCGAGCTTGGTGAGGTCACGCCCATTGACGATGACCTCGCCCTGCGTGGGCCGGTTGAGCAGGTTGATGACCCGCACCAGCGAGCTCTTGCCGGCACCGCTCTTGCCGATGATGCCGAAGACCTCGCCCGGGTGGATGTGCAGGTCGATGCCCCGAAGGGCTTCCACCGGGCCTTGTGGGCCTGGGTAAATCTGGGTGATACCCCGTAAGTCGATCATGAAAAGTACAAAAGGCCGCCCCGCGCCTGTGGCACCGGTCCGGCCCTGGTTGGAAAGGATAAGGGAATGTACTATTGCAACATAAAGAAACCAACTATCAATAAATCAAGTAATAAGACATCAAAGTTATTTGGAAGCATCGACCGCCGCGCGCGCACTACGGCACGGCGGTCGCAGCGGGCAGGGATTCGCCGCCGCTGATCACCACCCGATTGCGTCCCGATTGCTTGGCAAGGTACAGCGCCGCATCCGCGGCTGAAAGAAAAGCATCCAGCGTCACCGGCACATCCGGCGCATGCGCCACCCCGATGCTGACCGTGGAGATCAATGGCGTTCCGTCCTCCAGCAGGGTGGAGTGCGCGGCACAGGCGACGCAGATGCGCTGGGCAATCGCCTGGGCCACTGCAGCAGAGACGTCGGGCAACAGCACCGCAAATTCCTCGCCTCCCAGGCGGCCCAGCACGTCGGTGTCACGCAGGCAGCGGTTGACCAGTTGTGCAAAATCCGCCAGCACCAGATCACCAGCCGCATGCCCGTACACGTCGTTGACCCTCTTGAAGTGGTCGATATCGAGCATCAGCGCTGAAAACTCCCGCTGGCGGCCTGCCGTGGCGCGGAACAGCGCCTCGGCCTGGTCGATGAAACCCGCCCGGTTGAACACCCCGGTCAGGCGGTCGTGCGTGGCAGCGTGCTGCAATTGCCGCAGCAGTTCGTTGCGCGCCGCCATGACGCTGGCCACCGCCAGCGGTGCCAGCACCATCAACGCCACGCCGATGCGAAACGACTGCAGTTCGTATTGCCCGCCGAAGTCCGACCCCAGGTGCAGGTAGCCCACCGATACCGCCATCAGCGTCCACACGCTGCACAGCAATGTGAGCAACGCAGTCACGAACAGGCTGTAGGTCAGGGCACACCACAGCAGGCCAGGCACCAGGTACGAGACGGCACCCGGTCCACTGATGACCATGCCCAGCGCCCCGCCCAGGAACAGACTCAACGCCGGCGCCAGTTTCAGCAGATCCAGGCGCAGCACGAACTCGCGGTGCCGTTGGTCGCGCTGAGGACGGCGCCACGCCGGCATGGTCAGTATCACGGGCAGGATCACCAGGTAATCGACGAGCTCCGCCGTGAACCAGATCAGCATGCCGTCAGCGCGCGATCCATGGAAGAGCAGCGGGTTGATCACCATGCCCACCAGGCCCGCAGTCAGCGAGGCCATGGCCACGATCACGATGAGGTAGACCACCGACAGGGGCTGCAGCAGGCGCCGGTGGCCAAGGGGTATGCGTGAGAAAAGCAGGTAGCCCACGATGACGCCGGCCATGTTGGCCAGTGTCAGCCAGGCCACCTTGGGCCAGGTGCCACCCATGACCACGTCGGCGAGTATGAAACCGGCGGCCGCGCCGCACCAGGCCAGCACGGAGGTCGGCCGCAGCCGGCGCACCAGCGCACCGAGCAACACCGCATTCGCGGGCCAGAACGCCGCCAGCGCCCCGGCGGGGCGGGTCAGGATGCCCAGCAGGGCAAACCCGAAAACCAGGCTACCGAGCAACAGCGCATCCAGCGCAGACTCTTTGGCGAGCGCAGGCCACGCCGGGACTGCGCCGGGGGGAGGTACGGGTTCCTCTGTCATGGGCACCTCACGGCCGCAAGGTCCCGCACCATGCGGGACCCCGCCTGACCGTTTCCTTTATATCGGTGAACCGGCAGGCTGCGGGCCCGCGCATACCCTCTTGCTTCCAAGCCAGGGGCCGGGCAGGCACCAGAGCCCTGCGGGCCGGAGCAAGGGCCGCTATGCAGCGACAGCCACCACCCGACCCTGCACCCTGCGCGCGACCAGCACACCCAGCACCACCACGCCCACGGCGGCCATCGAGAACACCTGTGCGATCCAGCCCCGGTCCACACTGGCCGCCACGGTCAGCACACCGAGCGACTGGCCCAGGAACAGCAGGCAGGCGAACAGCGTTACGGCCGTGCCCCGCGCCTCCGGCGCCATCTGCGTGGCCTGCACCTGCAAGGTGTTGTGCAGCATGTAGAAGCCCAGGCCTGCACAGAAGCAGCCCAGCACCGCCAGGTGCACTACGGGCGCCCAGGCCAGCAGCAGCAGGCCCGTGCCGATCATCACGGCGCCCAGCAGTGCCAGGCCCTTCTCGCCCAGCAGGGCCAGCCAGCGGCGCGCCATCAGGCTGTAGACCAAGCCACCCACGCCATACAGCACCATCACGCCACCGGCAGCAGAGGCCGACAGACCGAAACCGTCGACCATGCGCGCCGGCACGAAGGCCATGGTGCCAAAGCCCAGGGCCCCCTCCACTGCCACGATGGCCAGCACCCAGCGCACGCGGGGCATGCGCAGCAGGCGCCCCGTGGTGGCCAGGTAGGCTGGCAGCGAGAACGCAGCCGGCTCGGCCGGATGGTCACCCGCCGCTCCAGCACCCGCCACCGTGGCACGCATCTGGCGCAGCAGCAGGGTGGCAGCCATGAGGAACAGCACAGACAGCACGGCAAACGCCCAGCGCCAGCCCAGAAGCCTCCACCGCGAAGCCGCCGAACCACTGTCCCGCCATCATCCCCGACACGGTGGCCACCATGAGCCGGGCCAGCGTTTCCTGGCGCTGCTCATAAGCCACACTGTCGCCGATCCAGGCCATGGACAAAGGGATGATGCCCGCCGCCGCCGCGCCCATGAACGCGCGCGAGACCACCAGCACCGGCAGGGTCGGCGCCAGCGCCGTGACGGCACTGAAGACCGCGCAGGCAAAAGTGGCGCCGATGATCACGCGCACCTTGCCAAAGCGGTCACCCAGCGGACCGTAAAAGAGCTGGAGCACGCCGTAGGCGACCGCGAACGCGGCGATCACCGCCGATGCATCGCCGGTGGTGACATGGAACTCCTGGGACAGGGTGACCAGCATCGGATCGCACACGCGCATGGATGCCATGCTGGAGAAGGCCGCCACGCTGATCAGGCGCAGCATCGTCGAGGAAGAATGCATAGGCACCGATTGTGCGGTGCAGCGCGCCAGGCTGCAGGCAGCGGGTCAAATGCCCTGGCGCGCGGGGCCCGGGGCCCGGGGCAATCAAGCCTTTGCTGTATTGAACCGCGTGTCGAAGGTGCCCCGCACGTCCAGCCGCTGCTTGAGGAGCCCTGCCGCCAGGTAGAAATCGGCCGTGCGCTGCTGGTCGGCCAGCACCTGGGCATCGATGTCCTGCCAGCGCGTGGCGCGGCGCTCGAACTGCAATTGCGCCGCATCGGCCGGAATGCCGATGATGCGCGCCAGCGACTGGCCAAAGGGCTTGGCGTTCTGGTAGGACCAGACCTGGGCGCGCACCACGCGCTCCTTGAAGTCCTGCAGCACGGCGGTCTTTTCGGCCAGGGCCACCTCGGTGGCGGCCAGGTAGCTCAGCCCGGTCCACAGCCCGCGCCCGTTGACCAGCACGCGCGCGTGGCCGCTGGTCTCGGCCAGCGCGGTGTAGGGCTCCCAGGTGGCCCAGGCATCCACCGAGCCCTGCGTCAACGCGAGCTTGGCGTCCGGCGGCGGGATGAAGCGCAGCTGCACGTCATCGGCCTTGAGGCCTGCCGACTCCAGCACCTTGAGCGTGACGAAGTGGCCGATGGAGCCACGGTTGGTCGCAATGCTCTTGCCCTTGAGGTCGGCCGCGGTCTTGAGCGGCGAATTGGGCGCCACCAGCACCGCCGTGCCATAGGCATCGGAGCGGCTTGCGGCAAAGGCCTTCACACGGCTGCCGGCGGCCAGGGTGAACAGCAGCGGCGCATCGCCGATGGGCCCGAAATCCACAGCATTGGCGTTGAGCGCCTCGGCCAGCGGCGCAGCTGCGGGGAACTCGCTCCACTTGATGTCGTAGGGCAGGTTCTTGAGCTCGCCTGCAGCGTCGAGCAGGGCCTGCAGCCCGCCCTTCTGGTCGCCCGCGCGCAACAGCACGCGGGACTGTGCGTGGGTGAGCACCGGCGACAGAAAGGAACTGGCGGCGACGGAGGCGGTGAGCAGGTGGTTGAATTGGCGGCGCAGCATGGTGGCGTTGGGCAAGAAGTGATCGGGTTGGACAGGCTTCATTGCAGCACCCGCCCCGCGCCAGGCCAACGAAGCCTTGCGTCCATGGATATGCGGTTTTCGCATGCGGCATCCGAGATTGGCGCTCACACAACGCCCCGCCACGTCAGCCCAGCGCAGCCCGGCCCGCCGCCACGTACACGCTGTCATCCTGCGGCGTGTGGATGCGCCCGCACAGCACGTCGCGCAAATGGCGCTCCAGCGGGTTGCGCCGGGCCAGGCCGTGGTTGCTGGTGAGCGACAGGCCGACCTCCACCGCATGCACGGCGTTGTGGGTCACGGTGGACTTGATCAGGCCGCTGTCCACCGACGAGACTGGCACACCGGCATCCACGTCGGCCGCCAGGCCGCGCAGCAGGCGGTCATTGGTGAGCAGCAGCCCTTCCAGCGTGCCCACGGCCTCCTGCACGCGCGGCAGGCTGGCCAGCGGCGCGCCCAGGCTGGCGGGGCTGCGCGTGCGCAGGAAGTCGAGCAGCCATTCGCGCGCAGCCCGTGCCACACCGGTGTAGAGTCTGCCCAGAAGGACCACCATCTCGGCCTGCACGGCGGAGTCACCCCGCGCCCAGTCCTGCGGCAGGCGCAGTTCCAGCGCATGGCTGGCGGGCACCGGCACGCTGTCGAAATGCACATCGTGGCTGCCGCTGGCGCGCAGGCCCAGGTGGTCCCAGGTGGGGTCGATGCGGATGCCGGGCGCCCCTGCCCGCACCAGGAAGGCGCCGGTGCGCGGCGCCTCCTCGTCGGTGCGGGCCCACACCACATACCAGCGCAGGATGGGTGCGCCGGTCGAATAGATCTTGTGCCCGGTGATGCGCCAGCCATCGCCTGCGCGCCGTGCCACGGTGGCCGGCAGGCCGCCGCGCGCGGGCGAGCCCAGCTCGGGCTCCACGCGCAGGGCATTGGCCAGCGAGACCTCGCGCACCGACTCCTGCACCAGTTGGCGCGCCAGCGCCTCGGGCCAGGGCGAACCGGCCCGGCCCATGGCGCGCTGCTGCATGTACTGCATGGTGAGCACCAGCGCGGTGGCCGGGCAGCCCTGGGCCACGGCGCCAACCACCTCGCCCAACTGGGCCAGCGAGGCGCCCTGCCCGCCCAGGTGGCGCGCCCCGGCCAGCGACAGCAGACCGGCCCGCTGCAGTTCGGTGAAATTGCGGTGCGGAAAGCTGCCTTCGCGGTCATGCACGGCAGCGCGCGCGCCGAACTCCACGGCCAGCGTGCGGGCCAGTTGGCCTGCCGTGAGGGGCGCGTTCACTGCAGCACCTCGGGGTGCTCGCGCACCACGATGTCGAACAGGCTCTTGAAGGTGAAGTGCGCCCCGCCCGGCCCGCCGATCTGCGCATGCGTGTGGCGCGCCACTTCGGGCCGGATGGGCCGGGGCACGCCCGCGGCCTCGGCCAGCAGTTGGGTGTGGCAGGCGTTCTCGAGTGCGATGTACCACCAGGCAGCCGCTTCCACCGAAGGGCCGGCCGTCAGAATACCGTGGTTCTGCAGGATCACGGCTTTCTGGTTGCCCAGGGCCTGGCCGATGCGAAAGCCCTCGTCCGTCTCCAGCACCACGCCCGTGAAGTCATCGAACAGCGCATGGTCCTCGTAGAAGATGCACGAGTCCTGCGTCAGCGGGTCGAGCCGGCGGCCCAGCGCTGACCAGGCCTTGCCGTAGGTCGAATGCGTGTGCGCGGCGGCCACGATGTCGGGCCGCGTCTCGTGCAGCGCCGCGTGGATGGCGAACGCCGCCCGGTTCAGCGGACCGTTGCCGACCACGATCTCGCCCTGGGAGTTCACGAGCAACAGGTCCGACACCTTGATCTGCGAGAAATGCAGGCCCAGCGGGTTGACCCAGAAATGGTCCGCCCACTCCGGGTCGCGCGCCGTGATGTGGCCCGCCAGGCCATGGTCGAAGCCATGCTGGGCGAACAGGCGAAAGGCCACGGCCAGGTTCTCCTGCCGGTGGCGGCGCTCGGCCTCCAGCGTGGGGCGTGCGGCCGGCGGGTCGAACCAGTCCTTGCGCTGGGGCGCGGGATTGCGGGCGGGAAGGTTCGGCGACTGCAACAGCGTGGCAGAGGAGGACATCGGGAGGCCTTGTGTCTGGGGAATGTGCTGCCCACCTTAAGGGCCGCCCCCGGCACCGCCAACGAAGAAAAGCGTGTGTACACATTCGGTTTTGGCATGAGGCAGGGCGCATGCTGCGGACCGCTGATTTGCGCATATCGATGCTACGCAATGGTCGTTGGAGCGGGAAAGCGGTTGCCGGAACCTTGGCGTTCCCGCAGAACGACGAAAGGACTTTCTCCATGCCATTGCCAACCACCTCCGGCACCCACCGCCGCACCCTGCTGCGCGCCGGCCTGGGCGCAGCCACCCTGGCCACGCTGGGCGCACCCGCCGTGGCGGCAGGTGCCACCGACCTCTCCAAGGTCACCCTGCGCATCGGCACCTACAAGGGCCTGTGGCGCCCCCTCATCACGGCCAGCGGCCAGGGGCAGACGCCCTACCGTATCGAGTGGCGCGAGCTCAACAACGGCGTGCTGCACATCGAGGCCATCAACGGCGATGCGCTCGACCTGGGCTCGGGCAGCGAGATCCCCGCGCTGTTCGCGGCGCGACAGAATGCCCAGGTGCGCTTTGTCGCCGTGGTGCGCGAGGACCTGAACAACCAGGTCACGCTGGCGCGCAAGGACGCCCCGATCCAGCGCATTGCCGACCTCAAGGGCAAGCGCGTGGGCTATGTGCGGGCCACCACCTCGCACTACTTCCTGAGCCGGCAGCTCGCCGAGGCGGGGCTGTCGTTCGCCGACATCACGCCCGTGAGCCTCACGCCGGCGGACGGCCTCTCGGCGTTTGACCGCGGCGACCTCGATGCCTGGGCGATCTATGGCTACAACGGCCAGCTGGCACGCCTGCGCTATGGCGCACGCTTGATCAAGACCGGGGATGGCTACCTCTCGGGCAATTTCCCGGTCTATGCCAACCCCAGGTCTGTGCAGGACCCGCTCAAACACGCCGCCATCAGCGACTACCTGCAGCGCCTGCGCCGCGCCTACCTCTGGGCCAACGGCAACTACCTGGCCTATGCGCGCGCCCAATCGGAAGAAACGCGCGTGCCCGTGGGCGACCTGATCGAGCTGTGGAACAACCGCAGCACCGACTACGACCTGCGCGCCGTGGACGATGGCGTGGTCAAGGGCCACCAGGCCGTGGCCGATACCTTCCTGAAACTGGGCGTGCTCGACGCACCGGCCCAGGTGGCGCCGCTGTGGGACCGCAGCTTCGGCAGCGCCATCGGCGTCCGGAGCGCAACGCCCTCACCTGCCTGATCGCCATGCACTGCGGCGCACATTCCTTGTGGAGTGCGCGCCGCGGTGCCATGGATCCAGAGGGCTCAGGCCACCTTCAGCTCCAGTTGGCCCGCCGCCTGCCGGTCGCGCTCGGCCACCTTGGCGCGCACCAGCGGCAGCAGCTCACGGCCATAGTCAATCGCGTCGACCAGCGGGTCAAAGCCGCGGATCAGGAAGGTGCTGATGCCCAGATCGTAGTATTTCAGCAGCGCGTCGGCCACCTGCTCGGGCGTGCCCACCAGCGAGGTGGAATTGGAGCGCCCGCCGATCTCGCGTGCGATGGCTGTCCACAGCCGCTCGTCCACCCGGTCGCCCTTGGCGGCGTCGGCCAGCAGGCGCTGGGCACCCTCGCTCTGCTGCGGGCCGATGCCACGCGAGTAGCCTTGCTGCACGCGCAGGCGGCGCGTGTCTTCGAGGATCTGATCGGCACGCACCCAGGCTTCGTCCTCGGTTTTGCCCAGGATGGGGCGGAACGAGATGCTGAACTGCACCTCGCGCCCATGCAGAGTGGCCTCGGCGCGCACGCGGCGCACCAGGTCGCCGGCCTGGGCCAGCGACTCGCCCCACAGGGCGTACACGTCGGCATGCTTGCCCGCCACCTGCAGCGCCGGTGCCGAGGCGCCGCCAAAGTAGATCGGCACATACGGTGCCTGCAACGGCTTGACCTCGGACCAGACGCCCTTGGCGCGGTAGTGGGCGCCCTCGTGGTCGAAGGGCTTGTCGGCCGTCCACACGCGGCGCAGCAGCGCGAGGTACTCGTCGGTGCGGGCATAGCGCTGGTCGTGGTCCAGGAAGTCGCCGTCGCGCTGCTGGTCCTCGTCCGAGCCACCGCTGATGTAGTGCACGGCCAGCCGCCCGCCCGTGTAGTGGTCCAGCGTGGCCAGTTGGCGCGCGGCCAAGGTGGGCGCGACAAAGCCCGGGCGGTGGGCCAGCAGAAAGCCGATCTTTTCGGTGACCGAGGCGGCATAGGCCACGGTGAGCAACGTGTCCGGGCTCGACGCGCTGGCCGGCACCAGGATGCGGTCGAAGCCTGCGTGCTCGTGCGCCTGGGCAAACACGCGCACGTAGGCAGAGTCCACGGCCGGGCCCTTGCGGGCAATGGTTTCAGAGACTTCGTGCGGCTGGATCATGCCGATGAACTGGACGGGCATAGCGGGCTCCTGGTGGTCGAATGGGGACTGCACCCATCATCCAGAGCCCGCTGCGCCCTGCCAACGAAGAAAACCGCGTTTGCAAACTCGGTGGACGCATACCCGGCCGGCCCCATCCGGCCACCGGGTAGAGTCACGCCATGGATCTGCGCACCCTTCGCTACTTCATCGCCGTGCTCGAAGCCGGCAGTCTCTCGCGTGCCGCGGGCTCGCTGTACGTGGCCCAGCCGGCGCTCACCGCACAGATCAAGAAGCTCGAGGCCGAGCTGGGCACGCAGCTGTTCGACCGCTCGCACGCGGGCGTGACGCCCACGCCGGCCGGTCTGCAGCTGTACGAGGACGCGCGCCGCCTGCTCTCGGACGCCGAGGCCGTGCGCGAGCGCATCCAGCGCCTGCCGCAGGGGCCCGAGGGCTCGGTGACGGTGGCAGCGCCCTTCCTGCTGGCCTCGCTGCTGCTCGGGCCGGTGCTGGCCCGCCTCAAGCACAGCCACCCGCGCATCCGCGTGTTCGTGCTCGACGACCTGAGCCTGATGGTGCGCAAGGCCATGCTCGACCGGCGGGCCGACGTGGGCATCCTGGTCGATACGCCGCAGCTCGACAACCTGCGCTGCACGCCGCTGGCGCGCGAGGCCATCTTCGTCTGCGGCCACGATGCCGACGGCACGGTGGCCCCGCTGCTGCGGCCCGCGGCACGGGGTCGCGTGGCGGGAGGCCACCCCGAGATCGACTTCGCCCAGGCCGCCCGGTTGCCGCTGGTGCTGCAGTCGCGCCGCTTCTCGATCCGCCAGAACGTGGAAGAGGCCGCCAGTGCCCTGGGCGTGGCCCTGAATGTGGTGCATGAGCACGACTCGGCGCGCGTGATCCGCTCGCTCTACCAGTGCGGGGCGGGGTTCACCTTCACGCCGGCCTGCTCGCTGGCCGACAGCCCGCACCAGGACCGGCAGGGCTGGATCGTGGCGCGCGTCGTGCGCCCGCTGCTGCCGCGCGCCTATTTCCTGGCGACCGCGGCGGACCGGGTGGTCGATGCCCCTACCCAGGTGGTGATCGACGCGCTGGTACAGGAAACCACGCGACTGGTGCGTGCTGGCACCTGGCAGGCCGAGTTGCTGGTCTGACTTCCAGCACCTCTGGAGGCTGCCCAGGCCGGTGCCATCAATTCTATTGATGGATCGGCATCAGCAAACGGTATTTCCTGTAGCAGGCATTCTTCTGGGACAGTGCCTGGCATGCCATGCCGACACGGACATGGCGCACTGAAGGAGACCCATGCCAGCGCCCGCCCCCACCACCACCGCCCCCCCGTCGCCAACGTCGGCGAACTCGTCTCACGCAGCGCGCGGGCCTTTGCCCGCCAGCTTGCCGTCACCAGCGCCACGCGCAGCCTCACCTATGCCGAGCTGGAGCAGCGCTCCAACCGCCTGGCCAATGCCCTGCGCGGCATGGGCCTGGCACGCGGCGACCGCGTGGGCATCTACCTGCCCAACTGCACCGAGATCGTCGAGATCGAACTGGCCTGCTACAAGGGCGCCTTCACCAAGGCGCCGTTCAACGCCCGCCTGTCGCCCACCGAGGTGGGCGAGATCACCGCCAACAGCGGTGCCGCCGTGATCGTGACCACGGCCGAGCGCGCCGAGTCCTTTCGCCCCCATATCGCGGGCGCCATGCCGCGCCTGCTGCTGCTCGACGGCCCGGCCGACAGCTCGTACGAGGCCGCCCTGGCTCAGGCAAGCGATGCCTTCACGACCGAGCGCGTCACGGCCGACGAGGTGGCGGTGCTGCACTACACCTCGGGCTCCTCGGGCGTGCTCAAGGCAGCCATGCAGACCTTTGGCAACCGGCTGGCGCAGCTGCGCAAGTTCCTGATGCGCGCCGACGGCATGCGCAGCGGCCACCTGCTGGGCCTGGTGGGGCCGGTCACCCATGCCTCGGGCATGCAACTGGTGCCGGCGCTGTGCAGCGGCGTCACGATCCGGCTGTTCTCGGGCTTCGAACCCGGCCGCTTCATCGCCGAGATGCGCGCCGAGCGCGTGACCCACACCTTCATGGTGCCCACCATGATCAACATGCTGCTGGCCGAGCTGGAGGGCCAGTACCGCCCCCTGCCCGACCTGCTGCGCCTGGGCTACGGGGCAGCGCCCATGGCGCCGGCCCGCATCCTGCGCGCCATGGACGTGTTCGGGCCCGTGCTGTCGCAGGGCTATGGCGCGGGCGAAACCACCTCGGGCGTGTGCGGCCTGTCGGTCGAGGACCACCTGTTCGCCCGCGCCGCCCTGCCCGAGCGCCTGGCCTCGTGCGGTCGGCCCTTCCTCGAATCGCTGGTGGAAATCGTGGACGACGCGGGGCAACCCGTGGCCCAGGGCGAGATCGGCGAGATCGTGGTCAGCGGGCCCGACGTCTTCGCCGGCTACTGGCGCGCCCCCGAACTCACGGCCGAGGTGCTCAAGGACGGCCGCTACCACACGGGCGACCTGGCGCGCGCGGACGAGGGCGGCTATGTCTACATCGTGGACCGCAAGAAGGACATGGTGATCAGCGGCGGCTTCAATGTCTACCCCTCGGAGGTTGAGGCGGTGCTCTACCAGCACGAAGCCATTGCCGATGCCTGCGTGTTCGCCATCCCTGACGACAAGTGGGGCGAGGCCGTGGCCGCGCATGTGGTGCTCAAGCCCGGGCGCAACGCGGACGCTGAGGCCATCGCCCGCTTCTGCGCCCCCCTGCTGGGCGGCTTCAAGCGGCCCCGGCACATCGAGTTCGTGCCCTCGCTGCCCAAGAACCCCAACGGCAAGGTGATGCGCAAGGCCATCCAGGCCAGCTACTGGACTGGCCACAGCCGCATGGTGAACTGAACGGAGACAACAGCGATGAAAACCGATTCCATCAATTCCATCCCCGCCCCGCTGTTCAACGTGCCCTTCGAAGGCTCGGAGCGCGCAGCCGGGCTGATTGGCCGCATCAACGAGTTCCTGCACGGAGAACTCGCCGCACTGGCGCGCGAGCATGGCACCGACCACGAGCATGGCGCGGACCGCGCCCTGCTGCAGC
Source organism: Acidovorax sp. AC410 (assembly GCF_979253235.1). Lineage (NCBI taxonomy): Bacteria > Pseudomonadati > Pseudomonadota > Betaproteobacteria > Burkholderiales > Comamonadaceae > Acidovorax > Acidovorax sp. AC410. The sequence goes on from NZ_CEEDCG010000001.1 coordinate 6,105,502, forward strand.
AGGTGTGGAAGCGCTCGCACGAGCTGGGCTTCTACGGCATGACCCTGCCCACCGCCATGGGCGGGCTGGGCCTGTCGGTGCTGGACCACGTGCTCATCAAGGAGGCCATCTATGCCAGCGGCTCGCCTTTCGCGCCCCACGTGTTCGGTGAACTGAGCGGCCCGCCGCGTGTCGGCGCGCTGGCCCGCAAGGCGACGCCCTACCAGTTGCAGCAATTCATCACCCCCGTCGCACAGGCCGACAAGGCCATCTGCTTTGCACTGACCGAGGCCGAAGCAGGCTCCGACGCCGGTGCGGTGCAAACGCGCGCGGTGCGGGACGGCGACAGCTTCGTGATCGACGGGCGCAAGCGCTTCATCTCGGGATCGCCGTTTGCCGACTACGCGGTGCTGATGGCCTCCACGGCCAGCGACCCGGCCGAGCGCGAGGTCACGGCCTTCTTCGTCGACCTCAAGGCCCCCGGGGTGCGGGTGGAGACGGGCTACAAGACCATGGCCGGGCAGTCGCACACGGGAGACATCGTGCTTGAAAGCTGCCGCGTGCCCGCTGCCAACCTGATCGGCGAGCCGGGCCGGGGCCTGGCGCTGGCGCTGGGCCGCATCACCGTCAACCGCCTGCTGCACTGCCCGGCCATGCTGGGCTTGGCGCAGCTGGCCGTGCGCGATGCGCGCGACTATGCGCTGCAGCGCCGCCAGTTTGGCCGCGCCATCGGCGACTTCCAGGCCATCCAGCACATGCTGGCCGACATGGCGACCGAGCTGTGCGCGGCCCGTGCGCTGATGCTGGGCACGGCGCGCCAGATCGATGCGGGCAGCGAGGCTCGTGCCGAGGCCTCGATGGCCAAGCTGTTCTGCTCCGAGACGGCGTTTCGCATCGCCGACCGGGCGGTGCAGATCCATGGCGGCGAGGGCATCGTGCAGGGCCGGCGCGTGGAGTTCCTGTTCCGCATGCTGCGCATGTACCGCGTGCTCACGGGCACCAGCGAGATCCAGCGCAACACCATCGCCAAGGAGTTGCTGGCGCCGCAGGCCTGACCTCGCCAGCGAGCGACCGATTCCACTATAAAGACAGGAGACAAAGACCATGACAGCACGCACCTTGCAACGCCGGCAGTTCCTGGGCGGCAGCCTGGCCGCCGCCCTCGTCCCCGCACCCGCCCTGCTCTCGCTGGGCACGGCGCGGGCGGCCGAACCCTGGCCCTCGCGCCCCATCAAGTGGGTCGTGCCCTTCCTCGCAGGCACGGCGCCCGACACCACGGCGCGCATCATCCACGAGGCCGTGGGCCGCGAACTGGGCCAGCCCGTGGTGATCGAGAACCGCGGCGGCGTGGGCGGCAACCTGGGCGCGCGCCAGGTGGCCAAGGCCGCGCCCGACGGCTACACCTGGATCTACTCCAGCGCGCCCATGGCCGCCAGCATGCACATGTACAAGGCGCCGGGCTACGACGCGCTCAAGGACTTTCAGCACGTGATGGGCCTGACCAGCGCGGACATCGTGCTCATCGTCAACGCGGCTTCGGACATCCGCACGCTGGACGACCTGCTCGCCAAGGCGCGCTCCGCGCCTGGCAAGCTCGACTATGCCTCGGGCGGCGTGGGCACACCCTCGCACCTGGGCGTGGAGCTGCTCTTGAGCGCGGTGGACGCGCAGGTCACCCATGTGCCCTACAAGGGCGCGTCGGAGATCGTCAATGCCGTCATGGGCCGGCAGGTCACCTTTGGCGCGCCCATCTTCTCGGTGGCCTATTCCAACATCCAGGCCGGCAAGCTGCGCGCCCTGGCGATTGCCGGCACGCGCCGCAACCCCAAGCTGCCCCAGGTGCCCACGCTGGCCGAACTGGGGGTCCGCGGGGTGGAGCTGACGTCCTGGGGCGGCGTGTCGGTGCCCGCCGGCACGCCCGACCCCATCGTGGCGCGCGTGCGCGCCGCGTTTGAAAAAGCGCTCCGGCAGCCGGCCGTGGTCGCAGCGCTGGAGGAGCAGGGCGGCATGGTCACGCCCCTGGACGCCGATGCCTACAAGCGCAACTTCACCAGGGAGATGCTGCTGACCGAGGCCATGATGAAGAAGGCGCAGATCGAGCCCATGTAGGGCGCCGCGCCGGCCTGCAGGGGTCAGGCGCCCGATGCGGCGCGCAGCCGTGTGCGCAGCGCCGCCAGGGCCGGCCCGTCGGCAAAACCCGTGGTCAGCAAGCCCAAGCCCTGCAGCGAGGACTCCAGTGCCTGGGGCAGCTTCACGGCCAGGACCACGGCCACGCCGGTGTCCACCAGCGCCTGGGCAATGCTCTGCGGCATGAGGCTCACGGCGCCCGTGCTGCGCAGGGCCTCCAGGACCACCGGCAAGGCGGTCGTGGCCATGGGGTAGAGCACCGGCTGCTGCGCATGACCGGCCCACAGCCGGTCGTAGTAGTCGCGCACGCCCATGCCGCGTGGCGGCAGCACCCAGGGCAGGCCTAGCAGCCGGTTCAGCGCCACGCTGCGCAGGCCCGCCAAGGGGTGTCCGGGGGCAGCAACCACCGCAGGTGCATCGTTCTGCAGCAGTTCGAACTGCCAGGCCGCAGGCACGTCCTGCGGGCGGCGGCAGACCACGGCGTCGAGCCGGCCGGCGGCCAGCTCGGGCAGCAGGTGCAGCATGTTCTCCTCGATCAGCTCCACCTGCAGCCCCGGCTGCGCCTGCAGCAGCGCCGGCAACGCCCTGGCGAGCAGGCCCGATGCCGCCGCCGGTATGCAGCCCAGGCGCAAAAAGGCCTGGGCGCCTGCCTGCAGGGCGGACAGCGTTTCGGTGGTGGCGCGCAGTGCCTGCAGCACATTGCGCGCCACGGGCACCACGGCCTCGCCAAAGCGCGTGGGCCGCACGCCGCGGTTGTGCCGCTCGAACAAGGGTGCCTCCAGCAGCCCCTCCAGGTCTGCCAGGGCCTGGGTGGCGGCCGGCTGGCTCATGCCCACGGAGGTGGCCGCGCGCTGCACGCTGCCGGCATCGGCCAGGGCTGCGATCAGCTGCAAGTGCCGCAGGCGCCCGCGCGCAAGCAGGCGGTTGAACAATACGCCGGGATCGGTTGCAGGCTGCGCTGTGTTTGCCATAAGCAATTCCAATACATAACGGCCAAATTCTATTGGTCAACCCAATATCCAGCCAGCACAATCGGCCCCATCCTTCCTGGCAAGCCTTTGTGACCATGACCCACTTGATCTCCACCCGACGCGCCGTGCTGCTGGCCAGCCTCTGCGCAACCGCCCTGCCGCTGTCCGCCTGGGCCCAGGCCTACCCCGACAAGCCCGTGAAGCTGATCGTGCCCTTTGCCCCCGGTGGCTCCACCGACATCGTGGCGCGCCTGGTGGCCGAGCGCATGCAGAAGTCGCTTGGCCAGTCGGTCGTGGCGGACAACCGCGCGGGCGCGGGCGGCGCCATCGGCGCCGAGGCCGTGGCGCGCGCTGCACCCGATGGCTACACCATCGGCGTGGGCACGGTGAGCACGCTGGCGGTGAACCCGGTGCTGCTCAAGGCCTCGCGCACCGATCCGCTCAAGGACTTTGCGCCGATCACGGCGCTGGCCTCCATCCCCTCGGTGTTCTCGGTACACCCCAGCCTCAAGGTGGACACCCTGCCCGCCGTGGTGGCCCTGGCACGCAGCAAGCCCGACCAGCTCAACGCGGGCTCTCCGGGCTCGGGCTCCATCGGCCACCTGATCATCGAGGCCATGAACGACGAGCTCAAGATCCAGGTGCGCCACATTCCGTACAAGGGCATGGGCCCCGTGATCACCGGTGCGCTGGCGGGCGAGACGCAGTTGCTGAGCGACCAGTACCCATCGTCCGCCCCCTACATCAAGGCCGGCAAGCTGGTGCCCTTCGTCGTTGCGGCCGACCAGCGCCTGCCGGCCCTGCCCCATGTGCCCACCTTCAAGGAGCTGGGGCATCCGGGCCTCAACGAGATCGCCATCACCTGGTTCGGCCTGGTGGCGCCCGCCAAGACGCCCCCTGCCATCGTGGCCAGACTCAACGCCGCCGCGGCCGACGCCCTGAAGGACCCGGCCCTGCAGGCACGCCTGAAGGAACTCGGGGCCGAGTCCATCGCCGGCACGCCCGAGCAGTTCGGCGCCCTCATCGGCACCAGCCTGGAGCGCGTGCGCAAGGTGGTGCAGGCCCGCAAGATCGAGATGGAGTGAGCCGCACCATGTCCACCCCGCAACTGATCGACACCATCACCGGGCAGGCCCGCGCCTTGCACCCCCAGGTCGTGGCCTGGCGCCGCCACATGCACCGCCACGCCGAGCTGTCGTTCCAGGAGATCGACACGGCCGATTTCCTGGAACGCGAACTGCGCCAGATCGACGGCCTGCAGATCCACCGCCCCACCCCGACCAGCCTGGTCGCCACGCTGCGCGGCGCCCTGCCCGGCAAGGTGCTGGCCATCCGCGCCGACATCGACGCCTTGCCCATCCACGACCAGAAGACATGCGACTACGCCTCGGCCCGGCCTGGCGCGATGCACGCCTGCGGGCACGATGGCCATGCCTCCATGCTGCTGGGCGCCGCGCGCCTGCTGGCCGGGCTGCGCCAGCAACTGCCGGGCGAGGTGCGCTTCTTCTTCCAGCACGCCGAGGAGCAGCACCCCGGTGGCGCCCAGCAGATGGTGGACGCCGGCGTGATGCAGGGCGTGGACCGCATCATCTCGGCCCATGTGATGTCCACCGTGGACACGGGCCGCATCGTGGTGCTTGACGGGCCCACGCTCGCCAGCTCCGACCGCTTCGTGCTGCGCGTGCAGGGCAAGGGCGGCCATGCGGCCAACCCGGACAAATGCATCGATCCGATCTGGATCGGCGCCCAGATCGTGGCCAACCTGCAGGCCGTGGTGGCGCGCAACACCGATGCGCACGAGGCGCTGATCCTCTCGGTCACCAAGTTCCAGGCCGGCTCGGCCTTCAACGTGATCCCGGACAGCGCGGAGCTGTCGGGCTCGGTGCGCTGCTATTCGCCCGAGGTTCGGGCGCGGGTTCCCCAGGCGATCGAACGCATCGCACGCGGCGTGGCCCAGGCCCACGGTGCCACGGTGGAGCTGGAGTACGTGCATGGCTACCGCCCGGTGGTCAACGACCCGGCCACCGCCGCCGCCCTGCGCGCCGCCGTGCGCGAGGCCCTGCCCGACGTGCCCCTGCACACCATGAACCCGCTGCCCAACAGCGAGGACTTCAGCGCCTTCACCGAGCATGCGCCGGGCGCCTATGCGCTGATCGGCGCGCGCAGCGCGGCCAAGCACATCTGCCACCCGCACCACCACCCGCTGTTCGACTTCGACGAGGATGCGCTGGAGCATGGCGTGCGCATGTTCACGGCGGCACCGTTCACGCTGAACGCACTGGAGTCTTGAGCACGGCCCCGGCACAATGCATGGAAAGACCACCAAGAGAGGGAAATTCCATGCACTGCACCACAGGGGAAGCTACCGGCCGCCGGCACGGCCCAAGCCCAAGGGGGACGCCATGAACCGCAAGACCCAGGCCGGAATCGCCGGCATGGCCGTCGGTGGACTCTGGCTGCTGGCCAATCTGCGCCACTTTCAGGCGCAGGGCTTCGTGGCCATCGGCATGCCGCTCATCATCCTGGTGCTGGGCGGCATCTACTTCGCGCTGGGACGCAAGGAGTAAGCGGCCATGGGCATTCGACACACCTTGGCCGGCATCGCCCTGCTGGCACTCGCTGGCAGCACCCTGGCGCAGGAGGGCACCGGCTGGCTGGCCGGCACCTGGCAACTGGCCCAAGACCGCAAGAAGCCCGGCTTCACCGACGACTTCATGGACTTCGACGCCCAGGGCACGGTGGTGCTGCGCGACAGCCAGAAGGCCTATGCCCACTGCCGCTACCAGCCGGGTGCCGGCGTGCTGCTGCTCACCTGCATCGCGGGTGGCAAGGAACGGCCGATGACCATGCGCGTGGCGCCCGACAAGGCGTCGCTGACCAATTCGGTGGGCGACGTGTACCGCAAGAACCGCAAGTAATAGACGCGCGCCAGCCCGCCCCCATCCGGTTCAGTGCGGAAAGCCGCCGCGCGTGAGCCGCACCGGCTCTGCGTCCATGCGGCGGATCAGCGCCTCCAGCCCGTCGCCCGGTGCGACGGCGACGACCGCCACCGGTCCATCGGGGGGCGCCCTGGGCACCGTGGTCGAGCGGCAGACCAGGTCATCCTCGGACCAGGCCGCCTTGCCTGGCTGGCCGCGGGCGCGCAGCCAGCCGGCGCGGTCCACGATCAACTGGTAGCCCGGCAGCTCAGCGGCCGGGATGCCCAACACCAGGGCCAGCGCCTGCTCCACGGCCTGCAGTTCGCCCTGCGGCCGGCATTCGGGATCGGAGCCTGCCGGCAGCGTGCCTGCCACCAGGGTCACCAGGCGTGGATCGTCGGCTACGGACGGCACGCCGGGCCCGGCCACGGCCACGCGCACGCGCTGCCCCAGCAACCCGGTGCTGTGCCGCGCGCGCCCCTGGCGGCATTGCACGGCCATGGCCGGCAGGCGCACCGGGCGGTCCCAGGTGCCCGATTCGCGCAGCATCTGCCCGGCCGCATGGGCCTGCAGGTAGTCCAGCACCTCCCAGATCTGCCCATCGCTCAATGCGCTGCCCACGCCGGGCATGGTGGGCACGCCCGCGCGGTTGTGCATGCCCTCGCGCACGCGCCAGAACAACTCGCCGTCGAGCCGCTTCCAAAGCAATGCCCCGTTCAGGTTGGGCGGCCACTGCACGAGCTGCGGCGCGTCGGGCCCCTCCCCGCGGCCGTCGGTGCCATGGCAGCGCACGCAGTGCTGCTGGTAGGTGGCTTGGCCACGCACGATGCCTGCCGCAGCAAAGCCGGTGGGCGACTGGTGCAGGCTGGTCGCCACGGCGGGTGCCAGCAGCAGATGGGCCTGGGGCCAGGGGGCCAGCACCAGCACGGTGATGGCCAGGGCCGCCAGCGGCCACCGGGCACGGCGCCAGGCCAGCGCCACGGCCAGCAGCACCAGCGCCCCGCCTGCGCAGGCCAGCGACCAGAGAACGCGACGTGCGTGGCCAGCATCCACCACCAGCATCTCGGCCGCAATGCGATGCGCCAGCGGCCAGCCGGGCTGGCCATGGATCTCGGGCGCCAGGCCCAGGGCATGCAGCAAGGCACGCAGGCCCTGCTGCGCGGCATGCAGGCCTTCGAGCAGGCCGTTCAGCAACTCAGGGGACAAGGTGCTCCCGCTACCAGCTGGCATCCAGGCCCAGCAGCGCCAGGGCCTCGCGGCGCAGCTCGGCCAGGCGCGGGTCGCCGCGGTGGCGTGGGTAAGGCAAATCGTTCACCAGCACCTGCTGGATACGCGCCGGCCGGTCGGAGAACACCACCACGCGCTGCGCCATGAAGAGCGCCTCTTCCACATCGTGCGTGACCAGCAGGGCCGAAAAGCCCGTGCGCTGCCACAGGTCCACGAGCTCGGTCTGCATGGACAGGCGCGTGAGCGAGTCGAGCTTGCCCAGCGGCTCGTCGAGCACCAAGAGGCTCGGGTCATTGACCAAGGCCCGCGCCAGCGCCACGCGCTGCGCCATGCCGCCCGACAGCTGGTGCGGAAAGGCCTTGGCAAAGTCCTGCAGGCCCACCAGGCGCAGGGCCTGGTCCACCCGGTGGCGCTGCTGGCGCAGGATGCCGCGCGCCTGCAGGCCCAGGGCCACATTGTCCCAGACGGTGCGCCAGGGGAACAGTGTCGGGTCCTGGAAGACCACGATGCGCGAGGGATCGGGGTCGGTGATGGGGGTACCGTCCTGCAGCAATTCACCGGTGGTCGCGGGCTCCAGCCCCGCCACCAGGCGCAGCAGCGTGCTCTTGCCGCAGCCGCTCGGACCCAGCAGGGCGACAAATTCACCAGGCGCAATGGACAGGTCGAGCTCGTCGATGACGTGCAGCGGGCCTGCGGGCAGGTCGAACCAGTGGCTCACATTGCGCACGTCGATGCGTGCACCAGTAACCCGGGCTGCGGCGCCCGCCTCGGCGGCAATCGCTGTACTCACCATTTCACCACCCCCTTCTGCCAGGACAGCACCCGGTCGCGCAGTACGAACAGCAAGGTGATCACGCCCGAGAACAGCAGCGCCATCACGATCAGTGCGGCATACATGTTGGGGTACGCCGCCCAGCCCTGGGCCCAGGTCAGGTACCAGCCCAGGCCGGCCTTCACGCCCAGCATCTCGGCCACCACCAGGGTGGAGAACGCCGCGCCCAGGCCCATGAACAGGCCCACGAACACCTGCGGCAGTGCAGCCGGTATGGCCACGCGCAGCACCAGAAACCAGGGCGACGCGCCCATGGTGCGCGCCACGTCGTAATAATTCTTGTGTACGCCCGCCACGCCCGACCAGGTGAGGATGGCCACCGGGAAGGCCGTGCCCAACGCGATCAGGAAGATCGCCGTGGACCAGCTCGACGGGAAGAAATAGAAACTCACCGGCAGCAGTGCCGTGGTGGGCACCGGCCCCAGGATGCGCAGCACCGGGTGGATCCAGTAGCTGGCCTGGCGCGACCAGCCGATCAGCACGCCGGTGACGAAGCCCGCCGCCGCGCCGATGGCGATGCCCAGGGCCAGCAGGCGGATCGATGCGCCGGCGCTTTCCAGCAGGCGCGCCCAGTCGGTCACATAGACCTCCACCAGGCTTTGCGGCGGGGCAAAGAACGGGGGCGGCAGGGTACCCAGCTTGGCGGTGACCACCTCCCAGACCGCCAGGCCGACGGCAATGGCCACGAGCCAGGGGCCCGCGCGGCGCGCACGCCGGCCCACGGCACCGAAGGCCGCAGGTGCCAGGGCCAGCGCCACCAATGCCAGGGCCACGGCGCCGGCCCCCAGGGCAAATTCCTGGGTGAACTCCCAGTCACTGAAGCCCGCAGGCTTGTTGGGCCACAGGTAGGTGAGCAGGCCCAAGGCCGCCCAGGCGACGGCAGCCACCAGGCCCGTCCACCAGATGGCGGGAATGGGCTGGGCTGCTCCGAAGCTGGCGGGAACGGCCGCTCTGGCGGCGGGCGCCGCCGCACGGGGTGCCCGGGGCGCCTCGGCCACGGATGCGGGCGCAGGCAGGATATGGTCGGCAACGGTGCTCATGGCGGGATCAGGCCAGAACGTCGGCATGCACATGCGCCGCAAAGCGCGCGGGGTCGGTGGAGGGCTTGAGCACCCCCACAAGCTTGAAATCGCGCGCGTAGAACTCGATCTCCTGGCGCAGGGCCGTGCCCACCGGGTGGCTGCGGTGCGTGAGCGTGCCCAGCACGGCACGCAGGTCTTCCTGCGGCACCTTGGAATAGGGGCTGAAGATGCGTGCCGTCTCGTTCGGGTTGTCGGCCACGAAGTCCGACGCCTCGATGATGGCGCGCGTGAGGGCCGCCGCCGTGCCCTTGTCGTTGCGCACCATGGCGCCGCTGACCCCCAGCACGCAGCAGGTCTTGGCCGCGTATTCGCCCGAGAGGTTGGAGGCCAGGTCCACCAGGCCCTTGGTGCGGCGCTGGATCAAGAGCAGGTTGGGGTCGCCGTCGGCAATGGCCTGGGCCTCGCCCTTTTCCACGGCCAGGCCCAGCATGTCGCCGGGGAATTGGCGCCAGGTGACGTCCTTCTCGGGGTTGAGACCGGACTTGGCCAGCAGCACCGAGAAAAAATTCTTGCCCGGGCTGTTGAGGTCCGACACCGCGATGGTCTTGCCCTTGAGCTTTTGCAGGCTGGTCACGCCCGCCGCCTCGTAGCCCACCAGGCGCGAGCAGCCGCCGTGCGAGCTGCCCACCAGCTTCACGTCGAAACCCGACTCCAGCGGCTTGATCCAGCGGTGCACCATGCCCAGGCCGGCATCGGCCTTGGAGGTGGCGATGGTCTCCAGCAACTGGTCGGTAGAGCCCGCGAAGTTGACCAGTTCGACCTTGAGGCCATGCCTTTCGAAGATGCCACGCTCGATCGCCACCGGGGCGGCCGACAGGCAGATGGCGTTGGCGTTCCACGCCAGCTTGACTTCGCGCAGCTTGCCGGCCGCCAGCACCTGGCTGCTCACCACGCCCGAGGCGCCCACCACCGTGGCCGCACCTGTTGCACGCAGCAACTGCCGGCGCGACCAGCGCGCTTCTCCCCCACCCAGAATCTGGCCCTTGTTGTTCATGCCCTGCACCTCATGTGTAATGAAGACAACGGTGGCAAGCACCGCACCAGCCGCATTGCAACTGCTGGGCACCGAAAAGAGAACGAAGAAAAACGGAGATGGATATGCAAAAGATTCCGCACACCCCCACGCCCAACGCTGGTGCAATGCGGGGCATGAATGCCCTCGCCTCCACAGCCAGAGAACCCACCGCCCCTACCGCTGCCCCGGTTTCCCCCGACACCGCCCGCCTGCGCCACTTCGTGCAGCAACTGGCGGCCCTGGTGGAAAGCGCCCCGCCCGAGCCCGAACTGCTCGATCGCGGTCGCGCCCTGCTCGGCGCCCTGGTGGCCCATGACGACTGGCTCCCCGCCGCCTATGCCCAGGAGAGCCCCGAGCGCTACCAGCAGTTCCTGCTGCATGCCGATGCGCTGGGCCGCTTCTCGGTGGTGAGCTTTGTCTGGGGGCCGGGCCAGGCCACGCCCATCCACGACCACACGGTGTGGGGCCTGATCGGCATGCTGCGCGGGGCCGAGGATTCGCAGGCCTTTGCCCGTACCGCAGACGGACGCTGGGCCGCCGATGGCGCGCCGCACCGCCTGCAGCCAGGCCAGGTGGAGGCCGTGTCCCCCAGCATCGGCGACGTGCACCGCGTGAGCAACGCGGTGGATGGCCAGACCTCCATCAGCATCCATGTCTACGGTGCCAACATCGGTGCCGTGCAGCGCAGCGTGTACCTCGAAGACGGCACGCGCAAACCCTTCATCTCGGGCTATAGCAACAGCACCCTGCCCAACATCTGGGACCTCTCGAAGAACCCGGCTCCCTCGGCCTGACCCTGTTTTCAAAGACCCGTACGATTCCCACAATGACTGCACCCACCATTCCAGAAACTTCCGTCCTGACCGTCCGCGAGGCCCTGCTGGCCCGCGAGGAAATCGCCCTGCTCGACGTGCGCGAGGAAGACCCCTATGCCCAGGGCCACCCGCTGTTCGCCGCCAACCTGCCTGCGGGCAAGATCGAGCTCGATGCCTGGACGCGGATCCCCCGCCGCGACACCTTCATCGTGGTCTACGACGATGGCGAGGGCCTGGCCGAGCCGGCCGCGCGCACGCTGCAGCAACTGGGCTACACCCGGGTGACGCTGCTGGCCCGCGGCCTGCAGGGCTGGCGCGATGCCGGGGGCGAGCTGTTCATCGACGTGAACGTGCCCAGCAAGTCCTTTGGCGAACTGGTGGAGTCCGAGCGCCACACGCCCTCGCTGGCGGCCGAGGAAGTGCAGGCCCTGATCGATGCCAAGGCCGACGTGGTGGTGCTGGACGCACGCCGCTACGACGAGTACCACACCATGAACATCCCCACCGGGGTGAGCGTGCCCGGCGCCGAGCTGGTGCTGCGCGCCCAGGCGCTGGCGCCCAACCCGGCCACGCAGATCATCGTCAACTGCGCCGGCCGCACGCGCAGCATCATCGGCACGCAGTCGCTGGTCAACGCGGGCATTCCCAACCCCGTGGCCGCCCTGCGCAACGGCACCATCGGCTGGCTGCTGGCCGGGCAAACGCTGGAGCGCGGCGCCAGCCGCCGCTTCGACCCCGCCCTGCACATCGACCGCAGCCAGGCCCCGGAGCAGGCGCGCAGCGTGGCCGACCGCGCCCGCGTGCAGCGCGCCCAGGCCGGGGACCTGGCCCGCTTTGCGGCCGAGGCCGGCCGCACCACCTACCTGCTGGACGTGCGCACGCCCGAGGAGTTTGCGGCCGGCCACCTGCCCGGCTTTCGCAACACACCGGGTGGCCAGTTGGTGCAGGAGACCGACCACACGGCCGCCGTGCGCGGCGCGCGCCTGGTGCTGGTGGACGACGATGGCGTGCGCGCCAACATGAGCGCCTCGTGGCTGGCACAGATGGGCTGGGAGGCCTGGGTGCTCGATGGCGTGCAGGCGTCCGCCTTCACCGAGACGGGTGCCGTGGCCAATACCGTGCCCGAGCCGAAGGGCCCCATCACCTGGACCACGCCCGCGCAACTGGCCGCCTGGCTCCAGGAGGAAGCCCCCGGCCATACCGCTGTGCTGGACCTGACCAGCAGCGCCCACTACACACAGCGCCACATCCCCGGCGCCTGGTTCGTGATCCGGGCACAGCTGGCGCAGGCCGTGGCGGCGATTCCGCGGGCCGAGCGCTATGTGCTCACCTGCGGCAGCAGCCTGCTGGCCCGCTACGCTGCAGAGGACCTGGCCCGCCTGACCGGTGCCGAGGTGCGGGTGCTCGAAGGTGGCACCCAGGCCTGGATCGCAGCAGGCCTGCCGCTGGAACATGGCGAGACGCGCCTGGCCTCGCCGCGCACCGACCGCTACCGCCGCCCCTATGAAGGCACGGAGAGCCCGCGCGCGGCCATGCAAGCCTACCTGGACTGGGAATTCGGGCTGGTGGAGCAGCTCGGGCGCGACGGCACGCACGGCTTTCGGGTCATTTGAAGCGCCACTGCGCGGGCGGCCTGCAAGGCCGTGCCCGCGCGCGCGTGCAAGAGCGCGCCCCAGCCCGGGGCGATCCGCTGCCACGCCCTCCCGCGCCGCGGCCTCCCCGGCGGTGCCAGGGCACGCCGAGCCGTCAACAATTGTCAAAACAGGGCCATTGCCCCCACAACAGCGCGTAAGCGGGCCCATTCGCTGAGGCATCCCGGCATAGTCGCTGCGTCTGTTCCTGCATCTGCCTTGCAGGAGCGAGCCAGCGAGACCCTTCATGATGCCCAGATCCCTGGCGGGGCTGCCCGGCGCAGCCCTCGCCCTGTTTGTTGCCCTGTTCAGCCTGCCCCTGCCATCCCATGCCAGCCTGGTGTGCCCGCCATCGGGGCAGAAGACGGTACTGCGCCTGCAATTTGCCACCCAGCCTGCGTTGGCCTGTGACATGCAGGCGCTGGAGCGGCTTTCGCCCCGTGAAATCGCCACCACTTTGCCGCAGGCACTGGGGATGCCGGGAAAATCCCGCTGGCGCGGCGTGTCCTTGCGCCAGCTCGTGGAATTGCTGGGTGGCAACGAACAGCACCAGATCGAGCTGACGGCCATGAACGACTACTCGGTGCGCATTCCCTGGAGCGATCTGGTCGAATACGACCCCCTGCTGGCCTACCGCCGCGACCAGCAGCCGATCAGCATCCGCGACAAGGGGCCCCTGATCCTGATCTACCCCTTTGACCGCCACCCTCGCTTGCAAAAGCAGGACTACGTCAACCGCACCATCTGGCAGGTCAATGTCATCTCCGTCCGATAAGCCACGCCTGCCCGCAGCCCAGGCCCACCGTCTCTTGCGCCACCGCAGCGGTACCTATTGGCTGCTGGTCCTGGTGGCGACCATGGTGGTGGCCGCGTCCGTCGCCTTGTGGTGGACGCTTCGGCAGGTGCAATCACTGGCGCAGCCGTTTCAGAAAAGCGATCTGTGGTACGTCTCGAGCGTCCACAGCGAACTGGGGCGCGTTGCCCTGCTGGCGCGCAAGGTGAAAGCGCAGGAGGCGCCCGAGGAAGAGCTGCGCGAGCGCCTGGACGTTCTCTACAGCACACTGGACATGGCCGGCGCGAGCCAGCGCATAGGCGCGCGCTTGCGGCAGGAACTGGCACAGGCAGCACTCGATCTGGACGGGCTGGCCCGGCATGTCGAGCGGTGGTCTCGCCGCCTGGCAGCGGCGCCGTCCGAGCGCGCAGGGCTGAGCGACGACATCATCGGGCACACCGATGCCCTGCTGCAGGGCACCCGCAAGGCGGTGGTGGCGGTACACCTGCTTTCCTCACAGGACACGGACCGGGTTCGCCAGGAACTGCACGACCATTTCATGCTGCTCAGCGCCGTGCTGGGCGGCCTGCTGATCGGCACGGCCCTCCTGATCCGCAAGCTGCTGCACGAAGCCCGCTCGGCGCAGGCCCTGTCCCAGCAGCTGGCGCAGGCCAACCGCCAGCTGGAGCTGCGCGTGGCCAGCCGCACGCGCGAGATCGAGGAGAACCGCGCACTGCTGAGCTTCATCCTGGACTCCAGCCCGAGCGATGTGGTCCTGGTGGATGTCGAAAGCGGCTTCGTACACTTCATCAACAGCCAGATGGTGGAACGCCTGGGGCTCCAATGGCCGCCCATCAAGCTGTTTTTGCCAGAGTTGCTGCACGAGCCGGGCGCCAGCCAGCAATTGATGGAGGCACTGGACAAGTACGGCCAGGTGGATGGCATGGAAGCACTGATCGGCGCAAAGAATCCACGCTGGAGCTCCCTTTCGGCGCGCCTCATCGAGGTCGACGGCAAGCTGGCCCACCTGCTGTGGGGCTTCGACATCAGCACACACAAGCAACTGGAATCGCAGCTGCGCGAACTGGCCACGCGCGACTCGCTGACCGGCATGCTCAATCGGCGGGCTTTCCTGGAGCGCGGCACTGCGCTTCTCGACCACTGCCGCCGCCATGCCAAGCCATGCACCGTGCTGATGATCGACATCGACCACTTCAAGCTGATCAACGACCGCTACGGCCACCAGACCGGCGACGACTCTCTGCGCGCCTGCGCTACCTCCATCGCGGGCGCACTGCGCGAGGCCGACATCCTGGGGCGGCTGGGGGGCGAGGAATTCGCTGCGCTGCTGCCCCACTCTTCCACCGAGAGTGCCTGGTCTGTGGCCGAGCGCATCCGCGATGCCATTTCCGAGCTGCAAATCCTGTCCATCGCCAGCGAGCCATTGAAGATCACCGTGTCCATCGGCATGGCCGAGATGGCGCACCGGGACGCCGGGATTGAAACCATTCTTGCCTGGGCAGATCAGGCGCTGTACCGCGCCAAGGCCACCGGCCGCAACAAGGTGCTGGCCTACGAACGCGCCCCACAGCACTCCTCTTGACGCCCTCCAACAAGCCATCGCCATGAACCTGCGACTTTTGATCGTTGACGACAGCCGGATGTCCCGGCTCATCCTGCAAGGATTCATTTTGCAGGCCCACCCCCAATGGACCATCCTGCACGCCAGCAGCGGCGAAGAAGCACTGAAGATGTGTGAAGAGCACCCGGTGGACCTGGTGTCCATGGACTTCAACATGCACGGAATGACCGGCCTGGAGGCGGCCCTGGCATTGCGCCAGACCCGGCCCCAGTTGCCCATTGCCATCCTCACCGCCAACGTCCAGTCTGCGATGCAGGAACGCATCGACGAGGCCGGCCTGGTTTTCATTGCAAAACCCATCACAGCCGATGCAGCGAGGAAGCTCGCGGCACTGGCAGGAGCATGAAATGACTGCCAAGCTTGATGCGGAGCAAATCGACGCGCTCAGCGAGATCTTCAACATCGGTGTCGGCAAGGCGGCCGCGGCGATGGGCGATCTCATGCACGACGAGGTACTGCTCTCGGTGCCGCACGTCAGCATCTTCACGGTGAGCGAGGCAGCCCAGCAGCTGGGCAGCGCCGGCAGCACCATGTATGGGGTGCGCCAGCCTTTCCGGGGTGTGTTCAACGGCGACGCGCTGCTGATCTTTCCGGGCGACAAGAGCCTGGAGATCGTGCGCATCGTCGCGGGCCAGAGCCTGCCCGGCGAGGACCTGAGCGCCATCGAGCAGGATGCGATGACGGAGCTGGGCAACGTGATGCTCAGCGCCTGCCTGGCCACCCTGGCCGACCTGCTGGGCAACGAGTTCGAGCTGAGCCCACCCCGTGTCGATATCGGCGACAGCCGCACCATTCTGGGCACGCGCATCCAGAACCACCTGGTGGTGTTCCTGCACATCCGCTTCGAGCTGCTCAGCAGCCAGATCGAAGGCTTCGTGGTGTTCGTGCTCAACACCACCTCCTTGCTGGCGCTGCGCGCGGCGGTGGACAGGCTGTTGGGCCGCCAGGCAGAAGCGGACTAACCCACGGGCGCAAACCGGTGGCCAGCGCCGCCTTGGCCGCAGGAGCGCCACGAAATGGGCCTATAAAGGCGGCTGCGCATTGCGCGCGCACAGGAGACCCGCCCATGATGCCTTCCAACCGCCATCTGACCTTCTTCCACGCCCCGCAAAGCCGCTCCGTCGGGGCCCGCATCCTCATCGAGGAACTGGGGGCCGAGCACGACATGCACGTGCTCAACCTCAGGGCCAAGCAGCAGCGCGAGGCCGACTACCTGGCCATCAACCCCATGGGCAAGGTACCGGCGCTTCTTCACGGCAACACGCTGGTCACCGAGCAGGCGGCGGTCTACATGTACCTGGCCGAGCTGTACCCCGAGCGCGGCCTGTCGCCCGCCGTGGGCGACCCGCTGCGCGGCGCCTACCTGCGCTGGATGGTGTTCTATGGCTCGTGCTTCGAGCCTGCCGTGGTGGACAAGGCCATGCAGCGCGACAGCGGCTCGCAGTCCACCTCGCCCTACGGCGACTACGAGAGCGTGCTGCGCACGCTGAATGCGCAGATCGACCAGGCCAACCCCTGGTGGCTGGGGGATCGGTTCACGGCGGCCGATGTGCTGTGGGGCAGCGCACTGGGCTGGATATCGTCGTTCAAGCTGTTTCCGATCACGCCTGCGCTGGCGGCCTACCTGGCGCGCTTTCAGGCACGCGAGGCGGTCCAGCGCGCCCAGGCGCTTGACGCCGAACTGGCGGCGCAGCAGCAGCAATCCGCCGCTGCTGAGCCAGCAGGCAAAGCCTGAGCCGCAGCGCTTCGTTCAGGGAGTGCCGTTGGCGGGCAGCGGGCCATGGCGCCACTGCACGCTCAGCGCAAACGACTCCCCCTGCTCCAGCACGCGCAGGCCCGGCTGCCCCGGCAGGTGGAAGGCATCGATGGGCTGGGTGATGGGCTCGAAGCAGAAGGCCGGGCCCTGCGGCGGGCGGTAGATGAGGCAAAAATGCTGCGCCGCACCGCCATCGGCACCGAAGTCGGGCATGCGGGCGGTCAGCCGCAGGCCGTGCTCGGGCCAGTCGATTTGTGCCGTGCCGCCCCAGCCGGTGTAGCCGTTGTCGATCAGCGTGCCGTGCGCCGAAACGCCGGCATTCAGGTCCCAGCCGCCAGGGAACTGCGCGGTGTGCTCGGTCGGCAGCGGGTCGTTGCCGCACAGCCAGACGGCCTGCACCGGTGCGCTGATGCGCGTGCCCGGCGTGCGCGGGAACCACGGGTGTACGCCGATGCCGTAGGGCAGCGGCTCGGCGCCCAGGTGGCGCACCAGCACATGCTGGTCCAGCCCGCCCTCCACCAGGCGAAAGGTCTGCACCGATTCGTAGTCGTAGGGGTTTCCCCCAAAGCGCTCCGAGCGCAGCTGCATCTGCAGCGTGTCCGGGGCGGGCTGCGACAGGGCCCAGGGCTGCAGCCAGCCATCGCCGTGGATGGGATACGGCTCGCCTGCCCGGTTGGGCTGCATGGGATGGAACTGCCCAGCGTGCTTGAAGCCGCCACCGCTGATGCGGTTGGACCACGGCACCATGGCGAAGGAGGCCAGCTGGTACAGGTCGGGGGTAGCACCATCCCAGGGGCGCCAGAGATCGATCCGGCCGCCAGGCTGCTCCGGGGCGTCGATCTGCCAGGCGGCCACGCTGCCGCCCAGGGAGGGGACCAGCCCCAGGTGCTGGCCCGCATGGCTCAGCCAGGTGATGGGATGGGTGGTTTCGCTCATGTACAAGCTCTCGTGAAAAGGGTCAACCACCGAACAGATGGGCCGGCACGCCGGGGCTGTCGATCTCGATGGCAAACACGCTGCCCGCCAGCGGCTCGGCAACGAGTTGCTCCGGCTTGAGGCCGACCCGCGCGGTGGTGATGAACAGCGTGCGCAGGTCCGCGCCGCCGAAGGCGCAGGTGGTGACCTGGCTCGCGGGCAGCACCACGCGGCCCAGTTCCTCGGCGGTCTCAGGGTCGTGGCAGCTCACGCAGTGGCCACCCCAGTGGGCGATCCAGAGGCGGCCCACGGCGTCGGTGGTCATGCCGTCGGGCAGCCCCTCCTCTGCGGTGTAGCGCTTCCACACCTGTTTGTTCGAGATGGTGCCGGCCGCGGCATCGAAGTCGTAGCGCCAGGTGATGCTGCCCAGGGTGTCATTGAAGTACAGCCACTCTCGGCCACCTGCATTGGCCCAGGTGGGCCCGTTGGTCACCACGAAGCCCTCGTCGTGGCGCGTGCAGCGGCCATCGGGGTCGTAGCGGTAGAGCGCGCCGGTAGGCAGCTTGCAGTCAAAGTCCATGCTGCCGCCCCAGAAGCGGCCCGCAGCATCGCACTTGCCATCGTTGAAGCGGTTGCCTGGCAACTCGGCCACGGGCTGGTGCAGGTAGTGCGGGGCGCTGTCGGTGGCGGGGTCGAAAAGCGCGAAGCCGCGCCGCAGGGTGATGATCAGACCGGGCGCGTCCCGGCGCTCGGCCAGGGCCGATATCTCTTCTTCGAAGCTCCACTGCGTCTGCAGCCCCGTGGCCGGGTCCAGCCGGTACAGGCGGCAGCCCAGGATGTCGAGCCAATACACCACCTGCTCCCGCACCGACCATACAAGCCCCTCCCCCAGCTGCGCATCGGCTTCGACCACGCAGCGCAGGGGCCCCGTGGTGGGGACGGGAAATCGCGACGCAGCGGACGCTGCCATGGGACTCTGGTTGCTCAAAGCTTGTCTCCTGTTTGTTGTTTAGCGGCCTGCCTCTTGACGCCGGGCATCTTATCAACGTCAATTGATGCATGGAATGATTATTTTTGGAATTTTTCGATATACAAATTGCAATGACAACTGACATCCATATCCCCTCCCAGCCCGCCACGCTCGCCCAATTTCCCAGCCTGCAAGGCCGATCGGTCTTTGTCACGGGCGGGGGCAGCGGCATCGGCGCGGCCATCGTCGCAGCATTCGCCGAACAGGGCGCGCGCGTGGCCTTCGTGGACGTGGCGCGCGAGGCCAGCGAAGCGCTGGCCCAGCAGATCACCGATGCCGGCCATGAGCGCCCCTGGTGGCAGGCATGCGACGTGCGCGACATCGCCGCGCTGCAGGCGGCCATTGCCGAGGCTGCCGCCACCCTGGGCGACTTCTCGGTGCTGGTCAACAACGTGGCCAGCGACGACCGCCACACGCTGGAGTCCGTGACCCCCGACTACTACGACGAGCGCATGGCCATCAACGAGCGCCCGGCCTTCTTCGCCATCCAGGCCGTGGTGCCCGGCATGCGCCGCCTGGGCGCGGGCTCGGTGGTCAACCTGGGCTCCACGGGCTGGCAGGGCAAGGGCGCGGGCTACCCCTGCTATGCCATTGCCAAGTCGTCGGTGAACGGGCTCACGCGCGGTCTGGCGCGCACCCTGGGCCAGGACCGCATCCGCATCAACACCGTGTCGCCCGGCTGGGTGATGACCGAGCGCCAGATCAAGCTCTGGCTCGACGCCGAGGGCGAGAAGGAACTGGCGCGCAACCAGTGCCTGCCCGACAAGCTGCGCCCGCACGACATCGCGCGCATGGTGCTGTTCCTGGCGTCGGACGATGCCGCCATGTGCACTGCGCAAGAGTTCAAAGTGGACGCCGGCTGGGTGTAGCCCTCCCCCGGCTCAGTCTCCAGCTTCCAGCCGGCGCCCGTACTGCACCAGGCTGGTTTGCTTGAGCGCCTTCATCATCACCTTGGCGGCGGGCGACAGCAGGCGGTCGGTGCGGGTGATGATGCCGAAGGCGTCCATGTGGCAGGGCATGGCCAGCGGCAGCACCGACACCATGCCGTGCGATGCGTAGTAGTGCGCCACGTCGGCGCCGACCACGGCGATCATGTCGCTTTGCTGCAGCATGCGGGTCATGAACAGCAGGGCCGCCGTCTCCACCACGTTGACCGGCGGGGCCAGCCCGTCCTGCTGGAACATCAGATCGAACCGGTGGCGCAGCACGCTGCCTGCGGGCGGCACGATCCAGCC
The DNA here is from genome assembly GCF_979253235.1 of Acidovorax sp. AC410. Classification (NCBI taxonomy): domain Bacteria; kingdom Pseudomonadati; phylum Pseudomonadota; class Betaproteobacteria; order Burkholderiales; family Comamonadaceae; genus Acidovorax; species Acidovorax sp. AC410. Next base: position 6,125,449 of record NZ_CEEDCG010000001.1, read on the forward strand.
CGCGGCCAGCACGTCGCGCAGGGTCAGCCCGGCCATGCCAGACAGCGGATGGCCCGGCCGGGTCACGGCGCAGACGAGTTCCTCGCTCAGCGGCTCGTAGCGCAGGTTGGCCTTGTCGTGCTCCTCGAACAAGCGGCCCACCAGGATGTCGAGCTTGCCCTGCTCCAGCCGGTCCATCAGCACCGGGCTGGTCTCGATATCGAGCGAGATGCGCAGGCTCGGGTGCTCCTGCTTGACCAGGGCCACGGCGGCGGGCAACAGGCTCAGGCCCGGCGAGGTGATGGCCCCGATGCCCACCTGGCCGAAGTGCCCGGTCTTGAGCGCTGCCAGCTCCACATGCGCCTGGTTCAGGCTGGCCAGCGCCATGCGCGCGTGGCGGATCATGGTCTCGCCATACCAGGTGGGGCGCATGCCCCGGGGCAGGCGCTCGAACAGCGATACCTCCAGCACGTCCTCGAGGTCCTTGAGCAGCTTGGACGCGGCCGGCTGGGTCATGCTGAGCACCTGGGCCGCGCGGTGGATGTTGCCCTCCTCGGCCAGGGCCACCAGCAAGAGCAGCTGGCGCGTCTTCAGGCGTGCGCGGATGAACCAATGGTTGTAGGTGCTCATGGGGTTTTCCAGAATGCGTAGACGTATATCTATTTTGTCAAAAAAACTATTAGATTGATATCTAAATCGATCTTAGACTTTGCCGCACACCAGCACCAAGGTTGTTTCCAAGGTCTCCATGAAACTCGGCGATACGCAGCAAAACCCCCGGCACCTGATCAATGGGCGCTGGGAGATCGGTACCACCACCGGGGTGAGCACCAACCCGTCGGACACCCGCGAAGTGGTGGCCGAGTACGCCCGGGCCGACCGCAACCAGACCGAGCGCGCCATCCGCGCCGCCGCCGACGCCCTGCCCCACTGGAGCCAGAGCAGCCCCCAGCGCCGTGCCGACGTGCTCGACCACATTGGCAGCGAGCTGCTGGCACGCAAGGACCAGTTGGGCACCCTGCTGGCCCGCGAGGAGGGCAAGACCCTGCCCGAGGCCGTGGCCGAGGTGGCCCGGGCCGGCCAGATCTTCAAGTTCTTTGCCGGCGAGGCGCTGCGCATTCCGGGCGAGCTCATGGCCTCGGTGCGCCAGGGCGTGCAGGTGGACGTGACCCGCGAACCCGTGGGCGTGGTCGGCATCATCGCGCCGTGGAACTTTCCGTTTGCGATCCCGGCCTGGAAGATCGCCCCCGCCCTGGCCTATGGCAACACGGTGGTGTTCAAGCCGGCAGAGCTGGTGGCCACCTGCGGCTGGGCGCTGGCCGAGATCATTAGCCGCTGCGGCCTGCCGGCCGGGGTGTTCAACCTACTCATGGGCAGCGGCCGCGAGGTGGGCCAGACCCTCGTGGACCACCCGCTGGTGAATGCGATCAGCTTTACGGGATCGGTCGATACCGGAGATCGCATCCTCAAGTCCGCCACGGCACGCCGTGCCAAGGTGCAGCTGGAGATGGGCGGCAAGAACCCGCTGGTGGTGCTGGCCGATGCCGACATGGACCAGGCCATCGACTGCGCGCTGCAGGGCTCGTACTTCTCCACCGGCCAGCGCTGCACGGCGTCGAGCCGGCTGATCGTCGAAGCCAGCGTGCACGATGCCTTCGTGGACCGGCTGCGCCAGCGGCTCATGGCCCTGAAGGTGGGCCATGCGCTCGAGCGCGGCACCGATATGGGCCCGGTGGCCGACTCCAGCCAATTGGAGCAGAACCTCTCTTATGTGGAGATCGCCCGGAGCGAGGGTGCCCAGCATGTCTGGGGCGGCGAGCGGCTCGAACGCGCCACGCCTGGGCACTACATGGCCCCGGCCCTGTTCCTGGCCAAGCCCGAGCACCGCATTGCGCGCGAGGAGATCTTTGGCCCTGTGGCCTGCGTGCTGCGCGCCGACGACTACGAGCATGCGCTGGCCCTGGCCAACGACACGCCCTACGGACTGTGCGCGGGCATCTGCACCACCTCGCTCAAGTACGCCATGCATTTCAAACGCAACGCCGTGGTCGGCATGACCATGGTCAACCTGCCCACGGCGGGGGTGGACTTCCACGTGCCCTTTGGCGGGCGCAAGGATTCGAGCCACGGCCCGCGCGAGCAGGGCCGCTACGCCGCAGAGTTCTACACCACCGTCAAGACCGGCTACATGCTGGCTTGAATCGCCAGGTTTCTTTCCCGCAGTGCATTTCTTTCTTCCACAACAGCGTCAACAACAGACAGACAGGAGACAAATGATGAAACTGAACCGCCGGACCCTCGTATCCGCCCTTGCCTGCGCCCCCGTGGCCGGGCTGCTCCCGGGCGCCGCCTGGGCCCAGAAACCCATCGTGCTGGGCTTCAGCCAGGTGGGTGCCGAGAGCGAGTGGCGCACCGCCAACACCGAGTCGATCAAGTCCGCTGCCAAAGAGGCCGGCATCGAGCTCAAGTTCTCCGACGCCCAACAAAAGCAGGAGAACCAGATCAAGGCCATCCGCTCCTTCATCGCCCAGAAGGTGGACGTGATCGCCTTCTCGCCGGTGGTCGAGTCGGGCTGGGAGAACGTGCTGCGCGAAGCCAAGGCCGCCAAGATCCCCGTGGTGCTGACCGACCGTGCGGTGAACACCAAGGACACCTCGCTGTACGTGACCTTCATGGGCTCGGACTTCGTGGAAGAAGGCCGCAAGGCCGGCCGCTGGCTGGTGGACAAGATGAAGGACCACAAGGGCGACGTCAACATCGTCGAACTGCAGGGCACCGTGGGCTCGGCCCCGGCCATCGACCGCAAGAAGGGCTTCGAGGAGATCGTCAAGGCCGACCCCAAGTTCAAGATCCTGCGCTCGCAGACCGGCGACTTCACGCGCGCCAAGGGCAAGGAGGTGATGGAAGCCTTCCTCAAGGCCGAGGGCAAGAAGATCAACGTGCTCTACGCGCACAACGACGACATGGCCATCGGCGCCATCCAGGCCATCGAAGAGGCCGGCATGAAGCCCGCCAAGGACATCACCATCATCTCCATCGATGCGGTCAAGGGCGCCTTCGAGGCCATGATCGCCGGCAAGCTCAATGTGAGCGTGGAGTGCAGCCCCTTGCTGGGCCCGCAGCTGATGACCGCCGTCAAGGACATCAAGGCCGGCAAGGCGGTGCAAAAGCGCATCGTGACCGAGGAAGGCATCTTCCCGATGGAAGTGGCCGCTGCCGAGTTCCCAAAGCGCAAGTATTGATGATGCCGCTGCTGTCGGCGCAATGCCGGCAGCATGGCGGGAGGCCGCCCCGGGGCCATCGCAGGCCTGCAGGGGCCGGACACAAAACCATAAAACCAGGAGACAAATTCAATGAAACGCATCCTATTCAAGACCGTACTGGCCACCGCGGCCCTCGCCGCCCTGGGTGCTGCGCCGCTGGCGCTGGCCCAGGACAAGGGCAGCATCGGCATCTCCATGCCCACCAAGTCCTCGTCGCGCTGGATCGCCGATGGCGACAACATGGTCAAGGTGCTCAAGGAGCGCGGCTACAAGACCGACCTGCAGTATGCGGACGACGATATCCCCAACCAGCTCGCGCAGATCGAGAACATGGTCACCAAGGGCGCCAAGGTGCTGGTGATCGCCTCCATCGACGGCACCACCCTCTCGCGCGTGCTGCAGAGCGCGGCCGACAAGGGCGTCAAGGTCATCGCCTATGACCGCCTGATCAAGGGCTCGAAGAACGTGGACTACTACGCCACCTTCGACAACTTCCAGGTCGGCGTTCTGCAGGCCAGCTCCATCGTCGACAAGCTGGGCTTGAAGCAGGGCAAGGGCCCGTTCAACATCGAACTCTTCGGTGGCTCGCCCGACGACAACAACGCCTTCTTCTTCTACGACGGCGCCATGAGCGTGCTCAAGCCCTACATCGACAGCGGCAAGCTGGTGGTGCGCAGCAAGCAGTTGGGCATGAACAAGGTGGGCACGCTGCGCTGGGACGGCTCGGTGGCGCAGGCACGCATGGACAACCTGCTCTCGGCCTACTACGGCAAGGACAAGGTGCATGCCGTGCTCTCGCCCTACGACGGCCTGTCCATCGGCATCCTGTCCTCGCTCAAGGGCGTGGGCTACTGCACGGCGCAGCAGCCCTGCCCGGTGGTGAGCGGGCAGGATGCCGAAATCCCCTCGGTCAAGTCCATCCTCAAGGGCGAGCAGTTCTCCACCGTGTTCAAAGACACGCGCGAACTGGCCAAGGTGGCCGCCAACATGGTGGACGCCACGCTCTCGGGCAAGCAGCCCGAGATCAACGACACCAAGACCTACAACAACGGCGAGAAGGTGGTTCCGTCGTACCTGCTCAAGCCGGTGTCGGTCGATGCGTCCAACTGGAACGCGGTGCTGGTGGGCAGCGGCTACTACAAGGAATCTCAAGTCAAGTAACCCAGCCTGGGCCAGGGGAGGCAGCGCATCTCCCCTGGTACCAGGGCCACGTGAGACAACAGAGGAAGCCCGCAGCGCTTCCTGCACGAGCCCAGTCCATGATTCTTGAAATGCGGAACATCCGCAAAACCTTCCCCGGCGTGGTCGCACTCAACCAGGTGAACCTGAACGTGCGCGCCGGCGAGATCCACGCCATCGTCGGCGAGAACGGCGCGGGCAAGTCCACGCTGATGAAAGTGCTCTCGGGCGTTTACCCGCACGGCAGCTACAGCGGCGAGATCGTCTTCGAAGGCCAGGAGCGCCAGTTCGGCGGCATCCGCGACAGCGAGCACCTGGGTGTGATCATCATCCACCAGGAACTGGCGCTGGTGCCGCTGCTGTCCATTGCCGAAAACATCTTCCTGGGCAACGAGACGGCGCGCCATGGCGTGATCGACTGGATGGCCGCGCACAGCAAGGCCCAGGCCCTGCTGAAAAAGGTGGGGCTCAAGGAGTCGCCCGAGACCCTGGTCACCCACCTGGGCGTGGGCAAGCAGCAGCTGGTGGAGATTGCCAAGGCGCTGTCGCGCCAGGTGCGCCTGCTAATCCTGGACGAACCCACGGCCAGCCTCAACGAGAACGACAGCCAGGCGCTGCTGGACCTGCTGCTCGAACTCAAGAAGCAGGGCATCACCTGCATTTTGATCTCGCACAAGCTCAACGAAATATCGCGCGTGGCCGATGCCATCACCGTGCTGCGCGACGGCAGCACAGTCGAGTCGCTCGACTGCCGCACCGGCCTGGTCAGCGAGGACCGCGTGATCAAGGCCATGGTCGGCCGCGAGATGGCCGACCGCTACCCGCCGCGCCAGCCCGACATCGGCCCCACCGTGTTCGAGGTGCGCAACTGGCGCGCCCACCACCCGCAGCATGCCGATCGCGAGGTCATCAAGGGCGTCAACCTGCATGTGCGCCGCGGCGAGATCGTGGGCATCGCGGGCCTCATGGGCGCGGGCCGCACCGAACTGGCGATGAGCATCTTTGGCAAGTCCTGGGGCCAGCGCATCAGCGGCCAGGTGCTGCTGAACGGCCAGGAGATCGACGTCGGCACGGTGGAGAAAGCCGTGCGCCATGGCCTGGCCTACGTCACCGAGGACCGCAAGGGCAACGGACTGGTGCTCAACGAAGACATCCAGTTCAACGTCTCGCTGGCCAACCTGGGCGGTATCTCCACCGCCACGGTGATGGACCATGGGCGCGAGCACCAGGTGGCGCAGGACTACCGGCGCAAGTTGCGCATCCGCTGCTCGGGCGTGGACCAGAAGACCGTGAACCTCTCGGGCGGCAACCAGCAGAAGGTGGTGCTGGGCAAATGGCTGTTCACCAACCCCGAGGTGCTGATCCTCGACGAGCCCACGCGCGGCATCGACGTGGGCGCCAAGTACGAGATCTACACCCTGATTGCCCAGATGGCGGCCGAGGGCAAGTGCGTGATCGTGATCTCGTCGGAAATGCCCGAGCTGCTGGGCATCACGGACCGAATCTACGTGATGAACGAGGGCCGATTCGTCGCCGAAATGCACACCGCAGAAGCCTCGCAAGAAAAAATCATGCGCGCGATCGTGAAAGCAAGTTGAGATGACCCCAATGACCCCCTCCCCCACTGCCACCCTCGCCAATCCTGCCGAGGCGGCCGCCCGCAACGACAAGCCGCTGCTCGAACACATCAAGCACAACTTCCGTGAATACGGCATGCTGATCACGCTGGTGGCCATCATGGGCTTCTTCCAGTACATGACCGACGGCACGCTGATGCAGCCGCTCAACCTCACCAACCTGCTGCTGCAGAACAGCTACATCGTCATCATGGCGCTGGGCATGCTGCTGGTGATCGTGGCGGGGCACATCGACCTCTCGGTTGGCTCGGTCTGCGGCTTCATCGGCGCGCTGGCGGCGGTGCTGATGGTGGAGTACCACTGGCACTTCCTGCCCGCATCGCTGGTGTGCCTGCTGTGCGGCGGCATCATCGGTGGGCTGCAGGGCTGGTTCGTGGCCTTCTCGCGCATTCCGTCTTTCATCGTCACGCTGGCGGGCATGCTGGTGTTCAAGGGCCTGGCGCTGGCGCTGCTGGCCGGGCAGTCGGTGGGGCCGTTCCCTGCCGAGTTCCAGATGCTCAGCTCGGGCTTCATCCCCGACCTGTTCAGCGTCGAGGGCCTCAAGCTCACCTCGCTGCTGCTGGGCGTGGCCGTGGCCGTGGCGCTGGCCGTGGCCGGCGTGCGGGCGCGGGCCAACCGCCTCAAGCACGGCGTGCAGGCCGAGCCGCTGGCCTTTTTCGTGGCGCGCACCGCCGTTTTCGCGGCGCTGCTGGTCTATTTTTCGTACCTGCTCGCCTCGTACAAGGGCCTGCCCAACGTGCTGGTGGTCATGGCACTGCTGATCGTGCTGTTCGATTTCGTCACCAGCCGCACCACCATCGGCCGGCGCATCTACGCCATGGGCGGCAATGAAAAAGCGGCCAAGCTTTCGGGCATCAAGACCGAGCGGCTGTCGTTCTACGCCTTCATCAACATGGGCGTGCTGGCCGCCTTGGCGGGCCTGGTGTTCGCCGCGCGGCTGAACACGGCCACGCCCAAAGCGGGCCTGGGCTTCGAGCTCGACGTGATCGCCGCCTGCTTCATCGGCGGGGCCTCGGCCTCGGGTGGCGTGGGCAAGGTCATGGGCGCGGTGATCGGCGCCTTCGTGATGGGCGTGATGAACAACGGCATGTCCATCCTGGGCATCGGCATCGACTACCAGCAGGTCATCAAGGGCGTGGTGCTGCTGGCCGCAGTCTTGGTCGACGTCTACAACAAGAACAAGGCCTGAAAGCCATGGACTCGGCCGCCGTTCACGCCCTTGCTCCCGTGCTGGAACTCACGGGCATCCACAAGCATTTCTCGGGCATCCCCGTGCTGCGCGACGTGCAGCTGAACCTGTACCCGGGCGAGATCCACGCCCTCATGGGCCAGAACGGCGCGGGCAAGTCCACGCTGATCAAGGTGCTGACCGGCGTGCTCGAAGCCAGCGGCGGCCAGATGCGCCTGGGTGGCCAGGCCGTGTGGCCCGATTGTCCGCTGGCCGCGCAGCGCCTGGGCATCAGCACCGTGTACCAGGAGGTCAACCTCTGCCCCAACCTGTCGGTGGCCGAAAACATCTTTGCCGGCCGCTACCCGCGCTGCGGCATCGCCCAGGGCTTTCGCATCGACTGGGCCACGCTGCACCAGCGCGCGCGTGATCTGGTGGCGCGCATCGGCCTGTCCATCGACGTCACGCGACTGCTCTCGGACTACCCGGTGGCCGTGCAGCAGCTGGTGGCCATTGCCCGGGCGCTGAGCATCGAGGCCAAGGTGCTGATCCTGGACGAGCCCACCTCCAGCCTGGATGACGACGAGGTGCAAAAGCTCTTCGAGGTGCTGCGCCGGCTGCGTGGCGAGGGCCTGGCCATCGTCTTCGTGACCCATTTCCTGAACCAGGTGTATGCCGTGTCGGACCGCATCACGGTGCTGCGCAACGGTGCCTGGGTGGGCGAGTGGGCGGTGGGCGACCTGGGCCCGCAGGCCCTGATTGCCGCCATGCTGGGGCGCGAGCTGGCAGCGCAGTGCACAGAGCCAACGGTGGCCCCCGTGTTCGACGACGCGGCGCCGGCCCTGCTGGAGACGATGGGCCTGGGCCAGAGCGGACAGTTGCAGCCCATCGACCTCAAGGTGCGTGCCGGCGAGGTGGTGGGCCTGGCGGGCCTGCTGGGATCGGGCCGCACGGAGCTGGCACGGCTGCTGTTCGGTCTGCAGGCGCCCGACAAGGGCGTGCTGCGCATTGATGGCCGTACCGTCACCTTCTCCAATCCCATGGATGCGATCCGCGCGGGCCTGGCCCTGTGCCCCGAGGAGCGCAAGACCGATGGCATCGTCGCCGAACTCTCGGTGCGCGAGAACATCGCCCTGGCGCTGCAGGCGCGCATGGGCATGGGACGCTTCCTCTCGCGTGCCGAACAGACGGCGATTGCGGAGCGCTATGTGCAGTTGCTGGGCATCAAGACCGCCAGCGTGGACACGCCCATCGCCCTGCTCTCGGGCGGCAACCAGCAAAAGGCGATTCTGGCGCGCTGGATGGCCATCGAGCCGCGCCTGTTGATCCTGGACGAGCCCACGCGCGGCATCGACGTGGCAGCCAAGCAGGAAATCATGGAGCAGATCCTGTGCCTGGCCGATGCCGGCATGGCGGTGGTTTTCATCTCCTCCGAAATGAGCGAAGTGGTGCGCGTGGCGCACCGCATCGTGGTGCTGCGCGACCGCCGCAAGGTCGGCGAGCTGCCTGCAGGCAGCAGCGAAGAAGCCGTGTACGAACTGATTGCCGCCGAAAATGCCTGACGCACCCTCCCCCTCCTCTTCCTTGCTGGCCGCTGCGCTGCGCCACCGGCTCACCTGGCCGCTGGTCACGCTGGCCCTGCTGCTGGCCGTGAACACGGCGTTCAACGCGAGCTTTCTGCACATCGAGTGGCGCGACGGCCACTTCTACGGCAGCCTGGTCGACATCCTCAACCGTGCGGCGCCCCTGGCGCTGGTGTCACTGGGCATGACCATGGTGATCGCCACGCGCGGCATCGACATCTCGGTGGGTGCCGTGGTGGCCATCGCTGCCGCCGTGGGCGCCTGGATGATCGGCGGCTCGGTCTCGGGCGGCGAGAGCCGCTTTCCCCTGCCGCTGGCCATCCTGGGCGCCATCGGCGTGGCGGCCCTGTGCGGGCTGTGGAACGGCCTGCTGGTGGCCAAGGTGGGCATGCAGCCCATCATCGCCACGCTGATCCTCATGGTGGCGGGCCGGGGCATTGCCCAGCTGATCACCGACGGGCAGATCATCACCATCTACTACGCGCCCTTCTTCTTCCTGGGCGGGGGCTACCTGCTGGGCCTGCCGTTTTCGCTGTTCGTGCTGGCCGCCGTGTTTGCCGGGCTGTACCTGGCGGTTACGCGCACGGCGCTGGGCCTGTTCGTCCAGGCCGTGGGTATCAACCCCACGGCGGCGCGAGTGGCCGGTGTGCAGTCGCGCCGCCTGGTCGTCGCAGCCTACACCTTCTGCGGCGTGTGCGCGGGCATCGCCGGCCTGCTGATCAGCTCGAACGTGAAGAGTGCCGACGCCAACAATGCCGGCCAGATGCTGGAGCTCGACGCCATCCTGGCGGTGACGCTGGGCGGCACGGCGCTGACCGGCGGGCGCTTCAGCCTGGTGGGCAGCGTGATCGGCGCGCTCATCATCCAGACGCTGACCTATGCCATCTACTCGTTGGGCGTACCGCCCGAGATCAACCTGGTGGTCAAGGCCGTGGTGGTGTTCATCGTGATGCTGCTGCAGTCGCCCGACTTCCGCGCGCAGATCGGCGCCCTGGTGCGCCGGCCTGCGGCCGGGGGAGCCCTGTCATGAGCGGCGGACACAGCCCCACCCTGGATGTGGCACCTGCCGCCGCCGCGCCAACACAACGCCCTGTTTCTCCCAGCATGCGCCTGAACCCCAAGTACCTGCCGCTGGCGGCCACCATCGCGCTGTTCGTGGCCATGGCCACGGCGGGCTCGGTGCTCTACACCGGCTTCTTCTCGGCCCAGGTGTTCCTGAACCTGCTGATCGACAACGCCTTTTTGATCATCGTCGCGGTGGGCATGACCTTCGTGATCCTCTCGGGCGGCATCGATCTGTCGGTGGGCTCAGTGGTGGCGCTGACTACCATGGTGCTCGCCAGCCTGGTGGAGCACCACCACTGGAGCCCCCTCGCGGCGATTCCGCTGGTGTTGCTCATGGGCACGGTGTTCGGGGCCTTCATGGGCTTTCTGATCGAGCGCTTTCGGCTGCAGCCCTTCATCGTGACGCTGGCGGGCATGTTCCTCGCGCGCGGCCTGTGCTACCTGATCAGCATCGACTCGATCAGCATGGCCGACGAGGCCTATTCCGCGATGGCGCAGTGGCGCCTCGAACTGTGGGAGGGTGCCTCGCTCTCGCTGGGCGCGCTGATCGCCATGGCCGTGCTGCTGGCCGCCATCTTCGTCGCGCACTGCACGCCGTTTGGCCGCAACGTGTATGCCGTGGGCGGCAACGAGCATTCGGCCGTGCTCATGGGCCTGCCAGTGCGCGCCACGGTGATCGGCGTGTACACGCTCTCGGGCCTGTGCTCGGCGCTGGCCGGCGTGGTGTTCACCTTCTACATGCTGTCGGGCTATGGCCTGCACGCCACGGGCATGGAGCTCGACGCCATCGCCGCCGTGGTGATCGGCGGCACCCTGCTCACGGGCGGCTTGGGCTACGTGGCCGGCACCCTGTTCGGCGTGCTGATGCTCGGAATCATCCAGACCCTGATTTCCTTCGACGGCACGCTCAGCTCGTGGTGGACGCGCATCGTCGTCGGCGTGCTGCTCTTCGTTTTCTGCCTGCTGCAACGTTTGCTGACCCATCGCAGCGGCAAGCCTTCCTGAACCCATCGTATCTCCTCTCCCGATAAAAACATGACCACCTCCCCGCGCAAGCTCCGCTCCGCCGAATGGTTCGGCACCGCCGACAAGAACGGCTTCATGTACCGCAGCTGGATGAAGAACCAGGGCATCCCGGACCATGCATTCGATGGCCGCCCCATCATCGGCATCTGCAACACCTGGTCCGAACTCACACCCTGCAACGCCCACTTTCGCAAGATCGCCGAGCACGTCAAGCGCGGCATCTACGAGGCGGGGGGCTTTCCGGTCGAGTTCCCGGTGTTCTCCAACGGCGAGTCCAACCTGCGCCCCACGGCCATGCTCACGCGCAACCTGGCCAGCATGGACGTGGAGGAAGCCATCCGCGGCAACCCCATCGACGCGGTGGTGCTGCTGGTCGGCTGCGACAAGACCACGCCCGCCCTGCTGATGGGTGCGGCCAGTTGCGACGTGCCAGCCATCGTGGTCACGGGCGGGCCCATGCTCAACGGCAAGCTCGATGGCAAGGACATCGGCTCGGGCACGGCCGTGTGGCGCCTGCACGAATCACTGAAGGCGGGCGAGATCAACGAACACCAGTTCTTCGCGGCGGAAGCCGGCATGTCGCGCTCGGCCGGCACCTGCAACACCATGGGCACGGCCAGCACCATGGCCTGCATGGCCGAGTCGCTGGGCACCTCGCTGCCGCACAACGCGGCCATTCCGGCCGTGGACTCGCGCCGCTACGTGCTGGCGCACATGTCGGGCCGGCGCATCGTGGAGATGGCGCACGAAGGGCTTACGCTGTCGAAGATCCTGACGCGCGAGGCGTTCGAAAACGCCATCCGCACCAATGCGGCCATCGGCGGCTCGACCAACGCGGTGATCCACCTCAAGGCGATTGCCGGGCGCATCGGCGTGCAGCTGGACCTGGAGGACTGGACGCGCATCGGCCGCGGCACGCCCACGCTGGTGGACCTGCAGCCCTCGGGCCGCTTCCTGATGGAGGAGTTCTACTACGCCGGCGGCCTGCCCGCCGTGCTGCGCCGCCTGGGCGAGAACGGCCTGCTGCCCCACCCGGGCGCGCTCACCGTCAACGGCAAGAGCCTGTGGGACAACGTGCGCGAGGCGCCGCAGTACAACGACGAAGTGATCCGCCCGATCGACAACCCGCTGATTGCCGATGGCGGCATCTGCATCCTGCGCGGCAACCTGTCGCCGCGTGGCGCGGTGCTCAAGCCCTCGGCCGCGTCGCCCGAGCTGCTCAAGCACCGGGGGCGCGCCGTGGTGTTCGAGAACCTCGAGCACTACAAGGAGCGCATCGTCGATGAAGACCTGGACATCGACGCCAGCTGCGTGATGGTGATGAAGAACTGCGGCCCCAAGGGCTACCCCGGCATGGCCGAGGTGGGCAACATGGGCCTGCCGCCCAAGCTGCTGCGCCAGGGCGTGAAGGACATGGTGCGCATCTCCGACGCGCGCATGAGCGGCACCGCCTACGGCACGGTCGTACTGCATGTGGCGCCCGAAGCCGCCGCGGGCGGACCGCTGGCCGCCGTGCGCGACGGCGACTTCATCGAACTCGACTGCGAGCAGGGCCGCCTGCACCTCGATATCAGCGACGAAGAGCTGGCCGCACGCCTGGCCGCGCTGGCCAACACCGACATGGGCGGGCGCGGCGGCTACCAGCGCCTGTATGTGGACCATGTGCTGCAGGCCGATGAAGGCTGCGACTTCGACTTCCTGGTCGGCTGCCGGGGCGCTGCCGTACCGCGCCATTCGCACTGATGACCACTTCTCTTCACAACGACATGCCAACGACCACCTCTGCCAAGCCCCCCCGCTACCGCGGCATCTTCCCCGTGGTGCCCACCACCTTCCACGAGGACGGCACCCTCGACCTGGCCAGCCAGAAGCGCTGCCTCGACTTCATGATCGATGCCGGCGTGGACGGCCTGTGCATCCTGGCCAACTTCTCCGAGCAATTTTCCCTTTCGGACGCAGAGCGCGAGACCCTCACCCGCCTGTCGCTCGAACACGTAGCGGGCCGCGTGCCGGTGATCGTCACCACCACGCACTACGGCACCCGCGTATGCGCCGAGCGCAGCCGCGCCGCGCAGGACATGGGCGCCGCCATGGTGATGGTGATGCCGCCCTACCACGGCGCCACCTTCCGCGTGCCCGAGGCGCAGATCTACGAGTTCTATGCCCGGGTGTCGGATGCCATCGGCATTCCCATCATGGTGCAGGATGCGCCCGCCAGCGGCACCGTGCTGTCGGCCCCGTTTCTGGCGCGCATGGCGCAGGAGATCGAGCACCTGGCCTACTTCAAGATCGAGGTGCCGGGAGCGGCCAGCAAGCTGCGTGAGCTGATCCGACTGGGCGGCGCAGCCATCGAAGGGCCGTGGGATGGCGAGGAGGCCATCACCCTGCTGGCCGACCTGGATGCCGGCGCCACCGGCGCCATGACCGGCGGCGGCTTTCCCGATGGCATACGCCCCATCCTTGAGGCGCATCGCCAGGGCGATGCCGACCAGGCCTTCGCGCTCTACCAGCGCTGGCTGCCGCTCATCAACCACGAGAACCGCCAGGGCGGCATCCTCGCCGCCAAGGCGCTGATGAAGGAAGGCGGCGTGATCGCCTGCGAGGCCGGGCGCCACCCCTTCCCGGCCATGCACCCCGAGGTGCGCCGGGGGCTGATCGACATCGCCCGGCGCCTGGACCCGCTGGTGCTGCGCTGGGGCAAGTAGTCTGCCCATGACGAACAACACCCTTGCATCCAATAGCGCAACTGCCCTGATCGGGTTGGACTGGGGCACCAGTTCGCTGCGCGCCTTTCGCTTCGATGCCACTGGTGCCGTGCAAGAGATGCGCCACCGGCCCTGGGGCATCATGAACCTGCCGGCTGCGGCCAATGGCCAGGCCCATGCCACGCCGGCCGCCGCGTTCGAGCACGCCTTCGACGATGTCTGCGGCGATTGGGTGCGGGCCCGGCCCGGCATCCCCGTGCTGGCCTGCGGCATGGTGGGCAGCGCCCAGGGCTGGCGCGAAGCCCGCTACCTCGAATCGCCCGCCTCGCTGGACCACCTGGCGCGCGGACTCACGCTGGTGGAGCACAGCACAGGCCCGCAGGTGCACATCGTGCCCGGCCTGCTCCAGCGCGGCGACCTGCCCAACGTGATGCGCGGCGAGGAGACCCAGGTGCTGGGCGTGATGGCGGCTTCGGCCCTGCCGGGCGATGCCCCCGTGCTGATCGGCCTGCCCGGCACGCACAGCAAGTGGGTGCTGGCGCGCCGCCGCTCCATCGCGCAGTTCCACACCTTCATGACCGGTGAGGTGTTTGCTGCACTGCGCGGCCACACCATCCTGGGCCGAACCATGCAGACAGCGGACGCCCCTGACGACGCAGCGTTTGCGCGCGGCCTGCTGGTGGCGCGCTCGGCCGAGGCCTCGCTCGGCCTGCTCTCGCACATCTTCAGCACGCGCACGCTGGGCCTGACGGGCGCACTGCCCGGCACGGCCCAGGCCGACTACCTCTCCGGTCTGCTCATCGGCCACGAGGTGGCTGCACTGGCGGCCCAGCAAGAAGCAGGCGCCACGCCCGCACATATCGTGCTCTGCGGCGAGCCCGACCTGTGCCGGCGCTACGCCCTGGCCCTGGCCGCCTACGGATTGCCCGCACCCGAGCTGGCCGACAACGCCACCGCGCGGGGGCTGTGGCAGATCGCCACCGCTGCCGCGCTGGTGACCCCGACCGAACCACGCAGCACGGAGGCTGCACGATGATCCCCTCTTCTTCACAACTGCTTGCCGCCTCCATGCAGCACTGCGGCCTGGTCGCCATCCTGCGCGGCGTATCGCCCGCCGAAGTGGTACCCATCGGCCAGGCGCTCTGCGAGGCCGGCTTTCGCATCATCGAAGTGCCGCTCAACTCGCCCGAGCCACTGGCCAGCATCCGAGCGCTGCGCGACGCGCTGCCGGCCGAGGTGCTGATCGGCGCTGGCACCGTCATCCGCCCCGAAGACTGCGCCGCCGTGGCCGCGGCCGGCGGGCAGATCGTCGTCATGCCGCACAGCGATGCGGCGGTGATCCGCGCCGCCAAGGCGGCCTGCATGGCCTGCGCCCCTGGCGTGGCCACGCTGACCGAGGCCTATGCCGCGCTGGCGGCGGGGGCCGATGCGCTCAAGCTCTTTCCGGCCGAGGCGCTGGCGCCCGCCGTGCTCAAGGCCTGGCGTGCCGTGCTGCGCCCGCCGGTGGCCCTGCTGCCCGTGGGCGGCATCACGCACGAGGGCATTGCGGCCTACGCCGCAGCCGGTGCCAGTGGCTTTGGCCTGGGCTCGGCCCTGTACAAGCCCGGTGACAGCGCCGCCGACGTGGCGCGCCAGGCGGCGGCCTTCATGCAGGCATGGCGCCAGTCCTACCCCACCTCCTGACGGATCTCCTCTCCACTATTCGACGAACTCCCCGCCATGAAGATCACCCGACTGACCACGTTCCTGGTGCCACCGCGCTGGTGCTTTCTGAAAATCGAGACCGACGAAGGCATCGTCGGCTGGGGCGAGCCCGTGCTCGAAGGCCGGGCCCACACCGTGGCGGCCGCCATCGAGGAGCTGGGCGACTACCTCATCGGCAAGGACCCGCGCCACATCGAGGACCACTGGACGGTGCTCTACCGCGGCGGCTTCTACCGCGGCGGCGGCATCCACATGAGCGCCCTGGCCGGCATCGACCAGGCGCTGTGGGACATCAAGGGCAAGGCCCTGGGCGTGCCCGTGTCCGAGCTGCTCGGCGGCTGCGTGCGCGACCGCATCAAGGTCTACAGCTGGATCGGCGGTGACCGGCCGAGCGAGACCGCTGCGGCGGCCAAGGCGGCCGTGGACCGCGGCTTCACGGCGGTGAAGATGAATGGCACCGAGGAGCTGCAGTACGTGGACAGCTTCGACAAGGTGGAAAAGTGCCTGCAGAACGTGGCGGCCGTGCGCGAAGCGGTGGGCCCCAACGTGGGCATTGCCGTGGACTTCCACGGCCGGGTACACAAGCCCATGGCCAAGGTGCTGTTCAAGGAGCTCGACCCCTACCGGCTGATGTTCATCGAGGAGCCGGTGCTCAGCGAGCACTACGAGGCCCTGAAGGAGCTGGCCCACCTGTCGTCCACCCCCATCGCCCTGGGCGAACGGCTGTACTCGCGCTGGGATTTCAAGCGCGTGCTGTCCGAAGGCTATGTGGATATCATCCAGCCCGACCCCTCGCACTCGGGCGGCATCACCGAAACGCGCAAGATCGCCTCCATGGCCGAGGCCTACGACGTGGCCCTGGCCCTGCACTGCCCGCTGGGACCCATTGCGCTGGCGGCCAACCTCCAGCTCGACGGCGTCTGCTACAACGCCTTCATCCAGGAGCAGAGCCTGGGCATCCACTACAACGCCAGCAACGACCTGCTCGACTATGTCTCCAACGGCGAGGTGTTTGCGTACCAGGACGGCATGGTGGCCATCCCCCAGGGCCCGGGCCTGGGCATCGAGGTCAATGAGGCCTATGTGCGCGAACGTGCTGCAGAAGGCCACCGCTGGCGCAACCCGGTGTGGCGCCACAAGGATGGCAGTTTCGCGGAGTGGTGAGGTTCCCGGCGGTGTAACAACACTGTGAAGGGGTGACGGCAAGGGCGAAAGGGAGGAAAATACTGTAATTACAATCAGTGTTTTGAAGAATCCCCGAGCCCATATGACGGCGCCGACCATCAACCGCTTCCACCGCACCCGCCTGATGCAGATCTGGCGCTCGGCCGGCTGGCCCTGCAAGGACGCGCTGGAGATCGACCTGCTGGCTGCGCAGTTGGTCGCCCTGCACACCTCGCCCGAGGGCTTCGAGACCCTGAAGCTCACCGAGGACGGCATCCGCACCCTGGCCGAAGCGCGCCAGCGTGGCGTGCGGGCGCTCAGTGCGCACGACCGGCTGGGCCAGAAGTTTGCCGCGCACCTGGTGGCCTCGGGCCGCATCGTCTGGCGCGAGCTGTCGCTGCGCGCCGTGATCGAGGGCGCGGCCCATGAGAGCCCTCCACCGCCTCCTGCGACCAGCAACCCGCTGTGGAGCGAAGACACGCCCGCGAGCCGCAAGGCCGCCAATGTCTGGCGCATGGCACGGCCGGACCTGTTCTCGGTGCGCAACACCACGGTGCCGGCCTACCTGCAGCCCATGGTGCACGAGATCAAGTACAGCCGCGCCGACCTGCTGTCGGACCTGCGCCACGACGCCAAGCGCCAGGCCTACCAGTGGCTCTGCGAGGAGTGCTACTACGTGTTCCCGGCGGGCGTGGCCGAGCCCGGCGAGATCCCCGAGCACTTCGGCATCTGGGTACTGCATGGCGCGCTCGACGAGGGCCGCTTCGAGCTGTTGCGCCCCGCACGCCATGCCAGTTGCGCTCTGCCCTTTGCCGTGTGGATGGCGCTGTGCAAGGCCACGCCGCTGCGCAGCGAGGACGGGCTGGCCCAGGCGTACCTGGGCGAACCCGCTGCAGACGACCTGCCTCCCTGTACCGAGGCCACATGACCTACACCGTGGCGGTGCGCGAGCTGTGCGAGTTCACCGCCAAGCAGGGTGACCTGGACCTGCGCTTCACGCCCGCCCCCACGGCCCTGGAGGGCATGGCCGGCCATGCCCTGGCCGCCGCGCGCCGGGGCGACGGCTACCGTGCCGAGGTGGCGCTGGCCGGCAGCTACAAGAGCCTGCGCGTGCGCGGCCGGGCCGATGGCTTCGATCCGGAGCATGCGCGGCTCGACGAGGTCAAGACCTTCAAGGGCCGGCTCGACCGCCAGCCCGCCTCGCACCGCGCGCTGCACTGGGCGCAGGCGCGCATCTACGGCTGGCTGCTGTGCGCGCAGGAAGGGTTGGAACACATCGACCTGGCGCTGGTGTACTTCGATATCGCCAGCCAGAAGGAGACGGTGTTCACCGAGCGCCGCTCGGCCGCCGAGCTGCAGCAGCACTTTGAGGAACAGTGCGAGCGCTTTCTGGCCTGGGCCGAGGCGCAGGTGGCGCACCGCAGCGCGCGCGATGCAGCGCTCAGCGCCCTGGCCTTCCCGTTCGGCGGCTTTCGCACCGGGCAGCGCCCGCTGGCCGAGGCGGTGTACAAGGCTGCGGGTGCCGGGCGCTGCCTCATGGCCCAGGCGCCCACGGGCATCGGCAAGACCATGGGCACGCTGTTCCCGCTGCTCAAAGCGGCGCCCGCGCAGCGGCTGGACAAGGTGTTCTTTCTTGCGGCCAAGACCTCGGGGCGGCAGACTGCACTCGACGCCCTCGCCCGCCTGTGCGACAGCGCGCCCGCCCTGCCGCTGCGCGTGCTGGAGCTGGTGGCGCGCGACAAGGCCTGCGAGCACCCCGACAAGGCCTGCCACGGCGAGTCCTGCCCGCTGGCGCAGGGCTTCTACGACCGCCTGCCGGCCGCGCGCGCCGCCGCGCTGCAGCCCGGCGCCGGGGGCGAACGCATCACCCTGCACCAAGCCGAGGTGCGCACTGCGGCGCTGGCGCACCAGGTCTGCCCCTACTACCTGAACCAGGAGCTCGCGCGCTGGGCCGACGTGGTGGTGGGCGACTACAACTACTACTTCGACATGGGCGGCCTGTTGCACGGCCTGGCCCAGGCCAACGGCTGGCGCACGGCGCTGCTGGTGGACGAGGCCCACAACCTCGTGGACCGGGGCCGCAAGATGTACACCGCCGAGCTGCGGCCGGACAGCCTAGCCCAGGCGCGCAAGTCCGCCAGTGCCAGCCGCTACCCACCAGTCAAGAAGGCGCTGGAGAAGGTGCGCCGCGCCTGGGTAACGCTGGACAAGCAGCAGACGGCCCCCTACGCGGTGTACGAGGCCTTTCCCGAAGACCTGCTCAACGCGCTGCAGCACTGCGGCAACACCCTCACCGACCACCTGGCCGAGCACCCGGCAGAGCCCGATGCTGCCCTGCAGGCCTTCTACTTCGATGCCCTGCACCTGGTGCGCATGGCCGGGCTGCTCGACGCGCACTCGCTGGTGGACGCCACCCAGCCCACGGCCTCGGGCCTGCCCCAGGCCGCCCGGGCGCCCGGCAGCTCTACCCTGTGCATCCGCAACCTGGTGCCCGCGCCCTTCCTCGGCCCGCGCTGGGAGGCCGCGCACACCAGCACGCTGTTCTCGGCCACGCTGCGGCCCGAGCGCTACTACACCGACCTGCTGGGCCTGCCCACGGACCACCTGGCCATCGACGTGGAGTCCCCGTTCCAGGCCGCCCAACTGACGGTGCAGGTGGCGCGCCACATCTCCACCCGCTACCCCGACCGCAAGTCCTCGCTCGCGCCCATTGTGGCGCTGATGGCGCAGCAGTTCACCGAGCGGCCGGGCAACTACCTGGCCTTCTTCAGCAGCTACGAATACCTGCAGCAGGCAGCCACGATGCTGGCCGAGCGCCACCCCCACCTGCCGCACTGGAGCCAGTCGCGGCGCATGCTCGAATCGGAGCAAAGGAAGTTCCTTGCGCGCTTCACCGACACCAGCGAGGGCATCGGCTTCGCGGTGCTGGGCGGCGCTTTCGCCGAAGGCATCGACCTGCCGGGCCGGCGCCTGATCGGGGCCTTTCTGGCCACGCTGGGCCTGCCCCAGGTCAACCCCGTCAATGAGCAGGTCAAGGAGCGCATGCAGGCGCTGTTCGGCGAGGGCTACGACTACACCTACCTCTACCCCGGCCTGCAGAAGGTGGTGCAGGCCGCCGGCCGCGTGATCCGCACGCCCAGCGACGAGGGCGTGGTACACCTGATGGATGACCGCTTTGGCCGGCCCGAGGTGCGTGCGCTGCTGCCTGCGTGGTGGGCAGACTCATACCGCTGACCATTGCGCCACCTGCCCCGCCACCCAGGCCGGGTCGTCCAGCGGCAGGTCGTGCCCGGCCCAGGGGTGCAGCACCAGCGGGCAAGCCCAGGCGCTGGCGATGGCCTGCGAGCACTGGCTGCTCACCAGGCCATCGTGGGTGCTGGCCAGCAGCAGCATGCGGTCCACAGGGCATGTGCGCGGCGCCCGGTAGCGTGCAGCCGCCACCAGTTGGCGCAGGGCATTCGATGACGACACGGGCCTTTGCGCGCGCGCGTCCACCCAGTCGGCCACCACGGCAGCACGCTCCGGCGCACGGTTGCTGGTGAGCCGCAGCACGGCGGACTCGGCCGCCTGTGGACTGCGCGCCATCAACACCTCGCGCAGCAGCGCGACGTAGTTGCGCGGCCGCAAGCGCCGGTAGAAGGGGCTGAAGGTGCCGAAGCTGGTGTTGATGAGCACGCAGCCCTGCACCTCGGCCGGGGCGGTGCGCGCCCACTCGGTGGCCACCATGGCCCCGAGCGACATGGCCAGCAGGTGGTGCGGCCCGGTGCAGCCGCGCCGTTCCAGCTCTGCCCGGCATTCCGCCACCATGGCTGCAACCGACAATGGGCTTGGGCGCGCATGCCAGCGACCGTTGCCCGGCAAGTCCAGCATCAGCACCTCGGCACCCGGCATGGCGGCCAGAAAGGCCGGCACGAAGTGACCCCAGTGCACGGCCTCGCGCGTAAGGCCACGCAGAAAGATCCAGCGGTTTGGCTGCGGCATCGCCATACCATCAATACCAGAAGCTGAGCGCATCGGCACGCCGCTGCACCCGCGCTTCAGGTGCGGGCACCCAGCGCTCGTGGCTGCCCGCCGCGCGCGAGAGAAAGTCGAGCAGCGGCATGTGCCGGCGCAGCACGCGCTGCAGCCGGTGGTTGATCAGCGGGTTGAAGATGCCCTTGCGCGAGAACAGCTGGCGCGGGTTCTTCTTGATCCAGCGCCAGGAGCCCATCTCCAGCGTCAGCGGCAAAAAGGTGCGCGTGGGGTCGTTGCAGGCCTGCATGTACAGGTGGTCCCACAGGTCGCCATGCGTGAGGTACTGCGCGCTCTGCGGCTCGATGATGTAGGGGTGGTAGGCATGCGCCTGCAGAAAGATCTCGTGCAGCGCATGCAACTCCGGCAGGTGGGCGATGGGCTTCTTCGTGTGCGCGAACGGAAACCACAGCCGGTCGCTGATGCCAAAGCCCGAATGGCAGTCCAGCGCGATGCTGAAGGGGCGCGACAGCAGTTCGTCATGCACCACCTCGCACAGGGCGCGGCTCTCGGCCTCCATGGGCGCACCCGGTTTGCCGCGGTACCACGGCAGGCCCGCACTCAGGCGCTGGCCGCCGATGAGGAAGGGCACCCGGTCCAGTGCGTCCACGGGGGCATTGCGCATCAGGTCCACCCCATTGGGGTTGGCCCGGGTGGCGGCCCACATGCCGCCCGGGTTCACGATGGGCATGAACACCAGGCGCACCTGCTCGAGCTGCTGGTTCAGGGCCAGGTCCCAGGGCAGGCGCGTCACCACGTTCTGCAGGTAGGCGATCACCACCTCGGCGCCGATGCCTTCGAGCCCATGGATGCCGCCGAAGAAGCCCATGGCCGGCACGCTGCGGTCGGGGTTGCCCAGGCTGATGGCATGGATGGGAAAACGCTCGCCCGAAGGCATCTCCACGGTATGCACCACCCGGGCGTCCAGGCGGTCGCCGCCCTGGTCGATGATCTTTTGCAGCGCCGCAAGTTCGGGCAGAACGGTGTCGGGCACGGTGGTGGTGGTCTCTGGCAGCGAAAAACAGCCAGCATAGCGCCCACAGCTCCATGCGCCAGGGTCTTTGCGCAGGCCTGTTGCGATTGCCACACTGACGCAAAACCGTCACATGGCAACGCTATCTTGAGGGAGCTTCACACCACCCAGGAGGTCACCATGCTCTGGAAATTTCTCGGATTGCAGCGGTTGTTCGACGAGCTCTTGGACGAGAGCTGGTTCTCCTTCGACCTTCCTGACAACGACTGCTTTTTCCATGACGAGCCGCTCCCGCTCTCCGCGCAGGATTGAACCGCTGCGCACCGTGGCGCTGTTCGGGATCATGGGTTGCGCCATGGCCTGGGGCCTGGTGGAGCTGTTCGCGCTGCAGCGCTCGCGCTACCACGCCTGGCGCGAGCGGCAGCACACGGCCCTGCCCCGCTGATACCGCGCTGAGACGGTCCTTGCCATGCAGTGCCGCGACCAGACCCCCGGCGAAGAACTGGCCAACAGTGCCAGCCACGGCCTGGCACTGCTGGCCGCCGTCATCGCGGCCCCTTTCCTCATCGCCTCGGCACGCCCGCAGGGCGCTGCCAGCATGGCCGGCGCCATCGTCTTCGCCGCCACCATGGTGCTGCTGTACCTGGCCTCCACCGTGTACCACGCCCTGCCCGAGGGGCGTTTCAAGCAGGCGGCACTGAAGCTCGACCACGGCGCCATCTACCTGTTCATCGCGGGCAGCTACACACCCTTCGCGCTGCACCGTCCCGATGGCGACTGGAACTTCGCCCTGCTGGCGCTGGTCTGGGCCGTGGCCGCGCTGGGCCTGGTGCTCAAGGCCTTCAACCGGCTGCGCTCGGCGTGGCTGTCCACCGGCATGTACGTGCTCATGGGCTGGCTGGCGCTGGTGGCCGCCCTGCCCCTCATCGGCCAGCTCACGCAGTGGAGCGCGCACTGGCTCATCGCGGGCGGCGTGGCCTATACCGTGGGGGTGGCGTTTTTCGTGCTCGATTCACGGCTGCGCTACGCCCACGCCGTATGGCATGGCTTCGTGGCCGCCGGCACGGGCTGCCATGCGGTGGCGATCATGGGCTACGGCAGCTAGGCCGTTACCGATTCCTCCAGAAGTTCGACCGGTTCATCGGCGCCGTTTGCATACCGGTTCACCGGCACCGGCAGCTGGAAATGGCTGCGCAGCGTTTCGCCCTCGTAGTCCGTGCGCAGCAGCCCGCGCGCCTGCAGCACCGGCACGGCCAGTTCCACAAAGGCTTTGAGTGAGGTGTTGGGCAGGGCCTCGAAGAAGTTGAAGCCATCGGCCGCACCGCCTTCAAACCAGCGCTGGATTTCATCGGCCACCTGCTCGGCCGTGCCCACGAAGGTGCGGCGCGGCCGGGCATGCCACAGGGCCACCTCGCGCAGGGTCAGGCCGTGCGTGCGCGCATGCTGCTTGATGCGGTCGCTGGTGCTCTGCTGGCTGTTGCGGCCCAGCTCGCCCAGGTCCGGGAACGGTTCGTCCAGCGGGTACTGCGAAAAGTCGTGGTCGTTGAACGGCCGGGCCAGCGCGGCAATCGCATTCTCGATGGGCACCAGCGCGGCCAGTTCCTCGTAGCAGCGCTCGGCCTCCTCTTCGGTGCGGCCCACGATGGGGCGAAAGCCTGGCAGCAGGAACACCTCGTCGGGGTTGCGCCCCTCTGCGCGCACGCGGGCCTTCACGTCGCGGTAGTAGGCCTGCGCCTCCTCGAAGCTGTCGGCATGGAAGAAGATGGCATCGGCCCGCTCGGCCGCAAAGGCCTTGCCATCGGGCGAGGCGCCGGCCTGGAAGATCACGGGCTGCCCCTGGCGCGAACGCGCGATGTTCAGCGGCCCCTCCACGGCGAAGAACTCGCCCTGGTGGTCCAGGCGGTGCAGCTTGGCCGGGTCGAAGAACCGGCCCGTGGCCTTGTCGCGCACCAAGGCATCGTCCTCCCACGAGTCCCACAGGCCCTGCACCACGTCCAGGTGCTCGCCCGCCAGGCGGTAGCGCACGTCGTGCGCGTAGTGCTCCTGGCGCCCGTAGTTGCGCGCACTGCCGTCGAGCCAGGAGGTGACCACGTTCCAGCCCGCACGGCCACCGCTGATGTGGTCGAGCGAGGCGAACTGCCGGGCCACGGTGAACGGCTCGCTGTAGCTGGCCGTCACGGTGGCCACCAGGCCGATGTGCGAGGTGGCCGCAGCCAGCGCCGAGAGAATCGTCAGCGGCTCGAAGCGGTTCAGGTAATGCGGGCTGGAGCGCGGCGTGATGTGTACGCTGTCGGCCACGAAGAGGAAGGTGAAGCGCGCTTTCTCGGCCAGCTGCGCCTGTTCCTTGTAGAAGCCGAAATTCACGCTGGCATCGGTCACCGCATTCTCGTGCCGCCAGTCACCCCAGCCAGCACCTACGCCATGCAGCACCAGGCCAAGTTGAAGGGTACGGGGCTTTGGCGTGCTGCTGGCGGTCATGCGGGAATCCTGTGGATGCGAATCGAAGCCCGCAGCGTAGGTCTGGACGCTCCGGGGGCCAACGAAGAAAAACAGATATGGCTATGCCCTGCCCCGCAAATGCGAAAGCCCCGCGTCGCGGGGCCTTCAAGGGGGTTGGAGGCACGCCCCCAGGCAGGCATCACAGCTTGGCGATGGACACCTCGGTCGACTTCACCAGCGCGACCACGTCGGAGCCCACGACCAGCGCGAGGTCGTCGACCGAGCGCGTGGTGATGACGGAGGTGACGATGCCCCAGGGGGTTTCGACATCGACCTCGGAGACGACGTCGCCGCGGATGATCTCGCGCACTTTGCCCTTGAACTGGTTGCGCACGTTGATGGCTTGAATGGACATGGTGTTTCTCCTTGAAAGTCCGGGAACGGATGGATGGGTCAAAAAATCAGAGGGGGCGAAGGCGCTCACACCGCCCAGCGCAGGCCGTGCGCGGGCACACCGGGCCAGCGCGCGTCGGCGGCGCTGGGTTCGGCATCGGGCTTTTGCAGCACGCGGTCGAGGATGCGTTTTTCGATGGCGGCAAACGCGGCATCGCCATGCGAGCGCGGGCGCGGCAGGTCGATCAGCTGGTCCAGCGCGATCTGCCCGTCTTCGATCAGGATCACGCGGTCGGCCAGGGCCACCGCCTCCTGCACGTCGTGCGTGACCAGCAGCGCGGTGAAACCGCTGGCCTGCCACAGGCCTTCGATGAGGCGGTGCATCTCGATGCGGGTGAGCGCATCGAGCGCGCCCAGGGGTTCGTCGAGCAGCAGCAGGCGCGGGTTGTGTACCAGGGCACGCGCCAAGGCCACGCGCTGGCGCTGGCCGCCCGACAGGCGCGCCGGCCATTCGCCCAGCCGGTCGCCCAGGCCCACACGGGCCAGCACGTCGGCGGCAGCGCCGCGGCGCTCGGCCGGCAGGCCCAGTGCCACGTTGTCGGCCACACGCTTCCAGGGCAAGAGGCGCGAGTCCTGGAACATGATGCGCGTGTCCTCGCTCAGGCCGTCCACGGCCTGGCCATCGAGGCGGATGGTGCCGCCCGAGACGGATTCGAGCCCCGCCACCAGGCGCAGCAGCGTGCTCTTGCCGCAGCCGCTGCGGCCCACGATGGCCACGAACTGGCCGGGCTCGATCACCAGCTCGGTCTTCTTGAGCACCTCGCGGGCGCCATAGCGCTTGTCCACGCCGCGCACTTCCAGGCGCACGCCGTTGTTGCTGGTGTCGCGCGGTGTCACGTTGGGTAGTGCCATGGTGTCAGGCTCCCGGCTTGAAGAGGGCCACGTCCAGCGTGTTCACACGCCGGGGCAGCAGTTTCTCGGACAAAAAGGCATCGGCAATGCGCTGCTGCTCGGACAAGCCGCCCGGCACCACGGCACGCACCTCGTAGCTGCGGCGGCTGTTGGCCTGCTCCACTGTGGCGGCATCGAGCCCCCACACAGGTGCCAGCAGCGCAGCAGCGTCCTTCGGGTTGCCCTTGACCCAGGTGCCCGCCTTCTGCAGCTCGGCGAACAGCACGCGCAGCACGTCGGCGCGGGCCTGGGCGTAGGGCGTGGCGGCCAGGTAGTAGCGCTGGTAGGAGGCCACATCGCGCCCGTCGGCCAGGATGCGCACATTCGACTGGCGCTGCACCGCGGCGAGGAACGGGTCCCACACCACCCAGGCGTCGATGGCACCGCGCTCGAAGGCGGCGCGGCCGTCGGCCGGCGTGAGGTAGGCGGGGTCGATGTCCTTGAACGACAGGCCGGCCTTCTCCAGCGCGGCGATCAAGAGGTAGTGGGCGCCTGCGGCCTTGGCAAAGCCGATCTTCTTGCCCTTGAGGTCGGCCACGGTCTTGAGCGGCGAATCGGCACGCACCACGATGGCCTGGGCCGAGGGGGACGGGGCCTCCTGCGCCACGAAGGTCAGGGCGGCACCGGCCGCCTGGGCGAACACCGGCACGGTGTCGGCCACATCAGCGCTGACATCGATGTTGCCCAGGTTCAGGGCTTCGAGCAACGGCAGCCCGCTGGTGAACTCGTGCCAGGTGACCTTGGTGCCCAGGGGGGCCAGCAGCTTCTCGAGCGTGCCCTGGGTCTTGAGCACCACGATCAGGGTGGACGACTTCTGGTAACCGATGCGCACGGTATCGGGCTTGGCGCCGCTTTGTGCGGACGCCAGGCCGCTGGCCGTGGCAGCCAGGGCGGCCAGCGCAGCGAGCGTGGTGCGCCGGGAGGTGAAGTGGGAGATTGAAGACATGGAAATCCTTGGAGCCCCTCTGGCGGGGCATGCATGCAATGGGGGTGTTCAGGCGCTCTGGTAGCCGGGGTGCCAGCGCAGCCAGTAGCCTTCCAGGCCCTTGGCGAACAGGTCGGCCAGCTTGCCCAGCAGCGCGTACAGCAGAATGCCCACGAGCACGATGTCGGTCTGCAGGAACTCGCGTGCGTTCATGGTCAGATAGCCGATGCCCGACTGCGCCGAGATGGTCTCGGCCACGATCAGGATCACCCACATCAGGCCCAGCGAGAAGCGCAGGCCCACGAGGATGCTGGAGAGCGCACCGGGCAGGATGATCTGGCGGTACAGCTGCCAGCGCGACAGGCCGTAGGTGCGGCCCATCTCGATCAGGCCCGGGTCCACGTTGCGGATGCCGTGGAAGGTGTTCAGGTAGATCGGGAAGAACACCGACACGCTGATCAGGAACAGCTTGGCCGACTCGTCGATGCCGAACCACAGGATCACCAGCGGGATCAGCGCCAGCGCCGGGATGTTGCGCACCATCTGGATGGTGGAATCCAGCAGCGTTTCGAACAGGCGCACCGAGCCCGTGAGCAGCCCCAGCGCCAGCCCCAGGCCGCCGCCGATGGCCAGGCCCGCCAGCGCCCGGCCGGCGCTGACCTTGACGTGTGTCCACAGCTCGCCCGAGGCGGTCAACGTCCACGCGGCCTTGACCACCTCCAGCGGCGCGGGCAGCACCCGGGTGGAGAGCCAGCCCAGCGACGAGGCGATCTGCCACACCACGATCAGCGTGACCGGCACGGCCCAGGGCAGCAGGCGCTGCAGCACGCCCTTGGCAAAGCGCAGCCATTGCGAGGGCACCAACGGCGCCAGGTGGGGCGCGTCGATGGAGTCGGCCACAGGCGAGACCTGCAGCTCACGGAGGGATGATGAAGTCATGCGAACTCCTGTCGTTCGGTGTCGGGTTCCAGAAATTCCAGCTGGTTGCCCGCCGGGTCTTTCACGTAAAAGCGCAGGTAGCCGGGCAGCGCCCGGTTCTCCACCAGGGGCAGTTGGGCCTGCAGCAGGCGCCCGCGCAGTGCGGGCAGGTCCTGCACCTCCAGCGCCAGGTGCGACACCGAGGGCGCGCTCTGCCAGTGGTCGGTGGGCACCAGGTCGATGCGCTGGGTGCCGGCGGCAAAATGCAGCGCGTTGCCTGCGGCCAGCCGCACCTCGGGCAGGCCGAGCAGGCTGCTGTAGAAGTTGCGGATGGGTTCCTCTGCACCGGCTGGAAAGGCCAGTTGCACGTGGTTGATGGAATGGATGGCCATGGGCGATCTCCTAGGGTGCGGTGCGGCGCTCAGCTTTGCGAGGCGCGCGGCGGCAGCTCGTTGGCGACGGATTCGCCGAACGGGCCCAGCGGGTTGCCGCCGCTGAGCTTCTCGCGCACTGACAGGGGCAGCAGCGGGAACACCAGCTCGGCAAAGCGGTAGGCCTCTTCCAGGTGCGGGTAGCCCGAGAGCACGAAAGTGTCCAGGCCCAGGGCCGCGTATTCCGTGATGCGCGCGGCCACGGTCACAGGGTCGCCCACCAGGGCCGTGCCGGCACCGCCGCGCACCAGGCCCACGCCGGCCCACAGGTTGGGGCTGATCTCCAGATCCGCCCGCGCACGCTTGGCGCCACCGGCATGCAGGCGCGCCATGCGCCGCTGGCCTTCCGAGTCCATGCGCGCAAACACCGCCTGGGCGCGCACCACGGTCGCGTCGTCCACATGGCTGATGAGCTCCTCGGCGGCAGCCCAGGCCTGCTCGTCCGTCTCGCGCACGATCACATGCAGGCGGATGCCGAACTTCACCGTGCGGCCCTTTTTGGCGGCCCGTGCACGCACGTCAGCCACCTTCTTGGCCACTTCGGCCGGGGGTTCGCCCCAGGTCAGGTAGGTTTCGACCTGCTCGGCCGCCAGGTCGTGGGCCGCGTCGGACGAGCCGCCGAAGTACACCGGTGGATGCGGGTTCTGCAGCGGTGGGAACAAGAGCTTGGCGCCCTTCACCGTGAGGTGCTGGCCTTCGAAATCATAGGTCTCGCCGGTGTGGCTGCGGGCCATGATCTCGCGCCAGATGCGGATGAACTCGGCCGACTGCTCGTAGCGCGTGGCATGGTCGAGGAACACGCCATCGCCCTCCAGCTCGGTCTGATCGCCACCGGTCACCAGGTTGATCAGCAGGCGCCCGCCCGACAGGCGGTCGAAGGTGGCGGCCATGCGCGCAGCCAGCGCGGGCTGGTGCAGGCCGGGGCGCACGGCGACCAGGAACTTGAGCTTCTTGGTGACCGCGATCAGGCTCGAAGCGATCACCCACGGGTCTTCGCACGAGCGGCCGGTGGGAATGAGCACGCCTTCGTAGCCCAGGCTGTCGGCCGCCACCGCCACCTGCTGCAGGTAGTCGTGGCTGAGCTGGCGCGCGCCCTTGGAAGTGCCCAGGTAGCGGCTGTCGCCGTGGGTGGGAATGAACCAGAAGATCTGCATGGGAAACCTCTTTTGTTATGGCGTCAGTAGGAGATGGCAAAACCGAACCGGGGCGCATGCACACCCGCACAGCGCGGGCGCATGGGCAGGCCCCAGGAACTCGCGGTCACGCACAGCACGCGGCGCAGTTGCTCGTGCAGCGGGAAAGGCATGGGGGTGTGCATGGACGCTCCTTGTAGTCAGGATGCGCTGAGGTCCACCGGCGCGGCGTGCAGCAGGTTGAGCTTCTTGGGGATGAGCTTGAGCTCGAAGAAGGTGTCGGCAATCGACTGCTGCTCGGCGATGATTTCGCGCGTCACGGGGGCGGTGCCAAACTTGGCGCGGCTCAGGTACAGGTCGGTGATGCTGCGGTCCAGGCCCAGCACCGTGGTCAGCTCCGCGGCGGCGGCGCCCTGGTTCTTTGACGCCCAGGTGTCGATGGCGTTGACCTCTTCGATGGCGATGCGCAGCACATCGGCATTGCGCGTGGCGTAGTCGCGCGAGGTGAAGTAGTAGGCGCGGTTGTTGACCACGCCGGTGGCGTCCACCAGCAGGCGCGCGTCCAGCGTTTTCTGCGCTGCGGCCAGGAAGGGGTCCCAGATGATCCAGGCGTCCACGGCGCCCTTCTCGAAGGCAGCACGCGCGTCTGCCGGGGCCAGAAAGATCGACTGCACGTCACCGTACTTCAGGCCGTTCTTCTCGAGCAGCTTGACCAGGAAGTACTGCACGTTGGAGCCCTTGTTGTAGGCCACGCGCTTGCCCTTGAGGTCGGCCACGCTGCGGATCGGCGAGTCCTTGGGCACGATCACGGCCTCCAGTGCGGGGCGGGGCACGGTGGCGCCGGCGTACACCAGCGGCGCACCGGCGGCCTGGGCAAAGATCGGGGGCGCTTCGCCCACGTCGCCGAAGTCGATGGCGCCCACATTGAGTGCTTCGAGCTGCACCGGGCCGGCGTTGAACTCGGTCCAGGTGACCTTCACGCCCAGCGGTGCCAAGCGCTTTTCCAGCGTGCCGCGGCCCTTGAGGATGGACAGCCAGCCCTTCTGGTGGCCTACGCGCAGCACGCGTGCCGGGGTTTGGCCGAAGGCCGTGCCACCGGCGGCACCCAGGGCCGCAGCGGCCAGGCTGGACAAGACCACCTGGCGGCGGCGCGAAGAGAGGAAGGTTTGTGTCATGGCGATGTGTCTTTCAGCAATGTCTGGTGGTGCGATGGTTCGACCGGCGGCAACGGGCATGCAGCGGCCTGGCCGGCCCGCATCGGCGGGTGCCGGCTCGACAACAAAATGGGGAGCAAAAAAGGGGATGTGGATGCCGCCAGGCGCCTGGAAAAGCGCTGGCGACAACCACGGCGTCAGACGCTACATCGCACCTGCGAGAAATGCACCGGAGCAAACCGGCCTGCCTGCGCCGCAGGTGGGCGCAGGGTTTCGGTGATCAGCACGTTGACCGCTTCGTCCAGGCGGGCGGCAATGTCGGCATGCAGGTCGTAGGCGCCCTCGGGCGTCAGGGCGACCTGGGAGTCGGTGGCGTAGATGCCGGGCAGGATGCTCTTGGCGCCCAGCGACTGCAGCACGGGCCTGAGGGCATAGTCCAGCGCCAGCATGTGGTGCGGGCTGCCGCCCGTGGCCAGGGGCAGCACGATCTTGCCCTTGAGCGCGGTCTGCGGCAGCAGGTCCAGGAAGACCTTGAGCACGCCGCTGTAGGCCGCCTTGTAGACCGGCGTGGCGACCACCAGCACGCGGGCCTGCGCCACCTGGTCGACGGCGCCAACCACCGTGGGGTGGGCGAAATCGGCCAACAGCAGGGCCTGGGGCGACAGGTCGCGGATGTGGATGCGGTCCACCAGCGCGCCGCGCACCGACAGGCGTTGGGCCACGGCGTCCAGCAATGCGGCTGAGCGCGAGCGTTCCGACGGGCTGCCGGCAATCAAGAGGGCTGACATGGAGAACTGTCCTTTGCGCGATCGGCGGGGCTCACTTGCGTGTATAGATCTGGTCGAAGCTCGCGTTGTCGGCAAAGTGGTCCTTGGCCGCCTTGTCCCAGCCACCAAATGCGTCGTTGATGGTGAACAGGTTCAGCTTGGGGAACTGCTTGGCGTACTTGGCCTTGGCCTTCTCGGACACAGCGGGGCGGTAGAAATGCTTGCCGGCAATGTCCTGGCCCTCTTCGGTGTACAGGTACTTGAGGTACTCCTCGGCCACGGCGCGCGTGCCCTTCTTGTCCACGTTCTTGTCCACCACCGACACGGCGGGCTCGGCCAGGATGGAGATCGAGGGGGCGATCACGTCGAACTTGGTGCCGAATTCCTTTTCCAGCAGGTAGGCCTCGTTCTCCCAGGCGATCAGCACGTCACCCTGGTTGCGCTGGGCGAAGGTGATGGTGGAGCCGCGCGCACCGGTGTCCAGCACGGGCACGTTGCCGTAGAGCTTGGCTACGAAATCCTTGGCCTGGGCGTCGCTGCCCAGCTTGCGCTTGGCGAACTCCCAGGCGGCCAGGTAGTTCCAGCGGGCGCCGCCCGAGGTCTTGGGGTTGGGCGTGATCACGCTGATGCCGGGCTTGATGAGGTCGTCCCAGTCCTTGATGCCCTTGGGGTTGCCCTGGCGCACCACCAGCACGATGGTCGAGGTGTAGGGCGAGCTGTTGTGCGGCAGGCGCTTTTGCCAGTCCTTGGGGATCCAGCCGCCGTTGGTGTGCAGCGCGTCCGTGTCACCGGCCAGGGCCAGCGTGGCCACGTCGGCGTCCAGCCCGTCGATGATGGAGCGCGCCTGCTTGCCCGAGCCGCCGTGCGATTGCTTGATCGTCACGTCCTGGCCGGTCTTGCCCTTCCAGTACTTGGCGAAGGCCTGGTTGAACTCCACGTACAGCTCGCGGGTGGGGTCGTAGGAGACGTTGAGCAGGGTCACGGACTGGGCAAACGACGGCAATGCCGTCAGGGCCAAGCCACCCGCAAGGGCGAGAGCGAAGGGAAACTTGATAAAGTCGCGGCGAAAGTTCATGAGGAGCCTCTTCAATTAGGGATGCGAACGGGTGCTGGACACCGATGGATCGCATTCTGTGAGGCAGCCATCAAAACTGAAACAACTAAGATTTCAGTTCTTTATACCGAAACTATCTGAGCACTTCGCTCGCACCACGATTTACAAGGAAAATCCCCATGGCACGCACCGTTCAATGTATCAAGCTCGGCAAGGAAGCCGAAGGCCTGGATTTCCCTCCCTACCCGGGCGAGCTGGGCAAGCGCATCTGGGAAAGCGTGAGCAAGGAGGCCTGGGCCGGCTGGCTCAAGCACCAGACCATGCTGGTCAATGAAAACCGCCTGAACCTGGCCGACGCGCGCGCCCGCCAGTACCTGGCGCGCCAGATGGAGAACCATTTCTTCGGCGGCGGTGCCGACGCAGCAGCGGGCTACGTGCCCCCAACGCCTGAGTAAGCGCTCAGCGCACACCCTGCCCATGTCCGAGCCTGTCGACTGGCTGCCGGACGGCACCCCCTACAGCCCCCGCTTCGGCGACCGCTACCACAGTGAAAACGGCGGCCTCACCCAGGCCCGCCAGGTGTTTTTGCACGGCTGTGGCTTGCCGCAGGCGTGGGCCGGGCAAGCGCAATGGCGCATCCTGGAAACCGGGTTCGGCTTCGGCCTGAACTTCCTGGTGACCTGGGCTGCCTGGAGGGCCGACCCCGAGCGCTGCACGCTGCTGCACTTCGTCTCCACCGAGGCCTGGCCCGTGGGGGCCGATGACCTGCTGCGCGCCACCAGCGCCCACCCCGAGCTGGCCCCTCTGGCGCAGCAGTTGCACGCCCAGTGGTGGGGCCTGCTGCCGGGCGTTCACCGGCTCAGCTTCGACGAAGGGCGGGTGCTGCTCACCCTGTACGTGGGCGACACCCAGGCCATGCTGCGCCAGCAGGCGCTCACGGTGGATGCCGTCTACCTCGATGGCTTCAGCCCCCAGCGCAACCCCGAGATCTGGGATGCCCATACCCTCAAGGCCGTGGCGCGCTGCTGCCGGCGCGGCACGCGGCTGGCCACCTGGACCATCGCGCGCGCCGTGCGCGATGCCCTGGCCCAGTGCGGCTTCGAGGTCACGCGCATGCCCGGCGTGCCGCCCAAGCGCGACAACCTGCACGCCACCTACAACCCGCGCTGGGAGCCGCGCACTGCAGCGCCGGCACACCCGGAGCCTGATCCATTGCCGCCGGGCGACTGCATCGTGATCGGCGCCGGCGTGGCCGGCGCGGCGTGCGCAGCCAGCCTGGCGCGGCGTGGCTGGCATGTGCAGGTGCTGGACCAGGCTGGCGCCCCGGCAGCCGGCGCCTCGGGCCTGCCCGCCGGCGTGTTCGCCCCCCATGTCTCGCCCGACGACAGCCTGCTCTCGCGCCTGTCGCGCAGCGGCGTGCGTGCCACCCTCGCCCAGGCCCGTGCGCTGCTGCGCGAGGGGCAGGACTTTGGCCAGACCGGCGTGCTGGAGCGCCATGCCGCCGACAAGTCCCGCAACAAGGCCCTGCCCGCCGCCTGGGCCCAGGGCCCCGGCGCCGACTGGAGCCAGCCAGCCAACGAAGACGTGCTGCGGCAAGCCCAGTTGCCGGCCGACACCCCCGCCAACTGGCATCCCCATGCCGGCTGGCTGCGCCCTGCGCGCTTGGTGGAAGGACTGCTGGCCCACCCGGGCATCCGTTGGCAGGGCGACTGCCGCGTGGCCCGGCTGCAGCGTGTGGACGATGCACCCGGCGCCGCATGGCAGGCGCTGGACGCTGAGGGCCATGTGCTCGCCCAGGCCCCGGTGGTGGTGATTGCCGCAGGCGCCGACAGCCGCACGCTGCTGGCCAGCCACTGGCCCTTGCAGGCCTTGCGCGGCCAGGTATCCATCGGCACCTATGCGCCCGGCGAAGCGCCACTGGCGCCCTTCCCGCTCAACGGCAACGGCAACCTGGTGCCCGACTTTCCGCTGTCGGACGGGCCGGATGCGCCCCGCGCCTGGATCATGGGCTCGACCTTCGAGCGCGGCATGACCGCCCTGCCTCCCACGCCCGCCGAGCAACGGGAGGCCCATGCCGCCAACCACGGCAAGATGCAGGGGCTGCTGCCCGGCGCAGCGCAGCGCCTGCAGTCCGACTTTGCGGCCGCGAGCGAGGCGGGCATGCCCGGCAGCGGCCTGCACACCTGGGCCGCCGTGCGCTGCACCCTGCACGACAGGTTGCCGGTGGTGGGCCCGGTCGATGCCGTGGCCCTGCCGGGGCTGTGGGCCTGCACGGCGATGGGCGCGCGCGGGCTGACCCTGTCCATCCTGTGCGGCGAGCTGCTCGCGGCCCGGATGCAGGGCGAGCCCTTGCCGATGGATGCGAAGCTGGCCAGGGCACTGGGTGCCGAACGGCTGGCCAGTGTGTAACCCGCATGCAACAAGGGCCTGAAACCTCTTCACCCGCCGCAAACCCGCTCCAGCATTGGCGCATAAGCTTATCCGCATAAGGGCAGGACAAAACAATAGTTTGTTTCCATAAGGAGCGCTATTACATTCGCTGGCATGCACGATCTGGCGTTTGTCTTTGCGGGGTTTGCGGTAGGCCTCATCGTCGGCCTGACCGGAGTGGGCGGCGGCTCGCTGATGACGCCTGTGCTGATCTTCTTCTTCGGCGTCAAACCCCACCTGGCCATCGGCACCGACCTGCTGTTCGCCGCCTTCACCAAGATGGGGGGCACCGTGAGCATGGCGCGCCAGCGCCTGGTGCCCTGGCGCGTGGTGGGCCAGCTGTGCGCGGGCAGCATCCCCGCGGCCATCCTCGCGCTGTGGGCGCTCAAGGAACTGGGCCCGGCCAGCGGCCAGGCCCAGCGCATCATGACCACCACGCTGGGCTTTGCCCTGCTGCTCACGGCCGCCGCCACGCTGTACAAGGTGGTGGCCTTTTCGCGCCAGCGCCAGGCGGCCGACCAGGCCCTGCGCCTGGCCAACGCCGAGCAGGCCACCCGCCCGCGCCACTGGAGCCTGCCCGTGCTGCTGGGCGCGGTGATCGGCACACTGGTGACCTTCACCTCGGTGGGTGCGGGCGCCATCGGCGTCACCGTGCTGCTGCTGGTGTACCCCCTCTTGCCACTGCCGCGCATCATCGGCGCCGACATCGCCTACGCCGTGCCATTGACCCTGGTGGCAGGATTGGGCCATGCCTCACTGGGCTCCGTGGACTGGAGTTTGCTTGCACAATTGCTGGCTGGCTCGCTGCCGGGCATCTGGCTGGGTTCCCGCCTGGTCACCCGCACGCCCGAGCGACTGATCCGCTCCGCCCTGTCCGTCCTGCTGGCCTGGGCAGGCGCCAAACTGATACTGATCTGAGTAGTAGCCCACGATGTACCAATACACAGAATTCGACACCCGATTCGTCCACCAGCGCGCGCGCCAGTTCCGCGACCAGCTTGAGCGCTGGCAAGCCGGCAAGCTGCCGGAAGACGATTTCCGCCCCCTGCGCCTGCAGAACGGCTGGTACGTGCAGCGCTATGCGCCCATGCTGCGCGTGGCTGTGCCCTACGGCGAGATCGCCAGCCGCCAGCTGCGCGTGCTGGCCACCATCGCGCGGGACTACGACGAACCCGAAGCGGCCGTGTTCAAGGCCGCCATGGACGGCCAGGGCCTCTTGGGCACGACCTTTCTGCCCAAGAACTGCGCCCACTTCACCACGCGCACCAACGTGCAATTCAACTGGATCCCGCTGTCCAAGGCGGCCGACGTGATGGACCTGCTGGCCAGCGTGGACATGCATGGCATCCAGACCAGCGGCAACTGCATCCGCAACACCACCACCGATGCACTGGCCGGTGTGGCCGTGGACGAGCTGATCGACCCCCGCCCCTACGCCGAAATCCTGCGCCAGTGGACCACGCTGCACCCCGAGTTCGCCTTTTTGCCGCGCAAGTTCAAGATCGCCATCAGCGGTGCAGCAGACGACCGCGCGGCCACCGGCTGGCACGACGTGGGCCTGCACATGGCCCGCAATGAGGCTGGCGAGATCGGCTTCAAGGTCTTCGTGGGTGGCGGCATGGGCCGCACCCCGGTGATCGGCACCGTGATCCGCGAGTTCCTGCCCTGGAACCAGATCATGAACTACATCGAGGCCATCGTGCGCGTGTACAACGAGCACGGCCGGCGCGACAACAAGTACAAGGCGCGCATCAAGATCCTGGTCAAGTCCGAAGGCCAGAAGTACATCGACGATGTGGAAGAAGAGTACCGCCAGATCATGGAGATCGACGGTGGCCCGCACACCGTGCCCCAGGCCGAGTTTGATCGCGTGGCCGCCTGCTTCGTGCCGCCCGTGCTGGAGGACATTGCCGATGCCGACCCTGCCGCGCTGGAAGCCGCACTCCAGGCGCAGGCCGCCGAGCATGTGGCCTTTGGCCGCTGGCTCAAACGCAACGTACACGCACACAAGAATGCACAGCTGCGCGCCGTCACGCTGTCGTTCAAGCGCACCGGCCAGTCGCCCGGCGATGCCACCAGCGAACAGCTCACGGCCCTGGCCGACTTGGTGGACAAATACTCCGCCGGCGAAGCCCGCGTCACGCACGACCAGAACGTGCTCTTGCCCTGGGTACACGCCAGCCGCCTGTTCGACCTGTGGCAGGAAGCCAAGGCCCTGGGCCTGGCCAGCGCCAACGTGCAGTTGCTCACCGACATGATCGCCTGCCCCGGCGGCGACTTCTGCTCGCTGGCCAATGCGCGCTCGCTGCCCATCGCCGAAGCCATCACGCAGCGCTACCAGGACCTCGACGAGCTCGACGACATCGGCGAGATCGACCTGCACATCAGCGGCTGCATCAACAGCTGCGGCCACCACCACAGCGGCCACATCGGCATCCTGGGCGTCGACAAGGACGGCAAGGAGTGGTACCAGGTCACGCTGGGCGGATCGGACGGTTCCGACCTGTCCGGCCCCGCCGTGGCCGGCAAGGTGATCGGCCCCTCGTTCTCGGCGGCCGAAGTGCCCGACGTGATCGAAGCCGTGCTCGGCACCTACCGCGACCTGCGCGAAAGCGGCGAAACCTTCCAGTCCACCGTGCGCCGCGCCGGCCTGGACCCGTTCAAAGAAGCCGCCAAGACGGCCCGCCACAAGGAAGAGGCCGTGGCTGCCGCCTGAGCCCGCCCCAGAAACAAGATAGACATCCCATGAAGATACTTGCATCCCAAGACCACCAGGCCCCTGCCGAAGGCGACACCCGCAGCGTGGCCCTGGCCAACGATGCCGATGCCCTGGCGCTGGCGCTGGACGGCGTGGAGCGCGTGGACCTGCACTTCCCCAGCTTCACCGATGGCCGGGCCTTCAGCCAGGCCTTTCTGCTGCGCCGCCGCCGCGGTTTCAAGGGCGACATCCGTGCCACGGGCGACGTGCTGATCGACCAGTTGGTGCAGATGCAGCGCACGGGCTTTTCGTCGGCCGTGCTGCGCGAGGGCGTGGACGCTGCCGACGCGCAGCGCCAGTTCGAGATGTTCCCTGGCTTCTACCAGGGCGACGCGGTCAACCACCAGCCCATCTTCGCCGACAAGGCCGCCACCGCCTGACACCATGAGCCAATTCGATCTCGCATCCATCAATGCCGAACTCGGCCGCAACGCCGAAGGCCTCGTTGCCTGGGCCCTGGGCCTGGGCCAGCGCCCCATCGTCACCACCAACTTCCGCCCCTTCGAGGCCGTGATCCTGCACATGGTCAGCCGCGTGCAGCCCGATGTGCCGGTGGTCTGGATGGACAACGGCTACAACACCGAAGCCACCTACCGCTTTGCCGACGAAGTGGCGAAACAGCTCGGCCTGAACCTCAGGATCTACCTGCCGCGCCGCTCGCGCGCGCACCGCGAGGCGGTGGAGGGCGCCACGCCGGGTCTGGACGATCCGCGGCACGCCGCCTTCACCGAGGAAGTGAAGCTCGAACCCTTTACCCGCGCCCTGCGCGAGACAGCCCCCAAGGTCTGGTTCACCGCGCTGCGCGCCACCGACACCGCCGTGCGTGCCCAGATGGACCCGGTGAGCATCAACCCCGACGGCCTGATCAAGGTCGCGCCGCTGCTGCACTGGTCGTCCAAGGAGCTGTACGAGTACTGCCAGAAGCACGGCCTGCCGAACAACTTCGACTACGTGGACCCCACCAAGGGCGAAGAGAACCGCGAGTGCGGCCTGCACATCGCGCACTGACCCCACCGCAGACCCGACCATGAACGCCCGCACCGATGCCGCGCTGCTGCAGAACAACAACATGAGCCACCACCTGAACAATTCGCACCTCGACGCCCTGGAAGAGGAAACCATCTTCATCCTGCGCGAAGTGGCCGCTGCCTTCGAGCGCCCCACCCTGCTGTTCTCGGGCGGCAAGGATTCGCTGGTGATGCTCAAGTGCGCAGAGAAGGCTTTCGGCGCGGGCCGCATTCCCTACCCGCTGCTCATGATCGACACGGGCCACAACTTCAAAGAGGTCACGGACTTCCGCGACTCCCGCGCCAAGGAGCTGGGCGCCGAGCTCATCGTGCGCAACGTCGAGGACTCCATGGCGCGCGGCACGGTGCGCCTGGCCCACCCCGGTGAAAGCCGCAACGTACACCAGTCGGTCACGCTGCTCGAAGCCATCGAGGAGTTCCGCTTCGATGCCCTGATCGGCGGCGCCCGCCGCGACGAGGAAAAGGCGCGCGCCAAGGAGCGCATCTTCTCGCACCGCGACAGCTTCGGCCAATGGCAGCCCAAGGCCCAGCGCCCCGAGCTGTGGACCCTGTTCAACACCCGGCTGCAGCCCGGCGAGCACTTTCGCGTGTTTCCCATCAGCAACTGGACCGAGCTGGACGTTTGGCAGTACATCGACCGCGAGCAGATCGGCCTGCCCAGCATCTACTATACGCACAAGCGCGAGGTGGTGGACCGCAAGGGCCTGCTGATGCCCGTGACCGAGCTGACGCCACCGCGCGAAGGCGAGACGGTACAGACGCGCGACGTGCGCTTTCGCACCGTGGGCGACATCACCTGCACCGCACCGGTGGAAAGCACGGCCGCAACCCCGGCCGAGATCGTGATCGAGACGCTGGCCGCCGACGTGAGCGAGCGCGGCGCGACCCGCATGGACGACAAGACGAGCGATGCCTCGATGGAAAAGCGCAAGAAGGACGGGTATTTCTGATGACCACCGCACACCAAGCCACCGCCCCGGCCACAACCAGCGCCGGCAGCAACCATGCCTCGGCCCTCAAGTTCATCACCTGCGGCAGCGTCGACGACGGCAAGAGCACGCTGATCGGCCGCCTGCTGGTGGACAGCCGCGCCGTACTGCAAGACCATCTGGCCGGCGTGCAGCGCGGCGGCGAGACCGACCTGGCCCTGCTCACCGACGGCCTCTCGGCCGAGCGCGAGCAAGGCATCACCATCGACGTGGCCTACCGCTACTTCGCCACCGAGTCGCGCAAGTTCATCATCGGCGATGCGCCCGGCCATGAGCAGTACACGCGCAACATGGTCACCGCCGCCAGCAGTGCCGACGCCGCCGTGGTGCTGGTCGATGCGACCAAGCTCGACTGGAACAACCCTGCCCTGGCACTGCTGCCGCAGACACGCCGCCACTCGCTGCTGGCCCACCTGCTGCGTGTGCATTCGCTGGTGTTCGCCGTGAACAAGCTCGACGCCGTGGCCGACCCGGCCCTGGCCTTCGCCCACATCAGCGCCGCCCTGGCCCAGTTCGCCGAGGCGGCCGGCATTGCCGTGCGCGCCACGGTGCCGGTGTCGGCCTTGAAGGGCTGGAATGTCGTCGACGCCCATGCGGGCTGGTGCGGCTACAACGGCCCCACGCTGCTCGACGTGCTCGAACAATTGCCCAACACCCCGGCCGACACGGGCCTGCCGCTGGCCTTCCCGGTGCAGTGGGTAGAGAAGTTCTCCTCCTCGTCCGATACCTCGCAGGGCCGCCGCGTGTTCTGGGGCCGCGTGGCCGCAGGCAGCGTGGCACCGGGCACCGCCGTGCAGATCTTCCCGAGCGGCCAGAGCGCCACCGTGGCCCAGGTGCTCGACCATGCGCGCCGCCCCGTGGGTGTGGACGCGGGCCAGAGCGCCGGCATCATCCTCGACCGCGAGGTGGATGTGTCGCGCGGCGACTGGATCCTGGCCGCCCCCACGCCTGCTGCGGCGGCTGCCGACGACGATTTCGACACCCCTGCCGCCGTGCCGGCCTGGCCCGCCAGCCGCGAGCTGCTGACCACCGTGGCCTGGATGGACGACGAGCCCCTGGTGGCCGGCCGCGTGTACTGGGCGCTGCACGGGCACCGCTGGGTCAAGGCCAAGGTCAAGCGCGTGGTGCACCGCCTGGACATCAACACCCTGGCCGAGGACGACGCCACGCAACTCGACCCCAACGCCATCGGCCACGTGGAACTGCTGCTGCAGGAACCCCTGCCCGCGGCCCCTTTCGGCCAGGCACGCGTGCTCGGCTCGCTGATCCTGGTGGACACGGCGAGCCACAAAACGGCCGGCGCCGTCCTGGTCAACTGATCCGCATTCGCAATGGGCACCTCTTTGTGTGCCCCAAACCCCTGAGTCACCCCCTCAGACCCAGGGGCCCCGCAACCCAAGGCCGGTGAAAGCTCCTAAAATAGAGGGTTTTCACTGACCCACACAACTCTCGTCATGACCCACGTCGTCTCCGAAAACTGCATCAAGTGCAAGTTCACCGATTGTGTGGACGTCTGCCCCGTGGACTGCTTCCGCGAAGGCCCGAACATGCTCGTCATCGACCCCGATGAGTGCATCGACTGCGCCGTCTGCATCCCCGAGTGCCCGGCCAACGCCATCTTCGCCGAAGAGGACCTGCCGGCCGACCAGATCGCCTTCATCAAGATCAACGCCGACCTGGCCTTTGCCGACGGCTGGAAGAGCATCACCAAGCGCAAGCCCGCCCTGCCCGACGCCGACGAGTGGAACGGCAAGCCCGGCAAGGTCAACGAACTGGTCCGCTGAGCGGCATCGCTGCATTCGCCGGTGTCCACGCTCGCGCAACCGTCCCCTCCCATCGCCACGGATGCCGTGGTCATCGGCGCAGGCCCCGTGGGCCTGTTCCAGGTCTTCCAGCTCGGCCTGCAGGGCATCACCGCCCATGTGATCGACGCCCTGCCCCATGCCGGCGGCCAGTGCGTGGAGCTGTACGGCGACAAGCCCATCTACGACATCCCGGGCGTGCCCGTGTGCAGCGGGCGCGAGCTGGCGGCCCTGTTGCTGCAGCAGATCGCCCCGTTCAAGCCGCACTGGCACCTGGGCACCCTGGTCGCGTCCGTGGCGCTGCAGGACGATGGCCGCATCCTCGTCGAAACCAGCCAGGGCCAGGCCCTGCTGGCGCGCAGCGTGTTCATCGCCGCGGGCGTGGGCGCCTTCGTGCCGCGCACGCTCAAGGTCGACGGCATCGAGCCCTGGGTGGGCACGCAGGTGCACTACCAGCACCTGCCCGCTGGCACATCGGTGGCCGGCCAGCGCGTGGTGGTGCATGGCGGCGATGACGCTGCCGTGGCCCATGCCATCGCCCTGGCGGC
Organism: Acidovorax sp. AC410; assembly: GCF_979253235.1. Taxonomy (NCBI): domain Bacteria; kingdom Pseudomonadati; phylum Pseudomonadota; class Betaproteobacteria; order Burkholderiales; family Comamonadaceae; genus Acidovorax; species Acidovorax sp. AC410. The sequence goes on from NZ_CEEDCG010000001.1 coordinate 6,166,626, forward strand.
CCTGCCCGGTGCCGACGCCCCGGCCAGCATTCGCCTGCTGCACCGCCGCGATGCCTTCCAGGCGCAGCCAGAACAGCTGCAGCAATTGCAGGCCCTGCGCGATGCAGGGCGCGTCGAGGTCATCGTCGGCCAGATCACCGGCGTGGTGGCCGAGGGCGGGCGCCTGACCGCCCTGCAGGTGGTGGACACCGAGGGCCACACGGCCAACGAACCGCTCGACTGCCTGATCGCCGCGCTGGGCATCTCCCCGCGACTGGGGCCGATTGCCGACTGGGGCATCGCCATCGAACGCAAGCAGCTGGTGGTGGACACCGCCAGCTTTCGCACCAGCGTGCCCGGTATCTACGCCGTGGGCGACATCAACACCTACCCGGGCAAGCGCAAGCTCATCCTGTGCGGTTTTCACGAAGCCACGCTGGCCGCCTTTGCCGCGGCCGAGGCCCTGAGCGGCGACAAGGTGGCCTTGCAGTACACGACCACCAGCCCGAGGCTCCACGCGCTACTGGGCGTTGCCACGCCGCAAGCGGCCTCCTGAATCCGCCGGGGCTGTGCTACCTTCGGCCCTTCGCCACTGCCACAAGATTTCCGCATGATCCGATGCCTGCTAGTGGACGACGATCCCGCCATCCGCACCCTGCTGCTCGACTACCTGGCAACCTTCGGCTTCACCACCGAGGCCGTGGGCGACGGCCGGGGCATGCGTGCCGCCCTGGCGCGCCAGGGCTTCGACGTGGTGCTGCTCGACCTGATGCTGCCCGACGAGGACGGTCTGACCCTGTGCCAGTGGGTGCGCCGCGACCATGGGCAGTTGCCGGTCATCGTGCTCACCGCCCAGGGCGACCCCATGTCGCGCGTGCTGGGCCTGGAACTCGGGGCCGACGACTACCTGTCCAAGCCCTTCGAGCCGCGCGAACTGGTGGCGCGCATCAAGGCCGTGCTGCGGCGCGGCGCGGCCGCCCCGCCCCAGGCCGACGCGCCCCAGCTGCGCTTCGAGGGCTGGACCTTCGACCGCCTGCGGCGCGAGCTGGTCTCGCCCGACGGCACCATGGTGGCCCTGTCGAGCGCCGAGTTCCGCCTGCTGGAGGCGTTCACCGCCCATGCCGGCAAGGTGCTCAGCCGCGACCGGCTGCTCGACCTCTCGCGCGCCCCCGGCGTGGTGGTGAGCGACCGCAGCATCGATCTGGCCGTTTCGCGCCTGCGCGGCAAGCTCGGTGAAGGCCAGCGCGATCGCCCCCTGATACGCACCCTGCGCGGCGAGGGCTACCTGTTCGACGTCGAGGTGCAGCGGTGAAACCCGCGACACCGGGTGGGCGGTGGAATTGGCGCCGCCTGGACACCCTGTTTCTGCGCCTGTTCATCCTCATGTGGGTGGCATTGGCCGGCAGCCACCTGGTGGCCTACCTTACCGTCACCCAGCTGCGCCACCCGCAGGACCTGTCCACCACGCTCTCGCGCCTGCCGCCGCTGGCCTCGCTGCCGCCCGGCAACCCCCTCACCGGTGCAGGCGTGCCGGGCGGCACGCCGAGGCCCGGCGGGCCCGGCGCCAATCCCTGGCCCGGGCCGCCACCTATGGACGGCGAACGCATGGCGCGACCGCCCGTGCAACCACCCGGCGGCGCGGCAGCGGGCAGCGACGGCCGCCCGCCCAACCCCTTCACCGCCGGCAACCCGCCGCGCATGGGCGGGCCCATGCCCCTCAACTCGCTGTGGATGGACTATGGCATCCGCTTCGTGCTGATCGGCCTGGCGGCCTTCCTCGGTGCACGCTGGCTGTCGCGCCCCATGCTGCGCCTGTCGCGTGCCGCCAGCGCCCTGTCGCAGGGCATCGACAAGGGCGGCAAGCCGCCCGTGCTGGATGAAACACTGGGCACCGTGGAAGTGCGCAATGCCGCCCAGGTGTTCAACCAGATGTCGCAGCGGCTCAAGGAGCAGTTCGACGCACGCGGCCTGCACATGGCCGCCGTGTCGCACGACCTGCGCACGCCCCTGACCCGGCTGCGCATGCGCGTGGCCCAGTGGCCCGAGGGCCCGGCGCAGCAGGCCGCCATCAGCGACATCCGCGAGATGGACGAGATGATCGGCGACACCCTGGCCGTGCTGCGCGAGCAGCACGAGGGCAGCGAGGCCCGCTCCATCGACCTGGTGGCCCTGCTGCAGGCCCTGGTGGACGACCTGGCCGAGCAGGGCCTGCCCGTGGAACTGCAGGCCACGGCCGGCAGCGCCCCCGTGCGCGTGCGGGCCCGCACCGCTGCACTGCGCCGCGTGATCGGCAACCTGGTGGGCAATGCCGTGCGCCATGGCGGCGGCGCCACGCTCAGCGTACACGCCCTGCCCGAAGGCGCGGTGCTGCACATCGACGACTCGGGCCCCGGCATCCCCGAGGCCCAGCTGGAGCAGGCGCTGGAGCCCTGGGTGCGGCTGTCGCAGGACCCGCTGCCGGCGCACGCGATGGCCGGCGACCTCCCGGCGAACAAGGCGGGCTATGGCCTGGGCCTGGCCATCGCCCGCGACCTGGCCGAGCGCGATGGTTGCCGGCTGAGTCTGCACAACCGGCCCGAGGGCGGGCTGCGCGCGCAATTGGTGATACCGCTGGCAGGCTGACTGCTTGCTGCTTGTTGCCGCGAGAGGCCCGGAGCGCGTCCACTTGTGCTGAAGCCAGAGTCCGGGATGTGAGCCCCGTGCTGCCACTGTTTTTAGGGGTGTGCCTTGGTTGAGGGCGGGAGCCGGGATGTGCGCCCGGCGGCGCACCCACCTTCTTTTGCGTCGCCAAAAGAAGGTGGGCCAAGAAAAGGCGACCCCCAGTCTGCGTCCCCCTTTCGCCCTGTCGGGCAAAAGGGGGCAACCTGCGATGCTCGGATCTGGGGTGGTGCCGATGAACTCGCTGCGTTCCCCCTGCGGGTGAACTCCGCTCAAACAGCATCGGCAAGCCAGATCACTAAGTGCGTGTGTCCTTCGGCACACGCACCCACCCCAGATCCTGCGCTTCTCGGCGCAGCCAGCAGGGGTGGGGAGCGGGGTCAGAGACGGCTGCTGCTTCGCAGCTGCGCCTGGGGTCGGGTACGCGCTGCGCGCTGCCGACGCCAAAGCGCAGCGAGGCGCAACGGGGCCGAGCGAAGCAAAGGCCCGTGTGGAGCCCGCTCCCACCCCCTTCTGACCGTGCCGAGAAGCGCAGGGCCTGGGGTGAGCGCGTGCCGAAGGACACGCGCATCGTCATCTGACTCGCCGAAGCTGTTTGACCGGAGCTGCCTCGCAGAGGCAGCGCAGGGAGTTCTTCGGCGTCACCCCAGGACCGAGCATCGCAGGCTGCCCCACTCGCCCACCGGGCGAGTGGGGACACGGGCAGCGGGGTCGTCTTTTCTTGGCCTACCTTCTTTTGACGAAGCAAAAGAAGGTAGGTGCGCCGCCGGGCGCACATCCCGGCTCCCGCACCACGCACAGGCACGCCACCACCAAAGCCCTAGCCCGTCGAAGGCCCTCGGCCGCCGGGCCGAGACCCAGCCTCCGCCCTCAAAAACAACATCAGGAGCAACCACCGCCCAAGCCATTCGAGTAGCGATCCAATAGCCCTTCATTTCAACCACGACACAACCTGCATAAACAGGGGACACAGGCCGGCGAGACACTGTGCACACGGTCACCCCGACAGCCAGTCAGCCAGTCAGCCAAAGGCAGCGCAGTCCGGGTGGATGGTTTCCTTCTTCAACAGAACCTGTAAAGCCCATGAACACCAACGCCCTGCACCACGATGACGACACCGCCCACCACCATGGGCTCCAGCACGACCTCAAGACCCTGACGCGACAGGCCGCCACGCGCCGCAATGCGCTGCGCTGGCTGGCCGTGGGCAGCATGGCACCGCTGTCCCTGCTGTCGGGCAACAGCATGGCCGACACGGCCAGCGACGCATCCACAGTGCTCAATTGGGCCCAGGCCAGCTACCCGCAGTGGTTCCCGGCCAGCTCGGCCGTGGCGCAGAGCAACGCCAATTTCATCTTCCGCTTCTACCCCACCACCGACAACTACCTGGGCGTGAGCCTGCAGGATTCGAACCTGTACGCCTACGGCCGCGAGACCGGCTATGCCTTCCTGAACCTGGGCCCCCTGTCGCACTGGGTGAGCATGGCCGCAGGCGGTGCCACCAGCCAGACCTGCAGCATCATCCCGCAGGAGACGGCCGGCCCCTACCCTGGCGACGGCACCAACAGCAACCAGTCGGGCGTGGCCAATGCGCTCACGCTCTCGGGCATCGTGCGCAGCGACATCCGCCCCAGCATCGGTGGCGCCACCGGCATCGCGGCCGGCATCCCCCTGCGCATTGAGCTGGAGCTGGTCAACGCCGCATCGAGCTGCGCCAGCCTGTCCGGTTACGCCATCTACCTGTGGCACTGCACGCGCGACGGCCTGTACTCGATGTACTCGAACGGTGTCACCAGCGAGAACTACCTGCGCGGCGTGCAGGAGACCAGCGCCTCGGGCGTGGCCACCTTCCAGTCCATCTTTCCGGGCTGCTATTCGGGCCGCATGCCGCACATCCACTTCGAGGTGTACCGCAACCTGGCCAGCGCCACGCGCGGCTCCAACGCCATCCGCACCTCGCAGATGGCCTTTCCCACCGCCGTGTGCCAGCAGGTCTACACCGCCGACGGCTACAGCGCCAGCGTGCGCAACCTCTCGCAGATCACCTTTGCCACCGACAACGTGTTCAGCGACGGCGTCTCGCTGCAGACCGCCACCGTGACGGGTGACAACAGCGCCGGCTATGTGGCCAAGCTGCGCATGGGCGTGAACGGCTGATCCCCCGCCCCCTTTCCCTGCATTCCCTCCCTTGGGTGCTTCCGGCTGGCCGGAGCACCCTTTTTTTTCATGTCCTGCGGGAACGTGCTGCAACCGAATCCGCACTACAGCCGGGACACCCAACGGCCTACAACCGGTTGGCCCTCCCGCGCCCACAATTCGCTCACAACACCGGGAGACACTTCCATGAGCGCGATTCCACCCAAGGACACCTACCAGTTGGTCTTCGACCGCCTCACCGAGCAGGACTCGACCACGGCAGAGCGCACGGCGCGGCTGCTGGCCCAGGTCATCGACCACCTGGAGCAGCGCCGGGAGCTGGACCGCCAGGAAATCGAGGACATGGTCTACAAGCTCGGATGATCTGGCCGGCCCCGCACGGGCGGGTATCCATGCGCGGCCAATGCCTTTGGTGCAGCAGGGCCAAAGACCGGTTCAGTAGCATGTCCGCTCACCTGTACAAGGACTCGACCTACCCATGAATGCTTCGCTTCGCACCACCTCGGCCGTCATCGCCCTGGCCATGGCCGCACTGACCGTACCCACGCTCGCCCAGGCCAAGCGCATGGGTGGCAGCAGCAAGCCTGCTGCGGCCCGCCCGGCACCGGCAACGGCAGCCCCTGCTGCAACCGCCGCGCCCAAGGCGCCAGCGACTCCTGCCACCCCAGCAGCCGCCGCACCCGCTGCAGCAGCCCCGGCGGCAGCAGCCCCTGCTGCGGCAGCGGCGCCCGCAGCGGCGCGCCCCGGCATCGGTTCCACCCTGGGTGCCGCTGCCGTAGGCGGCGTGGCCGGCGCCATGATTGGCAATGCCATGGCCAGCCCCAGCGCGGACAAGGACGCCAAGGCCAAGGAAGCCAAGCTCAAGGAAGCCGAAGCCGCCGAAAAGGAAGCCAAGGAGCTGCAGCGCAAAGCCGATGAAGCCAAGGCCAAGGCCGAGGCAGCTCGCACCGCCGCCAAATAACCCCTTCGGCTTGCAGCGGGTCCGCCTGGCCCGCCATGTCGCTACTACTCCAGCGCCCGTGAGGCGCCCAGCGCAAAGACGGAGTTGGGAACCCCTTCCCTGGGCAGCTGCGGCCGGGGCTTCACGCGCTTGGCAGGGTTGTTTTTCTCTGCGGCGATGTGTACACGCTCGATGGGCGCCTGCTGGCTCACCAGTTCCGCCACGGACACCGATGCCAGGTACTCCATCACCGAGTGGTTGAAGGCCGCCCAGAGCTCTGCCGTCATCGCGCCCTGCGAGCTGCTCATGGCATCGCCCAGTCTGCCCGCCCCACCCGGCTTGCCCACCTCCGAGGCCAGTACGATGTCGGCCACCGAAATATCGCGCGCACCCCGGGCCAGGGTGTAGCCGCCGCCCGGGCCCCGGGTGCTGATCACCAGCCCCGCCTGACGCAGACCGCTGAACAGCACCTCCAGGTAGGACACGGAAATCTCGTACCGCTCGCTCAGGGCGGACAACGCCACCGGGCTGCCCACGGAGCGGGACGCCAGGTCCACGATGGCGACAACGGCAAATTTGCTACGGGTGGTCAGGCGCATGGGCGACTCCGGAAATGGGGTTGGGGGTGCTGCGCGAGCACCCGGTTGTTGTTCTTTTTCATGGTGGTTCTTCTTTCCCCGCAGCAGCAGCTGCATCCAGCCGGCATGGCCCCAGTCCGATGGCCAAACCCCGGGGAGAGACGATGGGCGATTTCCATGGTGATTTCAGGGGCCAGGGTCACGGCGCCAAGGGTGGCAGCGCATGGGAGTCCGGCAGGTGGTTCAGTGTGCAAGGGGAAGCGCGCAACAGCCATGTGCGCGTGGCTCAAGGCGGCCAGGGTGGCCGCCGGCGAGTGAAAAGCCGCGTCGGGTCGAGCGAAGGGGTGCCGGCCGTGGGCCGGGTGCTCAGGCGAGGATGCCTGGGGCTTTTGGCGGCTTGTGCGGCGGCGCAAGCGCCACGGAGGGCGTGCGCACCAGGGCCAGCGGAATCAGGCCCCTGGCCGCAGCCGTGCCGGTACCAGCCAGCGCCGTGGGCTGCAGCAGGTCCGGAAAATCCTGCCGGTCATCGAGCAGGGCATGGTCGTCCGCATCGGAGTTGGCTCCGGGCGCCTCGTGCGCCGGTGCGCTCTGGCTCAGTACGGCCAGGTCCTGCGGCTCGAACGATGGCAGGGGTTTGCTGGAACCGACGACGGAAATCCCCACGCACAGCAGAAAGTGCAGGAGGAAGACGGCGACAAGGCTCCGAAACATGGTGATCGATTATAGGCAGCATGGCGGGCCTCCCAGGCCCGCCATGCATTCACATCGCGATCGGCAATGACCCAGATCAAGGAAGCACTTCAAACACCAGGTACTGGTTGCGGTCGGTCTGCGAATCCGCCGTGGGGAAGTTGTCGTCCGCCACCACGACCAGCGAATCGCGGCCATTGGCCAGCTTGGGGCCGAAGGTGATGCCTTCCAGGTTGGCGATGCCGCCGAGCGAGCCCTTCAAGGTCTCGAAATCGAGCACCAGTCGCTTGGTGACCGGCGTGTAGCTGGCACCGGCCAGTGCGGAGGTGGCCAGCACATTGGTGGCATTGGCGGTGTTGATCTCGTACAGACGCGCCTGGTTGCCCACCACGCCGACCGAGAAGCTGCGCTCCAGCACCAGGAAGCGCGTGGCGCTCAGGGCCAGGATTTCCGTCGCGCCGCTGACCGTGAACTGGTCCGCCGGCACAGGCACGGCTTGCACCTTGTCCACGGGGTAGGCGTACTGCGCCACGGCGGCGCCGGTGCTGCGGTCGAACATCGTGATGCGCGAGACGCTGCCGGCGGTGGTGGTCGATGCCGGGCCATCCTGCAGCAGCGCGCCCTCCATCAGCACGGCCGCCCGGCTGTTGTCGGGCGTGAAGGCGATGCCCTCGAAGGCCAGGTTGCCGCGCGGACCGGTGTTGTCGGCCGACATGCGGAGCATCGCAGGGATCTGGTACTCGCGCACATGCGTGCCGTCAGGCCGGATTTCGCGGATGAAGGGGTCGATGATGCGCGCGGCGCTCGTGCCCGAGGCCAGCGTGCGGTCGCCCTCGCTGACCCAGACATAGTTGCCCGTGGCGCGGTCGATGCGCACCGACTCGGGGTCGGCCACCAGCGGATCGGGCACCTTGGGGTACACCGCGCCGCCCGGTTGCTTCATGCTGAAGGTCGAGAGGAACTGCACGCCGCCAAAGCTGCTGGTGTCGTAGTTCAGGCGCACGGTGTACATGCGCGGCGCATTCGCCGAATCGGTCGTCGTGCGGTCATCCGACAGCAGGATGAACTGGTTGCTCTTCTCGTCGTAGTCGATGCCCGAGATGCCGCCGACCACCGTGCCCTGGTACTCCATGCGGCGCGGCAGGATCTGCTGGCCGATGAGGCGCAGGGAACCGACGCTGCGCTCGCCGTTGCTGCTGTCATCGCTGCCGCCACAGGCGGCGAGCAGTGCGGTGGCGGCGCACACGGCGCCCATGGTCCAGATGCTGCGAAGAACTGTCATTGTGGTTTTCCCCCGTGAGTGAAGCCGGGGAGTCTAGGGAGGGCGTATGACAGAACGGAGACCGCCGAACGGCAGATGGCGCCCCTGCAATGTCTGCAAGGCAGGAAAGCGATGCTAAATTTGCGGCAACCAAAAGGATCCCTGTGCCGCTCTTGAGACTCTCGTGTGCCAGTTGCTCAGCCCCACTTGAGATCAGCGAGGATCTGGAGCGTTTCGCCTGCGGCTACTGTGGAACCGAACAGATCGTCAAACGCGCCGGTGGCGCCTTCTGGCTGAAAAAAATCGAGACAGCTGTCCGGGACGTGCAAAAGGGCACGGACCGCACGGCTGCGGAGCTGGCCCTGGTGCGGCTGGAGCGTGAGCTGGAAGCAGCCCAGGAAAGCAAGGCAGAACTGGTACGTGAAGCGCAGACAAAGCGCCACATGGCCCAGGCCGGACGGCTAATGCACTGCCTTATCCCCTTCCTGGCTGTGTTCCTGATAGGCCCCTTCATCATCCTCCTGCTCAACGAAACGTTCACCGGCTTGCCTGTCTTTTTCTGGCTTGTGGCTTGTGTGGGTGTCCCGGTGCTCGCTTTCCGGTCGATCAAGATGCCCCCCATCGGTATTCAGTCGGCACTGGCGGAGATCGACGCGCGAATCGCGCAAATCCAGGAGCGCATTGGGATGAACCGTGCCGTTCTGGATGCGCCGCCGGCCTGACGGTGTGCCGAGGCCGTGAGCGCCATGGCCGCAGCAAGCCGGCAGCGTGTCCAGAATGCGCCGGTTCGCCGTGATGTGCGCTCGAACCTTGTCGATCTGCTCGTCCAGGTGCTCCGTCTCTTGCACCAGATCGAACTTCGGCAGCTTGGTCTTCCGATAGACCAGGGCCGGGGTCCCGACCGCTACGATCCAAAACACCACAATCTGCAGGGCATTGCCCAGCGTTGACGTCGGATTGATCGGGCTGACAAACATCGCCCAGAGGATCACGACGCTCACCGTGGCGATGATGGCCACCGTGCGTCGACTGCTTTTGGCTTCCTCCAACCGCGACTGCACCCGATGCAGCACTTGGGCCCTCTGCTCCATGAGTTCATCGAGCTCACGGTTCAAACGGGGCATGGCCAATTCCGCGGCCGTTCGATCAGTGCCCCTTTGCACGGCGCTGATCGCCGCCTCCAGCTTGCGCGTTGACACCACCCCGCCCGAGCGCTCAACGATCTGCGCCGTCCCGCAGTAGCTGCAGGTGAATCGCTCCAGATCCGCACGCACCTCCAGCGGCGCAGAACAGTTTGCACAAGACAAGGTCAACAACGGCACAACGACACCCTCCTTTGAATCGCTCGAATTTACCATCCGCGACCGAATGTAAAAGCACCCAAATGGCGCAGATGGTCAATGGAAATGCATGCAACCTGCGCATCCTCGGCAAGCCCGTCCGGCCCCGATGAAGTACCCCGCGCAGACCCAGACCGGCCCGCCAAAACGCGGGCCGGTCTGCTTCTGGCGATAGAATCGCGCCCAGCTAGGGGTGCCGAAGCCGGGAAACCGTCGGAGGCTGAGAGAGTCCCTTTGAACCTGATTGAGATCATCCTCGCGCAGGGAAGCAGTTCGCATACGCCATACCTGGCGCTCCGCTACCCATGCACATGGGGCTGGTGCGTTGGGGTCCAGCCAGTACGCTGCCGACCCTGCTCTGTCGTCCATCCATTGATTGAACGGAGAGCCCAACCACCATGTCTGCCCACGTTTCCACATCTGCCGCCGCACCCGCCAACGAGGCGCTGGCGCCGGTTTCCCCCGAGCACCGCGTCTTCCAGTGGCATGACCATGCCTCGCTCTGGTTCAGCCTGGGCGTGGGCCTTCTGGTCATGCAGGTAGGCAGCTACCTCATGCCCGCCCTGGGCACCAAGGAGGCCTTGATCGCCATCGTCGCCGGCTCCATCGTGGGCGCGGGCCTGCTGGGCTGGGTGGCCAAGCTGGGCTGCGACAGCGGGCTGGCGAGCGCCGGGCTGATGCATGCGGTCTACGGCCGCACCTTTGCCAGCCTGCCCATCATTCTCAACATCGTGCAGTTGGTGGGCTGGGGCACGTTCGAACTGGTGGTGATGAGCGAGGCGACGGTGGCCATCGGCCGCCAGTCGGGCAGCATGGCCGGCACGCAGTGGCCGGTGCTGGCCACGCTGCTGTGGGGCGGCGTGGTGATGCTGCTGATCAGCGCCTCCATGGTGCAACTGGTGCGCAAGCTGATTGCGCGTGTGGCCCTGCCGCTGGTGGTGCTGTCGCTGCTGTGGCTGAGCTGGCAGTTCCTGTCGCTGGCCCATGCCCAGGGCTTCGATCAACTGTGGAACCGCCCGGGTGCCGGTGGCATGGGCGTGCTGCCCGCACTCGACCTGGTGATCGCCATGCCGATCTCGTGGCTGCCGCTGGTGGCCGACTATGCGCGCCATGGCAAGAACGGGGGATCGGCGCTGCGCGGCACCTGGCTGGGTTACGCGCTGGCCAACATGTGGTGCTACACGCTCGGTGTGCTGGTGGCCCTGACCCTGCCGAGCAAGGACCTGGTGCAGGCCCTGCTGCTGGCCCAGGGCGGGCTGATCGCGCTGTCGCTGATCCTGATCGACGAGGTGGACAACGCCTATGGCGATGCCTATTCGGGCGCCGTGTCGGCCCACAGCCTGCACCCGCGCTGGGGCGTGCGCCGCTGGGGCATGGCCATGGCGGCCGGCTGCACTGCATTGGCCCTGGTGCTGCCCATGCACAGCCTGGAGCCCTTCCTGCTGCTGCTCAGCTCGGTGTTCGTGCCGCTGTTCGGCGTGATCCTCGGCCGCCTGGCCTTTGGCACCAACGCCCCGGCGCTGCTGCAGCACGCACCCCGGATCAACTGGCTGCCCGTGGCCATCTGGCTCGTGGGCATTGCGGTGTACCACCTGGCGCCGCTGGTGTTGCCGGGCGCGGGCTCTGCCCTGCCCGCGCTGGTGTTCAGCTTCGGCCTGGCCTGGGCAACACGGCCCAAAGCCTGATCAGAACACCCGCTGCGCCACCGGCGCATAGCCATGGTTCAGCGGACCATGGCCGCCACCGGTGACCACATGCGCCCCTGCGGAAATGGCACCCAGAATGTAGGCACGCGCACTCTCCACTGCCTGCTGCAGCGGCAGGCCCAGTGCCAGCTGCGCTGCGATGGCGGACGACAGCGTGCAGCCCGTGCCATGGCCGTTGTGCGTGGCGATGCGGGCCGACTGCAGGCGGTGGCCAGGGTGACCTGGGGTGGCCAGCATGTCCACCACCCAGTCACCGGGCAGGTGGCCGCCCTTGAGCAGCGCGGCACGCGCGCCCAGGCCCAGCAGGTCCTGCGCGGCCTGGTCCAGGTCATCCAGGCCCGCCAGGGTGCGGCCCAGCAGCCAGCCGGCCTCATCGAGGTTGGGGGTGATCACCTCGGCCAGGGGAAACAGCTCCCGCACCAGCACGGCCACGGTCTCCTGCGCGATCAGGCGATCGCCGCTGGTGGCGACCATCACCGGGTCGAGCACCACATGGGGCAAGCGGTACTCACGGATGGCCTCGGCCACCACGCGCACCACCTCGGGCGAGTGCAGCATGCCGATCTTCACCGCATCGACGCCGATGTCCTGCACCACGGCGTCGATTTGCGCCTTGAGCATCTCGGGCGGAATGCCGTGGATGCCCGTCACGCCCCGCGTGTTCTGCGCGGTGATGGCGGTGATGGCGGTCATGCCGTAGCAGCCCAGCGCAGCAAAAGTCTTGAGGTCGGCCTGGATGCCTGCACCGCCCCCGCTGTCGGAACCGGCGATCGAGAGCACGCGTGCGTAGCGCGGGGCCGTGGAGGGCCCTTGGGGCGCGTTGGGGGAGGCAGAAGTCATGGGCGAAAATTATCCTTGATCCGGCAGCAGCCCTGCCGGCGCATGACCTGGGTCAGCCCCGACCAGGAGGGTTGTGCTGTAATTGCGGCTTACGGACGAAACAGGGGTGTCCCGCCCATGCGGCGCGCGACTGAGAAATACCCTGGGGCCTGCGTACACGCGGCCCCGCTACCCGATCCAGGTCATGCTGGCGTGGGGAGTTTCCACAGTGACGGAAAGCCATCCCGTTTTGTCCACCTGTTGCACAGCTGGACGCATGAAAACCCAACCCTCCTCGTTTGCCATTCTGGGCGCCGGCCTCATGGGCCGGCTGCTGGCCGTCGAACTGGCGCGCCAGGGCCACAGCGTGGACATCTACGACGCGGCGGGCCCGGCAGCCGAGCAGTCGGCCGCCACCGTGGCCGCGGCCATGCTGGCGCCGCTGGCCGAGTCCGCCGTGACCGAGCCCGGCGTGGTGCGCATGGGCCAGCACGGGCTGGTGCGCTGGCCGCAGCTGCTGGCACGGCTGGAGAAGCCCGTCTTCTTCCAGCAGCAGGGCACGCTGATCGTCTGGCACCGCCAGGACGCGGGCGAGGCCCAGCGGCTTACGCTCCAGTTGCAGGCCAACCACCGGGCCGTTCCCGAACTCCCCGCACTGCAGGTGCTTGATGGCACGGGCCTGGCCACCGTGGAGCCGGCCCTGGCCCACCGCTTCACCAAGGGCCTGTACCTGCCCGGCGAAGGCCAGCTCGACAACCGCCAGTTGCTGGCCGCCCTGTTGCACGAGATGCAGCGCCTGGGCGTGGACACGCACTGGCATGCACCGCGCCACCCCGATGCCTTTGCCCCCGGCGAGCCGGGCCAGCCCGACTGCGTGCTGGACTGCCGCGGCCTGGGCGCGCGCGACCCGTGGCGCGCCCTGCGCGGCGTGCGCGGCGAGGTGGTACGCGTGCATGCACCCGAGGTCACGCTGCAGCGCCCCACGCGCCTGGTGCATCCGCGCTACCCGATCTACATCGCGCCCAAAGAGGACCACCTGTTCGTGATCGGCGCGACCGAGATCGAGTCCGACGACCTCTCGCCCGCCAGCGTGCGCTCCACGCTGGAACTGCTGAGCGCCGCCTATGCCGTACACAGCGGTTTTGCCGAGGCACGCATCCTCGAGGTGGCCACCCAGTGCCGCCCCACCCTGCCCGACAACCTGCCCGCCATCCGCCAGCAGCGCCCGGGCGTGCTCGAAATCAACGGCCTGTACCGCCACGGCTTCATGATCGCGCCAGCCATGCTCGACGTGGTGATGGAGCTGCTCGCCGCGGGCCAGTCCCGGCTCGCCCCCCGATTCGATTTGAACCTGCAGTTGCTGCAGCAGCCCCAGGAGGCGGCTGCGGCCGCCCTTTTGCCATGAACGTTTCCATCAACCAGACCCCACACGAGCTGCCCGAGGGCGCCACCGTCATCGACGCCGTGGCCGCCATCGCGGCGCGCCCGCCCTTCGCCGTGGCCGTGAACACCGTTTTCGTGCCCAACAGCCGCTACGCAGCCCAAACCCTCCAACCGGGCGACAAGGTCGAAGTCATATCCCCCGTCACCGGCGGCTGAACCCCTCCCCATACCATGACCACACCCACCGATCCCCTGGTCCTGTACGGCCAGACCTTCGCCAGCCGGCTGCTGCTGGGCACCTCGCGCTACCCCTCGCCCGCCGTGCTGGAAGCAGCCGTGCAGACTTCCCGCCCGGCGATGGTCACGGCCTCGCTGCGCCGCCAGGGCAGCAACCCGGCCGAATCGGGCGCCAGCTTCTGGGAGCTGCTGCGCCGCCTGAATGTGCCGGTGCTGCCCAATACCGCGGGCTGCCACAGCGTGCAGGAGGCCATCACCACGGCGCAGATGGCGCGCGAGGTGTTCAACACGCCGTGGATCAAGCTCGAGCTGATCGGCGACGACTACACCCTGCAGCCCGACACGCTGAACCTGGTGGGTGCGGCCGAGCACCTGATCAAGGAGGGCTTCCAGGTGCTGCCCTACTGCACCGAGGACTTCGTGCTGTGCCAGCGCCTGGTGGACGTGGGCTGCCAGGCCGTGATGCCCTGGGCGGCGCCCATCGGCACCGGCCGCGGCCCGGTGAACCCCTATGCGCTGCAGATGCTGCGCGAACGGCTGAAGGTGCCCATGCTGGTGGATGCCGGCCTGGGCCTGCCCTCGCATGCCTGCCAAGTGATGGAATGGGGCTATGACGGCGTGCTGCTCAACACCGCCGTGGCCCTGGCCCAGGACCCCGTGGCCATGGCCGGTGCCTTTGCCAGTGCCGTGCAGGCTGGCCGCACCGCGCGCCTGGCCGGTGCCATGACCGCACAGGATGCTGCCCAGCCGAGCACCCCCGTGCTCGGCACCCCCTTCTGGCACCACGACGACCATGCCTGATACCGCCCCCACCGAACTGGCCAAGGCCATCCTCGCGCACCATGCAGCCACCTTTGCAGGTTTCAATGCCGAACCTGTGCCGGCACCCACGTCCAGCGAGCCGGCCTACCTGGCGGCGCTGCACGCGGCCAGCGCCCTGGGCTTCATTGCCCACGACGCCGAATGCATCGCCCGCGCCTGGCAGGCCCGCACCGCGCGCACCGGCGCCCTGAGCCCCGAGACCTGGCCCGACGAGCCTGCCGATTTCGGCCTGCAGGGCCTGCCGCGCACGCAGGCCTTTGCCGCCGGCCCCAAGGACCTGGGCCTGTATGCCGTGCTGCCCGATGCCGCCTGGGTGGGTCGCATGGCCCGCGCGGGCGTGCCCACGGTGCAACTGCGCTTCAAGTCGGACGACCCGGCCGCCATCGACCGGGAAGTCAACGCTGCCGTACAGGCGGTGCAGGACACTGGCGCGCTGCTGTTCATCAACGACCACTGGCGCGCCGCCATCAACGCCGGGGCCTACGGCATCCACCTCGGGCAGGAAGACCTCGACGCCCTGAGCGCGGGGGACCTGCAGACCCTGCGCAGCTCGGGCCTGCGCCTGGGTGTGAGCACCCATGGCTATGCCGAGATGCTGCGTGCCGACGCCGTGGGGCCGAGCTATATCGCCATGGGCGCGGTGTTCCCCACCACGCTCAAAAAGATGGCCACCGCGCCGCAGGGCGTGGGCCGGCTGCGCGGCTATGCGCAGCTGCTGCGCAGCTACCCGCAGGTGGCCATCGGGGGCATCGGGCAAGCGCAATTCCCCGAGGTGCTGGCCACGGGCGTGGGCTCGATCGCCGTGGTGCGTGCGCTGGTCAACGCGCCCGACCCCGAAGCGGCGGCTGCGGCACTGATGCAGGCCATGCAGGGCTCCTGACGCGTCGGCAGCGCGGCCCCACAAGAAAAACAGGCCCTGGAGGCCTGTTTTCTTACGACTTCTTGCGTTCGATGTCGTCCTTGCGCTGCTCCAGCTCCAGGCGCAGCTCCATGAGGTCGTTCTCCGCACCGAAGCCCACGGCCTGACCGGGTGGCGGTGGGGGCGTGACCGGCACGGGCGGCAGATCGCTCAGCGTGAGGTGCAGAGGCTCGGACAGGTCCACGTCCAGGTTCACAGACGACCGGGTATAGGTAGCAGGTGGGTGGCGCGGCTGCGCAGAAGTCAGCGGTGCCGGGGCCGAGGAAACCCCGGCGATGGGCGCCAGACCCGAGGCGGGCTCCAGCGTCAGCTCGGCAGGGCCAGACTGGCGCGCCACCGCCACCGGCGCAGGGGCGGACGATGCGGCGCCACTGAAATCGAATTCCAGGCTGGCGGCCAGCGAGTCGAGCGGAAAGTCGGGTTCGGTATTGTCCAGCGGCGACAGGAAGCCCAGGCCTTTCTCGGCAGCGGCTTCGAACGAATCTTCCACCGGCGTGGTGCGCTTGCGTGGTGGCGGTGCGCCCCGGGCGCTCGATGGCGTGGTCTGCGCGATGCCCAGCAGCAGCAGCAGGTCGTCGTAGGCGGCCAGGTCGAAAGGCTCGGCTGCCTGGTTGCCCGGGCGATGGAACAAAAACTTGTCCAGCGTGTGCAGCACGGCCGGAGAGCTCCACTCGGCTTCGATCTCGGCCAGTGCTTCGGGGTAGCGGTCCAGCGGACGGCCCTGGCGGTTGAAGGCCGAGAACTCGGGCACCTTGGCGTTGAAGTAGCGCATGAACTGCGAGCGCAGCAGCATGAAGTCTTCGGCCCGGCTCAGGGTGTGGAACAGGCGCAGCAGTTCCAGGTAGGCCACGGGCGTGGTTTCCTTGTGGTCCACGATGTGCTTGCGCAGCACCTCCACCGCCTGGTTGTGCTCGCCCACCGAGACAAAGAACTCGGCCTGCTGCTGGATGTCGAACAGGTCGTCGGGGTTGACGATCTGCAGGGCCCGCGCCGGCTCGACTGCAGGGGCTGTCACCCTGGCCGGCACCGGTACCGGAACCCGGGCGGCCGCAGCCGCAGCCACCGCAGTCGAAGCAGCGTACAGCGGCGCCGGCGCAGAAACCGGTTTGGCGTCCTTGAACAGGGCGGCACTGCCGGACGGCGCCATCAGATCGCCCTTCATCGAAGGGATGGGCAGGGTTTCGAGCGGCTCCCATCCGGGATCGACCTGCCCGGCCGTGGGCGCACTGGAGTCGACCGCGCTGACCTTGACCGACTCGCGCCACGACTTCTCGGACAGCACGGTCTGGCGGCTTGCGCGCTGCCATACCCAGGCGAGCAGGCCCAGCGCCAGCGCCAACAGGGCCCCCAGCACGTAGACGACCATGGACGGAAAGCGCTCGTGCGCCTCATCGAGCTGCTGCTGCAGTTGCTGCGTGGTGGCGAGCTGCTGGGCCGCGCCGGCCTTCACGGCCTTGGCCTCGGCCTCCAGCACGCGCAGGCGCTCGGCGTCCTGCGCCAGGCTTTCCGGTGTGGCGTTCAGGGCCTTCCAGGCGGCCGCTGCTTCGGCACGCTGGGGCGAGGCTTCGTCCGCCGGGGTGGACAGCAGCTGCGTCGTGGCCCGCAAGGCCACCGGGCTCTCCAGCCACAGGTCGAGCGGTTCCAGCACCAGGCGTGGGCCGGCGGATGCGGGGGCTGGCGCCTGCGCACTGGCCATCACGCGTGCATTGGCACGGGTCGGTGCGGCGGCGGCACGCGGCTCTGCGGGTGCGGCCCTGGCCGGCGCCGAGCGGGTGGGTGCCTGCGCTGCGGCACCACGGGCCGAGGCCTCGGCCGCGTTGCGGTCAGCAGGGGAGGAAGCATTGGCCAGGCCCGATGCGCCCACACCGGTGCCGCCCGCAAGGACCGGCGGCACGAGCGGCAGTTGCCCGGTGGCCACAGGGGGAACCCGCCCAGGGGGGTCGGCCAGAAAGGTGTAGCTGCGCGTCACCTTGCCGGAGCAGCCGGCAGTGAGCGTGACGGTGAGAACCGGCTCGTCGATGACCGAGGTGGTCTGCACGCGCACCGAGGCCGCACGCCCGGCCGATTCGGCCTGGGGCGTCACGCGCACCCGGGAGGCGCTGATGGGCGTATCACCCGCAACAAGAGTGGCTCCGATACATGACGATGCGACGTCAGAACCCTGGTCTGGCTGGATGTCGAAGCTCAGATCGACCGGTGACCCGATGACTGCGGCGCCCCGGCCACTGCCCAGCGAAAGCGCCGAGGCGCCCAGGGCAACCACCCACAAACCAGCTCCCAAAATGGTGTTACGGAGTTTCACAATAATTTCAGTTTTGAGCGCATCCCATTCTTGCACATAAGTGCGCAGGCATGTCCACAGCCATAATGGCGCTATGAAAATTCAGTTTCTCAACGTCGGCATCGTGGGTTCGGGCGCCATGGGCCGCGGTATCGCACAGATCGCCGCCCAGGCCGGCAGCCAGGTCTTCCTGCTCGACACCCAGGCCGGTGCAGCCCTTGCCGCCCAGAACAGTATCCACGACCAGTGGCAAAAGCTGGTAGGAAAAAATCGTATTTCTGCAGAGCAGGCCGCCGCCTGGTCTGCGCAATTGCACATTGTTGACAATACCGCCGGCCTGGCGCAGTGCGACCTGGTGATCGAGGCCATCGTCGAGCGGCTGGACGTCAAGCGCGGCCTGTTTGCCGAACTGGAGAAAGTCGTGGGTGCCGATACCGTGCTGGCCACCAACACGTCATCCCTGTCCGTCACCTCCATTGGTGCCGGCATGCAGCGCCCCGGGCGCCTGGCGGGGTTCCACTTCTTCAACCCCGTGCCGCTCATGAAGGTGGTGGAGGTGATTGCCGGGCTCAAGACCAGCCCGGAGGTCTGCACCGCCCTGTCGGCCTACGCCAAACAGATGGGCCACACGCCCGTGCTGGCACAGGACACGCCTGGCTTCATCGTCAACCACGCCGGGCGTGGCTATGGCACCGAGGCCCTGCGCATCGTGGGCGAAGGCGTGGCCGATTTCGCCACCATCGACCGCATCCTGCGCGACCAGGTGGGCTTCAAGCTCGGGCCGTTCGAGCTCATGGACCTCACGGCGCTGGACGTATCGCACCCGGTGATGGAATCCATCTACCAGCAGTACTACGACGAGCCGCGCTACCGCCCCAGCGTGATCACCGCACAGCGCCTGGCCGGCGGCGTGGTGGGCAAGAAGGTCGGCGAGGGCTTCTACCGCTACGAGAACGGCGTGGCCCAGGTGCCTGCCGAGCCACCGGTTCCCGTGGTCGCCGAGATCCCGCCCGTCTGGGTGTCGCCCCGCGCAGCACGCCGGGCCGAGCTATACCAGTTGCTCAAGGACCTGGGCGCCACCATCGAGACCGGCACCTCGCCATCTCCGCAGGCCCTGACCCTGGTGGCGCCGCTGGGTTTCGACGTGACCACCGTGGCCGTGGTGGAGCGCCTGGATCCGGCGCGCACCATCGGCATCGACATGCTGGTGGAAGAAGCCGCCACCAAGCGCCGCGTGCTGGCCACCAACCCCGCCACGCGCGTGGACATGCGCAACGCCGCACACGCCCTGTTCGCGCGCGACGGCAAGCCGGTGAGCGTGATCCGCGACAGCGGTGGCTTCGTCACCCAGCGCGTGGTGGCCACCATCGTCAACATCGCCAGCGACATCTGCCAGCAGGGCATCTGCAGCCCGCGCGACCTGGAAACCGCCGTCACCCTGGGCCTGGGCTACCCTCTGGGCCCACTGGCCATGGGCGACCGCTGGGGCCCGACCAACATCCTCGAAGTGCTGTTCAACATGCAGACCGTGTACGGCGACACGCGCTACCGCCCCAGCCCCTGGCTGCGCCGGCGCGGCGCCATCGGCCTGAGCCTGACCCACGTCGAAGAAGCTTGAGCCCCCTTCCAGAAAAGAAAAGCGACCCGGAGACACGATGCCCGCAGAACTCAAAAGCACCAGCCAGGGCAAGACCCTGGTCCTGACCATCCACAACCCCGAGCGGCGCAACGCCATCGAACCGGCCATCTATGCCGCCGGCGTGGAGGCCCTGAGCGTGGCCGAGAGCAGTGACGACATCCGCAGCGTGGTGATCACCGGTTCGGACAACATGTTCAGCGCGGGCGGCAACCTGCAGCGCCTGCTGGCCAACCGCCAGGAGGCCCCCGAAGTACAGGCACAGAGCATCGAAGGCCTGCACAACTGGATCGAGATGGTGCGCACCTACCCCAAGCCCATCATCGCAGCAGTGGAAGGGGCGGCTGCGGGCGCGGGCTTCTCGCTGGCCCTGGCCTGCGACATGGTGGTGGCCGCGCGCAACGCCGTGTTCGTGATGGCCTACAGCAACGTGGCGCTGTCGCCCGATGGCGGCGCCAGCTGGAGCCTGGCGCAGGCCCTGCCGCGCCAGATCGCCACCGAGATCCTGATGTGCGGCGACCGCATTCCCGCCGAGCGCCTGCACACCCTGGGCGTGGTCAACCAGCTGGCCGACCCGGGCAGCGCGCTGGAGGTGGCACTGGCCCTGGCGGAGCGCCTGAACGGGCGCGCGCCCAATGCGCTGGCCAGCATCAAGGAACTGCTGAACGACGCGCCCGGTAATCACCTCACGAAGCACCTCGCGAGCGAGCGCGACCACTTCGTGAAGAACCTGCACCATGCCAATGGTGGCATCGGCATCTCGGCCTTCCTCGACAAGCGCACGCCGACCTACGAGTAGGCCAGGGCCCGCCCCGGGCCACCACCACCCTCTTCAACACACACACGGCCCTTGCACAGGGCCGTGTGCGTTGGTGCGCGCATGGGCCCAAGGGGTATCCAAGACGCTCAGGTGACAACCCTGACGCAGCACGCCGGTCCCTCACGCGACAATGGGCCTGTTTCTAGTCACGCAAAAGACAGGCCATGGACGACCCGATTCTTACCATCGAAGAACGTGAAGCGATCAACTCAGGTCGCTGGTTTTCATCCCTTTCACCTTCTCTACGCCACGACATCCTGCGATGTGCCTACGTCAAACGCTTCAAGGATGGCGGCCTCATAGCCGCCCGCGGGGACCCGCCCGAGGAGTGGATTGCCTGCGCGCGCGGTGCGGTGCGGGTGAGCTCCACCTCCATCTCGGGCAAGCAGATCACGCTGACCTACGTGGAGCCGGGCATCTGGTTCGGCGACGTGGCGATCTTCGACGGGGACCGGCGCACGCACGATGCCTACGCGCATGGCGACACCACCATCCTGTGCGTGGCCAAGGCCGACTTCAAGAAGATCCTGGCAGCCCACACCGAGTTGTACGAAGCCATGCTGCGCCTGCATGCGCGGCGCATACGCCAGCTGTTCGGGCTGGTGGAAGACCTGAACACCCTGCCCCTGCGCTCGCGCCTGGCCAAGCAGTTGGTCCACCTGGTGCGCAGCTACGGCGTGCCCAGCCTGTCGGACGGCAGCGAAATGCGCATCGGCCTGCAATTGGCGCAGGAAGAACTGGCGCAACTGCTGGGCGCATCGCGCCAGCGCGTGAACCAGGAGCTCAAGTCGATGGAGCGCGAGGACGCCATCCGCATCGAGCCGGGCGGCCTCGTCATTCGCGACCGCGAAGCGCTGATGCGCATAGCCGACGCGGACACCTGAATTGGGCCGCAGCGAAGGCCGGCACGGCCCTCGCCACCTACAAGAACACCACCGCCTGCGCGCAGCGGTGGACAGAGACAAGCACGTGGCAACCCGCGTGAGGAACCTTAGTACATGAGCAATTTTGACCACTTCGTCGGCACCCGCGCGGTGTCGGAGCAGCACGCGTTCGACGTCGACGCCCTCACTGCCTGGCTCACCGCCCACATGCAGGGCTTCGAAGGCCCGATGACGGTGGAGATGTTCAAGGGCGGGCAATCGAACCCCACCTACAAGCTGGTCACGCCGAAGGCGAGCTACGTGATGCGCGCCAAGCCCGGCCCGGTGGCCAAGCTGCTGCCTTCGGCCCACGCGGTGGAGCGCGAGTTCGCGGTGATGAGCGGCCTGGCAGGCACCGACGTGCCCGTGCCGCGCATGCATGTGCTGTGCGAGGACGAATCGGTGATCGGCCGCGCCTTCTACATCATGGAATGCATGCAGGGCCGCGTGCTATGGGACCAGTCGCTGCCCGGCATGACACCCTCCGAGCGCGGCGACATCTACAACGAGATGAACCGCGTGATCGCCGCGCTGCACAGCGTGAAGTTCGCCGAGCGCGGCCTGGCCAGCTATGGCAAGCCCGGCAACTACTTCGACCGCCAGATCGGCCGCTGGAGCAAGCAGTACGTGGCCTCCATCACCCAGCCCATCCCCGAGATGGACAAGCTCATGGAATGGCTGCCGGCGCACATGCCGGCCAGCGCGCGTGACGAGGGCCACGTCTCCATCGTGCACGGCGACTACCGCCTGGACAACCTGATGTTCCACCCCACCGAGCCGCGCGTGATCGCCGTGCTCGACTGGGAGCTGTCCACCCTGGGCCACCCGCTGGCCGACTTCAGCTACCACTGCATGAGCTGGCACATCCCCGCCGGCATGGGCCGCGGCATCGCGGGCCAGGACATCGCGGCGCTGGGCATCCCCGACGAGGACAGCTACATCCGCCTGTACTGCGAGCGCACCGGCATCACCACGCCCGAGGCGCTCGCTGCCGACTGGAACTTCTACATGGCCTACAACATGTTCCGCATCGCCGCCATCCTGCAAGGCATTGCCAAGCGGGTGGAGGCAGGCACCGCCTCCAGCGCCCAGGCCAAGGCCTCGGGCGACACCGCGCGGCCCATGGCCGAGCTGGCCTGGTCGTTCGCCCAGCGCAGTTGAGAACACACCCCACCGATTACCAACGGAGACCCCCATGGACTTTGACTATTCCCCCAAGACCAAGGACCTGCAGGCCCGACTGCTCCAGTTCATGGACGAGCATGTCTACCCCAACGAGGCGGCGTACAAGAACGAACTGGCGGCCAACACCGCCGCCGGCAAGCGCTGGTCTGCCCTGTCCACCATCGAGAACCTCAAACCCAAGGCCCAGGCCGCCGGCCTGTGGAACCTGTTCCTGCCGGTGGACAGCGCCGCCGCGTCGGGCTACGCAGGCGCCGGCCTGACCAACCAGGAATACGCCCCCCTGGCCGAAATCATGGGCCGCGTGCCATGGGCCAGCGAGGTGTTCAACTGCTCCGCGCCCGACACCGGCAACATGGAAACCATCGCCCGCTACGGCGACGATGCCAACAAGGCGCGCTGGCTCAAGCCACTGCTGGAAGGCAAGATCCGCTCGGCCTTCGCGATGACCGAGCCCGACGTGGCCTCCAGCGACGCGACCAACATCGAGACGCGCATCGAGCGCGACGGCGACGAGTACGTGATCAACGGCCGCAAGTGGTGGATCTCGGGCGCAGCCGACCCGCGCTGCGCCGTGTTCATCACCATGGGCAAGAGCGACCCCGACGCCCCGCGCCACTCGCAGCAGAGCATGGTGCTGGTGCCCGCCGATGCCAAGGGCATCACCATCATCCGCCCGCTCAACGTGTTCGGCTACGACGATGCGCCCCACGGCCACGTCGAAATGACCTTCGACAACGTGCGCGTGCCCGTCTCCAATATCCTCTTGGGCGAAGGCCGTGGTTTCGAGATCGCCCAGGGCCGCTTGGGCCCTGGACGCATCCACCACTGCATGCGCCTGATCGGCCTGGCCGAGCGTGCGCTGGAGCTGATGTGCAAGCGCGCCAGCGCGCGCGTGGCCTTCGGCAAGAGCGTGGCCCAGCAGACCGTGACGCAGGAGCGCATTGCCGAGGCCCGCTGCAAGATCGACATGGCCCGCCTCCTGACCCTGAAGGCCGCATGGCTGATGGACGTGGCCGGCAACAAGGTCGCCAAGACCGAGATCGCCATGATCAAGGTCGTCGCCCCGAGCATGGCCTGCCAGGTGATCGACTGGGCCATGCAGGTGCATGGCGGCGGCGGCATGTGCGACGACTTCCCGCTCGCCTACGCCTATGCCGGCGCGCGCACCCTGCGCTTTGCCGACGGCCCGGACGAAGTGCACCGCAACGCCATCGCCAAGTGGGAGCTGGGCAAGTACGGCGCCTACGGCCGCGATGCCGGCGTGCCCATCACGCGCGGCAGCTAAGACGAGCCCGCGGCCCGGGGGCGCTTCTGCCACTGGCGCCGGGGTTAGACTCCCCGTTCGCTGGTGATCTCGGCCCCTTCGCGCAGGGCCTTGGTCACCGGCGTATTCGCCACCACCTCCAGCAGCCGCTCCCACTGCGCGTCGCTCAGTGCCTGGTTCGAATGCAGCACGCGGTGGATGTGCAACCGGCCCTCCTCGTCCTTGGCGAGGGACAACTCGGCCCGGAACTCGCCGAGGTTCCAGCCCTTGCGCTCGGCGTACATGCGCAGCGTGATGGCCGTGCAGGCCGACAGGGCCGCCAGGTAGTAGTCGAACGGAGCCGGGCCCTGCCCCTGGCCGCCGAGCGCCTTGGGTTCATCGGCGATCAGGTCGAAATGCCCTGCGCGCAGCTTGTGGACGTAGTTGGCATCACCCGACACCACCGAAGCCGATCCCATTTTCGTCATGGCAGTCCGCCTTCCGATGCCGCGAGTGCGGAGGCAATGCGCACCTCGCCGGTCAGCAGCTTGTGTACCGGGCAGGCATTGGCCACCTGCAGCAGGCGCGCGCGCTGCTCTTCGCTCAGAGCGCCCGACAGGGTGATGTTGCGCGTGATGTCGGTGCCGCTGGCGGGTGCCCCTTCGGGGTTGAGCTGCAGTGCCACCTCCACGCCGGCCAGGGGCCATTGCTTGCGCTTGGCGAACATCTGCAGGGTGATGACGGTGCAGGCCCCCAGACTCGACAGCAGCAGGTGGAACGGGGACGGGCCGGCATCGGCCCCGCCCAGGTCCTCTGGCTCGTCGCCCATCCAGGTGTGGCCGGCCTCATCAACCAAGGTCACGGCATAGGGTGTGGTCCCGCCGATGGCGCGGACAGAAGGTGTGCTCATTCAAATGCTCTCAGGCCCGGCGCCCATGCACCGGTGGTCCGGGATCATAGGAGAACCGGGCCAGGTCCCAGGATCACGCCTCGGGTCGCGGTGC
Organism: Acidovorax sp. AC410; assembly: GCF_979253235.1. Taxonomy (NCBI): domain Bacteria; kingdom Pseudomonadati; phylum Pseudomonadota; class Betaproteobacteria; order Burkholderiales; family Comamonadaceae; genus Acidovorax; species Acidovorax sp. AC410. Next base: position 6,191,207 of record NZ_CEEDCG010000001.1, read on the forward strand.
CGACAGGTTTTGCGCGGCGGCCTGGGCGGCGGTCACGAGCACCGTGCGTGCATGCGCAATCTCGGTCAGGGTGCGCCGGGTGTGCTCGGTGCGCAGGTAGACGTGGCCGCGCGCAAGCATCAGCACCATGGGGGTTTCCGAACGCAGCGCGCCCTGCTCCCCCTCCACCGCATTGAGCAGCGCCGACACCAGGTGCGCGTGGATCCAGTGCTCGGCATGCTCGATGCGCTCGGCCACCACGGCAAAATGGCGCCGGAACGAGCCCGGCAGCTCGGGCCAGGACACCTCGTCGAACATGGACAGCCAGCGCATCTCCTCGGGCATGCGCGCGTCCACGCTGGTCTGCAGGTTGTCGGTGATGGCGTTGTAGGCGTGGCGCTCCAGGGCATCGCGCAGCGGGCGGTTGAGCACCAGCACGGCGGCGTCGGGGTCGGCCTTGACGTCGGCACGCCCGCGCAGCTCCAGCCCCAGGATGTAATCGCGCGTGGACGCACCGCACTCGAGCCGCCAGGGGTGGCCCAGGATCTCGCCGCCCACGTCGAAATGGCCCGCCACCACCTGCGGCACGCTGCTCAGGTGCTGATCGGCAATCCAGCGCGCCAGCTGCGGGCCCGTCACGGGCTGGTTGGAAGACAGGCCATCGGAGGCGTCGGACGGGGCACCGGCTAGGGCCTGGCGAATGCGATCAAACATGGTGTTCACAGGCCCGGGGGCCTTGCGGAAGTCGCGGGTAGCGCCATTATTGGCACAAACCGCTACGATTGGGGGACACCATGAGCTTGCCACCCGACATCCCCTCCCCGGTCCGTGAATTTTTGGCGGTTTCGACCGGGCGAACGCCGCATGCCCTGCAGCGCCGCGCCATGCTGGCGGCGGGGGCCGCATCCTGCCTGGCTGCAGCCGTCTGGTCGCCCTCTGCGCGGGCTGCGGCCGATCCGTGGACCCGCTCCGGCGCCACGGTGGATGCGCAGCGGCTGGTGCGCTGGGTGTCCGCCACCGCCAACCACCAGGGCATGCCCTTTGCCGTGATCGACAAGCCTGCGGCCACCATCCACGTGTTCGGCCCTGGCGGCGGCCATGCCGGCAGCGCGCCGGTGCTGCTGGGTTCGGCCCTGGGCGACCACTCGGCGCCCGGCATCGGCCAGCGGCCGCTGTCGCAGATACGCCCGCACGAGCGCACCACACCGGCCGGCCGCTTCGTGAGCGAGCCCGGCAGCAACCTGCAGGGCCATGACATCGTGTGGATCGACTACCCGTCGGCCGTCTCCCTGCACCGCGTGCGCGGCAACCCGGCCGAGCGCCGCGTGCAGCGCCTGGCCAGCCCCGTGCTGGCCGAGCGGCGCATCAGCCACGGCTGCGTGAATGCCCCGACGGACTTCTACAACCGCTGCATCGCCCCCTGGTTCGGCCGCGAGGCGGGTGTGGTCTATGTGCTGCCTGACGCGGAGCCGTTCGCCGCCTTCTTTCCGGCGGCGAACGCGGCCTACCCGCTGGCTCGGCTACCGTCCTGAACCAAGGCGAAATACGGGTCTGCGCCCGCCCACCTCCAGCCCGCGCGCATTGACGATACGCCCCGAGCGTCGAGGCGCCAGCGCCGCGCGCTGGGCCTCGCTGAGCCAGCCCAGCTGGTCCATCACCTCGACCGACGCCGCCACCTGCGCCAACATGCTGCCGTCCATGACCTTGAGCGCAAAGGCCTCGCCCCGGCTGCGGCTGCCCACCACCTGCACGCCGTCGGCACCGGTCTTCGACACCCAGTCGCCCGCGCCCACGCGCATGAAGTCGAGGTCGTGCCGCCCCGTGCCCGAGCCCAGCTCGGGCCGCGCCACCATGGCATCGGCCAGCGCCGTGAAGCTCTCGTCGAATTCAGTGTCCGGCGCACCGCCGGCCAGGCGCGCATAGCCGCGCGCCAGGTTGGCCAGCGGAATGGCGTAGTTGGGGGCCGAGCAGCCGTCGGTGCCGGCCGCCAGGTCCTCCGGCGCAAGGCCCACGGCCTGGGCCACGCGGCTGCGTACCGCCACCTGCAACGGGTGCCCTGGGTGCAGGTGATCATCCAGCGGCAGCCCCTGCTGCACGCACCAGGCCACGAAGCCGGCATGCTTGCCGCTGCAGTTGTTGTGGCGCTCATCGGGCACGAAACCCGCCGGCAGCGACCCGAGCCCCAGCTCGGCGAACAGCGGCCGGTGGCAGCCGCAGCGCAGCGCGTGGTAGTCCTTGCCGACGCTGGCGAGCATGCGCTCGACCTGCTCCACGTGCATGGGCTCGCCATTGTGGCTGGCGCACAGCAGCGCCAGATCGGCCGGCCCCCAGCCCAGGGCCTTGGCCCCGCCCGATTGCATGAACGGCAGCGCCTGAAACGCCTTGATGGTGGAGCGCGTGAACACCACCGATTGCGGGTCGCCCACCTGGGCGAGCACCTGGCCCGCGCGGTTGGCCACGGCCACGGCACCCCAGTGCTGGCATTCGACCAGGGCGCCCCGGGTGACTTCGATCAACGGTACGAAACCCATGGAAATCCTTGGAACTGTTCTTGGTTCAGGGCGCTGGTGCGAGTGTCAGGGAGTGGGCGAAGCGGGTCGGCTGGCGCTGCAGCAGGCGGTTGCCCGCCCCCGCCCAGGCCGTCGCCATGTCGCGGTAACGCGGCGAGAACACCAGGCCGCTCTGCCCTGTCTGGTAGATGAAGGTCGATTGTTCCAGGTCCGCCAGATCGTAGATGGCGCGCAGCGATGCGGCGTGGCGGTTCGCGAACGGGGTCTTGGCATCGCCCGCGTTGTACTGGCCCACGTTCACCGTGTACGAGTCGCCATTGGACGGCACGCTCACGTCGAACCAGCGCGCCAGCGCCGCCACGTTGCCGAACGGCCGGTGCCCGCTGACCGCGGGGTGGGCATCGCCCCAGCGCCAGGCAGCGGGATCGGCGCCGTAGGCGGCCTGCAGCCGGTCCAGTGCCCGGCCCAGCGCCGCGGCCGACTGCTCGGCGCAGGTGGACGGCTGGCACCACCAGGTGTCGTTGCGCGCGAGCATGCCTTCGATGCCGGCACGGTAGTCGCGCTTGCCGTAGGTCGCGGCAAAGCGCGCCTCGCCGATGCGCGGCACCACCAGGCCACGCACCAGCTCGTCGGTCCACGCGGCCATGATCAGCGGCGCCGCGCGGCCGGCATCCATCACGCCGTCGAAGTCCTTGAGCAGGGCCTGCGCCCTGGCGGCCAGTGGGTGGCCGGACTGCGCCTGCTGCAGGTAGGGCAGCAGGTGGCGTGCGGCCAGCGATGCGGTGTCGAGCTGGATGGCCTGCAGGCTCGCGGCCGTGTGCTTGGGGCGGGCCTCGATCAGTTGGGCAATGCGCTCGTAGCGGTAGGGCAGCGCCCAGTCCTGCGTCAGGTAGTGCGGGTAGCCGGGCGGCGTCACGCGCTGGTTGGCCGTGGCGATCCAGCCCTTGGCGCCTTCGTCCTGCGGGGTCTGGTCCAGGGGAAGCCAGCCCTTCCAGTCGTAGCGCGCGTCCCAGCCGGGCGATGGGGCCACGCCGCGGATGTCGTTGTCCGGCGCGCGCACGGGCACGCGGCCCATGGCCTGGAAGCGGATGCGCCCGTTCAGGTCGGCCGCCACCACGCTCTGCATGGGCGCCTGGTGGTGCTCAAAGGCGGCGAACAGGTCCTGCACCGTGGTGGCCTGGTTGACCATCAGCCCGGCCAGCACGGTCTGGTTGTCGGCGTCCAGCGCCGTCCAGCGCAGGGCCAGCACGTACTTTTTCAGGTCCAGCACGTCGGCGTGCGACTTCTGGGCGTCGCTGAGCACCGGGCCGTGGCGCGTGCTGCGCAGCGCGATCTCCACGTCGGGCTGGCCCTTGACGCGGATGAGCTCCTTGCGCACCGCGAATGGCGCCCAGCCCTCGGGCGTGCGGTACTGCGTGGCGTCTGCCGGGTTGATCTGCTCCAGGTACAGGTCCTGCACGTCGGGGCTGGTGTTGGTGAAGCCCCAGGCCACGCTGGCCGTGCGGCCCAGCACCACGAAGGGCAGGCCCGGCAGCGTGGCGCCCAGGGCGTCGATGGCGCCGATCGGCGAGCCGTCCGATGCCTTGCCGGCCGGCGCCTGCAGGCGGGCGTAGTACCAGATGGCGGGCGCGCTCAGGGACAGGTGAGGATCGTTGGCCAGCAGCGGCTTGCCGCTTTCGGTGTGCGAGCCGGCCAGCACCCAGTTGTTGCTGCCCTTGCCGTCGTTGGTGCCGGCATTGCGGCCGAGCTCGTCGGCCCAGGCCAGGATGCCCGCGCTGATCTGGCGCGCCACCGGGCCGCCGCCCTGCCCTGGCGCATCCGCCCCGGGCTTCCTGGCGGCCTGCAGCGCTGCGCCACGGTCCAGGCCGGCATTGGGCGCAGCGCCTGCGGCAGCTTCGCCACGGTACACCCCCAGTTGCCGGTACAGCGCCGCCAGGTCGGCCGACGCGGCAGGCGGTTCGCCCGGGTACGGTGGCATCAGCTGCCACAGCCGGTCGGTATCGAGCGTGCGGGCCACGGACAGGCGCGCGAATTCATTGCCCCAGTTGCCGCCCAGGTCCAGCGCCATCATCACCGCCCACCCCACGCTGTCCTCGGGCTCCCACACGGCGCCAGCCTCGCCGCCGGGCTTCACCCCCAGCACCAGGAACTCGGGCGGCAGGGCCTGCGGGCGGTCCTTGTGGAAGGCATGGATGCCCTTGCTGTAGGCCTGCAGCGCCTCGCGGGCGTACAGGGGCAGGCCGGCGTACTGCTTGCGCGCAGTGCCCACGATGTCCAGCGAGCGCATGAGCTTGTCGGTCTCCAGCGTGGCCTCGCCAAACACTTCGGAGAGCTGGCCGTGCATCACGCGGCGGTTGAACTCCAGCTGCCAGGTGCGCTCCTGCGCATGCACATAGCCCATGGCAAACCAGGCGTCCTGCGGGCTTTGCGCGCCGATGTGCGTCACATCCGCCCCATCGCGCTGCACGCTCACAGGCCGGGCCAGGCCGGCGACCGTGATCTTTCCGTCCACCACGGCAAAGGTCCGCTGCACATAGATGGCGGCCCCCGCCCCCACCAGCAAGGCCCCGGCCACCAGGGCCACGGCCGTTTTTCTTGATCCACGCCATATCGTTCTGTCCTGTTTTGTCTCGGTCTAGTCGCCGAGCATTGTGTCAGAACGTTTCGGATCGCCCCTGCAAAAAAGGGCCATGCCGATGCACCGGGCCCTAGCCCAAATGCACGTTGCCGCCCACCACCTGGAAGTGCATCTTGGGCGCGGTGGGCTCGCTGAAAGACACGCCCAGCGCAATCTCCCCGGTACCGTGCAGGATGCAGGCGTCGCGGCGCAGGCGCACGGGTGAGTCGCTGCCCTCAAAGCGCACCCAGGTGCCGAAACTGCTCATGTCGGTCAGCACGAAGCCGCTGTTGCGCCAGTCGATGCGGGCATGCAGGCGTGACACCCGGGGGTCGTTGATGCGCAGCTGCATCTCGGTGGCCCGACCCAGATGCACCGGGGCATCGGCCGAGCTGAACGACAGATCCACCCCATGCCAGGAGAACTGGATCTGCCCCAGGATGGAATCCACCGGCGAGAAATTGCTGACCAGCGCCGACTGCATGGTGAGCGAGTCGGGCTCTTCATCCTGGCGCCACTCCACTTGGTAGAGCATCAGGGTCTCGGCCTTGCCACGGATTTCCATCACCCCGAGCTTGCGGTACCAGACCGAGGCCGCAGCACCGGCCAGCAGCACCGCAGTTTCGGTGGCCCAGATCTCGGACGGGCCGGCCCGTTCGCACAGGCGCGAGGCCACGTTCACGGCATCGCCATAGCAATCGCCATCGACATCCACCACCTCGCCGCTGGCCACGCCCACGCGGATGTCCATGCGCAGGGGGTGGGGCCAGCGGTCCAGCCGGGTCAGGTGCTTGCGCTGCATCTCGGCCATGGCCGACACGGCGCCCGCGGCATCGCCAAAGATGCCCAGCACGCCGTCGCCCAGCTTCTTGACGACGCGCCCCGCATTGCCCTCGATGGTGTCGGCGATCCACTGGGTCAGCTGCGTCACCGCTTCGGTGGCGCGCTCGTTCCCCAGCGTCTCATAGAGCGACGTACTCCCGGAAATGTCGGCAAAGACCACCGTCGATAGAACCGTCATGGGCACGCAGGCGCAGGTAACATCATGTGACCCAGTTTAGTTCAAGCGCCTGCAATGTGCATGGCGCCATGTCATGGGGCGGGCCTGTGGGAAGCATGGGGCCAGGCCCCTTGGGGTGCGCCCTGCCCAACCGTGCGCGCAAGCACCAGGCGCCCCGTTCTCCACCCATTCGCAAGGCCGGCAGCGCCTTGCAGGCCTTTGTCGGCGCACGGCACCCACAGCGCAGCGTACCGGGCATGACTCCTGCTTAATCCTTTCATACTAGAAGCAAAAAGGCATCGAGAGCTTGCAATTGTTTGCAAAAAGCTATCAGAGCCTGTTGGCTTTCTGCGAAAAACGGGGGTGGCCCCCTTGCATTTGCACGGTCGGCCACTTACCTTGAGACCCTGTTACCTATTTATGGTGAAGAACCATTCCATGCGCTGGAACAAACCCTATGTACGCGGCAGCAGCCTGCACGGCCTGATTGGCCGTGATGCGCCTGCGTCGACCGCCTGGGTGCGTGACCAGCAACTGGAAGAAGTGCGCCGCGCCATGATCAGCAGCCTGTCGGGGTTTTCCGGCTGCGAGGTGGCGCGCATGAACATCCGCCTGCGCTACGCGGGTGACATCGAGGCGCTGTGGTACCTGCGCACCGACCTGCAGAGCACCCTGGCGCCTCTGCAGGGAGAGCCATCTGCCAAAAACGTCATCGCGCAGGTGACACTCCTGTTCCAGGGCCTGTTGCCGCGCGCCCTGGGTACGCCGGTGGCACGCGCGTCGTCGGCATCCTGAGCGGCAAGCCCCTGCGGCGCGCGGCGCCTTTGTGCAGGGCCTACAGATGCCCCCAATAAATCAGCGCGTCGCGCTCTTCCACCGACAGTGACACCGTAGCCCCCACGGGCAACAGCACCTTGGTCTCCACATGCCCGAACGGCAGGTTGGTGAGCACGGGCGCCTTGATCTGGCTGCGCAGCCAGTCCACCACCGACTGCAGCTTGTAGCCCTTGTCGTGCGGCACCAGCTTGAACTGGGTGAACTGGCCCAGCACCACCGCCTTTTGCTGCGCCAGCACGCCGGCGTGCAGCAACTGGGTCAGCAGGCGCTCGATGCGGTAGGGGTGCTCGTTCACGTCTTCGAGGAACAAGATGCCGCCCTTCACGCTGGGCAGGTAGGGCGTGCCCACCAGCGATGCCAGCACCGCCAGGTTGCCACCCCACAGTTGGGCGCTCTTCACATAGGTGTCGGGCACGGCCGGCTTGCCGGTGGTGGCATGGGGCTTTTCGCGGTGCATGCGCCAGCCCGTGCCTTCGCCATGGCCCGTCAAGAGGTCGTCGAAGCAGGCTTCCATGATGTCGTCGGGCTCGCCCGCCACGCCGAAGTCGGCGCCCAGGGCCGGGCCGGCCCAGCTCACGGCGCCGGTCTGCGCCAGCAGCGCGTTCTGGAAGGCCGTGAAATCGCTCAGGCCGACGAACTTCATGCCCTTGTCGATGGCCTTGGCCACCGCCTTGTAGCGGATGCCCGGCAGGATGCGCGAGAGCCCGTAGCCCCCGCGCGAGATCAGCGCCACATGCGCGCCGCTGGCGGCCGCGCGGTGGATGGCGGCCAGACGGGTGGCGTCATCGCCGGCAAACCGGGTGTGGCTGGCCAGGGCGTCCACATCCACCTCGACCTCGTGGCCCAGGGCCTTGAGGCGGGCAATGCCGCGCTTGAAGGCCGCCTTGTCGCGCACGGCGCTGGACGGCGAGTAGATATAGATGTGCTTGGGACCATGGTCGTGGTCGCAATCGGCGTGGTCGTGATGGTGGTGGTGATCGTGATCGTTGTGCAAAGCGTTCAGGCGCCGGTCGGCGGGCCTGCTCCGTGAAATGGATGCCGCTGGCGGGCCACAAAGAGCGGCGCTGGCGTGCGGTCAGGGTGCGAAGTATTCCACAGCCCGTTCGGCAATGCCCCGCCCATGCTCCTGCACGAAGTGCCCGGCCTGCGGCAGCACCACGGGATCGGGGCAGTTGCGGATGTCCTTTTGCAGCGCCTGCATGGTCGCCGGGCCCAGCACCGGGTCCTGCGCGCCCACCACCATCAGGCTTTGGCCCTGCCACTGCTGCTGCCAGAAACTGCGCGCCCGGCGCGAGATGGCAGCGCCCTCGTCCTGCGGCCCGGCTGGCACGCGCTCGGGGAAGGCGCGCAGCGCAGCGCGGTAGCCCTTGTCGGGAAACGGCGCATCGTAGGCCGCGCATTCGGCCGGCGAGAGCTGCGGATTGCCGCGCGCGAGCAGCCGGCCCACGCCGAACAAAGGCTTGTCGCGGCACATGGCACGCCAGTCCACAAAGCCCTGCGGCAGCGGCACATCGCCGGTGGCCAGCAGCGTGTTCATCACCAGCAGGCCGCCAAAGCGCTCCGGGCAGTCCATGGGCACGGTCAGGCCCAGGATGCCGCCCCAGTCCTGCACCACCAGCACGGTACGCTGCAGGTTGAGGCGCTCCACCAGCTCCAGCAGCACCTGGCGGTGCCATTCGAAGCGGTGCACGGCCTCCTTCTTGGGCTTGTCGCTCCTGCCGAAGCCAATCAGGTCGGGCGCCACCACGCGGTCGCCCGCCGTCAGCCACACGGGCAGCATGTGGCGGTACAGGTAGCTCCACGCCGGGTTGCCGTGCAGGCACAGCCAGGTGCGCGGCGCGTCCTGCGGGCCTTCGTCGAGGTAGTGCAGGCGCAACCCGGCCAGGCTGGGCAGGTCGCTTACATAGTTGGGCGCCCAAGGGTAGCCCGGCAGGTCGGCAAAGGCCGCGTCGGGCGTGCGCAGCGCGTCGTCGCGCAGCGGGTGGCGTGCCAGCGCATCGGCACGCTGCTGGCTGCGCAGCGCGCCGAAGAAGCCGGTGAGCAGCGCGCTGCATTCGGTGGCCAGCACCCCGGCCTGCACCTGGGTCTGGTGGTTGATGGCGGTGTGGGCAAACAGGTCGAGCACCGAGCCTGCGGCGCCCGTCTTCGGCTCCGTGGCGCCATAGACCACGCGCGCCAGCCGCGCATGCAGCATCGCCCCGCTGCACATGGCGCAGGGCTCCAGCGTGACATAGAGCGTGCAGCCGTCGAGCCGGTAGTTGCCCAGGCGCTGCGCCGCCGCGCGCAAGGCCACGATCTCGGCATGGGCTGTGGGGTCGTTGGCTTGCACCGGGGCGTTGCGGCCGGTGGCGATCACCTGGCCATCCTTGACGACCACCGCGCCCACTGGCACCTCGCCTGCCTCGGCAGCGGCGCGCGCCTCGGCCAGCGCCAGGCGCATGCCATCCTCGTCGGTGAACGGGCCTGTCATTTCTCCATGTCGCGCAGGGTTTCCGCGCGCTGTTTGGCGATCTCATCGAGCTGCTGCTGGACCTGTTGCTGCGCCTGCTGGCTCTGCTCGCGCACATTGCCCGTGGGATTGATCACCGGGGCCGATGCGCCGGTGCCCGGTATCTGCACCTGCTGCAGCGCAGGCACGGGCGCGCGCGTGGCCGACAACTGCTTCTTGGCGACGATGCCCACGATGGCCAGCACCACGACCAGCCCCACCAACCCGAACAATCCACGCATGCCTGTGCTCCCGGTACGCGACTGACAAAACTCTTCTGGCGTCGTTGCTGCGTCTTGTCGTACTACCGTACTGCCTGCGACACAGCGCCTAGCCAGAACCGCTTCGCTGAGTTTTGTCAGCCGCTTGTCTTACTGTGCAACCCGCACTGTAAACCGGGATGGTGCAAGCACCACTCAGTGCGTCATGGGAAGCGCCGCACCCATCAACCCGAACAGCGCACCGCAGGAGCGGTTGAACTTCTTGCCCGTGCGCTGCAGCCAGGGGCGGATGCGGTGCGCCAGGCTGGCCAGGCCAAACTCCACCAGGCATTCCACCGCCGCGAACGTACACGCCATGACCACGAACTGCAGCCACAGGTCGCGCCCCGGGGCGATGAACTGCGGCAGGAAGGCGCCATAAAACAGCAGCACCTTGGGGTTGGAGATAGCCGCCAGCAGCCCTTGCCGGAACAGCCTGCCGCCGGTGACCGCCCGCTCGCCCCGGGCACTCGGCAATGCCTCCAGCTGCATGGGCGGGGCCCGCCACAGCTGGATGCCCAGCCACACCAGGTAGGCGCCGCCCACCCATTTCATCACCGTGAGCGCATGCGCCGACGACTGCAGCAGCGCACCGATGCCCAGCATCGACAGCCCGATCAGCGCCACGAAGCCCACCGCCCCGCCGCCAATGGTCCACAGCGTGCGGGCTCGCCCGTGCAGGGCACCATGGGCCAGCACCAGCAGGCTGTTGGGCCCGGGGGTCAACGACAGACCGACGACCGCGAGCAGGTAGACCAGCCAGATGTTCAGTTCCATTGCAGCACTTTCTCTTGAAGCAGGCCTGCAGTCTAGGCGTGCATTGCTGCCCCAACAGCACCCAATCTGGCTACCATAGATACCAAATTAGACACCCGCATGAGCACCTCCAGCCCCTTGCCCCGCCCCGACGTGCGCCTGTTGCTGCTGCCGCTGCCCGACTTCGCACTGCTGCCCTTTGGCGGCTTTCTGGACAAGCTGCGCTTTTCGGCCGACGACGAGGACCACAGCCGCCAGCGCTACTGCGCCTGGACCCTGCTCGGCATCGACGGCGCACCCGTGCTCTCCAGCAGCGGCGTGCAGGTGAACTTGGACACCACGGCCGACGCCGTGGACCTGGCGGCCTTCGACTACCTGGTGGTCTTTGGCAGCCGCACGGTGCAGGCCTCGCGCGGGTACGTGCAGGCCTACGGCCCGGTGCTGCGCAAGGCGGCGGCGCGGGGCCTGCCGCTGGTGGCCATCGACAACGCCAGCTTTCTGCTGGCCGAAGCCGGCCTGCTCAGGGGCCACCGCGTGGCCCTGCACTGGCGCCATGTGGCCGAGTTCCGCCACGCCTTTCCGCGCATCGCGGTGGCCAGCGAGCAGATCTATTGCTTTGACCGCGAGCGCATCACCTGCGCGGGCGGCACGGCGGCCATCGACATGGCGGTGGAACTGCTGTCACGCCACTGCGGCCGGGTGCGGGCCTTCAAGGGCCTGGCCGACATGCTGGTGGACGCGCCCCGGCACCAGGGCCACCACCTGCAGTCGATGGAAGGCGGCGGGCCCGACCTCACCCGCCACCTGGCGCGCGCGGTGGCGCTGATGCGCAGCTCCCTGGCCGATGGCCTGACCGTGGCCGACCTGGCAGCGCGCATCGGCATCGGCCGCCGGCAGCTGGACCGGCTGTTCACCGAGCAGATGGGCATGAGCGCCCACGAGCACTGGACAAAGATGCGCATGGAGCACGCCCACTGGCGCGTGAGCAATTCGCACCACAGCCTGGCCGCCATTGCCGACGAAGTCGGTCTGGGCAATGCCAGCAGCCTGGCACGGCTGTTCCGCAAGCACTATGGCACCAGCCCTGGTGCGGTGCGCGCAGGGCGGGCCAAAGCCGCGCCCTGAAAGATCAGTTCAGTGCTACGCGGCTGCCATCTTTGTACGTGTACAGAGTGACGGCAGGCGTGGTCAGCTCACCCTTGGCGGTGAACGCGATGTTCGCGGTCACGCCCTTGTACTCGGTCTTGCCGATGAAGGGGATGTACACCTTGGGGTCCACCGAGTTGGCGCGCTTCATCGAATCGACCAGCACCATGGCCGCGTCGTAGGCGTAGGGGCTGTAGATCTGGAACTGGCCGGGGAACTTGGCGTCGTAGCGCTTCTTCCAGTCGGCGCCGCCCTGCATCTTGGCCACCGATGCACCGCCCGTGGCGCAGGTCACGTTCTTGAGGGCAGGCGTCTTGCCGGCCAGCTCGGGCAGCTTTTCGGTACACAGCGCATCGCCGCCGAAAAACTTCACGTTGCCCAGGCCCAGCTGTTCCATCTGGCGCAGCATGGGGCCGGCCTGGGCATCGAGGCCGCCGTAGAAGATGGCATCGGGCTTCTTGTTCTTGATGGCGGTCAGGATGGCCATGAAGTCCGTGGCCTTGTCGGTGGTGAACTCCTCGCCCACTACCTTGAGGCCCTTTTGCTGCGCCGTGGCCTTGAAGACCGAGGCCACGCCCTGGCCGTAGGCCGTGCGGTCGTCGATGATGGCCACGGACTTGAGCTTCAGGTGGTCGGCCGAGAAGATGGCCAGCGCCGCACCCAGCGCGCTGTCGTTGGCGATCAGGCGGTAGGTGGTCTTGTAGCCGGGCTTGGTCAGGTCGGGGTTGGTGGCGGCGGCCGTGATGTGCGGCACGCCGCACTTGTCGTACACCGCCGCGGCGGGGATGGAGGTGCCCGACTGCAGGTGGCCCACCACGCCGGCCACCTTCTGGTCGCACAGCTTTTGCGCCACGGCGGTGGCCTGGCGCGGGTCGCCCGCATCGTCTTCGGCCGCGAGCTCGAACTTGATCTTCTTGCCACCAATCACCAGGTTCTGCGCATTCAGGTCATCCAGCGCCAGGCGCACGCCGTTTTCCGTGTCCTTGCCGATGTGGGCAATGCCGCCCGACAGCGGGCCCGCATGGGCGATCTTGACGACCTGCACGTCCTGCGCCAGGGCGGCGGTGCAGGCAACGGTGGCGGCTGCCGCAGCAACCAGAGAGAGGTGAAAGCGCGAACGGGAAGCAAAGGACACAGGCAAAACTCCGGATGAGCAAGGACAAGGGAGAGCGCGCTGACCAGAGGGACAGGCCAGGCGCCGCCATCCTATCCCGACTTCGGCACATCAGACTTGCACAACAGAATTGCATACAGCATTAGTCGAGCTAATTGGAATCCCATTGGACCGGGAGTGGCAGGCGCTGGGATAATTGCGCCCCATGTCTCTCCTGCCCCACCAGCTCGAACTGCTCGCGCCTGCGCGCGATGCGGACATTGGCATCGAAGCCATCAACCACGGTGCCGACGCCGTCTACATCGGCGGCCCGGCCTTCGGCGCACGCGCCGGGGCGGGCAACGACATCCGTGACATAGCGCGCCTGGTGCGCCACGCGCACCGCTTCAACAGCCGCATCTTCATCACGCTCAACACCATCCTGCGCGACGATGAGCTCGAAGACGCGCGCCAGATGGCCTGGCAGGTCTACGAGGCCGGGGCCGATGCGCTGATCATCCAGGACATGGGCCTGCTCGAAATCGACATGCCGCCCATCCAGCTGCATGCCAGCACGCAGACCGACATCCGCACACCCGAGAAAGCGCGCTTTCTGCAGGACGCGGGCCTGTCGCAGATCGTGCTGGCGCGCGAGCTCACGGTGCAGCAGATCGCCGCAGTGCACCAGGCCCTGGGCCCGGTGGACGCGCCCGGGCGCGCCAACATCGAGTTCTTCATCCACGGCGCGCTGTGCGTGGCCTACAGCGGCCAGTGCAACATCAGCCATGCGCAGACCGGCCGCAGCGCCAACCGCGGCGACTGCAGCCAGGCCTGCCGCCTGCCCTACCAGGTGACCGATGCGCAGGGCCGCTTCATCGCGCACGACAAGCACGTGCTGAGCATGAAGGACAACAACCAGAGCGACAACATGCGCGCGCTGATCGATGCCGGCGTGCGCAGCTTCAAGATCGAAGGCCGCTACAAGGACATGGGCTACGTGAAGAACATCACGGCCCACTACCGCACCCTCATCGACGGCATCATGGAGGAGCGCGAGTCCTCGGGACACCCGCTGTCGCGCTCGTCGAGCGGGCGCACCACGTTCACCTTCACGCCCGACCCGCTGCAGAACTTCAACCGCGAGTTCACCGACTACTTCGTCACCGGCCGCAAGCAGGACATCGGCGCCTTCGACACCCCCAAGAACCCCGGCCAGGCCATCGGCTGGGTGACCAAGGTGGGCGCCGATTTCGTGGAGCTCGAAGTGAGCAGCCCCGCTACCGTGCTGCACAACGGCGACGGCCTGTGCTATTACGACCTGCACAAGGACCTGGTGGGCATGGCCATCAACCGGGCCGAGCCCGTGTCGCCGCGCAGCACCGCGCAGTGGCGCGTGTTCCCCAAGGACCCGATGGAGGGTTTCAAGGACCTGCGCAAGGGCACCGAAATCAACCGCAACCGCGACATGGACTGGGTGCGCACGCTCGACAAGAAGTCGAGCGACCGCCGCATCGGCCTGTGGGTCTACCTGTCGGAAACGCCCACCGGCTTTGCCCTTACGCTGACGGATGAAGACGGCTATGCCGGCGGCGCACAGCTCGACCACGCGCACCAGCCAGCCACCGATGCCGCCAAGGCCGAGGCCAGCCTGCGCGAGCACCTGGCCCGCTTTGGCGCCACCATCTTCGCGGTGAACGACGTGGGCCTGCAGCTCTCGCAGCCCTGGTTCATCCCCGCATCGGCCGTGAACGCGCTGCGCCGCGACGCCCTGGCCGACCTGGAGGCCAACCGCGCCAAGGGTTTTACGCGCCTGCAGCGCGCCACCCCGGTGGAGCCCCCCGCCCCCTACCCCGAAGACACGCTGAGCTTTCTGGGCAACGTGTTCAACCACAAGGCGCACGACTTCTACGTGCGCCACGGCGTGAAGGTGATCGATGCGACATACGAGGCGCACGAGGAAGAAGGCGAAGTCAGCCTCATGATCACCAAGCATTGCGTGCGCTTCTCGATGAGCCTGTGCCCCAAGCAGGCCAAGGGCGTCACCGGCGTGCAGGGCACCATCAAGGCCGAACCGCTGATGCTCATCAACGGCAAGGAAAAGCTGACCCTGCGCTTTGACTGCAAGCCCTGCGAGATGCACGTGGTGGGCAAGATCAAGCGCCAGGTGCTTAATCAGGCACGCGAGACGCCGCTGAACTTCTACCGCACGCGACCGCAGCAGGGCAGCTGAGCGGGGCGCCAGCCTGGCAGGTCCACCCCTGCCGTCACTGGCCGCATAAGCACATACGAAACGATTCGATCTGCCTCTGGAGGGGCGGTGGAAGAATGGTTCAGGCACTCCATTGGGGTGCCTTGCCCATTCGCACCACCCCTTTCCAAGAGACAAGCCAACCATGCAGATCGAAACCCTGGCCGTGCACGCCGGCTACAGCCCTGACCCAACGACCAAAGCGGTCGCCGTTCCCATCTACCAGACGGTGGCTTATGCCTTCGACAGCGCGCAGCACGGCGCCGATCTGTTCGACCTCAAGGTGCCGGGCAATATCTACAGCCGCATCATGAACCCGACCAACGACGTGCTCGAAAAGCGCATCGCGGCGCTGGAGGGCGGCATTGCCGCGCTGGCCGTCGCATCGGGCATGGCCGCCATCACCTACGCCATCCAGACCATCGCCGAGGCGGGCGACAACATCGTGTCCGCGAGTACTCTTTACGGGGGTACCTACAACCTGTTCGCCCACACCCTGCCGCAACAAGGCATCACCACCCGCTTTGCCGACCCGCGCGACCCGGCCAGCTTTGCGCAGCACATTGACGCACGCACCAAGGCCATCTTCATCGAAAGCATCGGCAACCCGCTGGGCAACGTGACCGACATCGCCGCCCTGGCCAAGGTGGCGCACGACCATGGCGTGCCGCTGATCGTGGACAACACCGTACCCAGCCCCTACCTGCTGCGCCCCATCGAACACGGCGCCGACATCGTGGTGCACTCGCTCACCAAGTACCTGGGCGGCCACGGCAACAGCGTGGGCGGGGCGATTGTGGACAGCGGCAAGTTCCCTTGGGGCCAGCACAAGGCCCGCTTCCCGCGCCTCAACGAGCCCGACGTGAGCTACCACGGCGTGGTCTACACCGAAGCCCTGGGCCCCGCCGCCTTCATCGGCCGCGCCCGCGTCGTGCCCCTTCGCAACACGGGCGCCGCGCTGGCACCGCAGAACGCCTTTCTCATCCTGCAAGGCATAGAGACCCTGGCCCTGCGCATGGACCGCATCTGCGACAACACCCTGGCCATCGCCCAGTACCTGCAGGCCCACCCCAAGGTCGAATGGGTGCGCTACGCCGGCCTGCCCGACAACCCGGACTATGCGCTGGTGCAGCGCCAACTGGGCGGGCGCGCGTCGGGCATCCTAAGCTTTGGGGTGAAGAACAGCGATGCCGATCCGCGGGCTGCGGGTGCGCGTTTTCTCGATGCGTTGCAGCTTTTCA
Source organism: Acidovorax sp. AC410 (assembly GCF_979253235.1). NCBI lineage: Bacteria > Pseudomonadati > Pseudomonadota > Betaproteobacteria > Burkholderiales > Comamonadaceae > Acidovorax > Acidovorax sp. AC410. The sequence continues at coordinate 6,207,382 of NZ_CEEDCG010000001.1, forward strand.
CCCGCTTGGTAAACATTGGCGATGCGAAGTCACTGGCCACGCACCCTGCATCGACCACGCACCGCCAGCTCAATCCCGAGGAACTGGCCAAGGCGGGTGTGAGCGAGGGGATGGTGCGCTTGTCGGTGGGGATTGAGCACATCGATGATTTGAAGGCGGATTTGGAGCAGGCATTGGCAAAGGTGTGATGGCGGGCTGGCCTGTCAACAGGCCGTTCCCGTAGGTTAGTAGCGCCTGCCATCACGAATCGGATCGCGAAGGGCTATGCAAATAGCCCTCGTTGTCGATGGCCCTCCGAGTACCAGGTAGCCATGAGGTGGCTGTCAGGCTATCGCGCAGGAAAGATCAAATCGTCGCCCTCCCCACCTTCATCTTGGCCATTGAGTTCCAAAGAACATAACTGGAATTCCAGGCCTCCAACGCCGGAGATCGCTCGGTAAATCAAAGGATTCCCTTACCCATCGCGGGCAGGGGAGGCGCGCGATTCCGGAACGCTCAGCTCCTCGCGATTGCCAGGCATTCGCCCGTGCCGAGCAGCCCATACAGCCCAGGATCAGCCTACCAATTCCAAATTGGCAGTCTTCTGCAGGGCAGAGTCAAATGAATAAGCGTGCCTCGAAGTCCTCGGTGGAGGGAAAGGCTCCGGCTTCAGTCATTTGACACATCAAGCGAGACAGCAGACTCCGAACCTCAACAATGTGTTCCTCAAGCTGGGCATCCGTGGTCGCGGCCCCATGTACTGCCTTTGATCGGTAGTCATACAGCGTTTTGATGCGCCGATATAGCGCCAGCCGACCCGGCCCCATTTCCTCAAGATACGAAGCTGCGAGCGCAGACAGCCGGAAGCGCAGCTCCGAACTAATGCCGAACAGGGCTTCAAAGCCTGCCCACAAGGAAGCGGCAGACATGCGCAAATTCGCTTGTTGATGGTGGGTTGTCAGCGAATCAACCGCAAGCCGGAAAGCAGGCCGCTCCAACAGATCAATCCATGCCGCCAAGTGCTGATGAACCCAATCGAGCGATTCACTCGACACCGCCACAACCTGACCCATTCTGCGGGCAGCAGGGACATCTTCCAGCAACTGCACCTCGCACATTCCGGCCTCCACCGCAGGGATGGCATCCCATGACACGCTGGCAACCGCTGGAACCAGAAGATCCGCTAAAGTACGACAGCGAATAGCCGAGATGATCCACCAGCCCAGATTGAAAGGCTGCTGCGGATCGCCGGGCACGTCGCGCGGCACGGCCAGTTCATGCGTCACCCCTGGCATGTGACGCGCAATTGCGCTCATGAGGCCCTTGTTCCTCAACGCCCCGGCAAGTTCTATTTCCCCTGGAGGCCGCTGTACTTCTCGCAGCGTTGCTATCCCGGAGAACACATATGGGCCAGCGTCCAAGGAGAGGCCAGACAATGCGAAGCAGTGTTCTGCAACACCGCCTAAGGCTTCTAAGTGTGCTCTGGCCATGTCCTTCCGATGCTTGAAGTGCTGCGCCAAGCCTTCCGCTGCCTTCATCGCATCTGTCATTTGTCTTGGCTTTTTTGCTTGCATGTTGCCATCTTCGCAGGATCGAACGAGGGCCAGTTGCCAGTCGGTTGCCAGAACAAGCCGCACCTTTGCAATCCATTGCAATGGCCCAGCGTGTCTGCACCTATCAAACACCATTCGAGCAAGAACCCTATAGACGACATCGCCCCGCCAATCGCCCGGCCGCGGCAGACCCAACCTAAGGTCGAGTGGGCCCGCTACGCTGCCCCACCCGAACATGCGCAACGCCATCTGGGCGAGCGTGTATCGGTGATGCCTGAACTTTGAGGTCAAGAGCAGCGATACAGATCCGCGTGTGCCAACGGCACGTGCAGGCACAGCGCCGCATCTGCTGATGCTTACACCCACCAAGATCAATGGCTCACAATAGTGAACTATGAATTTTTAAAAAATCTTGAAAGACCCCACACGCACAACCCTGCTTTTATTCGTTGCTGTTGACCGTAAATTCGCCAAAATCTATTTACCTTTGGCTGCTAAAAAGGCCCCCAAAACACAGACAGCACTAAACCCCAAAACTATCACATCAACCCAAGGCGAAAAGTTCGACAAAAAAAATCTCTGCAAAACCAAGGCCCCCACGGCGAGAGCCAAGAGAATCGATCCTAAAGCACGTCGAAAATTCACTGCGAAACCTCACATATGGGGGGCTTCACTTCGCAGTGTTCAAGCAAAGGTCCAATTGCGTAACCAAGCGAAGCTGCAGCAGTAGCTGGGTTTGTAAAAATAGAGACTCCTCTCCATACTAGGCCCATAGCGCGCGCACCAAAACCCAGTTTAGCCGCAGCATTTGGCAATTGGTTTGCGAGTGCGTTGCCCGCAACAGCGCCGCCCCCCTTTACTACCACACCCATACCAAGCATGCACATTGAGCTATAGTTTTTCGTTTCGCTAAAATATGGCCCCTTCAGCCCCGCAGCAGCCAGTCCAGCCGCACACATAGGATCCGTGGAATTATCACAAACTCCTGTTTTTGTGATGGTGAATGTAGTGTCGTATTGATCTCCTGCACGGCCATCCGGAATTCCTGCGACCCGGTCAGAAATAGTCGTCAACACATCTAAACCAAATGGATCGACATACTTCAATGCATTCCCATCCACATACCCAAACCGATTGAACCCACCATCCAGCCCAATTGGATCCGCCTGCGTATACCGCCCCCGCTCCGCGCTGTAGCTGCGGAAGTAGTTGTAGTGCAGGTTGCTCTCTTTGTCGTAGTACTGCCCCGGGTAGCGCAGGTTGAAGGTCACCTCGGGGATGGGGGTGGTGCCCGTGGTGGGGTTGGTGGTTTCGTTGGTGAAGCGCTTGGCTCCCAGGGTGGGCTGTTCGTCGCCGAAGGCGCTGTAGGCCCATTGCCAGGCTACCTGGCCGTCGGGCTGGGTGAGCTTGCGCGGGGTGTTCAGGTGGTCGCTGTGCACGGCATAGGCAACCCCATTGACGATGGCGGCAATGGGCATGGGGCCGTTGGCCGTGGGCAGGTAGATGTACTGGGTGGTGCCGGTGCTGTTGCTGCCGCCCATGCCGTATTCGCCCAGCAGGGTGCCGTCCTGGCCGTAGACATAGGCAAAGCCGAGTTTCTGCGCGTCGCTGCTGCCGGGGCTCCACAGGCGGGTGAAGAATTCGTAGGCGGTCTGGATCAGGCTCTTGTCTTGCTCTGCTTCCTGGTCTTCGGGGTCGGCCAGCAGGTTGTTGAGGTTCTTGCCGCTGGTGGTTCCACCTGATCCGCTACCGCTGGCGAACAGCGGTTCGGTCTTGAACACGCGCTGGCCCAGGGCGTTGTGGGCGTACTGGGTGCTGGGGGCGTCCACACCCGTGCCGGTGGTGACTTTTTCCAGGCGTTCCTGGCTGTCGTACTGGAACGTGCGCAGGCCATCATTCAGCAGGTCGCCGGCGGCGTTGTACTGGTAGGTGACGCTGGTGCTGGCGGTGCTGGCACCCGTCTGCGTTTGGCTGAAGCCGGTCTGGCGATTGGCGGTGAGGGTGTAGGTGCGGTTGGTGGTGGTGCCAGCGCGCTGTTGGCTGCTGGTGAGGCGGTTGCCGTTCTTGTCGTAGGTGTAGGTGACGGTGTTGGCAGCGTTGCCGCCTGTGACGGTCTTGGTGAAGCCGGTGATGCGGCCTGTCCAGCTGTACTGCACGGTCCAGGTGGCGGGGGCCGCCGCGACCACGGTGCTGGCCTGGGCGTCGGCGCTGGCGGGCTGCATCAGGCTCTGGGTGAGGCTGGTGATGCGGCCTGCGGCGTTATAGGTGTAGCTGCTGAACTCGGTGTTGGTGAGTTGGCCCGCGGTGTTGTAAGTGCGGCTGGCCGCAATGGCGGCTGCGCTGCCGGGCAGGTTCCAACTCCAGCCGGTGGGCTGGCCCAGGGGGCTCCAGCCAATGCCGCTGACGATGGGCTGGCCAGCCCAGGTGAGGCCGGTTAGTTGGCCGGTGGCGTCGTAGACGTTCTGCAGGACCTGGCCGCCCGGGTATGTGGTGGCGCTCAGCAAACCCGTGGTGGCGTTGTAGCTGTAGCCCAGGGTGCGGGTGTCGTTGTTGATGAGCTTTTGGGTCTGGCTGGTCACGCGGCCGTGTACGTCGCGCTGGTAGGTGGTGGTGCCGCTGGCGTCTTCGATCTCGCTCAGGTAGCCCTTGGCGGTGGTGCTTTGGTCGTAGCGTAGGGAGGTGGTGCCACCAGAGTGCACGATGGAGGTGGGCCGGCCCAGCAGGTCGCGGGTGATGGTGGTGGCCTGGCCCAGGGCGTTGGTGATGCTGGCGGGCAGGCCCAGGGCGTCGTACTGGGCGGCTTTTTCTCCGATGTCGGAACTGCGTTCGCTGGTGGCGTTGCCCAGGGCGTCACGGGTGTAGGCGGTGGTGATGCCCTTGAAGTCGCTGACCGAGGCGACGTCGTCCACTGCGTTGTAGGTCAGCAAGGCCGTGGAGTTTTCTCCGTTGTACAGGGTCTTGACCCGGCGCAGCGGGTCGCGCACGTAGTAGTCGGAGTTGTTGGTTCCGTCCTTGGCCTGGTACAGGTCGCCGTTACTGTCGTAGGTGTAGGTGGTGGTTTGCGTTCCACCGGCCGTGCTGGTTTCCAGGCGGTTGAGGCTGTTGATGCTGCGCGCCAGTTGCCAGACGAGTTGGCCCTGGGCATTGCGCACCTCCTCGCTGGTGCGGTTGCCCATGCCATCGAGCCCGTAGCTGCCGGTGTTGCCCCGGTTGTCGCTCCAGCCGACCAAGCGGTGGGCACCGTCATAGCTGTAGGTGATGGTGTGGCCTTGCGGCAAGGCCGCCGTCGCCAAAGCGCCCGTGGGGTGGTAGGTGAAGGTGGTGACCTGGCTACCGCGCGTGCTGTTGAGCACGCGGCCACGCGCATCGTAGGTGTAGGCCACCACCAGGCCGTTGGGCGCGGTGTGGGTGAGCATGCGGCCTTCGGTATCGTGGGTGAAGGTATCCACATGGCCCAGGGCGTTGGTGGTCTTGGTGAGGTTGCCCTGGGGGTCGTAGGTGTAACTGGTCAGCGCACCGTTGGGGGCGGTTTCCGTGGCGACCAGCCCGGTGGCGTGGTAGGTCCAGCTGGTGGTGCGGGCCATGCCGGTCGTGCCTGTGCTGGTGTCGGTGACGGTCTGGCTTAGTACGTTGCCCGAGCCGTCGTGCGTGTAGGTGGTGACGCGGCCGGCTTCGGTGATGGTGACCGGCAGGCGCCACTGCGGGTGCCAGGCAATGATGGTGTTGCGGGCCTGGGGGGTTCCGGTTCCCTCCTGGATGTTCAGCGGCAGGCGGCGGCTGGTGTCCCAGGTGTAGGTGGTCTGGTTGTACTTCTGGTCCTGGTAGTAGTTGACCAGCCCTGCCGCATTGAGCGTCCCCGTGTAGTACGGCGCGACATCCGGCGATGCAGGCGCCTTCGACGCGCCCACATAGGTCAGCTCATTGCCGTACCGGGCGAAGCTGTAGGTGCGCGAGGTGCCCAGCGGGTCGATCACTTCGCGCTGGGTGGGTGTGGCGTAGCGGTCTGCTGAGCTGGCCTTTTCTGTTCGGATGGCCCAGCCTTCGGTGTCGTAGGTGTAGGTGGAGTAGCGCGCGCTGTTCTCGTCCTTGATGCCTGCCAGCAGGGGCGGAACGGTTGGAGTGGAATCGGTGTAGAGGTACTCGACGCTGGTGCCGTCGAGCTGGCGCACCGTGCTCAACCGCCCATTGGCGTAGCCATAGTTCATGGTGCGCTGGTTGTCGGTGATGACCTGGATGAGCCTATTGCTGTCGCCGTAGACAAAGGTCAGGGTGCGGCCGAAGTTGTTTTGCACGCTCATGGGCAGGCCATCGTTCGAATGGCCGTACAGCAAGTACCAGCCATTGCGATGGACCTTGCGGACGATTCGGCCTTTCGGGTCGAATTCGTAGCGGGTGTCGGTCTCGTTGTCTTGCAGCGCCCAGCCCGATTCGGAACTTCCGGTCAGGATTTTCAGTGGGTTGCGCCCGGTGTACGAGGGGTCGCCATTTTTCTTGTGGAAGTAGCTGAAGCTGCCATCCCCCATCTGGATGCGCACCACCGAAAATCCGCCCGCCAGTTCAACCCCGACCTGCCCTGAGGTGCCGCCGCTAGAACCGCCGGAGGGTGACGAGCCTATGCCCCCGCCCCCTTTCGCAACCGACAGGCGAATATCGTGGTTGTGCAACCAGCCATCACCAAGAGAATGGTTGCCTGTGTCCTTGAAATAGCTGTTGAACCAGATGTCCTTGTCCCGCGCCCGGTGGCTGCGGTAAATGCGCTCGAAGGTGAGCGGAAAGGCTTCACCGGAAGTCAGGTCGACAACGGATTCGATCTTTTCCTGATCAAGGCTAAGGATGGGATTACCGTGGGTCGCATGGGCACGTTGGGCCGCGCAGAGATCGCATGGCTCTGGGTTCTTCTTGATGTCGTTGGTGCAGACGTAGCTGTTGACGTCCGCCGCCCACCGCAACGCGCTGGTGTCATTGCACCGGGGCCCTCGAACGGCGCCCATGTCGGCAGCGTGTTTCTCCCCCACATTTTGGCAGGCACCACTGGTTGTCAAACCATAAGATATGCGAAGTTTTTTCCACTTTCGCACCGGCTCTTGAGAATTGACGAATTTATCAACCTCCTGAACCTCAAATTCGCCCATCTCAATTAAGATTTGGCACATTTTTGGATAATTTGTATTTTTATATACAAAATAATCCAAAGTCTCCTGCTTGGCGATGTCTTCCGATGCGTATCCCGTCCGGCCATCAATCTGGCCAGGCGGAGTTACTCCATATCCGGTGCTATACACCCACGCATCAAACTTGTCCGGCGTCAATCTGCAGGTGACCCATCCATCAACGGGGGCCCACTCAATGCACATTTTTTTATAGTCATACTGGGCAAACGAATGCCCCGAAAACGCGACGAGCAATACCGCCAGCAGCCTGGCCATCCATGAACGCATCAGCCTCTCCCCTCATGATCTGTGCCCCGCGGGCACTTTTTTTGATGGGAGGAAATGTACCGAAGAAGGCTTACTAGCGCCGCCAACGAAAGCCAGACACGGTCCAACATTGCAAGCGTTTGTATCCGTCAACGTGTCGAGACACATTGAGCATTTGCTCAATGCCGGCTGTCACCCCACAAGCACGTCTGATTGCCTGAAGAGCTACACATCCCGCGCCAACCGCACCCCCGAAAACTGCCACCGCGCAGTCGCCGGAAAGAAATTGCGGTACGTGGCCCGCACATGCCCCGCAGGCGTGGCGCACGAGCCCCCGCGCAGCACATACTGGTTGACCATGAACTTGCCGTTGTACTCGCCCACGGCGCCCTCGGCCGTGCGAAAGCCGGGGTACGGGGCGTAGCTCGACTGGGTCCACTGCCAGGCATCGCCAAACATCTGCGCCATGCCCCCACCCTCGGCCGCGCCGGGGTGCAGCAGGGCATCGGGGCCGTCGGCAAAGTGGCCTTGCAGGGGCTGGCGCGCTGCGGCGCATTCCCACTCGGCCTCGGTGGGCAGGCGGGCGCCGGCCCAGCGGGCGTAGGCATCGGCTTCGTAGTACGACAGGTGTACGGCGGGCAGTGCGCTGACCAGGGGCACGAGGCCGGCCAGGGTGAACTCGTGCCAGGCGTCACCCCCATCACCACCGCCCTGCCCTGCGCGGTGCCAGTAGATGGGCTGCGTGAGGCCCTGCGCGGTGCGCCAGTCCCAGCCTTCGGCCAGCCAGTGCGCGGGGTTGCGGTAGCCGCCGTCTTCGATGAAGGCGGCATATTCGCCATTGCTCACCAGGCGCGATGCCAGGGCGTGGGGCTGCAGGTAGACGCGGTGGCGCGGCAGTTCGTTGTCGAAGGCAAAAACGCCGTTGTTATTGTTGTTGTTGTTGCCGCTGGCATGGCCGATTTCGACCACGCCGCCGTCGCTGCGGTGCCAGGTGAGGGGCTGGGCGGGGCCGCTGGCACCCACAGGCGTGAGATCGTGGTACGCCGGAAACAGCGGGTTGCACGAGAGCAAGTGCTTGATGTCGGTGACCAGCAGCTCCTGGTGCTGCTGTTCGTGGTGCAGGCCCAGCTCGACCAGGGCCAGCAGCCTGGCGTTGTCTGTGTGGCGGGCCAGCAGGCGCTGCACGCGCTCGTCCACATTGGCGCGGTAGGCCAGCACCTCGGCCAGCGAGGGGCGGGTAAGCAGGCCGCGCTGCGGGCGCGGGTGCTTGGCGCCCACGCCGTTGTAGTACGAATTGAACAGCACGCGAAACGCCGGGTGGAACGGCGCGAACGCCAGTTCGTGCGGCTCCAGCACAAAGGTCTCGAAGAACCAGGTGGTGTGCGCCAGGTGCCATTTGGCGGGGCTGGCGTCGGGCATGGACTGGGCGCAGGCGTCTTCCGCCGACAGGGGGGCCGCCAGCGCTACCGAGCGCTGGCGCACGGCGGCATAGTCTGCGGGCTGAGGGGGCGGGTTCGTCGTCGTCGCCGGCGGGTTCATCATCCTGCCAGTGTGCCCCAGCGTGGCGGCATTCGGCTGGGAAAATCGCTGGGGCAAGCCCCCGTTGCCGTGCAGTGGTGGCGGCGCAAGCCGTGTGTGATCAAGGCTGCGCATGCACCACCGCAAACCAGCCGCGCGGGTCGGTCCAGGCCCGGGCGCGTGTGAAGCCGGCGCGCGCCAGCAGGTCGGTAAAGGCAGGCAGCGTGTACTTGTAGCTGTTCTCGGTGTGGATGCATTCACCCGCCGCAAAGTCACGCACGCCACCGCCGGGCCAGCGCACCTGCAGGGGCGACATGGCCTGCAGGTGCATTTCGATGCGCGACTGCAGGGTGTTGAAGAAGGCCAGGTGGCGCCACTGCGCGGGGTCGAAGTTGCTGCCGATGAGGCGGTTCACGTGCGTGAGCACATTGAGGTTGAAAGCGGCGGTGACACCGGCTGCATCGTCGTACGCGGCCTCCAGCACGTCCACGTCCTTGGGCAGGTCGATGCCGATGAGCAGGCCGCCGTCGGCATGCGGCTCGCCCTCGCCATCTACCAAGTCGCGCATCTGCTCGAGCAGCATCAGCGCATGGGGCGGGTCAAAGTTGCCGATGGACGAGCCGGGGTAGAACACCAGGCGCCCGGTGCGCGGGATGTCAGCCGGCAGGGTCACGCCGCGCGTCATGTCCGCCCCCACGGCGCGCGCGTCCATGTGCGGGAACTCTTCGCGCATGCGGGCCACGGCGTCCTGCAGAAAGTCGGCCGAAATGTCCACGCCCACAAAGCAGGCCGGCGCCAGCGTGCGGCACAGGGTGCGCGCCTTCTCGCAGTTGCCGGCGCCCAGCTCGATCAGCGTGCGGCCCTGGCCCACGGCCTCGGCGATAGCGGCGGCGTGGTGCTGCATCACGGCATGCTCGGTGCGGGTGGGGTAGTACTCGGGCAGGCGGGTGATGGATTCGAACAGTTCCGAGCCGAGCTGGTCATAGAAATACTTGGGCGAGATGGTGGCGGGCTGCTGCAGCAGGCCCTCGGTGATCTCGTCGAAGATGGACTGGTCTGCCAGTGCCTGGGCAGGCACGGCGGCTTCGGCGCCGCCCGGCTCGCTGGGCAGGCCTTCAAAGGCTTCGAAGGCCAGGTGGGGTGGCTTGGCGTTCCAGGCCGCCTGGCGCGGCGCGCCCCGGGTTGGAAGCAAGGGCGACGGATTCTGGAGGAGTGCGTGGGCCATGGTTCGGAAGGTTAGCGGCGGGGCCGGGGCCCCCAAGTAGGACGATTGCGCATGTGCTTGGGTCGTGGCCGCGCCGGGGGTGCCGCTGCGCGGGCGGCATGGCGGGTATGGGCTGTCATCAGGCCACGCCACAATCATGGGCCCCTGGCGCGGGCACGGCAAGCCCTGTTGTGGCTGGCCCGCATTTCGCTTGCAGACACATCTTTGCCACAAATACACCAGACAAGGACACCCCGACCCATGGATTCACTGACCCAGATCGCCCTGGGCGCCGCAGTCACCCTCGCCACCATGGGCCGCCGCACCGCCGCGTGGAAGGCCGTCTTCTGGGGCGCTGTGGCCGGCACCCTGCCCGACCTGGATGCCTTCATCGACCATGGCGATGCCATGCTCAACATGGTGCTGCACCGCAGCAGCAGCCATGCCCTGCTCACCCTCACACTTTTGTCAGGCCCGCTGGCCTGGCTGGTCGCACGCCTGCATGGCGAAATGCCACACCTGCTGCGCTGGTGGCTTGCCCTGTGGCTGGCGCTGGTCACCCACCCGCTGCTCGATGCGATGACGGTCTACGGCACGCAGCTGCTGTACCCGTTCACCAACCACCCCTACGGCGTGGGCAGCGTGTTCATCATCGACCCGCTGTACACGGTGCCGCTGATCATCGGGGTGGTGGCCGCACTGGTGGCGCGCGGGCGCGATGGCCGGCGCGGCCTGCGCTGGAATGCCTGGGCGCTGGTGTTCAGCACCGCCTACCTGGGCGTCGGCGTGCTGGCACAGCAGCATGTAGAGGGCATTGCGCGTGCCTCGCTGCAGTCAGAGGGCATCACTGCGGAGCGCGTGCTGGTGACGCCGGCGCCGTTTTCTGCCGTGCTGTGGCGCGTGGTGGCGATGACGCCCACGCACTACCTGGAGGGCTTTCGCTCGCTGGCCGATGGCGGCCACCAACCCATGCGCTGGACGCGGCATGAGCGCGGAGCGGACCTGTTCGCCACCTACCAGGGCAATGCGCATGTGCAGCGCCTCTCGCGCTTCACCCACGGCTTCTACCGCATGAACGAGGCGGGCGGGCATGTCTACATCACCGACCTGCGCATGGGCATGGAGCCCGCGTACTCGTTCCACTTCGACATCGGCACGCCGCAGCAGGTGCTGGCAGGTACCGCCAAGGCACGGCAGGAGTGGCAGCGGCCCGACCTGGAGACCGCCCTGCCCTGGCTGTGGCGGCGCATGTGGGCGCTCGATGACGGCCCCCTGCGCCCACCGCCAGGCACCGAGCCGAGGACGCCCGCGCCGATGGCCACCCCAGCGGGCTGAGCACGCAGGCAGCAGCAGTACAGATGGCGCTGGTGGCAGCAGCTGTCTGTACCTTGCCGGGCAAGGCGGCTGCGCATAGAGTGGGCGGTATACCGACCACCCGAGGCCCCGCCATGCTCCAGATGCGCCCCAGCTGCGAATGCTGCGACAAAGACCTGCCCCCTGATACGACTGCCGCGCGCATCTGCACCTTCGAGTGCACCTTCTGCAGCACCTGTGCGGGCGGCCCGCTGGGGGGCATCTGCCCGAACTGCGGCGGTGAGCTGCTGCAGCGCCCACGCCGGCCCGCATCCAAGCTCGCGAAGTTTCCCGCGTCAACCGATCGCGTACACAAACCGCAAGGCTGCGGCCCGGTGCTGGCATGAACCCCGCCACCCTGCTGGTCTTTGCGCTGGTGGCCCTGGTGGCCATTGCCACGCCCGGGCCCACGGTGCTGCTGGCGCTGGCCAATGGCTCGCGCTATGGCGTGCGCCGCTCCGTGCCGGGCATGCTGGGCGCGGTGGCATCGGACTTCGTGCTGGTCGGCGCCGTAGCACTAGGCCTGGGCGCGCTGCTGGCCGCCTCGGAGTTCTGGTTCTCGGTCGTCAAATGGGTGGGGGCGGCCTACCTGGCATGGCTCGGCCTGCGCCTGCTGCGCTCGCAGGGCGGGCTGGACCTGTCGCAGGCCGGCGGTGCCGGGGGCGTGACTGCCCGCAGCGTTTTTGCCAAGTCGTTCCTGGTGGCGGTGACCAATCCCAAGGGCTATCTGTTCTGCTCGGCCCTGCTGCCGCAGTTCATCGACGCCGGCGCTCCGCAGTGGCCGCAGTACGCAGCCATTGCAGTGGTGTTCGCCGGCCTGGATTTCGCGGTGATGCTGGCCTACGCCATCGTGGGCGCCAAGGCGGTGCAGCTGCTGCACCGCCGCGCCGTGCTCTGGCTCGACCGCTGCTGCGGCGGTGCGCTGCTGGCCTTGGCTGGGTCGTTGGCGTTCTACCGCCGAAGCGCTTAGAACCGGTAGCCGAGGCCGATGCCGAACAGAACGGGATCGACCTTGAAGGTACCGGCCTTCACGCCACCTGTAAACACATCGGTCTGGATATAGACCTTCTTCACATCCACATTCAAATACAGGTTCCTGGACAGGGGAATGTCCACCCCGGCCTGCAGGGCCGCGCCCCAGCTGCTCTTGTCGATGCCCACGCCAGCGGGCAGGTGGACGCTGGAAAAGCGCGTGTAGTTCAAGCCCGCGCCCACATAGGGCTTGAAGCCGGGTGCGTCGAAGTGGTATTGCAGCAGCAGCGAGGGCGGCAGGTGCTTGAGCGTGCCGATCTTGCCGCCCAGCGTGCTGGCGCGCACGTCGTGCTTCTGCGGCACGGTCAGGACCAGCTCGGCGGCGATGTTCTTGGTGAAGAAGTAGGAGACGTCGACTTCAGGGATGGCCTTGTCGTTGATCGACAGGCCCAGGCCGGTGCCGTCCTTGTTGGCACTGTCGAGGTTCACGGCGCGGGCGCGCACCAGCCAGGGGCCGTTGGCGTCTTGTGCGCCTTGTGCCATGGTGGCGCCGGATGCCAGCGCGCAGGCGGCCACCAGGGCCAGTTTCAGCAGCTTGTTGTTGTTCATGGGAGCGATGGTTCGATGCAGTTGAACGGGGACGACCCCCGTGCATGCATTGGGCCTCCACGCGCACCGATGCGCCTTGCCAAAGATCAACCATCGGCACCGCTGGCGCGGCGCGCCACCGACCCAGCGCCCAGGCTTCGATCTGGATCAACAATCTGTGCGCCACCTGCGGCGCATGAAACTGGCGCGGCCTAAGCCAGCGCCCCCGCGCAAGGGACGCCCCGCCGCGCTGGGGGCGTCCCCCTCCCGAATCGCGTAGCGAGTCGAGACAGGGGTGAAGGCGCGCAGCGCCTCAGGGGGTGCTTCACTTCAGTGCGCGGCCGCGCCCTTGCCGCGCATTTTTTGCACGGCGGTCACCACGGCCACCACCAGGCCGCCAGCAATGATCCCCACCACGGCATTGAGCAGGTTGGGGACCAGCACGGCCCACAGCCAGCCCACGGGCCACAGGGCGGACGCAGCGCCTGCCCCCTCCACAGCATGGTGCAGGGCCGGCACGCCATGCACCAGGATGCCACCGCCCACCAGGAACATGGCGGCCGTGCCGGCGATGGACAGAAACTTCATGAGCCAGGGCGCCGCATTGACGATGCCCGTGCCCAGGGCCTTGGCCACCGCGCTGCGCTTGTTGTTGAGCCACAGGCCCAGGTCGTCGAGCTTGACGATGCCCGCCACCAGGCCATACACCCCCACTGTCATGATGACGGCGATGCCCACCAGCACGGCCACCTGCTGCGCAAACGAGGCCGTCGCCACCGTGCCCAGGGTGATGGCGATGATTTCGGCAGAGAGGATGAAGTCGGTGCGCACGGCGCCCTTGATCTTGTCCTTTTCCATGGCCACGAGGTCCACGGCCGGGTTGGCATTGGCCTGGGCACGGCTTTCATGCTCGGCCTCGTCCTTGCTCTCGCTGTGCAGGAACTTGTGGGCAATCTTCTCGAAGCCCTCGAAGCACAGGAAGGCGCCGCCGATCATCAACAGCGGTGTGACGGCCCAGGGGGCGAAGGCGCTGATCAGCAGCGCCGCCGGCACCAGGATGGCCTTGTTGACCATGGAGCCCTTGGCGACGGCCCAGACCACGGGGATCTCGCGGTCGGCGCGCACGCCGGTGACCTGCTGGGCGTTGAGCGCCAGGTCATCGCCCAGCACGCCCGCCGTCTTCTGTGCGGCCACCTTGGTCATGACCGACACGTCGTCGGCCATGGCGGCACTCTTCTTGGCCGCCACCTTGGTCATGAGGGCGACGTCGTCGAGGATGGTGGCGATATCGTCCAACAGGGCTAGAAGGCTGCCAGCGGCCATGGGATGTCCTTGGGTGGTGTTTCGGTCAAAGCGCCGACTATAGCAATGACCTGGGTCAATTCCACACGCGGCCAGGGGCCACCGCGCAGCCGGGCAAAGGCCTTGCAGAGGGCGCGGCCCGCCGTGGTTTCGGCAAAAGGCGCATACTCGGCGGCCATACCACCAACCTTTTGGGGTCCCTTGACAACGGGCTTCTCGCCCGAGCCATGCCAGGCTACCTCACCAAGCAAGACAGCGTCGCCATCGCCGGCGCCGCCAACCTCACCATCCGTTCGCTGCTGGACAAGCAGCAGTTCTCCGACCCCCTGGGCGAGGCCGAGCGGCTGGGCATCTCGTCCGCCCTGTGGCCGCTGTTCGGCCTGCTGTGGCCCTCGGGCACGCAGCTGGCAGAGCGCATGGCCACCCGGCCAATGCTGGCCGGCGAGCGCGTGCTGGAGATCGGCTGCGGCCTGGGCCTGGCCAGCCTGGTGTGCCACCGGCGCGGCGTGGACATCACCGCCAGCGACGGCCACCCGCTGGCCGACCGCTTTCTGCTCGAAAACCTGCGACTGAACGCGCTGCCGCCCATGAAATACTGCGCCGGCCACTGGAACCCACCACAGGACATCGAGAGCGACGGCCCCGCTGCCAGCACCGTGAACGGCCGGTTCGACCTGATCATGGGCAGCGACGTGCTCTACGAGCGCGACGCGCGCGCCACCCTGGCCGGCTTCATCGACCGCCATGCCGAGGTCGGCGCGCAGATCTGGATCGTGGATCCCGACCGCGGCAACCGCGGCGCCTTCCACAAACAGATGGCGGTGCACCGCTTCGAGGTGGTGGAAGAGCGCCTGGACCACCCGGCCCTGGGCGACCGCCCCGCCTACAAGGGCCGATTGCTGGTGTACCAGCGGGCTGCGCTGGAAAGCTGAGGCAGCAAACGGCAGGCCCATGAAAAACGGGGCCGAAGCCCCGTCTTGATCGTGGTTACGGCCTTTCGGCCATGCCAGCGATCAGCCCACCCACTTGCGGGCATTGCGCCAGATGCGCATCCACGGGCTCAGCTGGCTGCGGTCTTCGCTGGTCCAGCTCATCTGCACGTTGCGGAACACGCGCTCGGCATGCGGCATCATGGCCGTGAAGCGGCCATCGGCCGTGGTCACAGCGGTAAGCCCACCCGCGCTGCCGTTGGGGTTGAAAGGGTACTGCTCGGTGGCCGCGCCGTGGTTGTCCACATAGCGCATGGCGGCAATCGCCTTGTCGGCATTGCCCCGGTAGCGGAAGTTGGCGTAGCCCTCGCCGTGCGCCACGGCGATCGGCAGGCGGCTGCCAGCCATGCCCTGGAAGAAAAAGCTCGGGGATTCGAGCACCTCCACCATCGACAGGCGGGCCTCGAAGCGCTCGCTCTGGTTGGTGGTGAAGCGCGGCCAGTCCTGCGCACCGGGGATGATATCGGCCAGCTCAGCAAACATCTGGCAGCCATTGCACACCCCCAGGCCGAAGGTGTCCGTGCGGCCGAAGAAGCCCTGGAACTGCTCGGCCAGCACCGGGTTGAAGGTGATGCTGCGCGCCCAGCCGATGCCGGCACCCAGGGTGTCGCCATAGCTGAAGCCGCCGCAGGCGACCACGCCCTTGAAGTCCGCCAGCTGGGCACGCCCGGTCTGCAGGTCGGTCATGTGTACGTCGTAGGCCTCGAAACCCGCCTCGGTAAAGGCGTAGGCCATCTCGATGTGCGAGTTGACGCCCTGCTCGCGCAGGATGGCGACCCTGGGGCGCGCCAGGTTGAGGTAGGGCGCGGCCACGTTCTCGGCCGCGTCGAAGCTCAGGTGTATGTGCATGCCGGGGTCGGCCGCGGCGCCGGCAGCGGCGTGCTCGGCATCGGCGTTGGCAGGGTTGTCGCGCTGCTGGCAGATCTTCCAGCTCACGGCGTCCCACACCTGGTGCAGGTCAACCAGCGGCGCGCTGAACACGGCCTTGGCATCGCGCCAGACCTGCAGCTCGCCCTTGCCGGCGTCGATGGGCGAGGACACGGGGCGCGTCTTGCCCACGAAGTGGCTGAAGCGCGACAGGTGGTGCTCGCGCAGCAGCTGCATCACCTCGTTGCGCTCGGCGGTGCGCACCTGCAGCAGCACGCCCAGCTCTTCGTTGAACAGCGCCTTGAGCGTCAGTTCTTCACGGCGCGCGCTGACCTGGGAGGCCCAGTTCTTGGCGTCGCCAGTTTCCATGCGGCTGTCGCTGATGCCGTCGCCCTCGGTGACCAGCAGGTCCACGTTGAGCGACACGCCCACATGGCCGGCAAAGGCCATCTCGGCCGCGGCCGCCAGCAAGCCCCCGTCGCTGCGGTCGTGGTAGGCCAGGATCTGGCCCTTGGCGCGCAGCGCGTTCACGGCGTTGACCAGGTTCACCAGGTCCTGCGGGTCATCCAGGTCGGGCACCACGTCGCCGCTCTGCTCCAGCGTCTGGCCCAGGATGCTGCCGCCCATGCGGCTCTGGCCCTTGCCCAGGTCCACCAGCACCAGGGTGGTGTCCGCTTCGGTGGCATCGAGCTGCGGGGTGAGCGTGCCGCGCACGTCGGCCAGCGAGGCGAATGCGCTCACGATCAGGCTCACGGGCGAGGTGACCTTCTTCTTGTCGCCACCTTCTTGCCACTGCGTGCGCATGGACAGCGAATCCTTGCCCACGGGGATAGACACGCCCAGGGCCGGGCACAGCTCCATGCCCACGGCCTTCACCGTGGCGTACAGCGCGGCGTCTTCGCCGGGTTCGCCGCAGGCGGCCATCCAGTTGGCGCTGAGCTTGACGCGCGGCAGCTCGATGGGCGCGGCCAGAAGATTGGTGATGGCTTCGGCCACGGCCATGCGGCCCGATGCGGGGGCGTTGATGGCCGCCAGCGGCGTGCGCTCGCCCATGCTCATGGCCTCGCCGGCAAAGCCCTTGAAATCGGCCAGGGTCACGGCGCAGTCGGCCACCGGCACCTGCCAGGGGCCGACCATCTGGTCGCGGTGCGACAGACCACCCACCGTGCGGTCGCCAATGGTGATGAGGAAGCGCTTGGACGCCACCGTGGGGTGGGCCAGCACGTCGATCACGGCCTTTTGCAGGGGCACGCCGGTGAGGTCCATGGGCGCGAACTGGCGCTCCACCGTGGTCACGTCGCGGTGCATCTTGGGCGGCTTGCCCAAGAGCACATTCATGGGCATGTCCACGGGGCTCTTCTGGTCGCCACTGGCCACGGCCGTGTCGTCCAGCACCAGTTGGCGCTCTTCGGTGGCGGTGCCGATCACGGCAAAGGGGCAGCGCTCGCGCTCGCAAAAGGCCTGGAACTGGGCCAGCGAACCGGGGGCGATGGCCAGCACGTAGCGCTCCTGGCTTTCATTGCTCCAGATTTCCTTGGGCGCCATGCCCGATTCTTCGAGCGGCACGGCGCGCAGGTCAAAGCGCGCGCCGCGGCCGGCGTCGTTGGTCAGCTCGGGGAAGGCGTTGGACAGGCCGCCCGCACCCACGTCGTGGATGGCCAGGATGGGGTTGGCATCGCCCTGCGCCCAGCAGTGGTTGATGACCTCCTGCGCACGGCGCTCGATCTCGGGGTTGCCGCGCTGCACGGAGTCGAAGTCCAGTTCGGCCGCATTCGTGCCGGTGGCCATGGAGCTGGCCGCGCTGCCGCCCATGCCGATGCGCATGCCGGGGCCGCCCAGCTGAATCAGCAAGGAACCGGCGGGAAATTCGATCTTCTTGGTGAGGCCCGCGTCGATCACGCCCACGCCGCCCGCGATCATGATGGGCTTGTGGTAGCCGCGCACCACCGCGTCATCCTTGACGCCCACGGTCTGCTCGTATTCGCGGAAGTAGCCAAGCAGGTTGGGCCGGCCAAATTCGTTGTTGAAGGCTGCACCGCCCAGGGGGCCTTCGACCATGATCTGCAGCGGGCTGGCGATGTGCTCGGGCTTGCCGACCTCGCTGCCCCAGAGCTTGGAGACGGTGAAACCGGTCAGGCCCGCCTTGGGCTTGGAGCCCCGGCCGGTGGCGCCTTCGTCGCGGATCTCGCCGCCCGCGCCGGTGGAGGCTCCGGGAAAGGGCGAGATCG
This sequence comes from Acidovorax sp. AC410, assembly GCF_979253235.1. Lineage (NCBI taxonomy): Bacteria > Pseudomonadati > Pseudomonadota > Betaproteobacteria > Burkholderiales > Comamonadaceae > Acidovorax > Acidovorax sp. AC410. The sequence goes on from NZ_CEEDCG010000001.1 coordinate 6,225,352, forward strand.
CCGTGGGGTGGTTGTGCGTTTCCACCTTCATCAGCACGTGCTGGGTGGCTTCGCTCTTGGCGTAGCCCACCGTGCCGGCATCGCCCATTCGCGCCAGGAAACGCTCGACGGTGTGGCCTTCCATGACGGAGGCATTGTCCGAATAGGCGATCACCGTGTGCTGGGGCGCCAGCTGGTGGGTATTGCGGATCATGCCGAACAGGCTCTTGTCCTGCGCCACGCCGTCGATGGTGAACTCGGCGTTGAAGATCTTGTGGCGGCAGTGCTCGCTGTTGGCCTGGGCGAACATCATCAGCTCGACGTCGCTCGGGTTGCGCGCCAGGCCCGTGAAGGCGTTGACCAGGTATTCGATCTCGTCTTCGGCCAGGGCCAGGCCGAAGCGGGTGTTGGCGGCCTCCAGCGCGGCGCGGCCGCCGCCCAGCACATCCACATGCTCCATGGGCGCGGGCTGCAGTTCGGTGAACAGGGCTGCGGCGCCGCTGCGGTCGGCCACCACCGATTCGGTCATGCGGTCGTGCAGCAGGGCCGCGACCTGGGCCACCTGGTCGGCGCTCAGCTCGGGCGTGCCGCCCAGCAGGCCGGGCTTGAGGGCCACGCGGTACTCGGTGATGCGCTCCACGCGGCGGATGGCGATGCCGCAGTTGCGCGCGATGTCGGTGGCCTTGGAGGCCCAGGGCGAGAGCGTGCCCAGGCGCGGCGTGACGACGATGACGGCACCGGTTTCGGGGCCGGCGTAGGGGTCGCCGTAGGTCAACAGGGCCGCCAGACGCTCCTGATCGGCAGGCGACGGCGCCGCATCGGTGGCCACCAGGTGCACGAAGCGCGCAGCGATGCCAGTGATTTTTGGATGGATGGCCTCGAGGGCAGGCTGGAGTTGCTGGGCGCGAAAGGTGCTGAGGGCGTTGCCGCCCGCCAGCGTGGTCATGTGCAAGGTCACGGTAGCGGCCTGTTGGGGTGTGAGGGGTACGGTGGGCGCCGCCGCCATCCGAAAAACGCAGGCTTGGTGGCGGTTAGCCTTCCATTTTAACCGGCGGCGCTGCGCCCCATGCGGCATAAGAACCTGTTCACGATCTCCCAGGGGTCGCGCAGCGGCCTTGGCGGGATGGGATGCTAGGCGCGGTGCGCAGTTGATAGCCCGGCTATCAACAAGCGCCGCAACGCCGCAGACCGCCCGCCAAGGCCGCTGCCCGAAGGGTTGGAGCGAAATCGGGCGATTGGACGCCCCGGCTGCTTGCATGGGCACGAGCCCATGCGGCGCATCCGAAGCATCCACTCATCCCGATTGCGCTCCAACGCGATCCCCTGCGAGATCGTGAACAGGTTCTTCACCGCAATGGGATAATCCCTGCATGAGCATCACCATCAAAACTGCACAGGACATCGAGGGCATGCGCGTGGCCTGCCGCCTGGCGTCTGAAGTGCTGGACTACATCGCCCCCCACATCAAGCCCGGCATCACCACCAACGAGATCGACCGGCTGGCCGCCGAATGCATGGTCCAGCAGGGCACGATTTCGGCCACGGTGGGTTATCAGCCACCGGGCTACCCGCCCTACCCCAAGTCGCTGTGTACCTCGGTCAACAACGTGGTGTGCCATGGCATCCCGAACGACAAGCCCCTCAAGAAGGGCGATATCGTGAACGTGGACGTCACCGTGATCACCAAGGAGGGCTGGTACGGCGACAACAGCCGCATGTACCTGATCGGCGAGACCTCCATCGCCGCCAAGCGCCTGTGCGCGGTGACCTTCGACGCCATGTGGCATGGCATCGTGCAGGTCAAGCCCGGCGCCCACCTGGGTGACATCGGCCACGCGATCCAGAAGTTTGCCGAAGGCCTGGGGTTTTCCATCGTGCGCGAGTTCTGCGGCCACGGCATCGGTCAGCGCTTCCATGAAGAGCCCCAGGTGCTGCACTATGGCAAGCCCGGCACGCTCGACGAACTCAAGCCGGGCATGGTCTTCACCATCGAGCCCATGATCAACGCCGGCCGCCGCGAGGTGAAAGACCACGGCAACGACGGCTGGACCATCGTCACCAAGGACCACAGCCTCTCGGCCCAGTGGGAGCACACGGTGCTGGTCACCGAGACGGGCTATGAGGTGATGACGCTGTCGGCCGGCTCGCCGCCGCTGCCGTCCTTTGTGACCGCCACAAAGACATAAAAAGTCAGCGGGAACCCCGCTGCGCACGACTCTTGCGTGGAACACTGCATGGCCATATCGACTGCAACGCCCCTATCGTCCATGACCGAAATCCACGCCCTTCGGGACGCCTACCGCCGCGACAAGGCGGCGCTGATGGCCTCCATCCAGGCCACGGGCGCGTCCACGCGCGGCATCCGCGTGCTGCTGCGCAAGCTTTCCACCCTGGCGGGTAGCCTGCTGCAGGAGCTGTGGCGCCGGGCCGAGCTGCCGCCTGACCTGGCCCTGGTGGCAGTGGGCGGCTTTGGCCGCGACCAGTTGTTCCCGTATTCCGACGTGGATGTGCTGCTGCTGCTGCCCGACGACCGCGCGGCCGATGGCTGCAGCGTGCTGCGCGCCCAGCTCGAAGGCTTCATCGGCAGCTGCTGGGATGCGGGGCTGGAGATCGGCTCCAGCGTACGCACCATTGCCGAATGCCTGGCCGAGTCGGCCGCCGACGTGACGGTGCAGACCTCGCTGCTCGAAGCGCGGCAGATCTGCGGCAGCACCGAGCTGTTTGCCCGCTTCCAGGCCCGGTACCTGGAGCAGATGGACCCGCAGGCCTTCCTGGTGGCCAAGACGCTGGAGATGCGCCAGCGCCACAACAAGTACGAGAACACCCCCTACGCGCTGGAGCCCAATTGCAAGGAGTCGCCCGGCGGCCTGCGCGACCTGCAGATGATTTTGTGGGTGGCGCGCGCTGCGGGCCTGGGGAGCACCTGGAAGGAACTGGCCGCCAACGGCATGGCCACGGCCTTCGAGGTGCGCCAGATCGAACGCAACGAGGCCGTGCTGTGCCTGATCCGCGCGCGCCTGCATGCGGCCGCCGGCCGGCATGAAGACCGGCTGGTGTTCGATTTGCAGACCGCCGTGGCCGAATCCTTCGGCTACCGCTCGCAGGCGCCCGATGGCTCGCGCCTGCCCATGCGCGCCAGCGAGGCCATGATGCGCCGCTACTACTGGGCGGCCAAGGCGGTTTCGCAGCTCAGCCAGATTTTGCTGCTCAACATCGAGGAGGCGCTCAACCCCTCGGCCCACGAACTGCGCCCCATCAACGAGCGCTTCTTCGAAAAATCGGGCCTGATCGAGGTGGCCAGCGACGACCTGTACCTCAAGGACCCGCACGCCATCCTGGAGACCTTTCTGCTCTACCAGACCACGGTGGGGCTCAAGGACCTGTCGGCGCGCACGCTGCGGGCCCTGTACAACGCGCGCGGCGTGATGGACGGTGCCTTTCGCAGCGACCCGGTGAACCGCGCCGCCTTCATGCGCATCCTGCAGCAGCCGGCCGGCATCACGCATGCCATGCGGCTCATGAACCAGACCTCGGTGCTGGGGCGCTACCTGTGGGCGTTTCGCGGCATCGTGGGGCAGATGCAGCACGACCTGTTCCACGTCTACACGGTGGACCAGCACATCCTGATGGTGCTGCGCAACGTGCGCCGCTTCTTCATGGCCGAGCACGCACACGAGTACCCCTTCTGCTCGCAGCTGGCCGGCGGCTGGGACAAGCCCTGGCTGCTGTACCTGGCCGCGCTGTTCCACGACATCGGCAAGGGCCGCGGGGGCGACCATTCGCAGATCGGCGCCATGGAAGTGCGGCGCTTTTGCCGCCAGCACAAGGTGGACCGCGAAGACGGCCAGCTCGTCGAGTTCCTGGTCAGCGAGCACCTGGCCATGAGCCGCATCGCGCAAAAGGAAGACCTGAGCGACCCGGACGTGATCGCCGCCTTCGCCAAGCGCGTGGGCAACGAGCGCTACCTCACGGCGCTGTACCTGCTCACGGTGGCCGACATCCGCGGCACCAGCCCCAAGGTGTGGAACGCCTGGAAGGGCAAGCTCCTGGAAGACCTGTACCGCGCCACGCTGCGCGCCCTGGGCGGGCGCGCGCCCGATGCCGCCGCCGAAGTCGAGGCGCGCAAGCGCGAGGCCCTGGTGCTGCTGGCGCTGAGCGCCCTGCCCTTCGAGGCGCACAAGGCCCTGTGGGCCACGCTGGACGTGAGCTATTTCATGCGCCACGAGGCCGCCGACATCGCCTGGCACACGCGCCACCTGTCGCGCCACGTGGGTGCGCCACGCGCCGTGGTGCGCGCGCGCCAGTCACTGGCAGGCGATGGCCTGCAGGTGATGGTCTACGCGCCCGACCAGGAGGACCTGTTCGCGCGCATCTGCGGCTACTTCGACCGCGCGGGCTTCAGCATCCTGGACGCGCGCGTGCACACGGCCAACAACCAGCATGCGCTCGATACCTTCCAGATCGTGGCCGACGACCAGGCCGGCCACTACCGCGAACTGACCCACATGGTGGAGAGCGACCTGGTGCATGTGATCGAGGAAGGCGGCCCGCTGCCCGAGCCTACGCGCAAGCGCGTTTCGCGCCGGGTCAAGAGCTTCCCCATCGCCCCGCGCGTCACCCTGCGCCCCGACGAAAAGGCCCAGCGCTGGCTGCTGGCCATTTCGGCCAGCGACCGCGCCGGCCTGCTCTACCTGGTGGCCCGTGTACTGGCCCAGCACCACCTGAGCGTGCAGCTGGCCAAGGTGAGCACCCTGGGCGAGCGGGTGGAAGACACCTTCCTGGTGCAGGGACCGGAGCTGCAGAACAATGCGCGGCAGATCCAGATCGAAACCGAGCTGCTGCGCGAATTGAGCGCCTGAGGTTCAGGCCTTCAGGCCACCGCTGGCAACTTGTCGAGCAGCTTGTCCAGCGTGACGGGATAGTCGCGCACGCGCGCACCCGCGGCGTTGAAGATGGCGTTGGCAATGGCCGCACCCACCCCGCACAGACCGAGTTCACCCACGCCCTTGGCCTTCATGGGCGATGAGGTGGGGTCGGTCTCGTCCAGGAAGACCACCTCCTGGTGCGGAATGTCGGCATGCACCGGCACCTCGTAGCTGGCCAGGTCGTGGTTGACGAAGAAGCCCTGGCGCTTGTCCACGGCCAGGTCTTCCATCAGTGCGGCGCCCACGCCCATGGTCATGGCGCCGATGACCTGGCTGCGCGCGGACTTGGGATTCAGGATGCGGCCCGCGGCGCACACGGCCAGCATGCGGCGCACGCGGATTTCGCCGGTGGCCACGTCCACGCCCACCTCCACGAAGTGCGCGCCGAAGGTCGATTGCTGGAACTTCTTCTGCAGGTCGCCGTATTCGATGCTGTCCTCGACCACGAGCTCGCCATCGGCCGCCGCGTCGGCCAGCGGCACAGAGCGCTCGCCCGCACGCACCATGCCATCGGCGAACTGGGCCGCCTCGGGAGGCATGCCCAGCTTTTGCGCAATGGCTTCGCGCAGCTTCACGCAGGCGGCATACACCCCGGCTGTGGACGAGTTGCCGCCCCACTGCCCGCCCGAACCGGCAGACACCGGAAACGCCGAATCGCCCAGCCGCACCATGACCTTGCTGACCGGCACGCCCAGCATTTCGGCGGCCGTCTGCGCAATGACGGTGTACGAGCCCGTGCCGATGTCGGTCATGTCGGTTTCCACCGTGACCACGCCGCGCTGGCCGAGCCGCACGCGCGCGCCGGATTTCATCGCCAGGTTGTTGCGGAACGCCGCCGCCACGCCCAAGCCGACGAGCCAGCGGCCATCGCGCACCTGGCCCGGCTCGGTCCGGCGCTGGCTCCAGCCGAAGCGCTGGGCGCCGGTGCGCAAGCACTCGATGAGCTGGCGCTGCGAGAAGGGACGCTCGGGCTTTTCAGGGTCCACCTGGGTGTCGTTGATCACGCGCAACTCCACCGGGTCGATGCCGAGCTTGTAGGCCATCTCGTCCATGGCGATCTCCAGCGCCATCATGCCCGGCGCTTCGCCCGGGGCGCGCATGGCATTGCCCTCGGGCAGGTCGAGCACCGCCAGGCGCGTGGCCGTCATGCGGTGGGCACCGGCATAGAGCAGCCGCGTCTGGTTCACGGCCGTCTCGGGCTTGCCCTCCGGCAGGTCGCCCGACCAGCTCTCGTGCGCGATGGCGCTGATCTTGCCGTTCTTGGCCGCGCCGATGCGGATGCGCTGGATGGTCGCGGGGCGGTGCGTGGTGTTGTTGGCGATCAGGGGCCGCTGCAGCGCCACCTTCACAGGCTGGCGCGCCGCCTTGGCGCCCAGGGCAGCCAGCAGCACGTCGGCACGGATGAAGAGCTTGCCGCCGAAGCCACCACCCACGAAGGGCGAGACCAGGCGCACCTTGTCCTTGGGGATGCCCAGCGTCTTGGCCAGGTCGCCCACGCTCCAGTCCACCATCTGGTTCGATGTCCAGACGGTGAGCTTGTCGCCGGTCCAGGCCGCCGTGGTGGCATGCGGCTCCATCATGGCGTGCGAATGGTCGGGCGTGGTGTAGGTGGCATCGTGCTGCACCGGCGAGGCGTCGAAGGCCTTGTCGAAATGGCCTTTGCGCGTGTCCGCAGGCGAGCCGTCCTGCTCGGGCGGCTTTTGCGCAGAAGGGCGGGCTGCAGCCAGATCGAACTGGCCCGGCGTGCGGGTGTACTGCACCTTTACCAATTGCGCGGCCGCGCGCGCCTGCTCGAAGGTGTGGGCCACCACCAGGGCGATGGCCTGGTGGTAGTGCTGCACCTCGGGTCCGGCGAGCAGTTTGGCGGTGTTGAATTGGCCCTGGCCCAGGGTGCCCGCCGTCTTGGCCGTCACGATGGTGATCACGCCGGGCGAGCCCTGCGCGGCGCGCAGGTCCATGGACTCGATGCGGCCCTTGGCGATCGCGGCGCCGACCACCACGCCATAGGCCGGGCGGGCGATTGCGTCATGGCGTTCATAGGCATAGGGTGCCGTTCCGCTGGTCTTCATCGGCCCGTCGATGCGGTCGGTGGCCTGGCCGATGACGCGCAGCTGGTCGATGGGGTTGGTGGTGGCGGGGGTGTCGAATTTCATGCGTCAGCTCCTTGCCTGCGCCAGCACGGCCGCCAGGGTGCGCTCGGCCAGCATGATCTTGAAAGCGTTGTCGTGCCCCGGTTGGGCACCGGCCAGCAGCTTGGCCGCCGTGGCCCGGGCACCATTGGGCAGCTCCGCCTCGGCCGCCTCCACGCGCCAGGGCTTGTGGGCCACACCGCCCAGTGCAACGCGGCCCGTGCCGTTGCGCTGCACGATGGCCGCCACCGACACCAGGGCAAAGGCATACGAGGCGCGGTCGCGCACCTTGCGGTAGACATGGGTGCCGCCCACCGGCCGGGGCAGCGTCACCGAGGTGATGAGTTCCCCGGGGGCCAGCACGGTCTCCACATGCGGCGTGGTACCGGGCAGGCGGTGGAAGTCGGCGATGGGGATCACGCGCGTGCGGCCGTCGCCGCGCACGGTTTCCACCCTGGCGTCGAGCACGCGCAGCGCCACCGCCATGTCGCTCGGGTGCGTGGCAATGCAGGCCGGGCTGGTGCCGATCACCGCGTGCTGGCGTGTGACCCCGCCGATGGCGCTGCAGCCGCTGCCGGGCTGGCGCTTGTTGCAGGGCATGTGGGTGTCGTAAAAGTAGGGGCAGCGTGTGCGCTGCAGCAGGTTGCCGGCCGTGGTGGCCTTGTTGCGCAACTGGCCCGAGGCACCGGCCAGCAATGCGCGCGAGAGCACGGCATAGTCGCGCCGCACGCGCTCGTGCGCGGCCAGGTCGGTGTTGCGCACCAGGGCGCCGATGCGCAGGCCGCCGTCCAGCGTGGGCTCGACCCGGTCGAGCTGCAATGCATTCACGTCCACCAGGTGTACGGGATTTTCGATCTGCAGCTTCATCAGGTCCAGCAGGTTGGTGCCGCCGGCGATGAACCTGGCGCCGGGTACGCGTTCGACGGCGGCAGCCGCCTCTGCGGGGGACAGGGCGCGTTCGTAGGTAAAGGGCTTCATGCTTTCGCTCCCGCAGCCACTTCGGTGATGGCATCCACGATGTTCGAATAGGCGCCGCAGCGGCAGATGTTGCCGCTCATGCGCTCGCGCAATTCATCGGGCGACAGCAGCGGCCGCGCCGTGAGGTCGGCGCTCACATGGCTGGGGATGCCGCGGCGGATCTCGTCGAGCATGCCCACGGCAGAGCAGATCTGGCCCGGCGTGCAGTAACCGCACTGGTAACCATCGTGCTTCACGAAGGCCGCCTGCAGGGGGTGCAGGTTGCGCGGCGTGCCCAGGCCTTCCACGGTGGTGACCTGCGCGCCTTCGTGCATCACGGCCAGCGTGAGGCACGCGTTGATGCGCCGGCCATCCACCATCACCGTGCAGGCGCCGCACTGGCCATGGTCGCAGCCCTTCTTGGTGCCGGTGAGCTGCAGGTGCTCGCGCAAGGCGTCGAGCAGCGTGGTGCGGGTGTCCAGCTCTAGCTCGCGCGGCTGGCTGTTCACGATGAACGTGACCTTGGCCATGGGAGTGGGAACCGTGGCACCGGGCGGCTGGGTGGCCGCCGGTGTCTGGGCGTCGGCAGGCATGGCCGCCGTCGCCGCGCCGGAAGCGGCGCCGACGATCAGCAGATCGCGCCGGGAGATCGGCAGCGCAGTCGCTTGTTGCATGTTTTTGTCCTGTGGGGGCGGATCAATGCATGCTGGGCGCTGCAGCCTGCCGCACCATGGCGGCCGTGTCCTGATTTCCTGTAGGACAAGGCCCCGCCCTGTCCAGGAGACCGCACGGGGTCAGGCCCTGCAGGCCTGGATGAAGCTGTGCAGCTCCGCATCCCGGTCGTGCTCGTGCGCGCCCACGTAGCGCGGCTCGGGGTAGACCGCGAGGTTCACCACCACCAGCTTCTCTGCGCGGTGGATGTAGATGCGCTGGCCCGAATGGCCCATGGCCACCATGGCGCCGTCATCGGTGAGCCACCAGCCAAAGCCGTAGCCCGTGAGCCCCAGCGACAGCCTGGAAGGATGGAACGCCTCCGGGATGTCGAAGGCGCGCGTGGCCATGGCGTCCACCCAGCCCGGCGGCAGGATGGCCTCGCCATCCTGCACCCCGTCCGCAGCGACCAGCGAGGCCAGCCGCCCCATGTCGCGCAGCGACATGCCCGCGCGGCTGCCCGCGATCTCCTGGCCGCCCTCCGATTCGAGCGTGTAGTAGGCATCGTCTTCCATGCCGCAGGGCTGCCATAGGCGCGCGGACAGGTAGTCCGCCAGGGTCTGCCCCGTGGCCGCGCACAGCACACAGCCGAGCAGGTAGGTATCGCCCGTGTTGTAGTGCCAGGTGCTGCCGGGTGCATGCTGCGGGGGCACGGCCTGCAGCATGCGCAGCACCCCGCCCGGCACCTTGTCCGCAAGCGACTTGCTGTAGCGATTCACATCGGACTGTTTGTCGGTGTAGACCTCGGACCAGGCCACGCCCGAGGACATGGTCATCAGCTGCCGCACGGTGACCTCGGCGTAGCCGGATGACTGCATCTGCGGCAGGTAGCGCACCACCGGGTCGTCCACGCTGCCGATGGCGCCGTCGCGCACCGCGGCCCCCACCAGCAGCGCCGTCATCGACTTCACGGTGGACATGGTGCTCCAGCGCTCGCCGGGCTGCAGCCCCAGGCCATAGCGCTCCAGCACCACCTGGCCATCGCGGATCACGAGCAGGCCGGCCACGCTGTTGCGGTCCATGAAGTCCCCGACCGTGCGCGGCTCGCCCGCGTGGGCATAGCGCAGCTGCAGTTCACGGCCACGCACAACAGGCCTGGCGACTGGGCCACGCCGGATGGTGCGCGTGGCGAAGAGCTGGTCCACGATGCGGTAGCCATAGGCCTGCAGGGGGGGCGACCAGAGCAGGAAGTCCTCGCTGCGCGGCAGATGCACCCGGGCTTGCGCGGTGGGAGCCGCATCGATGGGAAGGGAGGAATGCATGTCGGACACGGTATTGCGCTGCATGGAGGGTGCTCACTCGTTCTGGATGCCCAGCCGCTGGATGATCGGGCCCCATACCAGGGCCTCGTCCTGCATGGTCCTGGCCACCGCTTCGGGGCCCAGGGCCGTCGGCGGGTCCATGAACAGCGCGTCCATGCGGGCCTTGACGGTCGGGTCGGCCCAGAATTTCTTCGTCTCGGCATTCAGCAGCGCCACCACCTCTTCTGGGTGTGCCCTTGGGCACCATCAACCCATACCAGCCGCCGGCAGGAAAGTCCTTGAGCCCGGCTTCATAGACCGTGGGCACGTTCGGCAAGGCCGGTGAGCGCTGGCTGCCGAACACCAGCAGCGGCACCACCTTGCCGCCCTTGGCCTGGGGCACGACGCTGGTGATGGCATCGGCCGTGACCTGGATCTCGCCGCCGATCAGCCCGACCATGGCCGGGGCCGCGCCCTTGTAGGGCACGTGGGTCATCTGCAGGCCATAGTGCTGCGCCAGGAACTCGACGTTGAGGTGCGTCGAATTGCCCTTGCCGGCGGACCCGTAGTTGAGCGAATCGGGCTTGGCCCGGGCCAGCCTGACAAGGTCGTCCAGCGACTTGATGCCGGACGCCGGGTTGGCCACCAGCACCTGCGACGTGCCCGCCAGCATGAGCACCGGGTCGAAATCCTTCACCGGGTCGTAGGCCAGCGTCTTGTACGAAAAGCGGTTGAGCGACATGTTCGACGTGCTGCCGAACAGCAGGGTGTAGCCGTTCGCGGGCTGCTTGGCGACGTAGCTGGCCGCAATGCCGCCATTGGCACCGGGCTTGTTGTCAACCACCACGGGCTGCCCGAGCGACTTGCCCAGGTGGTCCGCCCAGGCCCTTGCCAGGCCGTCGGCGGCACCGCCTGCGGCCACCGGCACCACCACCGTGATGGCCCTGGACGGATAGGCCTGCTGCGCCTGCAGGGGCATGGCGGCGAAGACCGCCAGGCCAGCGAGGCCCATCGCCAGCCCGGAAAAAAGAGGATGTGAAACCATGGTGCGCGCCTTTGCAGTGAGTGGATGCAGGGCGATGCTATGCAGCGGCTGGCAGAACGTCCAATGCATAATTATTTGAAATACCATTACCCACCCTCATAAAACCCGAGGCTGTTGCATGAACCTCCAGCAGTTCGAGCACTTGCTCGCCGTCGCCGAAACGGGCTCCTTCAGCCGCGCGGCCGAGCAGCTGTACCTCACGCAGCCCGCGCTCAGCCGCAGCATCCTGGCCATGGAGGACGAGCTGGGCGCCCCGCTCATCGAGCGCTCCGGCAAGCGCAAGCAGCTCACGCCGCTCGGTGTTCTGGTTGCGGCGCGGGCCCGGCGCATCGGGCTGGAGCTGTCCGAGCTCAAGCGCAGTGCCAGCCTGTTGGCGGACTTGCAGATCGGCACCGTGAAGCTCGGCCTCGGGCCCGCGCCGACGGCGATGCTGGCCGTGCCGCTGTTGCAGCACATGCTGGCGCACCATCCGCGCATCAAGGTCCAGCTCTCCAGCGGTCCGGCAGAGCTGCAATTGCAGAGCCTGCGCGCCCGGGCTCTGGATGCGCTGGTGGTCCACCGGCGCACGCTGCCCCCGGCGGGCGACCTGCACGTGGACCTGTTCCCCGAAATGCGCCTGGGTTTTGTCTGCCGCAGCGGCCATCCCCTGCACCGTGTGGCCCAGGTGTCGTTCGCCCAACTGCGTGGGTACCCGTTGGCGGGCACAGGCCTGAGCAACGAAGCCGTACACAGCCTCAACGCGCACTTCGGCCAGCCCGCGCATTTCAGCGAAGCCGTGCAGCTCCAGTCGGACGAAGTGGCATGCCTGCTCGACGTGGTGCGCACCACCGATACCGTGTTCCTGGGCACCATCGAGGTCGCCCGCTCGCTCATCGACCGGGGTGAACTGGCAGAACTCAGGCTGAGCCGCCCGTTGCAGCTGAGCTCGCAGTTCGCCTTCGTCACGCTCGAAGGCATCACCGAAGCGCCCGCCTTGAAGGTGGCGCGTGACTTTTGCGCACAGCGCATGCACGACCGCTGATGGCACTTCTGTGGCGCCGCATGTCTCTAGAATTCGGCAGCAGCACATTCCCTCGCCCCCAACCCAGGACACACACCATGCAACTCAGCAGCCAGAGCTTTCAGGACGGCCAGGCGATCCCAGGCGAATTCGCGTTCGCGGTGCCGGACGCCGCCACGCACGTCGCGCTGTCGTCCAACCGCAATCCGCACCTCGCCTGGAGCGGCGCGCCCGAGGGCACGCAGTCGTTTGTGGTGGTCTGCCACGACCCGGACGTGCCCAGCCGCGGCGACGACGTGAACCAGGAGGGCCGCGAAGTGCCCGCAGCGCTGCCGCGCGTGGACTTCTTCCACTGGCTGCTGCTCGACCTGCCAGCCGACACCCGGCAGATCGCAGCAGGCAGCCACTCCGACGGCGTAACGCCGCGCGGCAAGCCTGGCCCCGCCGCACCCGGCGGCGCACGCCACGGCATCAACGACTACACCGGCTGGTTCGCGGGCGACGAACAGATGAAGGGCGACTACTACGGCTATGACGGCCCCTGCCCACCGTGGAACGACACGCTGGTGCATCATTACGTCTTCACCGTCTATGCCCTGGCCGCGCCGACCCTCGCGGTCGCGGGCCCATTGACCGGAGCCAACGTGCGCGCGGCGCTGGCCACTGCCCCGGTGCTCGGCAAAGCCAGCATCACGGGGCTGTACAGCCTCAACCCTGCGGTCTCGGTCGGCTGAGCGACCTTGTGGATGGCGCCGACGCAGGCTTTGGTTGCCAGCCCGGGCTTTGCGAACGAACGGCACTCGGCCGTTCGTCACCCAGGGCAGGGGCGGTGCGAGCGCCCTGCCGCCCGTCGCCCACGGCTGGCATCCCGCCGAACAGGGCCTTGCCGGTAAATCGGCGAAAAACGCCCCGCAATACCTGCCGGCACAGCCACCCGATCCGGGCCAGATCAATACCCGGGCAGAACGAAAAAAGGGTTACGCCATTGCTGACGTAACCCTTTGATACTGGCGGAGTGGACGGGACTCGAACCCGCGACCCCCGGCGTGACAGGCCGGTATTCTAACCAACTGAACTACCACTCCTGGTAGATAGCTTTCGCCTGCATTCTTCAACACAGGCCAAGCGCTACAACTTGGCGACCCTACGGGGATTCGAACCCCGGTACTCACCGTGAAAGGGTGATGTCCTAGGCCTCTAGACGATAGGGTCAAAACCTTGGAGCTAACCGACTGACTGACTCAACCAACCCGATCAAAACCGTGGTGGAGGTAAACGGGATCGAACCGATGACCTCTTGCATGCCATGCAAGCGCTCTCCCAGCTGAGCTATACCCCCACAGGCCCTTGCATATCATCAAACCGACATGCAACGGCAATAAACTGGCGGAGTGGACGGGACTCGAACCCGCGACCCCCGGCGTGACAGGCCGGTATTCTAACCAACTGAACTACCACTCCTGGCAGGCAGCTTTCGCTTGCAGCGGTGTTGCCACCTCACAAGCCAAGCGCTACAACTTGGCGACCCTACGGGGATTCGAACCCCGGTACTCACCGTGAAAGGGTGATGTCCTAGGCCTCTAGACGATAGGGTCAAAACCTTGGAACTTGCGAACGGTTCTGATGGAAGGTGGTGGAGGTAAACGGGATCGAACCGATGACCTCTTGCATGCCATGCAAGCGCTCTCCCAGCTGAGCTATACCCCCACTTGGTGCGGCTGGAAATACCTTCCCAGACCGCTCTTTCCGACTTCATTCACACTGTGTATGTCGTCTTCATCAGAGACTCAAATTATAGACAGGTTTTTAGCGGTTTTGCAAACGAACGCCAATTTTTTCGCGTCCGATCAATTCCAGCACCGCATCGACCGACGGCGTATGGGCCGTGCCCACCGTCAGCACGCGCACCGGCATGGCCAGTTGCGGCATCTTCAGGCCGTGTGCGGCCAGCACCTGCTTGAAGGCGGCGCTGATGGCAGCCTTGTTCCATTCGCAGGTGGCCAGCGCTTCGGCCAGGGCGGCGATGGCCGGCTGGATGGCTTCGGTCACATGCTGGGCGAGTTCCGCATCGTTCGGCGTCACGTCGCCATAGAACACCTGGGCCCAGTCGGCCAGCGCCACCGTGGTGTCGCAGCGGTCCTTGAACAATGCGCAGATGCGCGGCAGGCGGCCATCGGCCAGGTCGGCGGCGGCCAAGCCGCGCTTTTCCAGTTGGGCCGCGACCAGGGCGGCCAGGGCCTCGTCGTCCATGGCCTTGAGGTGCTGTGCGTTCACCCAGCGCAGCTTGGCCTCGTCGAACTGCGCGGCGCTGCGGCCCAGGTGATCGAGGTTGAACCATTCGAGGAACTGCGCGCGGCTGAAGATCTCGTCGTCGCCGTGGCTCCAGCCCAGGCGGGCCAGGTAGTTGACCATGGCGTCGGGCAGGTAGCCCTCGTCGCGGTACTGCGTCACGGGCTTGGCGCCGTTGCGCTTGCTCATCTTCTCGCCCAGCTCGTTCAACACGGTAGGCAGGTGGGCGTAGACCGGCGGCTCCTTGCCCAGGGCGCGGAAAATATTGATCTGGCGCGGCGTGTTGTTCACATGGTCGTCGCCGCGGATCACGTGGGTGATGGCCATGTCGATGTCGTCCACCACCACGCAGAAGTTGTAGGTGGGCGTACCGTCGGGGCGCGCGATCACCAGGTCGTCGAGTTCGTCGTTGCTGATCTCGATGCGGCCCTTGACCTTGTCGTCCCAGGCGACCACGCCGCCCTGCGGGTTCTTGAAGCGCAGCACGGGCTGCACGCCTTCGGGGATGGCCGGCAGGGTCTTGCCGGGCTCGGGGCGCCAGGTGCCGTCGTAGCGCGGCTTTTCCTTGGCAGCCATCTGCGCTTCGCGCAGGGCATCGAGTTCAGCGATGCCCATGTAGCAGGGGTAGACCAGGCCGGTGGCCTTGAGGTCTTCGAGCACGGCGCGGTAGCGGTCCATGCGCTGCATCTGGTAGAACGGGCCCTCGTCGGGCTGCATGCTCAGCCACTCCATGCTTTCCAGGATCACGTCCACCGCGACCTGGCTGGAGCGCTCCACGTCGGTGTCTTCGATGCGCAGGATGAAGTCGCCGCCCATGGCACGCGCGAAGGCCCAGGGGTACAGGGCCGAGCGGATGTTGCCCAGGTGGATGAAGCCGGTGGGGGACGGCGCAAAGCGCGTGCGCACGCGGCCGGTGGCGGGGGTGTTGTTCTGGTCGGTCATAGGTCTTGCTGGGTGGGCCGCCCTGCCCTGCCGCGGTCAAGCAGGTGCGAAGGCGGCGGTCGATGCCGGTAATGATAAGTGCCGCGCCACGGGCGCCGGTTTTGCGCCCGGTTCCGCGCTCCTCAAACGGCATGGGCGCCCCGTTTCATCGGTGCGCCCACGAATTGGTTGCCAGGCAGGAATGCAGCCTCGCCCGAGGCTGCATTCAGTGCGCTCAGGCGTCTTGAGCGTTGGGAAGCGCCAGACGCGAGGTGTCTTCCTCGTTCTCTTCCACGCCCACGCGGCCTTCGTTCAGGCGCGCGATGTCCTCGGCAGTGATGTCGCCGGTCACATAGGTGCCGTCGAAGCACGATGCGTCGAAGCCGACGATAGCCTTGTTGAGCGAGCCAATGGCGCGCTTCATGCCATCCACGTCCTGGTAGATCAGGGCGTCGCAGCCGATGACCTGGCGGATCTCTTCCACCGTGCGGCCATGGGCCACCAATTCACTGCTGGTGGGCATGTCGATGCCGTACACATTGGGGTAGCGCACCGGTGGCGCGGCACTGGCCAGGTAGACGTTGCGGGCACCGGCGTCGCGCGCCATCTGCACGATCTCGCGCGAGGTGGTGCCACGCACGATGGAGTCGTCCACCAGCAGCACGTTGCGGCCCTTGAACTCGCTGGCGATCACGTTGAGCTTCTGGCGCACGGACTTCTTGCGCACGCCCTGCCCTGGCATGATGAAGGTGCGGCCCACGTAGCGGTTCTTCACGAAGCCCTCGCGGTACGGAACGCCCAGCAGGTGCGCCAGTTGCGTGGCGCTGGGGCGGCTCGACTCGGGGATCGGGATGATCACGTCGATCTCGTTGGGCGGCACGGTGGAGACCACGCGCTTGGCAAGGGCCTCGCCCAGGTTCAGGCGCGCCTGGTAGACCGAGATGCCGTCCAGCACCGAATCAGGGCGTGCCAGGTACACGAACTCGAAGATGCAGGGGTTGAGCTGCGGGTTCTCGGCGCACTGGGCCGAATGCACGGTGCCGTCGAGCGTGATGAACACGGCTTCGCCGGGTTCGATGTTGCGTTCGAACACATGCGAGGTGCCTTCCAGCGCCACCGATTCGCTGCCCACCATGACGTTGCCGTCCGCGCTGCGGCCAATCGCCAGCGGGCGGATGCCGTGCGGGTCGCGGAAGGCCAGCAGGCCGTGGCCGGCGATCATGGCGATCACGGCGTACGAGCCCTTGATGCGCTTGTGTACGGCACGCACGGCGTCGAACACATTTTGGGGCTGCAGCGGCACGCCGGCGGTGGCACGCTCGAGTTCGTGCGCGAACACGTTGAGCAGCACTTCCGAGTCACTGTCGGTGTTGGTGTGGCGGTGGTCGGTCTGGAACAGCTCCGTGCGCAGCGTCTGGGCATTGGTCAGGTTGCCGTTGTGTACCAGCACCAGGCCGAAGGGCGCGTTCACGTAGAAGGGCTGGGCCTCTTCCTCGCTGTAGGCATTGCCGGCGGTGGGGTAGCGCACCTGGCCCAGGCCCACATTGCCGGGCAAGGCCCGCATGTTGCGCGTGCGGAACACGTCGCGCACCATGCCCTTGGCCTTGTGCATGAAGAACTTGCGGCCCTGCTGGGTCACGATGCCGGCGGCATCCTGGCCCCGGTGCTGCAGCAGCAGCAAGGCGTCATAGATCAACTGATTGACGGGCGCGGTACTGACGACGCCGACGATTCCACACATAGTTCGTTTCCATCCGTTTGCGGGAACATCCCCGCTGCAAACCCACGACAACAGCTTCTGGCCGTTGCCGCCTCACGAAGGCAAGTGCCTCGTAAATTCTTCCGGAAGCGCCGGTTTCAACCCTTCGAGCACCTGGGCCAATACCGGCGCGCCCCGCGATTCCTGCCACCAGGCGGCCTCGTGCAGGGGCGTGAGCCCGGCCACCACGGCCACGGCCAGCAGCAGCACCATGCCCCGCAGCACCCCGAAGACCGCCCCCAGGGTGCGGTCTGCCGGGCGCAGGCCGATCGATTCCACCAGCTTCTTGGCCAACCAGGCCAGGAACCCGCACGCGAACACCGCGCCGATGAACACCAGGGCAAAGCCCGCCGCATACCGCAGGCCGGCGGCCGATTCGCCCATGGGCAGCAGCGCCGCCACATCGTCGGCCAGCCACTGCGCCACAAAAAAAGCCGCCACCCAGCCCACCAGGGACAGCACCTCATACACCAGACCGCGCCAGGCCCCCATCAGCATGGAGGCCAGCAGCACGGCCACGAAAACCCAGTCCAGCGCGGCCATCAGCGGCGCAGCCTGCTCCGGCATCACATCAGAGCGTCAGCACCGACGCCGACAGTTCCAGCGAACGGATCTTGCCGGCGGCCTTGTCCGCATCGGCGCGGTTGTTGAAGGGCCCCACACGCACCCGGGTGCGCTTGCCGTCCTTGGTATCCACCACCTGCACGAAGGTCTTGAGGCCGGAGCGCTCCACCTTGGTGCGCGCCTCACGGGCCTTGTCCGCATCGGCGAACGCCCCCACCTGCACGATGAAACGGGCATCCTCGGCACTGGCCGAGGCGGCGGCCGCGACGGCTGGCGCCGCGGTGCGGCCTTCCAGCAGTGCGCGGGCGCGGGCAGCTTCGTCGTTGGCACGCGCCGGCGCCACCGGCGCGGGCGCTGGCGTGGCGGCCACCACGGCCGGCTTGGGCTCGGGCTTCGGTTCGGGCTTGTGCTCCGGCTTGGGTGCGGCCGCCACCACGGGCGGCTTGGGCACCAGCGCGGGCTTGGGGCTGGCGATGATCTCTTCGCCTTCGCTCAGGCCATTGCCGGCATTGCCCTGGCCCTGCGAGGCGGTGCGACTGCCGGACGGCGGGACGGGGGGAGTCACTGGCGCCGCCTGGCGTGCCACGGCGGCAGAGGCTGGCGCGGGCGCAGGCGCCGGTGCCTGCGCGGCCGCAGGGGCGGGCACGACCACGGGCGCGGTCTTGTTGCGATCAGGGATCTCGATGGGGATGTCCGCCGCGACAGGGCGCGGCTGGGTGTCGAACAGCAGCGGAAAGCCCACCACGCCCAGGGCCACCAGCACGGCCGCGCCGATCAGGCGGTGGCGCGCGCGCCGGCGCATCGCTTCGATGCTTTCGGCCGGGGGCGCTGCGCGCGAGCGCTTGGCCGGCTTGTCGGCCGGTGCGGGTTCACTCTGACCGGGCCACCGAAACTTGAAAAATGCCATGGAGTTGCGACTCGTGCGGGGTGCTTACGCGCCCAGATGTTTGGCGTGCAGGCGGGGCGTTCCGTTGATCAATACCCCGCCCACCGTGAAGAACGAGCCAAAGACCACGATTCTATCAGCGGGGCCTGCCGCCGCCACGGCCGCCTGCAGTGCCTGCATGGGGTCTTGGTACACGCTGGTGGCCACCTCGCGGCGCCCGCCGGCCACCATCTGCAGGGCATTCCACTTCTGCTGCAGCGCCGCGCCCGTCTCGGCCCGGGGCGTGGGCAGGCTGGTGAAGTACCAGCGGTCCACCAGCGGGCCCACCCTGGCCAGCATGGTGGCCAGGTCCTTGTCCGCCATGGCCCCGAACACGGCGTGCGTGGTGGGGAAAAAGCCCATCGCGTCCAGGTTGGCCGTGAGGGCCGCCACCGAATGCGGGTTGTGCGCCACGTCCAGCACCAGCGTGGGCTCGCCCGGCACGATCTGGAAGCGCCCGGGCAGCTCCACCATGGCCATGCCCGTGCGCACGGCCTGGGCCGTCACGGGAATGCGCTCGCGCAGCGCCTCGAAGGCCGCCAGCACGCCGGCGGCGTTCACCAGCTGGTTGGCGCCGCGCAGCGAGGGGTAGGCCAGGCCCGCGTAGCGCCGGCCCCGGCCGGCCCAGCTCCACTGCTGCTTGTCGCCCGAGACGTTGAAGTCGCGGCCCGAACGCCACAGGTCGGCGCCGATCTCGGTGGCATGGTCCACCACGCTCTGCGGGGCCATGGGATCGCTCACGATCACCGGGCGGCCGGTGCGCATGATGCCGGCCTTCTCGCGGCCGATGCTTTCGCGGTCCTTGCCCAGGAATTCGGTGTGGTCGATATCGATGCTGGTGATGATGGCGCAGTCGGCGTCGATGATGTTGGTCGCATCGAGCCGCCCGCCCAGGCCGACCTCGAGGATGGCCAGGTCCAGGCGCGCCTGGCTCATGAGCCGCAGGATGGCCAGGGTGCTGAACTCGAAATAGGTCAGCGAGATGGCTTCGCCACCCTGCACGCGGGCCGCCTCCACCGCGGCGAAGTGCGGCACCAGGTCGGCGGCGGCCACGATTTCACCATGCACGCGGCAGCGCTCTTCGAAATGCACCAGGTGGGGCGAGGTGTAGACCCCCGTGCGGTAGCCCGATTGCAGGCCCACGGCCTCCAGCATGGCACAGGTGGATCCCTTGCCATTGGTGCCCGCCACGGTGATCACCGGGCAGTCGAAGCGCAGCGCCATGCGGCGGGCCACTTTGCTGACCCGGTCCAGGCCCATGTCGATGTTGTGCGGGTGCAGTTGCTCACAGTGCTGCAGCCAGCCGTCCAGGGTGTCGATATTATTGGTGTGCATACAGGCCGCGATTGTCGCCGAGCCCACGGTCACACACATCCTCACGCCCTATTTCCCATGACAACTGCACCCACTATCACCGTCTACGGCATTCCCAACTGCGATACCGTCAAGAAGTCGCGCACCTGGTTCACCGAGCAGGGCCTCGAATACAGCTTCCACGATTTCAAGAAACAAGGGGTGCCAGCCGACCGCCTGCCCGGCTGGCTGGCCGCCGCGGGGCGCGACAAGCTCGTCAACCGCCAGGGAACGACGTGGCGCAAGCTTGACGCGGACACCCAGGCCGCCGTGCAGGACGACGCCAGTGCCAGCGCCCTGCTGCAGGCCCAGCCCAGCGTGGTCAAGCGGCCCGTGGTGGAGTGGAGCCAGGGCGGCACGACCCGCATTTCGGTGGGTTTTGCGCCTGAAACCTGGAACGAATGGCGCGCAGCAGGCTCCAAGCACTGAAGTCGCCCGGATGCAGTGCATTGAAACCGGAGATATTGCACAAATCTTTACGCAGTTTTACGGCCTGCCCACCCGGTATTGACGGGTAGCGCCTAAACTTTTCGACAGTCTGGTGCGTTATGTACCGACCTGAAAGGAGTTTCTCCATGAAAAAGATCGTCGTTTTTTCCGCCATGGCAGCCATTGCCTCCATGGCCGCAGCCCAGGAACAGGGCCGCGTGCTCTCGACCACCCCCATCGTCCAGCAGGTGGCCGTGCCCCAGCAGGTGTGCAACAACGAAACCGTGTACAGCGGCAACCGCACCACCGGTGGCGGCGCGGTGATCGGCGCCATTGCCGGCGGTGCCGTGGGCAACCAGATTGGCAAGGGCAGCGGCCGTGCGGCCGCCACGGCGCTGGGCCTGATCGGTGGCGCCGTGCTGGGCAACAACATCGAAGGCAATGGCCAGCCGCAGTACGAGAACGTGCAGCGCTGCCACAACCAGACCTACTACGAGAACCGCACGGTGGGCTACAACGTGACCTACGAGTACGCAGGCCGCCAGTACACCACACGCACCCAGTACGACCCGGGCCGCTGGATCCCCGTGAGCGTGCAGCCGGGCCAGACCTACTCCACGGAACCCTCGTACCAGCAGGGCTATGCCCAGCCCGGCGTGGTCACCTCGACCTACCCGGCACCGCCCCCCACCTACGTGACGCCCCCGGTCACGGTGATCGAGTACGGCTACGACCGCTCGTACCACCACCCGCGCAATCCCTACTGGCGCTAAGAACCGCTGAGTTCGGGCGGGCAGCCCAGGCAGCCGTCGGCATGAACACGCTGCCGGCCCAGTGACCATTGCCGTTGACGGCTGCCCTCCCCTGGCGTCCAGTCCTCCAAAGAGCCCTTCGGGGCTCTTTTTTTTGCCCTGCGCCATATCGAAAGCGTCCATGCGGCATGGTGGCCTAAAATCAGGGGTTTCCCTCTAACCAACGCGCATCCATGACCACCGAAAAAATCGACGGCGTGTCCGTCACCACCCAGGCCAATGTGTACTTCGACGGCAAGTGCGTGAGCCACAACATCACCTTCCCCGATGGCACGAAGAAGTCGGTGGGCGTGGTCCTGCCCGCCTCGCTGACCTTCAACACCGGCGCGCCCGAGATCATGGAATGCGTGGGCGGTGAGTGCGAGTACAAGCTCGACGGCACCGATGCCTGGGTCAAGTCCGGCGCGGGCGAAAAATTCAGCGTGCCCGGCAACTCCAAGTTCGAGATCCGCGTCGCCAGCGCCTACCACTACATCTGCCACTTCGGCTGAGCCCCGAGAAAGCCCTGAACGACATGGCCACCATCCTCCAGAACCTGCCCCTCAACGAGAAGGTCGGCATCGCCTTCTCCGGCGGCCTCGACACCAGCGCCGCACTGCGCTGGATGAAGAACAAGGGCGCCGTGCCCTACGCCTACACGGCCAACCTGGGCCAGCCCGACGAGCCCGACTACGACGCCATTCCTGCCAAGGCCATGGAATACGGCGCCGAAAAGGCCCGCCTGGTGGACTGCCGCACGCAGCTGGCGCACGAAGGCATTGCCGCCCTGCAGGCCGGCGCCTTCCACATCAGCACCGCCGGCGTCACCTACTTCAACACCACGCCGCTGGGCCGTGCCGTCACCGGCACCATGCTGGTGGCTGCCATGAAGGAAGACGACGTCCACATCTGGGGCGATGGTTCGACCTTCAAGGGCAATGACATCGAGCGCTTTTACCGCTACGGCCTCTTGACCAACCCCTCGCTCAAGATCTACAAGCCCTGGCTGGACCAGCTGTTCATCGACGAGCTGGGCGGCCGCGCCGAAATGTCGGCCTTCATGACCAAGGAAGGTTTCGGCTACAAGATGAGCGCCGAGAAGGCCTACAGCACCGACAGCAACATGCTGGGTGCCACCCATGAAGCCAAGGACCTCGAATTCCTGAACAGCGGCATCCGCATCGTGAACCCCATCATGGGCGTCGCGTTCTGGAAGGAGGACGTGCAGGTCAAGGCCGAGGAAGTCTCGGTGCGCTTCGAGGAAGGCCAGCCCGTGGCCCTGAACGGCGTGGAGTTCAGCGACCCCGTGGCCCTGATCCTGGAAGCCAACCGCATCGGCGGGCGCCACGGCCTGGGCATGAGCGACCAGATCGAGAACCGCATCATCGAGGCCAAGAGCCGCGGCATCTACGAGGCCCCGGGCCTGGCGCTGCTGCACATCGCCTACGAGCGCCTGGTGACCGGCATCCACAACGAGGACACGATCGAGCAGTACCGCCTGAACGGCCTCAAGCTCGGCCGCCTGCTCTACCAGGGCCGCTGGTTCGACCCCCAGGCCATCATGCTGCGCGACACCGCCCAGCGCTGGGTGGCACGTGCCATCACCGGCACGGTCACGCTGGAACTGCGCCGCGGCAACGACTACTCGCTGCTGAACACCGAATCGCCCAACCTGACCTACGCCCCCGAGCGCCTGAGCATGGAAAAGGTCGAAGACGCGCCGTTCTCGCCCGCAGACCGCATCGGCCAGTTGACCATGCGCAACCTGGACATCATCGACACGCGTGCCAAGCTGGGCGTGTACGCGCGCAGCGGCCTGCTGTCGCTGGACGGCAATGCCGCACTGGCGCAGCTGAACAACGAACGCAGCGAATAACACCGCTCCGCCGCCATGAAGAAAGCCACCCTCGGGTGGCTTTCTTGCATTGGGGGTGAGCCGAAGCGACCTACACCACCACCGGCTCTGGCTCCAGCCGGATGCCAAAGCGCTCATAGACGCTGGTCTGAATGGCCTTGGCCAGGGTCATCACCTCGCCGCCCGTCACACTGTGGGCGCCACGGCCGCGGTTGACCAGCACCAGCGCCTGCTTTTCGTACACGCCGGCCTTGCCGATGGACTTGCCCTTCCAGCCGCAGGCGTCGATGAGCCAGCCAGCGGCCAGCTTGATGCTGCCATCGGGCATGGGGTAATGCACGATCTTGGGCTCGCGCGCGATGATGTCGGCGCACTGCTCGGGCGAGACCGTCGGGTTCTTGAAGAAGCTGCCGGCGTTGCCCACCACGGCCGGGTCGGGCAGCTTGGCGCGGCGGATGTCGCACACCCAGTCGAACATCTGCTGCGCCGTGGGCTGCTCGATCCCAGCCTCGGCCCTGCGGCGCTCCAGCTCCAGGTAACCCAGCACGGGTTTCCAGGGGCGCGGCAGCCGAAAGCGCACGTGCGTGATCACCGCGCGCCCGGCCAGGCCCATGCCGCGCGGCAGCCCGCCCGCCACCTCGGGCTGCGACGGGGCATGCTTGAACACCGAATCGCGGTAGCCAAAGGCGCACTGCGCCGCGTTGAGCGTGAAGCGCTCGCCCGTGGCAAGGTCGATGGCATCCAGGGATTCGAAGCGGTCCTGCAGTTCCACGCCATAGGCGCCGATGTTCTGCACCGGCGATGCCCCCACCGTGCCGGGGATCAGCGCCAGATTTTCCAGGCCCGGATAGCCCTGCGCCAGGGTCCAGGCCACGCAGTCGTGCCAGACCTCGCCGGCACCGGCTTCGACGATGAAGGCCTTGGAGGTCGCTTCGACCAGCCGCAGGCCCCTGATTTCCATCTTCAGTACCACGGGGCGCACATCCCCGGTCA
The DNA here is from genome assembly GCF_979253235.1 of Acidovorax sp. AC410. NCBI lineage: Bacteria > Pseudomonadati > Pseudomonadota > Betaproteobacteria > Burkholderiales > Comamonadaceae > Acidovorax > Acidovorax sp. AC410. The sequence continues at coordinate 6,249,218 of NZ_CEEDCG010000001.1, forward strand.
GAATGATGTTGCTGCCCCCGCCCAGCACGAAGACCGGGCCGCCAGACAGTTCTTTATCGGCCAGGAAGGCCGAAATATCATCGGCCGAGCGCACGCGCACCAGGGTTTGGGCGCGTGCCGCAATGCCGAAGGTGTTGCAGGGCTGCAAAGGGGCGTTTTTCTCGACTACCATTGGCCCGATTGTCGCACCCACGCATCCGCGCGCTGCGGCGAAAACCGTATTCCCGAGAGAGAACCACCACCATGCCATCTTTTGACACCGTCTGCGAAGCCAACCTGGTCGAAGTGAAGAACGCCGTCGAGAACACCGCCAAGGAAATCGCCACCCGCTTCGATTTCAAGGGCACGTCGGCCAGCATCGAGATCAAGGACAAGGACATCACACTGATCGGCGACGCCGACTTCCAGCTCACCCAGATCGAAGACGTGCTGCGCAACAAGCTCACCAAGCGCAATGTGGACGTGCGCTTCCTGGACATGGGCGACGTGCAGAAGATGGGCGGCGACAAGGTCAAGCAGGTCATCAAGGTGCGCAACGGCATCGAGAGCGAGTTGGCCAAGAAGATCCAGAAGCTCATGAAGGAAAGCAAGCTCAAGGTCCAGGCCGCCATCCAGGAGGACAAGGTGCGCATCACCGGCGCCAAGCGCGACGACCTGCAGGCGGCCATGGCGCTGATCCGCAAGGACGTGACCGACGTGCCCCTGTCGTTCGACAACTTCCGCGACTGACGCGTTCCGACCATGCGCCATCTGCGCTTTGCCCTCTCCTTCGCCCTCGCCGCGGGCCTGGCATGGCCGCTGGCGGCGCAGCCATCCGGTCAGTCCATCGCCCTGGCAGGCATGCTGGGGAGCAAGGCCCTGCTGGTGGTCGATGGGGGGGAGCCACGTGCCGTTGGACCCGGCGAGACGCACCGGGGCGTGAAGGTGCTGTCCGTCACGCGCGACGAAGCCACCGTGGAAGTCCTGGGCGCCCGGCGCCTGCTGCGGCTCGGTGAATCGCCCGTGGCGCTGGGGTCCAGTGGCAGCGGCAAGCGCATCGTCCTCATGGCCGACAACCAGGGCCACTTCATCAACACCGGCACCATCAACGGCAAGCCGATGAAGTACATGGTGGACACCGGTGCATCCGTGGTCGCCATCGGCAAGCCCGACGCAGAACGCATGGGCATCAAGGTCGACGACAGCCAGAAGGTGATCATGAGCACGGCCAACGGCTCCGCCGTCGGCTGGCGCGTGCGCCTGAACTCCATGCGCCTGGGCGACGTGGAAGTGCTCGGCGTGATGGCCGTCATCATGCCCGAGGGCATGCCCTACGTGCTGCTGGGCAACAGCTTTCTGACGCAATTCCAGATGACCCGCAACAACGACCAGATGGTGCTGGAAAAGCGCCACTGAACCGTCGCGCCCCACCCCTGCCATGAACGCCACCACCCCCCTGCCCGGCAACAGCCCCCACGAAGGCGAGTACGAGGACTTGCTCGGCCTGTGGTCGGACCTGGAGTCGGCCCTTTCGGTGCTGTTGTCCAAGCCGCTGCAGGTGCAGGATTTTCCAGGCAAGGTGCGCAGCTTCGACCTGTGGCTGCAGGAGCTGGTAGCGCACGACATCGACGCCGCGCTGTACCTCATGTTCCAGCTCGCCTCGACCTCGTCGGTGGGCTACAGCGCAGCACACGCCCTGGTCTGTGGCACCTTGTGCCACATCATGGCGCAGGACCTGCGCCTGGCGCAGAGTGAACGCGACAGCCTGGTGCGCGCCGCGCTCACCATGAACATCGGCATGACCGCGCTGCAGGACGAACTGGCCGAGCAGCGCGACCGCCCCAGCAGCGCACAGCAGGAAGCCATCCGCAGCCACCCCGAGGAGAGCCAGGCCCTGCTGGAACGCCTGTTCGTGAACGACCCCCTGTGGCTCGACGTCGTTGGCCAGCACCACACCAACATGGCCGACCAGGTTCCCCTGGCCCAGCAAAACCCGGAAGACCGCCTGACGCGCATCCTGGGCACCATCGACCGCTACGCGGCCATGATCAGCCCGCGCAAGTCGCGCGCCGGGCGCAGCGCCACCGACTCGGTGCGCGCCATCGTGGGCCAGGAGGTGGACCAGCGCGACGAAGTCAGCTACACCCTCGTGCGCTCCATCGGCCTGTGCCCTCCCGGCACCTTCGTGCGGCTGGACAACGGCGAGGTGGCCATCGTGCTGCGCCGCAGTGAAAAGGCCAACTACCCGCTGGTGGCCAGCCTGCTGGACCCGGTGGGCCAGCAGCAGACCCAGCCCAACCTGTACCAGACGGCCAGCGGCAAGCCCCGCATCCAGTCGGCCGTGGCCCGTTCGGCCGTGAAGGTGGAGCTCAACCACCGCACCATGGTGCGGCTGGGCCTGTATGCAGCGCAGCGCATCTCCAGCATGCGCACGCTGATCACGGCGCCCGCTGCGCTGGGCACGCGATAGCACAGGCCGCCCCCCTGCAGCCCGATGCAAGGGGCTGGGTCAGCCCTTGGCGCCCTTGGCTTTCGCCACCTTGCTGCTGCCCAGGCGCGACTCCTTGCCCTCCAGCAGGCGCTTGATGTTCTCTTTGTGGCGCCAGGCCAGCAGCAGGGCCATCACGGCCATGGCTGCCGCAATGCGCCCATCGGCATTCCAGACCACGCCATCGGCCAGCAGGTAGTACACCGGCGCAAACACCGCCGCCACCAAGGAAGCCAGGGACGAATAGCGAAAGAAGAAGGCGATGATCACCCAGGTGACCGCTGTGGCCAGGCCAAGCCAGCCGCTCACGCCCAGCAGCACGCCCAGCGCCGTGGCCACGCCCTTGCCACCTTCGAAGCGGAAGAACACCGGCCACAGGTGACCGAGGAAGGCCGCCAGGCCGACCAGGGCCATGGTGCCCTCCTGCATCCCGTAGGGCTTGCCGAACCAGACCACCAGGGCCACGGGCAGCCAGCCCTTCACGGCATCAAGCACCAGTGTGACAATGGCCGCCACCTTGTTGCCCGAGCGCAGCACATTGGTGGCACCGGGGTTCTTGCTGCCATAGGTGCGCGGGTCGCGCATGCCCATGGCGCGCGTCACGATCACGGCGAACGACAGCGACCCGAGCAGGTAGGCCGCCAGGGTGGCGAGAAAGGGGTACACGGCGGTCAATTCAGTTCCTTGGATGGGGTGCGTGCCGACGGCGGCGCAGGCCCGCTATTCTGCCAGCGCGCAATGCACGGTCTGCGCACCGAGCAGTTGCACGCAGACCTGCGGGTCGATCTGCACCAGAAAGCCGCGCCTGCCGCCATTGATGGCGATGCGCGGCAAATCGAGGATGCTGCCCTCGATGTACACCGGCATGTCGCGCCGCGTGCCGAACGGCGAGGTGCCGCCCACCAGGTAGCCGCTGTGGCGGTTGGCTACCTCGGGCGCGCAAGGCTCGACCGACTTGGCGCCGATCTGGCGCGCCAGGTTCTTGGTGGAGACCTTGCGGTTGCCGTGCATCAGCACGATCAGGGGCTTGGCGTTCTGGTCCTGCATCACCAGGGTCTTGACCACCGTGAAGGGGTCCAGCCCCAGCACCTCGGCGCTGTGCAGGGCGCCGCCATGTTCCAGGTACTCGTACGGATGTTCGGTGAAGGCCACCTTGTGCGCCTTGAGGAGCTGGGTGGCAGGGGTTTCGGAAACGTGTTCTTTCTTGGCCATGGCGCAGCGATGGTACCCATTCACACGGTCGCGCGCTTGCGCCGCCCCACCTTGCGCTTGCCGTACTGTTCGATGGCGGCCACCAGCACCCCGGTGAATTCCTGCACCAGCGGCGGTTGCACGCGCCCATCGAGCGCCAGCACCTGCAGGCGGCGCTGCTGCAGCTGCACGTCCTCGAACGGGCGGGCTGCAAGCACACCCTCTTCGACCCAGCGCGCGGCCGTGAGGTAGCTGGCCAGCGCCACATCGCGCGGGCCCAGCAGCGGCAACAGGGCCGATGAAAAATTGCTCACCACCGCAGGCGTGTAGCGCAGGCCCTGCAGCGTACACGACAGGTCGAACAACTGGCGCCCGGTGATGCCGGCCGTGCCCAGCAGCAACGGGTAGCGCACCACGTCGGCCACGCTCACCATGCGCTGCTGCGCCAGCGGATGGGCGGCCACGGTGATCGCGAACACCGGGGCAATGGCCGAGTGCAGCACCGCAAGGCCCTTCTCGGGCGCCACGCTGTACTTGAGGGCCAGGTCCGCATCGCCACGCGCCACCTGCGCCGAGACCTCCTCGGGCACGCCCACGTGCAGCTGCAGCTCCACCTCGGGATGCATCTCGCGAAACTGCGCCATCACCAGCGGCATGAAGCCCGCGGCGAAACCCTCCGTGCAGGCCAGCCGCACGCGCCGCGCGTCCTGCGCGGCCAGGCCCTGCAACTGCTCCACCAACTGGGCCGACTCCTGCGCATGCGCGCCCGCATGGGCCAGCAGGCGCTCGCCTGCGGCTGTCAGGCGCATGCCGCGCGACTGGCGCTCGAACAACACCACGCCCAGCGAGTCCTCAAGCTTTGCGAGCTGGCGGCTCACCGCCGACGCGGCCACATGCAGGCGCTGCGCGGCCTGGTTGACCGAGCCGGTGCGGGCCACTTCGAGGAAGTAGCGCAGGGGCAGGCTCAGCAGGGACAGGGACATGGAGTGTTCTTGCATTGCCTTCAAGGCAATGGTTAGTTGCTTATTCTCTATGAATAGCAATGGTAAACCAGCATCGATCTTGCGTGCATCGAGGCTCCAATCAACCGATAGCCACGCGGGTGCTGCGCCTTGCGCTGCAAAGCCCGGCGCCCTACTCTGGAGCTTCCATGAACCAACGCCTTCGAGTCCCCCTGCTTCTTGCCGTGCTTGCCACCACGTTGACAGCGGCACACGCCCAAACCGCCACTGCCGCCAAAGACCCTTGGCCCGAGCAGAGCGTGCGCCTGGTCGTGCCCTTCCCGCCTGGTGGCGGCACCGACGCGGTGGCCCGCGCCCTGGGGCAGAAGCTCGGTGCCCGCCTGGGCACGCCCGTGGTGGTGGACAACAAGCCCGGCGCCTCCACCATCATCGGCACCGAGGCCGTGGTGCGTGCCAAACCCGACGGTTACACCCTGCTGGTCTCGGGCTCCACCAGTTACTCGGTGAACCCCGCGCTGCGCGCCAAGCTGCCGTACGACCCGGTCAACGACCTGGTGCCCGTGGCCACGGTGGCCCGCGCGCCGCTGGTGATGGTGGTCAGCGCCAGTGCGCCCTACAAGGACCTCAACGCCCTGATCGCAGCCGCCAAGGCCGCGCCCAAAACCCTCCACTACGCCACCTTCGGCTCCGGCTCGGGCCCGCACCTGGCAGGCGCGCTGCTGGAGCAGGCCGCCGGCATCCAGCTTCAGGACGTGCCCTACCGCGGCAGCAGCCAGTCACTGATGGCCCTGATCGGCGGCGAGATCCAGCTGGGCATCGACACCGTGGCGGCGGCGGCACCGCAGATCCGCGCGGGCAAGCTGCGCGCCCTGGCGATTGCGGGCAAGAACCGCTCCAGCATGCTGCCCGGCGTGCCCACTGTGGCCGAGCTCCAGCTGCCCGATGCGGCCTTCGACGCCTGGTATGCCATCGCCGCGCCGGCACGCACGCCGCTGCCCATCATCCGCCGGCTGGTGACCGAGGTCGAGGCCGTGACGCGCGACCCCGCGATACAGGAACAGATGCGCGCCCAGGGCATGGAGCCCGTACACCTGGGGCCCGTGGCCACGCGTGCCGTGATCGACGACGAGATCGGGCGCTACCGCGCCCTCGCCCACCGCGCCAAAATCATTGTGGAGTGATGACAGCATGACGACAACGACGATGAACCCATCCCGCGAACAACTGCTGGCCAGCGTCCAGCACCACTTCGATGGCGGCACCTTCGAGGCCGACCTGCGCCGCCGCGTGGGCTGGCGCACCGAGAGCGACACCGGACAGCCCGGCGCTCCGGCCCTGCGCCAGTACCTGACCGACGAGATCGTGCCCGGCCTCATCCCCCTGGGCTTTGCCTGCGAGGTGCTGGACAACCCCGACGCACGCGGTGGCCCGGTGCTGCTGGCGCGCCGCGTGGAATCGCCCGACCTGCCCACGGTGCTCACCTACGGCCATGGCGACGTGGTCAACGGCCAGGATGCCAACTGGCGCGAAGGCCTCTCGCCCTGGGAACTGAAGATCGAAGGGGACCGCTGGTATGGCCGCGGCACGGCCGACAACAAGGGCCAGCACACGGTGGTGCTTGCGGCCCTGGCACAGACGATCGCCGCCCGCCAGGGGCGCCTGGGCTACAACGTGACCCTGCTCATGGAGATGGGCGAGGAAGCCGGCTCGCCCGGCCTGGCCGCCTTCTGCCAGCAGCAGCGCGAGGCCCTCAGGGCCGATCTGTTCATCGCCAGCGACGGCCCGCGCGTGAATGCGGCGCGGCCCACGCTGTTTCTGGGCTCGCGCGGTGCCATCAATTTCTCGCTCACGGTGCAAAGCCGACCCAAGGCCTACCATTCGGGCAACTGGGGCGGTGTGCTGTCCAACCCCGCTACGGTGCTGGCCCACGCGGTGGCCAGCATGGTGGATGCCCGAGGCCGCATGCTCGTGCCCGGCCTGCTGCCCCCGCCTCTGCCCGAGAAGCTGCGCACGGCCCTCAAGGACGTGGTGATCGGCGGCGGCGCCGACGATCCGGCCCTGACGCCGGGTTGGGGCGAGCCGGGCCTCACACCGGGCGAGCAATTGGTCGGCTGGAACACGCTGGAGGTGCTGGCACTGGGTGCGGGCTTGCCCGCACGGCCCGTCAACGCAATTCCCTCCAGCGCAGTGGCGCACTGCCAGCTGCGCTTCGTGGTCGGCACGGACTGGAGAAACCTCCAGGACATCGTGCGCGCCCACCTCGACGCACATGGCTTTGCCGAGGTGGAGATCGAACTCGGGATGCAGTGCGGCGCCACGCGCCTGGACCTGCACAACCCCTGGGTGGACTGGGCACTCGCGTCGATGCAGCACAGCGCGGGCCATGCCCCCACCCTGCTGCCCAACCTCGCGGGCTCGCTGCCCAACGACATCTTCGCCGACGACCTCCAGCTCCCCACGCTGTGGGTGCCGCACTCGTACCCGGCCTGCGCCCAGCACGCGCCCAACGAGCACCTGCTGGCCAGCGTGGCGCGCGAAGGCCTGGCCGTGATGGCCGGCCTGTTCTGGGACCTGGGCGAGCCTGCAGGTGTGCCCTGGAAGGAAGGCGCGCTGGCCGCTGAGGCTGCGGCGGGGTAAAGACATGGTGACGGCCAGGCCGTCACCCATTCGTCACAGCGCCGGATCGCGCAGTTCGTGGCGGATCGCGTCGATGGCCTTGAGCACCTCGGGAGACAGCGTCGTGCCCCAGGCGTTCAGGTCTTCTTCGAGCTGTGCCACCGAGGTCACGCCGATGATGGTGCTGGCCACCTGCCACTTGGTGTAGCAGAACGCCAGCGCCAGCTGCGTGGGCGTGAGGCCGTTTTCGCGCGCCAGCGCGTTGTAGCGGCGCGCGGCCACCAGCGACTCGGGGCGGCCCCAGCGCTGCTTGCGCACCGATTCGTACGACGAGATGCGCGCACCCTTGGGTGCGTCAGGGCCAGTGGTGCCGCTCTCGTCGTACTTGCCCGTGAGCAGGCCGAAGGCCAGGGGCGAGTAGGCCAGCAGCGACACGTTCAGGCGGTGGCAGGTCTCGTCCAACCCGTTTTCCCAGGTGCGGTTGACCAGGCAGTAGGGGTTCTGCACCGTGGCCACGCGCGGCAGGCCATGCTGCTCGGCCAGGCGCACGAATTCATGCACACCGTAGGGCGTCTCGTTCGAGAGGCCGACATAGCGCACCTTGCCGGCCTTGACCAGGCCCGCCAGCGCTTCCAGCTGCTCATGGATGGGGGTCTGCGAGGTTTCCTTGGCTGGGTCGTAGTACATGGCGCCGAAGGCCGGCACGTGGCGCTCGGGCCAGTGGATCTGGTAGAGATCGATCACGTCGGTCTGCAGGCGGCGCAGGCTGCCCTCACAGGAGGCAACGATGTCTTGAGGCGCCAGGCCCTTGCCTTCGCGCACCCAGGGCATGCCGCGCGAGGGGCCGGCCACCTTGGTGGCCACCACCAGCTTTTCGCGCGCGCCCGGGTTCTTCGCGAACCAGTTGCCGATGATGGTCTCGGTGGCACCAAAGGTCTCGGCCCTGGCGGGCACCGCGTACATCTCGGCGGTGTCGATGAAGTTCACGCCCCGGGCCAGCGAGCGGGCGAGGATGTCGTGGGAATCGGATTCGTTGACCTGTTCACCAAAGGTCATGGTGCCCAGGCAAATGGGGGTGACGTGCAGATCGCTCTGACCGAGCTGGATGGTTTTCATGCGGACTCCGTTGGCAAGCCGCGCAGTTTACGGGTTGCCGGCAAAGTCTGCAGGACAGGGCCTGACCACCCCCCAGACCTACCCCGACAGACCCCAGACGCTGCGCAGCAACTGCAGCGTAGCCACGATGGCCGGGTCGTGCTCGGCCGCGCGCGGGTAGATGAAGCTCAACAGCGCCCCCACCCGGGCGTGCGGCCAGATCACCACCTCGCCACGTTCGCTGGCAGGCAAGGCCACGTCCTCGCGCAGCAGCGACAGGCCCACGCCCGCGCGCACCAGGCTTTGTGGCAAAGAGACCTCGTCGGACTCGATCACCTGGTGCGGCGTGAGCCCCTGGCGCGCGAACATGTCGCGCATCAGCGTCTGCACATGGTGCAGCGGCGGCGCACCGATCCAGGGCATGGCCGCGATGTCGCGCCAGCCCGCATGCAGCACCTGCGGCGCCTGGCTGGCTGGCCCGGCGATCCGGTAGTGGATGGTCTGCAGCGCCAGGCCCATGACCTCGCGCGGGATGTTGGGGCCGATGTAGAAGGCCCCTTGCAGCAGCCCCGCCGCAACCTGCTCGCGCAGTTCCTCGGCGGCACCGTTGCGCGTGCGGATCTCCAGCAGCGGCAGGCTGCGCACCAGGGCGCCCAGCAGCGAGCCCAGGCGCAGGGTGTCGGGGTCGGCTACGGTGCCCAGGGTGAGCGATCCCGTGACCTCGCCCTGCAGATCGCGGGCCTTGCCCAGCAGGTGGCCTGCGGCCGTCAGCACGTTCTCGGCCTCGGGCAGCAGGGCCTCCCCCGCCCGGGTCAGGCTGATGCGGCCCGGCCGCCGGTCGAACAGGGCCACGCCCAGTTCCTCCTCCAGGGCCTTGATCTGGGCGGTGATGGCCGGCTGGGTCAGGTGCAGGGCTTCGGCAGTGCGTGTCACGTGGCCGAGCTTGGCCGCCGTGACGAAAGCACGCAGTTGGTAGATCTCCATGCCGGTCAGGCCACGAAGAAGGAGCAGAAGAAGAAAGGTTCAGGCATCGGGCTGCATTGTGGCGTGGTCACACCTTCTTACTGGTCCAGAAAGCGCACCTGCGTGGGCTCGATGCCCAGGCGCACCTCGGAGCCCGGCGCGAACATGGCCAGGCCCGCATAGTGCGGCTGGTCGGTGACCATGGCCACCTCGCCCACGCGCACCCGGTAGCGCGAGAACTCGCCCAGGAACTCGGCGCTCTCCACCAGCCCGTTGAGCCACAGGCGCGAGGCATCGACCTGCTCGTCGCGCACGCGGATGCTCACCTGGTGCGGCCGGAAGGCCAGGGCCGCCGCGCCCACGGCGGGCGGATCGGCCGGCCGGGGCAACGTGAGGTTGCCCAGGCCCTCCACGCGGAACACCAGTGTTTCGCCCCCCACCGACACCACCTGCCCCTCCAGCAGGTTGGCCGTGCCCACGAAGCCCGCCACGAAGCGGTTGATCGGATAGTCGTACAGCCCCGTGGCGGCCCCCACCTGCTGCAGAATGCCCTTGTCCAGCACGGCCATGCGGTCGGCCGTGGTCATGGCCTCCTCCTGGTCATGGGTCACGAAGATGGTGGTGAGGCCCAGCTTGCGCTGCAGGTTCTTGAGCTCCTCGCGCATCTGCACGCGCAGCTGCTTGTCCAGGTTGGACAGGGGCTCGTCGAGCAGCAGCAGCTTGGGCTCGATCACCACGGTGCGCGCCAGCGCCACGCGCTGCTGCTGCCCACCCGAGAGCTGCCCGGGCCGGCGCTGCGCATAGTCACCCAGGCCCACCAGCTCCAGCACCGCGCCCACCTTGCGGCGGATGGCGTCCTTGGTTTCGCGCCGCTCCACCAGGCCGAAAGCCACGTTGTCCCATACCGTCATGTGCGGCCACAGCGCGTAGTTCTGGAACACCATGCCCACGTTGCGTGCATGCGGCGGCGTGCCGGTGATGTCCTGCCCGTCCACCAGCAGTTCGCCGCGCTGGTGCTGGTTGAAGCCCGCGATCAGGCGCAGCAGGGTCGACTTGCCCGACCCCGAGGGGCCCAGCAGCGCGAAGAACTCGCCGGGCTCGATGCGCAGGTTCACGTCGCGCAGCACCTCGGTGCTGCCATAGCTCAGGCTGATGTGCCGGGCTTCGAGAGAGACTTTGTTCAGATGCATGGAATGTTCACCCCTGTTTGGCCTGCACCGTGGTGCGCGAGCGTTCCACGAAGCGGTGCGAGAAATACGTACCCAGCCCCACCACCACCACGGCCAGCACGCCCAGGGCCGCGCCCGGGCCGCGGCCCGAGATGCTCTGCATGTACAGGTAGATGCCGTAGCTCATGGGCGCCTGGCTTTGCGCCGAGGCAAGCAAAATGGTGGCCGACAGCTCCACCGCCGCCGTGATGAAGCTGGTGACGAAGCCCGCGAGGATGCCGCCCATCATCAGCGGCACCATGATGCGGCGGATGGTGGACATGCGCGATGCCCCCAGGCTCTGCGCCGCCTCCTCCAGCGACACATGCACCTGCTGCAGCGCCGCCATGCATGAGCGCAGCGCATACGGCAGGCGCCGCACGGCATAGGCCAGCATGATCAGCACCCAGGTGGTGACCATCGGAGTGTCGGTGAAGGGCAGGTTCACGCCCTTGAACATGCGCAGGTAGCCGATCGCCAGCACCAGCCCCGGGATGGCCAGCGCGGCCGACGCCAGGTAATCGAGCCAGCGGCGCGCCGGCAGCTGTGTGCGCAGGATCAGGTAGGCGATGGACGTGCCGATCACCACGTCCAGCCCGGCCGCGATGAAGCAGTACAGCAGCGTGTTGCCGATCATCTGCTTGGAGTCGGTGAACACCGTGGCGTAGTGCTCCAGCGTGTAGGAGTCGGGCAGCACCGAGAAGCTCCACACCTTGGAGAACGACATCAGCAATATGCCGATGTGCGGCGCCAGCGTGACCAGCAGGATGAGCCCTATCCAGCCATAGGCCAGCACCGACTCCCAGGCCGACAGCCGCCTGCGCTGCAGCGAGCTGCCGCCCTTTTGCAAGGTGGCGTAGTCCTTGCCCTTCATCACGCGCGCCGCCATCCACAGCGCGAGGATGGAGAACGCGATCATGATCACGCTGATCACATAGCCGAGCGGGTCGTCGATGCCCACCGAGGTGATGCGCAGGTAGGCCTGGGGTGCGAGCATGTTGGTCACGCCCATCACCAGCGGCGTGCCCAGGTCGTCAAACACCTTCACGAAGACCAGGGCCGCACCCGCCAGGTAGCCCGGCATGGCCAGCGGGAAGATCACCCGGCGGAACAGCCGCCAGCCACGCGCGCCCAGGTTCAGGGCCGACTCCTCCATGGCACCGTCGATGTTGCGCATGGACGCCACCAGGTTCAGCAGGATGAACGGAAAGTAGTGGATGCTCTCGACGAAGGTCACACCCACCAGGCCGTCCATGATGGGCACCGTGAAGCCGAAGTACTCGTTGAGCAGCAGGTTGACGGACCCATTGCGCCCGAAGATCAGCTGCAGCGCCACTGCACCGACGAAGGGCGGCATGATCAGCGGCAGCACGCCCAGCGTCTGGATCAGCAGCGCCCCGCGGAACTCGAAGCGCACCGTGAGGTAGGCCAGGGGCACCGCGATCAAGCTCGCAAAGAACACGCTCGCCAGTGACACCACGAGGCTGTTGAAGAACGACTCGCGGAACACCGACTGTTCGAAGAAATTGGCGAAGTGCCCGATGGTGAGCGCCCCCGTCTCGTTGATGAAGGCGGTGTAGACCACCAGCCCCACAGGGATCAGCAGGAACAGCAGGAGAAAGGCCAGGATCAGCCCGAAGGCGACCCAGGGCCCCACACCCGTGAGGGCGTGCAGCAGACGGCGCGGGCGGGCCGCACCGGGCCCGGCAGCGCCGGGTTCGGAATAGACAGCAGACATGGTGGTGGCTTCCCGGCGCCCCTGCGGGGCGCCCAGGGCGCGGGTGCGCCGGTTAGGAGAGAGGGTTGCAGGCCCTTACTTGGCCATGGCTTGGGCTTGCTGCGCCAGACTGCGCGCGCGCTCATAGTTCTCGCGCGCCTTGGTGGCCCACAGCTGCTCCAGGCCCGTGAGCTGCTTGGAAACCTCGACGTCACGGCGGTTCTTGCGGAACAGCGCCAGGAACTCTTCGTTCTTCACGTTGCTCTCGCCCACCAGTGCGGTGTAGGCCAGGCTGCGCGCCTGCGCCAGCAACTCGCTACCCTTGGCATTGGGCTTGGCCTTCAGGGCCTTGTCCGCATCGTGGATGGCGCGGGTGGCGGCCTGCAGCTCCTTCAGGCGAAAGGTCACCATCTGGTCGAACAGGCTGGTGACCACCTGGTAGCGGTTCTCGGACAGGTCCGCGTCGAACTGCACCTTGGCGCGCTGTGCCACGTCCTGCGGCACCGGGTAGCCCGCAGGCGCCTTGAGACTGCTGTAGGGCAGGATGGGCAGGCGGCTGATCTTGGGATCGAACAACAGTTGCTGGCCCTCGGTGGACATGCTGAAGGCCATGAATTTCTTGGCCTCGTCGGTGTTCTTGCCGCCCGCGATCAGCGCGATGTTGGCCGGCACCACGGCCGTCATGGCCGGGTAGGCGAAGTCCACCGGAAAGCCCGAGTACTTGCCTGCCAGGCCGAAGAAATCGATCACGATGCCGATGCCGTACTGGCCGTTGTTCACGCCATCGGGCACGGCAAAGCTGCGGTCGGTCACGGCGGCGGCGTTGCCCATCATGGCCAGCAGCTGTGACCAGCCCTTGTCCCAGCCCTCGCCCTGCAAAATGGTCTCCACCGTGAGCTGCGTGGTGCCCGAACGCGATGGCGAGGAGATCGCCACATGGCCGAAGTATTCAGGGCGCGTGAGGTCGGCCCACTCCTTGGGCGCCGGCAGCTTGTTGGCCTGCAGGTAGCGCGTGTTCCACATGATGCCGTAGCCCGCCAGCGCCTGGCCGTAGTACAGGCCCTGCGGGTCGTTGAGCGGGTAGTTGCCGATCTTGGTCGGCGCCGCGGGGTTCTTCGTGTCGGGTGCGGCCTGCAGCAGCTTGTTGCGCGCCAGCACCTCGAAGGCATCGGGGGCCGAGGCCCACATGATGTCGGGGCGCTGGCCTTCGGGCAACTCACGCACGTAGGCGATTGCGGCCGTGGTGTTCTTGTTCAGGATCTCGACCTTGATCCCGGGGTTCTTGGCCTCGAAGGCCTTCTGGTAGGCCGTGGTCAGTTCCTTGGGGAAGGAGGTGAGCACCGTCACGGTGCCCGCCTGCACGCCCTGCACGGCACACAACAAACCGGCGGCCAGGGCCCCCGCACAAAGAATGCGCTGCATGGATGTCTCCTTGATGTTCTAGTGGCCCCAATGTAGGCCGCCACCGCAGCGGCGGCCAATCATTGTTTCTGATGCGGCACATCAGTCACACAGCCTGTCGGGTTATCACCTAGGACATCGGGAACCCACTCTCAGCGCTCCATCAACCCATTCGACGGCAACGTTTCATCGAGCAGCTTGCGCGCCGTCTCCACCCCCGCCACGGGCAGGCCCTTCGGGTCGAGCAGCCCCACCTGCACCAGCACGCTGGCCTGGTCCCAGTAGATGTGCTCGTGAAACAGCTTGTCGCCACGGAACTTCACCACCGCCAGCAGCGGTATCTCCACGCGCCGGCCGGTGGGCGCCACGCCCGGCAGCATCCACGGGATCTCGGTGGTGTGGGTGAAGCAGAACAGCATCTCGTCGACCACCTGCGTGGCCCCCACCGTGCGCGAGATCGGCGTGAGGCGGGTGTCGGGCGGGTTGCTGTTGACGAAGTGGCGCGTGTAGAAATCATGCAGATGCCGGTGGCCCACGCCGCCCGTCATGGTGGGGATGTGGTTCACGTAGGGCTCGGCCACCATGGTGGACATGGTGGCGTCCACGTCGCGCGTGGCGAACTCGTATTCGCAGTGCTTGTCCCACAGGGCCGACAGGTCGTAGTGCGGGCCCATGGCGCGCCGCAGCGCGGCCACGCTGCGCTGGTGCGCCATGAGGGCCGAAGGCTTGTGGAAGTGGTCGCCGCCCACCCGCGCAAATGCGTGGTCGGTGCCGGGGTAGACGTACAGCTCCACGTTCTCGCGGCCCGACAGGGCCTGCACGATGGCTTCGCGCGCCGGCGGTGGGCAAAAGCCGTCGAGCTCGGCGATGTGCAGCACCAGGCGGCACTGGATTTCTGCGGCCTCGGCTAGCGCGGCCTCGATGCCCACGCCGTAGTAGCCCACGGCTACGTCGGCATCGGTGCGGCACGCCGCCAGGTAGGCCAGCTTGCCGCCCAGGCAGAAGCCCAGCACGCCGACCCTGCCGCCGTGCGCTGCCACCTCGGGCCGTGCGCGCAGTGCTGAGATGGCCGTCTGCAGATCCTGAACGCCCTTGGCCTCGTCAAAGCCCTGGTACAACCCGAAGGCGCGCGGCATGTCGTTGGCGGCGTCGAGTTCCACCGCCGGTTCCTGGCGCCAGAACAGGTCGGGCACCAGCACCACATAGCCCTCTTCGGCGTAGTAGTCGGCCACGTCGCGCATGGTCTGGTTGACGCCGAAGATTTCCTGCGCCAGCACCAGCCCCGGGCCGCTGCCGCTGGCCGGGGTGGCGAGGTAGGCGCGAAAGCGGCCGCTGCCGTCTGCGGCGTCCAGCGTGGTCCATTGTCCTGGCATGTTCATGTCCTTTGTGGATGGGGAAGAGAAAACGATCGTCAGGCCCGGGTGCCTGCAGCCGCGGACGCCGCCAGCGGCGCAGGGGTGGCGGCGCCCGCATGCCGCGCCAGCAACTGCCGGGTGACCACCGCGTAGTTCGAGGGGTTCACCGGCTCCAGCCATTGCCGGAAGCGGGTGAAGGCGCCCAGGGGCAGCCCCATGTCCTGCAGCAGCTCGTCGATGTTGTGTACCGAGAACGGGATAATGTTGGTGCCCTTGGAGTGCTTGCCGTCGGTTCGCTCCTCCATCCAGGCCAGGCGCCGATCGATCTGCGCGTTCATCTGGTCCGGCGGTGGCAGCTGCAGCCCGCCGCGCAGGTGGTTGGCCAGCCACAGCGCACCGATCTCGCAGTTGAGCTGGCTGAAAAAGGACGAGTTGTAGCCGTTGAACGCCAGGCGCGGCATGCCCACGGGCAGGATGGAGCGGTACAGGCGGAAGTTGCCGCGCGCATCGGTCACGCGCTGCAGCACGCTGCTGTCGAAGAAGGGCACCTGCTGGTGCCAGCCCGTGCCGCAGACCACGATGTCGGCGGGCACCGTCTCGCCAGTGCTCAGCACGGCCTGGCCGGGCTGCAGCGCGCGGATGCTCACGCCCTTGCGCACACCCAATTCGCCGGCCGCCACTTTCTCGTAGAAGCCATCGGTCACCAGGCTCACGGTGCTGCGGGCAATGGTCTCCAGCGGGGTGCCCGGATGCAGGCCGATCTCGCGCAATTTGAGCTGGCGCGTGACCACCGACTCCACGCTGCCCAGCATGGAGTTGCGCACCGGCAGGCCCGGGCCGTGCAGGAATTTCTCGAAGCCCTTGGGTTCGATGTACTTGAACAGCGCCTCGCCCATGCGCGTGAGCAGCAGGAACTTGAAGTTCAGCACGTTCATGAACTTCTTCGGGATCTTCCAGATCAGCTGGCGCGCGAGCACCGTGGTGCTGGCGCTGTCGGCGGCGATGGCATTGGCCACGTCGCACGAGGACTTGCCGTAGCCCACCACCAGCACATGCTTGCCGCGCGCCTCGCCCGCATCGTTGAACTGGCTGGTATGGCACACGCGCCCGCCCGCGGCCACGAATTCATCCACGCCGGGGTAGTGCGGCACGGCCGGCTCGCTGAAGATGCCGTTGCACACCACCAGGTAGTCGAAGCGGTGCATCTCGGTCGGCAAGGCGCCCTGCCCTGCCAAGGCCCGGCGCGCCTTCACGGTCCATACGCCGGTCTCTTCGTCCAGTACCGCGCTCTCCACCGTGGTGGACATGCGCAGAGAGGGCACCAGGCCGAAGTGCTCGGCATACGAATGCAGGTAGGCCTGCACCTGCTGGCCCGAGGGCCACTCGGGGTAGCTGGCCGGCATCGGAAAGTCCGACAGTGCATAGGTGGTGCGCGGGTTCTGCGTGGTCAGGCCCGGGTAACGGCGCGAGGCAGCCCAGACGCCGCCTACGTCGGGCTCCTTCTCGAACACCGTCACCTCGAAGCCGAAGGCGCGCAGCACCTTGGCCGTGGAAAGTCCGGCAAAGCCGGCACCGATGATGCCTACAGATCGGATGGTCATGGCTTCTCCTTTACGACATGAGCTTGGGGATGGCGGGCTCGTACGACTCGGGCCCCATGGCCGAGTAGCCGCCGTCGCATGCATAGTCGGCACCGGTCACGAAGCTGGCCATGTCCGAGCACAGGAAGAGCACCACGTTGGCCACCTCGGCCGGGTCGCCCACGCGGCGCAGCAGGTGAAAGGGCGCAGCCACGCGGTCGGTCTTGGCGCGGTCGCCGCCGGTGAGCTGGTCCATGATGGCCGACCAGGTCCAGCCGGGCGAAACGCTGTTCACGCGCACGCCCTCGCCCGCCAGGTCCATGGCCATGCTGCGCGTGAGCTGCACCATGGCCGCCTTGCCCACCGGGTACAGCCAGCGCCCCGTCTGCGCCACGCCCGAAGAGATGCTGGTGAAGTTGACCACCGCCCCGCCCCCGGCCTTTTGGAAATGCGGGCGCACGGCCTTGAGCACCATCACCGCGCTGACCAGGTTGACGTTGAGCGAGGCCAGCCAGTCCTCGCGCGGCGAGGCGATGCCATCGTCCAGGTATGAGCAGGCCAGGTTCACCAGGTAGTTCACCCCGCCGTGGCGCTCGGCAGCCAGGGCCACACAGGCGGCCACCTGGGCGTCGTCGGTGATGTCGGTGCGGCTGAACAGCACCCCCTCACCCAACTCGTCCGCCAGCGCCTGGCCGGCCTCGGCGTTGATGTCGGCCACCACCACCCGCACCCCAGCCTGGTGCATTGCACGCACCACCCCGGCGCCGATGAGGGTGGCGCCCCCGGTCACGATCGCGCTCTTGCCGCGCATGCTGTCGAATCCCTGGACCATGCTGACTGACTCCTGTGCTGTCTGAAGTGTGTTGCAGTGCAGCAGCGGTAACACGCCGTCACATCCGCCTCCCTGCACCCGGGTGCTAACGCTCTTGCGCAGCACCCGGGGCCTGCACAAGAATAGAAAGGCAGCCCGCGCATCCACATCCCGAAAGCGCAGGGCGTATCCCGCAAACGCATGTTTTCGCGCCCCCTGCCGTGGCGTGTTTCGTGCTTTCCCAAGAACCAACACCCCACTGGCCGAACCGCATGCACACCGCCCAGCAGAGCAGCACCGCGCACCCGCTACCGCTGGAGCGCTTTCGCCTGTTCGACAGCCATGACCTGGACGAGGCGCGCGAGTTCGTGGGCCGCGTGTTCTGCCCGCACGAGCTGGCCACCCTGCACCGGGGCGCGCAGCTCGATGCCTGCCACCACAGCGTGCCCCTGCACCGCGATGCCAGCCTGAACTATGTGCAGTACGGCCCGGCCGTGCGCATCGAGCCGGGCCACCTGGGCGGCTTCTACCTGCTGCAGATACCGCTGCGCGGTGGCGCCACGGTGCGTTGCGGCGGCCAGGCGGTGGAGTCGCATGCGCTCATGGCCTCGCTGCCCTCGCCCACCGAGCCGCTGTCCATGCGCTGGCACGAGGACAGCCCGCAGTTCATCGTCAAGATCGACCGCGCGGCCTTGCATACCCGCATGTCGGCCCTGCTGCAGACACCGGTGCAGCAGCCACTGGTGTTCGAGCTCGGGGTGGACCTGGCCCAACCCGCGCTCATGGGCATGGCCAGCTTCATTGCCTACCTGCGCTCGGCGGTGGAGACCAATGCCTTCCTGCTGGGCCACCCGGTGCTGGCCGAGCAGGCCGAGAACCATCTGCTCACCAGCCTGCTGCTGTCCACGCAGCACAACTATTCACAGGCCCTGGCGGCCGGCACGGCCATGCCGGGCAGCGCACCCGTGGTGCTGCCGCGCGTGGTCAAGCGGGCGCAGGAGTTCATGCACAGCCGGCTGGAGCTGCCCATCACCCTGGCCGAGGTGTGCGCGCATGTGGGCGTCAGCGCGCGTTCGCTGCAGCAGACCTTTGCACAGTGCACAGGCAAGAGCCCCATGGCCTTCCTGCGCGAGCTGCGGCTCGATGCCGTGCGCGCAGCACTGCAACAGCCCTCCCTGGCAGAGCGTGCCCCGCAGGTCTCGGACATCGCGGCGCGCTACGGCTTCTTTCACCTGGGCCACTTTGCCGAGGGTTACCGCAGGCGCTTTGGCGAGACCCCGTCGGACACGCGCCAGCGGCACGGCAGGCCGCACTGAGTCCGGCTCACCCCGGCTGCGCCACGAAGGCATCGGCAAAGAACGCCATGGGCCGCATGCCCGCCAACGCGGCGAAGTCGTGCCGGGCAGCGTCCACCATGGCCGGGGCACCACAGGCGTACACCTCGTGCTGCGACAGGTCCGCATGGTCCTGCAGCACGGCCTGGTGCACCCAGCCGGTGCGGCCGGCCCAGGCATCGGCCTCGGGCGCATCCGACAGCACGGGCACATAGCTCAGGCGGCCCTGCAGGGCCTGCTCCCACTCCAGGCACAGGCCGTGCAGGTACAGATCGGCCCGCGCACGGCCGCCCCAGTACAGGTGTACGCGGCGCCCGCTGCCAGCGGCCAGCAGCTGCTCCACCAGGGCTTTCACGGGCGCGAAGCCGGTACCGCTGGCCAGCAGGATGGCCGGCGCCTGCGATGCCCCATCGTGCATGCCGAAGGTGCCGAACGGCCCCTCGATGCGCAGCACGTCGCGGGCTTTCAGCTTGCCGAACACCTGGTCGGTGAACAGGCCGCCCGGCAAGTGGCGGATGTGCAGTTCCAGCAGCTCCTGCCCCTCAAGGGCCGGCGTGGCCAGCGAGTAGCTGCGCCGGCGGTTGCCGGGCAGCAGCACGTCCACATACTGGCCTGCGGCGTAGTGCAGGCGCTGCTGGCCCGCCGGGGGCTGCAGCTGCACGCGCATGACGTCGGGCGCCAGGCGCTCCATCGCCACCACGCGCACCGGCAGCTTGCGCACGGCGATGCCCGGTATGTGCGGGATCTCGGCGCATTCGATATGCAGCGGGCTCGCGGCCTGGGTGCAGCACAGCAGGTGCATGCCCTGCCCGGCTTCTTCCGGTGACAGTGCGGCAGGCTGCGTACCTGGCAGGCACACGGCCTCGCCATGCACCACCCGGGCGCGGCAGGCGCCGCAGGTGCCGGTCTTGCACTGGTGGGGCAGCAGGATGCCCTGGCGCAGGGCGGCGTCGAGCACGCTTTCGCCCGCCGGGCTGGAGAAGGTCTTGCCGGACGGCAGCAAGGTGATGGCGTGCATGGGCGCGTCGGCCACGGCTGCGCCGACCTCTTCGATCATCTGCATGGGAAACCCTTGGAGGCTTAAACGGTGAGATAGCGCGACCACAGGCTGCGGTCGGCATTGAGTGCGGCGGAATCACCCTGCCAGACCACGCGCCCGCGCTCCAGGATCACATGGCGGTCGGCCAGGCCCACCAGGCGGTGTACGTACTTGTCGACCACCAGAATGGTCTGCCCGGCGGCCTTGAGCGTGGCCAGGCAGCGCCAGATCTCCTCGCGGATCACCGGGGCCAGGCCTTCGGTGGCCTCGTCCAGGATGAGCAGGCGCGGGTTGGTCGACAGCGCCCGGCCGATGGCCAGCATCTGCTGCTCGCCACCCGAGAGCTGGTTGCCCAGGTGGTTCTGGCGCTCCTTGAGGCGCGGAAACACCCCGTAGATGCGATCCATATCCCAGGCATCGCGCAGGCCGTTGCGGTTATCGGCAAAGGCCAGCAGGTGCTCGCGCACCGTGAGGTTGGGGAACACGTGGCGCCCTTCGGGCACGATGGCCAGACCCAGGCGGGCGATGGCGTCGCTCTTGAGGCGATCGGTGGCCTGCCCCGCGAAGCGGATGCCGCCGGCGGTGGGGCGCAGCGCGCCCACCAGGGTCTTGATGGTGGTGCTCTTGCCCATGCCGTTGCGGCCGAGCAGGGACACCACCTCGCCTGCAGCGATGGCGAGGTCGATGCCGAAGAGCACCTGGCTCACGCCGTAGCCGGCCTCCAGGCCCTGGCAGCTCAGCAAGGGTTCGGGCGCGCTCATGGGGTGGTCTCCAGGGTTTCGGTGCCCAGGTACACCGCCTGCACCTCGGCGTTGTTACGGATCTCGTCGGGCGTTCCGGCGGTGAGCACCCGGCCATAGACCAGCACCGAGATGCGGTCGGCCAGGCGGAACACGGCCTCCATGTCGTGCTCGATCAGCAGCACGGCCATGTCCTTGCGCAGGGTTTCGATGAGCTGCACCATCTGCAGCGATTCGTCAGGCCCCATGCCGGCCATGGGTTCGTCGAGCAGCAGCAGCTTGGGGGCCGAGGCCAGCGCCAGCGCCACATCCAGCGTGCGCTGCGCGCCGTGCGGCAGGGCTCCGGCGCTCTCGCCCATGCTGCCTTGCAGGCCTACCCGCTCGGCCAGCCGGTCGGCGGCCTCGTACAGGTCGCGCGCCTGCGAGCGCGGCTGCACAAAGCGAAAGCTCGACCCGCTGTGCGCCTGCACGGCCAGCAGCAGGTTGTCGCGCACGGTCTGCTGCGGAAAGATGCGCGTCACCTGAAAGCAGCGCGACAGCCCCTTGGCCACGCGGCGGTGCATGGGCAGCGCGGTGATGTCGGCACCGTCGAGCAGCACCCGGCCCGCGTCGGGCGCCAGCAGGCCCGAGATCTGGTTGACCAGCGTGGTCTTGCCGGCGCCGTTGGGTCCGATGAGGGCATGCACCTCGCCATGCGCCACCGACAGGTCCACATGGTCGGTGGCCAGCAGGCCGCCGAAGCGCTTGACCAGGCCCTGCACTTGAAAGAGGCTCATCGCATGCTCCTTGTGCGCAGGTCTGCCAGCGCGGCCAGGCCCTTGGGCGCATACAGCGCGGTGGCGATCAGCAGCACGCCCAGCGGCATGTGCCAGTAGTCGGTGTTGAGCTTGAGCACCTCTTCGAGCGCAAGCCAGACGGCAGCGCCCACCGGGCCACCCCAGCGCCGGCCCAGGCCGCCGATGACGACCATCACGATCAGCGTGGCCGACTGCGTCCAGTGCATCATCGACGGGCTCACGAAGCTGTTGCCCGTGGCCAGCAGCGCGCCCGCCAGGCCGGCAATGGCACCGGCCAGCGTGAAGGCCGCCAGCTGCAGCAGGTACACCGGGTAGCCCAGGGCGCGCATGCGGGTTTCGTTGTCGCGGATGCCCGCCAGCGCCGCGCCGAAGCGCGAGGCCGTGGCCCGGTCCAGCCACCACAGCACCAGCGCCACCAGGGCCAGCACCACCCAGTACAGCGTGGGCTCGTGCATCACATCGAGGCCCAGGCCCAGCGCCGGCCGCATCGGCAGCGTGTAGCCATCGTCGCCGCCATAGCTTCGCAGCGAGACGAACACGAAGTACAGCATCTGCGCGAAGGCCAGGGTGATCATGATGAAGTACACGCCCTTGGTGCGCAGCGAGATGGCGCCCACCAGCGCCGCCACCAGCGCGGCTGCGGCCATGGCAGCGCCCCAGACGACCCAGGCCGAGGTAGCGCCCGCATCGCTGAGCACCACCACCGCATAGGCGCCCACGCCGACGAAGCCCGCATGCCCCAGCGCCACCATGCCGCCAAAGCCCATGATGAAGTTCAGGCTGGCGGCGGCCAGCGCCACCACCAGCACCCGGCGCATGAAGCCGATGTAGAAATCCAGGCCCAGGGCCGATGCCACCAGCGGAAACAGCGCCAGCGCCACCAGCAAGGCCAGCGGCAGCAGTGCGCCGCGCCAGAGTGGCGTTGCAGCGCCCGCAGGCAGCGAAGAAGTCAGGGAAGCGGACATGCTCATGCCTTGGCAGAAAACAACCCAGCGGGGCGAAAGCTCAGCACCGCCGCCATCAAGGCGTACATGGCCACCTCGGCGCACAGCGGCCCCAGGTCGGCGGCCACGGCGGGCGGCAGGGTGGCGCGCAGCAGCAGCGGTAAAAAGGCGCGGCCGATGGTGTCCACCAGCCCCACCAGCAGCGCAGCCACGAAGGCCCCGCGCACCGAGCCGATGCCGCCGATAACGATGACCACCAGCGCCGGGATCAGGATGGCCTCGCCCATACCCACCTGCACGGCCATCAGCGGGCCCATGAGGGCGCCGGCCAGGGCCGCCAGCGCCGCGCCGAGCACGAAGATGCCGCTGAACACGCGCTTGACGCGCACCCCCATGAGCTCGGCCATCCACCGGTCCGACGCCCCCGCACGCACCAGCATGCCCACGCGGCTGTGGTTGACCAGCAGGTACAACAGGCCCGCCACCAGCACCCCGGCCGCCAGCACCACCAGCCGGTACGAGGGGTAAGGCAGGCCGGCGAACAGCTCCACTGGGCCCGACAGCAGGGCGGGCGTGGGCGCCATCACCGGAGATGGGCCCCATATCATCTTCACCGCATCGTCGGCCACGAGGATCACGCCGAAGGTGGCCAGCACCTGGGCCAGGTGATCGCGCCCGTAGAGGCGGCGCATCAGCGTCACCTCCAGCAGCACGGCCACCAGCACCGTGGCGGCCGCCGCCACGAGCACCGCCCCCGCGAACGAACCGCTGTGTACATGCACGGTGGCCGCCACGTAGGCGCCCACCATGAACAGCGAGCCGTGCGACAGGTTCATCACGTCCATGATCCCGAAGACCAGGGTCAGCCCCGCCGCGATCAGGAAAAGCATGAGCCCGTAGCCGGCTCCGTTGAGCAACTGCTCGATGACGAGGATCGGATTCATGGCGTGAAACAGGTACGCAGGTACGGCGAGGGCAAGGTCACTTCAAGGGGCACTGGGCGGAGAAAGCGTCGCCGTAGTTCTCCAGCACCGTCTTGATGGTCTTGTTGGTCACGCGGCCCTCGGCGTTCTTGCCGATGGTGCGCAGGTAGAAGTTCTGCACCGGGTAGTGGTTGTTGGCATAGCGGAAGCTGCCGCGCACCGAGGGAAACTGCGCCTTGGCCAGGGCCTTGGTCAGGGCCTCGCGGTCGGACACCTTGCCGCCCACGGCCTTGACGGCCGAGTCCATGGCGCTGATCACATCGAAGGCCTGCGCGGCGTAGATGGACGGGTAGCGCCCGCCGTATTCCTTGCGGAAGGCCGTGACGAAGGCCTTGTTGGCCGCGTTGTCCAGGTCATGCGCCCAGTGCGAGGTATTGAACAGGCCCAGCATGGGTTCGCCCACCGCACCGATGATGTCCTCGTCGGCCGAGAAGCCGCTCGTCACCAGCATGATGTCCTTGGACAGGCCGGCGCCCACGAACTGCTTGATGAAGTTGATGCCCATGGCACCGGGCAGGAAGAAATACACGGCTTCGGGCTTGGCGGCGCGCAGCTGCGCCAGTTCGGTCGCGTAGTCGATCTGGCCGACCTTGGTGTAGATCTCATCGACCACCGTGCCCTTGAACTTGCGCTTGAAGCCCGTCAGGCCGTCCTTGCCGGCGGGGTAGTTGGGTGCGATCAGCACCATGCGGCCAAAGCCGCGGTCGGCCGCGAACTGGCCTGCGGCCTCGTGGTACTGGTCGTTCTGGTAGGCGGTACCAAAGAAGTAGGCGTTGCACTGCGCGCCAGCGAGCTGGCTCGGGCCGGCGTTGTTCGACAGGTAAGGCACCTTGGCGGCGAACAGCGTGGGCGCCACGGCCAGTGCCACGTTGGAGGCGATGGGGCCGGTGAACAGGTCGATCTTCTCGCGCTGCACGAAGCGGTCGACCAGCTGCTTGGCCTGGTCGGGGCTGCCGGCCATGTCGGTCTGCACGAACTCCACCGACTGGCCGCCAAGCTTGCCGCCGAGTTGCTTGATGGCCAGGTTGAAGCCGTCGCGCGCATCGGCACCGGGTCCGGAGAAAGGGCCCGAAATGTCGAGCGCCATGCCGACCTTGATGGGGCCCTGCTGCGCTGCTGCAGTGAAGCTTGCGCAGGCAGCCAGGGTTGCCAGGGCGGCTGCGCCCAGCCGGTTGCGAAGCGAGGTGCGGGAGAGTTGTGCCATCTTCAATCCTTATCCATCATCAAAAGGGAAACCAAAAACCGGGAGCGCTACGGTCGCGGTGCGTCAAAGCCCCACTTCGACACGCCCTGCCACCACGCGCACCGGGAACGCGCGCACCGCTTCGGTGACGGGCGCCTTGCAGGGCGCCCCCGTGCGGATGTCGAAGGTGCCCTGATGCAAGGGGCATTCCACACAGCCGTCTTCCACCCAGCCGTCGGACAATTTGGCGGCGCCGTGGGTACACAGGTCGTACAGCGCGAAGAGGCCCTCCCCCTCGCGGAACACCGCCACGGGCAGGCCGTCCACCACCACGGGCCACACGGCACCGTCCGGGAAATCCTCGGGCTCGCCCACGTCGTGCCAGGCTGCCACCATTGCTGCTGCAGCAGCGTCGGCGGTGTCCACCGCGCCCTGTTCCAGTGCGTTGTCGGTCGTTGTCTGCATGGCCTTGGTCCTCAGATGGGGGTGGCAAGCAAGGTGGCCACGCGCGAGGTGTCGTAGACCACGCGCTTGCTGCGGTAACGCCATTCGCCTTCGTGCAGCACCACCTCGTCGAGGTAGGTGCCGGCCTGGTAGACGCTCGAATCGCCAGCCGTGCCGGTGATCACCACCACGTAGCTCGACTGGGTGTGCACCACGCCGTCCTTCACCGCCGTGATCACCAGCCCCGAGGTGCTGTGGCGGTACACGTGGTCTTCGAAGATGTTGGCGTTGCGCAGGGAGAGCACGCGGTCGCGCAGCATGCCGGCATTGCGGCAGTACATGATGGGTGCGGGAAAGCCGGCGTCGAAGTTCTCCTTGGGGATGATCTCGTAGCGGCCTTCCTCGACGAAGAAGCCGGGCCATTCTTCAAGGCGGTTGTTGTCCAGCGCGCTCACGTAGCGGTGCTGCAGCTCGAGCAGTTCGGTCCACAGCTGCAGGCGCTCCTGGCGGCTGATGCCGATGGGGGCGGTGGGGGGTGTCATCGTGGTCATGGTGTGCGGTGCCTCAGTAGCCCATCAGTCCCTGGTAGCCCACCCAGAAGCGGCGGATCAGGTTCTCGGTGATCACGGTGTCCATCTGCTCGGGCGCCTCGCGCGCCATGGCGATGTAGGAGTGCTTGTCGCCGTCGCGCGCGGTGCCGCGCTGCACCAGCTCGGTGGCCTCGGTGTCTTCCATCGAGATGTAGCCTGCCGGGCCCACCAGGTTGGCCTGCAGCATGCGCAGCTCGCGCAGCTCGGGCGTGTCGTCGGCGTAGCCGAAGAAATGGAACACCAGCTCGAAGTTGCCCGGCCCCTTGGGCAGCAGCTGGCGCGCCACCAGCGTGTTGTGGATCTGCTGCACCACCAGCTGCGGAAAGATCGGCTGGATGTGGTTGGTGGTCATCTCGTCGAACTCCTGGATCTGGCCGAGCAGCGCAGGCTCTTCGAGCGCAAAGCCTTCATCCATGGAGCGGATGTTCTGCGCGCTGTAGGCCGCGGCGGTGTCCGTCTCCACCTCGGGCTTGGTCACGGTGATGATGCTGTGCAGGCCATGGTTCGCATCCGGGATGGAGCGCGCCTTCATCCCCACGCGGAAGATGTTGAAGGTGGTGTGGAACAGGTGCAGCAGGCTGGCGTGGTAGGGGTCCTTGACGTTCTCGAAGTACAGCTTCCAGTTCGACTTGGAGAACTGGCGCGTGCAGCCCAGGTAGACGATGGGTTTGTGGAAGATGCGGTCGATCCACGGGCGCATCTGCTCGCCCAGGTACTCGGGCAGCGGCGGCGTCTCGTCGCTGAAGGTGGCGAACAGCAGGCCCTTGTAGCTGTCCACCCGCAGCTTCTGCAGGCCGTGCTCTTCGGTCTTGAAATCCTTGGGCATGCCGACCATGCCCTTCTGGCCGCGGCGAAACGGCACGCCCTGCAGGTCGCCGTTGGCGGCAAAGCTCCACTGGTGGTACACGCAGGTGTGGCTGGCGGCGTTGCCGCGCTTTTCGCGGCAGACCATGGCGCCGCGGTGGGCGCAGCGGTTGACCCAGCAGGCCAGCCCCTCTGCCGTGCGCGTAACGACTACAGGGGTATCGCCGACGAAGGTGGACTTGAAGTCGCCCACGTTGGGGATCTCGGCCTCCAGCCCCAGAAAGTTCCACACCGGGCCGCGGAAGATGCGCTCCTGCTCGCGCTCGTACACCTCCTGCGAGCTGAACACCCGGTAGGGCACGTTGGAGCCATCGGGCTGCGGGAAGAACACCTGCCGCTGCGCCTTGAGCGAGACGGGCGGCGCAACAGCGACAACGGTGGTTTCAGACATGGGCAAGACCTCTTCGATTGGTATGCCTCCATGCTAGAAACCAGCGCCCTTCTCCGCTATCCAGTATTGGCACGCAAGGCGCCAACGCTGTCCGGTTCTTGCAAATGCGGTGTACTGCCAGGCAGCGAGACCGCTTCACCCGCCACGCCGGTGGCACCCGAAGCTGCTCACCCGGGTTCGGTGCAGGATGCGGGCAGGCCTTGCGACAGACCGCTATGCAAGCCGCTTGACGGAGGTTCCACCGCCGGCGATCTTGAACACGGCGACGGCGCTCACCAACTCCATTGCCTGGCTGTTCAGGCTGCTGGCTGCTGCCGCCATCTCTTCCACCAGTGCTGCGTTCTGCTGCGTGGCCTGGTCCATCTGCGTGACGGCGTCCCCCACCTGGCCCACGCCCGCGCTTTGCTCGCTGCTGGCGGCGCTGATCTCACCCATGATGTCCGTCACCTTGCGTATGGAGTTGACCACTTCGGTCATGGTGGCGCCTGCCTTGTCCACCAGCAGGGTGCCCTGCTCCACCCGCTCCACGCTGGCGGTGATCAGGCTTTTGATTTCCTTGGCCGCTTCGGCGCTGCGCCCGGCCAGGCTGCGCACTTCGCTGGCCACCACGGCAAAGCCCCGGCCCTGCTCTCCCGCACGGGCGGCTTCCACTGCGGCATTCAGGGCCAGGATATTGGTCTGGAAGGCGATGCCATCGATGACGCTGATGATGTCGGCGATCTTGTTGCTGCTGGCGTTGATGCCTTTCATGGTCTCGACCACTTCGGCCACCACGTCGCCACCCTGCACCGCCACCGTCGATGCCTTGACGGCCATCTGGTTGGCTTGCCGCGCGTTGTCCGCGTTCTGGCGCACGGTGGAGCCCAGTTGCTCCATCGAGGCTGCCGTCTGCTGCAAGGCAGAAGCCTGCTGCTCCGTGCGCGCCGACAGGTCGTTGTTGCCGGAGGCAATTTCCTGGGTGGAAATGCCGATGCTGCCCGCACTCTTCTGTACGTGGGCAACCAGCTCGTGCAGCTTGTGCTGGGTTCTGAGCAGTTCTGCCATCACGCCTTCAGGAGCAGGGGCCTGGCCGCCAGCTGAGGTCAGGTCCCCATTGGCCAGTTGCTGCAGCGAGCGGCGCACCTCGGCAGGATCGGCACCGAGCTCGCGCTGAACCGTGCGGCGCATGAGGACCACCAACGCCATGGACGTGAGGGCGGCGATGATGGCAAGCGACACGGCGATGGTGATCATGCGGTTCGCACGCTGGCGCGTGGCCTCCTGTGCGCTGCTCGCCAGTTCCCGGCCCGACGATATCTCGTTGACGAGCTTTTCGCGCAATTGCCGCCATGCGGGGGTCTCGCCGGTGTTCAACACCTTGATCGCCTCGGCAGGGTCGGATTTCACCAGCTCCAGCACGCGCTTTTGCTGGGCCGCCTGATTTTCGCGCAGGGGAACCATCCCCTGCAGCCGCTTGCCCACCTCGGTTCCCTGTGCAACCAGAGCCGTCTGCTGTTGCGCCTTGTCGTAGGCCGCCTCCGCCGCGCTGAAATTCTCGTAGGCCCTCTTGTTCGCCGGGTCGAGCACAACGTTGCGCAAAGCCTGCCCCATCTGCAAGCCTTGCGCATACATCTCCGTCAGTCCGTTGGAGATGGCCTGCTCGGTTTTGATGTAGTCGTCGAACTCATTCTGCGTGCGCACCAGCCCCCACAGGCTCACGACCAGGGCCGACACGAACAGGGCCGCTGGAACCAGGGCACAGAGCAATAGCCGCGTGTTGAATTTCATGGGTAGTCTCAGGTTGAACTGCAGGAACGACCGCGCAAGGCCATCGTGGCCGGCGCAGGCACTGAACGGACCGCCAGCGCCGGTGCTTGCGGCCAGCTTCGCCGGCGCGGCCCGCCCCAGGTAGGCAGATGATGAGCCACAGCAGTCGCAATGGCGGCTTTTCGCGGGATTCTGTCGTTTTCTTGCAGTGCGCAGGCCAGCCCATGCCCATGCGTGCAGCACGCACGCTGGGCTGTGGCCCCTGGGCCCTGTCGCATTGCCGGCAAGCCTTGGACTGGTTCTGAACGGGTCTACAGGCCCACCGTCTGGCTCGGCAGCTCGCCAAAGCGCTCACGGTAGTAGCTCGAAAAGCGGCCCAGGTGGCCGAAGCCGAACTCCAGCGCTGCGTCGGTCACGCAGTGGCCGGGGCGCTCCTGCAGGCGCGCACGCACTGCGTCGAGCCGCATGTTGCGCAGCAGCGCCATGGGCGATTCGCCATGGTGGCGCTGGCACAGCATGTTCAGGCCGCGCACGCTGACACCGGCGGCACGCGCCAGGTCTTCCAGCGCCACGGGCGCGCACAGGCGGCTGCGCATGTAGGCATCGAGCCGGTCAAGCCGGCGCACATCGCCATGTGCGCCTGGCAAGAGGTTGTCGGCACCCGCGTCCAGCAAGGGCAACATGGGCGCCGCAGGCACCGGCACGCTCTGCGCGCAGGAGGCCAGGAACAGCGCCACATTGCTCTCCATGTGGTCCACCCAGCGCGCGTGCGCAGTGCTCTCCACCGCCTGCTGGCTGACGTGCAGCAGCGATTGCATGAGGAAGTGCCACTGCTGGCCCTGCCCTGCGCTCAGCGGCAGCAGCGGGTGAACAAAGGTCGAATCGCCCACCAGGGACTCGGGCGCCCAGGCGCGCAGCAACTGGCACGGTACCTTGAGGATGAGCTGGCGCGCCCCCTGCTGCCAGCGCATGTGCAGGTTGTGGCGCGGCGCGATGAGCGCGGCGGCGCCGGCGGGCAGGCGGATGGGCACGCCATCGGACACCATTTCGGCCGTGCCCGAGAGCGACAGATGCACCAGCACGAAGTCGTCAAACGGGCGTGGGCGGATTTCCACCTCCGCACCGTATTGCAGCATGAACAGTTGCAGCTGGCGCACCCGCACCTTGGACAGCGAGGTGGCCACTGGCCCGCCGCACCATTTCAACCCATGGTCCGAGAACTCGCGCGCCACCAGGTCATGGGAGTCCACCCGCAGGTCCGACGTGAAGACCGGGCGCTGCTGCAGCGCCGACAGATCCAGGGACAGGGCAGACATGGGAACCATCAGGCAGGACCTCGGCGTGGGTGGGGCGCGGCATGCGTCAAGGCATGCGGCTTTGATTTGCATCAAGCTCAGCAATTTCCATACCCATAGCCCGGCAGGCGCCAATGCGACAACCCCGCAGCCACGGTCGCCGGGCTGCCGACGTACCATCGGAGCAACGCCTGTTCACCCTTTCACCTCGCTTCCTCCATGTATTCCACCGTCCGCACCTCGCGCAGCGAGTTCGTCCCCATCCGCACCCTGAACTACCACGTCCGCCACTGGGGCGAGGCATCGAGCGACAAGGCCAGGCCCCCGCTGGTTCTGGTGCACGGCTGGATGGACGTGGGCGCCTCTTACCAGTTCGTGGTGGATGCGTTCTCGGCCGCGTTCGCCGATGGCCGGCACATCATCGCGCCCGACTGGCGCGGCTTCGGCCTGAGCAAGTTGCCCACGCCCTGCGACCACTACACCTTTCCGGACTACCTGGCCGACCTGGATCTGCTGCTCGACCACTATGTGGGCGACCAGCCCGTGGACCTGGTGGGCCACAGCATGGGCGGCAACATTGCCATGATGTATGCGGGTGTGCGGCCCGAGCGCATCCGCCGCCTGGTCAACCTGGAGGGCTTTGGCATGCCCGCCACAAAACCCGAGCAGGCACCCAAGCGCTATGCCCAGTGGATCGACGAGATCAAGCAGCTGCAGACGGGCGACATGGCCCTCAAGGCCTACGACGGCGTGGCTGGCGTGGCCCAACGCCTGATGAAGACCAACCCGCGCCTGTCGCAGGACAAGGCCGACTGGCTGGCCCAGCACTGGGCCGAGCCCAATGGAGAGGGCCGCTGGGAGATCCTGGGCGACCCGGCGCACAAGATCACCAGCTCGCAGCTGTACCGCCTGGACGAGGCCCTGGCCCTGTACGAGCGCATTGCCGCCCCGGTGCTGGCCGTGGAGGCCAGCGACGACAGCCTGGGCCAGTGGTGGAAGGGCCGCTACGCCCTTCCTGAATACCACCAGCGCCTGACCCACGTGCGCGACTGCCGCACGGCCGTGGTGCAGGACGCCGCCCACATGCTGCACCACGACCAGCCCGAAGCCGTGGCGCGGTTGATCGAAGAGCACCTGTCTTCCTGATCGGTCCTGCGTACTGTTCTGAGGCTGTTTTCACGAGGGCAAGGGGCATTGCCGACCCCCGTGCCCATCCATGAGAAAATGGCCGATTCGGGCGATGCTGAACCATCCCGCCTCCATGCGAGGCATGCCTCCTTGCATGCGCAACACCAGCGCAAGGCTACAGGGGCCTGTTCAGCCTTGTCACCCTCTACAGAACACACCTACCAGGACACCACCATGGACGCAGAACGCATCAACCTCATCGGCAACACCTTGAGCGACCTGACCGTGCGCACGCAAGAGTTACGGAGGTATCTTTGACTTCGATGCCAAATTCGAACGCCTGAGAACCGTCAACGCATCGCTCGAAGACCCCTCGGTCTGGAACGATCCGAAAAAAGCCCAGGAACTGGGCAAAGAGAAGAAGTCGCTGGACGGCGTGGTGCTCACGCTCGAAAAACTCACGCGCGAGCTGGCCGACAACACCGAGCTCTATGACATGAGCAAGGAAGACGGCGACGAAGACGGCCTCTTGACCATCGAGGCCGAGACCGCCAAGCTGCAGCCCGAGATCGAGCAGCTCGAATTCCGCCGCATGTTCCGCCACGAGGCCGACCCGCTCAACTGCTTTGTCGACATCCAGGCCGGCGCCGGCGGCACCGAGGCCTGCGACTGGGCCGGCATGCTCCTGCGCCAGTACCTCAAGTACGCCGAACGCAAGGGCTTCAAGACCACGGTCGAGGAAGAAACCCCGGGCGACATCGCCGGCCTCAAGAGCGCCACGATCAAGGTCGAGGGCGAGTACGCCTACGGCCTGCTGCGCACCGAGACCGGCGTACACCGCCTGGTGCGCAAGTCGCCGTTCGACTCGTCGGGCGGGCGCCACACCAGCTTTGCCAGCCTGTTCGTCTACCCCGAGATCGATGACTCGATCCAGATCGACATCAACCCGGCCGACGTGCGCACCGACACCTACCGCGCATCGGGCGCGGGCGGCCAGCACATCAACAAGACCGACTCGGCCGTGCGCCTGACCCACATCCCCACGGGCATCGTGGTGCAGTGCCAGGACGGCCGCAGCCAGCACGGCAACCGCGACATCGCCTGGCAGCGCCTGCGCTCGCGCCTGTACGACCACGAGATGCGCAAGCGCCAGGAAGAGCAGCAAAAGCTCGAGGACACCAAGACCGACGTGGGCTGGGGCCACCAGATCCGCAGCTACGTGCTGGACAACAGCCGCATCAAGGACCTGCGCACCGGGGTGGAAATCTCGGCCACGCAGAAGGTGCTGGACGGCGACCTGGACGCCTTCATCGAAGCCTCGCTCAAGCAGGGCGTGTGATGCAGCGCGACGCAGCAGCCGCCACCACCGTCGCAGCCACGGCCCCGGGCCGCAGCGCGATCCCCGTCGAAGCCTTCATCTTCGACATGGACGGCACCATGATCGACTCCATGCCCTGGCACGCCAAGGCATGGGTCGAGTTCACGCGGCGCCGTGGCATGGCCATCGACGTGCCCGACCTGATGGCCCGCACCACGGGCCGCAACGGCACGGAGTGCATTCGCGAGCTGCTGCAGCGCGAAGTGGAACAGGCCGAGGCCGACGCGCTCACGCGCGAGAAGGAAGACATCTACCGCGAGCTGTTCGGCCCGGCCTTCGCCGAGGTGGCGGGCTTTCGCGCCTTTGCGGCACAGGCCTCCATACGCGGCTACAAGCTGGCGGTGGGCACGGCGGGCGACATCCACAACGTGGCCTTCGCCATGTCGCGCCTTGGCATGGAGCCCGAGCCCCTGGCCATTGTGCGCGGTGACGAGGGCCTGCCCGGCAAGCCCCAGCCAGCGATTTTTCTCGAAGCGGCGCGCCGCATCGGTGCCGCGCCCGAGCGCTGCATCGTGTTTGAAGACGCCCCCTTCGGCATCGAGGCCGCGCGCCGCGCGGGCATGCATGCCGTGGCGGTGTGCAGCACCCACAGCGCGCAGGATCTGGCGGGCCCGCATGTGCTGGCCGCCGTGCGCGACTACCACGAACTCATGAACACCGACTTTCTGGAGCGCATCCATGTTGCCATCGCCTAACGCAGACGCAAGCGGCGCGGGACCGGCCATTGCCATCCGCCGCGAGGACTACACCGCCCCCGCCTACTGGATCGACAGCGTCGAGCTGACCTTCGACCTGGACCCCGCCAAGACGCGCGTGCTCAACCGCATGACGCTGCGCCGCAACCTCGACGTGGCCGAGCAGCCGCTCAAGCTCGACGGCGAGGACCTGAACCTGGCGCGCGTGCTGGTCAACGGCCAGGGCACCTCGTTCAAGATGGAGGGCTCGCGCCTGGTGCTGGAGAACCTGCCCACGGGCACCGACGCCTTCGCGCTCGAGATCTTCACCACCTGCTGCCCCGCCAAGAACACGCACCTGATGGGCCTGTACGTGAGCCAGGGCACCTTCTTCACGCAGTGCGAGGCCGAGGGCTTCCGCCGCATCACCTACTTCCTGGACCGCCCGGACGTGATGGCCAGCTACACCGTGACCCTGCGCGCCAACAAGGCCCAGTACCCGGTGCTGCTGTCCAACGGCAACCTGGTGGACAGCGGCGACCTGGAAGACGGCCGCCACTTCGCCCAGTGGGTCGACCCGCACAAGAAACCCTGCTACCTGTTCGCCCTGGTGGCGGGCAAGCTGGTGGCGCGCGAGCAAAAGATCCGCGCCCGCTCGGGCACCGACCACCTGCTGCAGGTGTACGTGCGCCCGGGCGACCTGGGCAAGACCGAGCACGCCATGAACTCGCTGATGGCCAGCGTGGCCTGGGACGAGGCGCGCTTCGGCCTGC
The DNA here is from genome assembly GCF_979253235.1 of Acidovorax sp. AC410. Classification (NCBI taxonomy): domain Bacteria; kingdom Pseudomonadati; phylum Pseudomonadota; class Betaproteobacteria; order Burkholderiales; family Comamonadaceae; genus Acidovorax; species Acidovorax sp. AC410. Next base: position 6,282,887 of record NZ_CEEDCG010000001.1, read on the forward strand.
CCCTGGACCTGGAGCGCTTCATGATCGTCGCCACCAGCGACTTCAACATGGGCGCCATGGAGAACAAGGGCCTGAACATCTTCAACACCAAGTATGTTCTGGCCAGCGAATCGACCGCCACCGACGTGGACTTCGCCAACATCGAGAGCGTGGTCGGCCACGAGTACTTCCACAACTGGACGGGCAACCGCGTCACCTGCCGCGACTGGTTCCAGCTGAGCCTGAAGGAAGGCCTCACGGTATTTCGCGACCAGGAGTTCAGCCAGGACCTGGCCGGCAGCCCCTCGGCCCGCGCTGTCAAGCGCATCGAGGACGTGCGCGTGCTGCGCACCGCCCAGTTCCCCGAGGATGCAGGCCCCATGGCCCACCCGGTGCGGCCCGACAGCTACATCGAGATCAACAACTTCTACACCGTCACCATCTACGAAAAGGGTGCCGAGGTGGTGCGCATGATGCACACCCTGGTGGGCCGCGAAGGCTTTGCCAAGGGCATGAAGCTGTATTTTGAGCGCTTTGACGGCCAGGCCGTGACCTGCGATGACTTCGCCCAGGCCATTGCCGACGCCAACCCCGCCAGCGACCTGGCGCGCCTGCTGCCCCAGTTCAAGCGCTGGTACAGCCAGGCCGGCACGCCGCGCGTGAAGGCCACGGGCAGCTACGATGCCGCCGCGCGCACCTACTCGCTGACCCTGGCGCAAAGCTGCGCGCCCACGCCGGGCCAGGCCGAGAAGCTGCCCTTCGTGATCCCCGTCGGCCTGGGCCTGCTCACGCAAGAAGGTGCCGCCCTGCCCCTGCAACTGCAGGGCGAAGACACGGCCGGCGCGCCATCGCGCACCGTGGTGCTGACCGAAGCCAGCCAGACGCTGGTGTTCACCGGCCTCGACGCCGAGCCCGTGCCCTCGCTGCTGCGCGACTTCACCGCCCCCGTGGTGCTGGACATCGAGTACACCGACGAACAGTTGCTCACCCTGCTGGCCAACGACACCGACGCCTTCAACCGCTGGGAAGCCGGCCAGCGCCTGGCGCTGCGCACCGCCATCCATGCCATCACCGGCAGCGGCCCGACCAGCGGCAACATCCTGCCCGCGGCCGTGGTCGATGCGCTTCGCAGCGTGCTGCGCAACCCGGCGCTGGACGCGGCCTTCAAGGAACTGGTGCTGACCCTGCCGTCCGAGACCTACATCGCCGAGCAGCTCGACGTGGTGGACCCGCAGCGCATCCACGCCGTGCGCGAAGCCATGCGCGAGCAGTTGGCCCTGGCCCTGAAGGCCGACTGGGAATGGGCCTGGGAGCAGAACCAGGACACCGGTGGCTACAGCCCCGACCCGGTCTCCTCCGGCCACCGCTCGCTCAGCGGCATGGCGCTGCACATGCTGTGCATCGCCGCCCAGCGCACCGGCGACGAAGTCTGGCCCGGCAAGGCCTACCAGCGCTTCAAGGTGGCCAGCAACATGACCGACCGCTTCAACGCGCTCACGGCCCTGGTGGCCAGCGGCAGCGCGCATACGGCCACGGCGCTGGCGCGCTTTCACGCGCTGTTCAAGGACGAGCCCCTGGTCATCGACAAGTGGTTTGCCCTGCAGGCCGGCGCGCCCGACAAGGGCGGCAACGTGTTGCCCGCCGTGCGCCAGCTCATGCAGCACCCGGACTTCAGCCTCAAGAACCCGAACCGCGCGCGCAGCGTGATCTTCAGCTACTGCAGTGCCAACCCCGGCGCTTTCCACCGCACCGATGCGGCGGGCTATGTGTTCTGGAGCGACCGCGTGATCGAGCTCGACGCCATCAACCCGCAGGTCGCCGCCCGCCTGGCGCGCGCGCTCGACCGCTGGAAGAAGCTGGCCGAACCCTGGCGCACAGCCGCCCGCGAGGCGATCGCCCGCGTGGCCACGCGCCCGGACTTGAGCAACGACGTGCGCGAGGTGGTCACCCGCGCACTGGCCGACTGATCGCGCGCAGGCCACCATGGCATTCACCGATTCCGCACAAGAGTTCGCGCGGCGCTTCAATCCGCTGCGCGATACCGTGTACGACGCCGAGGCCATGTTCAGCGGCTCGGCCATGTCGGCCGACCTGGCCGCCCTGCGCCCGCTGGCCGAAGGCCTGGGTGCCGAGTCCTCCGAACTGGCCCAGTTGCTCTGGCTGCAGTTCATCGTCTACTCCAAGCGCCAGATGGATGACGAAGGCCTGCCCCTGGGACTGCGCGCCCTGGCCATCCGCAGCGCCCTGTCGGACCTCACGCCCACGGACCGCTACGAGCAGCACTACGCCATCGGCGAGTCGGCCCTGCAGTCCGAAGAGTACGACACCGCCATCGAGCACCTGCGCCAGTCGGCCCACTGGGCCGACCATGCCGGCGCCACGCTGAGCGACGAGCAGAAGCTGGGCATCCGCGAAGAGATCGGCTATGCGCTGCACGAGGCCGGGCGCTTTGACGAGGCGCTGGCGCACAACCAGCAGTTGCTGGCCGATGCGCAGAGCGCCTTCGGCTCCGACACGGACGTGCGCTTGTCGGGCCTGATCAACAACCTGGCGCAAAACGCCTACGAAATGGGCGACGCGGCCCAGGCGCGGCGCTACCTGCAACAGCGCCTGGCGCTGGGCCAGGCCCTCAACGACGACGGCATCGTGCTGGACACGCTTTTTCAGCAGGGTGTGCTGGCGCACGAGTCCGGCGACAGCGCACTGGCGCACAACCTGCTCCAGCAGCGCGTGGCCATTGCCCACGCCAGCGGCGATGAAAACCTGCTCGAAGAAGCAGAGGCCACGCTGGCAGAGCTGGCCGAGCGCGAGCAATCGCAACCCTGATTTCACAAAAACCCAAAGCCCAAGGACACACCACCGATGAGCTCCCGCATCTCCCTCACCCGCTACCTGGTCGAGCAGCAACGCATCGACGGACTCATCCCCTCTCAGCTGCGCCTGCTGCTCGAAGTGGTGGCCCGCTCGTGCAAGAGCATCAGCCAGGCCGTCAACAAGGGCGCGCTCGGCGGCGTGCTGGGCACGGCCTCCAGCGAGAACGTGCAGGGCGAAATCCAGAAGAAGCTGGACATCATCGCCAACGAAGTGCTGATCGAAGCCAACGAATGGGGCGGCCACCTGGCCGCCATGGCCTCGGAAGAAATGGACGGCATCTACCTGGTGCCCAACCGCTACCCCCAGGGCGAATACCTGCTGCTGTTCGACCCCCTCGATGGGTCGAGCAACATCGACGTGAACGTCAGCATCGGCACCATCTTCAGCGTGCTCAAGAAGCCCGATGACGACCGCGGCGTGGAGGCCGGCGACTTCCTGCAGCCCGGCACCAGCCAGGTCGCAGCGGGCTACTGCATCTACGGCCCGCAGACCACCCTGGTGCTCACCGTGGGCGACGGCGTGGCCATGTTCACGCTGGACCGCGAGCAGGGCTCCTTCGTGCTGACCGAAGAGAACGTGCGCATTCCCGACGACACCAAGGAATTCGCCATCAACATGAGCAACATGCGCCACTGGGATGCCCCTGTGAAGCGCTACATCGACGAGTGCCTGCAGGGCAAGGACGGCCCGCGCGGCAAGGACTTCAACATGCGCTGGATCGCCAGCATGGTGGCCGACGTACACCGCATCCTCACGCGCGGCGGCATCTTCCTGTACCCCTGGGACAAGCGCGAGCCGAACAAGCCCGGCAAGCTGCGCCTGATGTACGAGGCCAACCCCATGTCCTGGCTCATCGAGCAGGCCGGAGGCGCCGCCACCAACGGCAAGCAGCGCATCATGGAGATCGAGCCCACGCAGTTGCATGAACGCGTCAGCGTGATCCTCGGATCAAAAAATGAGGTCGAGCGCGTGACAAGCTACCATTCCACGCTATAATCTAAGTCTTACGCCGGTGTAGCTCAGTCGGTAGAGCAGCTCATTCGTAATGAGAAGGTCGGGTGTTCGATTCATCTCTCCGGCACCAGATAAAAAGCCCCTGATTCGCAAGAGTCAGGGGCTTTTTGCTTGGGGTGATAGATCCGCGCAGATTGAGCCCCACCCAACTCTTCCTTCGAACCAACCACCATGAGCCCTGTAAGCCCAATCGACGCACCAACGCACTTCGCGCCGCGCATTCACCAGATGATCGCAGACGTACAGGCGCGCATTCAGGGCTATAGGTATGCACAGCAATTGGTGGCACCACAGCTAGCACCCTCTTTCTCCCTGATGAACTACCTGCGCAACAACGAACGCGCGATATCGGAATATCTCGCAATGCTGCTGGATCCCCAGGGCCCGCACGGACAAGGAGAACTCTTCTGGCAATCGTTTACCAAGCTTCTATCCGATACCACAAAGCAGCTGGACTGGGTGCAGCAGAGTAGAAGCAGCCACATCACGCTGGAAAAAATCACGGACAAAGGCAGGTTCCTGGACATTCACATTCGCACCAACGCCGGAAGCATAGGCATAGAGAACAAACCCTGGGCGCAGGACCAGGAAATGCAATTGGCGGACTACGCCTCGTACATGCAGAGCACCAGCAACGGTCAGCCGTGGCTACTCGTCTATATGTGCAACAGAGAACCAAGCGAGTTCAGCATAGACGCCCCAACAAGCCAGCAGTACCAAACCGCCGGACAACTCATGCACCTCAATTGGACGCAGATTGTGGACTGGCTGCATGAATGCACCCGATACATCAAGGCGGTCAAAGTCCGGCTATTCGTGGAGTCGCTGTGCGAGTACATCCGCCGCCATATCAACTACGAACAAGAGGAAGCAACGATGTCACAGGTACTGCAGATCATCTGCGCCACCCCGCAAACTGTCGACACGGCCATGGACATAGTCCAGTCAATCCGCGAGCTTCAGAAAGAACTGCTCCGGCAATTTCAAGAAACACTGGAACGTGCATGCCTGCAGAAAAACATCACGCTTCAGTGGGATGAAAATCTGCCCTCCCTCGCGTCTAACTCGGGTTTTGAACTGACCCTTGATCACGAGAGAGAACTCTTGCTGCGTTTCGCATGGTTTGATTTCAAGGACGCCGGCTCTCTTCATTTGTACTACGGGATCTACCAACGCAAGGACGCAACCCCATTGACCGAACAAGAGTGCATCACCATTTTCACCACAATGAATGACTGGATCCCCAACGGGAAGTCGGAGACACCGCTGTGGCCATGGTGGTCCAAGCCAAAGGATGACTCGCACAAAAACCTCGCAAGCGAAGGTGGCCTGTCGCATCAGGCCTGGTCCACCCTGCATCAAAGCAGCACGCAACCCTTTCACTCCACCGTACTCTCGCTGTACCACGAGGCACATAAGCGACTGAAAGCAGCTCTGGCAATCAGTTGATCGACCACCGAACAAGAGAGGCTGAAGCAGCTGAAGGCGCGCTGGCCCAGGCTTCACCCATGCAGCTGGTACCAGCCAATTTCCTGGTGCGGCAGCTTGAGCGAGCCACACTACGACCGTGGCGGCCGCCCGTATGTAACACACCTAAGCCGCGAGCGGCGCTCGCGTGCCTCGCGCCACAACACACCTGAGCATTTGTCAAAGTCGCGCAAACGTCAACAAGTCTTGCAATTACCACGCCGGACAGCCGCAGAAGGCATACTCGTGCGAGCGACGACGGGACCGAGTACTGCACAGACAGCCGAGCAGCCCGATCGCGCCGATACGCACCCCACCGATTGATCGACAGCCTCAGAAATTGACAGGCCCACGCCATGGACAAGCAACCCCCCTGCGATCGGCGTAGCGGCAAGGACCGCCGCCAGACCGAAGCTGGCCCACCGGACAAGCACGAGCGGCGCCGCGCCATCGAGCCACGCCAGCCCGAAGTGCGCGAACTCCATCTTTCGCCCGAAGAATGGGTGGCCATGGGTTTTGGCACTGCGCAGGCAGATACCACCGCGCCGAACAAGGCATCCTGAACGCAACACAGGCAGCAGGGTCACCGCAAGCAGCGGACGACAGGGCAAGGGCGACAACGCCCACCCCGCCAACCAGTTGCAGGTCAGTTGGTTTGCGTCTGGTACGCGTCGCGCGCGCTCATCACGCGGTGGGCGACCATGTCGAGCGCGGGGCGCACATTGCCCTGCTTGTCGGTCCACACCTTGGGAGTGACGGAGCCCGCGACGGAGATGGACTCGCCATCGTGCAGTTGCTCCATGGCCATGCACACGTCGTCGTCGAACGCGATGACGTTGACGAACAGCATCTCGCCCTCGGCACTGGGCGCCCGCACCTTGGCCACCATGTAGGGCTTTCCTACCTTGTCCAGACGCCGCTCTGGGCCCCCGTAGAGACGGCCCGAAATCAGTCCATCGATCATGCAATCCCCATCCAGCACTTGTTGTCGGTTTGTTCTCGCCGGGGCCATCGCCCCGCCCACCCAGCCGGAACACAGCAGTCTCGAAAAACCTGCCACCCCTGCCCACAAAAAAAGCCCAGGACCAACCAACGGCTCTGGGCTTTCGCTGCGAATGATGGGGTCGCCGCCAGCACGGGTTTTTCTTGGGAATGCCAGGCGGCAGCGGTACCGCCAATGCATGGCGATCACCCCACCCGACTCCCTGAAACCATGGCCCGCCCCGGAACCGAACTGCCCCGTCGCATCGGACCAACCCGCATGGCGCCTTGTCTTGACCTGCGCGGCAAGCACCATGGGCGCCACGCACATCCATCCAAAAGCCAGTACGTATTGTAACCACCGGCCCTTCAAACAGGGCGCATTGACCACACGGTGCGGCATGCACGCGACACTGCCGGCGGACTGGGGCGGCGCTCCATCGAGGCCCGCTCGCACCGGCGGACAATCCACCATTGGCGCGCACCGGCAAACCGGTCACAATGGTTCGGCAAGCTCCACCAGTTCGCACCCACCATCTTTCGAGAGGGGCCACCATGACTGTTCTGGACGACGCCAGCATCGAACTGCCCTGCCCGCACTGCCAGCAGACCATCAGGGAGCGGCTGGGCAAGCTCAAGCAGAGCCCGCGCATCACCTGCCCCCGGTGCCGCCGCACCAGCGAGGTCACGCCCGAAGCCTTGCAACGCGCCACCCACAAGCTCACCCAGGCCTTTGCCAACATCCAGCAGTCGTTGGCGCGCCTGGGCAGGTAGCAGCAGTACAGCGGACCTCGCCCCAACCCGGGCGAGCGCGATCGGACAAAGAAAAACGGGCTACCGCTTGTGGCGATAGCCCGTTGTTCATCGAAGAAAATGGTCGGCGTGGCGGGATTCGAACTCGCGACCCCTTGCACCCCATGCAAGTGCGCTACCAGGCTGCGCTACACGCCGACAAGACTTAGATTATATGCACAATTTCGGGTCAGTTTGGAGAAAGCAGTGCTCTGATCTCAAATAATTCCTGGCGCACTGCATTCGAGTCGAAAGCAAAGGCCGACGAGCCGATGGAAAGGTCACCCGCATCGTCCACCAGCATGCTGGGCAGCTCGCTGTCGGCTCCGTCCGCTGCATCGCTGCGCGCGGGCAGTGCCAGCTCCTGCAGGCGATTGCGGGCGCCGCTGATGGTGAAGCCCTGGTCGTACAGCAGGTCGCGGATGCGGCGGATCATGAGCACCTCGTGGTGCTGGTAGTAGCGGCGGTTGCCGCGCCGCTTCATGGGGCGCAGCTGGGTGAATTCCTGTTCCCAGTAACGCAGCACGTGCGGCTTCACACCGCACAGCTCCGCCACCTCACCGATGGTGAAGTAGCGCTTGGCAGGAATGGCGGGAAGCACAGTGCCCATGGGGTTCCGGATTCAAACAGGAAAGCCTGCAAGGGTACTGCAGGCCGGCGGGAACTGCCAGCCCACCCCTGAAATTCAGCGCGCAAACTGGCAAAAATTCACAATCCGGCAGCCGCCTGGATCTGTTCCTTGAGCTTGCTGCTGGCATGGAAGGTCACCACACGGCGCGCCTGGATCGGAATCGCCTCGCCGGTGCGCGGATTGCGCCCCGGGCGCGGCGCCTTGGTGCGGATCTGGAAGTTGCCAAAGCCCGAGAGCTTCACGTCGTTGCCTTCCACCAGGCTCTGCGAGACGAGGTCGAAGAACGCGTCGATCATGTCCTTGGACTCGCGCTTGTTGAGCCCGATCTGGTCGAACAAGAGATCGGCCAGCTGCGCCTTGGTAAGCGCAGGGGTTTCCAGGCTTTCGACTGCAAATTCGATCACGGCATCTCTCCCAGTCAGCATCGTCATGTTGTTGTGTTCGTTCGCTCGGGGCTATTGTCGCCGCGATGGTCAGCCGCGCAGCCGCGCGCCCACGCGCTGTGTGAGCTGCGTCACAGCCGCCTGCACGGCGGCTTCGATCTCGGCCTCGGTCAGGGTGGCCTCATCGCTGCCCAGCGTCAGACGCACGGCCAGGCTCTTCTCGCCGGGGGCCAGGCCACCGACCGGCGTTTCCTCGCCGGCCTTGAGCGGCTTGGGGCGGTACACATCGAACAGCACGGTCGAGCGCAGCATGGCCCCAGGCACGGCGGCCTGCAAGGCCGCCACCACCTCGGCATGCGTCACGCGCTCGGCCACCACCACGGCCAGGTCACGCTCCACGGCCTGGTGCTTGGCGACCGACTTGAACTGCGGCACCACGCGCTGCAGCACGGCGTCGAGCTCCAGCTCGAACAGCACCGGCGCCAGCGGCAGCTCCCACGACTGGCGCCACTGCGGATGCAGCTCGCCCACGAAGCCGATGGCACGCCCCTGCACCAGCACGCGGGCGCAGCGGCCGGGGTGCATGGCGGGGTGCTCGCCCGGCTCGAACGTGGCCTGCAGCGGGGCCAGCAGGGCCTCCACATCACCCTTCACATCGAAGAAGTCGATGCCCTGCTCCTTGCGGCCCCATTGCAGCATGTCGTTGGCGCCGTAGGCCACACCGGCCACGCGCATGGGCTGGTGAAAGCCCTCCACCGTGGTGTCGGTGTTGCGCACGCTGGCATCGCGCAGGAACACGCGGCCCAGTTCGAACACGCGCACGCGCTCGGCACGGCGGTCCAGGTTGAACTTGAGCACCTGCAGCAGCGAACCGAGCAGGCTCGAGCGCATCACGCTCATCTGGCTGGCAATCGGGTTGAGCAGCTTGATGGGCTGGGCATTGCCCGCCAGCTCCTGCTCCCAGCGCTCTTCAACAAAGCTGAAGTTGATGGTCTCCTGGTAGCCCAGGCCGGCCAGCGTGCGGCGCACGGCGAACGGGCTGCGCGTCGCCTCGGCCGGCAGCTTGGGCGTGATGGGGGCCAGCGGCGGCGTGGTGGGCAGGTTGTTGTAGCCCACCATGCGCGCGACCTCTTCGATCAGGTCTTCCTCGATGGTGATGTCGAAGCGGTAGGCGGGCGGCGCCACGGTGACGGTGCCTTCGCCCTCGGTGAACGGCAGGCCCAGGCGCTTGAACACGTCGGCGCACTGCGCCTGCGTGATCGGCATGCCGATGACCTTGGCCGCGCGTGCCACGCGCAGCGTGACGGGTGCTGGCACGGGCAGGTTCACGCGCTGGTCGTCCATCGGGCCGCAGGCCGTCTCGGGCGTGCCGCAGATGTCGATCACCAGCTGCGTGATGCGCTCGATGTGCTCCACCGTCAGCTCTGGGTCCACGCCGCGCTCGAAGCGGTGGCCTGCATCGGTCGAGAAGTTGTAGCGGCGCGAACGCCCGGCCACGGCCCTGGGCCACCAGAAGGCGGCCTCGATATAGATGTGCCTGGTGTCGTCCGACACGGCGGTGGCATCGCCGCCCATGATGCCGGCGAGGGATTCGACCTGCTGGCCGTCGGCGATCACGCCGACCTTCTCGTCCACCGTGATGGTGTTGCCGTTGAGCAGCTTGAGCTGCTCGCCGGCCTTGCCCCAGCGCACGTCCAGGCCGCCATGGATCTTGTCCAGGTCGAAGATGTGCGAGGGGCGACCCAGCTCGAACATCACGTAGTTGGAGATGTCCACCAGCGGCGACACGCCGCGCTGGCCGCAGCGCGCCAGGCGGTCGAGCATCCACTGCGGCGTGGTGGCCCGGGTGTTCACGTTGCGCACCACGCGTCCGCTGAAACGGCCGCACAGGTCGGGCGCGCTGATCTTCACGGCCAGCGTGTCAGGGACCGACGAGCTCACCGCAGGGAAGGCGGGCTGCGAGAGCGGCACGCCGGTCAGCGCCGAGACCTCGCGCGCGATGCCGTACACGCTCAGGCAGTGCGCCAGGTTGGGCGTGAGCTTGAGCGTGAACAGCGTGTCGTCCAGGTTCAGGTACGCGCGGATGTCCTGGCCCACAGGCGCGGAGGCATCGAGTTCGAGCAGGCCGCCATGGTCCTCCGAGAGCTTGAGTTCGCGCGCCGAGCACAGCATGCCCTGGCTTTCCACCCCGCGCAGCTTGCCCACCTTGATCAGGAAGGGCTTGCCATCGTCACCGGGTGGCAGCTCGGCACCCACCAGGGCGCAAGGCACCTTGATGCCCACGCGCGCATTGGGCGCACCGCAGACGATGTTGAGCAAGGCACCCTGCCCCACGTCCACCTGGCACACGCGCAGGCGGTCGGCATCGGGGTGCTGCACGGCCTCCTTGATCTCGCCCACGACGATCTTCGCGAACGGCGGCGCCACGGGGCGCAGCTCCTCCACCTCCAGGCCGGCCATGGTCAGAGTCTCGGCCAGCTCGGCGGTCGAAAGGGGTGGGTTGCAGAACTCACGCAACCAGGATTCAGGGAATTGCATAGTCGAACTCTTGTACGGAAAGTGCCCTGTGCGGCCAGGATCGAAGCGCGCACCAGGACGAAAACGGCGGGGCAACCCGGCCTTGCAGGCAGGGCCGGCCCTTGCTTACTGGAACTGCGACAAAAAGCGGATGTCGCCGTCGAAGAACAGGCGCAGGTCGTTCACGCCATAGCGCAGCATGGTCATGCGGTCGAGGCCCATGCCGAAGGCAAAGCCGATGTACTTTTCGGGGTCCAGGCCCATGTTGCGCACCACATCGGGGTGTACCTGGCCCGAGCCTGACACCTCCAGCCAGCGGCCGGCCAGCGGGCCGGTCTGGAACTGGATGTCGATCTCGGCGCTGGGCTCCGTGAAGGGGAAGAAGCTCGGACGAAAGCGCAGCACCAGGTCGTCGCTTTCGAAGAAGGTGCGGCAAAAGGCCGTGAAGATCACCTTCAGGTCCTTGAAGCTCACGTTCTCGCCGATCCACAGGCCTTCGCACTGGTGGAACATGGGCGAGTGCGTGGCATCACTGTCCACGCGGTAGGTGCGGCCCGGCGCGATGACGCGGATCTCGGGCATGGGCTGGCCGGAGTCGAGCGCGGCGCGGTGCTTCTTGACATGCTGCACCGCGTGGCGGATCTGCATCGGGCTGGTGTGCGTGCGCAGCAGGTTGGGCGCCTCGGGGGTGCCGCCTTCCACGTAGAAGGTGTCGTGCATGGAACGCGCGGGATGGTCTTCCGGCGTGTTCAGTGCGGTGAAGTTGAACCAGTCGGTCTCGATCTCGGGGCCCTGGGCCACGTCGAAACCCATGGAGCCGAAGATGCCCTCGATGCGCTCGAGCGTGAGCGACACGGGGTGCAGCCCGCCCTGCCCGCGCTGGCGCCCTGGCAGGCTCACGTCCAGGGCCTCGGCCTTGAGCTGGACCTGCAGCTCCGCATCGGCCAGCGCCTGGCGGCGCGCGGTCAGCGCGGCCTCGATGGCTTGCTTGGCGACGTTGATGGCGGCGCCGCGGGACTTCTTCTCGTCCACCGACAGCTGCGCCATGCCCTTCATGAGCTCGGTCACGCGACCGGCCTTGCCCAGGAACTGCGCCTTGGCGTTTTCCAGATCAGCAGGGGTGGCGCTTTGGGCAAACAGTTGCGTCGCGCTCTCGACCAGGGAATCCAACTCGTTCATATCGACTCTTGAAAATGAACAAGGGCTAGTGCCTTCACAAGCCCTAGCCCTTGCTGTTATTGCGCAAACAGCCGTCCGGTGAGAGACGACCGCCTGTCGTGAACTCAAGCAGCCAGCTTGGCCTTGACTTGCTCCACGATGCTGCCAAAGGCAGCCTTGTCGTGCACTGCGAGGTCGGCCAGCATCTTGCGGTCGATCTCGATGGATGCCTTCTTCAGGCCGTTGGCGAACTGGCTGTAGGTCAGGCCCAGTTCACGGGCAGCGGCGTTGATACGGGCGATCCACAGTTGGCGGAACACGCGCTTCTTGGTGCGGCGGTCACGGTAGGCATATTGCCCAGCCTTCATTACCGCCTGTTTGGCGATACGGAAGACGTTACCGCGGCGACCACGGAAGCCCTTTGCAAGGGCGAGAACTTTCTTGTGACGGGCACGGGCCGTTACACCACGTTTGACGCGAGGCATGTGAGTACTCCTTGTTCGTCGTTATTAAAGGCCAGCACCGGGCAGCATTTGTGCAATAGAGCCCATGTTGGTCTCATGCACATTCACTGCACCACGCAGGTGGCGCTTGTTCTTGGTGGTCTTCTTGGTCAAGATGTGACGCTTGAAGGCTTGACCGCGCTTGACGGTGCCACCGGGACGAACGCGGAAACGTTTTTTCGCGCTGCTCTTGGTCTTCATTTTGGGCATGTGAATGCTCCTTTTCTTTGTGCTCGTGAGGCGTTTGCAAAACGATTTGCAAACTTGTTGGCCCCGAGCCACTTTTTCAGCCGGCTTTCACCGGCTGTGCGGCAGCGCTTTCGCGCTGCCTATCGCCGGGCATCCCCCTTGCAGGGGTTGCCCGGCAAATCCTGTCTCTCTGCTGCGGTCCGCCTCAGGCGGCACTGCCCGAAGGCGTGCCCTCTGTCGCGGCCGACTTGGCTGCAGCGGGCTTCTTCTTGCCCGGCGCAATCATCATGATCATCTGGCGGCCTTCCAGCTTGGGAAACTGCTCGATGATGATGGTGTCGGCCAGCTCGTCGCGAATGCGGTTGAGCAACGCCAGACCCAGCTCCTGGTGGGTGATTTCACGGCCGCGAAAACGCAGCGTGATCTTGCACTTGTCACCATCGGCCAGGAAGCGGCGGATGTTGCGCATCTTGATGTTGTAGTCACCATCGTCCGTACCCGGACGGAATTTGACTTCCTTGATCTCGATCACCGTCTGCTTGGCCTTCGCCTCGGCAGCGCGCTTTTGCTCCTGGTACTTGAACTTGCCGTAGTCCATCAGGCGGCACACCGGCGGGTTCGCTGTGGCAGCGATTTCCACCAGATCCACGTCCAGCTCACCTGCCATGCGCAGGGCTTCCATGAGGCTGACCACGCCCAAAGGCTCATTCTCGGGCCCGGAGAGACGGACTTCCGGGGCCATGATTTCACGGTTCAGGCGGTGCTTGCGCTCTTCACGGTGGCGACGATCACGAAATTCAGTAGCGATGGCTATCTTCCTTCAATCAAAATACTACAAAAAATGTAGCTACAACCGTACAGTTGGCAAGCGACAAAGCGCGTTTTGAATCAAACTCAGGCTTTGGTGGCGATGTCATTGGCGATCAGCTCAGCGAACGCTTCTATGGACATCACTCCGAGGTCACGATTGCCCCGGCCGCGTACTGCAACGGCGCCTGCGGCCTTCTCCTTGTCGCCCGCGACGAGGATGTACGGCAGCTTTTGCAACGAATGCTCGCGTATTTTATACGTAATCTTCTCGTTGCGCAGATCCAGGGCCAACCTAAGGTCTTGATTCGGCAGTGCTTTTTGCAGCCGTTCAACAATTTCGCGACAGTAATCGGCCTGCGCGTCGGTGATATTGAGCACCGCAACCTGCACCGGGGCCAGCCAGACGGGGAAGGCGCCGGCATAGTGCTCGATCAGCATGCCGATGAAGCGCTCCATGCTGCCCACCGTGGCGCGGTGCAGCATCAGCGGGCGCTTGCGGCTGCCGTCCTCGGCCACGTACTCGGCGTCCAGGCGCTCGGGCAGGTTCGGGTCGATCTGCATCGTCCCGCACTGCCACTGGCGGCCCAGCGCGTCCTTGAGCGTGTACTCGATCTTGGGGCCGTAGAAGGCGCCCTCGCCTTCGGCGATCTCGAACTCGCAGCCCGAATGGCGCAGGCCGTCCATCAGCGCCTTTTCGGCGCGGTCCCACGATTCATCGGTGCCGATGCGCGCCTCGGGGCGCGTGGCCACCTTGTAGATGATGTTGGTGAAGCCGAAGTCCTTGTAGACCTTCTGCACCAGCGCCGTGTAGTTGGCGCACTCCTCCAGCACCTGCTCTTCGGTGCAGAAGATGTGGCCGTCGTCCTGCGTGAAGCCGCGCACGCGCATGATGCCGTGCAGGCCGCCCGTGGGCTCGTTGCGGTGGCAGGCACCGAACTCGCCGTAGCGCAGCGGCAGGTCGCGGTAGCTCTTGATGCCCTGCTTGTAGATCAGGATGTGGCCGGGGCAGTTCATCGGCTTGAGCGCGTACTCGCGCTTTTCCGACTCAGTGGTGAACATGTTGTCGTGGTACTTGTCCCAGTGGCCAGTCTTCTCCCACAGCTGCTTGTCCAGGATCTGCGGACCCTTGACCTCCTGGTAGCCGTTGGTGCGGTACACGCGGCGCATGTACTGCTCCACCTCCTGCCACAGGGCCCAGCCCTTGGGGTGCCAGAACACGGTGCCGGGCGAATGCTCATCCATGTGGAACAGGTCGAGTTCGCGGCCGAGCTTGCGGTGGTCGCGCTTTTCCGCCTCTTCCAGCATGGTGAGGTACTGCTGCAACTCGTCCTTGGTGGACCAGGCCGTGCCATAGATGCGCTGCAGCATCTCGTTGCGGTGGTCGCCGCGCCAGTAGGCACCCGCCACCTTCATGAGCTTGAAGAACTTGAGCTTGCCGGTGCTGGGCACGTGGGGGCCGCGGCACAGGTCTTCGAACGCACCTTCGCGGTACAGGCTCACATCCTCGTTGCTCGGGATGCTGGCGATGATCTCGGCCTTGTAGTTCTCGCCCAGGCCCTTGAAATAGGCCACGGCCTCGTCGCGCGGCAGCACGCGGCGCTGCACGGGCTCGTCCTTGGCGGCCAGGTCGGCCATGCGCTTTTCGATCGCCACCAGGTCTTCGGGCGTGAAGGGGCGCTTGTACGCGAAGTCGTAGAAGAAGCCGTTCTCGATCACCGGGCCGATGGTCACCTGCGCTTCGGGGAACAGGTCCTTGACGGCATAGGCCAGCAAGTGGGCCGTGGAGTGGCGGATGACCTCCAGGCCATCGGCGTCCTTGGCCGTCACGATGGCCAGCGGGCTGTCGGCCGTGATCTGGTAGCTGGTGTCCACCACCTTGTCGCCGATCTTGCCGGCCAGGGCCGCCTTGGCCAGGCCAGCGCCGATCGATGCCGCTACTTCGGCGACCGTGACCGGGCCGGGGAACTCTCGCTGCGAACCGTCGGGGAGCGTGATATGGATCATGGTGGGTCTCTTGTCCGTGGATGGTGGGTATCGGGGTCGATCACGGGGCACACGCCCTGCGGAATCGAAAAACAAAAAAGCGCGGAACCGGCCGCGCTTTTGATTGGGGAGAATGAATCTCGTGCAGGCGCGAACGGCCAGCCACTAGTGGCCGGTGGAGAACTCCGTTGTAGTTCGCGGTGTCATAACCAGATTGCCTTTCTCGCCCTTGTGGGAAATCAAACAGTTGATGCCACCATTTTAACCATGTTCACAAGAGGGCGCACCGCCAGTCGCGTGCCGACAACATTCGCCCCACACCCTGAAAGCAAAAAGCCACCCCGTGGGGTGGCCTCTTGCAGTCTCCTCATCCCTCTTCGCGAGGGACTTCAGATCAGTGGAACTGCTCTTCTTCGGTCGAGCCGGTCAGCGCGGTCACACTGGACTTGCCGCCCTGGATCACGGTGGTCACTTCGTCGAAGTAACCCGTGCCCACTTCCTGCTGGTGCGACACGAAGCTGTAGCCGCGGTCGCGGGCTGCGAACTCGGGCTCCTGCACCTTCTCGACATAGGCCGACATGCCGCGGGCCACGTAGTCCTGGGCCAGATCGAACATGTTGTACCACATGGAGTGGATGCCAGCCAGCGTGATGAACTGGTACTTGTAGCCCATGGCGCCCAGCTCGCGCTGGAACTTGGCGATGGTGGCGTCGTCCAGGTTCTTCTTCCAGTTGAACGAAGGCGAGCAGTTGTAGGCAAGCATCTTGCCGGGGTGCTTGGCATGCACGGCTTCGGCGAACTTGCGGGCGAACTCCAGGTCGGGCGTGCCGGTTTCGCACCACACCAGGTCGGCGTACTCGGCGTAGGCCACGGCGCGCGAGATGGCCTGGTCCATGCCCTTCTTCGTCTTGTAGAAGCCTTCTGCGGTGCGTTCACCGGTCAGGAAGGGCTTGTCGTTCTCGTCGTAGTCGCTGGTCAAGAGGTCGGCGGCTTCGGCATCGGTACGGGCGATCACCAGGGTGGGCACACCGTAGACGTCGGCAGCCATGCGGGCGGCGATCAGCTTCTGGCAGGCTTCGGTGGTGGGCACCAGCACCTTGCCGCCCATGTGGCCGCACTTCTTCACGGAGGCCAACTGGTCTTCGAAGTGAACACCACCGGCGCCAGCGCGGATCATGGCCTTCATCAGTTCGTAGGCGTTGAGCACGCCGCCGAAACCGGCTTCGGCATCGGCCACGATGGGCGCGTGGTAGTCGATATACGCCTTGTCACCTGGGTTGATGCCCTTGGACCACTGGATCTCGTCAGCGCGGGTGAAGGAGTTGTTGATGCGCTCCACGACCTTTGGCACCGAGTCCACTGGGTACAGCGACTGGTCGGGGTACATGGCCGAGTATTCGTTGTTGTCGGCAGCGACTTGCCAGCCCGACAGGTAAATGGCCTTGATGCCGGCCTTCACCTGCTGCATGGCCTGGCCACCGGTCAGCGCGCCCAGGCAGTTCACGTAGGGTTCGTTGTTCACCAGGTCCCACAGCTTCTCGGCACCGCGGCGGGCCAGCGTGTGTTCGACCTGGAAGGAGCCGCGCAGGCGCACCACGTCGGCAGCGGAGTAGCCGCGCTTGATGCCCTTCCAGCGGGGGTTGGTGGCCCAGTCTTTTTCCAGGGCGGCAATCTGCTGTTCGCGGCTCAGTTGTTCGTTGAAGGATTGGGGCATGGGGTCTACTCCTGAGGTTGGTTGAAAACACCGGGCTGCGTTTGCTGCCCATGGAGAGAACTTTAAGTCTTCTATAAGAGTTGCACAAGCTCTTATGTCTTATATAAGAGATAAATTTTTCTCTTTTAAAACAACACCTTATGCTTCAAATTCCTCAATGTGAAAACCATTTTCTCGTATTGAGAGAAATTGCCGCACCGCAACATTCTTGCATTCCATATCGCCAAAAGCAATTTTTGCAATGTGAAATTAGAAGGACCCCAGTTCGAAAACCGTCCTTGCCCTCCAGGCCCAGCAGGCAACTCCTCCCGTTTCCGCCTTGCCCGCCGCCCTATTTCCTTACAGAACGTGACAATTCGAGCATCCAGTCGCCGCTCTCGATGCGTGCGGCAGAGGTCACCCGGCCAGGGTTGATCTCGTACACCAGGCAGTCGACCGGCCGGCCATCCACCTGCAGCGTGCGCTCGCGCCTGAAGTACTCGTCGTCGGGCCTGCCGTGGATTTCCTCGATCTCGTCCAGGCGCCGCTCCAGCGCCGGCGCAATCGCATAGACCTCGCCGACCACGTCCAGGGTGCCGCCCAGCACCAGCCCGGGATACGCCCCCAGGTGGTACAGCGTGCCCGCGGTGCGCGAGATCCCGACGAAGCGCGGCGCCGGCTGCAAGCGCGTGATGTCGTTGGTGCCGCCCTGGCGCAGGGTTCCGTACACGAACACACAGCGCAAGGGGCCGGGCGGATGGGATGCATCGGGCATGGCGTGCAGATCCATTTTTTGGGCGCTGCCTGTCAGGCAGTGAGCGTGATCTTGCCGGCGCGCCCTGGCACATCGCTGGCGGCCGACGCCTTGGCCGCATCCGCAATGTCGAAAGAGGCCTCCACCGGCAGGCGCAGTTCGCCGCTGGCGGCCAGGCGGATCAGCTCGCCGATCAGGCGCGCCATCTCGGCCGGTGGCGTGGCCTCGGAGCGCTTGGCACCCCAGAAGCCCTTGACCGTGGCCTGCTTGAAGATCAGGTTGTTGGCGCTCAGCACCAGGGGCTGGCCCGACATGGCGCCAAACGACACCAGCGTGGCACCCGTTGCCACCACATCCATGATCTGGTTGGCGGCATCGCCGCCGATGGAATCCACGGCCCGCACGATGGGCTCGCCACCCGTGATGGCCTGCACGCGCTCCTGCCAGCCGGCCTGCTCGGTCGATACGCCATGGGCAATGCCCAGGGCGTCGAGCTCGGCCACCCCGGCATCCCTGCGCACCAGGTTCACCACCTTCACGCCGCGCGCCTGGGCCAGCATGGCCACGGTCTTGCCCACGGCGCCGTTGGCGGTGTTCTGCACCATCCACTGGCCCGGCTGCAGCTGCAGGTCTTCCAGCAGCATGGCGGCCGACAGCGGCATCGCAATCAGCTGGCAGGCCAGGCCGTCCGCCAGCGCATCGGGCACCGGGATCAGCTTGGCGCCCTGGGCCAGAAAATACTCGGCCCAGGTGGCGCTGGCGCCGGCCAGCATCACGCGCTGGCCCACCTTCAGGTGCGTGACGCCCTCGCCCAGCGCATCGACCACGCCCACCGCTTCCGTGCCCGGCACCGCCGGCAGCGGTGGCTTGTAGCCGTATTTGCCGCGGATGATGGCCAGGTCATGGTTGTGGATGGGCGACATCGCCATGCGCACCCGCACCTGGCCGGCGGCGGGCTGGGGCTGCGGCCGGTCGGCCAGGGTCAGCACTGCGGAAGGTTCGCCAAAGGATTCAAAAACGACGCTGCGCATGGGGGATTCCTCAGAACAGTGGAGGGTGAAAAGAGCGGCGCGAGGTCTGCGCCGGGTGCGCCTGGGAGCTTAGCGTCTGTGCAATCATCGCGGGGTCGCCGTGCCGACACGCCCGATTCCCGCCTGCCATCCAAATGCCCTCTGCCAGGGCACTGGGGCACTGGCACGCAAGACACTCCCGCTCTCGATGACCGCCCCCAGCCGCACCCTTGCCTACCTTTGCCTGGCCCTCAGCATGTCGCTGGTGGGCAGCTATGTCGCCCTGTCCAAGCCGCTGGCCGCCGTTCTGCCGGTGTTCCTGCTGGCGTGGATGCGCTTTGGCATCGGCGGCCTGGCCATGCTGCACTGGCTCAAGAAGCCGGCCGACGAACCGCCGATGACGGCGCAGACCCGGCGCCTGCTGTTCCTCGAATCCTTCCTGGGCAACTTCCTGTTCACCGCCTGCATGATCTATGGCGTGAGCCTGACGAATGCGGTGTCGGCGGGCGTCACCATGGCCAGCATGCCGGCGGCGGTGGCGGTGATGAGCTGGGCCTTTTTGCGCGAGAAGGTGGCACCGCGCACCTGGGTGGCCGTGGGTTGCGCCGTGGTGGGCATTGCCCTGTTTGCCCTGGCAAGCCCCAGCGCCGGCCATGCAGGCCCGGCAGGTGCCGATGCGCCCGCAGGCAAGGCCGACCTGGCCTGGCTGGGCCAGCTGCTGCTGCTGGGCGCCGTGGTGTGCGAGGCGGCGTACTCCGTGATCGGCAAGAAGCTCACGGGCGCGCTGGGCCCCAAGCGCATCACCTCCCTCATCAACCTGTGGGGCTTCACGCTGTCCATGCCCCTGGGCCTGTACGCCGCGTGGCATTTCGACTTCGCGGCCGTGGGCTGGGGCACCTGGGTGCTGCTGGTGTTCTATGCCCTGGCGGCCAGCATCTGGACCGTGTGGCTGTGGATGACCGGCCTGCGCGTGGTGCCCGCAGCGCAGGGCGGCGTGTTCACCGTGCTGCTGCCCGTGAGCGCCGCCCTGGTGGGCGTGCTGGTGCTGGGCGAATCGCTCAGCGGCCTGCAACTGCTGGCCTTTGGCATCGCGCTGGCCAGCGTGCTGCTGGCCACCCTGCCCTCGCGCCTGGCCTGGCGCGTGGGCAAGGGCTCACGCCGTTAGCGCCGTCGCGCTGACCACGATGCCATCGGCATCGGCGTAGAGCCAGTCTCCGGGGCGCACCCACACGCCCTGGATCTGCACCGCCACGTCGCGCTGGCCCTCGTTGCGCTTCTCGGTGGGCAGGGGCATCAGGGCCAGGGCGCGGATGCCGACCGCCGCAGCGCGCAACTCGGCGATGTCGCGCACGCAGCCATCCACCACCACGCCGGCCCAGCCGTTGCGTGCGGCGGCGGCGGCCAGGTTGCCCCCGACCAGGGCCTTGCGCAACGAGCCGCCACCATCCACCACCAGCACGCGGCCGTTGCCGGGTGAATCGACCGCGGCCTTGACCAGGGTGTTGTCCTCGAAGCATTTGACGGTGCTCACCGGCCCGCTGAAGGCCGGCACGCCACCCAGGTCCTGGAATACCGGGGGCAGCACCCGGAAGGCGCCACTGTCGTCGCCTTTGTGTACGTCGCAGAAATCGCAGGTGCTGAACGCCGGGGAGGATGGGGCTGTCATGTTGCAAAGGCCTTTCGTGGTGGAAAAAGGGGAAGGCGGGAACTGCGCGGCAGTCCGTCGCCGTTGATTGTCATGCAACGCCGCGGCGTGTGACTGCACACCTGCCCCGTCGCGGGGCGCGCCCGAATAAACCGCCGGGGCCCACTTTCCCCCTGGGGAAAGCACCAAAACGGTGAGCTTTACCTTCCCAAGGGCAAGCAAGCAACAAATCGAGGCAAAAAAAGCGTTTTCTCCCTTGGAAACGCGTTTTTTTCCCAGTAGCATCGGCCTGCCAGCAGAGAGGCTAGGCTCTCACTGGTCAGACAATCTACTTCCAACAAGGAAAATCCAACATGGCAACTGCAAAAAAGGCTCCGGCAAAAACAGCACCCGCAGCCAAGACGCCCGCCACCAAGGCGGCGGCTCCTGCCAAGAAGCGCACGCCCAACGCTGCGTTCATGAAGGCCCTCACCCCCAGCCCCGCTCTCGCGGCTGTGGTCGGCTCGGCACCGCTGCCACGCACGGAGATCATCAGCAAGCTGTGGGTCTACATCAAGGCCAACAACCTGCAGGATGCTGCGAACAAGCGCAACATCAATGCAGATGCCAAGCTCAAGGAGCTCTTTGGCAAGCCCCAGGTGTCGATGTTTGAACTGGCTGGCCTGATCGGCAAGCACGTCAAGTAAACACGCAAGCGCACAGAGCGCCTCCCGCACTCTCTGAAAAGCCGGCCTCGCGCCGGCTTTTTTGCGTCCTCTTTGTGAAATCCATGCAAGAACGTTGCAAAACAGCAACGAGCTGAATAAAAATAATACGCAATAAGATTAATATTCCGACGCCCTGAAGCACAGCCACGCACGCGATCTGCCGTTGCCAGCCACTGCACCCTTTGCAGCAACTCCTGCCCTGCACGCCGCCTGCCAGCCACTGCTTCTGAACACCCCTGCCGCGGGCCCCCTCGCGACCCCTTTGTTCCGTTGGAGAAGCCACCTTGGCCAAGAAAAAAATCCGCCGTGCAGCTCAGCCTGCTGTGCACGCCGCCGCCGCTGCACCCATCGCTGCAGCCACCACCTCCTCCTTCACTTCCGACAAGGGCCTGCTGCCCCTGGGCGCGCTCATGCTGGCCGCCTCGGTGAGCAGCTGGGCCCAGACCGCCACGCCCGAAGCCACCATGGGCACGGTGACGATCAAGGAAGCCGCCGAAGTGCAAGGCAAGGACACCCTGCTGCTCAAGAAGACCACGGTCGGCAAGGGCAACCAGGACATCAAGGACATTCCCCAGTCCGTGACGGTGTTCACCGAAAAGCTCATGAACGACCGCAACCAGGACGACTTCCGCGAGGTGCTGCGCACCACGGCGGGCGTGACCTTCCAGTCCGGTGAAACCGGCGAGGAAGACGTGCGCCTGCGCGGCTTCTCGCTGGGGCAGGCCGGCGACATCTATGTGGACGGCATGAAGGACGCCCCGCTGATCGAGCGTGACACGTTCAACAACGACCGCATCGAAGTGCTCAAGGGATCGGCCTCCATGCTGTTCGGCAAGGGCTCGACCGGTGGCGTGGTCAACCAGGTGAACAAGTACCCGCTGCTGATCGACCAGCACGAAGCCGCCTACACCTTCGGCACCGGCCAGTACCACCGCGCCACGGGCGACTTCAACTTCAAGACCGGCGAAAACGCGGCCTTGCGCCTGAACGCCATGGTGCAGGAGTACGACAACTACGGCGCCAAGCAGGACAAGCGCGGCATTGCGCCGACTTTCGCCTGGGGCATCGGTACGCGCGACGAGTTCTCGATCGGGCTGTACTACCTCGAATCCAAGGGCCGCCCGCTGTACAACCACCCCTGGCGCCTGGTCGACGGCAAGATCAACACGCCCCTGGAGGCGCGCAATTACTACGGCCTGGCCAGCGACCACAACAACAGTTCTTCGCAGTACGTCACGCTGGGGCACATCCACCGCTTTGACGACAACGGCGAGGTGAACACGCGCCTGCGCTACGGCAAGTACGAGCGCGACCTGCTGGCCAGCACCATCGGGTTCCAGAACGGCGCGCTCACGCTGGACCAGATCAACGGCGACACCGCGCTGACCCGTGGCTCCAAGGGCCGCCTGGGCGAAAGCGAAGTGCTGCAGGTGCAAAGCGACTACAACAACACCTTCAACTGGGGTGGCCGCAAGCATGCGGTGCTGGCGGGCGTGGACTACTACGACGACGATGCCAGGCGCAACCAGAACTACGCCAATACCACGACACGCCCGAACACCACCGTGGGTTCACCCAACGATGGCGCCTGGGTGGCCGACGGCCGCGCACCGGTGCAGTGGAACACCTTCACCTCGCGCAACCTGGGCCTGTACCTGCAGGACACGGTTTCGCTCAACGACACGCTCAAGCTGGTGGCCGGCCTGCGCTATGACCACTTCAAGGCGTCCTACAACAACGCGACCGGCGCGCTGAGCAACTCCCGCTCCGACAGCCTGCTCAGCCCCCGCGTGGGCCTGGTGTTCCAGCCCAACGAATGGGCCTCGTACTACGCATCGTTCGGCACGTCGTACAACACCTCGGGCGACACCTACCAGTTCGGCAACCCCGGCACCGCCACCGCCCGCACGGCCAACACCCCGCCCGAGAAGAGTCGCAACTTCGAGATCGGCAGCAAGTTCGAGCTGTTCGAGCGCCGTGCGCTGCTGGGTGTGGCCGCGTTCTACAGCCAGAAGTACAACGAGCGCAACACCGACCCTGACACCGCAGCCCAGCAAGAGCTGCTGTCCGGCAAGCGCCACGCCACCGGCATGGAGTTCAATCTGGCAGGCCGCCTGACGCCCCAGTGGGAGCTGTTTGCCAACCACACCTGGATTCCTTCGGCCAAGATCGACGACAGCAACGTGGCGCTGCCAGCCAACGGCGGCGGCGCACAGGTGCAGGGCGACCGCCCCGGCCTGACACCCAAGCACAGCGGCAGCGTGTGGACGACCTATGCGGTCACCTCCAAGGTGCGCCTGGGTGCAGGCCTGACCTACCGCAGCAAGCAAAACCCTGAAGGTTCGCGCGCGGTGTACGCCAGCGGCTTTGCGGTGATGGATGCCATGGTCGAATATGCCTTCGACGACAAGACCTCGCTGAAGCTGAACGTGAACAACCTGTTCGACCGCACCTATGCCGACGGCCTGTACCGGGGCTTCTACACGCCGGGCGTGCCACGCTCCGTGCAGATGACGCTGAAGACGCGCTTCTGATGCCGTGACGAGATGACTGCGCCCCCTTCACCGGGGGCGCAGTCACAATCAGGCCCCATGTTCCTGCACATCAAGAATGTACTGACGGCCGAAGAAATCGCACTCTTTCGGCAAAAGCTCTGGGCACCCGACACCCCGTGGGTGGACGGAGCCCGCAGCGCGGGCGGCCAGGCCGCACACCAGAAGAACAATCTGCAGCTGTCCCAGGGCAGCGAGCTCTCGGGCCAGCTGCAGGGCCTGGTCAAGGCGGCGCTCGCCCGCAACGCGTTGTTCTTTTCAGCCGCCCTGCCTCGGCGCATCTACAACCCGCTGTTCAACCACTACGGCGACGGCGCCAACTTCTATGGCGACCACGTGGACAGTGCCGTCATGCTCTCCCGGGCCGACAACGCCTGGATGCGCAGCGACCTGTCGTGTACGCTGTTCCTGACCCCGCCGAACGAGTACGAAGGCGGCGAACTCGTGGCCACCGAGGCCTGGGGTGAAAAGCGCATCAAGCTGCCGGCTGGCGACATGGTCATGTACCCCGGCAGTACCGTGCACCAGGTGCTGCCCGTTACCCGCGGCCATCGCATCAGCAGTTTCTTCTGGGTGGAGAGCATGGTGCGCAGCCTGGAGCAGCGGCAATTGCTGTTCGACATGGACATGGCACTGCTGCGGCTCAGACAGAGCGCGGGCGAAAAAGACCCATCGGTGATCACGCTGTCGGGCACCTACCACAACCTGCTGCGCATGTGGGCCGATGTGTGATGGCCTGACGCCAGCTCCTATTGGCATTGCATGACCGACGTTCCCACACGCCAACCGCTTCCCCCGGGCATCGCCAGCCTGGCGGATCACGAGCAGCACGCCAGGCAGCGCCTGGACGACAACGCCTGGGCCTACTTTGCCGGTGGCGCAGCCGACGAAATCACCCTGCGCGCGAACCGCAGCGCCTGGGACGCCCTGCCCCTATGGCCGCGCGTGCTGCGCCCCCTGGCAGGTGGCCACACGCGCATTGAACTGCTCGGCCGCACGCTGGCCCACCCGGTGCTGCTGGCACCTGTGGCCTTCCAGCGCATGGCCCACGCAGACGGCGAGCTGGCCACCGCCTACGCGGCTGCCGCGATGGGCGCCGGGCTGGTGCTGAGCACCCAGGCCACGCTGCCGCTGGAGACCATTGCCCAGGCCGTGCTCAACGATGCCGGGCGCGGGCCCCTGTGGTTCCAGCTGTACCTGCAGCACGACCGGGGCTTCACCCGCGCCCTGGTGGAACGTGCCGAAGCCGCCGGCTACGAAGCCCTGGTGCTCACCGTGGATGCGCCGTCCAGCGGCACACGCGACCGCGAGCGCCGGGCGGGCTTTCGCCTGCCGCCCGGCATCGGCGCCGTGAACCTGGCCCAGATGCCGCCGGCACCGGCCGTGGCGCTGCAGCCCGGCCAGAGCGCGCTGTTCGATGCCCTGCTGCACCAGGCCCCCACCTGGGACGATGTGGTCTGGCTGCAATCGATCACCCGGCTGCCGGTGCTGCTCAAGGGGGTGCTGCACCCGGCCGACGCCCGCCAGGCCGCGGGCCTGCAGGTGGCCGGCCTGGTGGTGTCCAACCATGGCGGCCGCACCCTCGACACCGCGCCCGCCACGGCCAGCGCGCTGCCGCGCATCGTGCAGGCGGTGGAGGGCAGCCTGCCCGTGCTGGTGGACGGCGGCATCCGCCGCGGCACCGACGTGCTCAAGGCCATGGCGCTCGGGGCATCGGCCGTGCTGGTGGGCCGCCCCGTGGTCTGGGGCCTGGCCAATGCGGGTGCTGCCGGGGTGGCGCACGTGCTGCGCCTGCTGCGCGACGAGCTGGAAATCGCCATGGCGCTCACCGGCTGCGCCACGCTGGCAGATGCCTCGCCCGCCTTGCTGGGAGCGGATCTCTAGAACGCGTTCAAGGCCGGCAATCGGGTTTTCCCCTCTCGCCAGGAATGGTTTGTTGCAAATGCGAAAAATTCGCATTTATAATCACCCATCTTCTACCAGCCAGCCACCACTGCCTGCCGCCATGATCGTCTGTGTTTGCCGCCGGATTTCTGACCGCGAGATCGCCCGCCACGCCCGTGCAGGCATGAGCTTTGATGAAATCCAGTTCGAACTGGGCGTCGCCACCCAATGCGGATGCTGCGAAAGCTGCGCCCGCGACGTGGTGGCCCAGTGCAGTGCATCGAGTCCGGTCGCCGCCCTGCACAACGAGGCAGCGCCCCAGACGATCCAGCTTGCCAGCTCCATCATGGAAAGCAAGGCATGGAACTCCTCTCTACACTCGCCGGCAGCCTGATCCTCGTCGCAGGCTCGGCCTGGTGGATCTTCCGCAAATAATCAAGGTCTCACGGGCCTGCGCCGCTTGCCGTGCAAGCGGCGGCAGCTGCCATCACACTTATGTCTCACCCTGATCGTTTTGCCCCTCCCTCGGGCGTCAGTCGCAATACCGTGATCGTAGGCTCCGTCGTGCTGCTGCATGTGGCGGGGATCTGGGCGCTGCAGTCGGGCCTGCTGCGTCGCGCGGCGGAAATCATCGTGCCGGCAGAACTGCTCAGCGAGTTCATCGCGCCCCCCGCCCCCAAGATCGAGCCACCACCCAAGCCACCGGCACCACCGCCACCGCGGCCGGCGCCCCAGGTGAAGGCGCCGCGCCCGGCCCCCATGCCCGTGGCCATTGCCGACCCGACACCGGCACCCAATGCCCCCACGGGTGTGACCACGCCGCAGCCCCCCGCGCCGCCCATCGCCGCCCCCGTGGCCGTGGAAGCACCGCCACCGGCCCCGCCCGCGCCTCCGGCCCCGCCCAAGATCGAGCTGCCCTCGAGCGACGCCGCCTACCTGAACAACCCCAAGCCGAGCTACCCCGCCATCAGCAAGCGCATGGGCGAGCAGGGCAAGGTGGTCCTGCGCGTGCTCATCGGCACCGACGGCTCGCCGCAGAAGGTGGAAATCAACAAGTCCAGCGGCTTCGAACGCCTGGACCGCCAGGCCCAGGAAGCCGTCATGCGCTGGCGTTTCACGCCCGGCAAGCGCAATGGCGTGCCAGAGACCATGTGGAACCTGGTACCCGTCAATTTTGTTCTCGAATAATCATCAGGAGTTCTCATGGAATCGCAATTCGGCATCGCCAACGTATGGATCCAGGGTGACTTTGTCACCCGCGCAGTGGCCGTCATCCTGCTGGCCATGTCCCTGGCCTCGTGGATCGTCATCATCATCAAGGCCCTGGACATCGTGAAGTTCAAGAAGCACACCCGTGCCGCCCAGGACTTCTGGCACAGTGAGGACTTTGCCGCCGGCCTGTCCAAGCTGGGCAGCGACAACACCAACCCCTTCCGCCACCTGGCCCTGGAAGGCCGCGAAGCCACGGCCCACCACCGCAACACCAAGGCCCACCTGCACGACAGCCTGGACGTGAGCGACTGGGTCACGCGCTGCCTGCGCAACTGCATCGACGAATTCACCTCGCGCCTGCAGTCGGGCCTGGCCATCCTGGCCTCGGTCGGCTCCACCGCCCCCTTCATCGGCCTGTTCGGCACCGTCTGGGGCATCTACCATGCCCTGCTGGCCATCGGCACCTCGGGCCAATCGACCATCGACAAGGTGGCCGGCCCCATCGGCGAAGCGCTGATCATGACCGCCCTGGGCCTGGCCGTGGCCATCCCCGCCGTGCTCGGCTACAACGCCCTGGTGCGCGGCAACAAGTCCATCCTGGGCGGCCTCAACAGCTTTGCCCACGACCTGCACGCCTATTTCGTCACCGGTGCCCGCGTGTCTGCCGGCGGCGAACAGGCCAAGGTGCTGCCGCTCAAGAAAGGCAGCTAAGCCATGGCCTTCGGAACGCAAGACGAAGCCGATGACGTGATGAACGAGATCAACATGACGCCGCTGGTGGACGTCATGCTGGTGCTGCTCATCATCTTCATCATCACCGTGCCCGTCATGAAGCACTCGGTGAACGTGGACCTGCCGCGCGCCACCAACCAGCCCGAGGACATCAAGCCCGAGACCGTGCGCCTGTCCGTGGCGGCCGACGGCAAGTACTACTGGAACGAGTCCCAGGTGTCGGACGAGGAACTCTTCCCGCGCCTGCAGGCCGAAGCGGCCAAGCAGCCCCAGCCGGACCTGCACATCCGCGGCGACAAGGAAGTGCGCTACGAACGCGTGGCCCAGGCCATGGCCAGCGCCCAGCGCGCCGGCGTGCGCAAGATCGGCTTCGTGACCGATCCGCAGTGATGCGCCCTGCGCCGCAAGGCGCGGTCCGCTGCCCCGCAACAACAGGCCTTCGGGCCTGTTTTGCTTGGGGCCTGTAGCGCACAAGCCGCAATGGTTTCACCCAATCCGGGCCGCAACCGAGATTCATACCCTTCAATGTGCGAAATCACTTGACCAGTAATTGCGAATCACTATCATTAGCACACCGTACACGATTCAACGTACCAGGAACCCTTCCATGCAAGCCACCCTCACTGCCGCCACGCTCCTGCGCCCCGCCTCTGCAGACCCACTGCAGCCGCAGCACGCCGGCGCATTGCGCAGCGCCGCCGCAGGGAACGCAACCGCCGCCGTGGACAGCAACGATCTGCTGCAGGGCCAGAAGGCCGTGGCCATCAGCCACAACGGCTCGGTGTACCGCCTGCAGGCCACCAAGCTTGGCAAGCTGATCCTGACCAAATAGGGGGCATTTTTTCTTCAACCGGTTTCATCGTGGGGCGACTCCCGGGCTTCCAGTCCGCAAGGGTCGTTTTTGCCAGCCAACGGGCCAGATTGTCCCGCGTAGCCAGGCCTTTTTTCCACGGCAGCCTTTTCGGGGTGCGCCAGCAGCCACTGCGGCACGCCACCGACCTTTCAACGGCCCCTCGGGGCCGTTTTCATTGGTGCACGCCAGACCCTGCGCGCCACCTTGCAGGCAAACGCCGGAAATGGACGGATATCACCCCGCTGTTCCCACGCAGGGTCGGGATAGGTGTGTGAAACACTTCTTGACGTTTCTCCCCTTTGCGGGCATCGCCATCCAGACCCAATCTGGGGGCCAGCCACACGCCATCGGCGTAGCGCAAAAGGGGCCATCCGCCTACCTTCCACAGCCCATGACCCAGCCCACCGCCGCCCGGCCCGAGATTTCCAAAGCCCAGTTGCTCCAGGAGCTCTCGGCCTTCGCCAATCCCAGTGACCGCAAGGGCGTGACCCTGGTGCTGCGCGACCATGTGCTGTATTGGGGCTTCATCGCCACAGTGCTGTTGGCCGAGCCGATGTGGCTCAAGCTCGTGGCCGCGCTGATGGCGGGCGTGCGCCTGTCATCGTTCTACACCCTGGCGCACGACGCCGCCCACGGCACGCTGGCGCGCTCCAGGCGCCTGAACTGGGTGCTGGCCCTGGTGGCCGGCGTGCCTGCCACGCACAACTACCGCATGTGGTCGCACGACCACAACAAGGTACACCACCCCTACACCAACGGCGACCACTTCGACTACTACACGCCCTACTCCAAGGCCGGCTACGACGCGCTGCCCTGGCACAGGAAGGTGCTGGAGCACATCTACCGCGCGCCCCTGGGCATCGGCCTGTGGCTGTACTTCGCGATCCACTGGTTCCCGACCCGCGTGTACCCCAACGTGCGCACGCCCAAGGACCAGGTGCCCGAGTCGCGCAAGTACTCTGCCCTGCTGCTGGCCTACCACGGCAGCTACGTGGCCTTGCTGCTGTGCTCGCCCGCCTTCGCCCCCGTCACGGCCCTGCAGGCCGTGCTGCTGGGCTGGGTGCTGCCGCTGTTCACGCTGATGTTCCTGAGCAGCACCTCGCTGTACATCATGCACACCCACCCCAACATCCCCTGGTTCAAGAGCGACGACCTGCGCAGCAACCGCCACAGCCCCGAGGTCTGCTCGGTGGTCTGGGTGCTGCCCGACTGGATCTCCAAGGTGGTCAACAACGTCTACAACCACGCCGCGCACCACGCCCACGCCGGCATCCCGTCCTACCACCTGCTGGCCGCGCAAAAGCGCATGAACGAGCTGGTGGGGCACAAGCTGGTGATCGAGAAGGCCTCGGTGCGTACCCTGCTGCGCACCATGCGCACCTGCAAGCTCTACGACTACGAGAACCACCAGTGGCTCGACTTCAAGGGCCAGCCCAGCGCACCGCGCATCGACCTGGAGCAAAAGGGGCTGGTCGCATTGCGCAACCCCGTGCGCCGGCCTGCAGCGGCCAGCCAGGCCCCCGTGCCCAGCCCCTCTGCAGCGCCCAGCAGCAACGCCCTGCCCCACCCGATGGCGGACGCCACCGCCTGATCTCTGATGTCCCCAAAACGAAAAAACCGGCCAAGGCCGGTTTTTTTCATGGGTGGTGCATGCCAAAAGGCATGTCGTGGCTCACAGGCCGATGGCGGCGATGCCGGCGCGGGCGACCTGCGCATCTTCGGTCGACTTCACGCCGCTCACGCCCACGGCGCCCAGGCACTGGCCATCCTTGAGGATGGCCACGCCGCCTTCGAGCAGGCCGTCGATGGTGGGCGCGCTCAGGAAGGCGGTGCGCCCGCCGTTCACGATGTCCTCGTACACCTTGCTGTCGCGGCGGCCCAGGGCGGCCGTGCGGGCCTTGGACGGAGCGATGTGCGAGGACACGGCGGCCGCGCCGTCCAGGCGCTGCAGCCACAGCAGGTGGCCGCCATCGTCGACGATGGCGATGGTCACGGCCCAATTGTTCTTCAGGGCTTCGGCTTCGGCGGCTGCGGCAATGGCCTTGACGTCGGCCAGTTCGAGTTCGTGCTTGGTTTTCATGGATGCGGTGCGAGGTTGGAGGAGGCGCCAGAGCACCTCCAGGGATGGAAACCGGCAAGCATAGCGGCTCCCGGCGGGGCCACCAACTGTGCCTGGGGCGAAAGAATAGTGACCACGGACAGCGCAATCCCTCCAGCCCCGCCACCAGCGCATCCCATGGCAAGCCCGTTGGCCGGTGCGGGTATTGCCTTTGGGGGGAACGCCTCCACCTAGAATTTGTCCAAGCCTGTACCGTGCAGGCAACTAGGAGAGATACAGATGAATGACCAAGTCACCACCCTGAACCATTCGGCGGGCTATGGCATTTCGCAGGAAGAGCGCCACAAGGTGCTGCGCAATACGTACTGGCTGCTCGCACTGAGCATGATCCCCACCGTGCTGGGCGCCTGGATCGGCGTCGCCACGGGCATCACGCAGTCGCTGCGCGGCGGCGTGGGCCTGATCGTGTTCCTGGGCGGCGCATTCGCCTTCATGTACGCGATCGAAAAGACCAAGCGTTCGGCTGCTGGCGTGCCGGTGCTGCTGGCCTTCACCTTCTTCATGGGCCTCATGCTCTCGCGCATGATCGGCATGGTGCTGGGCTTCAAGAACGGCACCGACCTGGTGATGACCGCATTTGCCGGCACGGCAGGCGTGTTTCTCGTGATGGCCACCCTGGCCAGCGTGATCAAGCGCGACCTTTCGGGCATGGGCAAGTGGCTCATGGTGGGCGCGCTGGTGCTCATGGTGGGCGGCATCATCAACTACTTCGTGGGCTCCACGGCTGGCATGATGGCCATCTCGGTGGCAGCCATCGGCATCTTCAGCGCCTACATGCTGTATGACCTCAAGCAGATCCTGGACGGCGGCGAGACCAACTACATCAGCGCCACCCTGGCCCTGTACCTGGACATCTTCAACGTGTTCCAGAGCCTGCTGGCCCTGTTGGGCATCATGGGCGGCGAAAAGGACTGAGTTCCTTTTTGGCCCTGCTTCCCCCAAAAGGCTCCTTCGGGAGCCTTTTTCTTGAGCCTGCGCAACGGCCAACCCTCAATCCGGGCGGGCTGCTGCCGATAATGGAAGTACATGCGCCATATCGACTTCTTCGCCCCCCAGCCTGTCCTGCGCCTTCTGGCTGTGTCCGCTGTCCTGCTGGCACTGAGCGGGTGCGACCAGCTCACCGCCACACTGGGGCTGAACGAGGCGCAGCAGAAGGACACCGAGGCCAGGGCCATCGGCGGCGCCTGCCGCCACGCGCTGCGCGGGGTGGAGGACTGCTACACCCTCAACCCCAAGGCCCCCAAGGCGGCCGTCTTCGACGGGTGGAAAGACATGGACCAGTACATGCGCGACAACAAGATCGAGGGCACGCCCGCGGTGGTCGTCAAGCCCGCCGAGCCGCCGCCCCGGCGTGCAGCGCCAAGGGCATCCGCACCCGCCGAGAATTGAACCCACCAAGACAAAGGGGCCCTCGGGCCCCTTTGCGCTTCGTGGCGGGCGATGCTGCCCAGCGTCAATCCCGCTCAAACACCGCCATGCTTTCGACGTGCGCCGTGTGCGGGAACATGTTGACCATGCCGGCCGCCTTGCAGCGGTAGCCACCCAGGTGCACCAGCAGGCCCGCATCGCGCGCCAGCGTGGCGGGGTTGCAGCTCACGTAGACGATGCGCTTGGGCGGCGTCCAGTGCTCGGCACCGGGGGGCAGCGGTGCCGCGCCTTCGGCGCCGATGCGCGATTGCTCGATATCGGCCAGCGCCTTGGCCAGCGCGAAGGCGCCTTCGCGCGGCGGGTCCACCAGCCACTTGTCGGCCGATCCATCGGCGATCAGCATTTCGGGCGTCATGTCGAACAGGTTGCGTGCCACGAAGTCGGTGGGCGCCAGGGCCTTGCCGCCTTCGGCCACCAGGCCCTGGTTGAGCCGGTAGTTCTCGCGCGAGCGCGCCACCAGGGTCTCGCTGCCCTCGATGCCCAGCACCTCGCGGCCCTGCGTGGCCAGGGGCAGCGTGAAGTTGCCCAGGCCGCAGAACCAGTCGATCACGCGCTCGTGCTTTTGCACGTCCAGCAGGCGCAGCGCGCGCGTGACCAGCACGCGGTTGATGTGCGGGTTCACCTGCGTGAAATCGGTGGGCTTGAAGGGCATGGTGATACCGAAGTCCGGCAGGTCATAGGACAGCTGCTCACCGCCCTCGTCCATCAGCTTCACGGTCTCGGGGCCCTTGGGCTGCAGCCACCATTGCACCTGGTGGGCGGTGGCGAAATCGCGCAGCCGGCCCATGTCGTCCGCACTCAGCGGCTCCAGGTGGCGCAGCACCAGCGCAGTCACGCTGTCGCCACAGGCCAGTTCGATCTGCGGGCAGGTGTCACGCGCGTCCATCGAGGCAATCAGCGCGCGCAGCGGCATCAGCATCGCGTCCACGTGCGGGGGCAGCACCGGGCAGGTCTGCATGTCGGCCACGTAGCGGCTCTTGCGCTCGTGAAAGCCCACCAGCACGGTGCCCTTCTTGATCACATGGCGCACCGACAGGCGCGCGCGGTAGCGGTAGCCCCAGGCGGGGCCCTCGATGGGGCGCAGCACCATCTCGGCCCGTACCTTGCCCAGGTGCCAGAGGTTGTCTTCCAGCACGCGCTGCTTGACCGCCACCTGCCCGCCCACGTGCAGATGCTGCATCTTGCAGCCGCCGCAGGCGCCGGCGTGCAGGCCGAAATGCGGGCAGCCCGGACGCACGCGCTGCGACGATTCGCGGTGGATCGCCGTCAGGCTGGCCTGCTCCCAGTTGTTCTTCTTGCGGTGGGTGTTGGCGGTGACGTATTCGAACGGCAGGGCGCCGTCGATGAAGACCACCTTGCCATTGGGTCTGCGGGCCACGCCCTGGGCTTCGAGGTCCAGGGATTGCACGGACAGCCAGCCTTCCGGCAGTTCTCCCGCCTCCTGCTGGGCGGGTTCATACGAGGGGGACAATTCTTTGGGTTCGCTCATCCCCCGATTGTCTCAGAGGCCGCGAACCGTTCCACACCCCGTCCCCCGGGGGCGCGATGGGCCCCCCCTGGGCTCAGCCGCGGTCGGCGCGCGGGGCGCGGCGGCCACCACCACCCATGGCAGCGGGCGCGAAGCGGGGCAGCTCATTGATGCGCAGGTCGCAGCCCCAGTTGTCCAGCGTGAACACCAGCGTGCTGCCGGGCGCCACGCGGGGCAGGACTTCATGGATCTGGAAGGACATGTCCACCGGCGGCTCGGGCGAGCGGTAGATGATTTCCTTGGCCGGGCTGTAGACCACGTAGCAGGCGGCGGAGGCGGTCTGGCTGAAGCAGGCGGCCACCAGGGCCGCTGCGGCGAATTTGAATGCGGACATGAGAACTCCTCCTGCAACTTTCGGGTATGGTGCCCATTATGCGGGCTTGCAGGGCGCTCGCCAACGCGAGCGTTGCGCCTATGCCCACACGGATCCCGGATCAGTGACCCGCTGCCGACGAAACTGGCGCGCTCAAAGCCAGTGCCCCCGCGCAAGGGCCGCCAAGCCGCGCATGCGGCGCTTCGCTTGCGTGCGCTGGGGGCGTCCCCCTTTCAGGGGGAAGGCGCGAAGCGACTCAGGGGGTTCACTTCAACACGAGGTGGTTGCTGTGCTTGACCTCTTCCATCACGGCATAGGTACGTGTCTCGCGCACGCCCGGCAGTTGCCAGAGCACCGCTCCGGCGAACACCCGGTAGGCATTCATGTCGGCCGAGCGGGTCTTGAGCAGGTAGTCGAAGCCGCCCGCCACCATGTGGCATTCCATGATCTCCGGGTGTACCTGCACGGCCGCCTTGAACTGGTCGAACACGTTGGGCGTGGTGCGGTCCAGCAGCACCTCGACGAAAACCAGCATGCCGGCGCCCAGCTTGAGCGGGTTCAGCCGCGCCTCGTAGCCCAGGATGAAGCCGTCGCGCGTGAGCCGCTGCACGCGCGCCAGGACCGCCGTGGGAGACAGGGCCACGGCCTCGGCCAGCTTGAGGTTGGCAATGCGCCCGTCTTCCTGCAGGATCGACAGTATCCGGCGGTCGATACGGTCCAGATCGGCATCGTTGGTCATTGGCTCTAGTGATTCGTTCGTTCGATAGGCCGATTTTCGATCATTTATTCATCGCAAGTCCAGAGATGATCCGTTTCAGTGGGCCGGACAGCCGTCGGGCCCGAATATTCCTCTGCGAGAACCCGCCATGACAACGACCGCCGCCGCTTTTGCAGACTTCGCTCCGCGCACCCCGCTGGCCAACCCGCTGCGCGCCGCCATCACCGCGGCTTGCCGCCGGCCCGAACCCGAGGCCCTGGCCCCCTTGCTGGCCCAGGCCCGCGTGCCGCAGGACGTGGCCGCGGCGTCGCAGCAACTGGCGCTGCGCATTGCGGGGGCCCTGCGCCAGCGCAAGGCCGCCAGCGGCCGTGCCGGCATCGTGCAGGGGCTGCTGCAGGAGTTCTCGCTCTCGTCCCAAGAAGGCGTGGCCCTGATGTGCCTGGCCGAGGCCCTGCTGCGCATTCCCGATGCAGCCACGCGCGACGCGCTGATCCGCGACAAGATCAGCAACGGCCAGTGGGAGCCGCACCTGGGCAAGAGCCCGTCGCTGTTCGTCAACGCCGCTACCTGGGGCCTCTTGATCACCGGCAAGCTGGTGGCCACGCACAGCGAAGGCAGCCTGGGTGCATCGCTGGGCCGGCTCATCGGCCGGGGCGGCGAGCCGCTGATCCGCAAGGGCGTGGACATGGCCATGCGCATGATGGGCGAGCAGTTCGTCACCGGCGAGACCATTGCCGAGGCGCTGTCCAACGCCCGCCGCATGGAGGCCGAGGGCTTTCGCTACTCCTATGACATGCTGGGCGAAGCGGCCCTGACCACGGCCGACGCCGAGCGCTACTACGCCTCGTACGAGCAAGCCATCCACGCCATCGGCAAGGCATCGGCCGGGCGCGGCATCTACGAAGGTCCGGGCATCTCGATCAAGCTGTCGGCCCTGCACCCGCGCTACAGCCGCGCGCAATTCGCCCGCGTGATGGACGAGCTCTACCCCCAGGTGCTGCGCCTGACCGAGCTGGCCAAGAGCTATGACATCGGCATCAACATCGACGCCGAGGAGGCCGACCGGCTGGAGATCTCGCTCGACCTGCTGGAGCGCCTGTGCCATGAGCCCAGCCTTGCGGGCTGGAACGGCATCGGCTTCGTGATCCAGGCCTACCAGAAGCGCTGCCCGCATGTGATCGACTTCGTGATCGACCTGGCACGGCGCACGCGCCGCCGCCTCATGGTGCGCCTGGTCAAGGGCGCCTACTGGGACAGCGAGATCAAGCGCGCCCAGATCGACGGCCTGGCCGACTACCCCGTGTACACCCGCAAGGTGCACACCGACATCTCCTATGTGGCCTGCGCGCGCAGGCTGCTGGCCGCGCCCGAGGCCGTGTACCCGCAGTTCGCCACGCACAACGCCGAGACCCTGGCCACCATCTACCACCTGGCAGGCAGCAACTACTACGCGGGCCAGTACGAGTT
The DNA here is from genome assembly GCF_979253235.1 of Acidovorax sp. AC410. Lineage (NCBI taxonomy): Bacteria > Pseudomonadati > Pseudomonadota > Betaproteobacteria > Burkholderiales > Comamonadaceae > Acidovorax > Acidovorax sp. AC410. The sequence continues at coordinate 6,318,783 of NZ_CEEDCG010000001.1, forward strand.
CCAGTGCCTGCACGGCATGGGCGAGCCGCTGTACGAGCAGGTGGTGGGCGCCGTCACGGCCGGCAAGCTGGGCCGCCCCTGCCGCATCTATGCCCCGGTGGGCACGCACGAAACGCTGCTGGCCTACCTGGTGCGCCGCCTGCTCGAAAACGGCGCCAACACCTCCTTCGTGAACCGCATCGCCGACGAGACCATCGCCCTGGCCGAGCTGGTGCGCAGCCCCGTGCAGGTGGTGGACGAAGCCGCAGCCCGCGAAGGCACGGCCGCCCTGCCCCACCCGCGCATCCCGCTGCCGGGGGCGCTGTACGGCAACGGCCGCGCCAACTCGCGGGGCCTCGACATCGCCAGTGACGCGACGCTGGCGCAGCTCGCCGCCACGCTGCAGGCCAGTGCGCTGCACGACTGGAAGGCCGGCCCGCTGCTGGCGGCCGATGCACCCGCCGGTGCGACCCTGCCCGTGCGCAACCCCTCTGATCTGCGCGACGTGGTCGGCCAGGTGCAGGAAGCCACGGCCGACGATGTGGACCAGGCGCTGGCGGACGCCCAGTCGGCAGCACCCGTCTGGGCCGCCATTGCCCCGGCCGAACGCGCCGCCATCCTGCAACGCGCCGCCGACCTGCTCGAAGACCGCATGCAGCCCCTGATCGGCCTGTTGATGCGCGAGGCCGGCAAGAGCGCCAGCAACGCCATCGCCGAGGTGCGCGAGGCCGTGGACTTCTTGCGCTATTACGCGGCCCAGGTCGAGAGCACCTTCGACAACGCCACGCACATCCCGCTGGGCCCGGTGGCCTGCATCAGCCCGTGGAACTTCCCGCTGGCCATCTTCATGGGCCAGGTGGCTGCGGCGCTGGCCGCCGGCAACCCGGTGCTGGCCAAGCCGGCCGAGCAGACGCCGCTGGTCGCCGCCGAGGCCGTGCGCCTGCTGTGGCAGGCGGGCGTGCCGCGCGGCGCGGTGCAGCTGCTGCCCGGCCAGGGCGAAACCGTGGGCGCCCGCCTGATCGGCGATGACCGGGTGATGGGCGTCATGTTCACCGGCTCCACCGAGGTCGCGCGCATCCTGCAGCGCAGCATCGCCGGCCGGCTCGATGCCGCCGGCCGCCCCATCCCGCTGATCGCCGAGACCGGCGGGCAGAACGCGATGATCGTGGACTCCTCGGCCCTGGTGGAGCAGGTGGTGGCCGATGCCGTGTCCTCGGCCTTCGACAGCGCAGGCCAGCGCTGCTCGGCCCTGCGCGTGCTGTGCGTGCAGGAGGATGCCGCCGACCGCGTGGTCGAAATGCTCAAGGGCGCCATGGGCGAGTTGCGCATGGGCAACCCCGCCGCGCTCGCGGTGGACGTGGGCCCGGTGATCGACGCCGAAGCCCGGGCCGGCATCAACAAGCACATCGAGGCCTTCAAAAGCCGTGGCCAGCGCGTGTTCCAGCACTGCCGCAGCGATGGCACCGAGACCGAGCAGGGCACCTTCGTGCCGCCCACGCTGATCGAGCTCAACGCCATCAGCGAGCTGCAGCGCGAGGTCTTCGGCCCGGTACTGCATTTGGTGCGCTATGCGCGCACGGACCTGGACCAGCTGCTCGACCAGATCAACGCCACCGGCTATGGCCTGACCCAGGGCGTCCACACACGCATCGACGAGACCATCGCCCGCGTGGTGGACCGGGCGCACGCCGGCAACGTCTACGTCAACCGCAACATGGTGGGCGCCGTGGTGGGCGTGCAGCCCTTTGGCGGCGAGGGCCTGTCGGGCACCGGCCCCAAGGCCGGCGGCCCGTTGTACCTGCTGCGCCTGTTGGCCCAGCGCCCGGCCAACGCACTGGCACAAACCTTTGCCACCGCCGACCGCGCCGTGCCGGCCGACATGGCTGCGCGCGAGCACCTGCTCATGCCCCTGCGTGCCCTGGAGCGCTGGGCCCAGATGGAGGGCCATGCCGCCCTGGCCGCCACCTGCCGCCGCTTTGCCGCCGAAAGCCAGAGCGGCACCGCACGCACCCTGCCCGGCCCCACGGGCGAGCGCAATGTCTACAGCCTGCTGCCACGCGCCACCGTGCTGTGCATCGCCACCACACAGGACGAACTGCTGACCCAGTTGGCCGCCGTGCTCGCCAGCGGCGGCAAGGCCGTCTGGGCCGATGCCCACACCGCCCTGCGCACCACACTCCCTGCCGAGGTACAGGCGCGCATCAGCACCACCGGCAATGACCTGGCCGACGGCGGCATCGAACTGGCTGCCGTGCTGCACCACGGCAGTCCCGACGCACTGCGCAGCGTGTGCGAACAGCTCGCCCGCCGCCCGGGCCCCATCGTCGCCGTCACGGCCCTGCCCCCAGGCAGCACCGAGGTGCCGCTGGAGCGCCTGGTGATCGAGCGCGCGCTGAGCGTGAACACGGCGGCGGCGGGCGGCAATGCGAGCCTGATGACGATTGGCTAGAACGACAAAAAATCCCAGCACGTGCCGGCCCTCCAGAGGGGCTGGCAGCTGGGTGCGGGTGTCGCAGTGCAGCAACTTCGCGATTGCGAACCTTGTCCGACCCCAGGCGGGAGGACTCACTGATTCAGCAGCGTCCGAGGTACACCAGCGCAAGACATGATGCAAGTCAAGCCGGTGAGCATGCACTTGGCCGACCATGGAGAGGTACCCGGACCCACAACGGTTCCGGCGCACCGCCCAGCAGGGCAACCACGGATCTCGCGCCCCATGAACCTTTCCGAACTTATCGTCGCTCAGGCTCCCGATGGCATCCTGTTCGTATCGGACAGTGGCACCATCGTGCTGGCCAACGAGGCTCTGTGTGCGCTGTCAGGCTACCAGCCCCATGAACTGCTTGGAAAATCCGTCGAGCTCTTCCTGCCTGCCGACCTGCGCCGATTGCATGTGGAAAACAGGCAGCGATATGCGCTCGACCCCCAACGCAGGCCCATGGGGACCATGGGCAACCTGACCCTGCTGCGCAAGGACGGGGCAAGCGTACCTATAGACATCGCACTGAGCCACCTGGATGCAGATGGCCATGTCGGTACGATCGCTTTTGTTCGCGATACGAGCGCGACCAAACAGTCCGAGCGGCAGCTGCAGCACCAGGCAACGCACGACGCGCTGACGGGCCTGGCCAATCGCTGGCTGTTGGGTGAATACCTGCGTCAAGCCATTGCGCATGCAGGGCGCGCAGGCAGGCGGATAGCCCTTTTGTTGCTGGACCTGGATGGCTTCAAGTCCGTCAACGACAGCTTCGGACACGCCGTTGGCGACAAGCTGCTGGTCGATGTGGCGGGGAGTCTGACAGCGCAAGTGCGTGCCAGCGATGTCGTTGCCCGCATTGGCGGCGACGAGTTTGTGGTTTTGCTGCGCGAGGTCGACGCGGTATCGGACGCAGTCCGGGTGGCTGACAAGCTGGTCGCCGCGCTCTCACGCCCTCGCACCCTCGACGGCATTGCAGTGCAGACAGGCTGCAGCCTGGGTATCGCCATGTACCCTGAGGATGCACAGGAGTCCGAGGCATTGATGCGTTGCGCCGACCTCGCCATGTACCACGCCAAGGCACAGGGCCGGGGACGCAGCATCGTTTTTACACCCGGAATGCCTGACTCGATTGCATCTGCAAGGCACTCTTGATGCTGCGGTCCGGCAATACAGCGTTGCGCGGCAGTACCCACTGGCCATGGTCAAGAAGTTGCTCCGGGCTACAAGTTCAACGTATCGCATCGGCGCTTGCTGCAAGAAGAACAGGGGAATGCTGTACGCTCATCGCCCACCTGAGCACGCTTCATGCATCCAAAAGCAGTCGACTCAGGGTCGCCTCCATGTCCGACCAGGGATGGCCTTGCGACAGATCACCGGTGGTTGAAGCCCCCCCCGAGTGCGACTCGCCCCGGAACAAGGCCACCTTCGCTCTGGGTGCGGAACGGCGAGCATGGTGCTGGAGCACTCCTAACATGTCGCCCGCGAACCCCATGTCCACCACCACCACATCGACGGGATCGCTCAAAAGCACCAGCACCGCATCCGTCACGCTGGGTACGTCGGTAATGACGCAGCCGGGATCGCGCACGCGGCAAACCGCCTGAACCGCTTGCCTGTGCCTGCGGGTCGGCAGCACGGTCAGAACCCTGCAGGGCGCGATGTTCTGCCTGAGAGTGTTTAGTCTGTCCGGCACAAATCGCTCCCGAAGGGCGAACGGGCTGATGCGGCATCCTGCAAATGCAAAAAGGCGACCCCACATGTGTCGGCTGCATCTCGCATGTCTTGGAAAGGCCTCTCTGTGAATGAACCATCAGCAACGTCGCCAGTGCAACCCGCAGAGAGCGATTGTGAAGTTCCTTTTTTCTTGGCAACTTGATCCAGGTCAACCGCCTCCATTTCCGCGTGCCCCGATCCGAAAAGCGGTGCCCAAGGAAGGTGACCAGAGACGACAGACAGCGCGGCCGAAGCGTCCAGTGGGCGCGAAAGCAGAAAGCCCTGCCCCTCGTCGCATCCCATCGACTGGAGCAACTTCAACTGGGCTTCGGTTTCAATCCCTTCCGCGATGCAGCGCAAATCCAGCCGGTGGGCCATGTCCACAATGAGGCGCACAATCTCGCACGCGCTCGCGTCGTCCTCCATGGCCGATACAAACTGCCGGTCAATCTTCAGATACTGGACCGGGAAACGGCGCAGATAGGCCAAGGAGGAATATCCCGTGCCGAAGTCGTCGATACTGAGCGTAACCCCGAGGTTGCGAAACGACTGCAGCGATTGCATGACGGCGTCGATATCGCCGAACAGCAATGATTCGGTCAGCTCGATTTCGAGCAGCCGGGCAGGAATGCCATGGCGGTCGAGCGCCAGCGCAACATGCTGCACGTAGTTCTGCCGTTGAAACTGCAGCGCAGAAAAATTGACAGCCACCACCGGCGCCGCCAGGCCCTGCGCCTGCCAGGACGAGAGTTGTGCCAGCGCCTGCTCCATCACGCTGTCGCCAATCAGCCCGATCAGGCCACGGCGCTCAGCCAGCGGAATGAATTCGCCAGGAGAAATACTGCTGCCATCGGGCAGCACCCATCGGGCCAGAGCCTCGACACCCGACAACTGCCCCGAAGCCAGATCCACCTTGGGTTGGTACGCTACCGTGATCTGGTTCAGGCGCACCGCATCGCGCAATGCAAGCGCCATGCGCCGCTGTCCATCTTGCGCCTCATAGCACTGCAGCGTGGGCAAACCTGGCACAGCCTCCTGACGGGCGGCCGATGCATGGAGCAGGGCTTCGGCAGCGCTTGCGCAACCCCGCGCCAACGATGACAGGCCCACGCTGACCGAGATCTGTATGTGCTTTCCCTCGCCGAGGTCGAAAGCCAGGGCCGTCTTCGCATACAGGCGCGATGCGAACGACTGGACCACATCGCCGCTGCCACCATTCGAGTCGGCCAACGCGATCGCGAACTCATCCGGTCCCACGCGAGCGACCACCGCAGGCCGGCCATCGGCAGCGGCGACCTCCGTGCACCGCAGTGCCATCTGGCGCAGCACAGCATCGCCAGAGGCAAGCCCGTGCAGCTCATTGAGTTCCGTGAAGCCATCGATGTCCAGCGCGAGGACATGGACGACATCGGCCTTCTCGCTCAGGAGGTCGGCGGCCTCGGTGAATGCCTTGCGGCTGAGCAAACCCGTGGTGGCATCCGTGGCGGTGTCCCGTCTCGCACTACCGCTGCCGGTCGGCTGAGCCCCCTGCTCTGCATACGTGCCCAGATGGTACGCGGCCACGCCATCCGATCCACGCAAGGTGACGATGGTCAGGTACTCCTGCGACAACTGGCCGTCCTTGCGGCGGTTCCAGATTTCGCCTTGCCAGCGCCCCTGGCTGCCCAGCGATGCCCACATGGTGCTGTAGAAGCTGCGCCCCTGCAGCCCAGATCGCAGCATGCTCGGGCTGCGCCCGACGAGTTCGTTCATTGCATAGCCGGTCGCGCATTCAAACGCTTCATTCACCTTGAGAATGCATCCGTCAGGTTCGGTCAACACCATCGGCGCGGGTGATTCCCGCATGGCCTGCAGCAGCATGCCGACCACCTCACTGCCAAAAGCCGGGTGGGCGCCATGTGCGTCGATGGAGACAGTGTGTTGCTCGGCCATATGTTTCCTTGCAGAGGAACCGGGAGCGAGCAGATCGCGCTCCAGATGGCTCAGTGTAGAAACGGTCGGCCGGCCGGTCTGTGGGGAAGTCTTGATGGACTGGGTGGGGGGAAGCTCGACACGCGCATGCACGCTGGCATCTTTCGCAGCCGATGTCAGACGGCCAATCCGGGCAACCGCGCCAACGGGTGGCAGCCCCCGATGCGGACTATTGCGCGTCCGTCCCGAGCAATTGATGGCGCATTGCAAGACGCACCAGCGCGGTCACATTGGAGGTTCCCAGCTTGCCCATGAGGCGGCTGCGGTAGGTATCCACGGTCTTGGGCGAGAGGTGCAGCTCTCGGCCGATGGCTGCACTGGACAGCCCTGTGACCACCATGACGACGATCTGCCGCTCACGGGGCGACAGCGCCCCGAAAGGGTTGACATCTGTATCCGCTGTAAGGGCCTGCACTGCCAGATCCGCCACCTCCTGGCCAAGGTAGCGGCGGCCCTGCAACACCACCTCGATCGCGCGCAGCACCTCGCTCGATGGAGCACCCTTCAGGACATACCCCGCAGCCCCCATGCGCAACGACTCGGCTACATGCTGGGGCTGTGCCGACATCGTGAGCATCACGGTGCGCACGCTCAGCGAGCGGCGCTGCAAATCGGCCAGCACTTCGAATCCAGACCGTCCCCCCAGGCTCAAGTCCAGGAGCAGCACCTCCGGCATCAGCCGCTGGATGTCGGCAACGGCCACAGTGGGATCAGCCGTCTCACCGACCACTTCGTGGCCCGCGATCTGCAGCACCGCCCGCAGCCCTTCCCGAACCATGAGGTGATCGTCCACCAGATAAAGTCTGCTCATGGGCGCCCTCTCCACTCCAGCCGCACGATGGTGCCGCCTGCGGGGTTCGGCGCAATACTGAAGCGGGCGCCCGTGGCAAGCGCGCGTTCGCGCATGCCCACCACGCCCAAGTGCCCCGGGCGGGCGATCTGCGTATCCAAGGCCCAGCCCTGGCCATCATCAACAACATCGATCCGAAACTGACCTTCATCCCCTGTCAGAACAACCCTCACAAGGGTCGCTTTCGCATGCTGCACGGCGTTGGAGGTGGCCTCCCGTGCGACCATGAAGGCGGCGTACTCTGCATCGGCTGGCCAGCGCATGCGCGCGACCTCAGGCTCGACTTCAAGCAACAGGTCGATGCCGGGAAGGGTGAGGTCGCGCGACCTCAATTCATTGTCCAGGGCTGCTGCAAGTCCGTCATCGTCCAGCAATGGTGGGCGCAGATCCACCAGGACCTGACGCACCTGCTTGATCGCCTGGTCAATCAGGCCACCCAGTTGCTCTCTGGCCCTCCCACCGGCCTGAACCTCCTGAGCCCCCATGGGGGTTGCATCGAATGTGAGCCTGATCGCGGTGAGCGTCTGACCGAGCTGGTCGTGCAGCGCCTGAGCGAGCCGCTGTGTCGTCTCCTTTTCCTGGTGCATGAGCTGCTGCGCCAGATCCGACAACTCACTCTGGTAGCGCAGCAACGCCTCTTCTGCCCGGGCTCTTTGCGTGACATCGCGCAAGATCGCTGTGAGGGTCAGCTTGCCATTGACCATCGCACGTGAAATGGACGCTTCCAGCTCCAGGACCTCTCCGTCGGCGCGCACGCCTTTGACGCGGCCAGCGCCCATGGCACGCCGCGTGACCTTGGATTCGACAAACCCATGCAGATCGGCGCCATGCCCGCTGCGATAGCGCTCGGGCATCAGCGAGTCCAGCGGTTGATTGAGCATGCTGGCGGCGGTGCGCCCGAAAATGCGCTCGGCCGCCGGGTTGAACAGCACGATGCGCCCCTCTTCATCGCAGCTGATTACCGCGTCGCTGGCCGCATCGATCACCGCGGCCAGGGTCTCCTGCTGCTCGCGCAGGCGCAGCTCATTCTGGACCCGCTCCGTGACGTCGCGCAGGATCACGGTGAAGAGCTTCTGCCCCGCAATCTCCACCTGCGAGATGGATGCCTCGATGGGGAACTCCTCCCCGTCGGCCCTGAGGCCGCTGATGGCACCGATGGAGCCCATGCGGCGGGTGGTGATGCCTGTGGTGCCGAAAGCTTCGACGTGGGCCGCATGCTGCCCGCGAAATCGCTGGGGCATGAAGCGGGTGATCGGGTGGCCCAGCGCTTGCGCAGCCTCGCAGCGGAACATGCGCTCCGCAGCCTTGTTGAAGAGCACGATGCGCTGCGTTGCATCGATCGTGACGATGCCATCCATTGCCGACTCGAACAACGCCCTCAGCCGGGCTTCGCTGTCGGAGAGCCCGGTCTGCGCCTCGATCGGCAGTGGCGGCATGTCAGTCAAATGGAAGTACGCCTCTTGTTGGAACCAGGCGGCAGGCAGCGCATGCACCGATGCACCACCCATGCCGCTCCACCCTCTTTAGAACATTGTAGGTTCGCTTGGGCTGGGATGGCCAAGGAAACATGACCGAAGCTCCCGTCACGCGCAGTGGAGAACTCCCCACAGCCAGATCCAGGGCGGCTGCCTACAGTCAAGGCACCAACCGGGGACCTGCACCATGACCAACGCTTCCACCGCCGCCACCTGCTCCCACTGCACGCAACGCGACACGTGCTTTCCCATGGACCTGGAGCCGTCACAGCTGGCACTTCTGGACCAACTGTCGATTCGGCGCATCCGGATCAAGCGAGGCGAGCACCTCTTCCGCGACGGCGATGCGTTCAAGGCCCTCTTCACCGTGCGCAGCGGCTTCTTCAAAACGGGTCTTGCCACCGAGACGGGGCATGAGCAGGTGACCGGATTCCAGATGGCCGGCGAAATGCTTGGCCTGGACGGGATCGTCACAGAGCGCCATATGGGCAATGCGGTGGCGCTCGAAGATTCGGAGGTATGCGCGATTCCCTTTGCTCGGCTGGCGGAGCTCTCGCGTGAACTGCCCGTCATGCAACAGCATCTGCACAAGGCGATGAGCCGGGAGATCGTTCGCGAGCACCAGATGATGCTATTGCTGGGCAGCATGCGGGCGCAGGAGCGGCTGGCAACTTTCCTGCTGAACCTGGTCAAGCGCCTTCATGCGCGCGGATTCTCGGGATCGGAACTGGTGCTGCGAATGACGCGCGCGGAAATCGGCTCCTACCTCGGAATGAAGCTGGAGACCGTAAGCCGGCTGTTCTCCAGGCTGGCCCACGAAGGAATCCTGACGGTACACCAGCGGCACGTTTGCATCGCTGACGCAGGAAGGCTGCTGGGCAACGAATCGCAAGCAGCCATTCACTAGCAGGCTTGGCCCCACTGCCACTCACCCATTCCTACGAAGGATTCCCCATGCAGATCAACCTTCCCGTCACCCACCGTGAGCACGACTATCCCGATACCGACTCCCTGGTGTCGATGACCGATCGGCAAGGGGTCATCACGCACTGCAACCACGCCTTCGTCGAAGTGTCCGGTTATGCGTACGACGAACTCATTGGCCAGCCGCACCACATGATCCGGCACCCCGACATGCCCGCGCAAGCCTTCAAGGACATGTGGCGGACCATAGGCGGTGGCGAGCCCTGGACCGGCGTGGTCATGAACCGCCGCAAAGACGGCGACCACTACTGGGTGGTGGCGAATGTCACGCCCATCATGGAAGGTGGCAAGCCCAGCGGCTACATGTCCGTTCGCACCAAGCCGACACGGGAGCAGATCGATGCAGCACAGTCGCTGTACCTGCGGCTGGCACAGCAGGCGAAGAACGGCAAGGAGGACTTTTATATTGCAGCCGGCCAGGTTCGCAGACGGGGTGTGCGAGGCTTGGCGGCCTCGGCGATCCAGTCATCGCTGACATCGCGCATGGGCTTCGCTCTGGCCCTGGTGGCCACCCTGTCGATGCTGCCCGACGCCATGGACTGGCAAGGCGCGTTGGCGACCATCGCGCGAACCGGCATCCTCGCCACCGGCCTGGGCATCGTATTGGCCTGGTTCACCTGGCGCCTGAATGCGGCGCTGCACGAAGCCTTGCGATTTGCGGGCGAACTGTCGGCGTGCAATCTGACGGGCGTCCCACGGCTTGACTTTCCCGAGCCGATGGGTGCCTTGATGCGCCGGCTCAACCAGGTCCAGATCAACCTTCGTGCGGTGGTCGGAGATGTTCGCAAGGAAATCACCGGATTCAACGCCTCCGCCAGGGAAATCGCGCAGGGCAGTTTCGACCTGGCGGGCCGCACCGAAACGCAGGCCGCCAGCCTGGAGGAAACCGCAGCGGCCATGGAGGAACTGGCAAGCACAGTGCGCCAGACCGCAGAAACAGCCTCGGTGATGGCGACACGCAGCGACGACAGCGGCCTCATTGCAGGCCGCGGAGAACAGGCGGTGCAGGATGCCCGTGTGGCGATGGACGCCATAGAGCAAACCTCCCGCAAGATCGGCAGCATCACGGCGGTCATCGAAGGCATCGCATTCCAGACCAACCTTCTCGCACTCAATGCGGCGGTGGAGGCCGCCCGCGCAGGGGAAAGCGGCCGGGGATTCGCTGTGGTCGCTACGGAAGTGCGTGCGCTGGCGCAACGCAGCGCCACTGCCGCCAAGGAAATTCAGCAGCTGACCGCGGAGGCCGCCCAGCGCATCGCTGAAGGCTCTGAGCGCATCAACGGCGCAGGCAAGACACTGGTGGAGGTCACCAACTCCGTGCGCGAGGTGGGTGCCATGGTGAGACAGATCACCGGTGCGACCAGGGAACAGTCGCAGGGCATCTCCCAGGTCAATGAGGCGGTGCTGCAACTGGACACCGTCACCCAGCAAAACGCCGCCCTGGTGGAAGAGTCGGCCGCATCAGCGGGTACCCTCAGCCAAAGTGCAGAAACCGTGCAGCGTGCGGTATCCGTGTTCCAGATAGTTCCAGACAGCCACGATAGCCGCCTCAACGGATTCCCCCGGAGGAAACAGGCCCAGCGCAGAGCAGTCGAGACCTGCGACACGCGCAAAGATGAAAAGCGGGGACAACGGCCGCAGTCTCTGCACCGTATCACTGCGCCAGTTGCAAAGGGCCTCTCTGCATAGAGCCTTAATGAAACCGATGGTGGTCCAGCGCCCAGCGCCCCAGCACCCGGTAGGCGCCCCCTGAGCCCAGCCGGTTGTAGAGCAGCTGGAACTCGCGCACCGTCCAGCACAGCGGCTCCACGGGGTGCGCCGGCACGTCGCGGGGGCTGTAGTACAGGGTCATGTGGGGTGTGATGACCGGTGCGGCACGCACGGGGTGCGGGACGGGCCAGGCGGCCTGCAGCGCATCGTGCAATGCCTGGTACAGCGCAAGAAAGCCGGCCACTCCCTCGCCTGCGCCGCACAGCACCTGCGGGCGATTGCCACGGCGCCGGTGAAAGCTGAGAAAGCGGTCGAGCCGGATATTGAAGGCCGGCATGTCCACCCCGCTGGCGGCCCGCGCCGCCCACAGGGCCAGTGCCTCGGAAAACTCGGCATGCCAATCCAGCGACACCAGGGTCAGGTGCAGGCGCTCGGTGCGCACCTCGCTGCCGGCCAGTTGGTGGCGTGCGATCAGGTCGCGGCGCAAGCGGTCTGCACACCATGCCGTGGAGGAGTCCGCCAGCACCGCGAAAAAGAGGTGGTGGGGCCGCGCACGCCGCTCGGGGGCGGGCTGGGGGTGCGGCCGGGACGGGCGTGGCTCGGCGGGTTCCACCCCTGGCAAGGACAGCTGGTGTGGCATGGCGTGGCTCCATGGGCTAGGGCCTATTCACACTAATTTCGGGGTCGCGAAGGCCCTTCGGGTTGCCCGGCCTGGGGGCCATCTGCGGCGTTGCCCGCGCTTGCAAGGTACCTACCTTGCTGCGCACGGGCGCCTTGCATCCAGCCCCCAGGCCGGGCAACGCGATCCCCGAAATTAGTGTGAATAGGCCCTAGCTCCCACACTAGCGCTCGCGGGCCCGCTTGTCCAGTGCGTTGCGAGAACAGATGTAAGCAGGGCCTGCAGGCCCCCGTCAGTCCATGCCCGCCTTGCCCGGAGCCCAGTAGGCCTTGAACAGGATGCGCGAAGACGGCACCCCATGGCCCTTGAGCGCCTGGCGCGCATGCTGTATGGACTGCGCCCGGCCCGTGAGCACGAACAGCGTGCCGTCGCCGCTGCACTGCGACCAGAGTTCGCTGGCCGCCTGCATGCGCAGCGCCTCGTCGCTTCGCTCCACCAGCACTGCGGCCCCCACGCCCAGCGCCTGCAGCGCCAGCGCGGATTCGGCACGGGACTCCACCTCGAACATGCAGCGCGGCACGGAACGGCCGGCCATGGCCGCCACCACCGCAGCGGCCAGGCCGAACGATGTCTCGTCGCCATGCAGCACCACCGGCCCCGTGAGATCGCCCAGCGCCAGCGAGCGGTGCGGGCCGAAGACCTGGCAGGCATCGCCCACCTGCACGCGCCGCAGCCAGTCGCTGCCGGGCCCGGCTCCATGCGCATAGCCGAGCAGGCGCGTGTGCCCCTGCACCGCATCGAACACGATGGGGGTGAAGGTGCGTGCCGTGAACGGCCCGGCCACCTTGACCTGCAGCTTGTGCCCAGGCGCCCAGGCCGCGCCCTTTAGCGCCTCGCCCTCCAGGTCGATGAGCCGAAAGCGTTCCGACACCTGCTGCACGGCGGCAACCCGCGTGTTGCGCAGCAGCAGCCGGTCGAAGGTGCGCTCCAGCAGGCCCGGCCTGCGCTCTTCCTCAGTAAAGGGCATGCCGCACCTCGTGGTCGTAGTGGGCGTTGATCTGCCCGACCTGCTCGTCGCCGATCTGCGTGGTGGCACCACCCAGCCGGGTGAGCTCCGCCAGCATCTGCCCCACCGTGGGCAGGCTGGCGCGGTCCACCAGCGATGCCGGGGCCCACAGCTTGGCGCGGTTCACCGCCTTGCCGCAGTGCATGAGCACTTCGGTGATGGCCACCACGGTGGCGGTCTTGGGCGTGCGCCCCTGTTCCGCCAACTCGGCCAGCAGTTCGGGGGCGGTGGACACCCTGGCGTGGCCGTTGATGCGCAGGAAGACTTCGAGCCCCGGAAAGATGAAGAGCATGCCCACGCGGTCGTCGTGCTCCAGGTTGCGCAGGGACTCGATGCGGTTGTTGCCCGGCCAGTCGGCAAAGGCCAGCGTGTGTGCGTCGAGCACATGCACGAAGCCCGGCGGGCCGCCGCGCGGCGAGGCATCGAGCCCCTGGGCGCTGCCCGTGGCCAGGCAGAAGAAGGTCGCAGCCTTGAGGTAGCTTTCGTGCGAACCGGTGAGGCGATCGAGCACCGCTTTCTGGATCATCTCGGACGGGGGCGAGTACAGCGCATCGAGGTCGGGCACATCTGCCGCCACCGGCTCTGGCACAGGCGGCTCGACCAGGGCGCGCAACTGCGGGTCCCTGACTTCGAGCACGTCGAACAGCCCCAGCGCGCGCAGCGCCGGCGCCAATGCCCCGATGTCGTCCGCAGCGGCCGCGCGGGCCCCGGCGGATGCGCCGGGATCTTGCAGCACCCGCGCATTGGCGAGGAAGGCCCCCACCGATCCCTTGCGGACGGTGACGCCGCCCACCTCCACCTCGTTGACATGGTCTGGAAGAACATCCTGTGCGCGCATGGCCTGATTCCTGTTGATGTGATGCAAACAAGAATAAGATGCATTTATCTGGCGGCTGTAGACTGAATAAGCCATTTGATTGCTCGAATCCGCCATTTACGCCGCCACCAACGCCCCATGTCCGACCTGAAGCTCGACCTCGCCACCATCGACGCGCCCAACGGCCCGCTGGTCATCGCCCTCGCCGGCACGCAGGACGGCGAGCGCATGTCCGAGCCGCACCAGCACGCACGCGGCCAGCTCTTCGGCTCGCTGCGCGGGCTGATTTCGGTGAGGGTGCAGGACGCGGTATGGGTCGTGCCCGCCATCCATGCCGTGTGGCTGCCGCCGCACCACCTGCATGCCGCACAGTCGCATGGACCTTTCCATGGCTGGAGCGTGTACATCGAGCCTGCCGCCTGCCAGGGCCTGCCTGCCAGGCCCTGCACGCTGCGCACCTCGGGCCTGCTGCGCGAGGCCGTGCTGCGCGCGGCCGAGTGGCCGCTGGGCCCGCTCGATGCAAGCCAGTCGCGCGTGGCCGGGGTGATCCTGGACGAAATCCGCAGCCTGCCGGTCGAGCCCCTGGGCCTGCCCCTGCCCAAGGATGCGCGCCTGCAGCGCATTGCGCATGCGCTCATCGCCGACCCGGCGGACGGGCGCGACCTGGAGGCCTGGGCCCGGTGGGCGGCCCTGAGCTCGCGCACGCTGAGCCGGCGCTTCGTGGAGGAAACGGGTTTCAACTTCACCGCCTGGCGGCAGCGCGCGCGCCTCATGCGCTCGCTGGAGATGCTGGCTGCCAACGTGCCCGTGAACAGCATCGCACTGGACCTGGGCTACGCCACGGCCAGCGCGTTCATCACCCTGTTCAAGCGCAGCTTCGGGGAGACCCCTGCGGCCTATCGGCAGCGGCTGTGAGGCGCTTCAGACCTGCACCGTGAGGTACACCCCTTCGCGCCCCACCACCGGGTCGCGCGTGGGCATGAAGATGGTGCAGCCGTCGCAGGGCGAGCGGATCTCCTTGCCAGAGTCCACCGCGATCAGCTCGCCCTTGGCAAAGGTCTCGAAGCCGATGACCGGCCGCGTGAACGCGAACTGCGGTGTCTGCACCAGGTGCACCTCCAGCAGCCGAAAGCGCCGCGCGGGCGCGCTGTCGGCGGCTGCAGGCATGGCGTCGATGAGCCCATGGTGTGCCAGAAAGCGCAAGGTGACGTCGGTGGCCAGGTCGGCGGCCGACCGGGCGAAATGCTGCCCACACTCCACCACCACCGCGCCCAGGCTGTCGCTGGCCGCGTCGCCATGGCGCGCATAGGACATCACCCCCGTGCCCGGTGCCGCGCCCGGTGGCATCACCAGGTGCACCAGCGGGTTGCCCACGGCCAGGGTCAAGGCAGCATTGCGCTCGAACTCCGGGTAGACCCAGAAGGGCTGCACCGGCGCGCGCGTGGAGTGGATGTCGAGGATGCTGTCGGCCGCAGCCAGCACCGGGCGCAGCGCGCGCGCGCGGCATAGCTCGGGGCTTTGCTCGCTGCCGTCCAGCATCTCGGGCGACCAGATGCGGTTGAGGTTGTGCACGAGCTGGCGGTTCTCGTACGGTCGGTCGATGTCGAAGGCCTCGTAGGCCTCCACGTTCGCAAAGCTCACCGTGAGCGTGCCGATCTTCGGGCGCATGCCGGTATCCAGCAGGTGCGTGGCGGCCACCATGCCGCAGATCTCGTTGCCATGCGTGAGCGCATTGATCAGCACGTGTGGGCCGGGCCGGCCCGACTCGAAGCGGTGTACGTAATCGATGCCGGTGTTGCCCTGGCGGTAGGCCGACAGATCACGCGGCAGCACCTCCAGGGGCGAATCGTCGGGGGCGAAGGCGGCTTGCGTCGACATCGGCTTACTCACCCCGGATGCCCAGGCGCTTGACCAGGTCGCCATACATCGCCAGGCGCTCGCCCATCATCGCGGTGAACTGCGCTGACGACAGGGCCTCTGGCACCAGCGCGCCGCGTGTTTGCAGCGCTTCGATCATCGCGGGCTGCTCGGCCACCGAGCGCACGGCCTTGTACAGCGCGGCCAGCACCTCGGGCGGGGTCTTCGCGGGCGCGGCCAGGCCGATCCACGAGGTGGAGTTGCTCAGGGGGTAGCCCAGCTCTTCGAAGGTGGGCACATCGGGCAACACCGACAGGCGCGTGGGCGCGGCCACGGCCAGCGCACGCAGCTTGCCGGCCTGGATCTGGGGCAGGAAGGGCGCGAGGTTGTCCAGCCCGAACTGCACCTCGTTGGCCATCAGCGCCGTGACCAGCGGGCCACCGCCCCGGTAGGGCACATGCACCGCGTCAAGCTGCGCGGCGTTCTTGAACAGCTCTGCATTGAGCTGTCCCATGCTGCCCGGCCCGGCGCTGCAGAAGTTGAGCTTGCCGGGGTTGGCCTTCACATGCGCGATGAATTCCTTGAGGTTCTTCGCCGGCACGGCCGGGTTGACCACCAGCACGTTGGGCGTGCGCGCCAGTTGGGCGATGGAGGCAAAGTCCTTGATCGGGTCGTAGCCCACGTTGGCCTGGGTAAGCGGGTTGGCCAGGTGCGAGCTTTGTGAGGACACGACCAGCGTGTAGCCATCGGCCTTGGCGCGCGCCACCTGGGCGCTGGCGATGGAACCGCCGGCCCCGGCGCGGTTGTCGACCACCACCGAGGTGCCCAGCGCCTTGGCCAACGGCTCGGCATAAAGCCGTGCGATCAGGTCCACCGAGCCGCCTGCGGGGAACGGCACCACCAGCGTCACCGGGCGTGACGGATAAGCCTGCGCACGGGCAGCAAAGGGCAAGGCCGCGGCCGCAGCGGCGACGCCCGCGCCCAGGAGCTGGCGGCGGCGCAGGGTGGAGGCAGGGGATGTGGAGTTCATGGGCTTCCTGAAAAGGGGATGGCGAAATTTGAAGGCATTCTTGCAGTTTGAATAAAATTTTGCAACAACATGCGCAAAATTGGTACCCTGCCGATCTGCGCACAATCCCATGGCCATGAACCTGAACCAACGCATCGCCAGCTACGGCAAAAAGCTCACCAAGAGCGAGCAGCGCCTGATCGCCGAGCTGCAGGCCCAGCATCCGCAGGGCCTGCTCGAGTCGGCCACCCAGCTCGCACGCAAGGTGAACACCAGCGCATCCACCGTGGTGCGCCTGCTCATCAAGCTGGGCTACGAAAGCTATGCCCAGGCGCAGATGGAAGCCCGCTCGGAGGTCACCGCCCTGCTCGCCGCGCCGGGCACGCGGGCCAGCGCCGTGATTGGCGACGACATCTCCATCCGCTCGTGCCTGGACAACGTGCTGCTGCACGACCAGCACAACCTGGCGGCCACCTTCGCCGCGCTCGATGTGGCGGCCTTCGAGGCCACGGTGCGCCTGCTCACCCAACGCAAGGCGCGCGTGTACCTGCTGGGCCAGCGCCACGGCACCCCCATCGCCAGCCACCTGGCGCTGCACCTGAACATGTGCCTGCCCGAGGTGCGACTGATGGCGGCCACCAGTCCCCTGTTCATCGAAGACGAGATGCTCTGGCTGGGCGAGCACGACGTGCTGCTGGCACCCACCTTCCGCCGGCACTCACTGGCCATCACACGCGCCGCAAAATACTTCCGGGAGCAAGGCGCTCGGGTGGTGCTGATGACCGACGACCCCACGGCCCCGGCGGTCGCCTCGGCCGACCACGTGCTGCTGGTGCGCACGTCCAGCGCATCGCCGTTCGATTCGTACACGGCCGCGCTCTCGGTCGCCAACGCGCTCGTGATGGCCGTGGCCCAGCGCCGCAAGAAGGAGTTAGGCGCCGCACTGGAGCGCGGCGAAGCGCTGTGGGCCAGGCACTGGAAGGAAAACCCGGGCTGACGACAGTTTGCGGGAACTCGCGCCCCGCCCCTGCGCTCACATGGCGATGCCCACCACCGCCCTCCCCCGGCGCGCCGTCGTCGCAGCCGCCCTGGTCGCCGCCCCGGTCCTCTGGCTGGGCGCCCGCGCGCAGCCCACCGCGGCACGCATCGCCACCCCCTCGCAGACCGAGGGGCCGTTCTACCCCGTGCGCCTGCCCCAGGATGCCGACCACGACCTGCTGCGCAACGGCCAGCTCAGCTACCACGGCGGCCAGCCGGCCTGGGTCGAAGGCACGGTGACCGACCTGGCCGGCAAGCCCGTGCGCGGCGCGCAGGTCGAGATCTGGCAGTGCGACGAGAACGGCCACTACCACCACCCGGGCGATGGCGACAAGGCCGACGCCGCCTTCCAGGGCTTTGGCAAGGTGACCGTGGGGGCCGACGGCACCTACCGCTTTCGCACCATCCGCCCCGTGCCCTACAGCGGCCGCACGCCGCACGTACATTTCAAGGTGCGCCTGGGCCCGCGCGAGCTGCTGACCACGCAGCTCTACGTGGCCGGCGATGCAGGCAATGCGCGCGATTTTCTGTGGCGCAATCTGCCGGACGCCGGGCGCGGTGCCCTCACGGTGCCCTTCACGCGCGGACCGGACGGGTTGCAGGCGCGCTTTCCCATCGTGGTGGCAGCCTGAGAGGGATGCGCCAGGCGCTGCGGCCCACACACCGCTAGCAGCACCGACGAAGGGGTCTTGGCCTCCCCGCAATCAAGCGATCAAGCCACCATGGCCCGCTGCACGACCTTCTGCGCCGCAGCCTGGGTGGTGGTGAAGGCCAGCGTTCCATAGTGCGAACCCCAGGTGCCCGAGGCACCCGGGCTGCGGGTGCCCAGGAAGATGTCCGCCACCTCCTGGCTGCCGTGGCGCAGCAGCTCGGCGCCTTGCAGCACGCGCGCCACCGCTTCGGTCATGGGGCGGGCCAGGAACTCGTCGTCCACCGCCGCGCGCACCAGGCGGGCGGTGTGCTGGACCAGGGCGTCGAAACGCGCATCCTGACCGGCCAAGGGCCTGACTTCATCGAACAGGGCGTCGATGGTGCGGGAGTCCTTGGCCATGGCGCGGCGGACGTCCATGCACATCATGTTTGCCGTGCCTTCCCAGACGCTGTTGAGCGGCGCCTCGCGGTACAGGCGCGCCATCGGGTTCTCTTCGATGAAGCCGTTGCCGCCATGGCACTGCAGCGCCTCGTAGGCGATGGAGGGGGCGCGCGAGCAGTTGAAGAACTTGGCTGCCGGGGTGGCCACGCGGGCCAGCAGCCGCTCGTGCTCGTTGGCCGCCATCCGGTCGGTGGCCCTGGCCACGCGCAGGGCCATCAAGGTGGCTGCCTCGACCTCCACGGCCATGTCGGCCAGCACGTTCGCCATCATCGGCCGTTCGGCAATGGGGGTGCCGAAGGCGCTGCGCGTGCTGGTGTGCTGCAAGGCCAGGGTCAGCGACTGGCGCATGAGGCCCGCCGAGCCGATCGCGAAATCGAGCCGCGTCAGGTGCGCATGGGACAGGATCTCGCGGATGCCACGGCCCTCTTCGCCGACCAGGATGGCCAGCGTTCCTGCGTACTCCACTTCGCTGGAGGCATTGGATCGGTTGCCCGCCTTGTCCTTGAGCCGTTGCACGAAGAACCGGTTGTAGCTGCCATCGGGCAGCGTGCGCGGCAAAAAGAAGCAGCTCACCTCGCCCGCGACCTTGGCCAGCGTGAAGAAGCCATCGGACTGCGGCACCGAGCAGAACCACTTGTGGCCGGTCAGCTCGTACCAGCGTGCCGTGGCACCGTGGTAGTCGCCCGCATGCGAGTACTGCGCCGTGGTCTGCGTCTCGCGCAGGTCCGAGCCGCCCTGCTTCTCGGTCATGGCATAGCCCACCACCACGGACGGCTTGTCGCCCACCTCACGGCGGCTGAATTCGTAGGCCGTGCCCTTGGACTTTTCGGCCCAGATGGCCAGGGCCGGTTCGGCCGCAAAGCCGGCATGCGAGGCGTAGGCCATGCCGGTCGGGCAGGCGGTGCCCTGCTCGACCTGGTTCCAGAGGTAAGACAGCACGGCGCGGGCGTAGTGGCCGTTGTTCTCCTGGGTGCGCCAGGCCAGGTTGGGCACCTCGTGCTTCCAGGCCAGGGCCATCAGCTCGTGCCAGCTCGGGTGGAAATCGACCCAATCGATGCGGTTGCCAAAGCGGTCGTGCGTCTTGAGCTCGGGGATGTGGCGGTTGGCCAGGCGTGCCAGCTCCTGCACCTGCTCGTCCCCCACCAGCGCGCCCAGGGCCTCGCAGCGGCCGGCGGCCCAGGGGGCTTCGCGCTCGATGGCGGCGCGAAGCACCGCGTCGCCGGTAAAGGCATTGAAGCCGCTGGCGGGCTGTGCCTGGTTGCGCACCACGTGGGTGCCATAGCGCTCGGCGGGCGAGGCGTCGAGGATGCCGGGCGGATGGGGCTTGTTCATGGTGTCTCCAGTGGGGTTGTCAAACCGTGGACGGGGGTGTCGCCACGCTGGCGCAGGCCAGGCGCGCGATCTGGCCGGCGAGCAGGGCCACTTCGTGCCGGTAGCTGTCCGTGTCCTGGTGCTGCTGGCGGCTCAGCGGCGACAGCGGGCCGATCAGCCCCTCCATGAACCCGCCCACGATGACGGAGGCAGCGATGTCGGGCTGCACGTCGGGCCGCATTTCCTGCGCCAGTTGCCCCGCAGCGATGATGGAGCGCACCACCTCGCTGATGGCGGCGCGGTAGGTCAGCCGCGCCTCGTCGATCTCGCGGTCGCAGGGCTCGGCGATCAGCGCATAGGCCAGTCGCGGGTTGCGCATGGCACGCCGCACGAAGGTTTCCACCGCCGAATGCAGCCGCACCAGCGCGGTGCCGTCCGACTTGGCGATCTCGGTCAGCACATCGACCTCGCGCTGGGACACCGCCGACAGCACCTGCGCAAACAGCTCGGCCTTGGACGGAAAGTAGCGGTACACCGTGCCCGTGGCGATGCCTGCGGCCGCTGCCACGCTGGCCACCTGCGCCTCCTTCCAGCCGCCCTCGCTCACCAGGGCGCGCGCGGCTTGGAGGATGCGGCTGCGGTTGTCCTGCAGGCGGGCTTCCACGGCAGGGGTCTGGCGGTAGGCCATGAAGAAATGAACTCCAGTTCAGCAATGAAGTGAATTCTAGTTCAGTCTTTTATTTGCGCAAGGGTGATTGCCCAAAGACCCGTCGTACGCAGCGCTCCGCGCAATAAAGCTGGCGGCCCTGCGCAGCCCCCGCACTTCCCTTCAAAGAATGATGTTGTTCTGGGGCCGCAGCAGCGGCGGCAGGTCCGTGTCGCCCAGCAGCTCGCGCAACTCGATCTCGACCATGCGGTTGATCTGGGCGATGGGCACGTCATTCGCGCCGCCCTCGAACGGGTTCTCGGTGCTGGCACCGACCTGCTCCAGCGTGGTGTACATCCACGAGATCATCACGCTGAAGGGCACCACCAGCCACACCATGTGGCCCTGCATCCAGCCGCTGGCCACGGCATTCAGCGCATCGAACTCCTTGAGCAGCCCGAAAGGCAGCAGCACGCAGAAGAAGCGGATGAAGAACGTGTTGATGATCGCGTACTGGCGCGGGTACGGGAAATTCTTGATGCGCTCGCTGCGCCCCTGGTGGTCCAGGAGCTCCTTGAGGGCTTTTTCCATCTCGATGAAGAAGTTGATGGGGATCTCGCCCATCTGGAACAATTTCAGAATTGTCCTACTCTGGTTGGCCAGCAAGGCCGTGGCCTTGTTGCGTGAGGCGAGCACTTCGCGCAGTTCGTCCGCGTCCAGAAACCGCGCCAGCTCCACCTCGAGCGCAGTTTCCTGCTCGGGCACACAGTAGTGCCGCTGGTACTCGGCATTGGTGCGCCGGTTGGTGCTCTCCCACGCGCGGTGCCGGCGCATCTGGTAGCGCAGCGCGGTGACCCAGGCCAGGTGCCTGTTGACCAGTTGCCGGGTGGCCGCATCGCTCTTCACATAGTCGCGGCTCACCAGGCCCCAGGCGCGGCTGGCGTTGAGGATGCCGGTCCACACCTGCTGCGCCTCCACCGTGCGGGCATAGGTCTGCGTGTTCTTGAAGCTCACGATGAACGCCGTGGCCGTGCCAATCAGCGCCACCACCGTCCACGGCACGCTCAACCAGCGCCAGTGGGCCAGTTGGTACAGGCAGACGGGCACCAGGCCCAGCGCGATCAGGACATACAGCTCTCGCCGCGTCCAGACCATGAACTCGGAGAGCCGGTATCCCCTGCCAACGTTCATCGCTGCGTCATCCAGGTTTCGAATGTGATGGTGCCCAGGCGCGGCGCATCGCTCGGCGTGAGCGAGCGGTCGTCGAGCTGCACGCCAAAATACGGTGCCGCGGCATCGGCCACCACCGTGCGCGCATCGCCGATGGCCGCTAGGTAGCGCCGCACCAGCGCGGCCAGGCCCACGCGCTCGGGCCCGGCGATCTCGATGGTGCCGTTGACGGGGGCGCCCAGCGCTGCATCGGCCATGGCTGCGGCCACGTCGTCGGACGCGATGGGCTGCACCAGCGCGGGCGACAGGCGCACCGTCTGCCCCTCGGTGCCCGCCTGGGCGATGCCGGCCAGGAACTCCATGAACTGCGTGGCATGCACGATGGTGAAGGGGATGGCAGCAGCCTTGATCAGCTTTTCCTGCGCCAGCTTGGCGCGGAAGTAGCCGCTGCCCTGCAGGCGCTCGGTGCCCACCACCGACAGCGCCACGTGGTGCTGCACGCCGGCCGCCGCCTCGGCCGCCAGCAGGTTGCGGCCCGAGGTCTCGAAAAAGTCGAGCACCGCCTTGTCCTCGAACGAAGGCGAATTAGCCACGTCCACCACCACCTGCGCGCCTTGCAGCGCGGCAGCCAGGCCCTCGCCCGTGAGCGTGTTGACGCACGTGTTGGGCGATGCGGCCACGGCCTCGTGGCCGCGCGCGGTGAGCAGCTTGACGACCTTGCTGCCGATGAGGCCGGTGCCTCCGATGACGACGATTTTCATGGTGATCCTTGGGGTGTGTGCGGGTCGATGCCTGAATGGTAGGATTGATGCCATCCGTCTCAAATGACCAATACCCCTGAAATCCTGCCAAAACGCGCGCATGCCCGGCGCGTGCTGTTCGTGGCCTTCCCCGACGTGGGCCTGCTCGACCTGACCGGCGCGCAGACTGTGTTCTGGGCGGCCACCAAGGCCATGGAAGCGCGTGGCCTGCCGGGCTACGAGCGCATCACCGCCAGCCCCGCAGGCGGCCTGGTGCGCAGCGCCGAGGGGCTGGAGCTGCAGACCGTGGCGCTGCGCCAGTGCCGTGCCAGCACGGTGGACACGCTCATCGTGCCCGGCTCGCCGCACATGGATGGGGTGCTCGACCAGTCCACCGCGCTGGTGCAGTGGCTGCGCCGCGCATCGGCCAAAACGCGGCGCACCGCATCGGTGTGCAGCGGCGCCTTTTTGCTGGCCGCGGCCGGCCTGCTGGACCACAAGCGCGCCACCACGCACTGGCTCATGTTCGACCGCATGAACGAGCGCTTTCCCACGGTGGAGATCGACCGCGACGCGATCTTCGTGCAGCAGGGTGCCGTGTGGACCTCGGCCGGCGTCACGGCCGGCATCGACCTGGCGATGGCGCTGGTGGAGGCCGATTGCGGCCACGACGTGGCCATGGAGGTGGCGCGCGAGCTGGTGGTGTACCTCAAGCGGCCCGGCGGGCAATCGCAGTTCAGCGCGCTGCTGCGCTCACAGGCCGACAGCTCGCCCGCGTTCGAGGAGCTCAACCTGTGGATCTGCGCCCACCTGCAGCGCGAGGACCTCACAGTGGAGTTCCTGGCCGAGCGCGCCCGCATGAGCCCGCGCAACTTTGCGCGCATGTACAAGCAAAAGACCGGCCGCACACCGGCCAAGGCGGTGGAGGTGTTTCGCCTGGAGGCCGCCAAGCGCCTGCTGGAGGACTCCACCCGCCACATCGACCAGATCGCCAACCAATGCGGCTTTGGCGACGAGGAGCGCATGCGCGTGACCTTTCAGCGCCACCTGGGGGTAGCGCCCAGGGACTACCGCAGGCGCTTTGCGCGCAGTTGAGCGCTATCGAAGCAGCGACCCGTCGAGCGCCATGCGCACAGTGCGCGCCGTGAGCACGGCCAGGGCAATGCTCAGCGCGCCCAGCAGCACGATGGCAATCGCCCACAGCGGCCCGCTCGCGCGCCATTCCGCGTACTTGAGTGCCGCATTCGCCAGCGCCGCCATGGGGAAGCTGATGGCCCACCAGCCCGGCGTGAACGGCACGCCGCGCCGAAACACCTTGGGCGCCACCACCGCGAACATGAACAGCCCGACGTAGAACAGCATGCCGGCAAAGCGGTCGATGCCGCCAGCAAGGTTGGCGTACGCCAGAAAACCCACGGCAAACGGCGCCACCAGGATCATCAGCGAGGGCGCCATGGCGGGCGGCAGCGGGTCGCGGTGTACCAGCCGGCCGATGATCAGCGTGAGCAACACCAGGGCCAGCACGGTGCCGACGGCGCCGGCCAGCAGGTTGACCTCGCCCGCCCAGGCCATGGGCATGTGCCCACCGGTCACGGGGATGTCGAGCGTGGCCACGCACGGCACGATCCAGGCCGGCACTGCGAGCGATGCATCCACCTGCCCCTTGAGCAGGCGCGAGACGGCGACAAAGCACAGCACCAGCGTTGCCACCACGCCCACCGTCCAGATGCCCTGCGCGGCAGATGCGCTGTAGGGATCGATCACGGCAGACAGCAGCAGCACCGAGATGGCGGTGGTGCCGAAGAAGTTGCCCGCCACCGGGTGGTTGAACTCGGCGCGCACCGCGTCGGGGTGCCTGGCGATCTTGGCCAGGTAGCCCGCCGACAGGAGCACGAAGACCAGCAGCGCGAACCCGCCGATGGCCTCACCGACCACGGCAGGCGCGCCCAAACTGCCGTGCGCCAACCGCCAGGCCAGCGCCAGGCCACTGAGGCCCATGACCGAGGCGAACAGGTTGACAGGCAGGTTGCGCACCGAGGCTTCGTTGCGGGGCGTTGAAGCGGGTAATGAAGAAGGGATGGAAAGGCTTTGCATGGCTGGCTCGCTTGGCAGAATTTGCATGGACAGGTAGTTTCTGCCAAACTGGCGCAGCCGTCCCAGGCACGGCACGGCGTTTTCTGCCAATCACCGGGCCCCCACTGCCATGCGCATCGCCATCCTCGCCTTTCCCCGCTTTCAGCTGCTCGACGTGGCCGGGCCGGCCGACGTTTTTGCCGAAGCGGCGCGCCAGCTCGGCCAGCCGCGCGCCTACCAGGTACAGGTGCTCAGCGCGAGCGCAGGCCCGCTGCGCAGCAGCAGCGGGCTGCGCATGGCGGTGGATGCCACCGTGGCCACGCACCGCGGTGCCATCGACACCCTGCTGGTGGCGGGCAGCCCCAACCTCGACGACATGGCGGCCGACGAGCACCTGCAGAATTGGCTGCGCCGCCGCGCGCGCACGGTGCGGCGCTATGGATCGGTGTGTACAGGCGCCTTCGTGCTGGCGGCCACCGGCCTGCTCGACGGCAAGCGCGTGGCCACGCACTGGAACTCCACCGCCCGGCTGAGCGCTGCCTACCCCGAGGCCTGCGTCGAGGCCGACGCCATCTACGTAAAGGACGGCAGGCTCTTCACCTCCGCCGGCGTCACCGCGGGAATGGACCTGGCCCTGGCCCTGGTGGAGGAAGACCATGGCCGCGATCTCGCACTGCGCGTGGCGCGCGAGCTGGTGATGTTTCTCAAGCGGCCCGGCGGGCAAAGCCAGTTCAGCGCCCACCTGGCGGCGCAGACGGCAGAGCGCAGCAGCGTGCGTGCGCTGCAGGACCATATCCTCGCCAACCTGAAAAGCGACCTCTCCGTGCCCGCCCTGGCGGCGCACGCCGGCATGAGCGAGCGCAGCTTTGCCCGCACCTTTCGCAGCGAGGCCGGCACCACGCCTGCGGAGTTTGTCGAGAACGCGCGTATCGATGCCGCGCGCCGCCTGGCCGAGGAATCGGACCTGCCCGCCAAGCGCCTGGCCGATGCCGTGGGCTACGCCAACGTGGACGGGTTTCGGCGTGCCTTTACGCGCCGGCTGGGGGTGAGCCTGGTGGAGTACCGCAGGCGGTTTGCGGGGTGAAAGCGGTCAAGCCGGTGAGCTATGCCACCGAGCCCCGCGGCAAGGCGCGCAGCGCCTCGGCCACCTTGTCGCCCCAGTCCGCGCTCCAGTCCGGGTGGATTTTGGCGTGCTCCGCAGCCACGCGTTCGAGTGTGCTGTCGCCCGCAAGCCAGGCCAAGGCCAAGGTGAGCCGGCTCGGGCGCAGCACGCCGGGCTTCTCGTCCGGGTGCAGTGCCGCGTGCAGCACGCCGTTGGCCGTGGTGCAGGCGTCCAGCGTGGGCAGGATCTCGTCGTCCAGGTATTCGAACAGGCCATCGATCAGCCGGTCCACGTACTCGGCATTGCGCAGGGCGCCGCCGATGCTCAGCGGCTCGTTGCCTGAATCGCGCATGAAGGCGGCCATGCCACGGTACTCGCGGCCGCGCACCTGGATCTGCTTGACGCCGCCGCAGGCCTCGCGCACGGCGTCGGGCAGGTCCGGCAAAACAGCCGCCACCACGCTGCACGACAGGCGGTCCTGAAAGGCGGAAAAGCTGATCTCGATGCTTTGCGTGCCCACCGGCACCTTGCGCTCGGCCACCAGGGGAATCGCGTCGCGCACCAGTTCGCCGCGGCCGAGGCCAAAGCCCAGCGCCTCGAAACGCGGCCGCCACGCCGCCTCGCAGTGCTCCAGCACCGCCTCGCGCTCTGCAGGGCCGATGCGGGCTGGCGGCATTGCGCCATCGCCCCAGTCCATGCGCGCAATGCCGTCGAAGGTCAGCACATAGCCAAACGGCAGGTACAGGCGCGCGGCCTGGTCGTCGTAAACGCTCAGACCGAGCGACGTGGCGCTCTGCACCAGCACCTGCTGGAAATTATCGGGCCCGTCGAACAGCAGGCCGTAGGTGCGCTCCCGGTGCTCGGGGTCGATGGGGGATTCGATCCACTCCATGGGTGTACCCAGCGCCGCCATGCGCGATTCGACCTCATCGTGCAGGCGCTGCCATTTTGCGGAGCGGGGCGACGGCCGATCGGAAAGGTACTCGTGCAAGCGATCCGCCGCCGTCAGGCTGGCCGGTTCGGGATGCTCCCAAAGATGGACCACGTAGCTCATCGGACATGCCTCCACTGCAACAACGATGCGCCGCATTGTGCGTGAAGGCTGCCGCAACCTTTCACCCGCCCTGTGGCCCCGGCGCTACATGCATGACAATTTGAAAATTGTCATGCATTGGCACGGCTGGACGGGTCTAGGGCTGCGGGGCAAAACAGGCGCAGTGCCTTGGCGACGGCCGGCATGCCAGCCCGCACGCTAACGCGGGGCGTAGCACTGGCCAGCAGCGATGGCCGCCGTGACAACCGGCTCCAGGCTGGCGGCAGTGGAGAAGGTCGACAGCGTTGCCGGGTCGTCCAGCAGGCACAGGTGATTGGCCTTGCGCACCAGCGCCACCCGCGTCCAGACCGGGGCCAGCAAATGGCCGTATGGGAAGGCTTGGGTGTTGCCCCAGAACACTGCCAGGCCTGCCCCGAACTCCGAGCGTTGCGGCTGGAACCAGAAGGTGCGGCTCAAGGCACCCGGGGTCGCGACACCTATGCCATTGCATTGCCCATTGGGGTAATTCACCGTGCCCACGGCCACGTCAACCGACGACCAGCCCTCGCCCCGAACTGAAAGGCGCCACAGGTCTCGCACGCCGCCACTGGCCGAGGCCTGGCACCGGTCCTGCTGCCATTCACCGTCCGGCAGCGTGGACAGCGGCGCACACTGCACCGCCACCGTGTTCACCGCCGCAGCGGCCACCACGCCAGAACCATTGCGCACCACGCAACCCGAGCCAGCGGGGGGCGTCTTCACCGCCACCGAGTAGCTGGCGCCCGCGGCCAGCGGCCTGGCGAAGGTGAACGCACCGTCGGCAGCAACGGCCAGGTCTTCACCACCCGCGTTGGTCAACACCACGGCCTGGCCAGCCGGCACGCCGCTCACCGTGCCACCCAGCGTGAAGCCAGCCCCCACGCCCATGCAGTCGACCCGCACATTCGTGGGCGCTGCCGCCAGGGTGCCCGTGCCCTGCCCCACGGTGCAGTGCTGGCCGGCGGGTTGGGTCTTGACTGTCACGGCATAGGGCGCACCAGGCGCTACCGCGTGCCCAAACGCAAATGCGCCGTTGGCGTTGAGCGCCAGCTCATCACTGCCGTTGTTCTGCAGGGTGACGGTCTTGCCCTGCTCCAGACCCGACAGCACGCCGGATACCGCCAGACTGCCGGAGGCATCGTCCCCACCCCCACCGCAAGCCGTGATCATGCCTGCCGACATGACGGCGCACAGCGCCGTGGCGGACAGACGTGCAGGGGCGCGCAGGCACACCGGGGGCAGCTTGAAATGCATGGCGCTTTGTGGCGATGGGCGAAGTGACGACCTCAACCGCGCTCAGCAACGCTTCGCCGCGCGCAGCAAGGCGTTGCACGACGCGGGAGCGGGAGCAGCAGTGGCAGCGCCACCCCCACCCTGCCCTGCCATGGCCGTGCAGATCGCATCCGACTGCGGCGTCTGGCCGAAGGTCATCGCCTTCGTGAACTGCGAGGGCGAATACATGTAGCAGGAATAGCTGGCGCCCTCGCGCGTGCGAACGCGGTAGTTGATGCGGCCGTTGCTGCCTTCTTCCTTTTGCTGGTCGCTGATGGTGAAGGTGCCGACTTCGCGGCCGATGGCTTGCGACGTGCGCTGCTCGATGCCTTGCTGCGTGACGGTGGTGGCGCAGCCGCACAGGACCAGGAGGGATGCGGCGCAGGCAGAGGAGATTCGCGGAAAGGTCATGGGCATGGTTTCGGAGTGAGCGATCAATGTGAATGGACAGGAACTGCACATGGCCCTGCGCAGGCCAGGGCGACACGGTCCAGGCTATTGTGGAAGTGCATCGCGGGATCGTGAACCCTACCGAGGTATGGCTTGCTGCGAGCGCTCACTTGGCCTGCGACCCCATGGCCAGCGTCGCCCGGAGACACTTTCAGTCACGCATGCGGGGCAGGCCGCTACCAATCGAACGCCTGCTGGCGCCGCGCCACCAACGGCCAGCGGCCTAGCACCACATGCTTGCTACGGCCATGCAGGCTGTCGACCAGCAAGAATTCAGACACCCGCCAGGCAATCGGTTCAATCGAACGCGGGGCAAAAGGTGCATGCTAGTAGTCCAACGTCACATAGGGGTTGAAGCTGCGGCGAATGTGGCTCTCGAAAGCCCACCCGCCGCATGGCCTGCGCCAGGCCGTGCTCGCAATCCTTCATGCAGCGCAGCCCCGACGCACGGCCTGTCAGCTGCGCCGTGCTTTTGCCATCGGACCGCGGGTGTGCTGCACGGCATCCAGGTGGATATCGAACGGCTCCGCCAACAGGCTCTAGCCTGCCGCCATCGCAAGGTCGAACTGACGGGCTGGAATGCGGTCCATGAAGCGGCCCATCTTCTCGATGGTGAGGTGCAGGCCCTCCTCGCGCATGGGCGCGCCGCTCAACGGAGCAGGCGGCAGGCGGCAGGCCCAGGGCGTGCAGCAGGCCAACGATGCGGCACTCAATGTTGGTGGGTGGATAGACGAAAAAGTAAAGAAGGCCCTCTTACCAGCGCCGCCAGTTCACCGAAGTCGATGTGCTGGGCGATGGCCTGCAGTGGATCGCCTACCTCATCGGTCTTGGGCTTGCGCGAGCGTCGGCAAAGAGGTCGAACTGCAAGGCGCTGCGGGGCGTGATCATGCGGAGGCTCCGGCTTGGCTTGGGGCTCAGGGTTGAGTAGGTGGGTTTTGAGCGGCGCCCTACCGTGGCAAGCTGCGCAGTTTGCACAACGAGGAATGAGTCATTTAAGTCTTGCACAATGCCAATAAATCGATCTACTCTCCGCCCTAAGGAGGGTTCACGGGTGTTCAGTATCCGCGACAAAAAAAATGCCATTGCCTATCGGGTCACTGCTGCTCAAACTTGCGCCAGGTGTCATTGCCGTCGGAATCATCGGCGGTCTGGGGTTCTACTTCGGGATGAAAGTAAAGCAAGGCGAATTAGACAGGCTGCAGTCTCAATTAGCCGAGTACCGGACGCTTGGCCAGCGCGTAACAGAACTCAAGTCCTCGTTCGACGCAGCGATTAAGGATAAAAATCAAGCGCTGGTAGACGCATACGCGCGCGAAATCGATAAAGTTCGCGCAGATTTTGATGGTGCGCGCGAGGGGCTAGCTGAGGCTACGGCGGCATTGAAACGCGGGGGCGTCTCAGTAAAGAGTTCAGCCGCTACGCTCACAACAGCCATTGGGAAACTCCCTGTTGGCAATACCGAACGCGAGGCCAAGATCGCGGAGGCGCTGGCGCTTTTGACAGACCAAGACAAGCTGCAGCAGTTGTGCGCTGCAACGCCTGTCGCTGACGGGCAATTGATAAGGCTCAAGGCCACCTACTCGATGAGCACACCATGAATGCGATCCGTTTTGGAATAATTGTCGTGGTGCTCGCCTGCGCTGGATGTAAGACCGTCATCATCCGGCCTGCTGCGGCTCCAGAATGTACCGTACCAGATTTAAAGAACGCGTGTGTCGCAACGGCGTCACCGACTACGCAAATGACTTATGCCGATCTCCCTGATCTCGCGCTGCACACCCGTCAAGATTTCGCGGAATGCCGCAGGGCATATATCACTTTGCTCAAATCCTATGAGTTCTGTACAAGCACCTTACAGCAGTTTAACAAAAAACTGAAAATGCTAGAGGACGATATCAGGAGCAAGTACAAAGACGTTGAAGTGAGAGAAAACTAGGCACCCAATCTTAAGGATTGAACTATGACGTCTACGGAAAAAATATGGTCTAGCACTTGGCGACTACTTGCTGTAGCGGTCACTGCCACTGCCGCCTATGGATCTGCATATGCACAGCAATCGCTAAAAAAAATGCTCGAGCCTACGCGGTTTGCACTCGTTATCGGTAATGCAGCCTACGGCGAGTACGGCAATATGCCCACTCTGGGTTCTCCTTGCTCGGATGACAAATCCGAAAACAGCGATACGAAAGCCGTAGCAGATGCACTGATGGCAGCCGAATGGAGCGTTGACGTTGCGTGCAACCTCACCACGGATGACCTTGCGAAGAAAATTAGGAAATTTAATGATAAGGTGCGCCGCGAACCACGTGCGTTCGGCATTATTTATTTTTCCGGTCATGGAGCCGAGGTTGCAGGCACGAATTATCTTTTTGGCGTCGACGCCGAGGTAAATGAAAAGGTCGAATTTGACACATATAGGGCAAACCCAAATTCCCTACTCTTTGGCGGTGCCGCAGTACCGCTGGACGAAACCATGCGCCAAATCCAACCGCTATGGGGCAAGGCCGTAGTTGTATTTATCGATGCGTGCAGAACCAATCCAGTCCTGAATAAATTGCGCGATGTGGGCCTCGATTTGATCCGTTATCCAGCCAAATCATCAGAACCATACAACATCCTCTACGCATTTTCAACCATAGCAGGAGAGCCTTCACCGGACAGTGCACCAGGGGGAATTTCGCGGTACGCGCGAATATTGGCAAGCGTAATCCGATCTCAAACAGTCGCGCATCAGGACGAACTCGATCACCTCGTGAGTGCGGTCACTAGAGAAGTCATTCTTGACAGCAGCCGACGCCAGTACACCGGACGATCTGGCATTATCCTACGCCCGCCCAAGTTCTGCATTCGGGGATGCCCAACCCTCGAGGAGGAATGGAAGTCATTTTACGATGAATTTGGCCCACGTCCAACAACCCCGTCAAAAGCTATACCAATCACTGGGCCAGTCACTCCTTTTAGTGTCGGGAGAACTATCGGTGCAACTGCCGCACCAAGACTTATGCGGGTACGCACGCAAAACATGACGGTTGCGCAGTTTCCGGCTGTGCCTGATCCCACCCTCACGTTGAAGGCAACTGCGCCCGCTGTCACACCAACGGCCCCGGCGAATACGCGGAAAGTACGATTCGATGTTCTCTATTGCGTGGGTGATACTGCCACCGAGAAGCGCCGCCTGAAGTCCGAAGTCATTCGCGAGCACCTCCTTCAGCTCACCGGAACCAGCTCTCCCGTGGGTGGTCTTGAGGTGGGTGAGGTGCGGCTCGTTCCGATACCGCCGGCAGTGAACCAAACGCTCTACAAGGTGCGGGATTCTGTGCTGACCTTCAATCGCGACAGTCCCGCACAAAAGGACTGGGCAATGAGTTTGCAGTCGAGCCTCGGACCGCAGCTTCGCATTGAAGAAAAGCCGGGTTCGGCCTCCGACTACATGACGATCCTGGTGTGTGACGGTGCCACGCCGGCCGCTGCGGGACCTACGATCTATGTCCAAGCGGCGACGCAGGAGCAGGTGGGTAAGGCTTCGGAACTCGGCGTCAATTTAGCTCAGCAGTTGCCAAACGCGAAGGTTGCCAAGGGAATCGAGGTGGTTGAGAAATCTCCCAATGAGACCGAGATTCGCTATTTCTCTAAAAGCGAGGCTTCCGACGCCGCCGAGGTGGCACGCGCAATGCAGCCTCTGTTGAAACGAACGGTGAAGGCTCGCTTCGTGCCTGGATACGACGCTCAGCTCAACGGCGCGCGGCTGATCGAAGTATGGGTTGGCAAGAAAGAAAGTCCTCAGTAATCACGACGGAGAGAACGCATGTGGAAGAAAAAGACAATTGTGACAGTAGCGATGGTGCTCCTCGCCCCATTTTCTTGGGCTCAGCCCGGTGCTGACCCCTCTTGGGTTGACCTTGTCGACGACCAATCGCGCTCGCAAATAGCAGCCTATGAGTTACTTCGATTTGCGCCGCCTGGGGAGAGGAGTGTGCGTCGAGCATTCTCCTTTCCCACGGATGCGGATGACGGTGTCTACGGCGTGGACATTTCGCATCACAACGGGCTGGTACCCTGGGAAAAACTCGCAGATTCGAGAGTGAAGTTTGTCTATATCAAGGCCAGCCAGGGCACCAACTTCCGTGACCCAAAATTTGATGCCAACTGGCGTGCGTCGGCCGACGCTGGCCTTGTAAGAGGCGCCTATCACTTCCTTACGGCAGGCGCTGACGGGGCAGAGCAGGCAAAAAACTATCTCACGCTCGTTAATAAGTCCGGTGGGCTTGCAAACAATGACCTCACGCCTGTTTTGGACTTGGAATGGGACTTGGAAAAGGTGGGCAGCGCCCGGGTAGACCGATGGTCCAAGGTTCCTGCGGAAGAGATTGTTCGGACTGCGAAAGCCTGGCTCGACGCGGTACAGAGCGCGACGGGTCGACGTCCAATGATATATACCGCTGCCTCATGGTGGAACGAGAGGATGGCGGGCAGCATGCTGCTCAAGGACTACCCGCATTGGATCGCTGACTATCGCCAGTCGAGCATTAATGCTGGCGCCCCTAAGAGCGTCAAAGCGCATCGTCATTTGGCGTGGCAATTTACCGATGTGGGTGGCATCGATGGAGGGGGCGTGAAGTTCGACGTCAATCGGCTCAAGGGTAAGGACCTCGACGTGCTGTCGGGTAAAGTAGCGCCACGCTAATGTCGTGAGTTAGAAGTTCGCAGACAAAATCTCTCGACACTAGCGAGGATGTCATCGGCGGTCTTTGACCAGACAAATGGCTTGGGATCTTCGTTGTTGACCTTGATGTAGTGCCTGATCGCTTGCTCCAACTGCCGAGTGGATCGGTGGATGCTGCGGCGAATGTACTTCAGCGTCAGAGTGGCGAACCAGCGCTCGACCTGGTTCAACCAGGACGCAGAGGTCGGCGTGAAATGCACCTGAAAGCGAGGGTGCCGAGCAAGCCAGTTCTTGATGGCGGGCGTCTTGTGTGTGGTAAGCACGCGGCAATCCCATGTTGACCGTAGCCGGCCTGCCGGCTATCGATCAGGGGCTCGCAGCTTGCCAACGATGCGGCAGCAATTCTTCCACCCGGCTGGCCCTGTGCGTAGGCAGCCGCGTCAGCACATCCTTGAGGTAGGCATAGAGGTCATGCCCATTCATGCGGGCTGACTGCACCAGGCTCATCACCGCCGCCGCCCGCTGGCCCGCGCGTAAGCTGCCGGCGAACAGCCAGTTGCTCCTACCAATGGCGATCGGCCGGATCTGGTTCTCGATCCAGTTGTTGTCCACGGGCAATTGCCCGTCATCGACGAAGCGCGTCAGCGCAGTCCAGCGCCGCAGGCTGTAGTCCAGCGCTCTGGCCGTCGCTGAGCTGTCCGGCAGCTTTTGCCGCTGCAGCGCCATCCATTCGTGCAGCGCATCAAGCACCGGTTTGGTGTGCTGCTGGCGGATGCCCTGGCGCTGATCGGCGTTGAGGTCTTTGACCTCGCGCTCTATGTCGTAGACCTTGGCGAGCTGCTCCAGTGCGAAGCCTGCGATCTGGCTTTTGTTCGCCGCATGCAGGTCAAAGAATTTGCGCCGCGCGTGCGCCAGGCAACCGACTTCCGTGATGCCCTGCGCAAAGCCCGCTTTGTACCCAGCAAAGTCGTCGCAGATCAGCGCGCCCCTCCACTCGCCCAGGAAGTTGCGCGCATGTTCACCGGCCCTGGACTCGCAGAAGTCGTACACAACGGCCTTGATGTCCTGGAAGGCTCCTGGTGCGTAGGCCCACAGGTAGGCGGGGTGGGTCGCACCCTTGCCGGGCTTGAGCATCTGCACCGGCGTCTCGTCGGCGTGCAGTACGCGCTGGCTCAGTATCTCGGCTTTGAGCGCATCCACCAGCGGCTGCAACCGCACGCCGCAGGTGCCCACCCATTGCGCCAGGGTGGAACGGGCAATGACCAGACCAGCGCGCGCAAAGATGGTTTCCTGGCGGTACAGGGGCAGGTGGTCGGCGTACTTGGCGACCAGCACCTGGGCCAGCAGGCCCGTGGTGGGGATGCCCTTGTCGATCACATGCGCTGCAACTGGAGCCTGGGCGATGGTCTCGCACTGGGCGCAGGCCCACTTGCCACGAACGTGGCGCTCCACCGTGAACACACCGGGCACATAGTCGAGCTTCTCGGCCACGTCTTCTCCGATGCGCTGCATCAGGCAACCGCACTGGCAGGTGCTCGACTCGGGCTCGTGCCTGATCTCGCGGCGCGGCAGATGGGCCGGCAGCGGCTGGCGCTTGGGTTGCTGCCTGGCCTCTGGGGCGGGCGCCGCAGGCGGCTGCAGTTGCTCGATCTCGTGGGCGACTGCCGCCAGGTCGGCCTCGATCTCGTCTTCGAGCAGGCCGCGCTGCTCGGCATTGAAGCGCTCGGACTGCGCGGCGAACTTCATGCGCTTGAGCAGCGCGTTCTCGTGGGCGAGCTTGGCGTTGAGCGCCTGGCTGTGGCGCAGCTCGGTGAGCAGGCGCGCGGTCATCTCGCGCAATTGCTCGGCGCTCAGATCATCCAGGGATTGCGGCTGCATCAACATGGCAGGCAGTGTGCCCAGGATGGCGCTGCGCTGTCATGCGCAGATCCACCGATTGCACGCCAGCTTCAGACCACGGTGATGATGCCGGCGCTTCCCATGCGCTGCCAGGGCAGACCCAGGACCAGGGCCTGGTGCTGATCGGACTCCAACTGCCACTGTTCATCGCCTGGTGCCGGCCAGACGAACTTGCCCCGGTGCAGGCGGCGAGCCGCCAGCCAGATGCCGATGCCGTCGTGCACCAGCACCTTGATGCGGTTGGCGCGCTTGTTGGCGAACAGATAGGCGTGGTGGGGGTGGGCGGCACCGAACACGGTGACCACCCGGGCCAGCGCCGTGTCGGTGCCGGCGCGCATGTCCAGCGGGGCAGTGGCAAGCCAGGCGGCCTCGATGCGGATCATTGCCGCAGCACCTGCAACAAGCCCTGCAATGCGCGGGAGCACTCGGCAGCAGCGCCCACGGGCCAGTTGACCGTCACGAGGGTGCCGTGGTGACAGCACTCGATGCGGATGTCTGATGAGGTAGCGGCCGATGCAGCACTGGTGGGGGCCGCATGTGCACCCGCTGCCTGGGGACCCATCACTGGCGAGCCCAGTGTCAAGGCGATGAAGGCGGGTGCGGGGTTGGCAGGCACCGGATGGGCCTGCTGTGCTGGGGCGCAAACAGGCTGTGGATCAACCATGGGCTCAGCTGCTGCACCGTTGCAGTGCGGGGCGATGCAGCACGCAACAGCATGCGCCGTATCGCTGGCGCGCTGGTGCAGGCCCTGACGGTGCTCCTTGAGCCAGCGATGCAGCACGTTGGCATTCATGCCATGTTCACGCGCCGTGGCGGCAATCGATGCGCCGGGCTGCTGGCATGCAGCGATCAGTTCAGCCTTGAATTGCGCGCTGTAGACCCGGCGAGTGCGTGGGGCACTGGAGCGCGAATCGGGAATCTCTTGAGACATGGTGTGCACGATGGTTTACGTGGACACGATGGTGCTTGCAATTGCTCGTCCAGGGTAGATGGGTTGGCCGGACGGATACGTCTGGATGGACGAGTTCTGCAGCCTGAAACCGTGCGGCAAGGCTGGGTGGCCGCGCTAGAGTTAACAACGCGGTATGACGCACGGCTACGAGACAAGGTGACTGCGGTGAGCACGTCTCTCCGAACTTAACAACTA
This sequence comes from Acidovorax sp. AC410, assembly GCF_979253235.1. Classification (NCBI taxonomy): domain Bacteria; kingdom Pseudomonadati; phylum Pseudomonadota; class Betaproteobacteria; order Burkholderiales; family Comamonadaceae; genus Acidovorax; species Acidovorax sp. AC410. Next base: position 6,354,988 of record NZ_CEEDCG010000001.1, read on the forward strand.
CGCCACATCTATGCAGCGACCCATGAACGAGATGGCAGCGCTCGCCGAAACTCGAGACGCGGGCATCTAGTAGGTGAGCCAGCGCCATAAGTACCCACTTGCGCATTGATCTCAGCTTATCCAACCGGCAATTGAGCCGTTGGAGCGGTGGGAGTTGTCGGTGCCGCCAGCAGACACTTGTAGTACCCGTCATCCGATAGAAGCTGAGACGGCCTACATGTATGCTTCCAAGGGCGGCGCACATGAGACAATGGCGTGGGCGCATTGGCGTGCTGTGCGAGTAGGAGTGACAGGTACTTTAAGTCGACAGCAAAAACTTTGGCGTCAGTGCTCAATTTAGAGCGAAAACGAAGTTATGGTGGCAGGGATTTCCTATAAAGAATTCTCATCTGAATCGCCACCGCCTAAGCGCTCAATAGCGACAAAGCAAACGCACATGAGCAAACTAAGAGCTGTCAGTCTTTTTTCCAACTGCGGTGGCGGTGATGTCGGCTACCGGAACGCAGGCTTTAATTTTGAGGTGATGGCCGAGTTGGATCCCCGTCGACTCAAAGTTTGTTTGTTGAACCATCCTGGCGCCGAAGGTGTTGCTGGTGATTTACGTGAGACTTGGAAAACAGTTGTCAAGAAGTATAGCGCCCGGGGGAAAGCGCGCCCCGCGCTTCTATGCGCTTGCCCTCCTTGCCAAGGGATGAGCTCAGCACGATCTGGCAAGGGGAGCCACGATGACCCAGCTGCGGGCTCGAAAGATGAGCGCAACTTACTAGTGACAGTGGTCGCGAATGTGGCTCTGGCATTAAAGCCAGCTTTGATCGTTGTAGAAAATGTTCCCGCATTTTTTACGCGAAAGGTCCATCACCCGGTGGACAATAGGCCAGTTTCTGCAGCTAACTACCTCATCACGGCTTTGGCCGAAGACTATTGCGCATTTCCTTTAGTTGCCGACCTGTGCCACTTTGGCATTCCCCAGTCCCGCAATCGCGCATTTTTAACCTTTGTTCGCAAAGATCTGCCAGGACTTAAGGAATTGCTACGCTCAAATCGTAGTCCCTTCCCGCAGGCAACTCATAGCGCTGACATTGGAACCCGACCAATCACGCTTTCCGAAGCCCTCGAGAGCTTCGCGTTGCCGACGCTCGATGCTGCCGACGAGACTGCAGCATGTGCTAGTGAATACGAAGGCTTCCATTCCGTCCCGGTTTGGGACGAACGAATCTATGCAATGGTAGCAGCGATCCCTCGTGCTACCGGCCAGAGTGCCTGGAACAACGACATTTGCCATCACTGCGGCCCTGTTGATGTCTTCCCAGAGAGTGTCACCTGCCCACTTTGCTCATCGCCCCTTCTGCGCCCCATTATAAAAGAAAAAGACGGTAGCTATAGACTCGTCAAAGGATTCAAGAGTAGCTATCGACGAATGCACAGCGACAGGCCAGCAGCAACTGTGACCACTGCCAGTGGCCATATTGGAAGCGACTACACCATTCATCCAACTCAAAATCGATTGCTTAGTCCGCTGGAGTGTTCGTTACTCCAGACGTTTCCCAAGGACTTCAAATGGGGAGATGCAATGAAGAAGCTGGGTCACACGAATGTGCGAGAAATGATCGGCGAAGCCGTTCCGCCCGCCTTCACGAAATTACATGGCGATGTGCTTCATGGCGTCCTGATGCGGCGGTGGGAGCGTGCGCCTATGGCATTGAGTGACGAACGATGCCTGAAAGGCTGGACGAAGCTTGCCGGGGCAGCTAAGAAGGATGAACGCGAAGATCCACGTAGTTATTTCGACCATGCCACCAAACCGAACACCCGGCGATTAACGGTAAACAAGCAAGTAGAATTTTCACTAGCCGCGAAAACTGGAGCCTAACGAATTCAGTCTCCGCGAACTGGAAGGAATTCGCGCAGGCGGCTGTCGATCGCCACCCTATCCCACACCTCACACTTGCAAAAACTTTGCACATCTCTTCCTAGCTCGCGAAGCGACACTCTTCGCGTCTTGATTCCAATTCCCATCGACCTTGACCCCCCAAGCATCGGCATGTTTGATCGAATGCTTTGCACGTTTACATTATTCGTACCACGCCAAAAACATCCACAAATCAGAACAATCTTCCGGTGACATGGAAGTACGATATCTAGCGAACCAGGCAAGTCCTTACAATGCAGGCTGATTGGTAGTCCAATTCATTCAGCATACATCGAACCAACATCTCGAGCGCAATGACACAGCGAAGGACTACTTATATACAAAGACGTGTAGCCGGCGTTACGTCTGCGTATCTGATTCTAATTTGATGTTCCTCTGCCAACCTCACGCACCTCCTATTGGACCTTAGGTGCCGGCGTTCCGGGTACCGGCTTTAGTCTGTTGACAAGATCACGGAGCAATGGCTCCCGCTCACTCATCTGCGTGAGAAACTCTTGGACTGCTTGACCGCCCAGCTCACAAACCTGCTGAATTCTTGCATCATCTCCAACCGGGTCAGTTCCGACCAACAGCGCCGTAAGAAGGTCCATATGACCGCGCCTTGATCGAAGCAGAACGTCATCCCATTTTTCAAAATCTATGGCTTGTGACCGATAGCTGGAGAGATAGGGGGCGTGGCCTCCCGACACAAGCAACCCCGAAACCCTCGCGCTTTGAAAACGTGATGCAAGATACAGTACGTAAGAATGGAGCTGCTGATACTCTTCATGCTCTGCAATATCGCCTGGCCCTTTGAGTTCGACGACAAGTATTTCGCGATCCTCAGCTGTCCCGAAGAAAACGAAATCGGGTAACGTTCGATCAGCAGGGATGGGTGGAAATGGATTTCGCTTAGCAATCAGATCTGCCTCATCCTTAACAATATTGGAAAGAGACTTTCTATAAACAAAACGTTCGTACTTAGAATGAAGTATCCAAGGAAAATTTTCGATAAGCTGCTGAAGTTGGGTTTCCTGGCCTTTAAGTATATGACCATGGAGCTGAGTCAAAGCAAAAACACGTAGAGAAAATGCCACCGCCAACGACAGACTTTCTGGCACCAATTCATCGCTCAGTCTATTTACAGAAGACACGAAAGCTGACGGCTCAAATGTCGTAACCTGAGTCCAGAGCTCTTTTATTAATTTTCGAGCCGGCTCATGCACCCATGCTTTCGCAGCTGCTTCGATGAGGCGAACTTTTGCATCCTGATCCTTCCCAAGTCGTGGTGTTACATCGCTAATCAAGTCGACTAAATGAACTTTTTCGGAAGTGCGCAGTTTTATATCGGGGGTACTATTTAGAAAACCCTCGACAAGCGTAACATCTTCAATTCTAGATATCTCTTTTCTTCTTTGCTCGTAGGCGCCAATCCATGTAACAACAGACTGCGCACCCCATGCGTGAAGATTTTCGAGATCTGAATCTTCCCAATTGACACTCGTACGGTCAGTGGAAATCGTATCTTGCTGAAGCTCATCAATCCAATCCGCCTCAACCACCGCGTACATATAGCGCGAGAATATCTCCCGCCCTTTGACGCCAAAAAAGAAAGGGCGGTCTTGTGCAATCTTCCCATGAGCGTAAACCCCAACGCCGGCCTCTTCTTGCGACCAACTTGCAGTCTTAACAAAGCCGACCCAGAACTTTATCGATCTGTTTCCTACAGGCGTCGCAATGACCTGCTCCGACATTCCTTGCTCGGGTATTCGAAGCTCCCATTCAGGAAATACATCGGTTTCAGCTAAAACACCCCCATTAACATGGACTTTAAAATCTGGCCTTGCCAAGGTAACCGTAAACCGGCGCCCCAACGATTCTCGAAGTTGTATCGTGGAGATCTGCTTCCTAAGCGTTAAAGCAGTCGCGTATATTAAAGTTCCAGCCTTCGACTGCGCAATTGCCGCCTTAAATTTCTCAAGAATTCCCTGCATGGCTGGCGCGCTATCCGACAAGACGTTTCCGATAGGAATTTCGTCTGCCAAGACGGAGGGAGCGTATATTGCCGTGGTCGATGCATCCTGATTCTCAGCAGCCAGCATGGCATCATAGTCAAACCTGAGCCACATCGCGATTCCATCGCGAACTGTAATGACGTGAACGATGCGTGCAATTCCGAAAGGTGCCAGCTTGCCGATTCCTTTTCGCCCCATTGGATATCGAACTCCTGTGCCGCTAGTTGTTGGTGGAGGTCTAGGCTTCGGCTGGCCAACAACCAAGTAGTTGGTGACAAGATCTTGCTTACTCATGCCACGACCGTCGTCGTACACACTGATCGCTTCGGGCGTCCCTTGCTCAGATACGTCCAAGTCAATAAAAGCATTGGATGCCATTGCATCCCATGAATTTGACACCAACTCCGCCAGAACATTTGTCGGCTTATTCTGGTACAGCTTCAGGCCTAAGTGCTCGATGACATTGTGCGCAAACCGAAGAGTTAGCGGTTGCGCGTCGGAAGCAGGCGAATTCATGTAGTCCCTCGGTTTTTGTTGTGAGCGATCATGGCGCAGATTCGGCTATGGCGCCTCGTCCAACCTCTGCACCCGATCACATGTTACTGAATGACAACTGCTTTGAACATTGCAGAATTGCATCCTCCAACACTAGCCTCAAACCAGACCAAAGCAGCGCCCGAACGCTGCAACCACGTCCTAAATAAAGGGCGGGGGCCTTCACTGTGTGCATGCAGTTCTAGCGAGCATTGATTCGTCCGACTGTTGAAGGCGCTGCAGTCTAAGGACAGGGCCCCAGTTGGCGAACGGCACGCCGCGTCGGCAGCCGAAGCCGCCTAGCCCCACCATGCGACTAGCAAGCCTATCTCACTCCCACTCAATCGTCGCTGGCGGCTTGCTGCTCACGTCATACGTCACGCGGTTGATCCCCCGCACCTCGTTGATGATCCGCCCCGACACCTTCTTGAGCAGCGCATACGGCAGCTCGGCCCAGTCCGCGGTCATGAAGTCGCTGGTCTGCACGGCGCGCAGGGCGACCACGTAGTCATAAGTGCGGCCATCGCCCATCACGCCCACGCTCTTGACGGGCAGAAAGACGGTGAAGGCCTGGCTGGTGAGGTCGTACCAGTTCTTGCCGGTGGCTTCGTCGACATGGTTGCGCAGCTCTTCGATGAAAATCGCGTCGGCGCGGCGCAGCAGGTCGGCGTACTCTTTTTTCACCTCGCCCAGGATGCGCACGCCCAGGCCGGGGCCGGGGAAGGGGTGGCGGTAGACCATTTCGGGCGGCAGGCCCAGGGCCACGCCGAGTTCGCGCACTTCGTCCTTGAACAGGTCGCGCAGGGGCTCCAACAGTTTGAGACCCAGTTGCTCTGGCAGGCCGCCCACGTTGTGGTGGCTCTTGATGGTGACGGCCTTCTTGCTCTTGGCGCCGCCGGATTCGATGACGTCGGGGTAGATGGTGCCCTGGGCCAGGAAGGTGGCGCCCTTGTGGCCACCGTCGCCGGCCTTCAGTTTGGCGGCCTCGGCCTTGAACACGTCGACGAACAGGCCGCCGATGATCTTGCGCTTGGCTTCGGGCTCGCTCACGCCGGCCAGTTTGCCCAGGAACAGGTCGCTGGCGTCCACGCGGATGACCTTGGCCTGCAGCTTGCCGACGAACATGTCCATGACCATGTCGCCTTCGTTCAGGCGCAGCAGGCCGTGGTCGACGAAGACGCAGGTGAGCTGGTCGCCGATGGCGCGGTGGATGAGCGCTGCGGCCACGGACGAATCGACGCCGCCCGACAGGCCGAGAATCACTTCTTCATTGCCCACCTGCTGGCGGATGAGTTCGACGGCTTCGGCGATGTGGTCGCGCATGACCCAGTCGGGGCGGGTGCCGCAGATGCCGAGCACGAAGCGGTCGAGCAGCGCCCTGCCCTGCACGGTGTGCGTGACTTCGGGGTGGAACTGCAGGGCGTAGAAGCGGCGCTCTTCGTCGGCCATGCCGGCGATGGGGCAGCTGTCGGTGCTGGCCATGAGCTTGAAGCCGGGGGGCAGCTCGGTGACCTTGTCGCCGTGGCTCATCCACACGTTGAGCATGCCGTGGCCTTCGGGGGTGGTGAAGTCGGCAATGTCCTTGAGCAGCGCGGTGTGGCCGCGGGCGCGCACGGCCGCAAAGCCGAACTCGCGCTTGTGGCCCCCTTCGACCTTGCCGCCCAGTTGGTGGGCCATGGTCTGCATGCCGTAGCAGATGCCGAGCACGGGCAGGCCGAGCGTAAACACGGCTTCGGGCGCCTTGTCGGTGGTGTCTTCGTACACGCTGGCGTGGCTGCCCGACAGGATGATGCCCTTGAGCGAGCCGTCCTTGGCATAGTCACGCACCCACTCGTCCGTCACGTCGCAGGGGTGCACTTCGCAGTACACGTTGGCTTCGCGCACGCGGCGGGCGATGAGCTGGGTGACTTGCGAGCCGAAATCGAGGATGAGGATTTTCTGGTGTTGCATGGCGGTGGGTGGCGGTTGGGGTTTGTTAAAGACTGGAGAGGTCGAGAAGCGGTACGCCGCTGCGCTTGGCAGCGGCTGCCTGGGCGGCATCGAACGTGGCCAGGGGCAGGCGCAGGGAGCGCGCCAGCCACAGGTAGGCGGCGTCGAAGGTGGGCAGGCCGGTGTCGAGCGCCACGTCGAGCACGGCCTTGTGCTGGGCGGGGGCCAGTTCGTGCAGCTCCACGCGGTGGCGTATGGCTTCGAGCACGCCCCACAGGCCTTCGACCGATGCGGGCGGGATGCGGCCGCTGTGCACGCCGCTGCTGATGAGGTTGCTGCACTCCCACTGCCAGAGGTTGGGGGCCTGGGGCTCGACCTCGTCGCGGCGGATCAGGGTGTACAGGCGGCGCGTGTGCTCGCTGGCCGCGTCGGGCAGCAGCCAGGCGGCGGTGACGGAGGCGTCGAGGACGAAGGCGGTCATGCTGCTGCGGCCCTGCCCTTGCGGCGCAAGGTGTCGGGTGCGGCGGTAGTGGCGGCTTCGCCTGCGGGGCGGATGCTGGCGTGCAGGGCATCCATCTGGCCCAGCTCGCGGGCGATCTGCTCGTCGGTGATGACGGGGCGGCGGCGCACGGGCAGCAGGCGCACCACCTCTTTGCCGTGGCGGGTGATGCGCACCTCTTCACCCTGCTCGACCAGCTCGATCAGGGCGGAGAACCTGCTCTTGGCTTCGTAGATGCCGACGGACTGCATGGATGCGCGGACCCCCAAAAAGAAAAAGTCTGGCCTGAATGGTGAATTCAGACCAGACTATATCATTCTGACCAGATATTTTCAATCAGGCCAGATTAGGTGACTCACCTTCAGTCTGCGCGGTAGTTCGGCGCTTCCTTGGTGATCTGCACGTCGTGCACATGGCTTTCGCGAATGCCGGCGGTGGTGATCTCGACGAACTCGGCCTTGTTGTTCATGTCGTCGATGGTGGCGCAACCGCAGTAGCCCATGGCGGCACGCACGCCGCCGGCCATCTGGAACACGATGGAGACCATGGAGCCCTTGTAGGGCACGCGGCCTTCGATGCCTTCGGGCACGAGCTTGTCGGCGTTGGGGTTGCCGGTGGTCGACTCCTGGAAGTAGCGGTCGGCGCTGCCCTGCTGCATGGCGCCGATGCTGCCCATGCCGCGGTAGCTCTTGTAGCTGCGGCCCTGGTACAGGATGACTTCGCCGGGTGCCTCTTCGGTGCCCGCGAACATGCCGCCCATCATGATGGTGCTGGCGCCCGCGGCGAGGGCCTTGGCGATGTCGCCGCTGTAGCGCACGCCGCCGTCCGCGATCAGCGGCACGCCGGTGCCCCGCAGCGCCGTGGCCACGTTGTCGATGGCCATGATCTGGGGCACGCCCACACCGGCGACGATGCGCGTGGTGCAGATGGAGCCCGGGCCGATGCCGACCTTGACGGCGTCGGCACCGGCCTCGACCAGGGCCAGTGCAGCGGCGCCGGTGGCGATGTTGCCGCCGATGACATCGACCTGCGGGTAGTTTTGCTTGACCCAGCGCACGCGCTCGATCACGCCGCGGCTGTGGCCGTGGGCGGTGTCGACCACGATGGCATCGACACCGGCACGCACCAGCGCTTCGACGCGCTCTTCGGTGCCCTCGCCCACACCCACGGCCGCGCCCACGCGCAGGCGGCCGGCGCTGTCGCGCGCGGCGTTGGGGAAGCTGGTCTGCTTGGTGATGTCCTTGACGGTGATCACGCCCTTGAGCTCGAAGTCGTCGTTGACGACCAGGATGCGCTCGAGCTTGTGCTTGTTGAGCAGCGCCTTGGCTTCGGCAGGCGAGGTGCCCTCTTTCTCATTGACGGTGACCAGCTTTTCACGCGGGGTCATGATCTGGTGGACCTTGACGTCGTAGCGCGTTTCAAAGCGCAGGTCGCGGCCGGTGACGATGCCCACCACCTTGCCGCCGTCGCACACCGGAAAGCCGGAGATACCGAGCTGTTCGGACAGCTGCAGCACTTGCAGCACGGTGTGCTCGGGGGTGATGACCACGGGGTCGCGCAGCACGCCGGATTCGTAGCGCTTGACCTTGGCCACCTGGGCGGCCTGCTCCTGCGGCGTGAGGTTCTTGTGCACGATGCCGATGCCGCCCTCCTGGGCAATGGCAATGGCCAGGCGCGCCTCGGTCACGGTGTCCATGGCGGCGGACACGAGAGGCAGGTTCAGCTGGATGTTACGGGAGAGTTTCGTCGCGAGGGACGTGTCCTTGGGCAGGACCTGGGAGTACGCTGGCACCAGCAACACATCGTCGAAGGTGAGCGCTTTTCCAAGAAGGCGCATGAGAAAGCTCCAAAAGACGGATTGTACCCGCGTGGCGAAGAACCTGTTGGGTACCGTGCGGCGCTGCAGCATGCCCACCCGTCCGAGCGCACTGGCGGCAGACTTGTTGCACGGCTAAACTTGTCCGCATGAAATTGCACAAGATTGTTTTGCTGGCCGTCGCCTGTACCTGGGCGATGGGTGCTGCCGCCCAATGGCAGTGGATCGACAAGGACGGCCGCAAGGTCTTCAGCGACCGGCCGCCACCGCAGGACATTCCGGAAAAGAACATGCTCAAGCAGCCGGGCTTTGGGGGCCCGCGGGTGACCACGCCGGCTGCCGCCGCACCTGCTGCCGCAGCCGCCCCGGCAACGGCCGCGGCCTCTGGCGCGGCAGCGGCCCCTGCGGCAGCGGCCAGTGCCCCCGCCGCCAGCGGCAAGGACAAGGAGTTGGAGAAGCGCAAGGCCGAAGCCGAGGCCGCCGAAGCCGCCAAGAAGAAGGCCGAAGACGACAAGATTGCCAAGGGCAAGGCCGAGAACTGCACCCGCGCGCGCGAAGCCAAGGCGCTGATGGATTCGGGCACGCCGCTGCGGCAGACCACGGCCCAGGGGGAGCGCGTGTTCCTCGACGAGGCACAGCGCGCGGCCGAGACCAAGCGCATCAACGCGGTGATTGCCGCCGACTGCAAGCGCTGAGCTGGGCAAAAGGCCTATTCGTTGCAGAAAAACGGCGCCTGGGGCGCCGTTTTTGTTTCATTTAGTATCCTGATTTGCCACCCGGCCGCTGCCGGGCAAAAAGGCCGGTGGCGCGGGCTCCCTGGCGCGCAAAGCGCTCGCGGCGCGCCACCTTGGGGTCCACCAGCAGGTCCCGGTACAGCTCCACCCGATCCTGGTCCGTGAGCACGGTGGTCTCGGGCAGAACGCGGCCCCAGATGCCGCACACCATGCCCTCGCGCCGGGCGGCCATGGGCCCGGCGGCCTGCAGGGCATCGGCCAGGGTGCTGCCTGGGGGCAGTTGCAGCGTGCATTCGCTTACCTGGCGCGGCGCGAGCGAGACCACCACCGTGATCTGCAGTGCCGCCGGCGCGGCAGCAGCTGCGCCCTCAGCCATACACCTGCTCCGCGCGCTTCACGAAGGCATCGACCATGCTGCCCGCGATGCGGTCGAACACAGGGCCCACCAGCGCGGCCAGGGCGGCGTTGTCAAAACCGTAGTTCAGGCCCAGCTCGACCTTGCAGGCGCGCTGGCTGCCGTCGCCCACGGGGTGGAAGTGCCAGTCGCCGTCAAGCTGCGAGAACGGGCCCTTGACCAGGCGCATCTGCACGCGCCGCCCGGCCTCGTGCGTGTTGCGCGTGACGAAGGTCTTGTGGATGCCGCCAAAGGCAATGCCCACCTCGGCCGTCATGCCCTCGTCCGACTGCTCCAGCACGGTGGCACTGTCGCACCAGGGCAGGAACTCGGGGTACTTTGCGACCTCCGTGACCAGGGCGAACATTTCTTCGGGGCTGTACCAGATGAGGACGGACTTGTTGACGGTTTTCATGCAGGAGAAGGGCTTGGGCCGGGATCTTCGCCGGATGCGGTGGCATGGGGCCAAAGAAGATCGGGGACACACCCTAAAATGACAGGTGCGAGACACAAGCATTGTAGGGAGGCCTTTTATCTCCTCGTTTGCGCCTCAATTAATAACTCATGGCCAAGAAACCCGATCCAACCGCCCGCATTGCCGATAACAAGAAGGCGGCCTACAACTATTTCTTCGAAGAACGCCACGAGGCAGGCATGGTCCTGTACGGCTGGGAAGTGAAGGCGCTGCGCGAGGGCAAGGTGCAGCTGACCGATGGCTACGTGATCATCCGCGACGGCGAACTGTTCTTGCTGGGTTGCCAGATCAACCCGCTCAAGACCGCTTCGACCCACGTCAACCCCGATGCCATCCGCACCAAGAAGCTGCTGCTCAAGAAGGATGACATCAAGCACCTGATCATCAAGGTGGAGCAAAAGGGCTACACGCTGGTGCCGCTGAACCTGCACTGGAAGAACGGCTACGTGAAGTGCGAGGTTGCCCTGGCCAAGGGCAAGGCCGAGCACGACAAGCGCGACACCATCAAGGACCGCGAAGGCAAGCGCGAGGTGGAACGCGCGATGAAAAGTCGCAACCGCTGACGCCCGGCGGGCAGGCTCAACTTTTTTCATGCACGGTGGAATAAACCACTGGGCCCCGGTGTTTGTGGAGGTGCAAGGCGGCATGTGTCGTCGCCTGCAAACCCTCTTCTTCCACCTGGAGAAACCATGAAAAAGATTCTGTCCATCGCTGCGTTCCTGGCCATTGCCGGCTGCTCCTCCATGGCCGCCGACGGCCCCGTGAAAACCATGGACGGCGTGCTGGTGGGCGCCGGCGGCATGACGCTGTACACCTTCGACCGCGACACTGCCGGCAGCGGCAAGTCGGTGTGCAATGGCCCGTGCGCCACCAACTGGCCGCCGCTGATGGGCGACAAGGCCCCCGGCAGCGACTACAGCGTGGTCACCCGCGACGACGGCAAGATGCAACTGGCCTACAAGGGCAAGCCGCTGTACTACTGGGTCAAGGACACCAAGCCCGGTGACAAGACGGGGGATGGCGTGAACCAGGTGTGGCGCACGGCTCGCCCCTGATCGATCCCCCTCCCCTTGGCATGAACCGCACCCAGGTCGTCGAGCAGTTGCCCGCACTGCGCCGCTATGCGCGCGTGCTGACGGGCGATGCCTGGGCGGCCGACGACCTGGTGCAGGACACGCTGGAGCGGGCCTGCAGCAAGTGGCTGCTGTGGCGCACCGGCAGCGACCTGCGTGCCTGGCTGTTCACGCTGATGCACAACCTGTACCTCAACCAGTTGCGCACGCAGCCAGCGCTGCCGCACCTGGACCTGGACGAGCTGCACGAGACCCTGCAGGGCAGCGCCGGCATGGGCGACGATGCGCTGGACCTGGAGCGCTGCCTGCAGCGCCTGCCGCCCGAGCAGCGCGCCGTGCTGCTGCTGGTGACGCTGGAGGACATGGACTATGGCGATACGGCGCGCATCCTGGGCATCCCGGTGGGCACGGTGATGTCGCGCCTGTCGCGTGCGCGCAGCCGCCTGCGCCTGCTGATGGAGCGCGCCCCCCTGCCCTCGGTCGCATCGGCACCGGTCCCAGAACAGACCGCCCCCGAGCAAGCAATCACCGGCCAGCCACCCCACCTGCGCCGCCTCAAATGAACAGCCCTGTTGAGGAACGCCAGCCCGCCATGGACAAGCACCACCACCCTCCCCCACCCGCCGACGACGAAGCCGCCTGGCACGCGCTGGCGGACGGCCGCCTGTCGCCAGCCGATGCGGCTGCGCTGCGCCGCCGACTCGAAGGCCAGGCGGGCGCCGAAGAGACCCTGGCGCACTGGCAGCAGCAGCGCCAGCAACTGCGCGCCCTGCACCAGGGTGTGCTGGACGAGCCCGTGCCCGAAGCCTTGCTGGCGGCCGCACTGCGCACCTCGGAGCGCAAGGAACGACAAGGCCAGTGGTGGCGCTGGGGGGGCATGGCGGCGTCGGTGCTGCTGGCATTCGCACTGGGCTGGACCGGGCGCAGCCTGTGGCCTGCCACGGGCCGCACCGACAGCCCGGCGCTGGTGCTGGCCGCCACCGGGCAGCGCTTTGCCCAGCAGGCTGCCGTGGCGCATGCCGTGTACCAGCCCGAGGTGCGCCACCCCGTCGAAGTGCCTGCCGCACAGCAGGAGCACCTGGTGCAATGGCTCTCCAAGCGCTTGGGCCGCCCGCTCAAGCTGCCCATGCTGGCCGGTGAAGGCTATGAGCTCGTGGGCGGCCGGCTGCTGCCCGGCGATGCGGGTGCGCGCGCGCAGTTCATGTACCAGAACGCCAGGGGCGAGCGCATCACTCTGTACCTGGGTGCCGTCGCCGTGGGCAAACCCGGTGCGGCAACGGCCGCACCGAAGAAGCCCGATGCCGGAGAAACCGCCTTCCAGTTCACCAGCGATGGCCCGGTCCCGGGCTTTTACTGGGTGGACCAGGGCTTTGGCTATGCGCTCAGCGGCCAGCTCACGCGCGAGCAACTGCTGGCGCTGGCGTCAGCGGTGTACCGGCAGTTGTGAGCTGGCCGCGCCCTCAGGCCAGCGCGGCCAGGGGGTGCGAATGTGCCGGCCAGGGGCTGGCGAAGAACGGTGCCACCATCTCGGGCGTGACGTCTTCGATGCGTGCGGGATTCCACCTGGGCGCATGGTCCTTGTCCACGGCCAGGGCGCGGATGCCCTCCACCGTTTCGCTCTGGCCGGGGCGCAGGTAAAAGCAGTGGCGCACCATGTCGCGCTCCATGCGCAGGTCGTCGGCCAGGCCCATGCCGCGCGCGCGGCGGATCTGTTCGAGCACCACGTGCAGCATCAGCGGCGAGCGCTTGCGCAGCGTGGCGGCGGTGGCGCGCGCCCAGTCGGTATCGGCGGCTTCGAGCGCACGCACGATCTCGCCCACGGAGGGCAGTGAAAAATAGGCCTCGGCCTGTGCCAGGTCAGCCGGCACGGCTTGGTGGGCCTGCCCCTTGGGCAGCAGGCGGGCCACGACGAAGGCCTTGACGGCCTCGGCATCGGCAAACTGCTGCGTGCCCAGCGCCTCCCACACGGGGGCCTGCTGGTCTACGGGGATGCAGCCATCGGCCAGGTTGCAGGCCACGGCCGCGTCGGCGCCGATGGTGTCGCCCGTGAGCGCCAGCCACTCGCCCGCGCTGCCAGGGCAGCGGGCCAGGAAGTAGCCGCCACCCACATCGGGGAACAGGCCGATGGCTGTCTCGGGCATGGCCATCTTCGTGCGCTCGGTCACCACGCGCAGGGCCGCGCCCTGGCTGATGCCCATGCCGCCGCCCATGACGATGCCGTCCATGAAGGCGATGTAGGGCTTGGCGTAGTTGTGGATCAGGTGGTTGAGCGCGTATTCCTCGGTGAAGAAGTCCTCGAGCTGCGGGTTGCCCTGGCTGCCGGCCTGGTGCAGAAAGCGGATGTCACCACCGGCGCAGAAGGCGCCGAACGGGCCTTCCTTGTTACTGCCGCGGATGGCCACGGCCAGCACCGCATCATCGTGCTGCCAGGCCAGCAGGATGGCCATGAGGTCGCGCACCATGCCCAGCGACAGCGCGTTGAGCGCGCGCGGGCGGTTCAGCGTGATGAAGCCCACCTGGCCGCGCACTTCGCTCAGCACTTCGGCAGGGGCAGCCGTATTCGTTGCAGTCATAGTCGTCTCCGTCATTGTTGTTCCTTGAAAGCCAGTAATTCGTTGAAAACCAGCGCGCCGATCACCAGCGCGCCACCCGTCAGCACGGCGGCGGCGGGCTCTTCGCCCGCGCCCAGCCATGCCAGCAAAATACCAAAGATCACTTCGAGCAGGCTCAGCAGAGCCAGTTCGGGGGCCTTGAGCACCTGCCCGCAGCGCACTGCCAGCACGCAGGGGATGCCCAATTGCACCACGCCCAGCAGGGCCAGCAGCCAAAGGTCATGCGCCGAGGCCTGGAACGGCAGCGCCAGGGGCAGCGTGGTCACCACCGAGATGACCGCCCCCACCAGCACGGCGGGCGCCAGGTCCACCGCATGGCCGTGGCGCTGCGCGTGCTGCACCACCGTCCAGTTGATGGCAGCGGCGACGGGCACGCACAAGGCCACCAGCGTGCCCACCACGGGCAGCCCGGCCATTTGCGAGCCGTACATCCAGGCGATACCCAAGCCTGCCACACCGATGGCAGCCCAGGTGCGCGGGGCGATGCGGTGGCCGATGAACAAGCGCGCGAACAGCGCGGTGAGCAGGGGCCCTGCCGCCATGGTGACCAGCACGTTGGCCACCGGCATGAGCAGAATGGCCACCATGAAGGCGGTGAACATCACACTCCAGCACAGGCCCGAGATCCACAGCGCCCGACCGCTCTGGCGCATGGAGGCGAACACAGCGCGCCCCTGCAGCACCGGCAGTATGACCAGAAGCGCAGCCAGCGTGAACAGGCTGCGCCAGAAGGTCACCTCGAAGCTGCGCGCCTGCTCCAGGTGGCGCGTGACCACGCCAGCGATGGACCACATCAGGGTCACGGCCACCATCAGGGCCACGGCCTTTGAGTGGGTGAGCTTCACCGGGTTACCGCCATCGCCTGCATCCTCGTCCATAACCAGCCCCATGCAACCCGCCAGCCTCGGCGACTGGACGCAGCGACAGCGCCGAAAGAGTTCTTTTAACCGCTCTTGACGACAAAAGGGCCACAGCACGGTGACTGTGGCCCTTTGGCAAGCCTTTCAGCCTGGTGTCGTCATTCCCCTCTCCAGCAAGGAGAGGGAACGCCGCGCTCTCAGCGGCCCGCGCGCTTGCGGTCGCTTTCCTTCAGGTGGCGCTTGCGGATGCGGATGGACTTGGGCGTGATTTCGACCAGTTCGTCGTCCTCGATGAATTCCACGGCGTATTCGAGCGTGGCATCGATGGGTGGCGTGATCTTGATCGCGTCTTCCTTGCCCGAGACACGGAAGTTGGTCAGCTGCTTGGTACGCGTGGCGTTCACGACCAGGTCGTTGTCGCGGCTGTGGATGCCGACGATCATGCCTTCGTACACGGGATCGTTGGCCTTGACGAACATGCGGCCACGGTCGTCGAGCTTGCCCAGGGCGTAGGTGAAGATTTCACCGTCGTCCATGGAGATCAGCACGCCGTTCTTGCGGCCGCCGATGTCGCCCTTGTGCGGCTCGTAGCTGTCGAAGATGTTGCTGATGAGGCCCGAGCCACGCGTCAGGTTCAGGAATTCGTTGGTGAAGCCGATCAGGCCGCGCGCAGGAATGCGGTACTCCAGGCGCACGCGGCCACGGCCGTCCGGCTCCATGTTCACCAGCTCGCCCTTGCGCTCGCCCAGGGCCTGCATCACGCCGCCCTGGTGGCCTTCTTCGATGTCGGCCGTCACCAGTTCGATAGGCTCGTGCTTTTCGCCGTTGACGTCGCGGAACACGACGCGGGGCTTGGACACGGCCATTTCGTAGCCTTCGCGGCGCATGTTTTCGAGCAGGATGGTCAGGTGCAATTCACCACGGCCCATCACCTCGAAGATGCCTTCTTCGTCGGTTTCCTTCACGCGCAGGGCCACGTTGTGCTGCAGTTCCTTTTGCAGGCGGTCCCAGATCTGGCGGCTGGTCACGAACTTGCCTTCGCGGCCGGCCAGTGGCGAGGTGTTCACGCAGAAGTTCATGGTCAGCGTGGGCTCGTCCACCTTGAGCATGGGCAGCGGAGCGGGGTTGGCAGGGTCGGTGATGGTCACGCCGATGCCGATGTCTTCGATGCCGTTGATCAGCACGATGTCGCCGGGGCCGGCCATGGGCGTCTGCATGCGATCGAGGCCCTGGAAGGTCAGCACCTGGTTGACGCGGCCCTTGACGGCCTTGCCATCGGGGCCTTCCATGACGACCACGTCCATCATGGGCTTGATGGTGCCCTGGCTGATGCGGCCCACGCCGATGCGGCCCACGAAGGTGGAGAAGTCCAGCGCCGAGATCTGCAGCTGCAGCGGAGCGGCCGGGTCACCCGTGTTCGGTGGAACGTGGCTCAGGATGGTGTTGAACAGGGCCGACATGTCGGGGCCCCACTGCTCGCCAGGAGCGCCTTCCACCAGCGACGACCAGCCGTTGATGCCCGAGGCGTACACCACGGGGAAGTCGAGCTGTTCGTCGGTGGCACCGAGCTTGTCGAACAGGTCGAATGCGGCGTTCACCACCTTGTCGGGGTTGGCACCGGGCTTGTCCACCTTGTTCACCACCAGGATCGGGCGCAGGCCCAGGGCCAGGGCCTTCTTGGTCACGAAACGCGTCTGGGGCATGGGGCCCTCTTGCGCGTCGATCAGCAACACCACGCTGTCCACCATGGACAGGGCACGCTCCACTTCACCGCCGAAGTCCGCGTGACCGGGGGTGTCCACGATGTTGATGTGGGTGCCCTCCCAGCTCACGGCGCAGTTCTTGGCCAGGATCGTGATGCCACGCTCTTTTTCAATCGCGTTGTTGTCCATCACGGTGTCGACGACCTTTTCGTGGTCGGCGAAGGTGCCGGACTGGCGCAGCAATTGGTCCACCATGGTGGTCTTGCCATGGTCAACGTGGGCGATGATGGCGATGTTGCGGATCTGTTTAGTCATAGTTTTTCCAATGTGCCGCTGGCTTGCAGGTGCGGCGTACCTTCCAAAATTTGTTGAATTTCCAGCGGACTCAGGAGCCTGTCGGGCACCAGCTCCCCGCCCACGATGTGGCCCACCCCCAGCAGTGCCGGGGGATTGTCGCCAAACACCGCCACGGCACCGGCGTCGGGCCAGGTACCTCGGCGGCGCACGCCCGACAGGAATCGAGCGGCATTCTCGCTGTCCAGCGTGACACGCACATGTTGGGCCAGGAGGGACTCGGGCGGCTCCAGCTGTGCAAGCCGCACGCCCTCCTCCATGGCTTCGAGCTGCGCCAGCGTGACGCAGCGCTCCACCCCGATACCCCCGGTATCGATGCGGCGCAGAAAAGTCAGGTGCGCACCGAAGCCCAGTGCCGCGCCCACGTCCTCACCCAGCGTGCGGATGTAGGTGCCCTTGCTGCACTGCACCACCATTTTAAGGGCGATGGCGTCTGGATTGTCCGCCAGCAGCGTGAGGGAAAGCGAATGGATCACCACGTCGCGGGCGGGCCGGTCCACCTCGATGCCGGCGCGCGCGTACTCGTAGAGGGCCTTGCCGTCCTTCTTGAGGGCGCTGTGCATCGGCGGCACCTGCTGGATGGGGCCGGTGAACTGCGCCTGCACGGCGGCCAGGCGTTCGGGCGTGAGCTCGGCCAGCACCACGGGGCGGCGCTCGACCACGTCGCCTTCGGCATCGCCGGTGGTGGTGGTGGTGCCCAGCAGGGCCACGGCCTCGTAGGTCTTGGCGGCGTCGAGCTGCAGCTGGCTGAACTTGGTGGCCGCGCCAAAGCACAGCGGCAGCACGCCGGTGGCCAGCGGGTCGAGCGTGCCGGTATGGCCCGCTTTTTCAGCGCGCAGCAGCCATTTGGCCTTCTGCAAGGCGTCGTTGCTCGACAGGCCGAGCGGTTTGTCCAACAGCAACACCCCATGCACAGGGCGCCGCTGCACCCTGGTGCGAGGCGCGTGCATGGGCTACTCCTCTTTCGCGCGCGAAGAAACGGCCTTGGCGATCAAGGCGTTCATGTCGGCCGCACGCTCGGAGGTGCGGTCGTACACGAAGTGCAGCGTGGGCACGGTGTGGATGTGCAGGCGCTTGAACAGGCCATTGCGCAGGAACCCTGCCGCCTGGTTGAGCGCCGCCTGTGTTTCCACAGGGTCGCCCACCAGCAGGCTGAAGAACACCTTGGCGTGTGCGTAGTCGGGAGTCACCTCCACACCCTGCAGCGTCACCATGCCCACGCGCGGGTCTTTCAACTCGCGCGCGATCAGCTCCGTCAGATCGCGCTGGATCTGATCGGCGACCTTGAAGGCGCGGTTCGGGGTGGAGGACTTCTTCTTCGCAGCCATCGGTTACAGCGTCCGCGCGATTTCCTTGATATCAAAGAACTCGAGTTGATCGCCTTCCTTGATGTCGTTGTAGTTCTTGAGCTTGATACCGCACTCGAAGCCTTCCTTGACTTCCTTGACGTCGTCCTTGAGGCGCTTGACCGAGTCGACTTCGCCCGTGTAGACCACCACGTTGTCGCGCAGCAGGCGGAAGCGTGCGTTGCGATGGACCATGCCCGAGGTGATGTACGAACCGGCAATCGTGCCGATCTTGGTGGCCACGAACACCGTGCGGATCTCGGCCGTACCGATGATCTCTTCGCGCTGCTCGGGAGCCAGCATGCCCGACATGGCCACGCGCAACTCGTCCACAGCGTCATAGATGATGCTGTAGTAGTGCAGATCGACGCCATTGCTCTCGGCCAGCTTGCGCGCACCGGCATCGGCACGCACGTTGAAACCGATCACGATGGCCTTGGAGGCGATCGCCAGGTTGATGTCCGACTCGCTGATGGCACCCACTGCGGCGTACACCAGCTGCACCTTGACCTCGTCGGTCGAGAGCTTGAGCAGCGACTGCGACAGCGCTTCCTGCGAACCCTGCACGTCGGACTTGACGATGATGGGCAGCATCTTCACTTCGCCTGCCGTCATGTCGGCAAACATGTTCTCGAGCTTCGCAGCCTGCTGCTTGGCCAGCTTGGTGTTGCGGAACTTGCCGGCACGGTAGGTGGCGATTTCGCGGGCACGGCGTTCGTCCGTGAGCACCATGAATTCGTCGCCAGCCTGCGGCACTTCGGTCAGACCCTGGATTTCGACCGGGATCGATGGACCCGCGGTCTTGGCGGTCTTGCCGTTTTCGTCCAGCATGGCGCGCACGCGGCCATAGGTCTGGCCTGCCAGCACCACGTCGCCAACCTTGAGCGTACCGGACTGCACCAGCACGGTGGCCACAGGGCCGCGGCCCTTGTCCAGCTGGGCTTCGATCACGAGGCCCTTGGCCAGCGCATCGACCGGTGCCTTCAGTTCCAGCACTTCGGCCTGCAGCAGCACCTGTTCGAGCAGGTCGTCGATGCCCTGGCCGGTCTTGGCCGACACCGAGACGAAGGGCGACTCGCCACCGTACTCTTCGGGCACGACGGACTCGACCACCAGCTCCTGCTTGACGCGGTCGGCGTTGGCATCGGGCTTGTCGATCTTGTTGACCGCCACCACGATGGGAACACCTGCCGCCTTGGCGTGCTTGATGGCTTCCTTGGTCTGGGGCATGACGCCGTCATCGGCCGCCACCACCAGGATCACGATGTCGGTGGCCTGTGCACCGCGGGCACGCATGGCGGTGAACGCCTCGTGGCCAGGGGTGTCCAGGAACGAGATCATGCCGCGTGGCGTTTCCACGTGGTAGGCACCGATGTGCTGCGTGATGCCGCCGGCTTCGCCCGAGGCGACCTTGGCACGGCGGATGTAGTCGAGCAGCGAGGTCTTGCCATGGTCCACGTGGCCCATGACGGTGACCACGGGTGCGCGTGGCAGCAGTTCGACGTCCTTCTGGCCCGCATCTTCGTCGGTGAAGGCTTCCGGATCGTCCAGAGCCGCCACGACCGCCTTGTGGCCCATTTCTTCCACCATGATCATGGCGGTGTCCTGGTCCAGCGGCTGGTTGATGGTGACCATCTGGCCCATCTTCATCAGGGCCTTGATGACTTCGTTGGCCTTGATCGACATCTTGTGCGCGAGCTCTGCCACCGTGATGGTTTCGGGCACGTGCACTTCGATGATGCGCGCCTCCACCGGAGCGGATTGCTGGTGGTGGTCGTCACGGTGGTCGCGGTCGTTGCCACGGCGGCCACGCGGGCCTCCGCGCCAGTTGTTGCGGCCGACACCGCCGCTGCTGTCGCCGCGGGTCTTGATTTCCTTCTTCTTGGCCGTGTCGCCTGCCCAGCTGGAGGACAGCTTGGCCGACTTCACTTCCTTGCCGGCGGTGCCGGGCGCTGCCGCCGTGGCGGGTGCGCCAGGGCGTGCCGGGCCGGTGCCCGTGCCTACTGCAGGCTTGTGCAGCGTGCCCTTCTTGGCGTCGCCAGCCAGCGCGGGCTTGGCCACGGGCTTGGGTTCTTCGGGCTTCTTGGCGACCATGACCGCCTTCTTGGGCGTGGCCATCATGGAGCGGATCGCGGCAGCCTCGGCTTCGGCCTTGCGGCGGCGCGCGTCGAGGTCGGCGGCACGGGCCACTTCCTCGTCGGAGCGGGCCTTGGATTCGGCTGCGGCCTTTTCGCGGGCTTCGGTCTGGGCGGCGGTGCGCGCAGCGGCTTCGGCCGCCTGCTCACGCGTGGCTTCCTGCTTGACGGCAGAGGCCTGGGCCTTCTTCTCGGCTTCCTGGGCGGCGTAGGCGGCAGCGCGCTCTTCGGCTTCGCGCTCGCGCTGTTCACGCGCTTCGCGCTCGGCACGCTTTTCAGCAAGCTCGGTTTCCTGGCGGCGGATCAGCTCGGCCTGGCGGCGTGCCTCTTCCTCGCGGCGCGACAGTTCGAGGTCTTCGCTCGACTGCGCAGCTTCTTCCACCACGGATTCTTCGGACTCGGCAGAGCCTTCGACGCCGTCATCGCGCTTGATGAAGGTGCGCTTCTTGCGCACTTCCACCTGGATCGTGCGCGCCTTGCCCGTGGCATCGGCCTGCTTGATCTCGCTGGTGGATTTCTTCGTCAGCGTGATCTTCTTGCGATCGACGGACGCGGTGCCATGGCTATTTTGCAGGTACACGAGCAGTTTTTGCTTGTCGGACTCGGTCAATGCGTCCGATGGGGCGGCCTTGCCCACGCCGGCAGCCTTGAGCTGGTCGAGCAGGGTTTCAGGTGATTTCTTGAGTTCGCTTGCGAACTCGGCGACAGTGTTACTGGACATATGTGGTTCGTGCCTCCCTGACCCTTACTCTTGCTGCCCCGCGAACCAATGTTCGCGCGCCTTCATGATCAAGGCCTTGGCTTCGTCTGCGGACTGTCCGGTCAGGTCGGTCAGCTCATCAATGGCCAGGTCGGCCAGGTCGTCACGGGTGTGCACACCGCCTTCGGCCAATTTTGCAATCAGCTCAGGGGTGAGGCCTTCGAGGTCGCGCAGGTCCTGGGAGACCTCTTCCACGCTTTCCTCACGGGCGATTTCCATGGTGAGCAGCGCATCCTTGGCACGGGCACGCAGCTCATTGACGGTGTCTTCGTCGAAGCTTTCGATTTCCAGCATTTCCTGCAGCGGCACATAGGCCACTTCTTCCAGGCTGGCGAAACCTTCGGAGATCAGGATGTCGGCGATTTCCTCGTCCACATCGAGCTTTTCCATGAACAGCTTGCGGGCCGTGTCGGACTCGTTGGCCTGCTTCTGCGCCGATTCGGCGGCGTCCATGATGTTGATCTTCCAGCCGGTCAGGTCGGACGCCAGGCGCACGTTCTGACCGCCGCGGCCGATGGCGATGGCAAGGTTCTCCTCGTCCACCACCACGTCCATGGCGTGCTTTTCCTCGTCCACCACGATGGACGAGACGTTGGCCGGGGCCAGCGCACCGATCACGAACTGGGCCGGGTCTTCGGACCACAGCACGATGTCCACGCGCTCGCCGGCGAGTTCGTTGGTCACCGCATTCACACGGGTGCCGCGCACGCCGACGCAGGTGCCGATGGGGTCCACGCGCTTGTCGTGGCTGAGCACGGCGATCTTGGCGCGCGAGCCGGAGTCACGGGCGCAGCTCTTGATCTCCAGCAGGCCCTGTTCGATCTCGGGCACTTCCTGGCGGAACAGCTCGATCATGAACTCGGGCGCCGAACGCGACAGGATGATGGGCGCGCCGCGCAGCGTCAGGTCCACTTCCATGATCATGGCGCGCACACGGTCGCCACTGCGCAGGTTTTCCTTGGAGATCATCTCGCTGCGGCGCAGGCGGCCTTCCACCCGGCCGGACTCGACGATGATATCGCCCTTGTCCATGCGCTTGACGGTGCCGGTGAAGATGCGCTCGCCGCGCGACATGAAGTCGTTGAGCAGCATTTCGCGCTCTGCGTCGCGGATCTTCTGCAGGATGACCTGCTTGGCCGCCATGGCGCCGATGCGGCCGATGGGCACGGACTCGACGCCCTCTTCGATGTACTCGCCGACTTCGATGTCGGGGATGCGGTCCTTCGCATCCATCAGCAGTTCTTCGGCCTCGGGATTCTGCAGACCCGCATCATCGGGCACCACCAGCCAGCGGCGGAAAGTCTCATAGTTGCCGCTGTCGCGATCGACGGACACGCGAATGTCCACCTCGCCCTGGTACAGCTTCTTGGTGGCCTGGGCCAGGGCCGACTCCACGGCGCCCAGGACCACGTCCAGCTCCACGTTCTTTTCGCGCGAAATGGCCTCAACCAACATCAACAATTCGCGATTCATGCGACGACTCTCCTAGTTCAATCACCCGATAAGCAAAGACTGCACGCGGCGGCCATCTGCCCAATTCATTCAGCAGCCTGCTTGCAGCTCAGGCGGGCTCGGCCCCTGCCTTGTTGCTGCGCCCCTTGAAATCCACGATGGGCGCCAGGCGCACGTCCCGTGTTTCATCCAGGGTGAAGCCCAGCGCCTGCAACGGGGCGGGCACGCGCTTCTTGCTGACTCTTTGACCTGGCTTGACAGCGGGCTCGTCGCTCCAGACGATCTGCCAGCCCCCTGCCTCGGCCCGCTCCAGCGTGCCGCGAAATTTCTTGCGCGTGGCGTTGACCTGCCCCGCACCTGCTGCGCCGATGGGCGCCTTCAATGTGATGTCAATGACCGAACCTTCGAAACGCACGAAGTCCTGCTCGTGGCGCAAGGGCCGGTCGATTCCGGGAGAAGATACTTCCAGGCGCTTGTATTCAACGCCGTCGACCTCCAGCGCAAACTGCAGCTGGCGGGTGACCTTCTCGCAATCTTCGACCGTGACGTACTGCTCGGCGGCCGGCGCGGGCGCATCGGCGGCAGGCTGTACCCAGGGCAAGTCGATGGTGATGCGCAGCAGACCACCGGCGGAGCGTTCGATCTCCACCAGGTCATACCCCAGGCCAATCACGATTTGTTCAACGACTTGCTGCAGTGCCACGTGTTCTATTCAATCCCGGAAAAACAAAAAACCCGATAACCCCCAGAGGCTTCGAGCTCCAAAAGCAAACGGCCAAAAAAAACGGGCGGTTGGTACCCGCCCGCTTGGTCGTGAGAAACGTATTGTAGCCCGTAAAGTGTTGATTTGCAAAGCTGCGGGCCCACGGGCAGGCAGCAAATGCCACGCATGTGCGGCAGAACAACGCCCGGCGCGGGTTTGCGCCACCCAAAGCCCCATGGAGGACCGTACGGCGCCCCCTTGCGCTACGACAGTGACAGCGGCTGGAGCAGCTCGGCGAGGTCGCTTTCGGTGAAAAGCGGCTGCTTGCGCCCGGCCGCACCCTGGTAGAGATTTTCGGCCAGTTGGGCCTTTTTGTCCTGCAGGGCCAGGATGCGCTCTTCGATGGTGCCGCGCGCCACCAGCTTGACCACCCACACGCTTTGCGTCTGCCCGATGCGGTGGGCGCGGTCGGTGGCCTGGGCCTCGACGGCGGGGTTCCACCACGGGTCGTAGTGGATCACGGTGTCGGCCTGGGGCAGGTTCAACCCCACCCCGCCGGCTTTCAGGCTGATGAGGAACAGCGGCACCTCGCCGCTGGTGAAGCGGTCGATGATGGCGTCGCGCTTCTGGCTCTGCCCGGTGAGCTTGACCCAGGAAAGGCCACGTTTCGACAATTCGGCCTCGATCAGCGAGAGCATGCTCGTGAACTGCGAAAACAGCAGGATGCGCCGGCCCTCGGCCAGCATCTCGGGCAGCATTTCCATCAGTTGCGCCAGCTTGGCCGAGGTATGCACCTTGCGCGCCGCCTCCAGCGGCACGAGCTGCGGGTCGCAGCACACCTGGCGCAGCTTGAGCAAGGCGTCGAGGATGGTGATCTGCGAACGCGCCAGGCCCTTGGCCTGCAGTGCCTCGCGCACCGTCTTTTCCATGCCCAGGCGAATGGTCTCGTACAGATCGGCCTGGCCGCCCGAGAGGTCCACCGGCATCACGGTCTCGATCTTGGGCGGCAGCTCGTGCGCCACCACCGACTTGGCCCGGCGCAGCATGAAGGGCGTGATGCGCGCGCGCAGCTGCGCCAGCCGCTCGGTGCTGCCCTGGCGCTCGATGGGGTTGCGAAACAGGTCGCGAAAGCGCTGCTGGCTGCCCAGGAAGCCCGGCATCAGGAAGTGGAACAGGCTCCAGATCTCGCCCAGGTGGTTTTCCATGGGCGTGCCCGACAGGCACAGCCGGTGGTTGGCCTGCAGCTGGGCCACCACCTGCGCGGCATTCGTTGTGGCGTTCTTGATGTTCTGCGCCTCGTCGAGCACCACCATGTGCCAGCGCGCCTCCAGCCAGCGCTCGCGGTCGCGCTGCAGCAGCGAGTAGGGGGCGATCACCAGGTCGTGCTCAGCCATGGATTCGGCCAGGGCGTGGCGCTCCTTGCCGTGCAGCACCACGCTGCGCAGGCCGGGGGTGAAGCGCGCAGCCTCGCGCTCCCAGTTGCCCATCAAACTGACGGGCGCCACGATGAGTGCGGGCTGCACCAGGCGGCCCGCATCCTTCTCGACCTGGATGTGCGCCAGCGTCTGCAAGGTCTTGCCCAGCCCCATGTCGTCGGCCAGCACGCCGGCCAGGCCGTTGGCGCGCAGGAACTGCAGCCAGTTGAGCCCCTGCTGCTGGTAGGGCCGCAGCTGCGCATGCACCCCAGCGGGTACCGGCACCTCGGGCAGTTGGCCCTGCCCCTGCAGTTGCTGCACCAGGGCGTGCAGGCTGGCCGCCCCCTCCCACGCCACGCCATCGCCCAGCGAGGCGCTGGTGCGCAACGCCTCCAGGCGCGACAGGCGCAGGCTCTCGCCCGAAAAATCGTGCGCGCGGTCGCCCGCCAGGTCCAGCAGCGCCGCCAGCCAAGGGCGCAGGGTATCGGTGGGCAGGCGCACGAAGCCGTGGCCGCTGGGCGCCGGCAGGTACAGGTACGGAGGCAGCGCCGGCAGCCCCCTGGCGCCGCCACCGGGCTCGGCAGGATCGGGGGGCGCAGCGGCCGCGGCCGCGATCAGGTCGGGCAGCCAGGGCAGGATGTTGTGGCGCTGGCCATCGATCTCGATGCCCAGCGACAGCTCGAACCAGGGCGACGGAGCGGGCTCGGCGCCCTCGCCGCGTGCGGCCGAGCCGCCCTCATCGTCCAGCCCGAAGGCGTCTTCATCTTCATCGTCCTCCTCACCACCCCCTTGCCCCTCCGGTCCCAGGTGTACATGGATGGTCTGCGCGTGCGTGATCCAGCCATCGAGTTCGGGCGCCACCGTGAGCGCAAAGCCGGCGTCGCGCAGCGCGGCAAAGCCCTCGTCGGCCCAGAGCATCCAGGCGCCCTGCGGCCGCTCGCCGGGAATGCCGAACATCCCCTCGTCCACACCGAGCAGGCCCAGGTCCATGAGGCGCGAGATGGCATCGATCTCGGCGCGGCCATCGCGCTGCAGCAGCACCTTGCCGCCCTCGCCCTCCTGGCCATCCACCAGCACCGACAGGGGCTGCCCCGCCCACCAGCCCACATGGCCCTGGTAGTCGAAGCGCAATTGCGCCGAGATGAGCCCCATGTACGCGACCCCGACCGCCGGCGTGGGCGCCAGGTGCAGGCGCGCCACCGGGGCCACGCCATCGAGCCGGGTCAGCCCGTGCAGCACGGGTGGCAGAGGCAAGGAGCCCAGGCGGCGGGCGACCTCGGCCTGGTATTTTTGCAGCGCGGCGGCACTGAGCGGGGGCGCATGCAGCAGCACCTCCAGCTGCGCGGACTCCATGCCCGGCGCGTGCGCGGGGCCGCACAGGCCTGCGGCGGCATCCAGGTACATCGGCGGGCTGTTGTGGCACAGCGTGGCGCCCGCCTCGCGCAGGCGGGCCTGCAGCGCCCAGCCGCTGTCCTGCGCCAGGGCGCCCGCAGTACCGCCGGAGACGGCCTGCCAGGTCCACTCGATGGGCAGCAGGCCGCCCCAGCGCAGGGGCTCGCCCACGGTGGAGCCGCCCGCATCGGCAAACAGGCGCCCGGTGCTGGCGGCCTGCTGCAGCGCCAGCAGACCGATCTGCCCTTCGAGCACCGCGCAGGGCGCGCCGCTGTAGGCCGAGTAGTAATTCTGATGGCGCGGCAGCGCACGCAGCAGTTGCAGCACCTGGCGGTCGGTGTCGCTGGCCCGGTCGAACACCGCCTGGCCCTTGCCCGGCTGGGTGCGCACCAGCTTGGGCTTGGCCCAGCCGCCAGTGACCTTGGGGTAGGACACCACAGCCTCCAGCTGCAGCATGGGCGCCGCACGCGGCGCACCCACGGCGGACACCAGGTACACATACTGCTCGGGGCGATCGGCAACGGCACCCGCGGGCGCATCGGCATCGCCCAGCCCCGCAGCCTTGTCCAGCGCCTGCAGCCAGTTCATGAGGCGTGCCTCCGACTCCAGGCGGTGTACCTCGGCCATGCGCTGCTGCGCATCGCTGCGGGCGGGCGGCGGACGGCTCAGCCCGGCGGCGGGCACGGCCAGGCCCCGCTCCCGGTCGGATTCGCTCGGCCCCTGGCGCGCTGCCTGGTGCATGAGTGCCACGCCATGCTTGCACTGCAGGCCCACCGGGCAACTGCACTGGCTGCGCCAGTAGTCCACCGCGCCATCGGGCATGAGCGCCATCGAGACGGCCAGTCGGTAGGGCGCCAGCTGGGTGCCCTGCACGTCGCCTTCGAGCAGCCAGTGGTCGCCCTGGGCGCTGATGGCCAGGCGCCGCACGGCACGCGCCTTGAACAGCGCCGTTCCCCGCGACCACACGCCGTCGTCGCACAACGCACGCAGCGATTCAGGCTCGAACCAGAACTCCAGGGACATGGAAAAATCCAGTACGCAAACAGGGGGTCGACAGGGGCTATCGGTTCATGGTACTGCACAAACTGCTATTCAAAAAATAGCAGGCCATAGCCCCCACCTGCCCCATGGAGGTGGCCGCTAGTGCAGTGCTTCATGCTTGATGGCACAAATAAAAAGGGCGGATTTTTGGTCCTGGCAAGGCGCAAACCACAGCGATACCGGGCGTATCGCGAGGATTTGCAACGCGGCCAGGGCCGAAAAGACGACTTTTTATGTGCCAGATAGCGTGAAACACTGCACTAGACCCCTACCTCAGCCCCCGCGTGCCGCGCGCACGCGCTCGAACACCTCTTGCGCATCACCGCCCGTCGCCCGCCCGCCCTGCCCCGCCTGCAGACTGGAGAGCAGCCGCGCCAGCACGGGCGCCTGGGGCAACAAAGGCCCCAGAAAGCGCGCGCTCGTGCCATCGGCGATCAGCAGGGTGGGAAAGGTCTCCACGTCCAGGTCGCCCGCCAGCTCGGATTCATCCTCAATGTCCACCCACTCGAAGCGCACCTCTGGATGGGCCTGGGCCAGGGCATCGAAGAGGACCCGGTAATCACGGCAGGTGCCGCACCAGTTGGCGCACAGGCACACGGCCCACCAGCCCTGCGGGGAGCTGGCGGCGGGAGTGGCATCGGGCAAGGCGGCCGGGCTGTGCATCTGCGAAATCCTTCGGGGCGGTGGCGTGCCACTTTACAACGGCTTGGGGCAGGCTGCAGGCACAACGCGGGCAGCCCCGCAGTGGAGGCAGAATGCCCACCTGTCCACTGCGCACGGCATCCATGCACGCCACGCGGGTGCTGGACGACAATCCACACATCCCGCACACCCACGCACCACCCCACCCATGAGCCATCGCCCCGACACCCTTGCGCTGAACATGCCGATCCCCAGCGGCGACCAACTCAAGGCCGCGCGCACGGCCGCCGGATTGAGCCAGGCGCAGGCGGCAGAGCTGCTGGGCTATCCGCTGCAGACCGGCAGCCGGGGCGGCCTGCAGTCGCGCACCTGGCAGGCCCTGGAGAGCCCGAGCGACGAGCGCAGCATGCAGGGCCCGGTGTTCGCCATGTTCCTGCTGCTCACCGGCCAGCACCCCGAGTTCGTGCTGCAACCCAGGACCGCTGCAAGCCAGGAGCCCGGCACCGTGACGGATGCCGTCGCAGACGGCGAGGAAACCATCTCGCCCGAGTAGGCGCCGCGCCGTTGCGGCGGCTCAATCGGCCTTGATGTTGGCGGCCTTGATCACCTGGGCCCACTTCTCGACCTCGGCCTTCTGGAAGGCGGCGATCTGCCCCACGTTCAGATCGGCCGGCTCCATGCCGAAGCCTGCCAGGCGCTTTTGCATCTCGGGCTGGGCCAGGATCTTGCGGATCTCGTCGTGCAGGCGGCCCACCACCGGCGCGGGCGTTCCCGCCGGCACGAAGATGGCCTGCCAGGACTGGACCTGGAAGTCCTCAAGGCCCTTGATGCCCGACTCCGCCACTGTGGGCACGTCGGGCATGGAGGCCAGGCGCTTGGGCGAGGTCACGGCAATGGCGCGCAGCTTGCCGCTTTGCACATGCGGCGCCGCCACCACGGTGGTGTCGAACATCATGTCCACCTGGCCGCCAATGACGTCCTGGATCGCCGGGCCGCTGCCCTTGTAGGGGATGTGCGTGAACTTCACACCCGACTTGAAGCCCAGCAGCTCCACCGCCAGGTGCTGTGAGCTGCCCGTGCCGGCCGAGGCGGAGGACAGGCCGCCCTCCTTGGTCTTGGCTGCGGCCAGCACATCCTTGAGTGTCTTGTACGGGCTGTTGGCCGCCACGACCAGCACCACCGGGTTGGTGCCGATCAGCGTGACCGGGCTGAAGGACTTGATGGCGTCGTAGCCGAGCTTGGGATAGAGAGTGGCGTTGATCGCGTGCGAGCTCACCGTGCCACCCAGCAGCGTGTAACCGTCGGGCGCGGCGCGCGCCACCACCTCCGAGCCCACACTGCCCGCCGCGCCGGCCTTGTTCTCCACCACCACCGTGGTGCCCAGGGCCGTGCCCAGTTGCTGGCCGATCATGCGGCCCAGGGTGTCGGTGGTGCCGCCCGCGGCAAAGGGAACGACATAGCTGATGGGCTTGCCTGTGGGCCAGGTGCCCTGGGCAGCGGCGGGCAGGCCCATGAGGCCGCAGGCTGCGGCCAGGGCCGCCGTGTGGATGAGGGTTCTGCGTTGCATGGTGTTTGTCTCGCGATGGAAAGCGGATGAAAAAAAGGGGGGGGGCGATGCTCAGGGGAAGTCGACGATCTCGACCCAATTGGGGTTCTTGCCGGCGGGCACACGGGTCGGCACGCCCGGGATGCCCGTGGCCGCATCGATGGGGTGCAGCGAGAGGCTGTGCGACTCCTGCCCCGCCGCGATCAGGAAGCGGCCCGAGGAGTCCACCGCAAAGCCGCGCGGCGACTTTTCGGTGGGCACCTGGCCCAGGGGCTGCAACTGGCCGGTGGCGGCATCGACGCGAAAGCTGCTGATCGTGCTCGACGTGCGCTCGGACGCGTACAGCGTGCGGCCGTCGGGCGACAGGTGCAGGTCGGCCGCCCAGGGCTTGCCGGCAAAGCCGGCGGGCAGCGCCGTGGTGCGCTGCACGGACCGCAGCGTGCCGCGCGCGCCGTCGTAGGCCATCACGTGTACGGCGGCATCGAGCTCGTTGAGCACATACATATGGCGCTGCGCACGGTCCCAGACGAAGTGGCGCGGGCCGGACTTCTCGGGGGCGATGCTGGTGATTGCGGGTTCGTGGGCCGTGAGCCGCCCCGTTTCCGCATCGAAGCGCCAGGCCGAGAGGTTGTCGCCGCCCAGGCTGGTGGCGAACACATGGCGGTTGGCGGCATCGGCATGGATGGCGTGCGCATGGGGCGCCGTGGGGATCAGTTGCTGCACGGCGCCCACGGCGCCGTCCTTGCCGATGCTGTTGACCGTGATCTTGTGGCCCGGGTACGAGGCGGCGAACAACCAGCGGCCCGTGGCATCGGTGTCGATATTGGCCATGCTGTCGGCCAGCGGCGCCTCGCCCAGCTTGCGCAGTTTGCCGCTGGCGGGGTCGATGGCCAGGCTGACCACCCGGAACGGCTGGGAGCGCAGCGCCACATAGAGCACGCGCTTGTCCGGGCTGACCGCCATGGGCATGGCCATGCCGGCCAGGGGCACCGTCTCCACGGGCTTGAGCGTGCCGGCACTGCGGTCGAGTTCCAGCACGGACAGATCCTGGCTGTCAGCGTTGGACACATACACCCAGGTAGCGGCCGTTGCCGCAGAGCAGGCACCCAGCCACAGGGCGCTGGCAGCCAGGGGCAGCACCAGGCCGCGCCAACGAATTACACGGGTCATCAGTATTTCCTTTCAAACGGGGGTCCGCACAGGCAGGGGACACGGGCATGCGGGCGACACGACGCAGCGGGGTCCCGCTCTCCATGAAAAGGACTGTGCGTCATATGTTGTCATACAACATGGCTGATTGTGGAGGCGCACAGCGCTTCTGACCAAAGGGATTACCCGAACCCGATTGCATGCTCCCTGGGCTTGCAGTGCATGCAGCGAAAAAACTGCCACCGACCAGGCATCCCCATAGGAGGATGCAGCACCATCCACACCCCTTCGACAACAGACAACGCACGATGGGCTCCGCTGTCGCGGGGCATCAGGCACCCCAGGCAGTCACCCCATCGGCACTTTAATGCGCTCTTTTTTTGTAAGGGCAATTGTTTTTCTACGCGCTTAGTTGTACGATGACTAGCAACAACAGTGAAACCAGGAGACAACACATGACAATCACCCGCCGCGACGCCATCCTGGCGTGCACCGCCGCCCTTGCCGCCACCACCGCCACGGCCCAGACCGCCGCCGAGTGGCAACCCACCAAAACCATCAAGCTGATCGTGCCCTACCCGCCCGGCGGCAGCTCGGACATCATTGCCCGCTCCATCAGCCAGCCGCTGTCGGAGCTGCTCAAGCAGACCGTGATCGTGGAGAACAAGCCCGGTGCCAACGGCAACCTGGGCGCGGACTTCGTGGCCAAGGCCGAGCCGGACGGCTACACCATGCTGCTGTGCGACGTGGGCGCCCTGGCCATCAGCCCCTCGGTCTACACCAAGCTGTCGTTCGATCCTTCCAAGGACCTGCGTGGCGTGACCATGCTGGCCTACTCGCCCCACCTGCTGGTGGTACACCCCTCGGTGCCAGCCAACAACCTCAAGGAGCTGGTGGCGCTGTCCAAGACCGCCGAACTGAACTTCGCCGTCACCGCCACGGGCAGCGCACCGCATCTGGCCGGCGTGGCCCTGGAGCGCGCCAGCGGCGCGCGCTGGCAGTACATCCCCTACAAGGGCGGCGTGACCGCGATCCAGGACACCGTGGCCGGCCAGACCCAGGTGCTGATGAACGGCATGCTGGCCACCCTGCCCCAGGTGACCAATGGCAAGCTCAAGGTGCTGGGCGTCTCCAAGTCCACGCGCATGCCGCTGCTGGGCAACGTGCCCACCATCGCCGAGCAGGGCGTGCCCGGCTACGAATCCGGCACCTGGCAAGGCATCCTGCTGCCACGCGGCACGCCTGAGGCCGTGGTGCAGCGTTTGAACAAGGCGCTGATCAGCGTGATCCGCGCACCCGACATCCGTTCGCGCCTGGCTGGCCAGGGCGCCGAGGTCGTAACCATGACCGCCGCCGAGCAGGACCAGTTCTTCGCCAAGGAACGCGCACGCTGGGCCAGCGTGGTCTCGGCCGCCAAGATCAAGCTCGACTGAGCCTTTGCCAGCGTCTTTCCAACCCCTTCATTCCCAGCCCCGCTACCACCATGAACCCGCAAGACCTCAAATCCATCATGGGCTCCGGCCTGCTCTCGTTCCCCGTCACGGACTTCGATGCGCAGGGCGACTTCAATCCCAAGGGCTATGCCGCACGCCTGGAATGGCTGGCCCCGTATGGCGCCACCGCCCTGTTCGCCGCCGGCGGCACGGGTGAGTACTTCTCGCTGTCGGGCCCCGAGTACAGCGAGGTGGTCAAGACCGCGGTGGACACCTGCCGCGGCAAGGTGCCCATCATTGCCGGTGCCGGCGGCCCCACCCGCACCGCCATCGCCCATGCCCAGGAGGCCGAGCGCCTGGGCGCCCATGGCATCCTGCTGTTGCCCCACTACCTGACCGAAGCCGGCCAGGAGGGTTTGATCGAGCATGTGGCTGCGGTCTGCAACAGCGTGAAGTTCGGCGTCATCGTCTACAACCGCGACCGCACCAAGCTGACCGCGAACTCGCTGGCCATCCTGGCCGAGCGCTGCCCCAACCTGATCGGCTTCAAGGACGGCGTGGGCAACATCGAGACCATGTCCTCGATCTTCATGAAGATGGGTGATCGCTTCTCGTACCTGGGCGGGCTGCCCACGGCCGAGGTGTATGCGGCCGCGTACAAGGCGCTGGGAACGCCGGTGTACTCGTCGGCGGTGTTCAACTTCATCCCGAAGACGGCGATGGACTTCTACAAGGCCGTGGCGGCCGACGACATGGCCACGCAGCACCGGCTGCTCAAGGACTTCTTCATGCCCTACCTGGACATCCGCAACAAGGTGGAAGGCTATGGCGTGAGCATCATCAAGGCCGGCGCCAAGCTGGTGGGACACGACGCAGGGCCTGTGCGCGCGCCGCTGACGGACCTGAAGCCGGCCGAGATGGAGCAGCTGAAAGCGCTGATCGACAAGCTCGGCCCGCAGTAAGCCCACCAAAGGGCCTGGTGTTCACCAGGCCCTTTTTCATTTCACGATCTCCATTCGCCTGGCCGTGCACGGGCGCGTGAATTTTCCCTGCGGCACGCATCTACATCCTCAAACACAACAATGGAGACAGACAAGATGATCAAGAAAATCGTCCTCGCAGCCGCTGCTGCCGTGGCCATCGCAGCCCTTACCGGCTGCGCAAGCAACTCGCCTGCAGCATCGTCCGCCGCGTCCGAGCAATCGGTGGCCGCTGCGGCCGAGCGCCTGCGCGTGGCCATGGTCGACCCCACGCAGGCCGCACTGGCCCAGTTGGTGGCGGATGACCTGAGCTACGGCCACTCGGGCGGCCGCGTGGACACCAAGGACAGCTTCATCGGCGACCTGCTTGCCGGCAAGTCCGACTTCGTGACCATTGCCATCAGCGACCAGACCATCAAGGTCGTGGGCAACACCGCCATCGTGCGCCACACGCTCACGGCCGACACCAACGACTCGGGCAAGCCCGGCAAGGTGCAGATCAAGATCCTGGGCGTGTGGCAGCAGCAGGGCGGGCAGTGGAAGCTGCTGGCCCGCCAGGCTATCCGCGTGGCGACGTAAGATCGTCGCCATGGGCTGCAACGCAAACGTTGCGGCCCGCCTTCACAACGGCTGGCCTGGCTCCCCGGGACCAGCCCATCCCCCTCTCCTTCATGACCCAGCCCTCCAAGCCCCGCCTCCTGCAAATCGCCCGCCTGCCCCTCCCGGCACTGGAGACCGATCTGGCCGCCCGCTATGACGTGGTCTGCCTGTCCGACCAGGCCGACCCGGCCGCCTTCCTGGCAGAGCATGGCGACAGCTTCACCGGCGTGGCGACATCGGCGTCCATCGGCCTCAAGGGTGAGGTGATTGCCGCCCTGCCCCGGCTGCAGGTAGTGAGCAGCTTCGGCGTGGGCTTCGATGCGCTGGACATTGGCGCGTGCCAGGCACGTAGCATCCCCGTGGGCTACACGCCCGACGTGCTCAACGACTGCGTGGCCGACATGGCCTTTGCGCTGATGCTCGACGTGTCACGCGGCGTGGCCGCGAGCGACCGCTTCGTGCGCCGCGGCGAATGGCCCCGGGCCCGCTACGCGCCGCAGACCCGCGTGTCGGGCAAGCGCCTGGGGATCGTCGGCATGGGACGCATCGGCCTGGCGGTGGCCGAACGCGCCACCGGCTTTCGCATGCAGGTCGGCTACTACAACCGCCGCCCGGTCGAAGGCTCGCCGCTGCCCCGCCTCGAATCGCTGCTGGCACTGGCGCAGTGGGCCGACTACCTGGTGCTCACGGTGGCCGGCGGCGCCTCGACGCGCCACATGGTCACCCGCGAGGTGCTGGACGCCCTGGGCCCCAAGGGCTACCTCATCAACGTGGCGCGCGGCAGCGTGGTGGACGAGGCCGCGCTGGTCGAGGCCCTGCAGCAAAAACGCATCGCCGGTGCCGGGCTCGATGTGTTTGAGAACGAACCCCAGGTGCCTGCCGCGCTGGTGGACCTGGACAACGTGGTCCTCACCCCGCACACCGCCAGCGCCACCCACGAAACCCGCCGCGCCATGGCCGACCTGGTGCTGGAGAACCTGCAATCCTTCTACGCCACGGGCGCGGTGCGCGTGCCAGTGCCCACGGTCTGATCACAAAAAGGCCCTTTCGGCGCTTGCCGAGCGAGGGCCTTTTTTCTGGTTCATTGAGCTACGTGCCACCCGCAATGCATGAAACTGGCGCGGCCAAGGCCAGTGCCCCCGCGCAAGGGCCGCCCCGCCGCGCTGGGGGCGTCCCCCTCCCAGATTGCGAAGCAATATGAGAGAGGGGTGAAGGCGCGAAGCGACTCAGGGGGTGCTTTATTTCAACACGCCCTTGGAAATATCCATGATCATGCGCGTGGCCAGGTACAGGCGCGGCACGATGGTGTTGACCTGCACATACTCGGCATCGTTGGAGTGGGCACCGTAGCCCGACAGGCCCATGCCCTCCACGACCGCGCCCTTGGTCTTGAGGGCCGCGAAGGCCGCATCGGTACCGCCGCCCGTGGCCTTCTCGACCACGCTGAGCGGCAGACCCAGTTCCTGGTAGATGACCTTGCCGTAGCCGGCCACGCGGCGTGATGCCTCGCTGGCTTCGAGCGGTGGGCGGCGCACCTCGAACTTCACGTCCACCTTGGAGGCGGGCAACAGCTTGGTCTTGATCTTCTCCTGCAAAGACTTTTCCAGCCCGTCGAAGTCTGCCACCTTGAGGGCGCGGGCATCGGCCTGGGCCGTGGCTTCGGCGGGAATCACGTTGCGGTTGGTGCCGGACTTCGAGACGGTCCAGTTGAGCTTGAGGCCCTCGTCGCTCTTGGACAGGTCCTTCATCTGCAGCAACTGGTGCGACAGCTCGTACAGCGCGTTCACGCCGTCTTCGGGCTTGGCGCCGGCATGCGAGGCCTTGCCCTGCACCGTGATGTAGGCCGCACCGATGCCACTGGTGGCCAGGCGCAGGGTACCGTCGGTGCCACCGCCTTCGAACGAGAACACCACGTCCTGCTCCGAGGCCACGCGGGTGATGGTGCTGCGCCAGCCGGGCGAGCTGATTTCCTCGTCACCATTAATCAGCACCGTGAGGGTGCCGTAGTCCTTGAAGTTGAGCTTTTGCAGCACCGCGATGGTGTGGATGATGAGGGCGATGCCCTGCTTGTCATCGGAGATGCCCAGGCCATAGGCCTTGTCGCCGTCGATGCGGAAGGGCTGGCCCTTGAGCATGCCCTTCAAGTACACCGTGTCCATGTGCGCGATCAGCATGATCTTCTTGCTGCCCGTGCCCTTGAACACGGCCTGCACGGCGGGGCCCACCTTCTCGGGCGTGTCGTCCAGGCGGTAGACGTCGCTGGTCTGCAGCACGTCCACCGTGCCGCCCAGCTGCTTGAGCTGGCTGGCGATGCGCTCGGCGATCTGGTTCAGGCCCTCGATGTCCTTGCTGCCCGATTCGATGTGTACCAGGTCACGCAGGGTGTCGAGCAGGGGTTGCTGCTCCTTTTGCGCCAGGGCATGGACCTCGGCCACCGGGGCGGCGTGGGCCATGGCGGCGGCGAAGGCCAGGGAGAGGGAGGCGACCAGGGGGCGGAGGGGGTGGTGCATGGTGTGGCTGTTGATGGAATGATTTTTTTGATTATGAAGCCTGGCGAGTCGGGATCTGGGTCTCGATTGGGCAGCATGCTTGCGCGGAAGGCGGAGGCCGGGATGTGCGCCCGGCGGCGCAGTAACTTTCTCTTGGCCGCCAAGAGAAAGTCACCAAAGAGAAGGCGGCCCCCAGTCTGCGTCCCCCATCGCCCTGTCGGGCGATGGGGGCAACCTGCGGTGCTCGGATCTGGGGTGGCATCGCAGAACTCGCTACGTTCTTCGAACTTCGCTCAAACATCTGCGATGAGCCAGAAGACGAAGCGTGTGTGTCCTTCGGCACACACGCCCACCCCAGCTCCTGCGCTCCTCGGCGCAGCCAGCAGGGGTGGGGAGCGGGGTCAAAGGCGGCTGCTGCTTTCGCAGCCGCGCCTGGGGTCGGTTATGCGCTGCGCGCTGCCGACGGCCGAAGCGCAGCGAGGCAGTTGGGGCCGAGCGAAGCAATGGCCCGTATGGAGCCCGCTCCCACCCCCTTCTGACCGTGCCGAGAAGCGCAGGGCCTGGGGTGGGCGCGTGCCGAAGGACACGCGCTTCGTGGTCTGGCTCGTCGCTGCTGTCTGAGCGGAGTTCGAAGAACGAAGCGAGTTCAGCGACGCCACCCCAGGCGCGAGCATCGCAGGTTGCCCGTAGCGCAGCGAAGGGACACGGGCAGCGGGGCGCTGTTTCTTTGCCTACTTTCTTTTTGCGCAAAAAGAAAGTAGGTGCGCCGCCGGGCGCACATCCCGGCCTCTGCCCTCAACATAGGCATGCTGTCAAAAAAGACAAACAGCGGCCCTCCAGGCCCATCAAACAGCCACACGTCTCCCCTCTGCCAGCTTCACCAGCACCTGCAGCGCCCGGTTGAGCGGCGTGGGCACGCCCAAGGCCGCGCCACGCTGCACCACATAGCCATTCAGATGGTCGATCTCGGTAGGCTTTCCGCGCGCCAGGTCCTGCGCGGTGGAGGAATGCTGGCCCGGCATGGTGGCAGGGATGCCTTGCACGGCCGTATCGACATCACCAGGGATGTTGACCCCATCGGCCCGCGCCACGGCCAGGCATTCAGCCACGGTGTCGGCGATCACCTCGGTCACGCCCGGCACCTTCACCAGCGGCCCATAGGGCTGCTGCGACAGGGCCGACAGCGCGTTGTAGGCGCAGTTGAGCACCAGCTTGGCCCAGAGCGCGCCGCGCACGTTGTCCGAAATCTGCGTGGGAATGCCTGCGGCGGCGAACTGCGCGGCCACCGCCTCGCTGCGTGGCGACGGCGCGATCACCAGCTCGCCCCGGCCATGGTGCTGCACATGGCCAGGGCCGGCCATGGCGGTGGCCACATAGACCACGGCGGCGGCCACGGGGGTGCGACGGTCCAGCACGGCGCGCACGCGCTCGTCGTTGTCCACGCCGTTCTGCAGCGTGAGCACCAGCGCCCCGGGCGCCAGGTAAGGCTGGATCGCGCGCGCGGCGGCCTCCGAATCCGTGGACTTCACGCAGAACAGCACCACGTCGGCACCCTGCACGGCGCTGGCCTCGGTGCTGGCCTGCATGGGCACCTGCACGTCGAGCACAGCCGTCTGCAGGCGCAGGCCATGCTGCTGCACCGCCTGCACATGGGCCTGCCGGCCGATCAGGCTGACCGCATGGCCAGCCCGCGCGAGCAGCGCGCCGTAATAGCAGCCCACGGCCCCGGCCCCCATGACGGCAACACGCAACAGAGGGACGGCGGGTTCAGCAAGGGAGGCGGTGGTGGTCATGGAAGAACGTCCGGTACGCAAAGCAGGCCGACATGGCCTGCCGACTATATCGGCCGGCCGATGCCGGTGCAGCAAGCTGGCGAGCAGCTGCAAATTCCCCTGCAGTGGAGTCGGAAATTAATTACTTGCGAAGACAATCATTGTCTAGTCAATTAAATTCCTGGCCATGACATCGACATCTCCCACCTCTTCATCCGACGTGTCCTTCTACGGCAACGGCCACAGCCCTGCCGAGGAGAGCGTGGGCTACCTGATGCGCAAGGTGATGTCGTCCATCCGCACGCAGGCGGACGCGCAGTTGTCCACCCACGACCTGACCTTCGCGCAATGGCTGCCGCTGTTCAAGATCTCCACATGCCAGGCCGTGACGGGCCAGGCCGCCGCCACGGTGGCCGTGATGGCGCGCGAACTGGAGACCGACGCGGCCTCCATGACGCGCACGCTGGACCGTCTGGAAGCCAAGGGCTTGGTGCTGCGCGAACGCTCGACCACCGACCGGCGCGTGGTGCATGTGGTGCTCACGCCCGAAGGCGAGGCCGTCGCCGCCAAGGTGCCCCCCGTGCTCGCCGAAGTCCTCAACAAGCACCTGCGCGGTTTCACCCGCGATGAATGGCAGCTGCTGCTCAGCATGCTGCGCCGCATGCTGGCCAACGGCGATGCCGTGCGCCAGGAACAACAACAGCAGCCACCGGCCGCCTGACCCGGCCTCTGAGCCCCCCTCCCGGACCCCTTCAAGCAAGAGATAGCAGATATGTCCTCATCCACCGCACCCCTGTCCACCCGTGCCGCCATGGCGGCCCATTTCGCCGTGTCGGCCGTCGCGCTGGCGGCCGCCCTCTTCCTGGTCGGTTGCGCCAGCCCCGGCGCAGCCCATACGCCACTGGCACAGACCACGCCGGCCGCACTGGGCCTGAACGCAGCGGCCACCGAATCTGCCGCCCCCTCGCAGTGGTGGACCACCCTCGGTGATGCTCAGCTCAACGCCCTGGTCGACAAGGCCCTGCAGGGCAGCCCCAGCCTGGCCGTGAGCCGGGCCCGCCTGGAGCAGGCCGTGGCGCTGAGCCAGGTGCGCGAAGCCGCCAACGGCCCACAGGTGAACCTGGGCGTGGACGCCACGCGCCAGCGCTACACCGCCCACGGCCTGGTGCCCGCCCCGGTGGCCGGCAACACCTACAACAGCGGCACGGTGCAGGCGACGTTCAGCTGGTCGCCCGATTTCTTCGGCCAGCATGCGGCCGAGCTGCAGGTGGCCCTGGGCCAGGCGCGCGCCGCGCAGGCCGACGCCGCCGCCGCCGCCAACACCCTGGCGGCCCAGGTGGGCCGCAGCTATGTGGCGCTGGCCCGCCTGGTGTCGCAGCGCGAAGTGGCCGTGCGGGCCCTGGAACAGCGCGAAGAGCAGCGCCGCCTGACCAACGACCGCGTGGCCGCGGGCCTGGACAGCCAGGTCGAGCTGACCCAGGCCCAGGCCGCCGTGCCCGATGCGCGCACGCAGATCGAGGCGCTGGACGAGCAGATCACCCTGGCGCGCCGCCAGGTCGCCGTGCTCAGCGGTCAGGCGCCCGATGCGCTGACCACGCTGACCCCGCAACTGGCCGCCCTGCAGCCCACGGCCGTGCCCGACGCGCTCGGTGCCGACCTGCTGGGCCGCCGCCCCGACGTGGTGGCCGCGCGCTGGCGCGTGGAGGCCGCGACCCAGGGTGTGAAGGTTGCGCGCACGGAGTTCTACCCCAACATCAACATCGCCGCCTTCATCGGCCTGAACTCGCTGGGGCTGGACAATCTGTTCAACGCCGGCTCGCGCCAGATGGGCGTGACGCCCGCGCTGCGCCTGCCGATCTTCGACGGAGGGCGCCTTCGCGCCCAGCTGGGCGGCCGCCAGGCCGAGCTCGATGCCGCCATCGCCCAGTACAACGGCATGGTGCTCGACGCGGTCAAGGAGGCCGGCGATGCCATGGCCTCGGTGCAGTCCCTCACGCGCCAGCAGGCGCTGCAGGACGATGCTGCCGCCAGCGCCGAAAAGGCCTACCGCTTTGCGCAGGAGCGCTACCGCGCGGGCCTGGGCAACTACCTGGTGGTGCTCTCCACCGAAAGCCAGGTGCTGGCCCAGCGCCGCCTGGCCGTGGACCTGCGCGCCCGCCAGCTCGACACCCGCCTGCAGCTGATGAAGGCCCTGGGCGGCGGCTGGACGGACGACACCGCCACGCTACAGACCGCGGCCCGCTGAGCGCCAGCGACCCGATACGACGCATAAAAAACCACA
Source organism: Acidovorax sp. AC410 (assembly GCF_979253235.1). Taxonomy (NCBI): domain Bacteria; kingdom Pseudomonadati; phylum Pseudomonadota; class Betaproteobacteria; order Burkholderiales; family Comamonadaceae; genus Acidovorax; species Acidovorax sp. AC410. Next base: position 6,395,031 of record NZ_CEEDCG010000001.1, read on the forward strand.
CACAACAGCACATTCCCGAAGGACCCTTGCCATGAGCGAACCCCTTGCCTCTAACAAAGAAGCCACCAACCCCGCGCGCCGCCGCGGCCTGACCCTGATCGCCGCCGCCGTGGCCATTGCCGCCATCGGCTGGGGAGCCTGGCACTGGGCCAATGGCCGCCACATGGAGACCACCGACAACGCCTACGTAGCGGGCAACGTGGTGCAGATCACGCCGCAGGTCGGCGGTACGGTGGTCTCCATCGGTGCGGACGACACCGACTACGTCAAGGCCGGCCAGTTGCTGGTCAAGCTCGACCCGGCCGACGCCCGCGTGGCGCTGGAACAGGCCGAAGCGCAGCTGGCGCAAACGGTGCGCGAAGTGCGCACGCTGTTCGCCAACAACTCCACCCTGAAGGCCCAGGTCAGCCTGCGCAGCGCCGACCTCGCCCGCGCCCAGGCCGAAGCCGCGCGCCTGCAGGACGACGTTTCCCGCCGCGCCCCGCTGATGGCCAGCGGCGCCGTGGGCAAGGAAGAGTTCCAGCACGCCAACGCCCAGGTCACGGCCGCCAAGAGCACCGTGGCCGCGGCCCAGGCCGCCGTGGTGGCCGCACAGGAGCAACTGGCCGCCAGCCAGACGCAGACCGAAGGCACCTCCATCGAGCAGCACCCCAACGTGCAGCGCGCCTCGGCCCGCGTGCGCGAGGCCTACCTGGCCGTGCAGCGCGCCCAGCTCCTGGCGCCGCTCGACGGCCATGTCGCCAAGCGCGGCGTGCAGGTGGGCCAGCGCGTGCAGGCCGGCGCCCCGCTGATGACGCTGGTGGCGCTGAGCGATCTGTGGGTGGACGCCAACTTCAAGGAAAGCCAGTTGCAGAACCTGCGCATCGGCCAGCCCGCCGAGCTGGTGGCCGACGTGTACGGCACCAAGGTGGTCTACCACGGCAAGGTGACGGGCCTGGGTGCCGGCACCGGCGCCGCGTTCGCGCTGCTGCCCGCACAGAACGCCACGGGCAACTGGATCAAGGTGGTGCAGCGCGTGCCCGTGCGCATTGCCCTGGACCCCAAGGAAGTGGCTGAACACGCTCTGCGCGTGGGCCTGTCGATGGACGTGAAGGTGGACACCGCCGACCAGAGCGGCAAGACCCTGTCGGACGTCCAGCGCAGCACGCCGGTGGCCTCCACGGCGGTGTTCGACGAGCAGTTCAAGGCCGCCGATGACGAAGTCGCCCACATCATCGCCGCCAACCTGGGCCGCAAGGCCGTGGCCGTGGCTTCGCCCAGGGTGCCCTCCACACAGGGCAGCAGCGCCGTGCAGGCTCAGAACCACGCATCCGCACCCGTGCGTGCTCCTGTGGTGCAGTAAGCCGGAGTCTTTTCCATGACTGCCGCCAACCCTACCGCAGACCAGGCCGGCGCTTCGGCGCCGCCTGCTGTGACGACGCCGCCAGCCGCCCCGCCCGGGCCGCCTGCGGCCTATCCACCGCTGCAGGGCACGGCCCTGCTGCTGGGCACGCTGTCGCTGTCGCTGGCCACGTTCATGAACGTGCTGGATTCGTCCATTGCCAACGTTTCCATCCCCGCCATTGCCGGCGACCTGGGCGTGAGCCCAGGCCAGGGCACCTGGGTCATCACCAGCTTCGGCGTGGCCAATGCCATCTCGGTGCCGCTCACGGGCTGGCTCACGCAGCGCTTTGGCGCGGTGCGGCTGTTCACGATGAGCGTGCTGCTGTTCGTGCTCACCTCCTGGCTGTGCGGCTTTGCCTCGTCGCTGGAGATGCTGGTCTTCTTCCGTGTGCTGCAGGGCCTGGTCGCCGGGCCCATGATCCCGCTGTCGCAAACGCTGCTGCTGGCCAGCTACCCGCGTGCGCTGGCGGGCACTGCGCTTGCCCTGTGGGGCGTGACCACATTGGTCGCGCCCGTGGTCGGACCGCTATTGGGCGGGTGGATCACGGACAACATCTCCTGGCCGTGGATCTTCTACATCAACGTGCCCGTGGGGCTGCTCGCCGGCGTGCTCACCTGGGGCATCTACCGCAAGCGCGAGACCCCGATCCGCAAGCTGCCCATCGACACCGTGGGCCTGTCCCTCTTGGTGCTGTGGGTGGGCGCGCTGCAACTCATGCTCGACAAGGGCAAGGAGCTCGACTGGTTCGCCTCCAACGAGATCATCCTCATGGCCGTCGTTGCGGTGGTGGCGTTCGCCGTGTTCCTGGTCTGGGAGCTCACCGACAAGCACCCGGTGGTGGACCTCAAGCTCTTCAAGGGCCGCAACTTCACCTTCGGGGCGCTGGCGCTGTCGGTGGCCTACGCGCTGTTCTTCGGCAACGTGGTGCTGCTGCCCCTGTGGCTGCAGCAGTGGATGGGCTACACCGCCACCTCGGCCGGCATGGCGCTGGCGCCGGTGGGTATCTTCGCCATCCTGCTCACGCCGCTGGTGGGCAAGAAGGTGGGCCAGTGGGATCCGCGGCGCATGGCGACGGGCGCGTTCATCGTCTTCGGCATCGTGCTGTGGATGCGCTCGCAGTTCACGGTGCAGACCGACTTCGTGCACATCCTGATCCCCACCCTGCTGCAGGGCGCGGCCATGGCGTTCTTCTTCATCCCGCTGACCACGCTGACGCTGTCGGGCCTGGCGCCCGAGCGCATCCCGGCTGCGGCGGGCCTGAGCAACTTCGTGCGCATCACCGCCGGGGCCATGGGGACGTCGATTGCCACCACGCTGTGGGAGAGCCGGGCCGCCATGCACCATGCCCACCTGACCGAGGGCCTGGTGCAGGGCCAGGGCGTCTTCGCCATCACGCTGGACAACCTGATGGCATCGGGCCTCACGCAGTTGCAGGCGCTGGCCCAGGTCAACCGGCTGATCGACCAGCAGGCCTTCACCCGTGCGGCGAACGACATCTTCCTGGGCTCGGCCGGCCTGTTTTTGCTGCTGATCGGGCTGATCTGGCTCACCAAGCGTCCCGCGCAAGGGGGCGCTGCGTCGGCAGACGCGGCAGGAGCCCATTGACTCCGGGCTTGGAACAGCTTTAACGACTAGGTGGCGCGCCCTCGGGCTCGCCACCTTTTTTGTTCCTAGCCCTTGCTGGCCTTGGCGCGGGTGCGCGAGGCCGGCAGCTCAGGCGTGCTGGTGACGCTGGGCGCCCGGCTGAGCACGTTGTTGGCGTTGACCAGGGTCTTGAGCATGGCCATGAACAGCTCGCCCTGCTCGGGCGGCAAGGGGGCCAGCATGCGCTTCTGGGCGCGGCGCATGCCGGGCTCCACCTGGCGCAACAGGTCTTCACCGTCGGGCGTGAGCATCAGCAGGCGCACGCGGCGGTCGCCCGGGCTGCTGTTGCGCACCATCCAGCCGCGGGCTTCCAGCCGGTCGATCACGCTGCCGATGGTCGAGGTGTCGAAGCCGATGCGGCCGGCCAGGCGGCGCTGGTCCAGGCCCGGCTCGCGCTGCACGGCCGCCAGGGCGGCGAACTGCACGGGGGTGATGCCCACTTCCTGCGTCTCTTCGAGGAAGATGGCCACCGCGATCTGCTGCAGCCGGCGGATGTAGTGGCCGGGCAGTTCTTCAAGCGCTGGAGAATGGGATGAGGACATGGGCAGACAGGCAGGCGACGATGGACAACGAGGGAGCGGCAATCCGCGAGGCCGCAGTCTATCGGAAGCCGCCGCCGGCACGCATGCTCAATTCGCGTGCGCTGCGGGCGCCGCCAGCTGGAACGCTGGCAGCCCCGCGCAGGCAGCGTCCACCGCGCTGATGCGCGGCCAGCGCGCCAGGTCGATCTGGAAGCGGCGCGCGCTTTCGACCTGGGGCACCAGGTACACGTCGGCCAGGGTGGGCGAATGGCCGAAGCTGAAGGCACCGCGCGCCACATCGCGCGCAAGCAACGCCTCGTAGGCATCGAAGCCCGCGCCTATCCAGGTGGAGCACCAGGCGTTCACGGCCACCTCGTCGCAACCCAGCTGGTGGCGCAGGTATTCGAGGATGCGGCGGTTGTTGACGGGGTGGATGTCGCAGCCCACCAGTGCGGCCAGGGCCCGCACCTGGGCGCGGGCATCCACGCCGGCCGGCAGCAGCGGCGGCTCGGGGTAGCGCTCCTCCAGCCATTCGATGATGGCGGGCGACTGGATCAGCACCTGGCCTTCATGCTCCAGCGCAGGCACCAGCCTTTGCGGGTTGATGGCGCGGTAAGTGTCACCCAGGTGCTCTTCCTGGCGCAGGTCCACGGGGATATGTTCGGCCTGCAGGCCCTTGAGGTGCAGGGCGATGCGCAGCCGGTGCGAAGTGCCGCTGCGAAAGAAGTGGTGCAGCTTCATGCTGGAAGCTTCACTCTGCGGGACCGACGTTGAGGGCAATGCTGCCCACGCCGTCCACATGGCCCTCGATGCGGTCGCCCGGAACCACGGCCCCCACGCCCTCGGGCGTGCCGGTGTAGACCAGATCGCCCGGCTGCAGGTGGTAGAACTGCGAGAGGTCGGCAAGGAGCTCGCGGATGTTCCAGATGAGCTTGTCCACGTCGGACTGCTGGCGCACCTGGCCGTTGACGCTGAGCGCAATGGCCCCGCGCTCGATCACCACGCCGGGCAGGGGCACGACCTCGGAGGCGATGGAGGACTGCTCGACATCCTTGCCCAGGTCCCACGGCCGGCCCTTGTCGCGCGCCACGAGCTGCAGGTCGCGCCGCGTCATGTCCAGCCCGCAGGCATAGCCATAGATATGCGTGTGCGCCTGCTCGGGCGCGATGCGAAAGCCCGCCGTGCCGATGGCCACCACCAGCTCCATCTCGTAATGGTAGCTCTCGGTGCCCGGCGGGTAGGCCACGGTGGCGCCGGATTCCACGACCGTGGACGGCGACTTGGTGAAGTAGAACGGCCGCTCCTGCGACTTGTCCACGGGGCGGCCCATCTCGAGCGCATGGGCGTGGTAGTTGCGGCCCACGAAGAACAGGCGGTTCACGGGCAGGCGCGCGGCCTGGCCGCGCACAGGCAGCGAAACGGTGGCGGGAGGGGTCCAGAGGTAGGTGGTGGACATGCAGGGCTTTCAATAGAACAAAAGGAATGGCGCAGCCATCAGCCACGGTTCTCGAACACGCCCAGCTTGCGGTGCAGCGGGCTCTCGTCGGCGATGAAGAAAAAGGCCGGCTGGTCGGCCGAGCGGTTGGCCAGCGTGACGGCGGTGTAGCCGGGGGCACAGCAGGTGTCGGCCTCGGCCAGTACAAAGCGCGGCTGGTCCTGCACCTGCACGTCGGCCGCGCCTTCGATCAGGTGGAACACCATGGCCGGCGACCGCGCGGGCAGCCGCAGCACCTGCCCCGGGCGCAGCATCTGCGCGTAGAAGCCGAGGATGTTCTGGGCATCGGCGCCGGTCTCGGGGTTTACGTAGGTGATCTGCACCGACGCGAGCGCGGGCTGGTCGGCCGCCAGCGATTGCAGCGCCGCCCGGGCCTGGGCCCAGGGGTAGCGCAACATCGGGTAGGCGCGCGCCGTGCGCCCGAACACCGGCGTGGGCACGATGCCGCCGCGCGCATAGGCGCGGTCGCCCGCCGCCCCGGTGATTGCCTGGCGCGGGCCGTCCACGTGGTACGAAGCCTCCAGGTAATGCACCAGCGGCAGGTCCAGCACGTCGAGCCAGACCACGGGCGCGGTGCCCTCGTGGGCGTGTTCGTGCCACAGGCCGGTGGGCGTAAGGATCAGGTCGCCGCGCTCCATGGGGCAGCGCTCGCCATCCACCGTGGTGCAGGCGCCCTCGCCTTCCACCACCATGCGCACCGCATTCGGCGTGTGGCGGTGCGCAGGGGCCCACTCGCCGGGCAGCAGCAGCTGCATGCCCAGGTACATGGCGGCGCTGGCCTGCATGCTGTCCGGCCCGTGGCCGGGGTTGGCCAGCACCAGCACCCGGCGCTCGGCCTTCTCGATGGGGGTGAGTTCGCCGGCCCGCATCAGCAGCGGCCGCAGCGCCGCATAGGGCCAGTGCGTGGCCCGGGTGCGCGGCCGCGGCTGGCCCGGCGGCAGCATGGCGCGCAGGCTGGGCCACAGGGGCACCAGGTTCGATTGCGCGAGTTCGTCGCGGTAGTCCTGGGGCAGGTCTTCCAGGCGTCCAAGTTCTTGCATCGGTGTTGTCTCCTCGGGATTCAGTGCGCTGCCAGACAGTTGGCTACGTTCCAGCCGTACAGCCACTCCATGGCGTCGTAGAAGCGCTCGGGGCTGCGCCCGCGCCACAGGTCGTTGCGCACCAGGCGCTCCACGCCCTGGGCGTGGTAAATGCGCCCCATCTCGCGGCCCGAGAGCACGATGCGCGCGGTGCGCGCCACGCGCGAGCGTTGGTACCGATCGAGCGCGGCATCCCAGTCATTGCCGTGCACGCGCAGGGCCTCGCCCAAGGTCACCGCGTCCTCCAGCGCCATGCAGGCGCCCTGGGCCATGTACTGCGTCGTGGGGTGGGCCGCGTCGCCGAGCAGCGTGGTGCGGCCATGCGTCCAGCGGGCGATGGGCTCGCGGTCGGCGGTGGCCCAGCGCTTCCAGCTCCTGGGCAGGTCGATCAGTTGCCGGGCACGGGGGCATATGTCCTGGAAGTAGCTCTGCACCTCCTCGCGGCTGCCTTCGGTCACCCCCCACTCCTCCTTCTCGCGGCTGTGGAAGGTGACGACCACGTTGTACTGCTCGCCGCCACGCAGCGGGTAGTGCACCAGGTGGCAGTGCGGGCCCACCCAGATGCTGGCGGCATTCCAGCGCAGGTCTTCGGGGAAATCATCGCGCTCCACCACGGCGCGGTAGACCACGTGGCCGGTCACGCGGGCCGCATCGCCCACGTACTGCTGGCGCACCACGGACTTGACGCCGTCGGCACCGATCAGTGCCACCCCGCGCCAGGCCTTGCCATGCTGGTCGAAGGCGGTGACGCCGCTGGCGTCCTGCTCCACACGCTCGATGCGGGTGTGGGTCTGCAGGCGCACGCGCCCGGTCGCCAGCGCCCCTTCGAGCAGGCAGTTGTGCGCGTCCACCCGGTGGATGACCGCATAGGGATTGCCGAAGCGGGCACGGAAGGCCTCGCCCGTGGGGATGCGGCCCACCTGGTACTCGTCCAGCGCATCGTGCATCACCATGCAGTCGGTGAACACCGAGCGGCTGCGCGCCTGCTCCCCCACGCCCAGCGCATCGAAGGCATGGAAGGCATTGGGCCCCAGCTGCATGCCGGCACCGATCTCGCCGATGGCTGGCGACTGCTCCAGCACCTGTACTTCAAGGCCCTGGCGCACCAGGGCCAGCGCCGCTGCCAGCCCGCCAATGCCACCACCCGCCACCAGCACGGGGAGGCCCGTGGCACGCCCATCTGTCTGCTCCATCATTCACCTCGTCTTTTCATTTAGTCAGTATGCTGATGATTAGTGTAACAACCCATAGTGCATGTGCGCAAGCTGTCTCGGCCAATTTCCGCATCAATACAGGATCAAGGGTTTTCACCGAGCGCGCCGGAGATTTGCTGGATCTATGATTTTCATCAGCATACTGTTAATCAGTCATCAAACAATCCGCCACGCTTCCAGGAGACCCCCATGAACCCGACCGCCCGACACCCATTGCTCCTATCGCTCGCCTGCGCCGGCATGCTGGTGGGCGCCCTGGGCACCAGCCATGCCCAGAGCGGCGACTTTCCGAACAAGCCGGTCACGCTCTACACCGCCTTTGCCGTGGGCAGCGGGCCCGATGCCGTGCTGCGGCTGGTGGCGCACAAGCTGTCGGCCCAGTGGAAGCAGACCGTGACGGTGGACAACCGCCCTGGCGGCGGCGGCTTCATCGCCATGGATGCGGCCAGGCGCGGTGCGGCCGACGGCTACACGCTGCTGCAACTCGACAGCGAGCACCTGGCCGCCGTGCCGCACCTGTACAAGAAGCGCAACGTCGACACGCTCAAGGCCTTTGACCCGGTGGCGCCGCTGTTCCGCACCCCGTTCATGGTGGCGGTGCCGGCCCAGTCGCCCTGGAAGAACATGACCGACCTGCTGAACGAGGCCAAGGCCAGACCCGGCGGGTTGAGCTATGGCTCCTGGGGTATGGGCAGCCCGGGCCACCTGGGTGGTGAGTGGCTCGAATCCATCACCGGCGTGCGCATGACCCATGTGCCCTACAAGGAGGTAAGCCAGCTGTACACCAACGTGGCCACCGGCGAGGTGGCCTGGAGCTTTGCCAGCATTCCATCAAGCCAGGGGGTCTACAAGGCGGGCAAGATCAAATACCTGGCGGTGGCGGCGCCCAGGCGCATCCCGCAGTTGCCCGACGTGCCCACCGTGGCCGAGGCCGGCGGCCCGGCACAGCTCGACGTGAACTCCTTCGTGGTGCTGGTGGCCCCCAGGGGCGTGCCCGCCGCCGTGCGCAACAAGATCCATGCGGACGTGCTTGCCGCACTGGCCGACCCCGAGGTGCGCGAGCGCTTCAACACCTTCGCCTTCGAGCCGTTGGCGTGGTCGGTGGAGGACATCGGCCGCAACGCGGCGGCCAAGTCCAGCCAGTACGAGCAGTTGATCACCAAGGCCGGGATCACGCTCGACTGAGGCCAGGGCCCGCACCTCCCACACACGGCGTCGGAAAAGCCTGACATGGGGGCGCGCCCGCCGCCTGCGATCCGGCGCAGGGGGTGATCGAACAATGCAGTCACCACAACAAAAGGAACTGCCATGTCGCTCTCCCTCATTCTCCTGATCGTCCTGATCCTCATCCTCGTCGGCGCGCTGCCCACCTGGGGCCACAGCCGTTCGTGGGGTTATGGACCCAGCGGCGGCATCGGCCTGGTGGTGCTGATCCTGGTGATCCTGCTGCTCATGGGCAGGATATAAACCTGCGGCGGCCTGCTGAAGGCCCCAAAGCAAAAAGCGTGGCATGGCCACGCTTTTTGCTTTGGGGACGTGTATGAAAAGCCCGCAGGCGGTCAGGCCGCCTTGCGCAGTTGTGCGTTGGCAAAGGCGGTGGTGAGCTGCGCCAGCTCGGTCTGGTTCACGACGCCATTGGCATTGCCATGGCGGTCCACCAGTTGCAGCAGCGACTGCGACAGCTCGCTGCCGCCCTGGGTGCCCGAGGTGGCGGCAACCCCCTTGAGGAATTCAGCGCGCGAGATGGCGCCGTCCTGGTTGGCATCGAAGCCGGCCGCCAGTTGCTCCTTTTGCGCCTCGTTGGCGCCAAAGCTGGCGAGCAGTTCCTGGAAATCCTTTTTGGACACCGAACGGTCGGCCTGTGAAGCCGTCAGCGCCGTGCCCGCATCGGCAGCCGCGCGTGTGCCCAGCGGGCCGTCGAGCTTGCCGGAGGTCATCAAAACACCCTTGCCGGCAAAGCCGGTCAGGGCTTCGGCCTCCTTGCTCAAGGTGACCACGGCAGACGGTTCGGCGGCCGCCGGCTGGCTGGCGCGCGCCGTGGCTGCGGACTTGCTGCCCGAGGCAGCGTTGTAGAGAAAGGACGCGACCGACGCGAGGCCGGAAATAAGGGGTGACATGGCCAATGGACTCCTGCGCGCGGCTTGGCTGCCGGTGCTTTAGGGCAAAGCACCAGGGCATGCCATCGCCCGGTGGTCCAGCATATGCGGCAAGCGCTTCATGCAATGGGCAGAAAAGCGGCGCTGCACAGCCGCTTTTCCGGACCATGCCTCTACTTCAGCACGTAGCTGGCGAGCACGCTCTGCACGTCGTAGATGCTGAGCTTCTTGTTGAACTGCTTCTGAAACGGGGTGGCGCTGCCCGAGATCCAGATCTTGAGTTCGGCATCGAGGTCGAAGGTGCCGCCGGTCTCGATGCTGAAATGCGTGATGCTCTTGTAGGGCAAGGAGTGGTACTCGACCTTGCTGCCCGTGATGCCCTGCTTGTCCACCAGCACCAGGCGCTTGTTGGTGAAGACGAAGTAGTCGCGGATGAGCTGGTAGGCGTGCTCAACGACCTCGCCCGGTATCAGGATGCGGGCGAACTCTTCCTGAATCTTGGATGCATCGATCTTCGACGCATTGCCCATCACTCCGTCCAAAAGTCCCATGGTGGTCTCCCCGTTGCGAGGCGGTGATCGTAGTCCGGCTAGCGATACCCCTGCCCGAAGGCGACGAATTCGCCGGTGAGCCGCCCGGCAGGCTGCCCGTGGTACATCAGCACCGAGGTCTGCTCGATGCGGCCCAGGCCCTTGCGCTCGAACACGCGCACGAAGGCCCGCCAGGCCTGCTCGGTGGGGGCCTCGGCCACGGCCGTGAAGCTGCCATCGATGGGCAGGCCGTATTCCATGGTGTTGCGCTGGATCACCAGCCGGCTGCCCAGGCCGTGCGCGGACAAGCGCAGGTGCAACATGGACCACGCGGCCAGGATGGCCACCGCCGATGCGCTGCCGCCGAACACCGTGTCGCGGTGGTTGATGTTGGGCGCCAGGGGTGCGCTGAGCACCACACGCTCGAGCGAGGCCTCCATGACGGACACCGCCATGGCGCTGGACAGGGGAATGTGCTGGTGCAGGTAGGCCTGCAGGTCGTCATCGGTCTTCACGCGCTGCTTTCCAAAAGAGGCTCATGGGCGCGATGCTATCGCGCCGGGCAGATCGGGCAGCAGCAGCCCCTGCTGCGCCGCCACCGTCTCGCGCAGAAAGGCCCAGGTGGCCTGCATGCGCGCCACATGCTTGTTCTCCTCGGGCATGGACATCCAGAAGGTGCGCGTGAAGCGCGCCTTGCCGGGCAGCACCAGCGTGAGGGCCGGATCCTGCGCGGCGACGAAGGCCGGCAGCACTGCCAACCCGGCACCAGCGCGTACCGCCTCGTACTGGGCGAGGATGCTGGTGCTGCGCAGCGCAAAACGCGCGGGGCGGTGCAGCTCATCGAGGATCTGCAGCTCCTTGGTGAACAGCAGGTCGTCCACGTAGCTGATGAAGCTGTGGCCGCGCAGCTCGTCGGCCGTGCGGATGGGCGCATGGCGGGCCAGGTAGTCGCGCGTGCCGTAGAGCTGCAGCACATAGTCGGTGAGCTTGACCACCAGCACCGCGCCGCGCGCCGGGCGCTCCAGCGAGATCACGATGTCCGCCTCGCGCCGCGACAGGTGCACCAGGCGCGGCAGGGCCAGCAGGTCCAGCACCAGGCCCGGGTGCTCCAGCGCAAAGTGCGCCAACTGCGGCGCCAGCACCAGGTTGCCAAAGCCCTCGGTGGTGCCGATGCGCACCAGGCCCTGCAGGCCCTGGCGCACGCCGGGCGCGGCGTTCTCCACCGCCAGGAAGGCGGCCTCCATGGCCTCGACCTGGGGCAGCAGCGCGCGGCCGGCCTCGGTCAGCCGGTGGCCGCCGGCCTCGCGCGCGAACAGGGCCGAGCCCACCTGCTTTTCCAGCGCCTGGATGCGGCGCGCCACCGTGGTGTGGTCCACCGTGAGGCGGCGCGCCGCGCCCACCAGGGTGCCGGCGCGCGCGAGCTCCAGAAAGTAGCGCAGGTTGTCCCAGTCCATGGCGTCGGGCGGGCTAGGGCCGCGCGGGCGTGGCAGCGGCTTTCTGGCCGCTGGGAGGGGTGGGGGCGGCGGGCGCGCCGTCGGCTTCGTCCGCGTCATAGACCAGGACCATGGCCAGCAGCACCTCGTCGCGGCCACGGCCGTTGGTGACGAACAGGTAGGCGGGCCGGCCCTGGATACGGCCGGTGTAGGTGGGCGCCACCTTGTGTGCCGTGCGGATGAAATCCCGGGGCGTCGGCACCGCGCGCCACTGCCCGGGTTGGAAGAACTGCTGCCAGTCGCCCGCACCCACCCGCGAGGTGACGAACAGGCGCGACAGAGTCCCCTCCGCCGTGGTCCAGGCGCCAATGTCGTCGTCGCGCTGCACCGATACCGGACGCCGGGGGCCATAGAAGGCGTCCAGCGCGGCATCGGCTTCGGCGGCCAAGCGCTTTTCCAGTTCGGGCGTGGGCTGGTGGTTGGGCTCGGCGTCCCAGGGGTACAGCGGGTACAGGCCATGGCTGCGCACATGGGCCAGCATGGTGGTGTTGTACTCTTTGGCGAACTGCTGCAGCCGGTTCATGCGCTCCACGGCCGTGCTGCCGACGACGGCCTGGCACTCCAGAGGCTCCGCATGGTCCCGGCCTTTCCACCAGGCCGACGGCTCGGACGGCATTCCCGGTACCTGGTTGGCGACACAGGCGGGCACGCCCATGAAACGGGTATCGCCCTTCTCGGCCGCAGCCTTGGCGGCTGCGGCAGGCGAGCCGGCCAGCAGTGCCTCCAGGCCCGGTGCGGCCAGCACAGGGGCTGCCTGTGCAAGGCAGCTTGCAGCCACCAACGTCATCATCCACCAGGTTCTCATCGTCCGCTTTCTCGGTCTGGGCAAAAGGGGGTGCAGGCGCCCCACCCGGGCGCCCGGCACCGGTCTGCATTTTTGCAAACCTTGTGCGCAGTATTGTCTATTGTCTTCACAATTTTGCACAGATACCATGCACGGGTTGCCAGATACTTCCCCGTTTTAGCGCCCCTTATCTTCAGGAGACAACCCGATGAACGCACCCACCTCTTCGGCCGTACTGGCCCCCACCGTCAAGCTGCTGATCGGCGGCCAGTTCATCGAGTCCAAGACCACCGAGTGGCGCGACGTGGTGAACCCTGCGACGCAGCAGGTGCTGGCGCGTGTGCCGTTTGCCACGGCCGAAGAGATCGATGCCGCCGTGGCCTCCGGCAAGGAAGCTTTCAAGACCTGGAAGAAGACGCCCATCGGCACGCGCGCGCGCATCTTCCTCAAGTACCAGCAACTGATCCGCGAGAACATGGCCGAGCTGGCCGCCATCCTCACGGCCGAGCAAGGCAAGACCCTGCCCGACGCCGAGGGCGATGTGTTCCGTGGCCTCGAAGTGGTGGAGCATGCCGCCGCCATCGGCAACCTGCAACTGGGTGAGCTGGCCAACAACGTGGCCGGAGGTGTGGACACCTACACCCTGATGCAGCCCCTGGGCGTGTGCGCGGGCATCACGCCCTTCAACTTCCCGGCGATGATTCCGCTGTGGATGTTCCCGATGGCGATCGCCACGGGCAACACCTTCGTGCTCAAGCCCTCCGAACAGGACCCGATGGTGACCATGCGCCTGGTGGAGCTGGCGCTGGAAGCCGGCGTGCCCCCGGGCGTGCTCAACGTGATCCACGGCGGCGAGATGGCCGTGAACGCGATCTGCGACCACAAGGACATCAAGGCGATCAGCTTCGTGGGCTCCACCAAGGTGGGCACCCATGTCTACAACCGCGCCAGCCTGGCCGGCAAGCGCGTGCAGTGCATGATGGGCGCGAAGAACCACGCCATCGTGCTGCCTGACGCCAACAAGGAGCAGACCCTGAATGCCCTGGCCGGCGCGGCCTTCGGTGCGGCCGGCCAGCGCTGCATGGCGCTGTCGGTGGTGGTGCTGGTGGGCGAGGCGCAAAAATGGATTCCCGACCTGGTGGCCAAGGCCAAGACCTTGAAGATCAGCGCCGGCACCGAAAAGGGCACGGACGTGGGTCCGGTGGTCTCCTGCGCCGCCAAGGACCGTGTGGAGGGCCTGATCGCGCGCGGCGTGGCCGATGGTGCGACGCTGGAACTCGATGGCCGCAACCCCCTGGTGGCCGGCTATGAAAAGGGCAACTTCGTGGGCCCCACGGTGTTCAGCGGCGTCAAGCCCGGCATGAGCATCTACGAGCAGGAAGTCTTCGGCCCCGTGCTGTGCCTGTCGGCCGCGGCGGACATCGATGAAGCCATCGCCTTCATCAACGACAACCCCAACGGCAACGGCACCGCCATCTTCACCCAGTCGGGTGCTGCGGCGCGCAAGTTCCAGGAAGAGATCGACGTGGGCCAGGTTGGCATCAACGTGCCGATCCCCGTGCCGGTGCCGCTGTTCTCGTTCTCGGGTTCGCGCGCTTCCAAGCTCGGCGACCTGGGCCCCTACGGCAAGCAGGTCGTACTGTTCTACACGCAGACCAAGACGGTGACGGCGCGCTGGTTCGACGACAGCACCATCTCGCACGGTGTCAACACGACGATCAGTTTGAAATAAGGCAAAGGCCCCAGGCGGCGTGGCGCAGCGGCAGGGCATGGTGAAATCGGTGCATGCACCGTGATCCCCTCTCCCTGCTGCGCGCTGCAGCCTGTACCCTGCCCTTGCTCATGGGCTCCTCCACCGCCTTGGCCCAGGCCGGCGCCGCATGCCGCGCGGGCGGTACGGCGGCCGAGACCAATGCCTGCGCGGTGCAGGATTTCCAGGCCGCCGATACGACCATGGCCGTGCTCTACGCGGACGTGATGCGCGCCCTGTCGGCGCACGAGCGCCCGCAGCTGCGCCAGGAACACTCCGCCTGGCTGCGCGCGCGCACCACGCAATGCAAGCAGGCCACGCGGGCCACCGAGCAGCAGCCCGAAGGCCCGCGGATCTACCACGAGTGCCTGACCCGCGAGACCCAGGAGCGCCGCAAAGGGCTGATGCGATGGCTCTCCATGGACAGCCCCGCCAAGCCTTGAGCGTTTGACCACCAACAGAACAACAAAGACGACAGCGAGACAGACACCATGGACTTTGAGCTCTCCGAAGAACAACGCGCCTTCGCCCAGACGGCCCGCGACTTTGCGCGGGCCGAGTTCGCGCCGCACGCTGCGCACTGGGATGCCGAAGGCATCTTCCCCAAGGAGGCCATCGCCAAGGCCGGCGAGCTGGGCTTTTGTGGCCTGTACGCGCCCGAGGCTGCCGGTGGTCTGGCCCTGCCCCGGCTCGATGCCACGCTGGTCTTCGAGGAAATGGCGGCCGTGGACCCCTCCACCACGGCCTTCATCACCATCCACAACATGGCCACCTGGATGCTGGGCACCTGGGCCACGCCGGCCGTGCGCGACCACTGGGGGCCCCTGCTGACCACGGGCGAAAAGCTCGCCTCCTACTGCCTGACCGAGCCCGGTGCGGGCTCGGACGCGGCCTCGCTCAAGACCCGGGCCGAGCTGGTGGGCCACGAGTATGTGATCAACGGCTCCAAGGCCTTCATCTCGGGTGCGGGCGCCACCGACGTGCTGGTGCTGATGGCCCGCACGGGCGATGCGGCATCGGGCGCGGGCGGCATCTCGGCCTTTGCGGTGCCGGCCGACACACCGGGCATCAGCTACGGCAAGAAGGAAGAAAAGATGGGCTGGAACAGCCAGCCCACGCGCACCATCAGCTTCGACAACGTGCGCATCCCGGCCGACCACCTGCTCGGCCGCGAGGGCGAGGGCTTCAAGATCGCGATGAAGGGCCTGGACGGCGGGCGCATCAACATCGCCACCTGCTCGGTGGGGGCCGCCCAGGGCGCACTCACGCAGGCGCAGCAGTACATGCACGACCGCAAACAGTTCGGCAAGCCGATTGCGAGCTTCCAGGCGCTGCAGTTCAAGCTCGCCGACATGGCCACCGAGCTCGTGGCCGCGCGCCAGATGGTGCGCATGGCCGCAAGCAAGCTCGATGCGGGTGACCCGAATGCGAGCACCTACTGCGCCATGGCCAAGCGCTTTGCCACCGACGTGGGCTTCACCGTCTGCAACGAGGCCCTGCAGCTGCATGGCGGCTACGGCTACATCCGCGAGTACCCGCTGGAGCGGCTGCTGCGCGATGCGCGCGTACACCAGATCCTGGAGGGCACGAACGAGATCATGCGCGTGATCATCGCGCGGCGCATGCTTGATGGCGATGCGCCGGACGTGATCCGGTAGTCCCGCGATACTGATACTCCGATCACGCGCCACTCTTCATGGATCTCTTCATTCCAGCCCCCCCTGCTGTCGGAGTAGATCGTTTCGGGCGAGAATTCAAAAATTGGCGTGAATGGAATAATGCAAAAGATTTTCTCAAAAATTTGGCCATTGAGTTCAATCCGACGAATCTCTTTTGCGTGCGACCTGATCCACCCGATGTAGTCTATGGAGAAATCAGGCTGGAAATCAAGGAGATCATGGATGAAGGCAGAAGACGTCATGACGAGGTAAAAGAGGAGATTGCCAAGCATGGTCAAACTTTGCCTTACGCATCCAATCCACAAGGGCTTATTTTTGATTTGCAACCTTTGGACGTAGCAAAATTAATAGTAAAAAATCTGGACTCGTACGATTCAAAAGAAAAATACAAAGACTCCTTCAAAGAGAAAACAGATATTTTATTTTATATAAATATAAAATATCATCACTTCGACGAAGGAGAGATGCCCAGCTCGGCTATTTTTGAAAAATATGGGTGGCGCTCCATCTGTTGCGTAGTCAGATCAGATGTCAGCATAATTTTTCACGCCAGCGCCAATGCACCTACTTTGCTGAGAGATCGCACCAGTAAGTATTTCGAAACCCCATAAATCTCATGCCCGCCCGCCCGCTTTCCGACGAAACCCTGCACCTGATCGACGCCGTGCGCACCGCGCTCGAAGGGCGCAGCGACGTGGAGGAGCGCACCATGTTCGGCTGCTACTGCTTCTTCGTGGGCGGCAAGCTGTGCATCGGCGTCAAGGGCGAAGAACTGCTGGTACGCCTGCCGCCAGGGCGGCACCCGGAGTTCCAGGAGATGCAGAACTCGCGCGAGCTGTCGCCCGGTGGCGGCATGAAGGGCTACTTCTGGATCGAACCCAACGGCTACACCACGCGTGCGCAGTGGAGCTTCTGGCTGAGGGAGGCGCTGGCCTACAACCCGCTAGTCAAGGCCACGCCCAAGCGCAAGCCCGCTGCAACGAAGACCGCGAAGACCAACCCGACGGCAAAGAAGAAGCCCGCGGCCAAGCGCCACAGCATCTTCGAGGCCGACGACTGACTTTCTCCATTGCCCAAGAAGCCACCACCATGCCCCTTCGCATCGTCCGCCTCGGCACCCCACGCGCGCCCGACGAAGGCCCCCGCATCGGCACCGTGCGCCGGCCACCGCGCGGCGTGCCCAAGGCCGAGTTCGGCAGCCAGAACTGGTATGACGTGTGGTACCCGCTGCTCTCACCGAGCGCCGATCTCATGGCCCAGGGGCAGCAGGCGCAGAGCGACAAGGAGTGGCAGGCCTTCGTGAAGCAGTTCCGCAAGGAACTGGCCCAGCCCGAGGCCAGCCGAACGCTGGACCTGCTGGCCACCTTGTCGCACCACAGTGCCATGTCGGTCGGCTGCTACTGCGAGAACGAGGCGCGCTGCCACCGCTCGGTGCTGCGCGAGGAACTTGCCAGCCGGGGCGCGGACATCGCCACGGATTGACCCCCTTTCCACATCACAACGACACCAAGGAGATACGAACATGAAAATCGCATTCATCGGTCTGGGCAATATGGGCGGCCCCATGGCCGTGAACCTGCACAAGGCAGGCCACGAAGTCCGGGCCTTCGACCTTTCGCAGCCCGCACGCGACAAGCTGGCCGCCGATGGCGTGGCCATCGCAGCCGATGCCTCAGCCGCCGTGCAAGGCGCCGAAGTCGTCATCAGCATGCTGCCCGCCAGCCAGCATGTGGACAGCCTGTTCCTGGGCGCTGGCGAGCTGCTGGCCCAGTTGCCGGCCGGCACGCTGGTGATCGACTGCTCCACCATTGCCGCAGCCACCTCGCGCAAGGTGGCCGAGGCCGCCAAGGCCAAGGGCGTGGCCTTCATCGATGCACCGGTATCGGGCGGCACGGGCGGCGCGATTGCCGGCACGCTGACCTTCATGGTGGGTGGCGACGCGGCCGACCTGGAACGCGCGCGCCCAGTGCTCGAGAAAATGGGCGCCAACATTTTTCACGCGGGCAGCGTGGGTGCCGGGCAGACGGCCAAGATCTGCAACAACATGCTGCTGGGCATTCTGATGGCGGGCACCAGCGAGGCGATTGCCCTGGGCGTGGCCAATGGCCTGGACCCCAAGGTGCTGTCGGAGATCATGCGCCGCAGCTCGGGCGGCAACTGGGCGCTGGAAAAGTACAACCCCATGCCCGGCGTGATGGAAACTGCCCCTGCCAGCAAGGGCTACGCGGGCGGCTTCGGCACCGACCTGATGCTCAAGGACCTGGGCCTGGCGCAGGAAAATGCGGCCGCCGTGAAGGCCGCCACGCCCCTGGGCGGCCTGGCGCGCAACCTGTACGCGGCGCACAGTCTGGCAGGCCACGGCGCGCTGGACTTTTCGAGCATCATCAAGTCCGTGCAGAAGAAGGGCTGAGGCCCGGCACCGGCGTGCCGGTGCCCCTTTTTTCAACCGCCGCGGGGGTTGAGCACCATGGAGTCGCGCTTGATCTCCACGTCGAACTGGCGCAGGAAGTTCTGGCCGAGCAGCGCGTCGTCCTCGCTTTCGCCGGTGTAGCCCGTGCCCACGCGCAGGCCCGACACTGCGAGATTGCGCGCGGTGATGGATTCGGAGACCGAGACCCGCCCCTCGCGGTTGCCGTTGGCCGTGCGGAAGGTGGTGGGCACGCCGCCGGTGAGGCCGGCCTTCTTCGCCACCTCGTCGGTCACCGCGATCAGGCTGGCGCCCGTGTCCACCATGAAATTCACCGGCACCCCGTTGACCGTGCCCGCCACGCGGAAGTGGCCGTCGCTGTGGCGTGGTATCACCAGCGCGCCGCTGGAGGTGACCGTGGCGCCGCGCGGTGCCATGAACTGCTTCATGCCCAGGTACAGAACCCCCATGACCACCAGCCAGAAGGCGAGGATGGCCAGGGTGTTCGTGCGCAGTGCGCGGCGCGTGTGGTCGTCCGCCGGGGGTGGTCGCTGGTGGTCGTGTTCTTCGTCCATGGGCCGTCATATGCCACGCTTTCAGAGCCTGGCACGCAAATGCTGAGCCCCAAATCATAGGGCAGGCGCGTCGGGCTGCAGGCTGCGCAGGAACTGCTGCTCGAAAACCTCCGCCGGCACGGGCCGGCTGTAGAGAAAGCCCTGGATCTCGTCACAGCCGAGCCGCGCCAGCAGGCCGGACTGCTCTTCGGTCTCCACCCCTTCGGCCACGACATTGAGCCCCAGCGAGTGGCCCAGATTGATGATGGTGGACACCAGCGCACCGCCCTTGGGCCCTGCGGCGAGGTGCAGGATGAACGAGCGATCGATCTTGAGCGTGTCGAGCGGCAGCCGGGCCAGGTAGCTCAGCGAGGAAAAACCGGTGCCGAAGTCGTCCATGGCCACGGTGATACCCATCTCGCGGATGGCATGCAGGCTCTGGGTGCTGTGCTCCACGTCGTCCATCACCATGCTTTCGGTGATCTCCAGTTCCAGCCCGGAAGCGGCCTGTGGGTCGTGCGCCACGGCCGCGCGCACCTGCTCGATGAAGGCCCGGTGGCGCAGCTGCAGGAACGAGACGTTCACGGCCACCCGTATCGGCACCAGGCCCGCGGCACGCCAGCGCAGGTTGTCGGCCAGGGCCTGGCCCAGGGCCCAGCGGCCCACGTCGTAGATCAGGCCGGTCTCTTCGAGGATGGGGATGAACTGCCCGGGTGGCACCAGGCCGCGGCGCGGGTCGTTCCAGCGGATCAGGGCCTCGGCACCGGTCACCTCGCCGCTGGCCAGGTGCAGCTTGGGCTGGTAGTGCAGCACGAATTCGCCGCGCTCCAGCGCTTCGCGCAACTGGTTCTCCAGGCTCAGCGCCTCGGCCACGCGCAGGTTCATCTCCGAGGTGTAGAACATCAGTGCGTCGGCCGAGGCCTTGGCCTTCTTGAGGGCCGCCTCGGCATTGCGCAGCAGCGCCTCGGCATCGCCGCCATCCATGGGGAACAGGGCCACGCCCGCCTTGGCGGTGATGCGCAGCTCCTGCGCGCCCAGCAGGAAGGGCTCGTCGAAGCAGGCGCGCATGAGGTGGTCCACGGCCACGGCCACCGCGCTCGCATCGCGCGCCTCGCACACGGCCACGCCGAAGCTGTTGACGCCGATGCGCGCCAGCATGTCCATCGCACTGGCATGCAACTGCAGGCGCTGCGCCACCAGCTTGAGCAGTTCGTCCCCGAGCGAACGCCCCAGCGTGTCGTTGACGATGCGAAAGCGGTTCACGTCGATCAGCGCCACCCCGAGGAAGGGCGCTGCCTGCGGCCGGTGGCCCTCGCGCGCGCGCATGTGCTGGTTCACGCGGTCCAGAAACAGCGTGCGGTTGGGCAAGGTGGTGATGTCGTCGTAGTAGGCCAGGTAGTTCAGGCGGTCGGATTTTTCGAGGTGGTCGAGCGCGAAGCTGATGTCGCCCGCCAGCTCGCCCAGGAGCTTCATCTCGGTGGCATCGAAGAAGCTCGCCTCGTCGGAAAACAGCGCCATCACGCCCACCACCTCCTGCGCCACCATCAGGGGCAGCACCGCCAGCGAGGCCACCGAGCGGGCCCGCAGCTTGGCCGGCAGCAGCACGCGGGGGTCGCCTTCGACCCGGTCGCAGACCACGGCGCGCTTTTCGCGCACCACCGTGGCCGTCAGGCTGTAGACGCCCGAGGGCTCGTCCGCATACGAGAGGCGGCCGGCAATGTCGTCGAAGAAGTCCGGGTCCGAGCCGGAAATTGCCATGGGGATCACCTGCTGCGCCGCGCGGTCCACCCGGCCGATCCAGGCCATGCGGAACTGCCCGTGCCGTACCGCGATGTCGCAGGACTGGGCAAACAGCTCCTGGCGGCTGCGCATGCGCACCAGCAGCGTGCTGATGCCACTGAGCACGGCATAGACGCGGTTCAGGCGCTTGATCTTGTGCTCGGCCTCGCGCCGCTCGGTGATGTCCTCGCCCAGGCAGGCGATGCCCATGGCCTCGCCATCGACCGAGCGCAGCACCGTGTTGTTCCAGTACACCAGCCGGCGCCCCCCTGCGCGCGTGAGAATTTCCTGCTCGAAATGCCAGGTGGCCGGCCGGTCGGCCAGCATGTCCTCGAACACGCGCTGCATGCCGTCCATGCCCGGGGGCAGGAACAGCTCGAACCAGTTGCGCCCGAAGATCTCGCCGCGCTCCCAGCCCGACAGGCGCAGCAGGCAGTCGTTGCAGTAGGTGATGCAGCCGTTGCGGTCGAGCATCAGCGAGGCCATCTCGACCTTGTCGAGCAGTTCGTTGAAGCGCCGGTCGCTCTCGCGCAGTGCCTCCTCGGCCCGCTTTTGCGCCGTGACATCCTGGATGGTGTTGAACCAGCGCAGGCCGTCGGGAGCGGCGCCTTCGCCGGGCAGCGGCTCCATCACCTGGCGCAGGTGCAACAGCGCCCCGTCGGCGCGCCACAGGCGGTAGGTGAAGTCCATGCGCAGCCCTTCGCGCACCGCCTGCAAGGCCATGCTGCGCACCAGCGCACGGTCGTCGGCGTACACCATGGTGATCCACTCCCGGGCAGATGCCGGCATGGTGCTCGGGTCGCGCCGCAGCATCTGCGCCAGCGTGTCCGGCCAGCTCTCGAACTGGCCGCCGGGTCCGCTGATGATGTGCGTGATCTTGGCCAGCAACTGGGCCCGGTGCAGCCCGGCCTCGCTGGCACGCAGCTCCTCCAGCGCCCGGCGCCGCTCGATCACCTCGATGTGCAGCTGCTCGGCATGGCGCTGCACCTCCAGGTAGAGGCTGCCGTTTTCGTAGATGCGCCCGACCTGGGCCGCGAGGATCGACAGGATGCGCTCGTCCTCGGCGCTGAAGTGGTCGGCCCCCTCCTTGTTGGCCAGGCAGATCCAGCCGTAGGACGAGGCCAGCGAGGTCACCGGTGCCTCCAGCGCGCAGTACAGCGGCGGGTAGCCGGGCGGCAGGCCCGCCATCGTGGGATCGCCCGCGGGATTGAGCAGCCGCTGCGAGCGGCGCTCCGTCTGCAGCCGCCCCAGCATGCCCGATGAGGTATCGGGCACAGGCAGCGACCGCGCCAGCACCGGGTCGATACCGCTGGTGCATACCAGCGGGGAATCGCCCGGCTTGCGCACGGCGCACAGCACGGCGTACTGCGCACCGATGAGTTCGCGGGCCCCGGCACAGACCTTGTTGAGCAGCGTGGCGGGATCGCGCTCGGAGGCCAATTGCAGGTTGAGCTCGGTGAGCGCGGCCAGGCGGCGGTTGGTGGCCTCCAGTTCCACCACGTTGCCGCGCAGCTTGTCGGTCACCAGGCGCAGGTGCTGGGAGCGGAAGGCCGGCTCCGACACCTCGGGCGAGTCCTGGGAGCCCGCTGCCGCCTGCGCCAGCGTGCGTTCGATGGCGCGCAGGATGTCCTGGGGCTCGCAGGGCTTGACCAGCACCTCGGACACCCCTCCGGCCAGCGCCAGGCTGCGCGCCTCCTCCCCCTGGTAGTGGGCGCTGTAGAAGATGACGCGGGTGGCCGCCAGTGCAGGGTCGGCCCGCAACTGGCGCACGAATTCGTAGCCATCCATGGTGGGCATGAGGATGTCCGAGATCACCAGCGCCGGCCGCTCGGCGCGCACCAGCTCCAGCGCATCCGCACCGTCCACGGCCTCCAGCGCCTCATGGCCACTGTGGTTGACGAGCGTGACGATCAGGGCCCGGTTGGGGGCCTGGTCGTCCACAACGAGGATCTTTGCCATGGCTGCCGCCCTCCTTGCTTGTTCATCACCGCGGCGGGTGCGCTGCCCGCAATGCCGGCGCGAGATAGGCCTCGACCTGGCGCACGAAGCGCTCCGGATCGATGGGCTTGGAGATATGGTCCTGGAAGCCGACCTCCAGCGCCTTCTCCCGGTCGCCGGGCATGGAAAAAGCCGTCACCGCGACCAGCGGGGCCCTGCGCCAGCCGGGGTCGGCATGCAGCAGCCGGGCCACCTCATAGCCGTCCATGACCGGCATCTGCAGGTCCGACAGGATGAGGTCGGGCCCGTGCTCCAGCGCGGCGCGCACGCCCTCGCGGCCATTGGGCGCGCTGTACACGTGGTAGCCATCGGCCTCCAGCAGGTAGGTCACCAGCATGCGGCTGGCTTCGTCGTCTTCGATGACCAGAATGCGGGCAAGCATGGGCTATCGCTCCATTTCGCAGGGCAGCGCCCCCGGCAGATCCAGGATGAACGTACTGCCCTCGCCTGGCAGGCTGTGCAGGGTGATGTCGCCGCCCAGCGCCTGGGCAAGCCTGCGGCTCAGGTGCAGGCCCAGGCCCGAGCCTTCCTGGCGCCGCTCTGCACCTTCCACCCGGGAGAACGGCTCGAACAGCCGTGCCTGGTCCGCGAGCGGGATGCCGGGCCCCGTGTCCTGCACGCGCAGGCTCAGCCGCGGGTTCGCCGGACCCGGGGCATCGAGCTGCACCAGCACGCGCCCTTCGTCCGTGAACTTGATGGCATTGCCCACGAGGTTGATGGCCACCTGGGTGAGTGCGCGCCGGTCGGTGCGCGCCAGCACCGCATGCCCGGGCATGCTCACCACGAAGGCCAGGCCCTTGCGCTGCGCATCGGGGCCCAGGGCGGCAGCCACCTCCTCCACCACCCCACGGCAATCGGTCGTCTCCAGTTGCAGGCTGTGTTTGCCGTCACCCAGCTTGGCCACGTCCAGCAGGTCATTGATCAGCGACAGCAGGTGGCGCGCACCGGTCTGCACGATGCGCAGCTGCTTTTCCTGCTCGGTGTTGAGCGGGCCTGGCAGGCGCATGAGCAAGGTGCCGGTGAAGCCGATGATGGCATTGAGCGGCGTGCGCAACTCGTGCGACATGCTGGCCAGGAACCGGTCCTTCACGAGCGCAGCGTTCTCCAGTTCCAGGTTCTTGTCGCGCAGGGCCTGCTCGAAGCGCTTGCGCTCGGTCACGTCGCGGATGGCGCTGGAGACGAACAGCCCCTCCTCGGTCTCCAGTGGGCTCAGGCTGATCTCGACCGGGAACTCCGAGCCATCCTTGCGCAGCCCGTACAGGTCCAGGCCTGCGCCCATGGAACGGGTGCGCGGCTCGGCGAAGAAGCCGCCCCGGTGCTGCGGGTGCTGGCCGCGGTGGCGCGTGGGCACCAAAAGCTCGATCTGCTGGCCCATCAGCTCCTGGCGCGCCCAGCCGAAGAGCTTCACGGCCTGCGAGTTGACCAGCACGATGTGCCCCTCCCGGTCCACGATCACCATGGCATCGGGCGCCGATTCGAGCAGGTCGCGGAATTTCTGGTCGGCCTTCTTGCGGCCCGTGATGTCGCGGATCGCGCTCATCACCATGGTGCCCTCTTCCGTTTCCAGCGGACTGAGGCTGATTTCCACCGGAAACTCGCTGCCATCGCTGCGCACGCCGTACAGCTCCAGGCCCGCTCCCATGGTGCGGGTGCGCGGCTGGACGAAGAAGCCGCCGCGGTGCCCCAGGTGGGCACTGCGGTAGCGCTGGGGCAACAGCACCTCGATGGCCTGCCCCAGCAACTGGCCCCGGGGGTAGCCGAACACGCGCTCTGCCTGCGAGTTCACGAGCACGATGCGCCCGGTCGCATTCACCATCACGATGGCATCGGGTGTGGACTCGAGCAGGTCGCGAAAACGCGCCTCGACCAGCTTGGCATCGCGCAGCACCTTGAGCTGGGTGACGTCCTTCTTGCTCGACAGGAAGTAGGCCAACTGGCCGCCCGCGGCAAAGACCGCACGGGTGGACACGTTCACATGGACCAGCGAACCATCCTTGCGCCGGCGCACCGACTCGTGCACGGCCACCCCGGATTGCAGGGCTTCGGCGCAGATCGATTCTTCGTCATGCACCTGGTCCGGTGGCACGATGAGCTGTGCGAGGCTGCGCCCCCGGGCTTCGGCCTCGGTGTAGCCGAAGGTGGCCTGTGCAGCAGGGTTCCAGTGCAGTACCGTACCGTCCGGCGCGATGACCAGCAGCGCGTCAGGGTTCTGCTCCCAGTGGACCCCGGAGAAATCAGATGCCATACAGCCCCTCATCGTGGTGGGGCCTCGCCGTCGCTCACACGCCCACCCGGCTGCCGCCCCCTCTTTGGAGCATCTTAGGCATGCGCCAAGCAAACTCCAAGCCAAATATTCCCCAACCCAGGCATCGCCGGACGCTTGGCACCATCCCGGCGCAACGGCGACGGCATGCGGTATGCCCTGGCGGGACCGGCAGTATCCCCAGGCGGTACGGCGGGAGGGTGCATGGCCGCGCGTTGCCAGTCAGGCTACATTGGCGCCCATTCCCATCCCTCACGGAGATCCCCATGGGCCTGTTCACCCGCCGCCTGCAGGCAGCACCCTTCGGCGCCTTGTCCGCCGAAGGCCAATCCAAGGTCTGGGAGGGCGAGATCGGCATTGCCCACCTGGGGGACGGATTTGCACTGCGCGTGCATGGCGCCAGGCAGGGCCCGACAGCAGCGCAGGCCGAAGCCTTTGCGCGACTGCTCGCCAATGCCCGGCAGGTCCGCGATGAGGCCACCCCGGCGCTCGTAGCCTTTCTGCTCGAATGCGAGGTGGTGCCACCGGGGGTTGCATTGAATGAAGGCACGCTCTGGGGCTTTCTGACGCCCTGCTTCATCGAAGTGCATCCTGATCACGGCCTGGGGGCCACGCAAAGTGCCTGCTCGGTGGGCTACGAGATTCCCTGGGAGCCAAGCCAGCTCGTCCACATCAACACCACCAACGGCGCCTTCACCGACGTGCATTCGGAGTGACCATGGCGCCATTCGACCGCCTGCGCCCGCTGCTCGCCCCCTGGGGCCGCCTGCAGCCCCAGCCCGCCAGCGACTGGCAGGGCCCCTTTCCCCTGCCCGCCATCGTGGAGGCCTTCTACCGCGAGGTGGGGCCCTGGGGCGAGACCTGGCATGCGTCGGTGGGCCCGGTGGGCCTCGCCATCAACGCGGGCGGCAATCCGGTGGATGTGCCGCCGCTGCACAAGCTCTGGGCACGGCAGGACGGCTATGCCTGGTCGCGCAACCCCGACAACCCGATCCCCGGCTGGCCGGACCACTGGCTGGTGATTGCACAGGAAGGCGCCAACCCCTTCATCCTGGACCGCATCGACGGCAGCGTCTGGTTCGACCTGGCGGGACGAGGGAACTTCAACGACCCGAGCCGGTTTGCCGATGACCTGCCTACCGCCCTGGGCGCCATCGCCACGGTGGCCAACGCCCTCGCGGCCCTGGGCGACGATGCGCTGGATGACACCTATGCGCTCAAGGCCAGCAGCCGTGCGCAGGTGGTACAGGCGTTGGCGGCCTTCACCGGCAGCGAAGCCCGCGCGCAAGGCATGCTGCAGGCGTGGCGGTGGTACCTGTGAGCGCGCTGCTGCAAGCCCTCGATGCGCTGGCGGCAGACGCCGGCATCGCCTTGCCGCCGTTGCTGCGGCACCTGGTGGCGGACGGGTCCACGGCCTATGGCCCCGACTGGGCTGCCACCTGGAGGGAGCGCTGCCTGAGCGCGCCCCCGCCGCTGATCAGTTGCGGTGACTTCGAATGGCTGGATGCCCAGGGCGTACGCACCACCGCCGGGGAATGGCTGAACCCCGCGTACCAGAATGGCCAGCGCCTGGTGCCCTTTGCCGAAACCGGTGCGGGCGATGCATGGTGCCTGGTGCCGCTCGAAGGCGCGCTGGAGCCCGGCGTGGTCCTGGTGCGGCACGACAGCGGTGCGAGCGAAGTGGGATACCGCTCCTTCCAGGACTTTGCCTGCGTGCAGCTGCTGCAGGCGCTGGCCGACCTCAGCGACTGGACCGGCGAGGACGGTTTCACCACCGCGCAGGCCTGCCAGGTGGTGCGCAACGACGTGGACCAGGTGGCCGCCGGCATGGATGCGGCGACAGGCGCCTGGCTGCGCGCGCTCAGCCGTGCGCAGCCCCTGCTGCGCGAGGTACGCGATGGCCCGCGCTGTCCTCCCCGCACGGTGCAGTCCCTGGTATCGCAGAGCGCGCTGCTGGAGGCACTGGAGCGCTTCTCCCCGCCCAATGTTCCGGCGCTCGCCATCACCGCGCGCTGGGAATGTGCGCCCGCCAGCGCGCGCAGTGCGGTGCTGCTGGCAACCAAAGCGCCGCCCGACTGGCGCGCCCTGGCACACGATCCCGGCGGCAAGCTGGCGGCATTGCGCGCTCACCAGCAGGCCCATGGCAGCAGCCTGCAGCAGGCCAAGGCCGCCGTGGACGATTTCATCCAGAACAGCACAGGGCAGAACCCATGAACGACCAGGAAAGCATGGACCGCCTGATTGCACGCATCGACCAGTTGGCCCACCTGCCGGATGGCGAGCACAGCGTGGACTGGGCCGGCGCCAGCTCGCAGGCCGCCCTGACCGCCCTGGAGCAGGCACTGGGCGTGCGCATCAGCGGCTCGTTTCGCACCTTCATCCTGAAGACCGGTGGTGGCGGGCTGGACAGCTTGTGCATCTCCACCATCCCGGCCAGCGAGCCCCTGGGCGGCCTGGGTAGCGTGCATGGCGACACCCTGCACTACCGCGAAGGCTGGGCTGCACCCCTGCCGGCCCACCTGGTCGTCATCCAGCGCAGCCAGGACGACAACGAACCCTTCTGCCTGGACACTTCACGCGTGCAGGACGGAGAAAACCCGGTGGTGCTGTTCTACCACCAGAGCACGGGGCGCGCAGAGCCCATTGCAGGCAGCTTCATCGCCTTCCTGGAAGACTACCTGGAGCCGTACTGGGAGGAACTTTCCGAATGAGCGACACACTGCAGCCCACCCACGGCGTGCGCAGCCTTCCTGCCGTGCGGATGGTTGCCTGCCTGCTGTGCCTGCTGTGCCTGGTAGTGGCCGCACCTGTGGCCAGGGCAGCGTGCATCGACGGGCGTGCGCCCACCGCGGCGCAGGAAGCCGCGACGGCCTCGGGCGTGGTGGTGGCCGAGGTCGGGCAGGCAGAGCTGCTGCATGAGGACCCAGCGGATCCGGACGGCATCACGGCCACGCTGTATGTGCTCAGGGTGCTGCGCAGCGTGCGCGGGCACATGCCGCCCGGCCTGGCGCTGTACAGCGAGAACACGAGTTCGCGCTTTCCCATGGAGGTGGGTGGGCGCTACCTGCTGTTCCTCGCGCGCGACCGGAACTACCGCTATTTCGTGGACCCTTGCGGCAACTCCGGCCCGCTCGCGCAGCGACAGGAGGTGCTCAGGGCATTGGGCAGCGCGAAAGCCCCGCCATAGGGATCAGCTCAGGCGGCGCGCGTTCTCGGCGTAGATGGCCAGGTAGATCGAGTCCGAGCCCACGTAGGGTGCCTTGCTACCAAAGCCGACATTGAAGTCGCCGAACGACAGCGAGCGGATGCCCGCCAGGCCATTGCGCAGCCTGTCGCGGGTGAGGTCCTTGCCCGCGTTCTTGAGGCCTTCGATCATGATCTGGGCGTTGACCCAGCCTTCCAGGGCACTGCCGCTGTTGAAGAAGGCGGCATTGGCCCCCGTCGCCTTCATGGTGCTCTGGAACTTGCGCACCACCACCGATTTTTGCGAATTGGCGTCGGGGAACACCTGCACCAGGGCCATGCCGCGCGTGGCGGCGGCCAGCTTGGGCAGCTCGGACGAGATCACCGTGACCGACAGGCCGGCCAGCGGCACGCCGGCCGCCTTGGCACGGAATGGCAGCACGAAAGCCGTGTTGGCCGTGCCGGTGGTCGCCAGCAGCACGGCGCCCGGGCGCTCGGCGGCCACCTTGTCGGCCAGCTCGGCGCCGTTCTTGCCGTCCACCGCCAGGGCGAATTCGCCGGCACGTTCGACCTTGATCTCGTCGAGCGCGCGCGACATGTCCTTGAGCACTTCCTTGCCGAAGGGGTTGTCCAGGTAGACCACGGAAATGCGCTTGAGGCCCATCTCCACCACCTGCTTGACCAAGCGCTGGGTTTCGTCGCGGTAGCTCGGGCGCACGAAGAACACGTTGCGCTGCTCGGCCGAGCGCAGCGAGGGCGCACCCGTGATGGGGCCCACGGTGGGAATGCCCTTGCCTTCGATCAGCGGCAGGATGGCGGCCGTGTTGGCCGTGCCCAGGGGCGAGATCAGCGCGAAGATGGACTGCGCCTCCAGCATCTGCGTGACGTTCTGCAGGGTGCGGCTGGCCACGTAGGCATCGTCCTTGGCGTCCATGCGGATCTCGCGGCCATGCACGCCGCCGGCCTGGTTCAGCTCGGCAAACGCCGCCTTCATGCCGGCCACCTGCTCGATGCCGGCCTGGCCCAGCGGCCCGGTCAGGGCGATGGAGCAGCCCAGATTGATGTGCTTTGCAGACAGGGGCTCGTCCGCAGCGTTCGCCGTGGAGGCCCACACAGGCAGGCTGGTGGCCGCAGCCATCTGGGTGGCGCGCAGGAGAAAGTGACGACGGCTCATGGTGTGAAGGTGCCCGGAGAATTGTGCAAAGGTGGCGCAGGCTACAGGCCCGGCCGGCGGCAACTTGTCCGGTTTGCGACAGTCTGTCGCACAAAGCGCACAACTTTGGGGCATGCACCCCGGGCCAGGCCCCGCCAGTCAGGCGCGCAGCAACTGGGGCAGCAAGGTCGCCGAGGTACCGCGCAGCACGGCATCGGCGGCATCGTCGAGTTCGCTCGGTGCGGGGTTGAGCACGACCACACGGGCACCGGCCGCACGCGCCTGGCGCGCCAGGCCCGCAGCCGGGTACACGGCGCCCGCCGTGCCGGCAACCAGCATCAGGTCGCAATCCTGCGCTGCCCGCTCAGCGGCCTCGAACACGGCCAGCGGCAGCATTTCACCAAACCAGACCACGCCGGGGCGCAGCCGGTTGCCACAGCGGTCGCAATGGGGTGGGCTGCCGGCCACCGCATCGTCGATGTGGCAGCAGTTGCGCGGCGTATCGAGCCAGCGGTTGGCGAACAGATCGCCATGCAGGCACAGCACGCCCGTGCTGCCCGCGCGCTGGTGCAGGCCGTCCACATTCTGGGTGATCAGCGTGAGGCGGCCCGGGTGGGCGGACTGGAAGGCCGCCAGCGCCAGGTGGCCGGCATTGGGTTGCACCCCCTCCATCAGCTGGCGCCGGTGCTGGTACCAGTTCCAGACCCGCTCCGGGTGGGCGCGAAAGCCCTCCTCGGTGGCCATGTCCTCGGCACGGAACTGGGCCCAGTAGCCGGTCTGCGCATCGCGGAAGGTGGGCACGCCCGACTCGGCGCTCACGCCCGCGCCGGTGAGCACGGCGATGTGCCGGGCCTCCTGCACCCAGGCGCGCACGGTGTCCAGGCGATCCTCCTGCATACGGTCAAGTCCTCTGGCGCAGCGCCTCGTAGAGGCACACGCCGCTGGCAACGGACACATTGAGGCTCTCCACCGCGCCCTTCATCGGGATGCAGACCAGTTCGTCGCAGGTCTTGCGCGTGAGCTGGCGCATGCCATCGCCCTCGGCGCCCAGCACCAGGGCCACGGGGCCCTTGAGGTCCACCTGGTAGACAGTCTTGGGCGCATCGTCGCTGGTGCCGATGCACCAGATGTTGCGCTCCTTGAGCTCGCCCAGCGTGCGCGCCAGGTTGGTGACCATGAAGTACGGCATGGTCTCGGCCGCGCCGCTGGCCACCTTGGCCACCGTGGCGTTGATGCCCACGGCATGGTCCTTGGGGGCGATGACGGCATGTGCGCCCGCACCATCGGCCACGCGCAGGCAGGCGCCCAGGTTGTGCGGGTCGGTCACGCCGTCGAGCACCAGCAGCAGCGGGTTCTCGACGCCGGCGGCTTCGAGGTTCTCCAGCAGCTCGTCGAGCGAGGTGATCTGTGCCACGGGCTCCACCCGCGCCGCCACGCCCTGGTGGCCATGGCTGCCGGCCAGCTTGGCGATGCGCTCGCTGTCGGCTTCGATCAGGCGGGCACCGGCCTCGCGGGCGCGGTCGAGGAACTGGCGCATGCGCGCATCGCGCCGCGTGACCTCGTAGTAGATCTCGATGACGGATTTGGGCGCGGTCTTCAGACGCACGCCCACGGCGTGGAAGCCGAAAAGAACTTTGGGGGAAGACATGCCCTGATTATCGACTGGACGAAGCTGATTCCCTATCAGCTGTCGATGACGCTGTAGGCCTATGCAACTGGCGCGTCAACGCCAGTGCCACCGTGGAACTGGCTTTGCCAGGCCACCGGTGGCGTCCCCCTTCCAGGGGGAAGGCGCGAAGCGCCCCAGGGGGTAGCCTAGTTCTCGGCCACTTGGCCTGCGTCGATGGTGATGCGCCGCTCGCAGCGCGCGGCAATGCCGCGGTCGTGCGTGACCAGCACCAGCGTCGTGCCCTGCTCGCGGTTGAGCTCGAACATGAGCTGCATGATGGTCTCGCCGGTCGCAAAGTCCAGGCTGCCTGTGGGCTCGTCGGCCAGAAGCACCGCCGGGTGCACGACGAAGGCCCGCGCCAGGGCCACGCGCTGCTGCTCGCCGCCCGAGAGCACCTTGGGGTAATGGCCGAGGCGCTGGCCCAGGCCCACGCGGGCCAGCATGTCGGCCGCGGCCTTGCGCGCATCGCGGCGATTGGCCAGCTCCAGCGGCAGCATCACGTTCTCCAGCGCGGTGAGGTTGCCCATGAGCTGGAAGCTCTGGAACACGAAGCCCACCTTCTGCGCGCGCAGCGCAGCGCGCTCGTCCTCGTCGATGGCAAAGAGGTCATGGCCGTCCAGGCGCACCGTGCCGCGCGTGGGCGTATCGAGCCCGGCGATGATGGACAAGAGCGTGCTCTTGCCCGAGCCCGAGGCGCCCACGATGGCCGCAGTTTCCCTTGGCGCCAGGCGGAAATCGATATCCCGCAGAATGTCCAGCGTACCGGTCGAATCCGTGACCGACTTGAAGACATGCTCGACGGCAATAATGGGGGTCACGGGCGATGGGGAAGATTCGGACATGAAAGGTTCTTTGCTTTGATTCGACATCTGCAGTATCGGCGCCACTTTATCCTCTCGGCAGGCATCCTGGGTTTGGCAGGGGTTTGTGCCCCTGCCGCCTGGGCCCAGGCGGCAGCATCTTCCGCGCCAGGCGCGCCTGCCATTCTGGTGCTGGGCGATTCGCTGAGCGCCGAGTACGGCCTGGCACGCGGCGCGGGCTGGGTGGCCCTGCTGGAAAAGCGGCTGCAGGAGGAGAAGATCGGGCGCCGGGTGGTCAATGCCAGCGTGAGCGGCGAGACCACCTCGGGCGGGCGATCACGCCTGGCCGCCCTGCTGACCCAGCACAAGCCCGCCGTGGTGGTGATCGAGCTCGGCGGCAATGACGCGCTGCGCGGCCTGCCGCTCAAGAACACCGAAGAAAATCTGACGGCCATGACCGATGCGGCGCTCAAGGCCGGGGCCAAGGTCTTGCTGGTGGGGATGCAGGTGCCGCCGAACTATGGCACCGACTACGCGAACCGGTTTGCCGGGCTGTTCACCACCGTGGCCCAGGCCAAAAAAGTGGCCGTGGTGCCGTTTTTTCTCAAGGGCGTGGCCGATGGCCCGGACCCTACCCGCCTGTTCCAGGCGGACCGCATTCATCCGCGTGCAGAGGCGCACCCGCAGATGCTGGCCAATGTGTGGCCAGAGCTGAAAAAGCTGCTGCGCTGAACGCCGTGCCCTGGGACCCGCCTGCGGCCATTGCGGCGCGGCAGGGTGCCGGACACGGAGGGCTAAGGCTCAGCCGCCTTGTGCGCCCGAGGGCTGGTTGGCGCCTGGAGCGCCGTCGCCATTGCCACCGGCAGGCTGGTCACCCTGTGGGTCATCCGGCCTGCGCTGGGTTTTGGAACGCAGCTTCTCTTCTTTTTTTTGCTTTTTGGCGAGCTCGCGCTGGCGCTTTTCGTATCCGTAGTTGGGTGTTGCCAAGGTGTTTGCTTCCTGAAGTAGAGGCCCACTGTAACAGCTAGGCCCCTGTTTGCCGACATACCCCGCGCCCGTCAGGCGGCGGCAAAGGCCTGCTGCAAGGACTGCAGCAGGTCCTGGCGCAGGTCCTCCACCGCCTCCAGCCCGATGGAAAACCGCACCAGCGTCCCGGGCTTCAGATGGGCCGCCGGCCGGCTGCGCATGCGTGCCAGGTCGTAGGGCACCACCAGGCTCATGGGCCCGCCCCAGCTGTAACCCAGCTTGAACAGGCGCAAGCCGTCGCAGAAAGCATCGACCTGGTCCTGGCCGAAGCGCGCATCGATCACCACGCTGAACAGGCCCGCCGCCGCGCCCTCACCACCATAAGCGGCGCCGCACAGCCCCTTCCAGTGGTCATGGCCCGGCGCACCGGCCAACGCCGGGTGCAGCACCTGCGCGATGGCGGGCTGGCTCTGCATCCACAAGGCCAGTGAGCGCGCCGCCGCATCGTGCGCGCGGTAGCGCAGGCCGATGCTGGGCAGCGAGCGCAGCACCGCCTCGGCATCGTTGCCCCCCACGCCCAGGCCCAGGCGCATGTGGGTGAGCTTGAGCTTCATGTGCAGCGCTTCGTCGCGCGTGACGATGCTGCCCATGAGCACATCGCCGCCGCCACTGGGGTACTTGGTGAGGGCATGGGCGGAGATGTCCACGCCCAGGCTGCCGTCGCCCAGCAGGTCGAAGGGCGCGAACGCCAGGCCCGCCCCCCAGGTGTTGTCCAGCGCGGTGGTCACGCCACGCGCGCGGCAGATGCGCACCTGCTCGCACAGGTCAGGGAATTCCATGGTGACCGAGCCGGCGGCTTCGAGCCAGACCAGGCGGGTGGCCGGCGTGATGCGCGCGGCCAGATCGGCCGGATCGAGCGGGTCGTAGACCGCATGCGTGATGCCGAAGCGGCGCAGCTCGCCGTGGATCAGGTCCTTGCTCGGGCCATAGACATTGTCGGGGATCAGCAGCTCATCGCCCGGTTTGAGCAAGGCCAGCGCCACGTTGGCAATCGCCGCCAGGCCGCTCGGGACCAGCAGGCACTGCAGCCCCCCTTCCAGCGCGCACAGGCGCTCTTCGAGGATGAAGGTGGTGGGGGTGCCATGCAGGCCGTAGGTGTAGCCGCTCTTGTCTTTCCATTCGCGGCTGCGCATGGCGGCGACATTGGGGAAGATCACGGTCGAGGCCTTGTAGACCGGGGTCTGGGGGGCCTGGAATCCCGTGGGTGGAAGGTAGTCGTGGTGGACGAGGCGGGAGGCGATGTCGGTGGCATGGTCTTGCATGCCGCCAATGGTAGCGCGCCGCACAAGGGTCACCTTGTGCGGCGCGGCCCCTTTGCCATGGCCCCTGTTCGGGGGCAGGCAAAGGCCAGGGCATGGCCGATGGCTTGCATTGCACGCATCACTTGCATGGGCGGTCTTCGAATGCCAGTCCTCGCAATGAAGATGAAGGAGGCAGCCTGCTCGCTGCCCGACTGGCGTGTCGCAAGTCCATCCCTGCCCGGTGCGCGTGGGGTCCGGTATCTATACAGTCCCGGGGCCCGGTGCAAGCCGTCAGGTACGGCGGTGCCTTAGCTCGGTGTCACGGTCAACTGGTTGTTGACCGAGGTCACGCCCTTGACGGCGCTGGCGATCGTCTGGGCACGCTCCTTGGCGGCCGGGGTGGTGGCAGGGCCATTGAGCGTCACGGAACCATTCACGGTGTCCACATCGATCTTGATGGCGCTCAGGTCAGGGTCCTTGGCCAAGCCGGCGGATACCTGGGCGGTGATGGTGGCGTCATCGACCTTTTCCATGGCGGTCTGCGAACCTTGCTCCATCTTGTTGCCGGCGCTTTGCATGGCGGCCTCGGCCTTGATGCGGGCATCGGTGGCAGCCTGCTCGGTGCGGCCAACGGCCGAGTCCAGCCGCTGGCCGACGGTGGCATCTTCGTTCTTGCTGCAAGCAGCCAGGCCCAGCGCCAGGGCGCTGACGGCCAGTACGCTGGCAATGCGGTGGGTGGAACGCAGTGCGGTCTGTGCGGTATTCATGGGAAAACTCCTTGCGGGTTGAAACATGCTTCGTACTTTAGGCACACCGACGGGCGCACAGGGTCGGATAGCTCCGAAGTGGCTGTAGGACGTCAGGCAGCACACCCGATGCGCGCGACAATCGAGGCATGCCGTCCTTGCAATCCCTGTCCCGCTGGTTTCCGTTTCTCGCCTGGCCCCGCCCCGACCGCCACCTCCTCAAGGGCGAGTTCTCCGCCGGCATGACCGTGGGGCTGATGCTGGTGCCGCAGGGCGTGGCCTATGCAGCCCTGGCCGGCATGCCGCTGGTCACCGGCATCTACGCCTCGCTGATCCCGGCCCTGGTCGCCGTGCTGTTCAGCTCCTCCACCCGGCTGGGCGTGGGGCCCACGGCGCTCACCAGCCTGCTGATCGGTGCCTCCCTCACCGGGCTGGCCGAGCCCGGCAGCGCGCAGTGGGTGGCCCTGGCGGCCTGGATGGCCCTGCTCTCGGGCCTGCTGCAACTGGTGATGGGGGTGGCCCGCTTTGGCTGGCTGCTCAACCTGGTGACCTCCCCGGTGCTCAGCGGCTTCACCCAGGCGGCGGCGCTGCTGATTCTGGCGTCGCAGCTGCGCGCCTTCACCGGCCTGCGCTCGGACCTCGGGGCCCTGTGGTCCACCCCGTCGCTGGGCCATTTCGACCTGGTCGCCGCAGCTTTCGGCCTGGGCAGCCTCGCCATCCTGGTCCTGGCGCGGCGCTGGCGCCCGAACTTTCCGGCCGCCATCCTGGTCGTGGGCGCGGCTGGGGCACTGAGCTGGGCGCTCGGCTATGCCGATGGCGGCGGCTCGGTCGTGGGCACGCTGCCCGAGGGACTGCCCTCGCCGTACTGGCCGGGGCTGCTGTCCTGGTCGCAGTTTTCCGCTCTGGTGATGCCGGTGCTGGTGATCACGCTGGTGAGCTTTCTCGAAACCGCCTCCAGCGCCAAGGTGGAGAGCCAGCGCTCGGGCGAGCGCTGGAACGAGAACCAGGACCTGATCGGCCAGGGCCTGGCCAAGATCAGCAGCGGCCTGTGCGGCAGCTTCGCCACCAGCGCCTCGTTCTCGCGCTCGGCCATCAACCTGTACGCGGGCGCGCGCACCGGCTGGGCCACGCTGTTCGCCATCGCCCTGGTGCTGGTGGTGCTGCTGTGGCTCACGCCGGCGCTCTACCACGTGCCGCAGTCGGTGCTGGCCGCCGTGGTGATCACGGCGGTGACCAGCCTCATCAAGCCCGCTACCTTGCTGCGCCTGTGGCGCATCTCGCGCGTCGAGGCCGTGATGGCCGGCGTGACCTTTGCGCTGACGCTGGCCACCGCGCCGCGCATGTACTGGGGCGTGCTGGTGGGGCTGGTGATGAACCTGAGCCACTTTTTGTACCAGCGCCTGCACCCGCGCATCATCGAAGTGGGCCTGCACCCCGATGGCAGCCTGCGCGACCGCCACCTGTGGCACCTGCCGCCCCTGGCCCCGCGGCTGCTGGCGCTGCGCATGGACGCGGAGCTGGATTTCGGCTCGGCCAGCGCCTTGGACCGGTACGTGACGGACCATCTGATCGCCCATCCCGACATCGTCCACCTGTGCCTGATGGCGCTGCCCATCAACCGCATCGACATCACCGGGGTGGAAACCTTTGCCGCCCTCAAGGCGCTGATGCAGGCCCGCGGCGGCACGCTGCACGTGAGCGGCATGAAGCTGCCCGTGGACCAGGTGCTGCGCCGGGCCGGTTTGCTCGGGGACGGCCCGGGCCTGCGCATGTACCGCACCGACGCGGAAGCCCTGCTGGCCCTGCAGCAAATACCTGCCGAGCCGGCACCACCCCCAGCGGCGCCCGCGGGCCCCTCCTGAAACCCTTACACCCTATCCGTGACCATCTGAAATCCCTATCCGCTGCTACACTCAATGAACTCTGCCTAATCCATTTGTGTCTGACTCTGCGGCCTCTCATCTCGTAGACCTGCGCGATCTGCGCCTGGACATTGCACATGCGCTCGTGGCGCAGGCGGTCGGCAGCGAAGCGTCCCTGCAACGCGAAGCACCGTCGCGCTACCTCCAGGGCCTGATCGACGGTCTGTGCGAGCTCTCCCTCAAGGACCCCCTCACCGGGCTGGCCAACCGTCGGCATTTCCGCGCCGTGCTCGAACGCGAGATCGACCGTGTGACGCGCTCCGGCGAAGCGGCCCTGCTGCTGATGCTGGACATCGACCACTTCAAGGCGGTCAACGACACCCACGGCCACCTGGCCGGTGACGTGGTGCTGCAGTCGGTGGCGCGCACCCTGAGCGCCTGCGTGCGCCCCATGGACACCCTGGCACGCTACGGCGGCGAGGAGTTCGCCGTGGTGCTGCCCGCCTGCCAGGCCGCCTTCGGCAAGGTAGTGGCCGAGCGCATCCGCCGCGCCGTGGCCAACACCCCTGTCAGAATCTCGCCCTCCGTGGAACTGAATGTCACGGTGAGCGTCGGCGGGGCCTTCGCCCTGCAATGGATCCGCTCGACCACCCTGCTGTGGACCGACCGGGCCGACCACCAGCTCTACCAGGCCAAATCGTCGGGCCGCAACCGGGTGAGCATCGAAGAGCAGCCCGACAGCACCGTCAGTGCCGAAGAAAAGAGCCTGTTGTTCGGCCCGCTGTACACCCCCTCGGGCTGGGGCGACCTGCCCCCGCTGGACCCAACAGGCAGCGCCAACTGAAAGTTAGAAGATGAGCGACGCGCTGTCCCCCCACCCACCTCCTCCGACGCCCCACCCTCGCCCGGCCGCCCACCCGGCGCGGCAGCCACCGGTGCGCGCATCATTGCCATCACCAGCGGCAAGGGCGGCGTGGGCAAGACCTTCGTGTCGGCCAACCTCGCAGCGGCGCTCACGCGGCGCGGCCAGCGCGTGCTGGTGCTCGATGCCGACCTGGGCCTGGCCAACCTGGACGTGGTGCTCAACCTGCACCCCAAGATCACCCTGCACGACGTGTTCACCGGCAAGGCCCTGCTCGAGGACGCCGTGATCCAGGCGCCCGGCGGCTTCTCGGTGCTGCTGGCCGGCTCGGGCATGGTGGAGTACTCGCGCCTTACACCCGAGGTGCGCAACCAGTTCCTGAACGTGATCCAGGCGCTGGCGCCCACCTTCGATGTGATCCTGCTGGACACAGGCGCCGGCATCTCGGACGTGGTGCTGTTCTCGATTTCGCTGGCCTCCGAGGTGCTGATCGTGGCCACGCCCGAACCCACCTCCCTGACCGATGCCTATGCCGCCATCAAGGTGCTGGCCATGCAGCAAAAGCGCCAGCATGTGCGCATGGTGATCAACCAGGCCGCGCGCCCGGGCGACGGCCGTGCCATCACCAGCCAGTTGCAGCAGGTGCTGGACCGCTTCGTCAGCACCGAGTCGGGCCGGGCCGTGCGCCTGATCCATATGGGCGACATCCCGGCCGACCCATCGGTGCGCGACGCCGTGATGCGCCGCCAGCTGCTGCTGCTCAACACGCCGGGCTGCCCGGCCTCGCTGGCCATTGCCCAACTGGCCAACAAGATCGAGACCACGCTGCTGGTACCCACGGTCTGACCGGTACGGCGGGCAGCCGTCGCGCCGCCGCGCCGCCACGCGACAATCAGTGCCCGCCCGCCAGGAGAATGGTGCCTGGCGGACCACTTCTTTTCCCATTCCGTGTGAACCACAGGCCATCGCCGTGAACGACGTCCTCAACATTTCCTGCTACCAATTCGTGCCGCTGCCCGATGCGCATGCGCTGCGCGACCTGCTGCACGAGCGCGCCAGCGCAGCGCAGCTCAAGGGCACGATCCTGCTGGCTGAGGAAGGCATCAACTTTTTTCTGGCCGGCACGGCCGAGGCCGTGCGCGGCTTCGTCGACGCCCTGCGCGCCGATGCGCGCTTTGCCGACCTGGCCCCCAAGGAGAGCTGGTCGGACACGGTGCCGTTTCGCAAGATGCTGGTCAAGGTCAAGCGCGAGATCATCCGCATGGACCACCCCACCATCCAGCCCTCCACAGGCCGCGCCCCGGCGGTGACGCCGGCCACGCTGCACCGCTGGCTGGCCCAGGGCCATGACGACGAGGGCCGCGAGGTGGTGACGCTCGATACCCGCAACGCCTTCGAGGTGGACGAGGGCACGTTCGACAACGCCATCGACTGGCGCATCGACAAGTTCACCGAGTTCCCGCAGGCCCTGCGCGCACACAAGGCCGAACTGGCCGACAAGACCGTGGTGAGCTTCTGCACGGGCGGCATCCGCTGCGAGAAGGCGGCCATCCTGATGCGCGAGGAAGGCCTCGATCACGTCTACCAGCTCGAAGGCGGCATCCTCAAGTACTTCGAGGAGACCGATGGCGCCCACTACCATGGCGGCTGCTTCGTCTTCGACGAGCGCCGGGTGCTGGCCGCGGACCTCTCCACCGATACGCCTCCCAAGGCCTGAGCGGCGCCCCGCCCTGCCCTCAGTCCGCGCGGAAGCGGTGCTCCGGCAGGGGAATGAACTCCGTTTCGCCCGGCACCACCTTCATGCGGCCCGCCTCCCAGTCCCCGGCGGCCTGGACGATGCGCTCCTTGCGGCTGGAGACGAAGTTCCACCACATATGGCGCGGGCCATCGAGTGCATCGCCGCCGATGACCATCAGGCGCACCGCACTGGCGCCGGCCTGCAGCCGCACAGGCACCGCAGTAGCCGCAGTAGCCGCAGGCAGCACCGCCAGGGTATGGTCGGCCAGCGGCTCGCCATCGAGCAGCAGCTCGGCATCCACCGGGTAGAGCGCCATCTCCTGCGCCAGGGCCGCCGGCAGCTCCAGCACGCCGCCCGCAGGCAACTGCACGTCCAGGTACAGCGTGGGCGCATAGGTGGCCACCGGCGAGGTCTGGCCAAAGGCGGTGCCGATCAGCACGCGCACCACGGCATCACCCACCTGCACCTCGGGAATCGCCGCGGCCGGCGTGTGCACGAAGGAGGCATCGACCTCCTCGGCCGCCACCGGCAGGGCGGCCCACAGCTGGATGCCATGGTTCACGTAGGTCGTGTCCGCCAGCGATTCGGGGCGGCGCTCGGAGTGCACGATGCCGTTGCCGGCCGTCATCCAGTTGATGGCGCCGGGCTCGATCTGCTGCACATAGCCCAGGTTGTCGCGGTGCATGATGGCGCCGGAGAACAGGTAGGTCACCGTGGCCAGGCCGATGTGCGGATGGGGCCGCACGTCATGCGCCGCACCGGGCACCACCGACACCGGACCGAAGTGGTCGAAGAAGATGAACGGCCCGACCGAGCGGCACTGCACGGCCGGCAGCAGGCGACGCACGGTGAAGCCGCCGCCCAGGTCCTTGGCATGGCCGG
The DNA here is from genome assembly GCF_979253235.1 of Acidovorax sp. AC410. NCBI lineage: Bacteria > Pseudomonadati > Pseudomonadota > Betaproteobacteria > Burkholderiales > Comamonadaceae > Acidovorax > Acidovorax sp. AC410. The sequence goes on from NZ_CEEDCG010000001.1 coordinate 6,434,863, forward strand.
ACAGGCGCAGGGCGGCGCTCATGGACGTGCTCCAGCGGCGCAGGCGCGAAGGCGATGGCATCGTGGCATGGTGAGCTCCTGTGATCGTGGGGTTGGTGTCAGTCTTGATGGAATCGGGCCGCCAGCTCGGCCACCCGCTGTCCCAGCACACGCGCGGTGTCCAGGTCGCCCGGGGCCATCTCGCCGGCCGAAGCGTCCGATGGCGACTGCGCCATGGCGCCACTGTAGGCGCCCAGCCAGTTCACGTCGTTGCGCGTGGCGGCCTTGGAGTTCGATGGCAGCACACCGGCCCCCACCCACAGGCCACCATGCTGCATGGCCAAGTGGAACAGGTAGTCGAGCGTGATCTGCTTGTCGCCATTGGTGGCGGCACTGTTGGTGAAGCCGGCGAACAGCTTGTTCTTCCAGGCCTGGCTGAACCAGGGCTTGGACGATGCGTCGGCAAAGCGCTTGAATTGCCAACTGGGCCCGGCCATGTAGGTGGGCGAGCCGAAGATGATGGCGCTGGCGGCGGCCAGGGTTTCCCAGCCGCCTTCGGGCAGGCTGCCGTCCGCATCGATGGCGATCAGCTCCGCACCCGCGCCATCGGCCACGGCCTGGGCCATGCGCTGGGTGTGGCCATAGCCCGAGTGGTAGACGACGGCGATGTGCGGCATGCGGCGTTTCCTTGCAAGGTTAAAACGCCATCATGCCGCAGGATGGTGGGGTCAGCGCGAAGAGCGGCGCGCGTCCACGCTCCAGCCACCGGCGCCAAAGGCCGCCAGGGCCAGCAGGCCGCCGGTCACGCCCACGTTCTTGAAGAACATCAGCTGCTGCATCATCTGCTTGTCGGCCGGCAGGGCCCAGTAAGCATGGAAGAAAAAGCTCGCCACCAGCGTGAAGAACGCCAGGGCCAGTGCGGCGAAGCGGGTACCGAAGCCGAAGACCAGCGCCAGGCCGCCCAGCACTTCCACGGCGGCGGCCAGGCCTGCCGCCACGGTGGGCATGGGCAGGCCCACGGAGGCGATGTAGCCCACGGTGCCGGCAAAGCCGGTGAGCTTGCTGATGCCGGCAGGCAGGAACAGGGCGGCCAGCAGCAGGCGCGAAGCCAGGGCCAGGGGGTTTTGCAGGGAATTGAACATGGTGGACTCCTTCAGGTGACAGGTAAATAAGAAAACTACGGTGGACGGAAAAAACAGGTCAGGGGGCCAGGTCGAACACCAGCACCTCGGCATCGCGGCCATCGGTCAGCGCCAGTGCGGATCCCTTCTCGATCAGTGCAGCATCGCCAGCCGACAGCGCATGGCCATTGACCTGTAGCGTGCCGCGCACCAGGTGTACGTAGGTCTTGCGCGCCGGGTCGAGCGCCAGGCTGGCCGACTCGCTACCGTCGAACAGGCCCGCGTAGAGCGTGGCATCGGCATGCACCGTGACGGAGCCCTCGGCCCCGTCGGGTGAAGCCACCCGCCGCAGCGTGCCGCGCTTTTCGGCATCGGTAAAGGCCTTTTGCTCATAGCCGGGGGCAATACCCTGCACGTCGGGCAGCAGCCAGATCTGCAGGAAATGCGTGGTCTGGCCCTGTGCATGGTTGAACTCGCTGTGCTGCACGCCCGTGCCGGCGCTCATGCGCTGCACGTCGCCGGGCGGGATGCCCTTGATGTTGCCCATGCTGTCCTTGTGGGCCAGTTCGCCCGACAGCACGTAGCTGATGATCTCCATGTCGCGGTGGCCATGGGTGCCAAAGCCCATGCCCGGGGCGATGCGGTCTTCGTTGATCACGCGCAGGTTGCCAAAGCCCATGTGCTCGGGATCGTGGTAACCCGCGAACGAGAAGCTGTGGTGCGAATGCAGCCAGCCATGGTCGGCGTAGCCGCGGTCTTGGGATTTGCGAACAGTCAGCATGGTGTGTACCCCTTTCAAGACTCAACTGTAGGCCTGCGCGCCCCTGGTCGGGCGCTGGCATATTGATGGCATGATTCAAAAAAATTGAATTAACATGCCACCACCATGCAAAACCCCCGCGACGTGCTGACCCCCGACAGCCTGGCCATGCTGCAGGTGATCGCCGAGGCCGGCAGCTTTGCGGCCGCAGCGCGCCAGCTCGGCCTGGTGCCCAGCGCTCTGACCTACCGCGTGCGCCAGATCGAGGATGCGCTGGACGTGCTGCTGTTTGACCGCAGCGCACGCCAGGCCCGCCCCACCGAGGCCGGCGTGGAGCTGCTGCGCGAGGGCGCGCGGCTGCTGCAGGACATCGACGCCGTGGCCCACCGCGTGCGCCGTGTGGCCACGGGCTGGGAGCCGCAGTTCACGATCTCGGTCGATGGCGCCATCTCGCCGCACACCATGATGGAGCTGGTGGATGCCTTCTATGCCATGGCCCCCCCCACCCGGCTGAAGCTGCGCGACGGCATCATGACCGGCACGCTGGAGGCCCTGACCTCGGGCCGGGCCGACCTGGCCATCGGCGTCACCATCGCGGGCTCCAGCGTGGCGGGCCTGCAGCAGGCCACCCTGGGCGACCTGCTGTTTATCTACGTGGTGGCACCGCACCATGCACTGGCCTCGGTGCCCGAGCCCATCACCGACGCCACCTTGCTGCAGCACCGTGCCGTGGCGGTGGCCGACTCGGCCCTGCGCGGCGGCGCCACCATGGGCCTGCTGGGCGGGCAGGACGTGCTCACGGTGGACACCATGCAGGCCAAGGTGCGCGCCCAGTTGCGCGGCCTGGGCGGGGGCTTTCTGCCCGAACCCATGGTGCGCCCCTACCTCGAAGCCGGGCGGCTGGTGGCGCGCAAGGTGGCGCGGCCCGAACGCCGCGTGCCCATCCACTACGCCTGGGGCGGCCCGGGCTTCACCGCACCCGGCCGCGCGCTGCAGTGGTGGCTCAACCAGCTGCAAAGCCCGGCCACGCGGCGCGCACTGCTGGAAAACCACCATCATTTCTGATGCGCAGCCCTGTGCGGGGCGTGTAGAGTGGTCGGTGTCGGAGTTTTCCAGCCAACCGTTCCCGAAAGGCCTCCCATGAGCAAACCTGTTTCTCGCCCTGCCAAACGGCCCCGACGCCCTGCACCCAGCCCTGCTGCCGCGGCGACCACGACGACAAGCCCCTCCCCCCGCAAACCCGCCGGCAGTGCCAAGGCACCCCGGCACTTCGCCATCATCGGTGCCGGCATGGCCGGCATCGCCTGTGCCCGCACCCTGGTACAGGCCGGCCACCAGGTCACCATCTTCGAAAAATCCTCCGCCGCCGGCGGACGCACCACCACGATCGACTCGCCCTTTGGCGGCTTCGACGCAGGCGTGCAGTATTTCACCGTGCGCGATGCGCGCTTTGCGCGCGCCATCGACACCGTGCCCGGCGTGTGCAAGCGCTGGAGCGCCAATTCCGTGCGCGTGCTGGATGCTGCCGGCCGCGTGACCGCCGCCGGCCTGCCCACGCGCGAAGCGCACTGGGTCGCCAGCCCCGGCATGCAATCGCTGGTGGCGGCCTGGGCCGCACCGCTGGCCCAGGCTGGCCGGCTGATCACCGACACCCGCGTCACGCGCATCGAGCACGACGCCCTGAATGCCCCCGGCTGGCAACTGCGCACCGAAGGGCCTGACGGCGGCCACCACGTGTACGCGGGCTTCGACGCCGTGCTGCTGGCCCAGCCGGCCACGCCCGCGCAGGCCCTGCTGTCCACCTCGGCCATCGACAGCAGCCTGTCCAAGGCCCTGTCCAGTGTCGCCATCGCCCCCTGCTGGACGCTGATGCTGGCCTACCCGCAGGCCGTGCGCCCGGGCCTGACCACGCTGGGCCCGCAGTGGAATGCCGCGCGCAGCACGCACCACCGCATCGCCTGGCTGGCACGCGAATCCTCCAAGCCTGGCCGCCCCAGCGTGGAGCGCTGGACCGTGCAGGCCAGCCCCGCCTGGTCGGCCGAGCACCTCGAAGACGATGCCGAGCGCGTGCAGGCCAAGCTGATCAAGGCCTTTGCCGAGGTGACCGGCATCCGCGCCGAGCCCGCGTACGCCCAGACCCAGCGCTGGCGCTATGCCCAGACCACGCACCCTCTGGGCCGCAGCCACCTGTGGGATGCGCAGCTCGGCCTCGGTGCCTGCGGCGACTGGTGCCTGGGCCACCGCCTGGAAGATGCCTTCGTGTCCGGACTGGAGCTGGCACTCGCCGTGGCATGAAAGGAGGCGAGGACGCTGTGCAGGGCCCCGGGTCCGGCTACATCGGCCGCTTTGCGCCGTCGCCGACAGGGCCCCTGCATGCGGGCTCGCTGGTGGCCGCCCTGGCCAGCTGGCTCGACGCCCGCGCCTTCAACGGCGGGCAGGGCGGCCGCTGGCTGGTGCGCATCGAGGATGTCGACACCCCGCGCTGCATTCCTGGCGCAGGCGAGATCATCCTGCAGCAGCTGGCCGCCTGTGGGCTGGTGCCCGACGAGCCGCCGCTGTGGCAGTCCGCACGCGGCGCCGCCTACCAGCAGGCACTGGACCAGTTGGTGGCCGAAGGCGCGGCCTACCCCTGCGCCTGCTCGCGCAAGGACATCGAAGAAGCCCAGCTTGCGCTCGGCCACGCGCGCGAGCGGCATGCGGCCCTGCCCTATCCTGGCACCTGCCGCCATGGCCTGCAGGGGCGAGACAGCCGGTCCTGGCGCTTTCGCGTGCCCGCAGGTCTGCCCCCGACGGCATGGACCGACCGGCGCCTGGGCGCCCAGCAGCAGGATGTGGCCGCGGACATCGGTGATTTCGTGCTGCGCCGTGCCGACGGCCTCTGGGCCTACCAGTTGGCGGTGGTGGTCGATGACGCAGCCCAGGGCATCACCCACATCGTGCGCGGCGAGGACCTGGCCGACAACACCCCGCGCCAGATCCTGCTGCAGCGTGCGCTCGGGGTGCCCACGCCGCAGTACCTGCATACCCCTCTGGTCCGCGGTGACAATGGCGAAAAGCTGTCCAAGCAGAACGGCGCCCAGGCGCTGGACCTCGGCGACCCCCTGCGGGCGCTGGAGCAGGCTGCACGGGCCCTGGGGCTGCCTGCGCTGGCACATCCGCACAACACTTGCACCGGGGATGCGCTGGCGCAATGGGCTGCGGCGTGGTTCAGAAACTACAATGGCCTATCGTGACCGAACTGCCATCCCTTTCCCCCGCCCCCGACAGCGCGGCACCCGCCGCCGGCGCGCCTGCCACCAGCAGTGCTGCGCCCGCTGGCGTCGCCTACCCCAAGACCATCAAGAGCTTCGTGCGCCGTGCCGGGCGCACCACCACGGGCCAGGCCAAGGCCTTCGAGGACCTGGGCCCGCGCTTCGTGCTGCCCTACGCCGCTGCTGCGCTCGATGCCACTGCCGCCTTTGGCCGCACGGCCCCGCTGATCCTGGAGATCGGCTTCGGCATGGGCGAAGCCACGGCCCACATCGCACGCGTGCGCCCCGATGACAATTTCCTGTGCTGCGAAGTGCATGAGCCGGGCGTGGGGGCCCTGCTCAAGCGCATCGGCGAACAGGAGATCGGCAACATCCGCATCCTGCAGCACGATGCCGTGGAAGTCATCGACCACATGCTGGCACCGGCCAGCCTCGATGGCGTGCACATCTTTTTCCCCGACCCCTGGCACAAGACCAAGCACAACAAGCGCCGGCTGATCCAGTCGCCGCTGGTGGCCAAGCTGGTCGCCCGGCTCAAGCCCGGCGGTTACCTGCACTGCGCCACCGACTGGGAGCCTTACGCCCAGCAGATGCTGGAAGTGCTCGGCGCCGAGCCCCAGCTGGCCAATACCGCCAGCGGCTTCGCGCCGCAGCCGGACTACCGCCCACTGACCAAGTTCGAGAACCGCGGCCTGCGCCTCGGGCATGGTGTCTGGGACATCGTGTTCGTACGGCGCAACTAGAAGACCGCGCCCCACCCACCGGACCGCCACCATCCCGCCTATGAAGCCCATCCTGCAACACCTGGTTGAAATGACCGGCCACCGTGATCACTTGCGGCTGGAGGTGTCGGTGCTGTCCACCCTGCAAAAACTCAGCGGCATCAAGGCGGTCCGGGCGCTGGAGCTGTTCACCGACAAGGGTGTGGCCCATGTGCGACCCCGTACCTGGGTGGAGGAGGGGCAACTGGTCTCCACCGACTCCGAGGCCGCGGCCGACCCGCGGCGCGAGCTGCTGGAGCAGTACCCCGAGCTGTGCGAGTGCGTGAAGAGCCAGGGCGACAGCGCCCTGACCCACCGCCCCGGGCGCCACACGCTGTGGCTGCCGGTCTGGATGCACGAGAAGGTCAGCACCTGCCTGGAGGTCACGCAGTCTCGGCCCTTCTCGGCCCACAAGCTCGAAGTGATCAAGGGCGTGTTCCTGGTCTACCAGAACTACCAGAACCTGCTGGACTACAGCGAGCGCGACGCGCTCACCGGCCTGTTCAACCGCAAGACCTTCGACGAGCAGTTCTCGCGCAACGCCGCCAGCGGCCTGAGCAGCACCCGCCCGCAGGGCGCCGAAGCGCTGGTCAACGAGGAAGTGACCGCCGAAAGCGAGCCGACGCAGAACTGGCTGGCCGTGGTGGACATCGACCACTTCAAGCTGGTCAATGACCGCTTCGGCCACCTCTACGGCGATGAGGTGCTGATCCTGATCGCCAACATCCTGCGCAGCTCGTTCCGCTCGCACGACCGCATTTTCCGCTTCGGCGGCGAGGAGTTCGTGGTGCTGCTGCGCAACATCACGCTGGCACGCGCCCACAAGGTCTTCAACCGCTTCCGCGAGACCGTGCAGGAGTACGATTTTCCGCAGGTGGGCCGGGTGACGGTCAGCCTGGGCTTCGTGGGCACCTCGCGCGGCTCGCCGGTCGAAATCCTGGGCCAGGCCGACCAGGCGCTCTACTACGCCAAGGAGCACGGCCGCAACCAGGTGTGCTTCTACGAAGACCTGGTCGCAGGCGGACACCTCACGGCCAAGGTCGCCAACGACGACGTCGAACTGTTCTGACCGCCCTGCGGCCAGTGCCGGCCGCGTTCAGCGGCTGAACGCCTTGCCCAGCGCGGCCAGCAGTTCCTTGCGCGATTGATCGCGCGCCACCGGATGGCCACCCACATGCACGCCCTGCCCCGGGTACACCCCGTTGGGCACATCGGTGCGCAGGCGCAAGGGCACGGTGCCATCGAAGCCATGGTAGGCGCCTTCGTAGGCCACCACCCGCACCTCGCGGCTGCCCGGGATATCGCCGCGTGCTGTGCCGCGTGGCGCGGCCAAGGCCTGGCATGGTGCGGCTGGCGTCCAGTCGTCGGCCTTGCCGACCAGCATCAGCGTATCGGCGGCCGGCCGGTAGCCGCCGCGCAGGTCGGAACCGCAACCCGGGTAAAAGGCCACGGACAGGCGCGGCAGCACCTTGGCAGCGGCGACGTCGGCATGGCGCAGGTTGCTGGCAGCCAGCACGGCACTGCCGCCGTGCGACCAACCCAGCAGCGCCAGTCGCTGGCCGTCCACGCCGGGCTGGGTGGCCAGCCACTGCAGGGCGGCCAGGGCGTCGCGCCGCCGGTCGTTCTGGTTGATCTTGCGCGTGCCGATGCGCTGCGTACACAGCTCCTTTTCGCCACGCGGTGTCAAGGAATCCACCGCCAGCGCATGCCAACCCTGCTCGTTGAGCAGGGCCGCATATTCGCGCATGCGTTCGGCCGGCTGGCCGCGCCGGTTGAGCATGCCGCCGCAGCCGTGCAACAGCACCACGGCGGGCAGGGGCTTGGCGGCAACCTCCTTGCCGGCCACCGGGGCCAGCGCCGCAGGCGGGCGGTACCACCAGGCCTGCAGGGTCACCACCGCATCGGAGTCACCGGCAGGCGCCTGGAACTGCACGCGCTCGACGGCGTCCGGCCCCTGCACTTGCGCCCGGGCCGGTGCCAGCCACAGAAGACCGATGAGTCCCAGGGCGCCCGCACGCAAGGCGGGCGATACGGCGATGGTGGTCAGCACGGTCCGGCCCATTCGGTGCGCCTGCTGTCCGTGCCTGGGCTCGGCCCGTTGCCTCAGGCGCGTTCGCGCACCCAGGCCTCGACGCTGGCCAGCGCGGCAGGCACGCCAGCCGCATTGGTGCCGCCGGCCATGGCCATGTCGGGCTTGCCGCCGCCCTTGCCACCCACTTGCTGGGCCACGAAGTTGACCAGCTCGCCGGCCTTGACCTTGCCAATGCTGTCGGCCGTCACGCCCGCAGCGATCTGCACCTTGTCGCCATCAATGGCGGCCAGCACGATGGCGGCGGTCTTGAGCTTGTCTTTCAGCTTGTCCATGGTATCGCGCAGGGTCTTGGAGTCGGCACCGGGCAGGGCCGCGGCCAGCACCTTGATGCCGTTCACGTCCACCGCCTGGCCCACCAGCTCATCGCCCTGGCTCGACGCCAGCTTGCCCTTGAGTGCTGCGACTTCCTTTTCCAGCGCCTTGACGCTGTCCAGGGTCTGGCCGATGCGGTGGTTGAGCTCGGCCACCGGGGTCTTGAAGGTGCCGGCGGCCTGGTTCACCGTGTCTTCGAGCTGCTGCAGGTAAGACAGCGCGTTGGTGCCGGTCACCGCCTCGATGCGGCGCACGCCTGCGGCCACGCCGCCTTCGGCCACCACCTTGAACAGGCCGATGTCGCCCGTGCGCTGCACATGCGTGCCGCCGCACAGCTCGCGGCTGGTGCCGATGTCGAGCACGCGCACGGTTTCGCCGTATTTCTCGCCGAAGAGCATCATGGCGCCGGTCTTCTGGGCCGATTCGATGTCCATCACACGCGCCTGGGTGGGCACGTTGGCCAGCACTTCCTCGTTCACCAGGCGCTCGATCTCGCGCACCTGGGCATCGGTCACGGGCGCGTTGTGGGCAAAGTCGAAGCGCGTGCGCTCGGCGTTCACCAGGCTGCCCTTTTGCTGCACATGCGTACCCAGCACTTCGCGCAGGGCCTTGTGCATCAAATGGGTGGCCGAGTGGTTGCGCACCGTGGCGGCGCGCACGGCCGTATTGACCTCGGCCTGCACCGTGTCGCCGACGTTCAGCGTGCCCTCTTCGAGCGTGCCGTGGTGGCCGTACACATCGGCCTTGATCTTGAGCGTGTCGCCCACCGCGAAGCGGGCCGAGCCGCTGGTGATGGTGCCTTCGTCGCCCACCTGGCCGCCGCTTTCGGCATAGAAGGGGGTGGTGTCGAGCACCACCACGCCGTTCTGGCCGGCCTTGAGGGCCGCGCTGCTGGTGCCATCGACGTAGATGGCGGTGATCTTGGCGGTTTCGGCCAGTTGCTCGTAGCCCGTGAAGCGGTTCACGTCGCCGGTGTAGTCCAGGGCCTTGTCCATCTTGAACTTGCCGGCCTCACGGGCCTTGCGCTTTTGCTCTTGCATCGCGACCTGGAAGCCGGCCTCGTCCACCTCGACGTCGCGCTCGCGGCACACGTCCTTGGTCAGGTCCAGCGGGAAGCCGTAGGTGTCGTGCAGCTTGAAGGCCACGTCCCCGGGCAGCACCTTGGCGCCGCCGGCCATGGCGGAGTCGAGGATTTCCATGCCGTTGGCCAGGGTCTCGAAGAAGCGCTCTTCCTCGGCCTTGAGCACCTCGGTGATGCGCTGCTCCTGCTCGCGCAGCCTGGGGTAGGCGTCGCCCATCACGCGCACCAATTCGGCCACCAGCTTGTGGAAGAACGGCGTCTTCTTGCCCAGCTTGTAGCCGTGGCGGATGGCGCGGCGCACGATGCGGCGCTGCACGTAGCCGCGGCCTTCGTTGCTCGGGATCACGCCGTCGCTCACCAGGAAGGCGGTGGCGCGAATGTGGTCGGCGATCACGCGCAGGCTCTTGTTGTTGAGGTCGGCCACGCCGGTCTCGCGGCCAGCGGCCTTGATCAGCGCGTCGAAGAGGTCGATCTCGTAGTTGCTGTGTACGTGCTGCAGGATGGCGGCCAGGCGCTCCAGGCCCATGCCGGTGTCCACGCAGGGCGCGGGCAGTGGGCTGACCGAGCCGTCTTCGGCCATGTCGAACTGCATGAACACGTTGTTCCAGATCTCGATGAAGCGGTCGCCGTCTTCATCGGGGCTGCCTGGGGGGCCGCCGGGGATGTGGTCGCCGTGGTCGTAGAAGATCTCGCTGCAGGGGCCGCAGGGGCCGGTGTCGGCCATCATCCAGAAGTTGTCGGACTTGTAGCGGCCGCCCTTGTTGTCGCCGATGCGGATCACGCGCTCGGGCGGCAGGCCGATTTCCTTGGTCCAGATGTCGTAGGCCTCGTCGTCCTCCTGGTACACGGTGGCCAGCAGGCGCTCCGGGGGCAGCTTGTACACGGTGGTCAGCAGCTCCCAGGCCCAGTGCAGCGATTCGCGCTTGAAGTAGTCGCCAAAGCTCCAGTTGCCCAGCATCTCGAAGAAGGTGTGGTGGCGCGCGGTGTAGCCCACGTTCTCCAGGTCGTTGTGCTTGCCGCCGGCGCGCAGGCAGGCCTGCACCGATACCGCGCGGTTGTAGGGGCGCTTGTCCGTGCCCAGGAACACGTCCTTGAACTGCACCATGCCGGAGTTGGTGAACATCAGCGTGGGGTCGTTGCCCGGCACCAGCGAGCTCGAGGCCACGATGGTGTGGCCCTTGGAGGCAAAGAAGTCCAGGAAGGACTTGCGGATGTCGGCAACCGAGAACGAAGGCGTGGTGTGGTTGGTCATGTGCGAAAAGGGGCAACAGGCCTGGGTCAGTGAGGGGCCTCGCGCGCAGGGCGCGGCCACCCGGTTTATGGGGAGAACCCACGATTCTATCGAGACGGCGGGGCGAAACGGCCTGCAGCCACCAGAGACACTGCACTTCGCTCCCCCGAACGCGCTCGGGGCGCGGGCATCGCACCGGTTGGCAGCCGCTGGCGCGCAACGGCCACGCCCCAACCACGCCTTGCGCCTGCCGCTGCAGAGCCCGCCCCGTTGCAGTGCCTGGCGCCCCACCCCGGGGCAGGCAACCCCCTCAAAACGCCCCATCCTGGCCCCTGGCGCCCCTGCCTGCGCCTCCCGAAGAGGGCAAGCAAGCGCAAATCCGGCTGGCATGCAAGCTGCTAAATACCCTATCAAGATATTTCAAATATTTTCTTAATATATTTAAAACCTCACCCCAGCCCCAACCAACCCTTCGCCTGTTTTCCGTCCTTTTCGTTGTTTTCTTTTTTCTTCCCAGGAGTCCATCCATGAGCAATCCCCGCTGGCAAGGCATCTTCCCCGCCATCACCACCAAGTTCCACGCCGATGAGAGCATCGATGCCGAAGGCACGGCGCGCCACATCGATTTCCAGATCCGCAACGGCATCCACGGCTTGGTGACCTGCGGCTCGCTGGGCGAAGCCAGCACCCTCACGCTGGAGGAGAAGCTGCAGGTCGCCAAGATCGCGCTCGACGCTGCCGACGGCCGCGTCCCCGTGCTGGCCAACGTGTCGGAGACCAGCACCCGCGAGGCGCTGCGCTACATCGACGGCGGCAACAAGCTCGGCGTGGCCGGCTACATGGTCATGCCCTCGGTGATCTACGTGGCCGATGCGCGCGAAGCCATGGCCAATGTGCGCGCCATGGCCAAGGTGGCGCAGAAGCCCCTCATGGTCTACAACAACCCCGTGGCCTACCGCGTGGACCTGAAGCCCGAGCACATGCTGGAGCTGGCCGACTGCGAGTGGATCGCCGCCATCAAGGAAAGCACCGACAACATCCGCCGCATCACCGACCTGCGCAACACCGTGGGCGACCGCTACCAGCTCTTCCTGGGCGTGGACGACCTGGCCTACGAAGGCCTGGCGCTGGGCTGCGACGGCCTGTTGGCCGGCGTGGGCTGCGCCTTCCCGCGCGAGACCGTGGCGCTGTACGACCTGATGAAGGCCGGCCGCTTTGCCGAAGCGCTCAAGCTCTACCAGTGGATGACGCCCATGCTGCACCTCGACGTATCGACCAAGCTGGTGCAGAACCTCAAGCTCATCGACGTGCTGGTGGGCGTGGGCACCGAGCACATGCGCCGCCCGCGGCTGCCGCTGATCGGCGAGGAGCGTGCCTTCATCGAGCGCGTCGTGAAGAAGGCGCTGGACACGCGCCCCACCGAGTACCAGTCGGTCGCCTGATCGCCCGCGCCCTCCCCCACTCCCTTCATCCCACCAAAGGTCTCCCATGGCATCCAGATTCATGACCCCCTCGGCGCTGGCAGCCCTCGTGCTGCTGTCGGCACCGGCATTCGCGCAGGAGCAGGTCGTCAAGATCGGCCACAGCGGCCCGCTGTCAGGCCCGAATGCATTCGCTGGCAAGGACAACGAGAACGGCGTGCGCCTGGCCGTCGAGGAGCTCAATGCGAAGAAGATCGTGGTGGGGGGCAAGGCGATCAAGTTCGAACTGGTGTCCGAGGACGACCAGTGCGACGCCCGCACCGGCGTGAGCGTGGCGCAAAAGCTCGTGGACAGCGGCGTCAAGTTCGTCATGGGGCCGTACTGCTCGGGCGTGGCCATCCCGGCCTCGCGCGTCTACAGCGACGGCGGGGCCATGGTGTCCACCGTCGGCACCAACCCCAAGGTGACCGAGGGCGGCTACAAGAACCTGTTCCGCATCATCGCCAGCGATACCCAGATCGGCTCGAACATGGCCGTGTATGCCGCCCAGGTGCTCAAGGTCAAGCAGGTGGCGGTGATCGACGACCGCACCGCCTTCGGCCAGGGCGTGGCCGACCAGTTCACCAAGGAGGCCAAGAAGCAGGGCCTCACCGTGGTGGGCCAGGAGTTCACGACCGACAAATCCACCGACTTTCTGTCCATCCTCACCAGCCTCAAGGGCAAGCAACCGCAGGCCATCTTCTTCGGTGGCTATGCGCCGCAGGCGGCGCCCATGGCGCGCCAGATGAAGCAGCTGGGCCTCACGGCCAAGCTGCTGGGCGGCGACACGCTGTGCAGCCCCGAGGTCGGCAAGCTCGGTGGCGAGGCCGTGAACGACACGGTGTTCTGCGCCCAGGGCGGCACCATGCTCGACAAGGCCGCGAGCGGCCCGGCCTTCAAGGCGAAGTACAAGGCGCGCTTCAAGCTGGATGCCGATGCCTACGCGGCGTCCTACTACGACCAGGTGATGTTCATGGCCGATGCCATGCAGAAGGCCCAGTCCGTGGACCCTGCCAAGGTGGGCGCACAGATGGGCCAGCTGAGCCACCAGGGCGTGGCGGGCACCTATGCCTATGACGACAAGGGCAACCTCAAGCAGGCGCCGATCACGGTGCTGACTTTCAGGAATGCCGTCCCCGTGCCACTGGCCAGTTACTGAAGCTGCCGGGATCGTGGCGGGCTCCCGCTACGATCGTCGCACCCCAACCCACGCGACCCACCATGACCCACGACAGTGCCATGCAACGCATACAGATTCTCGACTCCCACACCGGCGGCGAGCCCACGCGCCTGGTGGTGGGCGGTTTCCCCGACCTGGGCACGGGCAGCATGGCCGAGCGCCGCGCCCTGCTGGCCAGCCAGCACGATGCCTGGCGCGCGGCCACGGTGCTGGAGCCGCGCGGCAACGACGTGATCGTGGGCGCGCTTCTGTGCGCGCCGCAGGACCCGGCCAACGCGGCGGGCGTCATCTTCTTCAACAACACCGGCTACCTGGGCATGTGCGGCCACGGCACCATCGGCCTGGTGGCCTCGCTGGCCTACCTGGGGCGCCTGCAGCCCGGCGAGCATGACATCGAGACGCCTGTGGGCACGGTGACGACCACGCTGCACGGGGATGGCTCGGTCAGCGTGCGCAATGTGCCCGCCTACCGGCTGCACCAGGGCCTGTCGCTCACGGTACCGGGCATCGGCACCGTCACGGGCGACGTGGCCTGGGGCGGCAACTGGTTCTTTCTGATGAGCGAGCATGGCCAGCGCGTTACCAGCGACAACCTGCCCGCACTGACCGCCTACACCAGCGCCGTGCAGCAGGCGCTCAAGGACCAGGGCATCCGCGGCGACAACGGCGGCGAGATCGACCACATCGAGCTGTTTGCCGACGACGAGGTGGCCGACAGCCGCAACTTCGTGCTCTGCCCCGGCGGTGCCTACGACCGCTCGCCCTGCGGCACCGGCACCAGCGCCAAGCTGGCCTGCCTGGCGGCCGATGGCAAGCTGCAGCCCGGCCAGGTGTGGCGCCAGGCGAGCATCATCGGCAGCAGCTTCGAGGCGCGCTACGAACCCGATGCCACGCCCGGCCGGATCGTCCCCACGCTGCGCGGCACGGCCCACATGAGCGCCGAGGCCACCTTGCTGATCGCGCACGACGACCCCTTTGCCTGGGGCATCCGCCTCTAAGCCACCAGCCACCCCATGCAAGCTGCGGATGTGATCGTCATCGGTGCCGGCATGGTGGGCGCAGCCTGCGCCCACCTGCTGGCCAACGCCGGGCTGTCGGTGCGCGTGCTCGATGCGCGCCGCGGCGGCGCCACGCAGGCCGGCATGGGCCACCTGGTGGTCATGGACGACAACGCGGCCGAACTGGCGCTGAGCCAGGCCTCGCTCGACCAGTGGCACGCCTGGGGCCCGCGCATGAATGCCGACCTGCCCGGCTGCGCGTATGCCAACTGCGGCACGCTCTGGATCGCGGCGAATGCCGAAGAAATGGCCGGCGCCGAGGCCAAGGCCGCCGGCCTGCGCGCGCACGGCATCGCCTGCGAGCTGCTGGACGCCCCCACGCTGGCCCGGCTGGAGCCCGCGCTGCGCCCCGACCTGCACGGCGCCCTCAAGGTCGGCGGCGACAGCGTGGTCTATGCACCCAACGCCGCACAGTGGCTGCTGGCGCATGCGGCACGCCCCATCGCCATCGAGCATGCCCAGGTCGAGCGCATCGCAGGCCGGCGCGTACACCTGGCCGACGGCAGCGTGCGCGAGGGCGGCGCGGTGCTGCTGGCCGCGGGCATCCACGCCACGGACCTGTGCCCCGGCCTGCCCATCCGCCCCAAGAAGGGGCACCTGGCCATCACCGACCGCTACCCCGGCACGGTGCGCCACCAACTGGTGGAGCTGGGCTACATCACCAACGCCCACCAGAGCGACGGCACCTCGGTCGCCTTCAACCTGCAGCCGCGGCCCACGGGGCAGTTGCTGATCGGCTCGTCGCGCCAGTTCGACACCACCGACCCGGCCATCGACAACGCCGTGCTGGCGCGCATGCTGCGCCGTGCGCTCGAGTACGTGCCGGGCCTGGCCGAGCTCAACGCCATCCGCACCTGGACCGGTTTTCGCGCGGCCACGCCCGACGGCCTGCCCATCATCGGCCGCCACCCGCACCACAGCGACCTGTGGCTGGCCGTGGGCCACGAGGGCCTGGGTGTGACCACGGCGCCGGCCACGGCCCAGTTGCTGGCCGCGCAGATCACCGGTGCCGTGCTGCCGCTCGACCCGGCACCCTATTCGCCTGATCGTTTTGCCGGGAGCCTGATCGCATGAGCACCGCCACGGTACAGATCCACGCCGACGGCGTGCGCCTGCAGGTCGCCCCGGGCACCAGCGTGGCCGCGGCCCTGGCCCAGGTGCCGTCAGGCCGCACGCGCACCTCCACCACTGGCCAGCCGCGCGCACCACTGTGCGGCATGGGTGTGTGCCACGAGTGCCGGGTGCGCATCGACGGCCGCACGCGCCTGGCCTGCCAGACCCTGTGCATTGAAGGCATGCAGGTCCATACCGATACCGGCACGCCATGCACATGAACGCACCCAGCCCCTCGCAGGCGCACGCGCACTGCGACCTCCTCATCGTTGGTGCAGGCCCCGCCGGCCTGGCCGCAGCGCTGGCGGCGGCGCCGAGTGGCGCGGCCATCACCATCGTGGACGACAACCCCGCAGCCGGCGGCCAGATCTGGCGCGATGGCCCTGGTGCCACGCTGCCGCCCCTGGCCCGCGAGCACCGCGAGGCCCTGGCGCGGCACACCAACATCCGGCTGCTGTGCGGCACACGCGTGGTGGGCCTGGGCGAGCGGCAACGGGCCGACCATGCCCCGGCCCTGCTGCTCGAAGACGCCGACCAGGGCTGGACCCAGCACAGCCACCGCATCGTGCTGTGCAACGGTGCGCGCGAGCTGCTGCTGCCCTTCCCGGGCTGGACGCTGCCGGGCGTGACCGGCGCGGGCGCACTGCAGGCCCTGGTCAAGGCCGGGCTGCCCGTCAAAGGCCAGCGCATCGTGGTCGCAGGCAGCGGCCCGCTGCTGCTGGCCGCGGCGGCCACCGCCACCCAGGCTGGTGCGCGGGTGGTGCGCGTGGCCGAGCAGGCACCCTGGAGCGCACTGGCCCGCTTTGCCATGCAGTTGCCGCGCTGGCCCGCCAAGGCGGTGCAGGCATTCACGCTGCTGCACCCGCAACTGCGTGCGGGCAACCATGTGCTCGAAGCCACCGGTGGCGGCCAGGTGCAGTCCGTGCGCCTGCGCACCGCATCCGGCGAGGAAACCATCGCCTGCGAGCGACTGGCCTGCGGCTTTGGCCTGGTGCCCAACACGCACCTGGGACAGCTGCTGGGCTGCGCGCTGGGCGGCCCCTTGAGTGGCGGCCTGGGCCTGCAGGTCGATGCACAGATGCGCACCAGCGTGGTCGGGGTCTATGCCGCTGGCGAGTGCACCGGCTTTGGCGGCAGCGAGCGTGCACTGGCCCAGGGCGCCATCGCCGGCCATGCCGCTGCAGGCAACACCCAGCCGGTACACGCGCTGCAGGCCACACTGCGCCGCTGGGAGGGCTTTGCCCAGGCGCTGCAGCATTCCTTCACGCTGGACGATTCCCTCAACACCCTGGCCCGGCCGGACACCCTGGTCTGCCGCTGCGAAGACGTGCCGCACGCCGAACTGGCAGGCCGCAGCGGCTGGGTCGACGCCAAGCTGCACACGCGCTGCGGCATGGGCGCATGCCAGGGGCGCATTTGCGGTGCCGCCACACAGCAGCTCTTTGGCTGGACGCCCGCCCCGCCGCGCCACCTGCTCGCGCCGGCACGCATCGCCACACTGGCCGCGGCGTGCGACGACGCGCCGTCGGGCTGAGAAGGGCCAGGCAGGCACCGCATCCGGGCGCTCGCGCCCCTCAAGCCGGGCACTCATCTTGCTTTTACATATATTAAGAAGATATTTATTTTGGTGACGCCGATTTCCCTTCCATAACCACTCCAACAGAGCCGACCACCATGCCTTCCACCCCCAGCACCCCTGTCCCTCCCGCCCCTGCACCCCGCGCGCCCGTCCGCTGGCTGCTCGACTTTTCGGGTGGCTTGCTGCGCATGGAGCGCCACCTGCTCACCGCGCTGATGACGCTGCTGGTGGCGCTGATCCTGCTCAACGTGGTGACGCGCTACAGCGGCATGCCCATCTACTGGATCGACGAGGCGGCGGTGTACACGGTGGTCTGGCTGACCTTCGTGGGGGCCTCGGTCATGACACGGCTGCGCATGGACTTTGCCGTGACCATGCTCACGGACCAGTTGGGTGCACGCGCCGCGAAGGCCATCAAGGGGGTGGCCACGGCAGGCGTGGTGCTGTTCGGCGTGGCCATGCTCTGGATGTGCTGGCAGTGGATGGACCCGATCGGCATCGCGCGCTATGGCTTCGACGCCAAGGAGTACGCCGCCGAGAGCTTCAATTTTCTCTATACCGAGCGCACGCAGACGCTCAACTGGCCCACCTGGGTGCTGCAGCTGATCCTGCCGATCTTCTCGGCCACCTTCAGCGTGCATGCGCTGGCCAACCTGCTCGAAGACCTGGGCGCGGCCGAGCGGCGCACGCACCCGGGCTTCGACGTGGTCAACGCCGACGCCGTGAACTGAAGACTCCCGAAGGCTCCTCCATGATCACCTCCCTCTTCTTCCTGGTTGCGCTGCTGGTGGGTGTGCCCATCGGCGTGTGCCTGTGCCTGTCGGGCATCGTCTACATCTTCGCCACCAGCGGCACGGTGCTGTTCCAGTCGTTTCCGATGCAGATGTTCGCGGGGGTGGACAGCTACGGCCTCATCGCCATCCCGCTGTTCATCCTGATCGGCGAGATCATGAACAGCGGCGGCATCACGCGCCGGCTGGTGGACCTGTCCATGGCCTTCATCGGCTCGGTCAAGGGCGGTCTGGCCTACGTCAACATCCTGGCCAACATGCTGGTCTCGTCCATCATCGGCTCGGCCACGGCGCAGGTGGCCATCATGTCGCAGGTGATGGTGCCCGAGATGGAAAAGCAGGGCTACGACAAGACCTTCGCCGCCGGCCTCACGGTGTATGGCGGCATGCTCGGGCCCATCATCCCGCCCTCGGTGATGTTCGTGGTGTTCAGCGTGCTGGCCCAGGTGGCCGTGGGCGACATGCTGATCGCGGGGATCATCCCCGGCGTGCTGCTCACGCTGCTGTTCTTCGTCGTGATCGCCCTCATGGGCTTCATCTACGACTACCCGCGCAGCGAAAGGCGCACCCTGGCCCAGCGCGCCCGCACCATCATGCAGGCCAGCCCAACGCTGCTGATCCCCCTGGTGATCGTCGGCTCCATCCTGAGTGGACTGGCCAACCCCACCGAAGCTGCGGCCGTGGGTGCGCTCGCCTCGGCGCTTGTGGGCCGATACGTCACCAAGGAGTTCAAGCTCAAGGCCATGCCCGCCATCCTGCTGCGCTCGGCCATCTACTCGGCCGTGGTGCTGTTCCTGGTGGCCGCCGCCGCCGTGTTCTCGTGGCTGCTGATCTACGGCAAGGTGCCGCAGATGGTGGCCGCCTGGATCCAGACCGTGGCGCACGACCCCATCACCTTCCTGCTGCTGACCAATGTGATCCTGCTGGTCATCGGCACGGTGATCGACGGCATCCCGGGGCTGATCATGACCGTGCCCATCCTGCTGCCGATTGCCACCGAGGTCTACCACATCGACCCGCGCCACTTCGGTGTGGTGGTGGTGGTCAACCTGGTGCTGGGCCTGATGACGCCGCCCGTGGGGCTGAGCTTCTTTGTCGCCTCGGCCGTGACCGGGGCCAAGCCCGGAAAGATGTTCATCGTCACCCTGCCCTTCTTCCTCATCAGCTGCGTGGCGCTGGTGCTGCTGTCGCTGTTCCCGAGCCTGTCGCTGGCCCTGCTGGAGTAGGCCGGCCCTCCCCCTTTTCTTTCCCATCCCGTTCCCGTCCGTCCCTGTTCCCGACCAAGGAGAGTCCACCATGACCACCACCCGCCGCCAGTTCGTACAGCGCCACGCCGTGGCCGCTGCCGCCACCCTTGCCGCCCCGCTCGTGTTCGCACAGGGCGCAGGCGCCAAGGAATTCCGCCTGGGCCTGATCACCCCCGCAGGCCACTCGTGGAACCGCGCCGCGCTGCAGTTCGGCGAGGCGCTCAAGAAGGAGAGCGATGGCCGCCTGAGCGTGACCGTGTTCCACTCGGGCCAGCTCGGCAACGAGGCGGCCATGATGCAGCAACTGCAGTCGGGCGCTCTCGACATGGGCTGGATCCAGGCCGCCGAACTGGGCTCGCGCGTGTCCAGCATCGCGGCCATCAACGCGCCCTACCTGGTGCGCTCCACGCCCGCCGTGGCCAAGCTGGTCAAGCACCCGGCGGCCACCAAGCTCCTGGAAGTGCTGCCGCGCGAGACCGGCACCATCGGCCTGGGCTGGGGCATCACCGGCATGCGCGCGGTGTTCTCCACCAAGGACATCTCCGTGCCCACCGACCTCAAGGGCATGAAGCTGCGCATCAACCCCACGCCGGTGTACCGCGACTTCTACCAGATGCTGGGTGCCGCGCCCACGCCCATCCCGACCCCCCAGGTGTTCGACGCCATGAGCAATGGCCAGGTGGACGGGCTGGAGGCGGACATCGAGTTCTCGTGGAACCAGCGCTTCGACAAGGTCGCAAAGACCCTGCTGCAGATGAACGCGCTGTTCATGCCCTTCGCGCCGCTGGTGTCCGGCCGCATCTGGCAGGGGCTCGATGCCAAGGACAAGGACCTCATCCGCAAGCTCACCGCCCAGTCGCTGGACGCGCAGATCAACGACATCGTGACCACCGAGGCGGGCCTGATCGACAAGTTCAAGGGCACCTCCATTGCGTTCAAGAGCGCGTCGTCCTTCAACCCCGAGGCCACCATCCAGGAGTTCGACAAGCTGTGGCTGCCCAAGGCACCGCAGATCGCCGAACTGCGCAAGGCCGGTGCCAGCCTGTGATTTAAGATGGGGCAGACCCCATGGTCCCCAGCCCCGGGGGCCATGCCCCAACAGCTCCTTTTCCCTCGATGACACCCAGCAGCAGCCCACCCCTCCGCAAAGACACCGGCCCCAAACGGCGCGCGGCGGACGTGGCCTATGACGCCATCGAAGCCATGATTTCCACGCTGCAGTTGCAGCCCGGCAGCCCGGTGGTGGAGGCCGAGATCGCCGAGAGCACTGGCCTGGGACGCACGCCGGTGCGCGAGGCCCTGCTGCGCATGGTGTCCATCGGCCTCATCGTGCAGCAGCCGCGCCGCGGTCTGCAGGTCTCCAACATCGACCTGGCAGACCACCTGGACGTGATCCAGACGCGCCGCGTGCTGGAGCGGCTGATCGCCTCGTGCGCAGCGCGCCGAGCCACTGCGCCCCAGCGCCAGGCCATTGTGCGCTGCGCAGAAGAGATGGTGCGCGCTGCGGAGCGTGGCGAGCTCGACGGCTACATGCTGGCCGATCATGGGCTCGACCAAATCGTCCACCTGGCCTGCCAGAACCAGTCGGCCGTGAAGTCCGTGGCACCGCTGATCGTGCAGTGCCGCCGCTTCTGGTATGCCTACCAGCACGAGGGCGACGTGACCGAGGGCGCGCGCGCCCACATGCACCTGGCGCAGGGCATCGCCAGCGGCGACGAAGCCCATGCCGTGGCCGGCGCCAACCAACTCATGGACTACCTGGAACAGTTCGCGCGGCGCATCATCGATCGGTGAGACCGACTGGCCTTCAACCGGCCAACGCCGTTGGGGAGCCTTGCCGCGCTACACAAGCCTGCTAAGAGGCTTGGTGCCCCAGCGCAATGCGCTGCTCCAGAAAGCGCCACATGCGCTCGTCGCCGCAGAACGCCACATTGAAGCGCAGCCAGCCCGTGGGCCGCGGCTCCACCAGGAACAGCGCGCCGGGCCCGAGCATGATGCCTTCGCCCGTGGCGTCCTGCGTAAGCAGGGCGCTGTCGGGCACGTCGGGGTGGCGGGCCCAGAGGTACATGCCGGCCTCGGGTTCGTGAAACAGTTCGAAGCCCAGGGCCTCCAGCCGCCGCCCCACGCTGCGGTGGGCCTCGGCCAGGCGCTCGCGCAGCGACTTGAGGTGCTTGCGCCAGCGGCCATCGGTCACCACGCCGAAGGTGATGCGCTCGGTGATGTCCGACGAAGTCAGGCCCGAGACCATCTTGAGTTGCACCAGTTCGTCCACCAGGTCGCGCCGCGCCGCGAGGTAGCCCGTGCGCAGGTTGGGCGAGATGGTCTTGGAAAAACTGCCCAGGTAGACCACGCGCTTGAGCTGGTCCAGGCTGGCCAGCGAGGGGCGCACGCCCGCCTCCATGTCGGCGTAGATGTCGTTTTCCACCAGCATGAAGCCGTGCTGTTCGGCCAGCTGCAGCAGGCGGTGCAGGTGCGCCATGGACGCGACCGAGCAGGTGGGGCTCTGCAGGCGCGGCTGGGTGAAGAAGGCCGTGGGGCGGTGCTGGGCCAGCAGCGCTTCCAGCGCCGCGAGATCGTAGCCCGTGGCGGTGCGCGGCACGCCCACGGCATGGGCCCCGGCAAAGCGCAGGATGAAATGCAGGTTGGGGTAGCCCGGGTCGTCCACCAGCACCACGTCGCCGGGCTTGACCAAGCGGCGCACCACCAGGTCGAGCGCCTGGCTGGAGCCCTGGGTGAGCATGATGCGGTCGGCATCCACGGTGATGTCGCGCTCGGCCATGGCTTCGGCCACCACCGTGCGCAGGTCCAGCAGCCCGTGCGGCAGGCCATAGCCATCGAGTTCCGCGCCCTCGGACGACAGCTGGCGCATGCTGCGGCGCACCGCGTCGCCGAACAGCCAGTCCTGCGGCAGCCAGCCGCAGCCGGGCTTCATGGGCAGGTTGCGGTTCTCGAAGATCTGCTGCAGGTACCAGCGCGCATCGAAGGTCGGTGCCGGCCGTTCGGGCGCCGCCAGGCCCGGCGCCATCGCCTCGCGCCGCTTCACGAAAAAGCCGGCGTTGGCGCGCGAGACCAGCCAGCCCTGGGCCACCAGCCGGTCGTAGGCCTCCACCACGGTGAACACACTCACGCCATGGCTGGCGGCAAAGCTGCGGATGGAGGGGAGCTTGCTGCCGGGCTTGAGCGCCTGGCTAGCGATGAGGCCCCGCAGGCCTTCGACGATCTGGCTGACCAGGGGGGTCGCAAGGTCCGGGCTGAGTGTGAGCATCACGTGGGCGGAAGGGGCGCGCCGCAGGCGCCCGGGGGTTGGGATCGGGTGTACTGGATTCTAGACCTGCACAGTGCGCCCGAAACAGCATGCCGGTGTACATGGACGGTGTGCAGCCTGGCTTCCAGAATGGCGCCATTCTTCTTCACCCCGCTTGAACGCCAACACCATGCAGCACGACCGCCACTTCACCAATGCCGCCCTCATCGCCCGCCGCCACGCCGCCGTGGCGCGTGGCGTGGGCCAGGCCCACGAGATCTTCGTGCAGCGGGCCCTGAATGCCGAACTGTGGGACGTGGAAGGCCGCCGCTACATCGACTTTGCCGGCGGCATTGCCGTGCTCAACACCGGGCACCTGCATGCGGGGGTGATCACCGCCGTGAAGGCCCAGCTCGACCTGTACACGCACACCTGCTTCCAGGTGGTGGCCTACGAGCCCTATGTGGAAGTGGCCGAGCGCCTGAACACCCTGGCCCCCGGCGCTTTCACCAAGAAGACGCTGCTGCTGACCACCGGCGCCGAAGCGGTGGAGAACGCCGTCAAGATCGCCCGCGCCCACACCGGTCGCCCGGGCGTGATCGCCTTCACCGGCGGCTACCACGGCCGCACGAACATGACGCTGGGCCTCACGGGCAAGGTGGCGCCGTACAAGATCGGCTTCGGCCCCTTCCCCGGCGAGGTGTACCACGCGCTGTTCCCCAATGCGCTGCACGGCATCAGCGTGGAACAGGCGCTGCATTCGGTGGAGCTGATCTTCAAGAACGACATCGAGCCCGAGCGCGTGGCGGCCTTCATCATCGAGCCCGTGCAGGGCGAAGGCGGCTTCTACATCGCGCCTGGCGAATTCATCAGCGGCCTCAAGGCCCTGGCCGACCGCTACGGCATCTTGCTGATCGCCGACGAGGTGCAGACCGGCGCGGGCCGCACCGGCACCTGGTTCGCCTGCGAGCAATGGCCGGTGGCCCCCGACCTGATCACCACCGCCAAGTCGCTGGCCGGCGGCTTTCCGCTGGCGGGAGTGGTGGGCCGCGCCGAGGTGATGGACGCTCCCGCGCCCGGCGGCCTGGGCGGCACCTATGCCGGCAGCCCCGTGGCCTGCGCTGCGGCGCTGGCGGTGATCGATGCCTTCGAAAAGGAAAACCTGCTCGCACGCAGCCAGGACATGGGCGCCCTGCTGGTGCATGCCCTCAAGGACCTGGCGACCCGCGTGCCCGCCATCGGCGATGTGCGCGGCCTGGGCGCCATGGTGGCCATCGAACTGTTCGAAAGCGGTGACACCGCCCGGCCCGATGCGGCCCTCACGAAGAAGGTGGTGGCCGAGGCCGCGCGCCGCGGGCTGATCCTGCTGTCCTGCGGTACCCACGGCAACGTGGTGCGCATCCTGGTGCCGCTCACGGCCTCCAACGCGCTGCTGGAGGAAGGCCTGGCCATTCTTGCGGACAGCTTTGCGGCCGTGGCCTGAACGCATACCGCCGACGCTGTCAGGGACGTGACTGCGCTGCCTGCAGCGCAGTCACCCCGCGTGTATATTCATTTTTGGCCGTTGGCGCCTCGGGCATGCGCTGCACAGCGGTAGCCCTGGCGCCCCCACTACAAACCGACGAGACACCACCATGGACATGAAGACTTCGCCCCTTTCCCTGCTCAAGGACCCGAGCCTGCTCAAGACCGACGGCCTCGTCAACGGCCAGTGGGTGGCGGGCAACAGCCGCTTCGACGTGAACGACCCGGCCACGGGCCTGAAACTCGCGAGCGTCGCCAACCTGGGCCCTGCGGACGCCGAGGCCGCGATTGCCGCCGCCAACGCCGCCTGGCCCGCCTGGAAGGCCAAGACCGCCAAGGAGCGCAGCATCATCCTGCGCAAGTGGTATGACCTGCTGATGGCAAACCAGGACGACCTGGGCCGCATCATGACGGCCGAACAGGGCAAGCCCCTGCCCGAGGCCAAGGGCGAGGTGGCCTATGGCGCGAGCTTCGTGGAGTGGTTTGCGGAGGAAGCCAAGCGCATCAATGGCGAGACCCTGCCCCAGTTCGACAACAGCCGCCGGCTGATGGTCCTGAAGCAGCCCATCGGCGTGTGTGCGGCCATCACGCCGTGGAATTTTCCGCTGGCCATGATCACGCGCAAGGTCGCGCCCGCACTGGCCGCCGGTTGCCCGGTGGTCATCAAGCCGGCCGAGCTGACGCCGCTCACGGCTCTGGCCGCGGCCGAGCTGGCGATCCGCGCCGGCATCCCGGCCGGTGTGTTCAACATCCTGCCGGCCGACAGCGACAACTCCATTGCCATCGGCAAGGTGCTGTGCGCCAGCGACGTGGTGCGCCACATCAGCTTCACGGGCAGCACCGAGGTGGGCCGCATCCTGATGGCGCAGTCGGCCCCCACCGTGAAGAAGATGTCGCTGGAGCTGGGTGGCAACGCGCCTTTCCTGGTGTTCGACGACGCCGACATCGACAGCGCCGTGGAAGGCGCCTTTGCCAGCAAGTACCGCAATGCCGGCCAGACCTGCGTATGCACCAACCGCTTTTACGTGCAGGAAGGCGTGTACGACGCGTTCGTCGCCAAGTTCGCTGCCAAGGTGAAGACGGCCAAGGTGGGCAATGGCTTCGAAGACGGTGTGAACCAGGGCCCGTTGATCGAGGAAGCCGCGCTGGTGAAGGTGCAGCGCCATGTGGACGACGCCGTGGCCAAGGGCGGCAGCGTGGTGGCCGGCGGCAAGCGCCTGGCCGGCCAGTTCTTCGAGCCCACGGTGATTGCCAATGCCACGCCCGACATGCTGTGCGCGCGCGAGGAGACCTTCGGCCCCTTCGCCCCGGTGTTCAAGTTCACGACCGAGCAGGAGGCCATCGACGCGGCCAACGCCACCGAGTTCGGCCTGGCCAGCTACTTCTACACCCGCGACGTGGGCCGCATCTTCCGCGTGGCCGAGGCGCTGGAATACGGCATGGTCGGCATCAACGTGGGCATCCTGGCCACCGAGCACGTGCCCTTCGGCGGCGTCAAGCAATCGGGCCTGGGGCGCGAAGGCTCGCACCACGGCATCGATGACTATGTGGAGATCAAATACCTCTGCCTGGGCGACATCCAGAAGTAAGCCAAGCCGGCGCCGATGCCCCAGGAGGCGCTCGGGCTGGGGCACAATCGCCGGCGTGCATTCGGCAACACAGGCAGCCCCATCCGGGGCTGCACTGCATTCCACCACCAAGAGGCGTCCACTTCAGGATCGCCCACCGGCTGCACGTACCCAGAGGGAAGCCACCACCATGAAAGCCTTGATCCTTGCGCTGCTGAGTGCAGCGACTGCCGTAGCGCATGCGCAAACGCTCGACGTCTTCGAGTCGCATGGCAACATGCACTACGCCATGGTGCCCACCGACAAGGCCCAGGACACGCAGTACCTGGAGCGGGCGGCCTACAAGTTCTGCCAGGACCAGAACAAGGGCAGCTGCCGCGTGAAGATCTGGTCCGACAGCCTGGACAAGCCCACGGGCCAGCCCCACCACACCCGGTACGACGAAAACCAGCTCGCTGAATACATGCGCGGCTACGGAGGCGCTACCGAGGGCATTCTCTTCAACTGCAAGATGGTGAAGAACGCCAGCCGCTGCTACCAGCGCTGAGCCTGCAAGGCAGACTCACCCTTGCCCCGGCGCATCGCGCCGGTTGGTGAAGCTGGCATTGCCCAGCCCCGTGCCCACGGTGAGGATGGCCCAGCGCTCCACATCGTTGGTGAAGGGCATCTCCGAGAGGCCCTGCACCACGGCATCGTTGTGCAGGCAGACCTGGGTGCGGCCATCGCCGATGGTCGGCAGGCGCTCGCACAGGTCGCGCGGGAGGTGAAAGCGCGTGCTCTCCCAGTTGCCCGGCAGGTTCTGCGTGCCACCGGCCAGCGAGCCGTCCTCCACGATCAGCCCGGGGCAGGCCACGCCGATGTAGGGCGCCAGGCGGATCTCCTTTTTCTGCGCGTAGGCGATCAAATCTTCGAGGATGGTGGCAATGCCTTCCACCAGCTCGTCGCGCCTAGGTTCGTCGTTGGCGTGGGCCCATTTCTCGCGGCGCACCACCTCGGCCAGGGACATATCGGGCGCCTTGTGCAGATGGGTTTGCACGATGCCGCAGCGCACGTTGGTGCCGCCGATGTCCACCGCCAGGATGGCGTCGTAGCTCTGCAGCAGCGCCGGCGGCGCCAGATGCACCCAGCCGATCAGCCCGCCCTCATCTGCATGGTGGTGCAGGGTGCGCAGCTCCACGGGCACCTTCTCGGCCTTGAGGATCTTGCCGGCACGCGCGATGGAGCGGCTGCCCACCTCGCTCTGGTGAAAGCCCCCGCCGATGATGATGCGCTCCACCCCTTTCCAGGACTTGTGCTTGAGAAAGCGCTGCACCACGTGCGCCAGCTGCAGCGCATAGTCTTCCGACGCGGCTGCTATGGCCTGGGCCGCAATGCCGTCCTTCTCGAGCATGGCATCGAGCTGGTGCTTGCTCAGCTCGCGCGTGGACTTGCGCCCCATGGGGTCCTTGCCGTCCATGGACGTGAAGAGCTTGCGCCAGGCGTCGAGCATGTGGCGAAACGCCGTGCGGCTGGCCACGTCGCCCACAAAGCCATCGCCATCGCGCAGCTCCAGGCTGTAGCCCTCGATCACGACCGACGCCAGGCGCATGTCGCCGTGCGGGCCGACGATGCCCAGCTCGCGCTGGGCCTTGGCGTCTCGTTCCTCCTGTGCCGCGCTGGGCTTGTCGGCCGTGGCTTTCTGGGCCTTGGTGTCCTGGTCTTTGTCCTTGGAAGCCATTCGTTCCCTCATGCAATGGGGCCCGCACGCGGGGCCGTGCCTGCATGGTGCCCCAGGCCGCGGGGCCATGGCGTCAGCCAACGCCTTGACATGCCCCCAGCACCTTCAGGTCTTTGCAACGCCGCTGAGCAAGGCCTTGGCGCGCAGTCCGGCCCACACGGCAAAGAACAGCGATGCGCCAAACACCCAGCCCGAAAGCGCCCCCGCCATGCCACCCGAGAGCAGCGTACCGATGGTGCAGCCCAGCCCGGTCATCGCGCCCCAACCCAGCAGCACGCCGCCCGAGAGGCCCCGCGCAGCATCGCGCCAGGTGGGCCAGCGCAGCGCGACCTGGCGGCTGGCCAGCGCGGCGATGAAGGCGCCCGCCACCAGCCCCGCGAGCAGCAGCGCATTGGGCGTGAACCAGGTGGACTGGGGCAGCGTGGCGCAACCGGCAAAGCCGTCGAGCCCGTCGAGCCGATCGGGGATCAAGCCCTGGCCTTGCGCCCACTGGCGCGCCGCGCTGCCCAGCGTGGCCGTCACGCCCAGGGGGCGCATGCGCACGATGGTCAGCGCGCCGATGAGCCCCAAGGCCAGGCCTCCCACCCAATAGTTCCAGCGCCCACGCCACAATCGCTGCCACACGGCACGCAGGCCAGGGACACCCGCCGCGCGCATGCCCTCGCCCACCGGCTCGCGCGCAAAGCCGCGCCACAACCAGGCCGCCAGCGCGGCCAGCACGGCCAATTGCGCGAGCAACGCACCGCCATAGCCCAGGTGTGCGGGCAGCCAGACCACGGGCGCATCGGCCACGCTCAGGCTGTACAGGCCGTTCCAGGTCTTGAACCCGAGGATGAAGCCCAGCGCCGAACCGAGCAGCGCGAACGGCGACACCGCAGAGCCCTCTGCCAACCGGTACCAGTGCGCGCTGATGCACGAGCCCGAGACCACCATGCCGGCACCGAACGACAGGCCGGCGGCCACCAGCACCCAGCTCACCGGGCCGATGTGGATGTCGGGCGGCAGCTTGCCCGGCTGCGGCACCGGCAACCAGCCGCCCAGCACCACGGTGGTGCCCACCAGGCCCACGGCCAGCGCCAGCACGATGGCCAGCAGCCCGCGCGGGTTGCCGTCCTCGAACCAGTCGCGTGCATGGCAGTAAAAGCAAAAACGCGAGCGCTGCAGCACCAGGCCCAGCACGGCACCGGTCACCAGGGCAAAGACCAGCGTGCGCCCGCCGGCCAGGCCCTCGATCCAGCGGGTGGAAAGGGCCAGCGCGGCCAGCAGGACCACGGCAGCGATGGGGGAAAGGAATGGGAATGGCGTGTTGCCTGTCGTTGTCGTCGTCATGTAGCACCGGAACGAAAAAAAGCCCGCACGAAGCGGGCTGTAAAGAGACCCCCTACCAAAAAACTCGGTACGCCTTATTTGGCGGCCCAGACCGTGCCGGCCGGGTTGTTGATAGGCACGCCCACGGCGTTGCCGTATTCGGTCCACGAGCCGTCGTAGTTCTTCACGCTGTAGCCCAGGATCTTGGACAGCGCGAACCAGGTGTGGCTGGAGCGCTCGCCGATGCGGCAGTAGGTGATGACCGGCTTGCTGCCGTCGATGCCCACGTTGGCATAGAGCTTCTTCAGGTCATCGGCCGACTTGAAGGTGCCGTCTTCCTTGACCGCCTGGCCCCAGGGCACATTCGCCGCACCGGGGATATGGCCGGCGCGGATGCTCAGCTCGGGCACGCCGGCAGGCGCAAAGATCTTGCCGGAGTATTCGTCGGCCGAGCGGATGTCCACCAGCTTGGCGTTGCTCTTGCCCTCGGCCGCGGCCAGGGTGTCGCTAAGGCGCGCGCGCAGCTGCGTGTTGACCTGCGTGACCTTGTAGTTGCTGGCCGTGAACTCGGGCACGCGGTTGTTCAGCGGCTGGTTCTCGGCCTCCCACTTCTTGCGGCCACCGTCGAGCAGCTTGACGTTCTTCACGCCGTAGATGTCGAACACCCAGGCGCCCCAGGCGGCAAACCAGTTGTTGGTGTCACCGTAGAGCACCACCGTGGTGTCGGGCGCCACGCCGGCCTTGGACAGCAGCGCTTCAAAGGCTTCCTTGCTGACGATGTCGCGGCGCACCTTGTCGTTCAGGTCCTGGTGCCAGGAGAAGTTGACGGCGCCGGGCACGTGGCTGCGTTCGTAGAGGCCCGGGTTCACGCTGACCTCGACAACGCGCACCTGGGTGTTATCGAGGTTCTGCGCCAGCCACTCGGTACTGACCAGCGGACCTGCCGGGATGGGCGTGGCAGCAAAGGCCACCGATGCGCCCAGTGCCATGCCGGCGCCCAGCACCCATGCACTCAGGCGGCGGCCCAGGGGCTGGGCGGGGTGGATCGTCGTCGTGTGCTGGAGCTGGCTCATGCGGGTCATCCTATGTGTCGGGTGGCCGGTGCTGCAACCATTGCGGCAACCGATGGACGGAATTTAGGGGCTGGGCGCCGCCAGCGGAACAAAGCAAAACGCGCTTGGTTATGCGAAAAAGGCGCGAGCATGACCGGATGGCTCGTACGGGATATGCCCGGTACATGCGCCGTTTTTGCCTCGGCAGACGGCCTATCGGCCCCATGTCGCATGTAGTAGCCGGCTAACACCCGCCGCACGCCCCGCAGTCCAACAATGGACTCCCCT
Source organism: Acidovorax sp. AC410 (assembly GCF_979253235.1). Lineage (NCBI taxonomy): Bacteria > Pseudomonadati > Pseudomonadota > Betaproteobacteria > Burkholderiales > Comamonadaceae > Acidovorax > Acidovorax sp. AC410. Next base: position 6,464,580 of record NZ_CEEDCG010000001.1, read on the forward strand.
GACCTTTGAGGAGACACAAGATGGCGGCGAAAAAGATACTCATGCTGTGCGGCGACTACTGCGAGGACTACGAGACCATGGTGCCCTTCCAGGCCCTGCTGGCCGTGGGCCACACGGTGCATGCCGTGTGCCCGGACAAGAAGGCCGGCGACCACATCAAGACGGCGATCCATGACTTCGAGGGTGCGCAGACCTACAGCGAGAAGCCGGGCCACAACTTCACACTCAACGCCACCTTCGCGGGCCTGGACGTGGCCAGCTACGATGCGCTGGTGATCCCCGGCGGCCGTGGCCCCGAGTACCTGCGCACCTACCCGGCCGTGGTGTCGGCGGTGAAGCATTTCTTCGACACCAACAAGCCAGTGGCCGCCGTGTGCCATGGCGCCCAGTTGCTGGCCGGTGCCGGCGTGCTCAAGGGACGCACCTGCTCCGCCTACCCGGCCTGCCGGGCCGAGGTGGAGATCGCGGGTGGCACGTACGCCGAGATCGCCATCGATGCCGCCGTGACCGAGGGCAATCTGGTGTCGGCGCCGGCATGGCCCGCGCACCCGGCCTGGATCGCGCAGTTCCTGGCGCTGCTGGGCACACGCATCAGTTTGTAAGCACCGTTTGACGCCAAGGCAACGGCCTCCGATGATGGTGGCCGTTTCTGAAAGGCCGGAACCATGTGCCAGGTATTCATCAGCGCCGACCCCACCCTGTACGAAAGCCGCGCCCGTTCGGTGCGGCTGCACGGGGTGGCCACCAGCATCCGGCTGGAAAACCTGTTCTGGCAGGTGCTCGGAGAGATCGCCCGGCGCGACGGCATGGGCGTGCCCCAGCTGTGCACCCGGCTGTACGATGAGCTGGTGGCCGAGCGCGGCGGGGTGGAGAACTTCGCTTCCTTCCTGCGCGTGTGCTGCGGCCGCTACATGGCGCTGCAGCTGTCGGGCGGCATACCGCAGGACGCGTCCATTCCCATCCGCAGCCTCAATGCCCAGCAGGTGCTGGCCACAGAGGGGCGGCGCACGGTGCTGGCGCAGGCAGCGTGAATCGGCCCGGCAGCAGTGCCCCTATAATCCGGCGCACTGCGGGTGTAGCTCAATGGCAGAGCTGTTGCTTCCCAAGCAACTGACGAGGGTTCGATTCCCTTCACCCGCTCCAGTTCTCCCGGACGTCCGTCTACCCACCCCCGGTTCTCATTCTTCGTGCCACGCCGCTAGCGTGCCGCGCCGAGGCGTGCCTGCGGCTGGGCGCGCAGGGCCGGCACAGGGTGAGCACCGCTGCTGCCCAGCTGGAACTGCGCCACGGCCCCGACCATTTGCTCGGCCTGGGTGCGCAGGCTGCTGGCGGCGGCTGCCATCTCCTCCACCAGGGCGGCGTTCTGCTGGGTGGCCTGGTCGAGCTGGGTAACGGCCTCGCCCACCTGGCCCACGCCGGCGGTCTGCTCGCTGCTGGCGGCGCTGATCTCGGCCACCATGCTGGCCACGCGCCCGATGGACTGGACCACCTCCTGCATGGTGGAGCCGGCCTGGTCGGCCAGCACCGAGCCCTGCTGCACCATGGTGCTGCTGGCAACGATCAACTCCTTGATGGCCTTGGCTTCGGCCGCAGTGCGCTGGGCCAGGTTGCGCACCTCGGCCGCCACCACGGCAAAGCCACGGCCCTGCTCGCCGGCGCGTGCCGCTTCCACGGCGGCGTTGAGGGCCAGGATGTTGGTCTGGAAGGCGATCCCGTCGATCACGCCGATGATGTCGGCGATCTTCTGGCTGCTGGTATTGATGCCGTGCATGGTGCTGACCACCTGGGACACCACCTTGCCGCCATCGGTTGCCACCTGGCTGGCCCGCACGGCCAACTGGTTGGCCTGGGCAGCGCCGTCCGCGTTGTGGCGGATGGTGGCACCCAGTTCCTCCATGCTGGCCGAGGTCTGCTCCAGCGAGCTGGCCTGGCTCTCGGTGCGGGCCGACAGGTCCTGGTTGCCCTGGGCGATCTGGGAACTGGCGGCCGATACGCTTTCGGCGCTGGCGCGCACCGTGCCCAGGCTCTCCAGCAAGCGCACACGAAAGCCTTCCATGGCCTGCGCCAGGGAGCCGATCTCATCGCGGGACTTGACTGCCACCGCATGCGTCAGGTCGCCTTGCGCCAGGTAGCCCAGGGCGGTGCTCAGTTGCTGCACCGGCGTGCCCACCAGGCGCCGCGTGGCGAGCACCAGCACCACGGCCAGCAGCACCAGCGCCACCAGCACGCCCAGCCACAGCCAGGTCAATGCGCTGCGTGCCTCGCCCGTGAGTTCCGACACAGGCGCTTCGGCGACGATGGCCCAGTTCCAGGGCTTGTAGCGCTCCACGGCGACAAAGCGGCGCGCCGTGGCTTCGCCAGAGGGGCGCGGTGACCAGGACACCTCGAAATCGCTGGCCTGCTCCGAGCGGGTGAGCGCCGCCAGCCAGGCTTTGCCCTCGTCGACCTTCTCGTCAACGACCAGTGCGGGGCCAGAGCCCCCCAGGCCGGCGATGCGACCCCGCGCCGGCCCCGAAGAAACATCGACCGCGTAAACGGCCCCCGTGTCGAATAGTTTGCGGCTGGCCATCAGCTCGCTCAGGCTGCCCAGGATGGGCGCGATGTCGGAGCCGATGAACAGGATGCCGATGGTGCGGTTGCCCTCGCGGATGGGCTCGTAGACGGTCATGTAGTCGCGGCCGAACAGGTTGGCGCGGCCAACGTAGGGCTTGCCTTCGGCCATGAGGGCATAGGCCGGGTGCTTGCGGTCCAGCAGGGTCTTGAAGGCGCGCTCGCCGTCCTGCTTCTTGAGCGAGGTCGTGACACGGATGAAATCGTCACCCGTGCGCGCAAAGATGGTGGCAACTGCACCCTTGGCATCTGCGGAAAAACGGTCCACCACCTCAAAGTCGCCATTGACCGGGACGCCCTGAAAGCTGAGCACGGCTTCGGGCTTGCCGTCCGCGCCCGGCTGCTCGGCCAGGCTGAAGGCACCCGGGAAATTGGCCTTGAGCAAGCCGAAGTCGCGCCGTGCCAGTTGCTGCGCCGACTCGTCCATGGTCTTCACCAAGGTGCTGACCTGGGATGCATATTGCCGCGCATCACCGCGCGATGCGGCGCCAAAACTGCTCCAGACCATGCTGCTCACCAGCGCCATGGTGGTCAGCAAGACGACCAGCAGGCTGGCCAGGGCCACGAAAGAGAGCTTGAAGGCAATGGACCGGGCGGCAAAGGATTTCATAGGAGCGCCTTGCGTGGTTGATTGAATCTGTCAATCGAATCTTGATCCGGGTCAATGTAAATCTTTGAAGCCCATGCCGCCAGTGCCTGGCCCAAAATGGGCAGCCGCAAGACCGTGGAACAACACCTATGACCCCCGAGACGCTTCTCGCCCACTACGACAGTGGCGCACTCTGGCCCGCCAGCGGCGCGGCATCCGCCAGCGGCGACGTGGCGGGCGCCTACCAGACGGCGCTGGCCGTGCGCGCCCTGCGCCAGGCCCGCGGCGAAGAACCCCGTGGCTACAAAATCGGCTTCACCAATCGCAATATCTGGGCCCACTACAACGTGTTCGGCCCGATCTGGGGCACGGTGTGGTCGACTACGCTGGCTTTTTGCGATGGGGATGGCAGCGTGTCGCTGGACCACTGCGCCCAGCCGCGCATCGAGCCCGAGGCAGTGTTCGGGCTCAGGGCCACACCCACGCCGGACGCGTCCCTGGACGATCTGTTTGGTGCCATCGACTGGGTGGCACCGGGCTTCGAGATCGTGCAGTCGCACCAGCCGGACTGGAAGTTCAATGCCGCGCAGACCGTGGCCGACAGCGCCCTGCATGCGCGGCTGCTGGTGGGCCCGCAGCGCCCGGTGCGCGAGTTCGCCAGCTCGGCGGCCGCACTGGACCAGCACTTGGCCGCCGCACGGGTAACGCTGCTGCGCGACGAGGAGTTGATGGAACAGGGCAAGGGCGCCAACGTGCTGGAAGGCCCGTTGAGTGCCCTGCACTACTTCCTGAAGGAACTGCGCGCCTGCCCCGGCGCGCCCGATTTGATGCCAGGCGATGTGGTCACCACCGGCACCTGGACCAATGCCTGGCCGGTGCAGGCAGGCCAACGCTGGAGCGCGGACTTCGACGCACCGCTGTCGCGGCTGTCGGTGACTTTTACCTGAGCACGACCGGTCAGCGCTTCGCGTACTGCTGCGCCCCGAACAGCACCTCGCGCGCTTGCGCATCGTGCGCGGGTTTGCGCAGGTCGGCCAGCACGGCGATGCCGCGCTGTACTGCGGGGCGGCTGCCTACGGCGGCAAACCAGCGTTCGAGGTGCGGGTGGTCCGACAAGGTGATGCCCTGCCTTTCCCAGTTGCGCAGCCAGGGCCATACCGCCATGTCGGCAATCGAATAATCCTCGCCTCCGAGCCAGGGGCTGGCGGCCAGCCGCCGCTCGATCACGCCGTAGAGCCGCTGCGCCTCGTTGGTGTAGCGGTCGATGGCATAGGGGATCTTCTCGGGGGCATAGAGCCTGAAATGGTGGTTCTGCCCGAGCATGGGGCCCACACCGCCCATCTGGAACATGAGCCACTGCAGCACCTCGTAGCGACCGCGGTCGTCGGCGGCGAGAAAGCGCCCGGTCTTGCCCGCCAGGTACAGCAGGATGGCGCCGGACTCGAACAGCGCGATGGGCTGCCCGTCCGGCCCCTCGGGATCCTGGATCGCTGGAATCTTGTTGTTCGGGCTGATGGCCAGGAACTCGGGGCGGAACTGTTCGCCCGCGCCGATGTTCACGGGATGTGCGCGGTAGGGCAGGCCGCACTCCTCCAGCAGGATGTGGACCTTGTGGCCGTTGGGCGTGGCCCAGGAATGGACGTCGATCATCGATCACTCCACCTTCACGTTGGCGTTCTTCACGCGTTCGAGCTGGGCCTTACCGGCATCGGCCGCCCAGGCGTTGAAGGCGGCCGGCGTGGCAAACGGCGCGGCCTCGTTGCCGGTGGCCAGCAGCTTCTCCCGCACCTGCGGATCGGCCAGCACCTTGCTGGATGCGGCGACCAGCCGGGCCTGCACATCCGGGGGCAGCTTCGCCGGGCCGAACAGCCCGAACCAGAACGAGAACTCGAAACCCGGCAGCCCCTGCGAATCGAGCGTAGGCACACCGGGCGCCACGGCGGAGGGCTGCTGCGTGGTCACGCCCAGCATCTTCACCACGCCCTGGCGGCCCAGGGGCAGCACCGAGGCTGCGGTACCAAACGACAGGTCCACCTCACCCGTGGCCACGGCCTGCAGCGCCGGTGCGCCGCCCTTGAACGGAATATGCACCATGGCGGCATCGATGGCCTTCTCGAAGCTCAGCGCCGCCAGGTGCGGCGAACCGCCGATGCCGGACGAGGCGTAGTTGAGCTGGCCCGGCCGCGCCCTGGCCGTGGCCACCAGGTCCTTGAGCTGCGTGATGCCGCTCTTGGGGCTGACCGCCAGCACCAGCGGCGAGACGGTGAGGCGGTTGATGGGCGTGAAATCCGCCGGGCTGTAGCGCACGTTGTACAGATGCTGGTCGATGCCGTAGAGCGTGCCCGTGGCCAGGCCGATGGTGTAGCCGTCGGCCGGGGCGCGCGAGAGCAGCGCGGAGGCCAGCGTGCTGCCCGCCCCGGGCTTGTTGTCCACGACGATGCCCTGCCCCAGCTCCTTGCCCATGGCCTCGGCCACGATGCGCGCGATGCCGTCGCCCGCGCCCGAGGGCGAGTAGCCCACGATGAGGCGGATGGGCTTGGCGGGGTAGTCGCTGGCCATGGCCGGGGCCGACAGGCCGAGCAGCAGGGCCGATGCGATGCAGTGCAGTTTCATGGCGGAGGTCTCCGGTGCCGGCCGTTCATCACTGGCCCGTGAATTGGGGTGGGCGCTTTTGCGCCCAGGCTGCCTGGCCCTCGCGCAGGTCCGCCGACTTGTAGGCGCGCAGGATGTCGGCGTTGAGTTCGTCCACGTCCAGCGTGCCCCGGGCCATGCGGTTCAGGTGGCGCTTCATGCCCACCAGGGCCAGCGGCGCCATGCTGGCGCAGTCGCGCGCAAGGCCAGCCACCTCCTCCTCCAGCTGCGCCGCCTCCACCAGCTGCGTGAGGTAGCCGATGCGCAGCATCTGCGCCGCGCCGATCTTGCGTGCCGTGAGGAACAGCAGCTTGGCATGGTCCAGCCCCAGCCGGCTCACATAGCGCTCCATGCCCGAGCGGTAGTAGTGCAGGCCCAGGCGCGCAGCAGGCATGAACATGTCGATGCCCTCGGCGCCCACGCGGAAGTCGCAAGCCAGTGCCAGGTCGGTGGCGCCACCGTAGACGCCGCCATGCAGCACGGCGATGGTCACGGGCCGCGCCATCTCCAGCGCATCGACCATGCCGGCAAAATCGATCTTGCGCGGCGCGCCGATGCTGGCGATGTCGTAGCCGCTGCAGAAGTACTTGCCGGTGCTGCGCAGTTGCAGCACCAGGATGTCGGGTCGCTGGTTGACCTCAACGATCAGAGCGGCCAGGTGTTCCAGATCATCGGCCGTGAGCCGGTTGGCCTGCTCGGGCCGGCGCAGCGTGATGGTGGCGACCGCGCCATCGGTGGTGAGTTCAGGAAGTGCGTTCATGGGTGATTTCATCGGCCTTGGAATTGGGGGGTGCGCTTGGCCAGGAAGGAGCGGCGGCCTTCCCGGTAGTCCTCGCTGTCAAAGCAGCGCAGCACCAGGGCGGCCACCGCATCTGCGCCCTCGGCTCCGTCGGCGTAGCGCTCGAACGCCTGCAGCGCCTGCTTGGCGGCATGCACGGTGAGCGGGGCGTTCGCCGCGATCTGCGCGGCATAGGCGGCCACACGCTCGCCAAGCAGTTCGGCATCGACCACGAAATTGACCAGGCCCACGCGCAGCGCCTCGTCGGCCTCCAGGAAGCGTGCGCTGAACAGAATGTCCTTGGCGGTGGATGGCCCCACCAGGCGCGCCAGGGCGGCCACGCCCCGGTAGTCATAGCCCAGGCCCAGCCGGGCTGCGGGGATGGCAAAGCGCGCGGAGGCCGCGGCGAAGCGCACGTCGGCGGCGAGCGCGATCGCCAAGCCCCCGCCCACGCAGTAGCCTTCGATCATGGCGACCAGCGGCTTGCTCAAGGCCGCCAACCCGGCATGGCCGCGCGCGGCGATGGCGTCGTAGGTCTGCTTCTGCTGCGCGTCGGCCCGGTGCTGCTCGAACTCCGAGATGTCGGCGCCCGAGACAAAGGCCTTCCCGCCGGCGCCCTTCATGACGACTGCGCGCACGGCCGGGTCGCGCTCGAAGGCCTCGGCGGCGATGCCCAGGCCTTGCCACATGTCCAGCGACATGGCGTTGCGCCGCTCGGGGTGGTTGAAGGTGATCCAGCCCACGCCGCCCTGCACCTCGGCCAGGATGCGCGGCGTTCCAAGGTCCAGGGCGCTCATGCCACCGCCCCCTCGCCACGCATGGCGGTGATCGACTCGTTGCTGTAGCCCAGCTCGCGCAGCACGTCGTCGGTGTGCTCGCCGGCATCGGGCGCGGCGCGGTGGAAGGCCTCGGCATGCGCGCAGGCCGACAGGTTGATGGGCGAGCGCAGCAGCTGCAGCGCGCCCATCTCGGCATGCAGCGCGGGGCGCGTCATGCGCAAGTGCCTGGCCTGCACATCCTCGAAGGCCTGGCCGATGTCGTACACCGGCCCACAGGGCACGCCGGCCTGGTTCAGGCGTTCCACGAGTTCGGCCACGCCGTACTGGCGGGTGATCGCACTGATGGCCTGCTCCAGCTCGCGCCGGTGGGCCAGGCGCGAGGGCTGGTCCTTGTAGCGCTCGTCCTGCGCGAGGTGCGGTGCCTGCAAAAAATCGCACAGCTTGGCCCACATGGCGGCACCCGGGCCGCAGATGTTGACCTGGCCATCGCGCGCCTCGAAGGTGCCCATGGGCACCAGCGTGGGGTGCGAATTGCCCTCCTGGCCCGGCACCTTGCCGTCCACCGTGTAGCGCGCGCCCTGGAAGTCGAGCTTGTTGAGCATGGCTTCGAGCAGCGAGGTGTGTACCCACTGGCCCTGGCCCGTGCGCTCGCGGTGCAGCAGCGCCAGCAGGATGCCCTGGCCCAGGAACATGCCGGCCGTGGTGTCCGAGATGGCGATGCCCGTGCGGTACGGGCCGCGCCCGGGCTCGCCGGTGACGGAGCTCAGCCCGCTCATGCCCTGCACGATCTGGTCGAGCCCCGGCCGCTCGGCATACGGGCCGGTCTGCCCAAAGCCCGAGATGCTGGCCAGGATGATGCGCGGGTTCACGGCGCACAGGGCCTCGTAGGTCAGGCCCAGGCGCTGCTTGACCGAGGAGCGGAAGTTCTCCACCACCACGTCGCTGCGCTCCACCAGTTGGCGCAGCACGCGCATGCCATCGGGGGTCTTGAGGTTCAGACTCAGGCTGCGCTTGTTGCGGTGCAGGTTCTGCTCGTCGGAGCCGCGGCGCGGCCCCAGCGTGGGCTTGCGGTCGGGCGGGTCGATGCGCACGACGTCGGCGCCCCAGTCGGCCAGCAGGCGCACGGCCACGGGGCCGGCGCGCGCGATGGTGAGGTCGAGCACGCGGTAGCCCGACAGCGGCAAGGTGGTGGGGGTGGCGTTGGCTTGCATGGGAAATGCGTTCCTCGACGACATCACTGCACCGCCGCCACGGCGTGGGGGTCCACGTACACCATCGACTGCTGCCCGATCTCCAGCACCAGGGACGGCGCTGCGTGGACCTTGAGCGGCGCGCCGCCCGCGCTGGGCTGCACCAGGTAGTGCCAGTACTCGCCCAGGTAGGTGCGGCCCACGACCGACACGGCACCCAGCGGCACGGCGCCATCGGGCCCGGCGCCCAGGTACAACGACTGCGGGCGGATGGAGGCCTGCAGGCTGGCGCGGTCGCCATCCTGTCCGGCCTGCAGGGGAATGCCATCGGGCAGGCCGTCGAGCCGCATGTGCCCGCCCTGCACCGCCCCCTGCACCAGGTTGGTCTTGCCGATGAAGCCCGCGACGAAGGGCGTCTGCGGGCGGTTGTAGAGGTTCCAGGGCGTGTCGATCTGCTCCAGGCGGCCCTGGTGCAGCACGGCGATGCGGTCGGAGATGGCCATGGCCTCGGTCTGGTCGTGCGTGACGTAGACCGTGGTGAAGCGGAACTCGTCGTGCAGGCGGCGGATCTCGGCGGCCATCTCTTCGCGCAGGTTGGCATCGAGGTTGGACAGCGGCTCGTCGAGCAGCAGCACCTCGGGCCGCACGATCATGGCCCGGGCCAGGGCCACGCGCTGCTGCTGGCCGCCCGACAGCTCGGCCGGGTAGCGCTGCGCGTAGGGGCCGAGCTTTACCACGTCGAGCATCTCCTTGACGCGCTGCGCGGTCTCGGCAGCGGGCGTCTTGCGCACCTGCAGGCCGAAGCCGACGTTCTCGGCCACGGTCATGTTGGGCCAGATGGCATAGCTCTGGAAGATCATGGACATGCCGCGGTGCTCGGGCGCCACCGAGCGGGTGGGCGACGATATCTCGCGCCCGTCCACCAGGATGGCGCCGGCGCTCGGTTCGATGAAGCCGGCGATCATGCGCAAGGTGGTGGTCTTGCCACAGCCCGAGGGGCCGAGCAAGGTGACGAGTTCGCCGCGCCGCAGTTGCAGCGAGACGCCATCAACCACGGACGCGCTGCCGTAGTTCTTGCGCAGGTCTTTGAGTTCGAGTTTGGACATATTTTTTGATTCCTCAGTTCATCAACCCCGGCGCAGCATGAAGTCGCGCCCCGCGAGCTTCATGCCGATGGCCACGACCACGGTGACGATCACCACCAGCACCACGCCCATGGCGGCCAGCGTCTCGTAGTTGCCCTGCTCGCTCAGGTCCAGCGTGAGCACCGAGACCACGCGCGAGCCCGGCCCGGTGAGGAAAACCGCCGTGGACAGCTCCTTGGTGCAGATCACGAACACGAGCACGAATGCACCCAGCAGCGTCTTCTTGAGCAGCGGCGCCACCACCCGCGTGAGCACGGTAATGCGGCTGCCGCCCAGGATGCGCACGGCCTCTTCCAGCTCGGGGTTGAGGGCGCGCACCCCCGCCGAGCTGGCCGCCACCGCGATGGGCAAAAAGCGCGTGGTGAAGGCGATCACGATCAGCACGCCCATGCCGTACAGCGAGAACGGCGGGCCGGCATACGCGGCATAGAGACCGATGGCCAGGATGAGCCCCGGCACGGCCACGGGGGCCAGCGCCAGGAACTGCACGAACACCGGGAACGGCGTGATGCGCCGCTGCGTGGCATAGGCGATGCAGATGCCCATGCCCACGCACACCAGTGCCGTGGCGCCCGAGTACAGCACCGTGTTGACGATGGCCGAGCGCACCGTGAGCTGCTCGAAGAAGATGCCGTAGAAGTTGTCCCAGGTAAGGTTGTCGAGCGCCAGGCCTTTGCCCCAGGCCTTGGACACCGACGCCAGGACGAGAATGGCCAGCGGCATCACCACCGAGAGCAGCGCCACCAGGCCCGAGTACGCCAGCAGCAGCCACCTCCACCCACCGATGTCGAAAGGCCGCCGCTCGCCGCCCTTGCCCGACACCGACACATAGCCGCGCCGCGCCAGCAGCCTGCGCTGCAGCATGAGCATGACGATGGTGAGCAGCAGGATGGGCATGGAGAACGCCGCTGCCTGCTCCACCTGCAGCGGGTACTGGAAGAAGGAGACGATCTGCGTGGTGGCCAGGTTGATGCGCGCGGGGATGGCGATCAGCGCGGGCGTGCCGTACAGGGCAATCGCCTCCAGAAAGATCAGGATGGCCGCGCCGATGATGGACGGCAGCACCAGGGGCAAGGTGACGCGCGCCATGGTCTGGAACTTGCCGGCCCCGTGGATGCTCGCGGCATCCTCCAGCTCGGTGGACACCAGGTCGAGGGCCGACTTGGTGAACACGTAGATCAGCGGGTAGGTATAGAGCGCGATGACGAAGGCCAGGCCCCAGAAGCTGAAGATGTTGAACGGCCCCTTCTGCAGCCCGGTGAGCTCGACGACCAGGCGGTTGAGCCAGCCGGCATTGGGGCCTGCGAGAAGGATCCAGGCAATCGCGCCGAGGAAGTTGGGCATGACGAACGCCGCCAGCACACTCAGGTGCGTGAATCCGCGGCCCGGCATGTTGGTGCGCGAGACGGCGAGCGCCAACGGCACGCCCAGGGCCAGCGCGATGGCCGTGACGGCCACCCCGAGGTACAGCGAGTTGAGCAGTGCCTGCAGATGGCGGCCGCGGCCCAGTGCCTGCACGTAGCTCTGCAGCGACCATTGGCCGTCTGCGGTGTGAAAGCTGTCCCACACCAGGCGCAGGATGGGGTTGGCCACCAGCAGCACCAGCACCACGATGAGGGCACCGAACAGCCAGACCGACGGATCGCCCAGGCGGCCGGCGGCACGGCGCACGGCGGGTGGATGGAGGACCATGGCGTCAGACACCGAAGGCCTCCCGCCAGGCGTCGATCACCTTGGGGATCTGCGCGACCATCTGCGGCGGCGTGGGCGCCAGCAGCGGATTGGCGTCGCCCAGGCCGATCACACCGGGCGCGGGCTTGGCGTTGGCGCGCAGCGGCACGCTGAACTCCTCGACCGAGATGCGTTCGGTGTCCTCGCTGCCCAGCATCCACTCCATGAACAGCCTGGAGGCATTAGGCCGGCGCGTGTTGGACAGGATGCCCGTGGGCGAAAGGATCAGCACCGGCCCTTCCTTGGGCGCCAGCGTGGCCACCGGGTTGCCCTTGGCTGCGGAGCGGGCGGCCAGGCTCATGGGCCCGGCGGAGACCGATGACTCGCCGGAAATCACCGCCGTCACCGCGTCGATGGTCGAGCGGCTGACGTGCGCCTTGTTGGCCGCCAGCTTCTTGAAGAAATCGTCGCCGTAGAGCTTGCGCATCTCGATGCACCAGGCGCCGGCCGCGCCGCTGTAGGCGGGGTGCGCCACCAGGGCAGCGCCGCTCCATTTCGGGTCGAGCAGGTCGGCCCAGCTTTTGGGGGCCGCGGCGGCCGAGACCTTCTGGGTGTTGTAGACCAGGCCCATCATGAAGCAGCTCGATGCGTGGAAGTAGCCGTCCGGGTCCATGTTCTGCACGCGCTTGTCCTGCCGGGCCACGGCGGCCGGCAGGAACTTGAGCAGCAGGTTGCGGCCCTTGAGGTCCACGTAGTGCGCCAGGTCCGTGGAGGTGAACACGTCGCAGTTGGGCGTGCCGGCCTTGAGGTCCTGGTTGAGCCGCTGGTAGGCCACCTGCGCCGTGGTGCGCACCACGTTCACCTTGATACCCGGGTAGCGGGCCGTGAAGGTGCGGCCCATCTTCTCGGCGACCTCGGAGGTCTGGGGCACCGTGTACCAGGTGAGTTCGCCCTCCTTGCGGGCGGCGTCGTGCAGGGCGCCCAGGCTCGCGGCCTGGGCGCGGACTATCGCGGGAAAGGCCAGTGCGCTGGCCGCCATCACACCGAACTCTCGTCTGCGCAAGAACATGGGTTGTCTCCTGATCGTTGGTGACCGATCGGTGTCGGCCTTTTTTCAGTATGCACAGAACATTTATAAAAATACACTAATGGTTTGTATGTATTTTTTAAGACCGATTCAAAAGCTCTAATGGCGCTGCCATGACAAAAAGCCCCTCCATCCATTTCCACCGCCACGGCGAGGCCGACGTGCTTGAAGCCGTGGAAGTCGACGTCCCCGCACCCGCCTCGGGCGAGGTCCAGGTCCGCCAGACGGCCATCGGCCTCAATTTCGCGGACATCTACCAGCGCCGCGGCGGCCACGGCCCGCACTCGGCCACGCCCTTCCCCATCACCCCCGGTGCCCAGGGAGCGGGCGTGGTGCAGGCGGTGGGCCCGGGGGGACCGCCTTCACGGCGGGCCAGCCAGTGGCCTGCCTGCACCCGGGCGCCTACCAGGTCACGCGCAACGTGCCGGCACACCGGGTGGTGGCGCTGCCGGACTGGATAGCCGAGGACATTGCGGGCGCCAACCTGCTGCGCGGCCTGACGGCCGAGTACCTGCTGCGCCGCCTGTACGTGGTGCGCCCCGGCGAGTCGGTGCTGGTGCATGCGGCCGCAGGCGGCATGGGGCTCATCCTGTCGCAATGGGCGCGCGCGCTGGGCGCCACGGTGATCGGCACCGTGGGTTCGGCCGCCAAGGCCGAGGTGGCGCTGGCGCATGGCTGCCACCACGTGATCGACTACCGCCGCGAGGACTTCGTGGCCCGCACGCTGGAGCTCACCGGCGGCGTGGGGGTGGGCGTGGTGTACGACGCGGTGGGCAAGGATGTGTTCCTGCCCTCGCTGCAGTGCCTGCGCCCGCGCGGGCTGGCGGTCAACTACGGCACGGCATCGGGCGATGTGGAGGCCTTCGACCTGCAGATCCTGCATGCGAAATCGCTCAGCGTGTGCCGCCCCACCCTGCGCAGCTTCGTGGCCGACCCGGCCGAGCTGCGCGCGTCGGCGCAGGCCTTCTTCGATGCCGTTCGCGACGGCCATGTGCGGCTGGGCATAGGCCAGCGGTACCCGCTGGCCGAGGTGCAGCGGGCGCATCGCGATCTCGAAAGCCGCGCCACCACCGGCGCACCCGTTCTCATCCCTTGAAGCATCGAAACACCATGAGACTCTTCCATGCCTGGCTGTCGAGCGCCTCGCGCCGCGTGCGCCTTTGCCTTGCCGAAAAAAACATTCCCTACGAGAGCGTGGCCGTGGACCTGAGCCGGCAGGAGCAGCACGCGCCCGAATTCCTGGCCATGAACCCGAATGGGGTGGTGCCGGCGCTCGAAATATCCCCCGGCCGCTTCCTGCACGAAAGCTCGACCCTCTGCGAGTACCTGGACGACATTGCCCCAGAGCCCCCGCTGCGCCCCGTCGATCCTTACGAATTGGCACAGATGCGCAACTTCGTGCGCTGGACCGACGAGAAGTCGCTGCCCCACCTGCTGATCCTGAACTGGAGCCTGATGCTGCAGTCCACCGCACAGCAGTGGAGCGACCAGGAGCTGCAGGACAAGCTGGCACGCATCCCGACCGCCGAGCGGCGCGAGGCCTGGGTGCGCATTGCCCGCAAGCCCTATACCGAGGAGGAAAAGGCCGAGGCCCTGCGCAAGCTGCTGCTGCTGGTGGACCGCATGGAAGGCATGCTGGCACCCTCTTCGCTGTGGCTGATGGGCGCAAATTACTCGCTGGCGGACATTGCCGCCGCGCCCTTCATCGCGCGCATTGCGGAGATCGAGCCCGCAGCGCTGGCCGAAGCGTCGCACCCGCGCGTGCATGGCTGGTGGCAGGCCATGCAGCAGCGCCCGGCGTTTGCCGCAGCGCGCCTGCAATTGTTTGGCGAGGTGCTGCAGGAGCGGCAACGCGGTATGGCCACCCCGAGCTGAGCCCGAGAGCGATGCGAGCGCCCGCGCATTATCATTCGGCCACTACGAACATGGCCACCACTACCACGACACCGCCCCGCGTCAACCTCAGCGACAAGATCCGCGAGGCCCTGGAGGAAGAGATCATCTCCGGCAAGCTGTATGCCGGCTGCAGCATCGACGAGCAGGAGCTGATGGAGCGCTTCGACGTGTCGCGCACCCCGGCGCGCGAAGCCATCCAGCAGCTGGCCACCGCCGGCCTGGTGGAGATGGTGCCGCGCCATGGCGCCGTGGTCGCCACGCTCTCGCTCACCGAGTACGTGGCCATGCTGGAGATGCTCACCGAGCTCGAAGGCCTGGCCGCGCGCCTGTCGGCACGGCGCATGCCGGCAGCCCTGCGCCGGGACCTGCAGGCCTCCTTTCGCGCCTGCGAGGAGGCAGCCGCCAAGGACGATTCCGTGGCCTATGAAGAGGCCAACCGCTGGTTCCACCAGACCATCTACGACGGCAGCCTCAACGAGGTGCTGGCGCGCCAGCTGCGCCAGATGCGCCTGCGCATGCGGCACCCGCAGCGCTCGCTGTTCGACCGGCCCAACCGCGTGCGCAACTCGCTGGCCGAGCACCAGGACATCATGAAGGCCATCCTCGACGGTGACGAGGACGCGGCCGACCGCCACATGGGCCGGCACATCTCGAGCGGCGGCAATGTCTACGTGGATGCAGTAGCCCGCGGCAGCGTGCCGCGCGGCTGATCAATCCAGTGTATTGAGCTGCAGCCGGCTGGCGAACTGCCGGCCTTCGCCCGTGAGCGGATCGGTGAATTCCAGCGAGCGTGCCAGCAGCTGCAGCGGGCGCGAATAGTCGCCCTCAGGCGGGTCGTTGACCACCGGGTAGAACGCATCGTTGCGCAGCGACAGGCCCAGCGCCGCCATGTGTACGCGCAGCTGGTGGCGCTTGCCGGTGATGGGCGACAGGCGGTACAGCGCCCAGTCGCCCCTCCTCTCCAATACTTCCATGTGGGTGTGGCTGTTGGGCTCGCCCGGCACCTCGTGCATGCGAAAGAACTGAGGGCTCTCTTCCATGCGGCTTCGGTGCTCGCGCGGAAAGGCGATGTCCGCGCGCCAGGGCGCCACGGCCTCGTAGTGCTTGGTGATGGTGCGGTCACGGAACAGCGCCTGGTAGGCGCCGCGCGTGCGCTGCTGCACCGAGAACAGCACCAGCCCGGCCGTGTCGCGGTCGATGCGGTGCAGGGGTGACAGTTCGGGCAGGCCCAGGCGGCGCTTGAGGCGCACCAACAGCGTGTGCTGCAGGTAGCGGCCCGAGGGCGTAACGGGCATGAAGTGCGGCTTGTCGGCCACCAGCAGGTGCTCGTCCTGGTAGAGCACGGTTTCGGTGAACGGCACCTCGGGCTCGTCTGCCAGGTGGCGGTAGTAGTACACGCGCAGCCCGCCTTCGAAGGGGCGTGCGGGTGCGACCGGGGCACCGCGCTCGTCCACCACGTCGCCAGCCAGCATGCGGGCCAGCCATTGGGCGCGGTCCACCGCAGGCAGGCGCTCGGCCAGGAAGTCGAGCATGCTGCCCTGCCCATGGGTGGGCAGCACCACGCAACTGGCGCCCACGCCGTCGCGCATGGGCGGGGCGAAAGGGTGGTGGGGGCTGTGCATGGTGGGCGATTCTAGAGGCCCCTTTCCCCCCTTTCCTCGCTATAGCCGCCAGCCTTCCCATGCCGTCCAGGCCGAGGCCAGCAGCAGCAAGGCGCCCACAGCCCGCGCCGTCCACACGCTGGCCTGCGGATTGCCCTGCAGGCTGCGCTGCGCCCGGGCCGCGCCCAGTGCCACCACGCCATAGACCCCGGCCTGGGTGGCGGCGATGATGAGCCCCATGACCACGGCCTGGGCCCAGATGGGGCCGTGCTCAGGCCGCAGGAACTGCGGGAACACGGCCAGCATGAAGACATAGGCCTTGGGGTTCATCAGGCAGGTGAGCACGGCCTTGCCGAAGGTGGCCGCCAGCGGCCGCCGGCGCGTATGCACCGCGCCATCGAAGGCCGAGTGGCTGCGCAGCAGCGCCACGCCCATCCAGGCCACATAGGCCGCGCCCGCCAGCAGCAGTGCGTTGAAGGCGGTGGGGAACAGCTTGAGCACCACCCCCACACCCAGCGCCCCCATGGCCGTGTGGCAGGCGCCCCCGGCCATGATGCCGGCCACCGCGCCCAGGCCGGCGCGGCGTCCGCCCACCAGCGAACTGGCCATGACGAAGGCCATGTCCAGCCCCGGCAGCGCCACCACGCCGAGCAGCACCACGAAGAACAGCCACAGGTGCGCCGTGTGCTGCAGCGCCAGAGAATCGATTGCCCATTCCATTGCCAAACCCTCCCATCCAGCCCCGGACTCGGAGCCGCCTGATGGCAATGTAAAAACGAATCAGGACACAATCGGCCCTGATTCGATAACACCATGGCCCCATGACCTCCCCCACCACCCGTGTGCTCAGCGTGCTGGAACTGCTCCAGGCGCGCGGCGCCATGAGCGGCACCGAACTGGCCCAGCGGCTGGAGGTGGATGGCCGCACGCTGCGCCGCTACATCCGCAAACTCGAAGACCTGGGCATACCGGTGGTGGCCGAGCGCGGGCGCTACGGCGCCTACCGGCTGATGCCAGGCTTCAAGTTGCCGCCCATGGTGTTCACCGACGACGAGGCGCTGGCCCTGTCGGTGGGCCTGCTGGCCGCGCGCCGCCTGGGTCTGGCCGAGGCCGCGCCGGCCGTGGAAAGCGCCCGCGCCAAGCTCGAGCGCGTGATGCCCGAGCCGCTGCGGCGCCGCATACGTGCCTTGGGCGACACGGTGCAACTGGACCTGGCGCACCCTGACACCCCCGCAGACAACCAGGCCTTGTTCACCCTGAGTGCAGCGGCCCATGCGCGCCAGCGCGTGCAACTGGCCTACCGCACGCCCCAGGGCGAGGTGAGCGAGCGCGCGTTCGACACCTACGGCCTGGCCTGGCGCGGCGGGCGCTGGTATGCCGTGGGGCACTGCCATCTGCGCGGCGGGCTGCGCTCGTTCCGGCTCGACCGCATGCAGGGCGTGCAGCCGCTGCCCGCATCGTTCGGCGTTCCCGAGGATTTCGATGCCGTGCGCCACCTGGCCCTGGGCGTGGCCTCACTGCCGCGCGCGTTCAGCGTGCAGGTGCTGCTGCACACCGACCTGGCCACGGCACGCGAAGAGCTGTTCGATGCCATCGGCCTGTTTGCGCCACAAGCAGGTGGCGTGCTGCTGCACAGCCAGGTCGACGACCTCGCCTGGTATGCGCGGCAGTTGGCACGCCTGTCCTTCGATTTTGAAGTGCTGCACCCGCCGGCCCTGCGCGATGCGCTGACCGAATGCGCCCATGCCTTGCTGCGCAAGGCTGCGGCTGGCAGCGCCGCGCCAGGGCTGTAGGACAAGGGCGGCAGTTGGTTGTGCAGGGGCCCTGGCAGCGCCGTTGCGGGCTAGCATCGCCCAACCGCACCCAACAGGCCGCTGGCCTGCAGCAAGTGTTCCGATCTTCGCGCTTTTGGATGACACCTGCCCCATGCCCGCCACGCCATCGACCGACATGCCCAGCCCGCCTCCGGCGGCCGGCCGCCCTGCACGCAAGCCTCTGCACCGGGCCGTGAAGTGGGCGCTCGTGCTCGCGGGCCTGCTCGTGGGCCTGGCCGTCCTCGCCGGTGTGGTGCTGTCGCTGATGGACTGGAACCGCTACAAACCCTGGGTTAACGAAAAGGTCAGCGAGGCCACGGACCGGCGCTTCGAGATCGAGGGCGATCTGTCGGCCGCCTGGCGCTGGCCGCAGCCGCTGGAAGAAGGCTGGCGCCGCTGGGTGCCTGGCGTGACGGTGAAGGCCGAGCGCCTGGTGATGGACAACCCGACCGGGTTCGAGCCGCCGTTCAGCGGTGATGGCAAGCAGAAAGGCAAGGCCAAGGGGAGCGACAAGGCACAAGACACCACCGCTGCCAGAGCCCCTGCCAGTGCTGCCTCGGCAAGATCGGCCCCGGCATCCACGCCGCCGACCAAGGCCACCCTGCCCGGCACCGCGACCATGGCCCGCATCGGCAGTGTCAGCGCTTCCGTCAGCCTGCTGCCGCTGCTCTCGCGCCACCTGGCCATCGACACCGTGGCTCTGACCGACCCGGAGATCGCCCTGGCCCGCACCAAGGACGGCAGCAACAACTGGACCTTCAAGCACAAGGACGAAGACGCCCCCAAGAGCCGCTGGACCTTCGACGTGGGCCGGCTGGTGGTCAACCAGGGGTTGCTGGCCTATGCCGATGCCCAGAAGGACGTGGACCTGCAGGCGCAGGTGAACACCACGGAGCCGGTTGATCCCTCGCAGGCTGGCAGCGCAGAGGCGGCCAAGGCATCCGTGCTGCCTGCGTCAGCCGCCGCATCCTCGGCCGAAGCCGCCGCCTCGCGCGATGTGGCGGCCAGCAAGGGTAGCGGGAGCAGCACGCCCGTGCCCTATGGTCTGCAATTCGAGCTGCAGGGCCGGATTGCCAAGGCACAGGTCCAGGGCAGCGGCCGCGCCGGCCAGGTGATCAGCCTGCGCGACAGGGTCGTCAACTACCCGCTGCAGATCGAAGCCACCGCAGGCAGTGCGGCGCTGTCGGCAGAAGGCATCCTGGCCAACCCCGGGGCACTGTCGGGCATGGACTTCGACGTGATGCTCAAGGCCGACAGCATGGCCGACCTGTACGAGGTGACCGGCCTGGTGCTGCCCAGCACGCCGCCGTTCGAAACGCGCGGGCGCCTGACCGGCAGCCTGGAGCCCGAGCGCGCCGTGTGGAGCTACAGCGACTTCCACGGCAAGGTGGGCCAGAGCGACCTGCAGGGCGACCTCAAGTACACATCGGGCAAGCCGCGGCCCAAGCTCACGGGCAGCATGAACTCGAACCAGCTGCGCCTGACCGACCTGGGCCCGGCCCTGGGCACCACGGCAAGCGACAACACCCACCGCGGTAAAGGCAAGGGCAATGACAAAGGCAAGGTGCTGCCGGACGCGAAGTTCGCCGCCGAGCGCTGGAGCGCCATGGACATGGACATCCAGTTCAAGGGCAAGAACATCATCCGCCCCGAAAGCCTGCCGCTCGAGAACCTGAGCATGCGTGCCGTGATGGACAACGCGCAGCTCAGGCTGGCGCCGCTGACCTTCGGCGTGGCCGAGGGCAAGATCGAATCAGAGGTGAGCATCGATGGCCGCACCCCGCCACTCAAGGCGCAGATCCGCGGCAAGGTGGAAGGGCTCAAGCTCTCGGCCCTGTTCCCCAAGGTGGAACTGATGAAGAAGAGCTTTGGCCGCATGGATGGTGCCGTGGCGCTGCAAAGCCAGGGCAACAGCGTGGCGGGCCTGTTGGGCAAGGGCACGGGCGAGGCGCGGCTGTATGTGCGCGAGGGAACGCTGAGCAAGCAGATGCTGGACCTGGCCTCCCTCAACGTGGGCAGCATCATCATGGGCAAGCTGTTCGGCGACGACAAGGAGGTACGCTTGCGCTGTGCGGTGGCCGACTTCACCGTGGTCGATGGCCTGGCCCAGACCCGCGTGGTGAAGATGAGCACCGACGATGCGGTGATCGAGGCAACCGGCACCATCGACCTGGGCACGGAAGAAATGAACATGCGCATCAAGCCCGAGTCGCTGGAGTGGAAGTTCTTCTCGCTGCGCACGCCGCTGTATGTCAAGGGCACCTTCGGCAACCCGAACGTCGGTGTGGAGCCCGGCCCGCTGCTGCTGCGTGCAGGCGCCGCCGTGATCGCTGCCGTGGCGGCACCGGTGGCCCTGGCCGTGATTCCCATCACCGTGCCCGCCGCCGATGACGACACCTACTGCAAGCCGCTGCTGGACCTGGCCAAGGAGCCCGTGAAGCCCGGCGCCCAGGGGGCAGCGGGCACCGCGTCCGAGCCGGCGCGGCGCGCGGCAAGCAAGCCGGGAGTTGCGCGCTGACGGCCAAAGGGGCATGGGTGCGGGAATAATTCCCCATCTCCTTTCCCGAGCGTTCCGCGCCCTCCCTGCATGAAAATTCTGAAAACCATGGGTCTGGTCTTGCTGGCCCTGCTGGCCCTGCTGGCCATTGGCCTTGTCGTGCCCGAACGCGTGAAGATCCCTGTGGCCGGAGCCACGGCGAGGGACTGGAATGCACAGTCGTTCTGGTTCGAGCCCTGGGGCACCTCGGGCGTTCACAAGGGCATCGACATCTTCGGCAAGACGGGCACGCCGGTGCTCAGCACCACAGACGGCCTGGTACTGTTCACGGGCGAGATCGCCAAGGGCGGCAAGGTGGTGCTGGTGCTGGGACCGCGCTGGCGCCTGCATTACTTCGCGCACCTGGACCGCATCAGCACCCATGCGCTGGCGCCGGTGACCTCGGGCAGCCCCATCGGCACCGTGGGGGCTAGCGGCAATGCCCAGGGCAAGCCACCGCACCTGCACTATTCCATCGTGCGGCTGCTGCCTGCGCCATGGAAGATCGATGGGGAGACCCAGGGTTACAAGAAGGCCTTCTTCATGGACCCAGGCGCTTATCTGAAAGGGCAGTAGCGGTAACGCTCATACGGATTTGCATTTGATCGTATAGCTAGTGTCCCGAGTTAGAAATTCGTTGAATAAATCTGCCGACAATCCCCGCCATGCGTCGTTGCAAATGCTCGCCATGCGCCCGGCATGTCTGCGCTTTGCGCCTAGCTTGGCAGCGATTTCGGCAGATTTATTTCTTCAACGAACTTCCAACTCGGGACACTAGGCGGGAAGCCGCAGACAGTGCGATAGCACGGCAAGGCGAACCAACGACGCTAGGCGGTCAAAGGCGAATCCGTATCAATGGAAGTCCCGGCTGCCATCGAGTGCCCCAGCCATGCGGCCCAACAGCGGGGTCAGATCCTTGAAGCGCTGGGCCACCAGGTGGCGCACCACGAAGGCTTCGTCTGCGACGTCTTTCCCTCTTTCTTCATCCTCGCCATGCCGGCTGCACTGCCACACCCCCTGCACGGCCAGCAGGCGTGAGCGCAGGATGGCGTCGCGCCACTGCTCCACCATGGCCGGCCAGACGATAACGTTGACGGGGCCGGTCTCGTCCTCCAGCGTGACGAACATGGTGCCCTTGGCCGAGCCGGGCCGCTGGCGCACGGTGACGATGCCGCAGGCGCGCACCAGCCGGCCATCGGGCATGTTGCGCAGTTGCAGTGCCGTGAGCAGGCGCCAGCGCGCGAGCCGGTGGCGCAGCAGCGCCAGCGGGTGGCGGCGCAAGGTGAGGCCGGTGGCGGCGTAGTCGAACAGGATCTCCTCGCCCTCGGGCGCCTCGGGCAGCTGCAGCGGGGCCTCGTTCACCGGCACGTCGCGCAGCAGGGCCGGTGCGGCATGCTGGGCAGACGCATCCCACATCTGCTGGCGCCGGTGGCCCGAGAGGCGGGCCAGCGCGTCGGCCGCAGCGAGTATCTGCATGTCCTGGTGGTTCAGGCGCGCGCGCAGGGCCAGGTCTTCGGTGCTGGCAAAGGGCCCCTGCGCACGGGTTGCCACCAGGCGCTCGGCTGCGCCCTCTTCCAGGCTGCCGACCAGGCGCAGGCCCAGGCGTACCGCGGGTTGGGGCAGCAGCGGTGCCGGCAGGCCCTTGTCGGGCCGCAGCCTCTCGGGCGTGCCTTCCAGCGTGCAGTCCACGTCGCTGCGGGTCACGTCGATGGGCAGCACGCGCACGCCGTGGCGGCGGGCGTCCTGCACCAGTTGGGAGGCGGTGTAGAAGCCCATCGGCAACGAGTTGAGCAGCGCTGTCAGAAAGCAGGCGGGCTCATGGCATTTGAGCCAGCTGCTGCTGTAGGCCAGCAGGGCGAAGCTGAACGCATGGCTTTCGGGGAAGCCATATTCGCCGAAGCCCAGCATCTGCTTGAAGACGCGCTGGGCGAACTCCAGCTTGTACCCGTTGTCCACCATGCCGTCGATCAGCCGCTTCTCGAAATGGTGTACCCCGCCCGTGCGTTTCCATGCGGCCATGGACCGGCGCAGCGCATCGGCCTCGGATGCGGAAAATTTGGCGGCGATCATCGCGATCTGCATCACCTGCTCCTGGAAGATAGGGATGCCCAGCGTGCGCTCCAATGCCTCACCGAGCTCTTCACTCTCCAGCTTCAAGGGCTCGCCCTTGCGCTGCTTTTCGCGTGCCTGCAAGTAGGGATGCACCATGCCGCCCTGGATGGGCCCCGGCCGCACGATGGCGACCTCCACCACCAGGTCGTAGAACACCTTTGGCCGCAGGCGCGGCAGCATGCTCATCTGGGCGCGGCTTTCGATCTGGAAGACTCCCACGGTGTCGGCGGCGCAGATCATGTCGTAGGTGGCGGGGTCTTCGGCCGGCACCTGGGCCAGCGACCAGCGCTCGCCGCGCAGGTCTGCACGCAGGTCCAGGCAGCGGCGCAGCGCGCTGAGCATGCCCAGGGCCAGCACATCCACCTTCATGAGCCCCATGTCGTCGAGGTCGTCCTTGTCCCACTGGATGATGGAGCGGTCCACCATGGCCGCGTTCTCCACCGGAACAATGCGCGTGAGCAGCCCCTGCGTGAGCACAAAGCCGCCCACATGCTGGCTCAGGTGGCGCGGAAAGCCCTTGAGCTGGGCCGACAGCTGCAGCCACAGCTCGGCCGTGTGCAGGCCCAGGTGCTCGCCCATGGCCTGCGCCATCTCCTGCAGGCGGTGCGCTGCGAATTCCTCATCGAACCAGTGGTGGTCCTTGGCAAAGGCATCGACCAGTTGCGCAGGCACGCCCAGCGCCTTGCCCACATCGCGCAGCACGCTGCGGGTGCGGTAGCTGGTGACCACGGCGGCAATGGCAGCGCGGTTGCGGCCGTACTTGCCGTAGACGTACTGGATGACCTCCTCGCGCCGGTTGTGCTCGAAGTCCACGTCGATGTCGGGCGGTTCCTTGCGCTCCTTGCTGATGAAGCGCTCGAACAGCAGCTTGGTGCGCTCGGGATCCACTTCGGTGATGCCCAGGCAGTAGCAGACGGCGGAGTTGGCGGCCGAACCCCGGCCCTGGCACAGGATGCCCTCGCCCCGCGCAAAGCGCACGATGTCGTGCACGGTGAGGAAATACATCTCGTACGCACAGTCGGCGATCAGCGCGAGTTCGCGCAGTATCTGCGCCACCACCTTGTCCGGCACGCCCTGCGGGTAGCGGCTTTGCGCCCCCGCCCAGGTCAGCCAGGCCAAGCCCTCCGCAGGCGTCATGCCCTCGGGCACGGCCTCCAGCGGGTACTGGTACTTGATCTCGTCGAGGCTGAAGGTGCAGCGTGCCGCGATCTCCAGCGTGGCCTCAAGCAGTTCGGGTGGATAGATGCCGGCAAGGCGCACGCGCTGGCGCAGGTGGCGCTCGGCATTGGGCTGCAGCGCAAAGCCACACTCTGCCACGGTGCAGCCCTGGCGCACGGCGGTGATCACGTCCTGCAGGCGCTTTTGCGAGCGCAGGTGCATGTGTACGTCGCCCGCAGCCACCAGGGACACGCCCGCCTGGAGTCCCACCTGCTGCAGCGTGGCCAGCCACAGGTCGTCATCGGGCGCGAGCAGCAGTTCCACGCCCAGCCAGAAGCGCTGCCCGAAATTCACCTGCGCCTGGCGGACGCAAGCCAGCAAGGCATCGGTCTCCAGTGCATGTTGCAGGCTGCGGTCGGGAATGAGCAGCAGCTCGCAGTCCTGCAGCCGCGCCACATCGGACACAGGCCCCAGTTCATAGGTCCCCTTGGGTGCGGTACGGCGTGCCGCACTGATGAACTCGCACAGGTTGCCCCAGCCCTCGACGTTGCGCGGCAATGCCACCAGCCGAAAGCCCGGGTAGGCGAACTCGCTGCCCGGGATGAACTGCAGGCCCAGTTCCTTGGCCGGGCCATGGGCCCGCACCACGCCGGCCACCGAGCACTCGTCGGTCAGCGCCAGGGCCCGGTAGCCCAGCTCGGCCGCACGTTCCACCAGGTCCCGGGGCTGCGAGGCGCCGCGCTGGAAGCTGAAACTGGAGATGCAGTGCAGCTCGGCATAGTCCGGCAAGGCAGGCGGCGAGGCCACCCCGGTGGGGCTGCGGTCAGGAAGGGTGTGGGTCATGTGCCGGTCCGCTCATGCATACAGGCCCTGCAGGAACCAGTGGTCTGCCGACGTCGCCGGCAGCGCATGCACCGGTCGTTCACGGAACACCCAGACGCGCCCCGCCCCCGGGCTCACGGCCACGAAATAGTCGCGCTGCACCATGTCGCTGGCACTGGCGGGGACCTGGCTCTCGCCTTCCTCCCACCAGGCCATGTCGAACCGGTGCGGCCCGGCCAGCATGCGCAGCGGGCCCTGGTAGCACGGCCGATGGCCCTGCATGGCCAGGCGCTGTGGGGTGCGCAGCAGCCAGGTGGGCCACAGCACGGCCTCGGGCGCGTGCTCGCCCTGCGGCGGCTTCGCTGCTGGCACCGGCCCGGCTTCGGCCATGGGCTGCCAGCGCTGCATGCATTCGGGCCGGTGGTCTGCGAGCAGGGTGACGGACTGCACCTGCCCGGCCCCCAGGCGGGCGGAGAGGCGCTCGACCAGTTGGTGCCAGGCCTCGCCCTCCTGGTCACCGGCGGCCGACGATCCATCGGGCGGCAGCAGGTGGGCGCTGGCATGGGGCAGCGGTGCGGTCTCCAGCACGCGCAGCGTGATCTGGTTGGCCGGCGCGGCCAGGGGCGTGCGCGCCAGGTTCTCGGCCAGCAGACGGCGCAGGTGGGCCAGTTCGTGCGTGGGCTGGGCCGTGCGCACGGGCAGCGCATGCCAGGGGGCGATGGGCACGCCATCGACCCGGCGCAGGTCATGCCGCCAGGCCAGCTCCAGCGCCAGCACGCCCTGCTGGCGCGCCTGCAGCCAGGCCTGCAGGGCCGACAACAGGCGGCTGGCGGACCACAGCAAGGCATCGGCCGAGGTGGCCAGCGCGGGCAGCTCGGCCGTCAGCTCGAAGCGCTCGGGCAACTCCACCCAGGCGTGGTTGTGGGCGATATGGCCGTAAGCCCGGTCCAGCGCCAGCAGCACGGCCGCGCCCAGACGCCGTGCCACGCCGTCGCGCGGCAGCGCGCGCAAGGCGCCCCAGGTGCGGCAGCCCATGCGTGCCAGGCTCGGCAGGTGCGGGTGCAGCGCCGTCAGCGTGTGCAGCGGCAGGCCATCGGGCAGGTGCCTGGGCAGCGGCTGGCCTGCCAGCTGCAGGCGCAGCAAAGCCAGGGCCTGCAGCGAGGTGGACGCCTCGGCAAAAGGCGTCAAGCGCCTAGCTTGCTCCGCAGGCCCTGCTTCTCCTGACGGATCGGCCGGCCATGGTGGGCTGCGCAGCTGCAATTGCGCGAGTAGCGCCTCACGCCCGCCCCACAGGCGCTCGGTGGCCGAAACCTCCAGCAGCAGGGCCTCGCCATCCACCCTCGCCACGCGCGGCGTGAACTGCAGCGCCCACCAATGCGCGTGCGGGGCCTGCGGAACGGGCTGGCGCGGCCCAGCCGCCGCAGCCGGCACGGTCACGCCAGGGCGGGCCGTGCTGTCCGTATCGGTATCAGTGGGAGTGGGCAGCAACGGCCATGCGATCCAGTGCATGCTGCACACCTCCTGCGGGCAAGCGGTCCAGCCACGTCGCCAGCGGCAGCACCACGGCAGGTCGCTGCTGTGGCCGCGCACGCCGCCCCTCGCCGCGCGCGGCCGACGCGGCCAGCACCCGGGCCAGCGCTGCGTTGCTGGCGGGCAGCACCAAGGCCTGCTCCATGGGCGGCCCGCGGCGCTTGAGCACCTGCACCTGCATCTGCGCACCGCCCGAGCCATCGACAGCCTCGACCCACAGCCGCAGCGGCGCAGGCGATGCCTGCTGGCGCGCCCTGGCCGGGCGAAACACCCACAGCAGCTGCCCCATCTGCGCGGCTGCCAGCTGCAGCCGCCTCAGTGATTCGGGCGCAGCCTGCGGCAGCCAGGCCAGCACCGCCTGCACGTCGCGGCAGCGCAGGGCCTGCTCGGCCGCCCAGAGCGCCTGGGTCGCAGAAGTGGTCTGTACACGGCACAGCCGCGCCGCATCCAACCCACCCGCGCGCAGGGCTGGCGCAAAAGGCTCAAGGGGCGGTGCCACCAGCACCACGGCCCCCGGCCGCGCGGCCGTGGCCTGGGCCAGTGCCGGCAGCACCAGTTGCCAGACATGCAGCCCGGCTGCAGGCTGCAGCACCTCGGCCATGGCACCCACGGGCCAGCCCCCGCCCGGCAGTTGCGCATCGAGCCCCGCATGTCCCGTGGCCTGCACCCGTGCCGCAGTGGATGTGCCCAGTTGGTCGGCCAGCCACACGCCTGCCAGACGTGGTGCTGCGCTGGCAGCCAGGGAACGGAGGGGGACGGCGGACATGGGAGGGGCAAACGAGTGGGGACATGCGCAAAAGGTCAGGCGACGGCGGAAAACCGCTGCGGACGCACCAGGGCCCTGGTCAGGGCATGCCTGTGCATGGAGCCCGGGATGAAAGCCAAATACTGTGTTTTCATCCAGTTATCGTACCCGATTCCGGGTCGCGTGGTGGCTTTTCAGAGCATTCCTGCAGGTCATTGGCATCCGCCAGAGCGCTGGCCCAGGCTGCGCGGGCCTCATGACCCACAACGGCAGAAAACTCGGGGGGAAAGGATGATGCGGGGAGATCAGCGATGGCAAGCAGTTGCACTATCGCTGGCAGGGTCAGCGCGAACACACTCGCGTGCCAATGGCGACCCGGAAATGACAAAAGGCCTGCAGAATTGCTTCTGCAGGCCTTGCCAATAATGGTCGGAGCGGCGGGATTCGAACTCGCGACCCTCTGCTCCCAAAGCAGATGCGCTACCAGGCTGCGCTACGCTCCGACAGCTCGTATTCTAACCCGGGAAATTTCGGGTTCTGGCCAAATGCGCGCTTTTTTTGATTTTTTTGCAGCGACTGCACCGGACCAGGGTTCCATCGGCAGTGCTGTCATGCATCCAGGGCGATGCAAACTGCGGCGATGGGGGAACAACTTCAACAACCAACCAGCTAACCAGAAGACCAAACGACGAACCAGCAACCGGCGCGCGGCCACATCCGTGGCCGTGCGCCCGCATGCATCAACGGCTCGACGGACCAGGGCCGCGGCCAGCCAGGTGGCGGAAGGTGATGCGGCCCTTGGAGAGGTCGTAAGGCGACATTTCCAGGGAGACCTTGTCACCCGCCAGGATGCGGATGTGGTGCTTGCGCATCTTGCCGCCGGTGTAGGCAATCAGCTGGTGACCGTTCTCCAGCGTCACGCGAAAGCGCGAGTCGGGCAGCACTTCGGTCACGGAGCCTTGCATTTCAATCAGTTCTTCTTTGGCCATGTTCTCTTGTCTTTTCAAAAATCAAAAAATCTGGTGATCGGCGCCTGAACGCTGGGGCATCCACCACGGCCTATGCAGCGTGGTCGGGCTCGACACACGGTGCATTGCGGGCGGTGGGAGTCGCTGCACCCGGGGCGCAGATCAGGCAGAGGGCCGGGGAGACGGCTTCATACGGATTTGCATTTGATCGTGTAGCCAGGCGGGAGCCGCAGACAGTGCTGTAGCACGGCAAGGCGAACCAACGACGCTACACGGTTAAAGGCAAATCCGTATCAATGGACAGGCAGAGCGCTGTGCATAGCCTGTCGATTGTACCGCGATGTACCGGGGCTTGCCTATGGCACGGGCGCAGCAGTGTCGCGGGACGGCACCAGAGCCTCCCCAGAGGGCCCCAGAGCCCCTTCAAGCAGCCGTATCCTGGCCCTGCACGGCCAGCGCCAGGGTGCGCACCAGGTCGGTCTGGGTAATGATGCCCACGAGGTGCCCGCCGTCGTCGACGATGGGGATGTGGTGGTGCCCACCCTGCGAGAACAGGGGCACCAGGTCCATGGCGTGCTGGCCTACCCGGGCCACCTGCACCGGGTGCGACATGATCTCGCCCACACTGGCGGGCTGGCCGCTGCGGCCCTTGACCAGGGCGCGCAGGCGCTGGCCCAGGCCCTCGTGCAGGTCGAGGTTGGCCAGCCGCATGAAATCGGCCACCGTGACGATGCCAAGCACCTGCCGGCTGGCATCCACCACGGGCAGGGCCTTGATCTTTTCGCTGCGCATCAAGGCCCACGCGTCCTTGAGCGACACGCCCTGCTCCACCGCCATGGCCGGCCGGGACATGATGTCCGCGCAGCGCACATCGCCCAGCGTGCGCTGGAAGGCCGCGCGGCCCGCCAGCTGCAGCAAACCCTCCAGGTCGGCGCGACTCACGTCCAGCACCTGGTTGTAGTGCGCCAGCGCCGCATCCACGTCCGATGCCGCAAAGGCCCCCTTGGCCACGGCGGTGCGCGCCGGCGATTGCTGCGGATGCGGGTAGCTGCGCCCGGTCAGGCTGTTGTAGACCACACCTGCCAGCAACAGCACCAGCACATTGAACAGGACAGGAAACGCCGCCAGGTGCAGGCCGTCGCCCGCCGTGAGCACCACGTACAGCGCCATGGAACCACCGGGCGGGTGCAGGCAGCGCAGCGGCACCATGAGCGCGATGGACAGACCCACCGCCAGCGCACCCGCCAGCGCAGGGTCGGGCACCAGCGCCGCACACACGGCCCCCACCATCGCCGACAAGGTGCTGCCGCCCAGCACCGGCCAGGGCTGGGCCAGAGGGCTCGACGGCATGCCGAACACCAGCACGGCACTGGCCCCCAGCGCGCCCAGCATCCAGGGCCCGTGGGCATGTCCGCCTCCCACCCACCAGCGGCTGAGCACCGCCGTCAGGAAGATGCCCAGCACGGCACCCACGATGAAGCGCAGGCGTTCGCGGCCATCGATGCCCAGCGGGGCCGGCCAGAAATGGCGCAGCCAGCGCGCAGTACGCACGCGCGGGGACGACCGTGCCGCCGCGCGCGGGGTGGACGAAGACATGGGATCGGGCGCTGGCGCCGGAGAGGGGGGAATGGAGGAAGGGTGCGGTGCAGACATGCAGCCAGCCATTGTGCCGGGTGGCGGCTTGCCGTGCACCAATTGGGTGCAAACCCGCTGCTGCCACGGTGGGTAAACGGGTGGACTATGCTCGAAACTACCTACCGCTTCCCCTCAAACGGCTGCACATGGCTCTAAGAACATGCTCTATACTGCATGTGAACCACGCCAAATGCAGTTTACTTCACACTTGTTTTCGCCATGGATGGCCCGGAAACAATCCCCACGGAGCACACTCTTGGGCCGCTGAAGGACGCCAGCAGCCAGCGCCGGTACGGGTAAGCCATAGGTTTTCACACAGGGGCTTGGGGTTAAATTACTTTAAGCCTAAACAAAGGAGACACTCCCCATGACCACTCGCCGCCTCGTCATCAGCCGCAGCGCAGCCCTCGTCGGCGCCGCTTCCACGGGCCTGCTGCTGCCCTCCATCGTGCGGGCCCAGAGCGGCAAGGTGCGCGTGGGCTTCATGCTGCCCTACACGGGCACCTTCGCCCAGCTGGGCGTGGCCATCGAGAACGGCGTGCGCATGGCCATCGACCAGCAGGGCGGCAAGCTCGGCGGGCGCGAGATCGAGTGGTTCAAGGTGGACGACGAGTCCGAGCCCAGCAAGGGCGTGGAAAACGCCAGCAAGCTGGTGCAGCGCGACAAGGTGGACGTGCTGATCGGCACCGTGCACTCGGGCGTGCAGATGGGCATCCAGAAGGTGGCGCGCGACACCGGTGTGCTCAACCTGATCCCCAACGCCGGCGTGCATGCCGCCACCCGGGGGCTGTGCGCGCCCAACGTGTTCCGCACCTCGTTCAGCAACTCCCAGCCCACGCTGGCGCTGGGCAAGGCGATGGTGGACAAGGGCCACAAGAAGGCCGTCTGGATCACCTGGAAGTACGCTGCGGGCGAGGAAGCCTTCGAGGGCTTCAAGCAAAGCTACACCGCCGCCGGCGGCACCATCGTCAAGGAACTGGGCCTGCCCTTCCCGAACGTGGAGTTCCAGGCGCTGCTGACCGAGATCGCCGCGCTCAAGCCCGATGCCGTGGCCTGCTTCTTCGCCGGTGGCGGCGCGGCCAAGTTCATCAAGGACTATGCGGCCGCCGGCCTCAAGGACAAGATCCCGCTGTATGGCTCGGGCTTCCTGACCGAAGGCGTGCTCGATGCGGCCGGCCCCGCGGCCGACGGCATCATCACCACCATGCACTACAGCGATTCGCTGGACACGCCGCGCAACAAGCAGTTCCGGCTGGAATACGCCAAGGCCTTCCGCAGCCAGCCCGACGTGTACGCCGTGCAGGGCTATGACACCGGCCTGCTGCTGGTGCAGGGTGCCAACGCCGTCAAGGGCGATCTGGCCGCCAAGCCTGCCCTGTACAAGGCGCTGGAGGGCGCCGTGATCGACAGCCCGCGCGGCAAGTGGACCATGAGCAAGGCCCACAACCCCGTACAGGACATCTACCTGCGCGTGGTCGAGAACAAGGAAAACAAGGTCGTCGGCATCGCCGCCAAGGCCCTGTCCGACAGCGGCGCAGGCTGCCGCATGGCGTAACACGCCAGTGGCCGCTGTGCGGCAGGCACCTGCCTGCACAGCCCTGGCCCTGCGGGATTTGACACAATGACTTTGCCTGCCGATGTGGCGGGCCAGTCCTTCGTGCGCCCGGACTTTGCGGCCACCCCCTTGGATCACCCTCTTCCATGACCCTCAGTACCTACCTGCTCTACCTGGCCGCCGTGGCCCTGCTGGTGCTCTCGCCCGGCCCGACCATGCTGATGTGCATGACCACCTCGCTGCAGCACGGCCCGCGCAAGGCCATGGCGGCCGCAGGGGGCAGCGTCACCGCGGTGCTGGGCACCATGCTGCTGTCGGCCCTGGGCCTGGGCGCGCTGCTGGCCGCCTCCGAGACCGCGTTCTGGGTGCTCAAGGCCGCGGGTGCCGCCTACCTGATCTGGCTCGGTATCAAGACCTTCCGCAGCAAGAGCACGGTGTTCGACCAGATGCCTGAGGACGCCACGGCGGCGCCCGCCGTGCCTGCCCACCGGCTGTTCGTGCAGGGCCTGATCGTGGGCGGCAGCAACCCCAAGGCCATCCTGTTCTTCACGGCCTTCTTCCCGCAGTTCCTGAACCCCGCGCTGTCCTTCGCGCCGCAGTTCGCCGTCCTGGCTGCCACCTTCGTGGCCTTCGAGTTCACGGTGCTCACGCTGTGCGCCTTGGGCGTGGCACGCCTGGCCCCGGCCCTGCGCTCGGGCAACCGCATGCGCTGGTTCAACCGCATCTCGGGCGGGCTGTTCGCCCTGATGGGCTCGCTGCTGCTGGCCACCCGCCGGGCGGCCTGACCCCGCTACATCCACCTGCCGCACGCCATGGACTTCGCTACCTTCCTGATCCAGTTGCTCAACGGGGTGCAGTACGGCCTCTTGCTGTTCATGCTGGCGGCCGGCCTCACCCTGATCTTCGGGATCATGGGCGTGGTGAACCTGGCGCACGGCAGCTTCTACATGCTGGGCGCCTACCTGGCGTATTCGCTGTCGGGGTATTTCGGCAGCCTCACGCTGGCCATCCTGGGCGGCGCGGTGCTGGCCGTGGCCTTCGGGCTGGCGCTCGAATGGCTGCTGTTTCGCCACTTCTACCACCGCGACCACCTGGACCAGGTGCTGCTCACCTTCGGGCTGATCTACATCTTCGAGGAGCTGCGCTCCATCCTCTGGGGCGACGACGTGCACGGCGTGGCCATCCCGAAGCTGCTGGACTGGTCGATCCCGCTCACCGACACCCTCTCCTACCCGGTGTACCGTTTGTTCATCTCGGGCGTGTGCATCGTGCTGGCCATCGGGCTGTACCTCTTGATCTCCAAGACCCGGCTGGGCATGAAGATCCGCGCCGGCGCCTTCAACCGCGACATGGCCGAGTCGCTGGGCGTGAACATCAAGCTCATCCATGCCATCGTGTTCGCGCTGGGCGTGGGCCTGGCGGCCATGGCCGGCATGGTGGCGGCGCCGGTCTCCAGCGTCTATCCCAACATGGGCTCCTCGGTGCTCATCATGTGCTTCGTGGTGGTGGTCATCGGTGGCATCGGCTCGGTGCGCGGGGCCCTGATCTCGGCGCTGCTGGTGGGCCTGGTGGACACCTTCGGCAAGGTGCTGCTGCCCTCCGTGGCCGGCATGCTGGTCTACATGCTGATGGCCGCCGTACTCTTGTGGAAACCCGAAGGTCTTTTCAAACAATGACAGTCGTTCCTGTGATCCTTGCCCTGCCAGCCCCCCGGAGGCCCGCATGAGCGCCCCCCGCACCAACCTGGAGATGCTGCCGCGCAGCGTGCAGTTCGTGCTCGTGCTGGGCCTCGTCGCGCTGCTGGCCTTTCCGTTCGTGGGCAGCGACTTCTATGTACAGATGGTCACGCGCATGATGATCATGGCCATCTTCGCGATGAGCCTCGATCTACTGCAAGGCGTGACCGGCCTGGTCTCGCTGGGCCACGCGGCCTACTTCGGCGTGGCAGGCTATGCGCTGGCCTTCCTCACCCCGGCCGATGCGCCGGTGAGCCTGTGGTGGTCGCTGCCGGCCGCGGTGGCGGGCTCGGCCCTGGTGGCACTGTTCATCGGCTTCTTCGTGGTGCGCACGCACGGCATCTACTTCATCATGGTGACCATGGCGTTCGCGCAGATGGTGTTCTACCTGTTCTTCGACAACAAGATCCTGGGCGGCTCGGACGGCATCTACATCAACCTGCGCCCCGATGCCTCGGTGTTCGGCTGGATGCTGTTCGACCTCGAAGGGCGCCGCACCTTCTACTACTTCACGCTGGCGCTGGTGGTGCTGGTCTACGCGGGGCTGCGCCGTCTGCTGTGGAGCCCCCTGGGCCGGGCGCTGGCGGGCATCCGCGTCAACGAGCACCGCATGCGCGCCATGGGCTTTTCCACCCAGGGCTACAAGCTCACGGCCTTCACGGTGGCGGGCGCCCTGGCCGGCCTGGCGGGCTACCTGTGGGGGGCGCAGACGGGCTATGTGAACCCTGAGCTCATGGGCTTTCACATGAGCGCGCACGCCATCATGATGGTCATCCTGGGCGGCATGGGCAATTTCGCAGGGGCCATCGTCGGGGCCTTCGCGTTCGAGTACCTGCTGCATGTGTTCAAGGACATCACCAAGCACTGGCAGTTGCTGATGGGCAGCTTCATCGTGCTGGTGGTGCTGGTGGCGCCGCGCGGGCTGCTGGGCATGCTGGTGCGCTTGCGCGCCGCCAAGGGAGGCACGGACCATGGCTGATACCACGCGCGAAGTCCTGCTGTCGGCCCGCAAGATCACCAAGCGCTTTGGCGGCCTGGCTGCCGTCAACGGCGTCTCGGTGGACCTGTGGCGCGGCCGCATCCATGCGGTGATCGGGCCCAACGGCGCAGGCAAGTCCACCTTGACCAACCTGCTCTCGGGCGACCTGCCGCCCTCGGCCGGCGAGATACGGCTGGGCGCCACGGACGTGACCGGCTGGGCATCCGAGCGCATCTCGCGCCAGGGCCTGGGCCGCAGCTACCAGAAGACCAACATCTTTCTGCCCTTCACCGTGCACGAGAACGTGCGCCTGGCCGCCCAGTCGCGCGACCCGCAGCAGCCCTGGAACCCGCTGCGCTGGTGGCGCGACACGCGCCACCAGGGTCCGCACAACCGCGCCAGCAGCGAACGCGTGGACCGGGCCATCGAACTGGCGGGCCTGCAGGCGCGGCGCGATGCCGTGGCCGGCACCATGAGCCATGGCGAGCAGCGCCAGCTCGAGATCGCCATGACCCTGGCCACCGAACCCCAGGTGCTGCTGCTCGACGAGCCCCTGGCCGGCATGGGCGTGGCCGAGGCGGAGCGCATGGTGCAGTTGCTGCTGCGCATAAAGCCGGGCCACGCGATGATGCTGGTGGAGCACGACATGGACGCCGTGTTCGCCCTGGCCGACCACCTGACGGTGATGGTCAACGGCGAAGCCATCGCCAGTGGCACGCCGCCCGAAGTGCGCGCCGACGCCAACGTGCAGGCCGCCTACCTGGGTGAGGAACACTGACATGGCACCGCAGCAAAACACGCCCCTCATCGAGGCCCGGGGCCTCAACACCTTCTACGGCGCCAGCCACATCCTGCACGGGGTGGACTTCACCGTGGGGCAGGCCGAGACCATCGGCCTCATGGGCCGCAACGGCATGGGCAAGAGCACCTTGCTCAAGTCGCTCATGGGCTTGGTGAAGCCGCGCTCGGGCAGCGTGGCCGTGGCCGGGCGCGACACCACGGGCCGCCCGCCCTACGAGGTGGCGCGCCTGGGGATCGCCTACGTGCCCGAGGGGCGCGGCATTTTCGGCAACCTGAGCGTGGTCGAAAATTTG
This sequence comes from Acidovorax sp. AC410, assembly GCF_979253235.1. Taxonomy (NCBI): domain Bacteria; kingdom Pseudomonadati; phylum Pseudomonadota; class Betaproteobacteria; order Burkholderiales; family Comamonadaceae; genus Acidovorax; species Acidovorax sp. AC410. Next base: position 6,499,241 of record NZ_CEEDCG010000001.1, read on the forward strand.
CAGATGGCCGCCCGCGCCGGCACGCGCGGTCAGCGCGACTGGACCTACGAGCGCGTGCTGGAGACCTTTCCGCGCCTCAAGGAGCGCCTGGGCCATGGCGGCCAGCAGCTCAGCGGCGGCGAGCAGCAGATGCTGACCATCGGCCGTGCGCTGATGACGAATCCCGACGTGCTCATCCTCGACGAGGCCACCGAGGGTCTGGCCCCGCTGATCGCGCGCGAGATCTGGCGCATCTGCAGCCTCATCAAGGCCAGCGGCATCAGCAGCGTGATCGTGGACAAGAACTGGAAGCACGTCACCCAGATCACCGACCGCAACGTCATCCTGGTCAAGGGCCAGGTGGTGTTCGAGGGCAGCTCAGAGACCCTGTGCTCCCAGCCGCAGTTGCTGGAGCAGCACCTGGGCGTTTGACACAACCGCCCTCTCCTGGTGCGCGGGACCTGTCCCGTCTTGCCTTAGCATCCGGCGGTCCACCCGCCCCGCCGAGCTGTCCATGTCCCCTGCCCTCGCCGTCTTCCTGTTGCTCCTTGCCGCCCTGGTGCTGACCAACGTCTGGGCCACGCGGCGCGTGCTGTGCAGCCACGAATTCGGCAACCGCAAGGCGCTGATGGTGATGGGCATCTGGATCCTGCCTTTCCTCGGTGCGTTCATGGCGCGCTACCAGTTTGCGCCGCCAGAGGATTCACGGCCTGCGGCATTGGCCCTGCCGGGCCAGGGCGGCGAACAGCCCCCGGCGCCGGAGGTGCTGCGCATGGCCGGCCTCGAACCCTTCACCGTGCGGGACCACCTGAGCGCCCCCGCCGGCCTGCCCCTGATGGACTGGCAGGCACTCGACCACTGGGCCGGACAAGCCCCCACCCCCGAAGCCACCACAGAAGCCATCGCCCTGGGCCGCCGCGCCTGGCTGCTGCACCTGCGCGACGCGATTGGCCCGCACATGCACCTGCACGAGAGCGCGGACGTGTACATCCTGTCCCCTCTGGAGCCGCCAGTGGCACAGGCCATGGCGGGCTATGTGGGCAAGACGCGCCAGCGCATCGCGCGTGTGCTCGATGGCGTGGCCCGCTTTCACCCGGGCGAGAAAAGCGTGCTGCTGGTGCTCGAGAGCGAAGAACTCTACTACCACTACGTGGGCCAGTTCTACCCCGATGGCGGGGAGTTCGCATTCAGCGGCGGCATGTTCATCCACAACGGCTGCCCGCACTTCGTGGTGGTGCAAGCCGACCTGTCCACCATCGAGCCCGTGATCGCGCACGAGCTCACGCACAGCGCCCTGTCGTACCTGCACCTGCCCACCTGGCTCGACGAAGGCCTGGCCGTGAACACCGAGCACCGCCTGACAGGCGCGCGCCACCCTGCGCAGACGCCGCAGGCCATGCACCAGCGCCACCTGGCGTTCTGGAATGCCGAGCGCGTGCAGGAGTTCTGGTCGGGCGACTCGTTCCACCGCACGGACGATGGCAACGCGCTGTCGTACGACCTCGCCCGCATCGCAGTGGAGCAGATGGCGCGCGACTGGCCCGCCTTCAGCCGCTTCGCGACCAGCGCCCGCCGCGGCGATGCGGGTGCCGAGGCTGCAGCCAGCATGCTGGGCATCGACCTGGGCAGTTACGTCGGTGCCTTGGTGCAGGCATCCGAGGACTGGGGACCCCGCCCCGCTACCTGGCCAACGCAGCCTGCACAACAGGCTGCACACCTACATTTTTGAGCGCCCGCCATCAGTAGAATGGCCCGCACCCCTTTCCAAGGATGTTCCCATAGTGTCTGACAGCCTCGCCGTTCTCCCCCAGTACCTGATGCCCAAGCAGGCCATGACCGCCCTGGCGGGAAAATTCGCCTCGGCCCGCCTGGGGGGACTGACCACCGCAGTCATCCGCGGCTTCGTGTCCCACTACCGGGTGAACATGGCCGAAGCCGCCGATCCGGACATTGCCAGCTACACCTCGTTCAACGACTTCTTCACGCGCGCGCTCAAGCCCGACGCCCGCCCGCTGGCCGATGCAGACCTGGTCTGCCCCGTGGACGGCGCCATCAGCCAGTTCGGCCCCATCCAGAAGGACCAGATCTTCCAGGCCAAGGGCCATTCGTACTCCACCACGGCACTGGTGGGCGGCGATTCGTCGCTGGCAGCGCGCTTCGACGATGGCTACTTCGCCACCCTGTACCTGAGCCCGCGCGACTACCACCGCATCCACATGCCCTGCGCCGGCCAGCTCACGCGCATGGTGCACGTGCCTGGCGACCTGTTCTCGGTGAACCCGACCACGGCACGCGGCGTGCCCGGCCTGTTCGCGCGCAACGAGCGCGTGGTGTGCTTCTTCGATTCGGCCCACGGGCCCTTCGTGCTGGTGCTGGTGGGTGCCACCATAGTCGGCAGCATGGCCACTGTCTGGCATGGCCAGGTGAACCCGCCGCGCACCGGCGTGCTGCGCCACTGGGACTACCCGGCCGGCCAGGTGTCGCTGCAAAAGGGCGAGGAGATGGGCCGTTTCCTGCTCGGCTCCACCGTGGTGATGCTGTTCCCCAAGGGGCCGCTCCAATTCAACCCCGAATGGGCGCCTGCGGGCCCTGTGCGCCTGGGCGAGACCATGGCGCAGTACCAGGCGGCTTGAGCCAGCCCTGCGCGGCCTGCCCGCGTCAGGCGCGGTCGGGAACCCGCGTGAGGTGGAAGGCCGTGGGTGCGACCTTGAGCGTATCGGGATGCACCGGGGATTCATGCCCCACCAGGTAGACCATCAGGGCATTGCGGCGCACGACCACATGGCTGACGGTCTCGCGGCTACCGCCCAGATGCACGAAGGCACCCGGCTTGAACAAGGGCATGTAGTAGTAGGCCGCAGTTTCCATGGGAAATGCGGCTCCTTCCGCAGTGGTGGCCAAGGGGCGCACCCCGCTGCCCCGCAGGGCGGCGTAGACCCATACTAGCACCGATACGGTTGTAGCGTGGCCTCCAAGGCCCCGCAGCCCGGCCCTTCAGGCCCGGGCCCGCGCCTGCGCAAACGCCAGCGCCGCCTCCAGCATGCGTTTCAGGTGCGGCTGCACACCAGCCGCCACCTCGGGCAGGTAGTCGAACGGCAGGGCCTCCTGCATGTAGCTGCACTGCGTCATCTCCAGTTGCACGGCATGCACGTTCTGCGCGGGCTGGCCATAGTGGCGCGTGATGTGCCCGCCCTTGAAGCGGCCGTTGAGCACGGCGGTATAGCCCGGCGCGGCCTGCGCAATGGCCAGCAGCTCCTGCGCCAGCGCCGGGTCGCAGCCCTCGCCGTTGGCCGTGCCCAGGTTCAGGTCGGGCAGCTTGCCTTCGAAGAAGCGCGGCAGCACCGAGCGGATCGAATGCGCGTCCCACAGCACGGCCACGCCGTGGGCGGCACGGATGCGGTCGAGCTCCGAGCGCAGCTGCGCATGGTACGGCGCCCAGATGGCATCGCGGCGCGCCGCCACCTCGGTGTCGTCGGGCACGTCGCCCCGGGTGTAGATGGGCGTGTCGTCGAAGGTGTCCACGGGGCACAGGCCGGTGACGCTCTGGCCGGGGTAGAGGCTGGCGCCATCGGGCGGGCGGTTCAGGTCCACCACGTAACGCGAATGCGTGGCCGCGAGGATGGATGCGCCCATGCCTTTCGCAAAATCGTACAGGCGCTCCAGGTGCCAGTCGGTGTCAGGCACCTGGCGGCACTCGTCGGTGAAGCGCGCAGCGATCGCTGGCGGCACATAGGTGCCAACGTGGGGCATGGAGACCAGCAGCGGCGCGGTGCCTTGGTGGAAGGTGAAGGCGGGTTGGGTGGTGATGCTCATGGCGGGGGTCTCGAAGGGGGCGCTTTTCAAAGTTCGTTCATTGTGGCGCGATCGTCGCCGCACGGGCCTGGGCAAAGGCGGCTGCCGCGCTGTCATGCAAGGCATGGCGGCCGGCAGCGACCCGCTGCACGCCGCCCACCCACAGACCGTGCAGCGCACTGGTGCGGTGGCTGCCGAACACATGGGCCGACAGCATGGCCTCGACCGGCAACCCGGCCAGCGCGACGTGCGACGGATCCAGCACCGCGAAATCGGCCTGCTGGCCCACGGCCAGCCCGGCCACCGCGCGGCCCGATGCCTGCGCCCCGCCCTGCACCGCACCCAGCCACATGGCCGTGGCGACCTGGGGCTGTGCGGGGCTGGCCAGCACGTTGCGCTGGCGCAGCGACAGGCGCTGGCTGTACTCCAGCATCAGCAATTCCTCGGCCGCGTTCACGCAGGCATGGCTGTCCGAGCCCACGCCCCAGGCCCCGCCGTGGCCCTGCCAGCGCGGCATGTCGAAGATGCCATCGCCCAGGTTGGCCTCGGTGGTGGGGCAGATGCCGGCCACGGCACCGCTGCGCGCGGCATCGGCATATTCCTGCGGCGTCATGTGCGTGGCATGCACCAGGCACCAGCGCGCGTCCACGGCCGTGTTGTCCAGCAGCCATTGCACGGGGCGCTGGCCGCTCCAGGCCAGGCAGTCTTCCACCTCCTGGGTCTGCTCGGCGATGTGGATGTGGATGGGCGCGTGCGCATCGATGGCGGTGAGGCCCTGCACGGCGGCTGCCAGGCTGTCGGGCGGCACGGCGCGCAGCGAATGCGGCGCCAGGCCCAGGCCCGCGCCCTGGGCCTTGGCCAGCGGAGACAGGCGCTCCAGCAGCGCGAGCATGCTGTCGGTGCTGCGGATGAAGCGCGCCTGGTCCGCACGCGGTGGTCTGGCGCCAAAACCGCTGGTCTGGTAGAGCACCGGCAGCAAGGTGATGCCGATCCCCGCATTGCGGGCCGCGCGCAGCAGCGCCAGCGACAGCGTGGCATCGTCGGCATAGGGGCGGCCATCCCGGTCGTGGTGCACGTAGTGGAACTCGCAGACCGAGGTGTAACCGGCTTCGAGCATCTCCACGTAGAGCCAGGTGGCGATGGCCTCCAGCGACTCGGGCGTGATCTGCGCCGCAAAGCGGTACATCAGGTTGCGCCAGCTCCAGAAGCTGTCCTGGCTTTCGCCGCGGTACTCAGTGAGCCCCGCGAAGGCGCGCTGGAAGGCGTGCGAATGCAGGTTGGGCATGCCCGGCACCACGGGGCCGGTGGCGCGCGGCGCGGCGCCGGCGGTACTGCCCGGCGCCACGGACTGCAGCCGGCCCGCAGTGTCCCACTGCAGCAGCACGTCGCGGGCCCAGCCATCGGACAGCAGTGCGTGTTCGGCAAACAGCATGGTGTTGGCGCTCATGCAGCCACCTCCAGGATGGTGGCGAGCGCGTCGGCGAAACGCGTGTTCTCCGCCTCCGTACCGATGGAGACGCGGATGAAGGTCTCGAAGCCCGGCTCCTTCCAGGGCTTGGTGATGAGGCCGCGGGCCAGCAGGGCCTCGTTCACCGGGCCATTGGGCCGGTCGATGTCCAGGAAGAGGAAGTTGGTGGCCGAAGGCGCAATGCGAACGCCCGCCAAGGCCTGCAGGCGCCCCAGCAACACGCCGCGCAGGCGCACGGTCTCGGTCACGCTCTGGCGCATGAAGGCCTCGTCGCCCCAGGCCGCCAGCGCCGCAGCCTGGGCCGCATGGTTCACGTTGAACGGGGTGCGCACACGGTCGAGCAATTGCACCAGGGCCACGTCGCTGGCCAGGCCGTAGCCGACACGCAGGCCGGCAAGGCCCCAGGCCTTGGAGAAGGTGCGCAGCACGATCCAGGGCCCGGCACGGCCCTGCAGCAGGGCCAGCACATCGGGGTAGCTCTGCGCATGGCAGGCGTACTCGTAGTAGGCCTCGTCCACCACCAGCAGGGTGTGCGCAGGCGTGGCTGCGAGCAGGCGCTCGAACTCCTGCGCGGTGAACATGCAGCCCACGGGGTTGGAGGGGTTGGCCAGCATGGCGATCTTGGGGCCGCGCGCCAGCGCCTCGCACCAGGCATCCACGTCGAAACCGAGTTCGGGCGTGAGCGCCAGCAGTTCGACCTGCGCGCCCATCATGCGCGGGTAGATCTCGTGCAGGCCGAAGGCCGGGCGCTGCGTGAGCACGCGATCGCCCTGCGACAGGAAGGCCTGGCACAGCATCTGCAGGATGTCTTCGGAGCCATTGCCCACGACGATGCCCTCGGGCGCTACGCCCGTGCGTGCAGCGATGGCGGCACGCAGCGCGGTGCAGTTTGCATCGGGGTAGGCGCCCACGCGCGCCGCCAGGTCCACCAGGGCGCGCGCCACGGCGGGGCTGGCGCCGTAGGGGTTCTCGTTGCTGGCCAGGCGGGCGATCTCGGTCACGCCATAGCGCTGGCGCACGGCCTCGGACGAGAGGCCCGCGTTGTAGGCGGGCAGAGGCGGCACCTCGGGGCGGGCCAGGGCAGCGATGGCGGAGACAACAGCAGCGTTCATAGGTCGAATACCTTGCCGGGGTTCATGAGATGGAGGGGGTCCAGTGCCTGCTTGATGGCGCGCATGGCGGCCAACTCGGCCGGGGTGCGGCTGGCGTGGAGGTAGGGCTTCTTGTGCAGGCCGATGCCGTGCTCGGCCGAGACGCTGCCGCCGAATGCCGCCACCTGGGCGTATACCAGCTCTTCGACAGCGCCCTCCTCCCCGTTCACGGTGGAGGCATCGGTGGACAGGTGCAGGTTGCCGTCGCCGATATGGCCGAAGAACACCGTGGCATGCCCGGGCCAGCGCGCGGACAGCGCGGCACGGCATTCTTCGGCAAACCGGCCGATGTCGGCCTGCGGCAGGCTCACGTCGAAGTTGATGGGTGGGTGCATGTGCGCGGGCAGCTCGGCCGTGGCCTCGCGGATCTTCCACAAGGCTTGCGCCTGGGCCTGCGACTGGGCGATGGCGGCATCGATGGCTTCACCGGCCTCCATGGCCTCGCCCAACACTTCTTCCAGCGCGTCACGCAGGCCGGCTTCGTCCTGGCCGCCGACGTCGATGAGCGCAGCAAACGGGTGCGGCGCCTCGAACGGCTCGCGCAGCGCCTGCCAGCGCAGCGAGGCCTCGACGAAATCGCGCCACATGAGCTCGAAGGCCGAGAGCGCACCCGGAAAGCGCCCCTGCAGCCGGGCCAGAAGCGCCAGCGCGGCGTCGAAATCGGGCAGCGCCACCAAGGCCGTGGCCCGGGCGCGCGGCAAGGGCCGCAGGCGCAGCAGCGCGCGCGTGACCACGCCCAGCGTGCCCTCGGCGCCAATGAACCACTGCTTGAGGTCGTAGCCCGTGTTGTTCTTGAGCATGGGCCGCAGCATGGGCAGCACCGAGCCATCGGCCAGCACCACCTCCAGGCCCAGCACCTGTTCGCGCACCATGCCGTACTGCAGCACGCCGTTGCCGCCGGCATTGGTGGAAACGGCCCCGCCCACCTGGGCCGAGCCGCGCGCACCGAAGTCCACGCCGAACTGCAGGCCCACAGAAAGCGCGGCCTCCTGCACCGCCTGCACGGTGGCACCGGCCTGCACGGTGAGCGTGGCAGAGCGTGCATCCACCGCCTCGATGGCGTTCATGCGCTCCAGCGACAGCGCCACGCCGCCCGCGCAGGGCACGGCGGCACCGGCCAGACCGGTGAGGCCGCCCTGGGGCACCACGGGCACGCGGTGGGCATGGCACAGGCGCAGCAGGACCGAGACTTCCTCGGTGCTGCGTGGGCGTACCAGCGCCAGCGGTGACACGGGGGCCGTGCCGCTCCAGTCGGTGTGGTGGCGCGGGGGCACGGCATCGCCCACCTGCACGCAGTCGGCGCCGAGCGCCTCGACCAGCGCCACCAGGAACTCGCTGTGGGGGGCCATGGGATCAGGCCCCTTTCACGATACGCCCCTGGCGCACGATGGTGCGCGCGGGCTTGTGGCCGAACCAGTAGGCCAGCTCCGCTGCATCGGCAAACGGCCAGAGCACGAAGTTGGCCGGGCGGCCCGATGCGATGAGGCCGTGTGTGTCCTGCAGGCCCAGCGCGCGCGCGGCGTGCGTGGTGATGCCGGCCAGTGCCTCGGGCACCGTCAGGCGAAACAGCGTGCAGGCCATGTTGGCCATGAGCAGCAGGCTCAACGCGGGCGAGGTGCCGGGGTTGTGGTCGGTGGACACGGCCATGGGCACGCCGGCCTCGCGCAGCGCGGCGATGGGCGGCAGGTGCGTGTCGCGCAGCGTGTAGTAGGCGCCAGGCAACAGCACGGCCACGGTGCCAGCGGCCTTCATGGCGTCAATGCCTGCCTGCGAGAGATGCTCGATGTGGTCGCACGAGAGCGCGCCATAGCGCGCGGCCAGTGCGGCGCCGCCCATGTCCGAGAGCTGCTCGGCATGCAGCTTGACGGGGATGCCCAGTTGCTTGGCGGCGGCAAACACCTGCTCGGTCTCGGCCAGCGTGAAGGCGATGCGTTCGCAGAACACGTCCACCGCATCCACCAGGCCCTCGGCGGCCAGCGCGGGCAGCATCTCCTTGCACACCAGGTCGGTGTAGTCCTGGCTGCGGCCCGCGTATTCGGGCGGCAGCGCATGCGCGCCCAGGAAGGTGGTGCGCACGGTCACGCCCAGCGCCTCGCCCAGGCGGCGCGCCACGCGCAGTTGCTTGCGCTCGTGCTCCAGTGCAAGGCCGTAGCCCGACTTGATCTCGATGGCGCAGACACCCTCGTCCAGCAGCGCCTGCAGGCGCGGCAAGGCCAGGGCGAAAAGTTCATCCTCGCTGGCCTCGCGGGTGGCGCGCACCGACGAGACGATGCCGCCGCCGGCCCGGGCCACCTCTTCGTAGGTGGCGCCCGCCAGGCGCATGGCGAATTCGTTGGCACGCTGACCGCCATAGACCAGGTGGGTATGGCAGTCCACCAGGCCGGGGGTGGCCAGGGCGCCCCGCGCATCGAAGCGCGGCAGGGCATTCCAAGCCGCGGGCCAGGCATCCTCGGGCCCCACCCATTGCACGCTGCCGCCCTGCACCACCACGCAGGTGGCGGCACCCTGGGGCACAGGCACATCGGGTACGCACAGGTCGGGGGCCGGGCGCATGCCGATCCAGATGCCATCGGCCGAAGGATGGCTTTGAGGGGTGGGGATGGTGGTGGGTGTCATGGGCAAAAGTCAGTCGGAGGGTTCCATATCCAGGTCGATCCAGGCCAATGCGGGATCGGCATCCAAAGGCTCCAGCGCATTTTCTGCGGTGCCATCGCTCCACCACAGCCCCTGGCCGGGCTCCAGCACCTCTTCACCGCAGCGCCAGCGCCCGCGCAGCACCATGCACAGGCCGGCGCGTGCGCGCCCGGCCACGCGCGCATGGCCAGTCACCTGCAGACCGCCGTGCCAGCGGCCCCGGCGCACCATGAGGTTGAAGTCGGTCGATGGGCCGCCCAGCATGGCGCAGTCCACGGCGACGTCGCCCTTGAAGGCCAGCGGCTGCCAGGGCTGGTCGAGGTCGTGGTCGAGCTGCCCGTCGTCCGAGCGCAGATGCACCCCGTCGCCATCGAGCAGCATGATCTGCCGGTCCACCCCCGGGAAGGCCGAGAACGGGCCCGCCTGGGCAATCGTGGCCACGCTCACGCGCCACTCGAAGCCATCCATGCCGGCGCCCTGTGGCCAGCAGGCCAGCTCGCGGGTGCTGCCGCCACCGTTCTTCCAGGGCACGCTGGGGGTACAGGCCAGGTCGAAGAACTGGACCATGTTCAGGCCTCCTGCCCAGGGATGGGGAACAGCAAGGCCATGGGGAGTGAGGCGGTCATCGGAAAAATCTCTTGTCGTCGTTGTCAGTCAATGCAGAACCAGTTGGCGCGAGATGCGCGCCGCAGCCACCACGGCCATGCGGATCAGGGCTTCCTCCTGCCCGCTGGCACGCACGATGGGGGCCATCAGCGTGATGGCCCCCACGGACTGGCGCGAGGCACCGAACAGCGGCACGCTGCAGCCCCAGACGCCGGGGTCCACCTCGCCGGCGGTCATGGCAAAGCCAGCCTTGCGGATGGCATCGCTCTCGCGCTGCGCGGCATCGCGCTCGGGCGTGCCTGCGCACCATTGGCTGTCGAGCACGGCAGCGCGCACCGCCTCGGGCAGGTGGGCCAACACGCACTTGGCCGAGGCCCCTGCGCGCAGGGGCACGCTACGCCCCTTCTCGAAAGAGCAGCGCAGCGAATGCTGGCTCTCCACCATGTCCAGGCAGATGGCCTGGTCGTTCACGGCGACGATCAGGCCCACGCTCTCCTGCGATTGCTGGGCCAGGTCCACCATGTCGGGCCGCGCCTGGCGCACCAGGTGTGAGGCCAGGTCGAAGCCCAGCGCGAGCTGCAGGCTCAGCGGTCCGGGCGCGTAGAAGCCGTCGCTTTCGAGCACGAAGCCCCAGCGCTTGAGCCGCGCGAGCTGGCGGTACAGCGTGCTGCGCGCCAGGCCCGTGCGCTCCATGAGCTCGGCCGCAGGCATGGACTTGCCCTGCTGGGCCAGCACGGCCAGCACCTGCAGCACCCGGTCGGCCGTGGGCACGACGGTCAGCGGTGGCGCATCCTTGGGCATGTCTCGGTGCCTCGGGTAGGGACGCTGTCTTGTCTGCGCTCAGCGCACCATGGGCAGCTTCAGGCCCTGCTTCTTGGCAGTGGCCACGGCCAGGTCGTAGCCGGCATCGGCATGGCGCATCACGCCGCTGCCGCTGTCGTTGACCAGCACGCGCGCCAGGCGCTCGGCCGCGGCATCGGTGCCGTCGGCGACGATGACCATGCCCGAGTGCTGCGAGTAGCCCATGCCCACGCCACCGCCGTGGTGCAGGCTGACCCAGGTGGCGCCGCCCGCGGTGTTGAGCAGCGCGTTGAGCAGCGGCCAGTCGCTCACGGCGTCGGTGCCGTCCTTCATGCTCTCGGTCTCGCGGTTGGGGCTGGCCACCGAGCCGGTATCGAGGTGGTCGCGGCCGATCACGATGGGGGCCTTGAGCTCGCCGTTCTTCACCATCTCGTTGAAGGCCAGGCCGGCGATATGGCGCTCGCCCAGGCCCAGCCAGCAGATGCGCGCCGGCAGGCCCTGGAAGCTGATGCGCTCGCGCGCCATGTCCAGCCAGCGGTGGGTGTGGGTGTTGTTCGGGAACAGCTCCTTGATCTTGGCGTCGGTCTTGTAGATGTCCTCGGGGTCACCCGAGAGTGCGACCCAGCGGAACGGACCCTTGCCTTCGCAGAACAGGGGGCGGATGTAGGCCGGCACGAAGCCCGGGAAGTCGAAGGCGTTCTTCACGCCTTGGTCGAACGCCACCTGGCGGATGTTGTTGCCGTAGTCCACCGTGGGCACGCCCATGGACTGGAAGTCGAGCATGGCCTGCACGTGCACGGCGCAGCTCTGGGCGGCAGCGGCCGTGAGGGCCGCGTGGCGCGCAGGGTCCTTCATGGCGGCCTGCCACTCGGGCACGGTCCAGCCGCTGGGCAGGTAGCCGTTGACAAGGTCGTGGGCCGATGTCTGGTCGGTCACCAGGTCGGGCTTGATGCCGCCGGCCTGGGCGCGGCGCACCAGCTCGGGCAGCACGTCGGCGGCGTTGCCCAGCAGCGCGATGGAGACGGCCTCCTTGCGCTCCGTGTGGTGCTTGATCAGGGCGATGGCGTCGTCGATGTCCTTGGCCTGCTTGTCCACGTAGCGGGTGCGCAGGCGAAAGTCGATGCTGCTTTGCTGGCACTCGATGTTGAGCGACACGGCGCCGGCCAGCGTGGCGGCCAGCGGCTGTGCGCCACCCATGCCGCCCAGACCGGCCGTGAGGATCCACTTGCCCGCCAGGCTGTTGTCGTAGTGCTGGCGGCCGGCCTCGACGAAGGTCTCGAACGTGCCCTGCACGATGCCCTGGCTGCCGATGTAGATCCAGCTGCCGGCGGTCATCTGGCCGTACATGAACAGGCCCTTCTGGTCGAGTTCGCTGAAATGCTCCCAGGTGGCCCACTTGGGCACCAGGTTGGAGTTGGCCAGCAGCACGCGCGGTGCGTTGGCATGCGTCTTGAACACGCCCACGGGCTTGCCCGACTGCACGAGCAGGGTTTCGTCATCGTTCAGGTCCTTGAGCGAGGCCAGTATCTGGTCGAAGCACTCCCAGTTGCGCGCCGCACGGCCGATGCCGCCGTAGACCACCAGGTCCTGCGGGCGCTCGGCCACCTCGGGGTCGAGGTTGTTCTGGATCATGCGGTAGGCCGCCTCGATGAGCCAGTTCTTGCAGGTGAGTTCGGTGCCGCGCGGCGCGCGGATCACGCGCGTGGGATCGTGGCGGGGGTCGGCGGAGGTGGCGGACAGGATGGCGTCGTTGGCGTTCATGGTGATCTCCTGGTCAACGTTGGTGCGAAGAAAACGGGTGCATGGACAAGCTCAGGCGTGGCTGGGCAGGCATTGGGTCAGGGGCGCAGGCCAGGCGGATTCGAGCGCCCACAGGCGCATGGCCTCGATGTCGGGCGCCAGGTAGCGGTCCTGCTCCAGGAAGGCCACGCGCTGGCGGATGGCGGCGAGTTGCGCTTCGATCAGCGCGGAGCTCTTGAGCCAGGGGGTTGCAGCGGCGCCCGGTGCCGGCAAGCGCTCGAAGTCGATGCCCTGCGCGGCGGCCATGGCCTCGATGCCGACGATGACGGCGGTGTTGCGCACCATGTCGCCCAGGCGGCGTGCGCCGTAGGTGGCCATGGAGACATGGTCTTCCTGGTTGGCCGAAGTGGGCAGGCTGGTCACGCTGCTCGGGTGGGCCAGGCACTGGTTCTCGGCCGCGAGGGCGGCTGCGGTGACCTGGGCGATCATGAAGCCCGAGTTCACGCCGCTGTCGCGGATCAAAAAGGCCGGCAGGCCGGACAGGCCGGTGTCCAGCAGCAGCGCCATGCGGCGCTCGGAGATGGCGCCGATCTCGGACACGGCCAGCGCGATGATGTCGGCCGCGAAGGCCACGGGTTCGGCGTGGAAGTTGCCGCCGGAGATCACCTCGCCCGTGTCGGTGAACACCAGCGGGTTGTCGGACGCGGCATTGGCCTCGATGCGCAGCACGCGCGCAGCGTGGGTGAGGTTATCGAGGCACGCGCCCATCACCTGGGGCACGCAGCGGATGGAATATGGGTCCTGCACCCGGCCGCAGTTGGGGTGCGAGGGGTCGATCTCGCTGCCGTCGAGCAGCCCGCGCACGGCGGCCGCCACGGCGATCTGCCCGGCCTGGCCGCGGGCCTCGTGGATGCGCGCGTCGAAGGGCTTGACCGAGCCCTTGATGGCTTCGAGCGACAGCGCGCCCGACACCAGGCCGCCGGCCAAAACACTCTCGGCCCCGAACAGGCCGGCCAGCGCCAGCGCCGTGGACACCTGCGTGCCGTTGAGCAGCGCCAGGCCTTCCTTGGGGCCGAGCACGAAGGGATCGAGGCCCACCGCGGCCATGGCTTCGCGGCCGGAGACCACCTGGCCATTGACCTTGGCCTGGCCTTCGCCGATGAGCACGCAGGCCATGTGGGCCAGCGGCGCGAGGTCGCCCGAAGCGCCGACCGAGCCCTTGGCCGGGATCACGGGCAGCACGTCGGCATTGGCCAGCGCCAGCAAGGCATCGACCAGGGCCGGGCGCACGCCCGAGTGGCCACGGGCCAGGCTCACGGCCTTGGTGGCCAGCACCATGCGCACCACCGGGTCGGGCAGCGACTCGCCCGTGCCCACGCTGTGCGACAGCACCAGATTGCGCTGCAGCTCGGCCAGGCGGTCATGGGCGATCTTGGTGCTGGCGAGCTTGCCGAAACCGGTGTTGATGCCGTAGACCACCTGGTCTTCGTCCACGATGCGCTGCACGGTAGCTTCGGAGGCCTGCATGCCGGCCAGGGCCGCAGGGTCGAGCGCCAGGCGCACGCCACCGGCGCTCAGGCGGCGCAGCTCGGCCAGGCTCACCTGCCCGGGGCGCAGCAGCAGGGTGCTTGGGGATACAGAGGTTGCAGTGGTCATGGGTTAGTCCTGTATATACAAGTTGGCACAAGCGGAAAAAACGGGATGCCTGCCATCGGCAGGCGTCCTGGATACCTATTCAAAAACCGGGTTGCCGTCCGCCCGGAAGCGGCTCCCCAGCCGGTAGCGCGATGACGGGTGCAGGCAGCGCACCATGGTCACGGGCACACCCCGGCTCCAGGTGCGCCGCGTGAGCAGCAGGCACGGCTGGGCCGGGTCCATCTCCAGCAGCAGCGCCTGGTCGGCCGTGGGCAGCACGGCATCGACCACATGCTCGACCTGGTCGAAGGGCACGTTGCGCACGAGAAATTCGGAGGGCTGCAGCAGCGTGAAATCCTGCTGCGCGAACTGCGGCACGACGCGCGGGTTCACGTAGCGGTCTTCGAGCTGCACGGGCAACCCGTCCTCCAGGTGTACGCACACGGCGTGGAACACCGACTCGCCGGTGCGCATGTCCAGCGCCGCCGCCACTTCCATGGTGGCCGAGACGCGCTCCACGGTCAGCACCTTGCAGCGGTAGTCGTGCCCGCGCTGGCGGATCTCGCTGGCCAGGTTGGCGATCTGCAGCAAGGTGGACTGGGGCTTGTCCTCGGCCACGAAGCTGCCCACGCCGGCCACGCGCACGATGCGGCCTTGCTCGGCCAGCTCGCGCAGGGCGCGGTTCACGGTCATGCGCGACATGCCGAACTGGGTCACCAGGTCGTTCTCGGACGGCAGGCGGTCGCCGGCCTTCCAGGAGCCGTCCTGGATCTTGCGCGCGATGTGGTCCTTGATCTGCTGGTACAGGGCCAGCGCGGACGCCTCGGGCTGCACCGCAGGTTGCGGCGATGCCTTGGGGCGCGGTGCGCGGGCGGCGGAAGCGGTTGGCATGGTGGTGGTCAGCCCTGGCAGCTCAGTGCACGTCCGCCGCCATGGATTCGGCGCGGATCTCTTCGGTCAAGCGCGCCTTGAGGTCCATGAACTCGGGCGAGGTCTTGATCGTGTAGTGCCGCGGATGCGGCAGGTCCACGGCCAGCTCGGTCTTGATGCGGCCGGGCCGGGCGCTGAACACCGCCACGCGGTTGGCCATGAAGATGGCTTCGTCGATGTCGTGGGTCACGAACATCACGGTCTTGCGCTCGGCCTCCCAGATGCCCAGCAGCAGCTCCTGCATGAGCACGCGGGTCTGGTTGTCCAGGGCGCCGAAGGGCTCGTCCATCAGCAAGATCTTGGGGTCGTTGGCCAGCGCGCGGGCAATCGCCGTGCGCTGCTGCATGCCGCCCGACAGCTGCTTGGGGAAATGCTGCTCAAAGCCGCGCAGTCCCACCTTGGCGATGAAGTAGTCGGCACGCTCCTTTTGCTGCGCCTCGGGCATGCCGCGCTCGCGCAGGCCAAAGCGGATGTTCTGCTCGATGGTGAGCCAGGGGAACAGCGTGTAGCTCTGGAACACCATGCCGCGGTCGGCGCCCGGGCCTTCCACGGGGCGGCCACCGAGCAGCACGCGGCCCGAGGTGGGGTGGTCGAGCCCGGCCACGATGCGCAGCATGGTCGACTTGCCGCAGCCCGAAGGGCCGAGGATGGTCACGAAATCGTTTTCCTGCACGTCGAAATCGACGGGCAGCAGGGCCTGGGTGGCCTGCCCCTTGGGGCTGACGAAGGTGCGCGAGACACCTTGGATGGACAGCAGCGGGCTCATCGCAGGGCACTCCAGGCAAACAGACGGCGGTTGACGAATTTGAAGAAGGTATCCGACACCAGCCCGATGAGGCCGATGACGATGATGCCGAAGATGATCTGGCCGGTATTGAGCAGCGCCTGGCTGTCGGTGATCATGTGGCCGATGCCCGAGGACGAGCCGATCAGCTCGGCCACGATCACATAGGTCCAGGCCCAGCCCAGCACCAGGCGCAGGGTTTCGGCGATGTCGGGTGCGGCGCCCGGGATCAGCACGCGGCGCACGATGCCCGTGGGGCTGGAGCCCAGCGTGTAGGCCGCCTCCACCAGGTCCTTGCGGGCGTTGCCGACGATCACGGCCACCATCAGGATGATCTGGAACACCGAGCCGATGAAGATCACCAGCAGCTTTTGCATTTCGCCCAGGCCGGCCCACAGGATCAGGAGCGGAATGAAGGCCGATGCCGGCAGGTAGCGGCAGAACGACACGAAGGGCTCCAGGAAGGCCTCCACCCCCTTGTGCGCGCCCATCGCGATGCCCAGCGGCACGGCCACGATGGCCGCCAGGATGAAGCCGCCGAGCACGCGCCACACGGTCATGCCGATGTCGTGCAGGAAGCCGAACTCGGTGAACAGCAGCCAGCCCTCCTTGGCCATGGTGACGGGGCTGGCCAGGAACGTGGGCGACACGAAGCCCCCCAGCGTGAACACGGACCAGACGGCGAAGAACAGTATGAAAAACGCCACTCCCAGGACCAGCCGCGTGCGGGTGCTCACAGGTTCTAGCGGGGCCAGGGCCCGGCGGCGAGGCCGCTCTGGCTCCAGCGAAGGTGCAACACCCATCACGCGACTCATGGTTCGATCCTTTGGTGGTTGCTTACTTGATGAAGCTGTCGTCGAACATCGCGGGGAAGTTCTCGGGCGCCTTGCGGATCACGCCGGCTTCCAGCAGGATCGCGCCGGCATCCTTCATGAAGGAGGTCAGCTCACCCGCGAAGAACTTCTGGTTCGCGGCCTTGTCCTGCCAGCGCAGGAAGGCCGAGGACTTGGCGAAGGCCTCGCCCGTCTGCTTGACGGCGGCGCCCATGATCTCGTTGGACTTGGTCGGGTCGGCCTTGATCATCTCCAGCGCGTCGAAGTACGAATTGGCCAGTGCCTGGGCGGCCTTGGGGTTGGCCTTGAGCCAGACGGGGTCGCAGCCCACGGTGTCCATCACCATCGGGTACTCGATGGTGGTGGCCAGGATCTTGCCGGCGGCGGGGTTGGCACGCACGGTGGACAGGTAGGGCTCGTAGGTCATGGCGGCGTCGTTCTGTCCCGACACGAAGGCCTGGGCGGCCGGCTGGGGCTCCAGCGAGACGATCTTCACGTCCTTGAGGCTCATGCCGTTCTTGGACAGCATCCAGGCCAGGCCGAAGTACGGTGCCGTGCCCGGCGCGCTCACGCCGATGGTCTTGCCCTTGAGGTCGGCAAAACCCTTGACGTCGTTGCGCACGGCCAGGCCGTCGGCACCGTAGGACTTGTCGAGCTGGAAGATCTGCACGATGGGCACGCCGTTCGTGTTCCACGCGACATGGGTCTCCACCGTGGTGGCGGCGCACTGGATGGCCTTGGAGGCCAGGGCCAGGTGGCGGTCCTTCTGGGGGATCATCTTCAGTTCCACGTCCAGGCCGTTCTTCTTGAAGATGCCGGCCTTGTCCGCCAGGGTCAGCGGGGCGAAGCCCGTCCAGCCGGACATGCCCAGAACCACCTTGGTCTCCTGGGCCTGGGCCGGTGCGGCCAGCCCCACCACACACGCAACCGCCGCTGCCAGCGACGCCATCTTCACAACCATTCGGCTCATCA
Organism: Acidovorax sp. AC410; assembly: GCF_979253235.1. Lineage (NCBI taxonomy): Bacteria > Pseudomonadati > Pseudomonadota > Betaproteobacteria > Burkholderiales > Comamonadaceae > Acidovorax > Acidovorax sp. AC410. The sequence continues at coordinate 6,516,566 of NZ_CEEDCG010000001.1, forward strand.
TCAGCTCCTGTAGGGGAAAAAAGTACTTTTATGCATCCGGAGGAAAGCAGGCCTTGCTTCCTGGGTCCGATGATGGAGGTTCTATCGTACCTGTCTATACAGGGTAAACGCTAGGAAACCCGGCCCTCGGCCCCAAGAAACCGCCCCGCTTCCCGTCTCTTGGGACCGCCTTTCGGGCCATCCCATGGTCGGGCCCGCTCGGGGCGCTGGCCGGTGCTTTACCGGCACAGCGATTTAGCAAATTGTGGGCCAGTGCCAGACGCCCGGGATGCACCAGAAACGTGCAATCACCCACGATCAGCCCAGCAGCGTGCGCGCAATGATGTTGCGCTGCACTTCGGAGGAGCCCTCGTAGATGCGCAGGATGCGGGCATCGCGGACATAGCGCTCCAGCGGCATTTCGCGCGTGTAGCCATAGCCGCCGTGGATCTGCAGCGCCGCATCGGCCACGAACCCGACCATCTCGGAGGCATGCAGCTTGGCCATGGCCGATTGCAGCGTGAAGGGCTGGCCGGCCTGGCGCAAGGCGAGCGCCTGCAGGGTCAACGCCCAGGAGGCCTCCAGGCGCAGCTTCATGTCGGCCAGCATCCACTGCAGGCCCTGCTTGCCGGCAAGGGGTTCGCCGCCGACCAGGCGCTCCTTCATCCAGCGCATGGCGTCGGCCAACGCCGCCTCGGCAATGCCCAGGGCCGTGGCCGCCACATCCAGGCGGCTGTTGTCCAGCACCTTCATCGCCGTCTTGAAGCCCGAGCCCTCGGCGCCCAGGCGGTGGCCGGCCGGCACGTGCACGCCCTCGAACGCGACCTCGAAGGCATGGGCGCCCTGGATGCCCATGAGCTTCTCGGGCGAAGAGACTGTGATGCCAGGGGTATTGGTTTGCACCACGAAGGCGCTGACGCCGCGCGCCCCGGCATCGGGGTCGGTCTTGGCGAAGATCACGAGGAACTGTGCCTCGCGGGCGTTGGAGATGAAGTGCTTGACGCCGTCGATGCGGTAGTGGTCGCCCTCGCGCACGGCCCGGGTGCGCAGGTCGGCGGGGTGGGAGCCGCCGCGCGGCTCGGTGAGCGCAAAGCCGGCCAGCCACTCACCGCTGGCTGCGCGCGGCAGAAAGCGTTGGTGCTGCTCGGCGCTGCCGCCTATAAGCACCGCATCGGTGCCCAGGTAGTGCGCGCCGATCATCGACGAAGTGGCCGCGCAGGCGCGCGCGATCTCCACCAGCGAGAGCAGCATGGCCGTGGGCGTGACGCCCGCACCGCCCAGGTGCTCGGGCAGGTTCATGCCCATCACGCCCAGGGCGGCGAGCTGCGGCACATGGCAGGTGACGGACAAGGCCCGCTCGTCGATCTCGCGGGCACGGGGCGCCAGCACATCGGTGGCAAAACGGGCCACGGCGTCGGCAACGCCCTGGTCATCGGGGGTCACGCCCAGGCGGTTCATCGTGGTCATAAAAAGCTCCTTGCGGTGTTAATGGGAGGTGGCGGCAGCCTGCGCTGGGCCGAACAGCCCGACCTCGCGCAGCGCCGCGAGCCGCTCGCCGCTGCAGTGCAGCAGCGCGGCCATGAGTTCGTCGGTGTGCTCACCCAGCGCCGGTGCAGGCTCGGCGCGGTTGGGCGCGGCGCCACCGAACTTGACCGGCTGCGTGGGCACGCGCAGGCCGGGCAAACGCGGGTCGTGTACCTCGCGCAACAGGCCGCGCGCCCTGCCCTGTTCGGATTCGAGCGCCTGGGCCGTGGTCCACAGCGGGCCCCCGGGCACGCCGGCCGCCGCCAGTGCGGCCACCACCTCGGACACCAGCAGTTGACCGGCCCAGGCCTCGATGGCGGCAGCGAGCACCGGCTCGTTGGCATGGCGCAGCTCGTCGCTGGCAAAGCGTGCCTCAGTGGCAAAGCCGGGTTCGCCGATGAGGACCGCGAGCGATGCGAACAGCTTGTGGTTGAGCACGGCCAGCGCGAAATGCCCGTCCCTGGCCCGGTACACGCCGAAGGGGGCCGAGAACGCATGCCGGTTGCCGCTGCGCTGCGGGCTCTGGCCGGTGAACAGGTAGCGCCCCACGCCCGTGACGAGAAAGCTCAAGGTGGCATCGAACATGGCCACGTCCACATGCTGGCCCTCGCCCGTGCGCCGCTGCTGCAGCAGCGCGGCCAGCGTGGCCCAGGAGGCGAACAGGCCGGCGATCACGTCGGACACGGCCTCGCCGACCATGGTGGGCGCGCCGTCGGGGACGCCCGTGGATTCCATCAGGCCGCTCATGGCCTGCACGATGATGTCGTAGGCCGGCAGGTGCGCCAGCGGCCCGGTCTGGCCGAAGCCCGAAACACTCACGTAGACCAGCTTCGGATTCACGCCGCGCAAGGCCACAGGGCCGACGCCCAGGCGCTCGGCCACGCCGGGGCGGAAGTTCTCGACCACCACGTCGGCCGTGGCGGCCAGGGCGGCGACGGTTTGCGCCGCATCGGGGTGCTTGAGGTCGAGCACCAGGCTCTTCTTGTTGCGGTTGAGCGCCGTGAACAGGCTGCTCATGCCTTCGCGCATGGGGCCGATGTGGCGGTAGTCGTCGCCCGTGGGCGGCTCGACCTTGATGACCTCGGCCCCCAGGTCGGCCAGCAGGGCCGTGGACAGCGGGCCCGCGAGCACGCGGCTGAAGTCGAGGATGCGCACGCCATCGAGCGGGCGGGTGGTTGCGGTCATGGCAGGGATCTCCGTGGGGCTGATCGGGAGTTCGCATGGTTGCCCATTCCTGTATCAAAATAAAATATTCAATCTTGATGCAATGGATCAACTATCTTGATCAATATCAGCCTGCGCCAACTCGAGTTTTTCGTGGCTGCGGCCCAGCACGGTGGCGCGGCGCGGGCCGCGCATGCGCTCTGCGTCTCGCAGCCTTCCATCTCCAAGGCGATCGCCGACCTAGAGGCGCTGTGGAACGAAGTGCTGTTCGTGCGCCGCCATGCGCGCGGCCTGGAGCTCACGGCGGCCGGCCGGCTGCGCCAGCGCGAGGCGCAGGTGCTGCTGGACAAGGCGCGCGCGCTCGAAGGGCCGCGGCGCGAAGAAGAGGCTGGCCTGCTGCGCGTGGGTTGCCTGTCCACGCTGGCGCCGCGCTACCTGCCCGAGATCCTGGTGCGCATGCGCACCAAGCACCCACAGGTGGAAATCGAGGTGCATGAGGCGGACACCGAGACCCTGGTGCAGATGCTGGAACGCGGCGCGCTCGACACCGCCCTGCTCTACGACCTGGGCCTGGCGCGCGCCGTGCGGCTGGAGGCGGTCACCTCCTTCGTGCCCTATGCGCTGCTGCCGGCCGGCCATGCGCTGGCGGCACGCAGCAGCCTCTCGCTGTCCACGCTGGCGCAGGAGCCCTTCATCCTGATCAACTTGCCGCACAGCCGCGAGTACTTCCTCTCGCTGTTCCGCCAGGCGGGCGTCACGCCGCGCATCGCGCACCAGACGCCTTCCATCGAGATGCTGCGCTCGCTCGTGGCCAATGGGCTCGGGGTGTCGCTGCTCACCACGCGGCCAGTGCGCGACTGGAGCTACGACGGCAAGCGCCTGGCCTGCAGGCGCCTGCGCGGGCCGCTCGCGGCGCAGTCCGTGGTGCTGGCCACCCCGGGGCAGCAGGGCCCCGAGAACCCGCGCTCGGCACTGTTCGCACGCATTGCCAAGGCAGCTTTCGCGCAGCAACGCGACGAGATGACTGCGCCGGGAGCGGCTTCGCGTTAGCTCAGCCCTTGGTGGGCGCCACCTGCGCCGGTTCGGCCGGCAGCGTGATGCGCACCGACAGGCCCGGCGAAGCATTGCGCAGCTCGAACTGCCCGCCATGCGCCTGTGCCACCAGCCGGCACAGGTACAGCCCCAGGCCCACGCCACCCGTGGCGCGCTGGCGCGCGACGTCGGGCCGGTAGAAGGCCTGGGCCATGCGCGCCAGGTGCTCGGGTGGCACGCCAGGGCCGTGGTCGCGCACCTCCAGCTCCACGCCTGTGGGGGTGCTGCGCAGATGCAGCTCGGGCGGCGATGCCGTGGGCTCGCAGTGGCGCAGGCTGTTGTCCAGCAGGTTGCGCAGCACCAGGCGCAGGCGCCCGCGGTCCAGCGCCAGCACGGGCAAGGCCGGGTCGGCGATGACCACAATGTCGTCGGCGCAGTCGTGCCGCACCTCCAGCTCGGCGATCACCTCGCGCGCCAGCTCGGGCAGGTTGGTCGGCTCGCGGTGCAGCGCGGCATGCCGGCCCGCCAGGCGCTCGCTCTCCAGCAGGTCGGAGATCAGGTGCGCCATCTCGCCCAGGTCGCGCATCAGCGCCTCGCGCTGGGGCCCCACGTCGGGGCCCTCGGGCAGCAGCTCGGTGTTCAGGCGCGCGCGGGTCAGCGGGCTGCGCAGCTCGTGGCTCATGGCCAGCAGCAGGGCGCGCTTGGCCTCCAGCATCTGGTGGATGTCCTCGCCCATGGTGTTGATGGTGGCCGCCAACTGGCCCAGTTCGTCGGGCCGGTGGGCGTGGCGCACGGGAATCGGCTCGCCGAAGTCGCCTTCGCCAAAGCGCCGCGCGCCGCGGCGGATGTCGTCGAGCGGGCGCAGCAGGTGGCGCACGTAGACATACGACAGGCCGGTGAGCAGCAGCAGCACCGACAGCGTGACCCAGGCCACGCGCGGCTTTTGCTCCCAGGTCATGGCATTCAGGCCGAATTCGATGAAATGCCCATCTGCCGTGGTGCGCTGCAGCAGGCGATGGCCCTCGTCGCCGTCGTCCAGCCAGCGCTCCTTGGGATTGCGCGGGCGGTGGTCGCGCATCCAGTCCGGGCGCTGGATATCGGGGTGCGAGACCCAGTTGACCACGGGACCCTCTATGCGCAGGTGGATCGGCAGGCGCTGCACGATGGCCTGCGCACGCTCCACGCTGGGCGGGCTGCCGATCTCGCCGGTGAGGCGGTCCACGTAGTCCATGAGCAACGGCCGCGCGGCCTCGCGCCAGCCCACCGACAAGGCCTTCTGCACGCCCCCCACGAAGGTGATGGTGGTCATGCAGGCCAGCACCAGGAACAGCAGCACCAGGCGGATGCGCAGCGAATGCCCGACGGCATCGCGCGCGCGCCGGTGCCACGGGCAGGGCTGGCCATCCTCGCCCACGCCATGGCGATGGCGGTGGCGCCACCAGCCCCGCCGCGCCGCTGGCGGTCCATCCCCAGGCAACTCTGCCGTTGCCTGCCGGCCCCAGCGCCTCATGGCGGTGCCTTCCGCAGGGCCAGCGAATAGCCGGCATTGCGCAGCGTCTTGATGCAGTCCAGCGGCTCGAGCTTCTTGCGCAGGCGGCTGACCACGATGTCCACCGCACGGGTGTAGAGCTCAGCCTCGTGCCCGCGCAGCTGGTTCAGGATGTCGTCGCGGCTGAACACGCGGCCCGGTTCGCGCGCCAGCAGGTGCAGCAGGTCGAACTCGGTACCGGTCAGCTCCACCGGCTCGCCCTGGCGCAGCACGCTGCGGCGGGCGGCATCGATGTGCAGGCCCTCGAATTCCAGCGGCCCCTGTCCGTGCCCATTGCCCGGCCCGTCGCTGCGCCGCCGGCGCAGCACCGTCTGCAAGCGCGCGACCAATTCGCGCGGTTCGAACGGCTTGGGCAGGTAATCGTCGGCCCCCAGTTCCAGCCCCACCACCCGGTCCATCACGTCACCGCGCGCGGTGAGCATGACGATGGGCAGATCCCCCTGCTTGCGGATGGTGCGGCACAGCTCGAAACCATCCATCTCGGGCAGCATCACGTCGAGGATGGCGGCATCAAAGCCGCCCGCCGCGAGCTGCGCCAGCCCCTCGCTGGGCCTGAGCGCATGCGTGAGCTCCAGCTCGAAGCGCTGGAAATAGGTCGCCAGCGGAGGGCCGAGCTGTGCGTCGTCATCAATGAGCAGGATCCGGTGCATGGCCGATTCTAAGAAGGTCAGCTGTCCAGCGCGCCACCCAGCGCGCGGTGGCGCACGATGAGCTGGCGCAGGCGGTGCTTGGCACCGGTGTGCAAGGCGTCGAAGCGGTCGGCCGCGTCCAGCAGCGCAGGCAGCGTGAGGGCGGCATGCTCGGGCTGCCGCGCCAGCAGACCCATGGCGTGCTCGCGGTCGAAGCGGGGGCCCCAGACCAGCGACATCAGCTCGTCATGGGGGTCCGGCAGGCCCGCCAGCAGGTGGGGGCCGTGCATGCGCACACGCTGGGTGAGCGTGTGGATGGGTTCCAGCGTGGGTGACATGCGTGGCTCCTTCCTGCGCTCAGCCGCGGGACATCCAGCCGCCGCCACCATGGCGGCCGCGCTTGTCCATCAGCTCGCGCACCTTCTGCTGCTGCTCGGGGTTCAGGCTGTCGTAGAAGTTGGCCATGGCGGTGATCACCTCGGGGCTGGCGGTCTGCACGGCACGGGTCTTTTCTTCCATCAGGGCCTGGGCGCGCGCACGGTCGAAGGTGGCGCCGGCGACGATGGCCTGCACCTCGGCGCGCGGGTCGGGCGTCTTGCCCTTGAACGCGGCGCGCTGGGCCTGCAGGGTGTCGGCCAGGGCGTTGAGCTTGACCTTCTGCGCATCATTGAGGTCCAGCTTGCTGCTCACGCGGTTGACGACCTTGCCGCGGATTTCGGCGATCTTCTCGGGGCCCATCTCGCCATGGCGGTGGCCGCCTGCGCACGCGGTCAGCCCGCCCAGGACGATGGTGGCGCCGAACACGCCGGCCAGGGTTTTCTTGATCCAGGGTTTCATGGTGCAGTCCTTTCATGGACGGTGTTGAACATGGGTCCTATGGTGCGCCTGGGCGGTTTTTGGGGGGTCTCGTGGCAGTTTCGGTTTATTTCAGAATGTATCTACGGGGGCCTCTCCACCTGTGCTTTTCGTGCTTGCTGCGTGCCTTTGCCAAGGGCGGGAGCCGGGGTGTGCGCCCGGCGGCGCACCTACCTTCTTTTGCTTCGCCAAAAGAACGTAGGCCAAGAAAAGGCGACCCCGCTGCCCGTGTGCCCCTCGCACTACGTACGAGGGGGCAGCCTGCGATGCTCGAAGCTGGGGTGCGCCTCGCAACTCGCTGCGTTCTTCGAACTCCGCTCAGACATCTGCGGCGAGTCAGATGACGAAGCGCGTGTGTCCTTCGGCACACGCGCCACCCCAGCTTCTGCGCTTCTCGGCACGGTCAGAAGGGGGTGGATACCAACACGGGCCATTGCTTCGCTCGGCCTGTGGTCCTTCGCTGCGCTCGGCTCGCCAGGGCGATCGCGCCCACACCGTCGGCAGCGCGCAGCGCGAACCGACACCCGGCGCAGCTGCGCAGCAGCAGCCGTGTGGTGCCCGCTCCCCACCCCTGCTGGCTGCGCCGAGAAGCGCAGGGGCTGGGGTGGGTGCGTGTGCCGAAGGACACACGCACTTCGTCCTCTGGCTTGCCGATGCTGTCTGAGCGGAGTTCGAAGAACGCAGCGAGTTCATCGGCACCACCCCAGATCCGAGCATCGCAGGTTGCCCCCATCGCCCGACAGGCGATGGGGGACGCAGACTGGGGGTCGCCTTTTCTTGGCCCACCTTCTTTTGGCGACGCAAAAGAAGGTGGGTGCGCCGCCGGGCGCACATCCCGGCTCCCGCCCCTTGAGCACTACTGACGCCCCTACAGCCACAAACGGCAGTGAAACCCTGTCGCGCTACGATCCACCCCCAGGCCCACCGCGCTTCACCCCGAATGACCCCACCTCCAACACCATCCACCCCACCCCGCTACGAAGCCGTAGACGCCCTGCGCGCAGCAGCCATGGTCTGGATGGCCGCCTTCCACTTCTGCTTCGACTTGGCCCATTTCGGCCTGTGGCCGCAGGACTTCCGCACCGACCCGGTGTGGACCACACAGCGCACCCTGATCCTGAGCCTGTTCCTCTTCTGCGCCGGCCTGGGCCAGGCCATCGCGCTGCACCAAGGCCAGAGCACGGAACGCTTCGCGCGCCGCTGGCTGCAGATTGCCGGCTGCGCCCTGCTGGTGAGCCTGGGCTCGTTCTTCATGTTCCCGCGCAGCTTCATCTACTTCGGCGTGCTGCACGGCATGGCGGTGATGCTGCTGATCGCGCGCTTCACCGCCGGGTGGGGCGCATGGCTGTGGCTGTGCGGCCTGGTGGCACTGGCCCTGCCCCTAGCGGCCAGCCACCTGCTGGCGGGGGCCTGGAGCGAGCTCGCGCCGGCCTTCAACGCCCGCACGCTCAACTGGCTGGGGCTGGTGGGGCGCAAGCCCTTCACCGAGGACTACGTGCCCATCTTCCCCTGGCTGGGCGTGCTCTGGTGGGGGCTGGCCGCCGGACAGTGGGCCCTGCGCCGCCCCGGCGGACTGCTGCAGGTGCGACTACCGGCCGCGCTTTCACCTCTGGCCGTGCTGGGCCGTTGGTCGCTGAGCTTCTACATGGTGCACCAGCCGGTGCTCATTTCCATCGTGATGGGTTTGGCCTGGATCCACAAGCCCTGATCCCGGCAGGCCCCATGAAAAAACGCGGCCGAGGCCGCGTTTTTGCTGGAAGGCAGCGCACAACGGCGCGCCTGCGCGAGGCGCCGAGGCCGACTACTCGATCTTGGCCTTGGTGCGCAGTTCTTCCTGGTACTTGGCCAGCTTTTGCTGCTGCAGCTGCTGGGCGACCTGGGGCTTCACGTCCTCAAGCTTGGGCAGCTCGGCCTGGCGCACGTCGTCCAGGCGGATGATGTGGTAGCCGAACTGGCTCTTGACGGGCGTCTGCGTCATCTTGCCCTTTTCGAGCTTGATCATGGCTTCGGTGAATTCCGAGACGTAGCTCGAAGGGTTGGCCCATTCCATCGAGCCGCCGTTGGCGCCGGAGCCGGGGTCCTTGGATTGCTTCTTGGCGATCTCTTCGAACTTGGCGCCCTTGTTGATGGCCGCAATGGCCGCCTTGGCGTCGGCTTCCTTCTCGATCAGGATGTGGCTGGCCTTGTATTCCTTGCCGCTGTTGGCTGCCACGAACTTGTCGTACTCGGCCTTGATTTCGGCGTCCGTCACGGGGTTGTTCTTCTGAAAGTCCACGAACAGTTCACGGATCAGGATGGTCTGGCGCGCCATTTCCATCTGGACCTTGAAATCGCCCGAGGTTTCCAGGCCGCGCTTTTGCGCTTCCTGCATGAAGACTTCGCGGGTGATCAGTTCGTCCTTGATCTGGCCTTCGACTTCGGGCGTCACGGGACGACCCGAGCTGGCCAGTTGCCGCTTGAACACTTCAGCGCGTTCCTTGGGGATGGCCTTGCCATTGACGATGGCGAGATTCTGGGCGGAAACGGGCAGGGCCATCGTGCCCAGCACGGCAGCGGCCACGAGGCCGGACAGGAGCTGTTTCTTCATGCGGAATCCAAAAAATGAGAAAGTAATTGCCAGCTGAAATCCGGCAGATGAGGACAATGGGGCCGGTTCAGAGGATTTCAATAGCGAGGGCGTGGACGCCCGCATCCAAAAATTCCTGCAGCGCATCATACACAAGGCGATGGCGCGCCACCCGGCTCTTGCCTGTAAGCAAAGGTGAGGCAATCCGCACCCGAAAATGGGTGCCAAAACCCGTGCCGTTGGCCCCCACATGCCCGGCATGGTCGGCGCTTTCGTCGATCACTTCGAGCGCCGTGGGCGCCAGACGTTCGACCAGGCGCTCGTGCATCTGCCGGGCCAGGCTGGGCATTGTGCTCGTATCGGTCGGGGCCATGGTCGTCATGCGGCGGGCTCGTCGTTCTTGAGGTGGGGAGCAATGTAGATGCCCTGCGCCACCAGGAAAACCAGCGGGAAGGCATAGCCCCAGAGCTTGAACTCCACCCAGGCCTCGGTGCTGAAATTGAGCACCACGTAGGCATTGATGGCCGACATGAAGGCGCAATAGATCACCCAGGCCACGTTCAGGCGCATCCACACGCCATCGGGCAGCTCCATCTGGCTGCCCAGCAGCAGCTTGAGGTAGTTCTTCTTGAGAATCCACAGCGCCACGGCAAGCGCCACGGCCATGGCGCCGTAGAGCACGGTTGGCTTCCACTTGATGAAACGGTCATCCTGCAGCACCAGCGTGAGCGTGCCGAACAGCAGGATCAGCGCCAGCGTCACCTTGTGCATGGTCTGCAGCCGCCGGTCGATCAGGTAGATCAGGGCCATCTGCACCACCGTGGCCGCCATCAGCACGCCGGTGGCCACATAGATGTTGTAGAACTTGTAGGCGGCAACGAACAGGACGATGGGAAGGAAGTCGAGCAGGATTTTCATGGGGGCGGGGTCAGGGAGCCTTGTCGTCGAAGTCAAGTGAGGCCGAATTCATGCAGTAGCGCAGGCCGGTGGGCTGCGGGCCGTCTTCGAACACATGGCCCAGGTGGGCTCCGCATTGTGCACACACCGTCTCGGTGCGCGACATGCCATGGCTGTGGTCCACGATTTCCTTTATGGCGCCGGGCACGGCTTCGGAGAAGCTGGGCCAGCCGCAGCCCGCGTCGAACTTGGTGTGCGAATCGAACAGCTTGGCACCGCAGCAGATGCAGTGATAGCTGCCATCGGCCCAGTGGGCTTCGTACTTGCCGGTGAAGGGGCGCTCGGTGGCGGCAAAGCGCGTCACCTGCAAGGCACCGGGCTCGGCCCCTTTTTCCTGCAGCACGGCCTGCCATTGGGCATCGGTCTTGTGGACGGGATAGGTCATGATGAACAGCTGATCTCGATGGAAGAAGCCCATGCGGGCGGGAAGGCAGCGTAGGACTCGTGCCCGGGATGCTCCTCAAATGGGCGCTCCAGCAGCCGCTGCAAGGTTTGGAGTGGGCCGAAGTCGCCAAGTTTCGCTGCGCGGATGGCTTCTTCGCACAAATGGTTGCGCAGTACGAACTTGGGGTTGGTGGCCAGCATGGCCTGCGACGCACGCTTGCGATCCGCCAGCCGGGGCCCGGCAAGGTATTTTTCCAGCCAGGTGTCCCAGGCCGCCTGGTCCGGCACCATGCCGCGCACGGGCTCGAACTCCCCCGTGCCCACAGCGTGGGACAGGCGGCGCCAGAAAATGGGATAGTCCCCCCCCCTTTGGCCAGCAGCACCAGCAGGCCGTCGATCAGGTCCGCATCGCCTTCCTCGGCCACCGCCCCCAGGCCTAGCTTGGCGCGCATGCGGGCCATGAACTCGGCGGGGAAGACGGTCTTGTACGACTCCAGCGCCGCCATGGCCAGCTCCTGCTCGCCGATCAGCGGCAGCAGCGCCTGCGCCAGGCAGAACACATTCCAGTAGGCCACGTTGGGCTGGCGGTTGTAGGCGTAGCGCCCCTGGGTGTCGCTGTGGTTGCAGACATGGCCGGGCACGAAGGAATCGAGGAACTGGAACGGCCCGTAGTCGATGGTCAGGCCCAGGATGCTCATGTTGTCGGTGTTCATCACGCCGTGGCAAAAGCCCACGGCCTGCCACTGCGCCATGAGCACCGCCGTGCGCTCGCTCACCGCCTGCAGCAACGCGGCGTACGGATTGCCGGCCAGATCGCTGCGCCCCCGGCATTCGGGGTAGTAACGGTCGATCACGTAGTCGGCCAGGGCCTGGAGTTCCTCGTCCATGTCGTTGGCCGAGAAATGCTCGAAATGGCCGAAACGGATGAAGCTCGGCGCCACACGCGTCACCACGGCTGCCGTCTCGATCTCCTCGCGGCGCACGGACGCAGGTGAACCGGTAATGCACAGCGCACGCGTGGTCGGTACGCCCAGGCCCTGCATGGCCTCGCTGCACAGGAATTCGCGGATGCTCGAGCGCAGCACCGCCCGGCCGTCGCCCATGCGCGAATACGGCGTGCGGCCCGCGCCCTTGAGCTGAATTTCGAGCCCTGCAGCGGTCTCGCCGAGCAGAATGGCCCGGCCATCGCCCAGTTGGCCCGCCCAGATACCGAACTGGTGCCCGCTGTACACGCTGGCCAACGGGCGCGAGCCCGGGAGCAAGGCATTGCCCGTGAAAGCCTGCAAGGCGGCATCGCTGCGCAGCCAGGCCCCATCGACCCCCACCAAGCGCGCCACGCTGGCGCTCGTACCCACCCAATGGGGGTCAGGCAACGGCGTGGGCTGCAGTTCGGTGAAGAAAGCCGGCCCCAGGGCGGCAAAGCCCTGCTGCCAGGCCAGTCCGGATGCGGCGACCGCCTCGCTGTCGGAAGACATGTTCATGCATCGATTGTCTCCCAGGGGTGATGCCCCGCCGGCAGGCGGGGCATGCCGATCCGCCTGCAGCCGCTTTGTGACCAGTCGTTTCAATCGTTGCAATGATGGAGCCTGATCGGCAGGCAGCGTCATCCCGGCTTCAAGACACCAAAAATTGACCAGAATCCTTTAACAGCAAAGACTTTTTTGCTATCTTTTTTGAAAAACTGCATTCGTAGGAAATACGGGTAAACCCAGCCCTTGTACCCCATTTATTATTTCTAAAACTGGAACAGTTAGTTCGCGACTGAGTGGTTTTTCTTTGATCACCCACGGCGTACAGTTCAACCCATCGATGAGCCGAACCCGCAAGGCGACTCACCGAACCCGGTTCAGAGTTGTTTTTGCTCCGGTTTTTTTGAGTCACTTTTTTCTTCCAAGGATTTCATCATGAACACGACCGCACGCTTCCTCTCCATCGCCGCTGTTGCCGCTTTCGCTTCTTTCGGCGCCCAAGCCGACGAAGCCGATGCTTCGCAATTCGCCACCAAGTTCGAAACCAACCGCACCCGCGCCGAAGTGGCCGCTGAAGCCGCTACCGTGGCACAGACCCGCAGCATCGAGCCCGCTGGTTCGCGTGTCGTGACCTACAAGTCCACCGCTGACCGCGCTGCCGTGCGTGCCCAGGCTGCTGATGCTGTGCGCACCGGCCAGATTTCTTCCGGCGAAATCGGCGCTCTGTAAGCCGCCCCGGATTGAACTGACCCCCTACCCCCCATTTATCAAAGAATCGAGATCACCATGAACAAGACCGCACGTTTCCTCTCCCTGGCCGCTGTTGCCGCTTTCGTTTCCTTCGGTGCACAGGCTGACGAAGCCGACGCTTCGCAGTTCGCCACCAAGTTCGAAACCCAACGCACCCGTGCCGAAGTGGCTGCCGAAGCCGCTACCGTGGCCCAGACCCGCAGCCTGGAACCCGCTGGTTCGCGCGTCGTGACCTACAAGTCGACGGCTGACCGTGCAGCGGTGCGTGCCGCTGCGGCCGAAGCCGTGCGCACCGGCCAGATCCCTTCGGGCGAAATCAGCTCGATGTAAAAGTTGCGGGCCTTCCCATGGTGGTGGTATCTCACGGTCGTGGGTGCCGCCACCATGTGGAAGTGTTTCCCCTATCTGCCCGGAAACGGGCACCATTGAAAAGGGCTCCTGTGCAGGAGCCCTTTTTCTTTGGAGTGCCCCGGGGTCTTTACGTCGTGGTTTGCACGTGCAGCCGGCTCGACTTGCAGCGGTGCAAGGCGCTGTAGTACTCCAGGCGCCGGCCATTGGCACCGTAGGCGATGGACTCGATACGCAAAAGCGGCTCGGGGGTCGCCAGTTGCAGCAGTTTGCAGGTCTCTGCGTCGGGTAGCACGGCGTCGATCCAGCGCTCGGCACGCACCAGACGCACGCCGTACTGGCGGCGCAGCACGTCATACAGCGAACGGTCATCGAGGCGCATGCGGTGCAGGCCGGGCGCAAGGTCGGCGGGTACCACGGTTTCCACCAGCAGGCGCAACTCGCCGTCCACGCTGCGCAGCCGCTTGAGCGCCACCACCTGGGTGTCGTCGGTGAGGCCCAGCGCGCTGATCTCCTGTGGTGTGGGGTCGCGCAGCTGCTGCACAAGGACCTGGGTGCGCACCGAGCGGCCCTTGCGCTCCATCTCGTCGGAGAAGCCGAGCACGGTGGAGACAAAATCCTCGTCGCGCTCGCGCGCCGCGACAAAGGCACCGCGGCCCTTGATCTTGTAGATCAGGTTGTTGCGCACCAGGTCGGCCAGTGCCTCGCGCACCACGATGCGCGAGATGCCGAACTGCTCGCCGAGTTCGGCCTCGGAGGGCAGCTTGGCGCCGATGGCCAGTTCGCCCTGCAGTATCTGCAGGCGCAGGGCATCGCGGAACTGCGCCCACAGGGGCGATTCGGAGTTGCGGTCGAGCAGGGGCTGGAGTTCGGTCGGTGCATTCACGTCAGGACGGGCTCAGGGCCGGATGGATGGTCAATGGTGCATGGAAGGCCGGCGTTGCCGCATCGGTACCAGGCGCTGCCGTGGCAAGGCGCACGCCATGGCGCTCGCGCAGTGCGGTGGTGCAATTGTGCAGTTCCTGCCGTTCGCGCCCGGCATCCCAGCCCAATGCCTGCCCGGCAATGCCGGCCATTTCGGCCAGCGCCGCGTCCGTGACGAGCCCGCGAATGGCCAGCAGCGTGCGGCGGATCACCAGGTCGTCAAGGTGGATCACACCGGTTTCGGTGCACAGCCAGGCCACCTCCGCCACCGAGTAGTCGGGTGCATGCTGCAGCGGCTCGTCACCCGCCACCTTGAAATGCTGCGCCATGCGCAGGGCCTGGGAGCCGTAGCGGCGCAGCAGCGCCTGGGCGCGGCCGCGCGCCAGGCCCGCGTCCTGGACGATGCGGTCGATGAAGCGTTCGGTCGCCTGCACCCCCTGCGGCATGTCGGTGCCGCCGCCAATGGGCAACTGCCGGGTGGAGGCGGTGCGCCCACGCCCCAGCAGGCGCAGCACCTCATCGGTGGCCTCTTCGGCCAGCGCACGGAAAGTGGTCCATTTGCCGCCCACCAGCCCCACCACCGGGATATCGCGCGATGAGGACGGTGCATCGACCACCACCGAATGGTCGCGCGAAATCTGCCCCGGCTTGTCGGCGTCCGAGCGTGCCAGCGGCCGCACACCCACATAGGTGTAGACCACGTCGCGGCGGCCGAAGGCCAGGTTGGGGAACACCTCGCCCAGCACCTCGAGCAGGTAGTCCACTTCGGCCGGCTCGGTGGCGATTTGGTCGGGGTCGTCCACCGGGATGTCGGTGGAGCCCACCAGCACCCGGTCCAGGAACGGATAGACGATGCACACGCGCCCGTCCAGCGCCTCGAAGTAAGCCATGCGCCCGCCCAGTGCATCGCGCAGCAGGGGGTGGTCGAGCACCAGGTGCGAGCCCTTGGTGCCCATCACGCGCGGCCCCGCGCCGCCCAGCAGCTCGGTGCTGCGGTCCAGCCAGGCGCCGCTGGCATTGACCACGGCATCGGCCGTCACCTGCACCACCTCGCCCGTGACTTCGTCGCGCAGCGTGAGGGTCTTGCCCGCACAACCCATCACACGGCAGTGGTTGCTGGCCGCCGAGCGCGGCTGGTCGCGGCAGGCGTCGCGCACCAGCTCTAGCACCAGCCATTCGGGGTGGCTGATCCAGGCGTCGAAGAAGGTCGCCGTCCAGCGCACGGCGGCGCGAAACAGCAGGCGGTCGGCCGGCTGCACGCGGCTGATGTGGTGGTTGGGCATCACACGCTGGCGCCGGCCCAGCAGGTCGTACAGGCGCAGCCCGGCGGCCACGGCGAGCAGGCCGCGCGTGCGCTGGGGTGGCGTGCGGCCCAGGAACTTGAGCGCGCTGCTCATCAGGCCACCAAAAAAGCTCGACAGCGGCACCACGGTCTTGAGCGGCTGCACCAGGTGCGGCGCATTGCGCAGCAGCAGGTTGCGCTCGCGCGTGGCTTCGGCCACCAGCGAGAAGCTGCCGCTCTCCAGGTAGCGCAAGCCGCCGTGGATCATGCGCGAGGGCGCACTGCTGGCGCCGGCACTGAAGTCGCCCTTGTCCACGATGAGGCAGTCCACGCCCTGCAGCGCAAGGTCGCGGAACACGCCCACGCCGTTGATGCCGGCGCCCACGATCACGGTCGAGAAATGGCGCCCCGCCACAGCGGCCGGGCGCACGAAAGGCAATGGGGAAAGCGGGCTCATGGCAAGGCCTCCACGCTCGGCAAGGGTGTGGTGGTGGGGGGAGTGGGCGCCAGCGCTGGCCGTGGCGGGGCAGTGCCCGGCGACGTACCCGCCAGATGGCCGAAGACAGGGGACATGGTGGCTATCAGTTCGTTGAAGTCGGCATTGAAATCCGCATGGGCGCGCGCCTGGCCGGCATCGGGTTCGACCGTGTCGCAGGGCGCGCGCAAGGGGTGGGTATCGATGCCCTGCGACATCGCCGCATAGATCGCCGCGCCGCGCGCACCGGTCTCGTCGTCGGCGCAGCGCTCCACCGGGTGCCCGAGCAGGCCTGCCAGCAGGCGCACCAGGCGCGTGTCGCTGGCGCCGCCTCCGAGCACGGTGGAGGCCGACACCGGCAGCCCGCCAGCCGCCAGGCGGGCGGTATGGCGCGCGTGCAGCGCAGCCACCGCATCGACCACGGCACGCGCCATGTCGCCGCGCGTATGGTGGCTTTGCAGGCCGACAAAGCCGGCCGACACGCCGGCGCCGCCATTCACGAAAGGCAAAAAGCGCAGCCCCCCGGCCCCGAACGGCACCGACATCGCCAGGTCGACCACGGCCCGCGCATCGGGCAGGCCCAGCACGCCGGCCAGCCAGGCGATGTTGGCCATCGACGAGGGGCTGTTCTCCATGTACAGGCGCCGCTCGCGCGGCCCGAAATTGACGACCGCCACCACGTCGGGCCGGGGCTCCACCACCGGGCCGATGACGGCATTCACGCACCAGGTGCCCAGCACCGAGACCGCGCGGCCGCGCTCTTCGGCACGGATGGCGGTCATCGACGCCAGCAGGTCGATGGCGCCCATGGCCACGGGGATGCCCGCGGGCAGGCCATGCGCCTCGGCCGCCGAGGCCTGCAGCGTGCCGATCACCTCGCCGCTGTCCACCAGAGGCCCGAAGGCCTGGGGCGACAGATCGGCGATGCCCGAGGCCGCAAAGGCCAGCGGCGACCAGGTGCCCGTGGCCACCGAGAGCAGGCCCGCGGTACTGGCATCGCTGGCGTCGGTGGCGATTTCGCCCGTGAGCAGGAAGCCCACGTAGTCCTTGGCGAACATCAGGCGCCGCAGGGCGCCGCTGCGCACCGCGCCACCGCCCAGCAGCTCGGCCGCGATCACGGTGGGCTGGCCCGGCCAGGGCTGGCAGCCGACGTCGGCGCGCAATTGCGGGCCATGGCTCCTTGCCAGGGACTCTGCCCGCGCGCCAGCGCGCTGGTCGGTCGAGGCCACGGCGCGGCCGCCGGCCAGTTCATTGCGGTCATCCAGCGCATACAGGCCCGCACCGTGCCCGGTGCAGCCGATGGCGCGGACATCGGCCACCCGGTTGCCAAGCTGGTGCGCCACGTCGCGCAGCACGGTGGACAGGGCCAAGCGGATCATGGATGCGCCCACCTCGCAGCCGCCACCGGGCAAGCGGTCGTGCTGCAGGGGCAGGCGGGACAAGGCCACGGTGCGGCCACTCGCGGCCTCCAGGGCCAGGGCTTTGAGGCTGCTCGACCCGAGGTCGATGCCAATCAGTAGTTGGGTCTTCATGTCATAACAGCTTCCACCGATCCAGCCGGCAGTTCCAGTAGTGTTTCCCCTAACTATCTGGCGATTCGATCCAAGATTACATTCTACCTGTCATAACAACTGTCGTGACAGCAAGCACCCCATCGCAGCCCTGGAGAAAGCAGCACCCCATGCTGCACCGTTCAACAAGAGGAGACAAAAAATGAGGCGTAATTTCCTGAAGTCCGCAGCCGCCGCCGGTATCGGCCTGGCCGGCACCAGCGCATTCGCGCAGCAACCTGCTGCAGCCCCCGCCGCAGCGGGTGGACTGCGCGGCAACCCCAGCGACGTCTACGTGATGAACGTGATGGTCTCGGGCGTGGAGTACTGGTTTCCGGTCTACGAAATGATGAAGCAGCTGGGCCGCACGCTGGGCGTGCGCACCCGCTACACCGGTACGCCGGAGTACGACGTGAACAAGCAGCTGGCCTCGTTCGAGCAGGAGCTGGCGCGCAAGCCCGCCGGCATCCTGCTGCACCCCATGAACCCCGACCCGTTCATCGAGCCCATCAACCGCGCAGCGGCCATGGGCATCCCGGTGGTCACCTTCGCGGCCGATTCGCCCAACTCCAAGCGCACTTCGTTCATCACCTCGGACAACGAGCGCGAAGGCGCGCAGGCCGCCGACGCCATCGCTGCATCGCTGAACGGCAAGGGCGAATTCGCCGTGCTGGAGAACCCCGGCCAGGACAACCACGACCGCCGCATCGCCGCCTTCATCAACCGCATGAAGACCAAGCACCCCGGCATGAAGCTGGTGGGCCGCGCTGCCAGCAACCAGGACCCCAACAAGGCCTACCAGGCCGTGCAGAGCCTGGCGCAGGCGAACCCCAACCTGGGCGCGCTGTTCATGCCCGAAGCCAACTCGGCCCTGGGTGCGGCACAGGCCAAGGTGGAGACCAAGAAGAACATCAAGGTGATGTGCTGCGACGTGAACGCCAAGATCCTGGACATGATCAAGTCCGGCGACGTGTTCGGCGCCATCAACCCCAACCAGGGCATGCAGGGCTACATGGGCATGATGATGCTGTTCCTCGCCAAAAACCCCGGCCTCATCGACCCGATGAACGATGCCAAGCGCAACGGCACCAACCCCATGGCCGTGCCCTTCCTGGACAACGGCCTGGCCGTGGTCAGCAAGGCCAACGCCGACGACTTCTACTGGGACAAGTACCTCGCGCGCCGCGGCACCAAGGGCATCAGCGAGTGAGCACCACCACCATGGGCGCTCCCTTGCTCGCGCTGCGTGGCATCAGCAAGCGCTTCGGCGCTTCGCATGCGCTCTCGGGCGTGGACTTCTCGCTGCAGGCGGGCGAGATCCACGCCCTGTGCGGCGAGAACGGCGCGGGCAAGTCCACGCTGATGAACATCATCGATGGCATCCACCAGCCGGACGCGGGCGAGATATCGCTCAACGGCCGCCCGGTGGCCATCGATGGTCCGGCCCAGGCCATGCGCCTGGGCATCGGCCTGGTGCACCAGGAGATCGCCCTGTGCGGCGACGCCACCGTGGCCGAGAACATCTTCATGCCCGAGATCAACGCGGGCCGGCAGACCTTTATGGACTACGCCGACATCAACGCGCGCGCCGCCAAGGTGCTGGCGCGGCTGGGCCAGGACATCGACCCGGCCGCGCGGGTGGGCGAACTCTCCATCTCCAGCCAGCAGTTGATCGAGATCGCCAAGGCGCTCACGCTCGACTGCAAGGTGCTGATCCTCGACGAGCCGACCGCCGCCCTCACCGACAACGAGTCGGCCGCCCTCTTTCGGGTGCTGCACGACCTCAAGGACCAGGGCATCGGCATCATCTACATCAGCCACCGCATGGCCGAGATCTTTGCGCACTGCACGCGCGTGACCGTGCTGCGCGACGGGCGCAACGTCCACTCGGGCCCGCTGGCCGAACTCGATGCCGATGGCCTGGTGCGGCGCATGGTCGGGCGCGACCTGGGCAACTACTACCCGCCCAAGCAGCAGGATGCGGACCGCGGCGAGCACGTGCTCGAAGTGGAGGGCCTGGCCGACGGCGAGCGCGTACACGGCATCTCGTTCACCCTGCAGCGCGGTGAGATCCTGGGCATCGCCGGGCTCATGGGCGCCGGGCGCAGCGAACTGGCGCAGACCCTGTGCGGCCTGCGCCCGGCCACCGGCGGCAGCGTGCGCCTGCGTGGCAGGCCGCTCTCGATCCGCAAGTACAGCGACGCGCTGCGCGAAGGCATCGCCTACCTCAGCGAGGACCGCAAGGCCGCAGGCGTGTACCTGGACCTGCCGATCGCGCAGAACATCGCCTCCATGGCCCTGGCACGCGTGAGTTCGCGCTTCGGCCTGCTGCAGCGTGCAGCCGAGCACCGGCTGGCGCAGGAGCTGGGCGCGCGCCTGAAGCTCAAGTCCGACGGCGTGCAGATCGAGGTGGCCAGCCTCTCGGGCGGCAACCAGCAGAAGGTGGCCATCGCCAAGCTGCTGGCCACCAACCCCGCAGTGCTGCTGATGGACGAGCCTACGCGCGGCGTGGACGTGGGCGCCAAGTCGGAGATCCACCACATCCTGCGCGACCTGGCCTGCCAGGGCGTGGGCGTGGTGGTCATCTCTTCGGAGCTGCCCGAGATCATCGGGCTGTGCGATAGGGCCCTCGTCGTCCGCGATGGGCGTGTCGCGGGCGAGGTGCAAGGCAAGGACATGACGGAAGAGGCCCTGCTGCGGCTGGCCTCGGGACTGGAACGACAAGAGGAAATGGCATGAATCACCCCGCACAACTGAACGCCGGCACCATGGCCGGCCTGCAGCCCCCGCGCCCGGCGCCGGGAGGGCCGGGCAAACCCGGCGGCACCAAGCTCACCAGCATGCGCGAGATGGGCCTGCTGGCCATCATCCTGGTGCTGTGCATCGGCATGAGCTTTGCCTCGCCCTACTTCCTGACCTGGGACAACATCCGCGCCATGCTGCTGTCGTTCTCCATCGAGGGCATCGTGGTGGTGGGCATGACCATCTTGCTCATCGTGGGCGGCATCGACCTGTCGGTGGGCTCGGTGGTGTGCTTTGCCATGGTGGTCACGGGCAAGCTGTTCCTGCTGGGCTTCGATCCCTGGACGGCCGGGCTCATCGCGATTGCCGCCAGCGCGCTGATCGGGGCCATGATCGGCGGCTGCGTGGTGCGCATCGGGCTGAACCACTTCATCGCCTCGCTGGCCTTCATGGTCATCGTGCGCGGCCTGTGCCTGGCGCTCACGCAGGGCACGCCGCAGTCGCTGTTCTCGCTGCCGGCCTCGTTCAAGTTCATCGGCCAGGGCACCTTGTTCGGCATACCGGCGGTGATCCTGATCTTCCTTTTCATCGTGGTGGTCAGCGACTTCGTGCTGCGCCGCGCCAGCCTGCTGCGCCGCGTGTTCTACACCGGCAGCAACGAGAAGGCTGCGCTGTACTCGGGCATCCGCGTCGGCCACGTGAAGTTCTGGGTGACGGTGCTGTGCGCCGCCTCGGCCGGCCTGGCCGGGGTGATCTACACCGCGCGCTTCGGCGCGGCCACGCCGACCTTCGGCGTGGGCATGGAGCTCAACGTGATTGCCGCAGCCGTGATCGGCGGCGCCAGCTTGAAGGGCGGCTCGGGCACGGTGCTCGGCGCCGTGCTCGGCCTGGCCCTGCTCTCGGTGGTGACCAGCTCGCTGATCCTGCTCGACGTATCGCCGTACTGGCAGGACGTGATCAAGGGCCTGATCCTGCTGGCCGCCGTGACCATCGACCACCTCATGAACACCCGAAAGACCAAGCGATGAATGCCGTGATGATGAATGCTGCGATGAAGACCACCACCCTCGGGCCCTCGGGCATCGAGTGCTCGGCCATTGGCCTCGGTACCTGGGCCATGGGCGGCTGGATGTGGGGCGGCCAGGACAGTGCCGCCGCCGTCGAGGCGATCCATGCCTCGCTCGATGCCGGGGTGACGCTGATCGACACTGCGCCGGCCTATGGCCTGGGCGCTTCCGAACGCCTCGTGGGCGCCGCGCTCAAGGGCCGCCGCCACGAGGCCGTGATCGCCACCAAGTGCGGCCTGGTGTGGCACACGCAAAAGGGCACCCACTTCTTCGACGAGGACGGCCACCCTGTGTACCGCCACCTGGGCCGCGCTTCGATCTTCCACGAAGCGGAAGAAAGCCTGAAACGCCTGCAGACCGACTACATCGACCTCTACATCACCCACTGGCAGGACAGCACCACGCCGGTGGAAGAGACCATGGATGCCCTGCTCGACCTCAAGAAGCAGGGCAAGATCCGCGCCATCGGCGTGAGCAATGTGGACGCGCCGACGCTGGCCGAGTACCTGCGCCAGGGGCCCGTGGATGCTGCCCAGGAACGCTACAGCCTGATCGACCGCGAGATCGAGCAGACCCTGCTGCCCCTGTGCGGCCGCAACAACGTGGCCATCCTGGGCTATTCCTCGCTGGCGCTGGGCCTGCTGGCCGGCCCCATCGACCCGGCGCGCGAGTTCACGGGTGATGACCAGCGCGCCACCAATCCACGCTTCAGCGCGGCCAACCGCGCCCGGCTCAAGGCCTTCTTCGACGAACTGGAGCCCCTGCGCCGGCAGTTCGGCTGCTCATTTGGCCAGTTGATGATTGCCTGGACGCTGGCCAATGGCAGCGTGTCGGTGGCGCTGTGCGGCGCGCGCACGCGGGCGCAGGCCACCGAGAACGCGACCGCGGGCGCGCTGGAGCTGCCCGAGGAAGCCGTGCAGCGCATCGACGATGCCGCAAGCGCCCATCTGAAGGCCCTGGCCTGACCCGTATCCACCCCCAACCCAAGGACTTCTTCGTATGTCGAAAGACAAGACCGCACGCCTGAACCGCCTGCTCACCAACGGCCGTTGCCTGGACATCGCACTCGACCACGGCGTGTGCAACGAGCCCAGCTTCCTCAACGGCCTGGAAGACATGCCCGGCGTGATGGACAAGCTGGTGGCCGCCGCGCCCGACGCCATCCAGCTCAACTACGGCCAGGCCGACCTGCTGCAGGACCGCCCCGGCCGCAGCAAGCCGGCGCTGGTGATGCGCATCGACATGGGCAACCCCTACAACGCCACCGCGCACCGCGTGATGTGGGCCCTGCTGCAAAACGAACACGACCCGGTGCTGCCGGCCGTGCAGCGCGATGCGGCCTGCGTGGTGGTCAACCTGTTCATGCTGCCCAATGAACCCGACCTGTTCCGCCAGTGCGTGCAGAACATCGCCCGCGTGCGCGCCGACTGCGACCGCTACGGCATGCCGCTGATGATCGAGCCGCTGGTGATGCGCCCGCACAGCGAGCAAGGCGGCTACATGGTCGATGGCGACGCCGAGAAGATCGTCACCCTCGTGCGCCTGGCGCGCGAGATGGGGGCCGACATCGTCAAGGCCGACCCGACCACCGATCCCGCCGAATTCCACCGCGTGGTGCAGGCCGCGCGCTGCCCGGTGCTGGTGCGCGGCGGCGGCCGCGAGGACCTGCAGCAGGTGTTCGCACGCTCGCGCGTGCTGCTCGACCAGGGGGCCGTGGGCATGGTCTACGGGCGCAACGTGTACCAGCATGCCAAGCCCTCGGCCGTGGTCGATGCGCTGATGGCCATGATCCACCGCGGCGCCAGCGCTGCGGCGGCCTGGGACCTCTACAGCACAGGAACGCACGCATCCTGATGCAGCGCAAGCACCACGCGCGCATGGCTGCGCACTGAAGAGCACAGAAAAGAAAAGAAGAGAGGGAGCCCAGGAGAAAGAGCCCTGCGGCCGGTGGCGTCCACGCCACCGGCCGGCGTGCCTGCGCGCGCCTGCGCAGGGCTGTCGGAAAGATCGAGGAAGAAGGTTCACCAAGGACCACACACACAGGAGACGACGATGAAAATCCGGTATTACCTGATGGCACTGCTGCTGCCATTCGCCACCTTGCTGACGCATGCGGCGATCACGGGGGTGAGTCCGATGACCACCCTCACCACCATGGCGGCTGCGGTCACGCAGGCCGCCGAGGCCCCGCTCCCGCTGCAGGGGCCGGGCCTGGGCAACCTGACCTACACCTCGGCCGAGCTGTTCAAGCCGGTCTCCATGATCACCCGCGCCTCGGGCGACGTGCCGGCCACCTACCCCGGCCGCAAGGACTACGGGCTGAACGTGGGCATCATGCTCAATGGCTATTTCCTGACCTCGTTCGCGCCCGACAGCGGCCTGGGCCCAGGCGGCTTTCTGCTGTACGACGTGTCCAACCCGCGCGCCATCGTGCTCGCCAAGAAGATCTACGAGCCCGAGGGGCGCACCAAGGAGTTCCGCGAGGCCCATGCCTTCGGCACCGCGAAGATCGGCGGCAAGCAGTACGTGGTGGTGCCCAGCATCAAGGGCATCGAGTTCTGGGATTTCACCGACATCAACAACATCCAGCAGGTCAAGAAGCTGGCACTGCCCACGGTCAATGGCGGCGACTACGCCAACGTGGCCTGGCAGCTGTGGTGGCAGGCCCCTTATGTCTACGTGGCTTCGGCCAACGACGGTGTCTACATCGTGGATGCGAGCGACCCGGCCAATGCCGTGATCGCCAACCGCGGTGTGGGCAAGCCCAACCCCGTGCCCACCGGCGAGCTCGGGGGCTTCCGCGTCGGGCCCATCTTCACCATGGGCAACCACATGGTGCTGACCTCGATGGACAACACCGACGGCTTTGCCAGCCTGGACATCTCCGATCCGCTCAACCCCAAGGTGCTGGACACCGTGGGCTCCAACCCCGTCTACTACGCCACCTGCTTCGACGGCAAGAATCTGCATGCCTCGGCGCGCGGTGGCGGCGCCAAGATGTACAGCTACGACCTTTCCGACCGCACGCAATTCGTGGTGGAGGACAACCGGCTGGTCATCGACGAACAGTTGTACTGCGGCATGCAGGACCACTACGTCTTCCAGGGCGCGCAGTTCAAGGTACACAAGGTGGACGTGAGCAACCCGCTCAACCACGTCGAGGTGGGTCAGGGCAGCCTGTTCGCCACCAACGATCCCGAGTACTCGCACTCCGACCACGGCCAGGTGGCACCCATGGGCAACCTGCTGTTCATCGGCAACGACCACGGCTCGGGCAGCGGCTTCATCGTGCACCAGACGGCGCGCGACACCACGCCACCGGCGGTCAAGCAGACCTCGCCCACCAACGGCGCCAAGCAGCAGGCGCTGACCTCGCGCATCGGCGTGGGCCTCACGGACAGCATCCTGCCCGAGAGCGTGAACGCCAGCACCTTCATCGTGCGGCCGGTCAACGGCAACGCGCTGGCCGGCACCTACAGCGTGCAGCTGGGCATCATCAACTTCCACCCCATGCAGCCATTGGCGGCCGGCACCAGCTATGAGATCGTGCTCACCGCCGGCGGCGTGAAGGACTATGCGGGCAACGGCATCGCAGCGGAGTACAAGGCCGTTTTCCATACCGGCAATGCCACCGACATCAGCCTCATGAACCACTGGCCGCTGTCGAGCACCCTGACCGACGAGATCGGGGCCAACAACGGCACGGCCTCGGCGGCCGACCAGTTCAGCAGCATTGGCCTGAACTTCGCGCAGCGCACGGGCGGTGTGCCGCTCAAGAACGACAGCGTGGCCACCGCCCTGGGCGGCACGGCCTCGCTGGCGTTCTACATGAAGACCACGCAGGCCGGCTCGGCCAACGCCTGGACGGCGCCCGGCCTCTTCGGGCGCGACCAGTCGGGCGGTGCGGACGACGTGTTCTGGGGCTGGATCGACAACACCGGGCGCCTGAACCTCTCGGTGGGTAACGTGGCGGCCAACAACCCCGGTACCCGCTCCACCGCGGCCGTGAACGACGGCAACTGGCACCATGTGGTGATGACGCGCGACGCAGCCTCGGGGGCGCAGACGCTGTACATCGACGGCACCAAGACCAGTTCCACCGGGCTCACGGGCACCAAGGGCCTATCCAACAAGTTCGCGCTGCTCGGGCAGATACAGGGCAACACCGACTTCTTCCGCGGCAGCCTGGCCGACGTGCGCGTCTACGGGCGCGTGCTCAGCGATGCCGATGTCACGCAGCTGCGCTCTCAAGCCATCATCGGCGATGCCGGCGTGAGCGGCGGGCCGCAGCTGGTGAACGGGCAGCTGAGTTTCGACCCGACCCGGCTGGGCGGGGGCACGGGCGTCAGCTACCGCTGGAACTTCGGCAACGGCACGCAGACCGCTTTCTCGGCCCAGGCCAACACCACCTACAGCTACAACCGACCCGGCCACTACACGGTGACCCTCACGGTGCGCAACGCGGCGGGCCAGGACACCTTCTACACCTACAACGTGACGGTGATCTTCCCGGTGACGGCGACGGCACCCACGCATTCGAGCAACATCGTCGGCGATGCCAACAGCGTCTATGCCGTGAACCCCGACAGCGGCACGGTGGCCGCCATCGATGCGCTGGCCCTGACCAAGCGCTGGGAGACGCGCGTGGGCGACGAGCCCAAGACCCTGGCGCGCGCCCCCGATGGCCGCATCTGGGTCACCGTGCAGGGCGAGGACAAGCTGGTGGCGCTGAACCCGGCCGACGGAAGCATCGCGGCCACGGTGGCTCTGCCCTACGGCAGCGGACCCTACGGCGTGGCCTTCACGCCCAATGGCAGCAAGGGCCTGCTGACGCTGGAGTCCAAGTCCACGCTGATCGCGTTCGATCCGGCCAATGGCAACACCACGGGCACCCTGGCGTTGGAAGGCGACCTGCGCGGCATCGCGGTGGCGGCCGACTCGCAGACGGTCTACGTCACGCGCTTCAAGTCGAAGATGACGGGCGGGCAACTGCACAAGGTGGGCCTCAGCTCCATGGGCCTGTTGTCCACCATCGCCCTGCCGGTGGACACGAGCACGGTGGACACCGAGAACAGCGCCCGCGGCGTGGCCAACTACCTGAGCCAGGTGGTGGTCTCGCCCGACGGCAGCCGCGCCGTGCTGCCGGGCAAGAAGGACAACGTCGTGCGCGGGCGCTTCCGCGACGGTGGCGACCTGCTGCACGACCAGACAGTGCGCTCCATCCTCTCGCAGGTGGACCTGGCGCAGGCCACGCACCTGCTGCCCGAGCAGATCGACTTCGACGACCGGGCACCGGCGCGCGCCGCCCTCTTCTCCCCTGCGGGCGACTACCTGTTCGTCGCGCAGATGGAGGGCAACAACATCGCCATCGTCGATGCCTACACCCGCGCCGTGCGCGGCGAGATCAACGCCAGCAGCGCGCCGCACGGCCTGTACCTGGACGCGGCGCGCAAGCGGCTGTTCGTGAACAACTTCCTCGCGCGCTCGGTCACCGTGCATGACGTGGCCGACGTGCTGGCCTCGCGCAGCGCGGCAGCCGTGTTCCTGCAGAACATCACCACGGTGGCGCAGGAGCCCATGGCAGCGGCGGCACTGCGCGGCAAGCTGGTGTTCTACAACGCGGCCGACCGGCGCATGAGCAAGGACAACTACATGTCCTGCGCCAGCTGCCACGCCGACGGCGGGGACGATGGCATGGTCTGGGACTTCACCCAGCGCGGCGAGGGCCTGCGCCGCACCATCAGCCTGCAGGGCCGGCGCGGCACCGGGCATGGCAAGCTGCACTGGAGCGCCAACTTCGACGAGGTGCAGGACTTCGAGAACGACATGCGCAGCGCCTTCGGCGGCACGGGCTTCCTGAGCGATGCGGACTTTGCCGCCACCAGCGACCCGCTGGGCGCGCCCAAGGCCGGCCGCAATGCGCAGCTCGACGACCTGGCGGCCTACCTCGCCTCGCTCAACAAGTACATGCGCAGCCCGGCGCGCGCTGCCGACGGCAACCTTACCGTGGAGGCCGCGCGCGGGCAGACCCTGTTCGCCAACGCCAACTGCGCCAGTTGCCATGCGGGCGGCACCTTCCAGGACGGCCTGCGGCACGACGTGGGCAGCATCCAGGCCTCCTCGGGCAAGGGCGCCAACCAGCCGCTGGCCGGCGTGGGCTTCGACACACCCACGCTGATCGGCAGCTGGGCCGCCAAGTCTTACCTGCACAACGGCCAGAAGGCCAGTGTGCTGGACGTGATCACCGGCGGCCACGGCAACGTGGCAGGTCTGCCCGCGGCCGACCGGCTGGCGCTGGCCGACTACGTGCGCTCGCTGGACACGGCGTCGGAGTTCACCACGCGCCTGCGCTCCAGCCACAGCACGCTGTGCGTCAATATCCGCGGGGCCTCGGCCGCCAGCGGCGCTGTCGCCATCCAGTGGCCCTGCGGCTCGGCGAACAACGAGACCTTCACGGTGCGCAACCTCGCGGGTGGCTACGTGCAACTGGTGGCCAAGCACAGCAATCTGTGCCTGGCCCAGGACAGCGCGGCCACCAGCGGTGCGGGCATCGTTCAACTGGCCTGCACGGTGGGCAACACGGCGCAGTGGACGCTGTCGGGATCGACCGTGCGCAACCGCGCATCGGGCGCGTGCCTCGACGTGCCCAACAACTCGACGGCGCAGGACATCCCCCTGCTCACCTGGACCTGCAACGGCGGCAACAACCAGAACTGGAGCCAGTTGCCCTGAACACCCGCGCGAAGCGCACCCCTGGCCCGCGGCTGCACTGCAGCCGCGGGCTTTTTTTCATGCCCGCTTCTCGCACCACTGTTTCCAAAACTGGAACAGACAGTTTGCGACTGGGTGGTTTTTCTTTGGACCCCTGCGGCGTACAGTTCAACCCATCGATGAGCCGAACCCGCAAGGCGACTCACCGAACCCGGTTCGAAATGGTTTTGTCCCGGTTTTATTGAGACGCTTTTTTATCTTCAAGGAATTCATCATGAACACGACCGCACGCTTCCTCTCCATCGCCGCTGTTGCCGCTTTCGCTTCTTTCGGTGCCCAGGCCGACGAAGCCGATGCTTCGCAATTCGCCACGAAGTTCGACACCAACCGCACCCGCGCCGAAGTGGCCGCTGAAGCCGCTACCGTGGCCCAGACCCGCAGCATCGAGCCTGCTGGTTCGCGTGTCGTGACCTACAAGTCCACCGCTGACCGCGCTGCCGTGCGTGCCCAGGCTGCTGATGCTGTGCGCACCGGCCAGATTTCTTCCGGCGAAGTCGGCGCCCTGTAAGCAGCCCCGGATTGAACTGACCCCCTACCCCCAATCAAATCAAGAATCGAGATCACCATGAACAAGACCGCACGTTTCCTGTCCATCGCCGCTGTGGCTGCTTTCTCCGCTTTCGGTGCCCACGCTGACGAAGCCGACAGCTCGCAGTTCGCCCTGAAGTTCGACACCAACCGCACCCGTGCCGAAGTGGCTGCTGAAGCCGCTACCGTGGCACAGACGCGCAGCATCGAGCCAGCTGGTTCGCGCGTTGTGACTTACAAGTCGACGGCTGACCGCGCTGCCGTGCGTGCAGCGGCTGCCGAAGCCGTGCGCCTGGGCCAGATCCCTTCGGGCGAAATCAGCGCCCTGTAATCGAGCAGGCAAGGCAGGCTGCAGACCGCACTGCAGCTTCCATGCAAAAAGGCCGGGGCCCCGCGAGGGGCACCGGCCTTTTGCCTTGCTGGGCCGCGCGCGGCCGCGCACGGCTCACTGCAGCACGGTCACGCCGGTCTTGGCCTGCAGTGATTCGAAGCTCACGCCAGGGGCCAGCTCGACGAGCTTGAGGCCTTCGGGCGTCACGTCCAGCACAGCCAGGTCGGTGATGATGCGGTCCACCACGCCCACGCCCGTGAGGGGCAAGGTGCACTGAGGCAGGATCTTCAAGTCTTCGGTGCCGTCCTTCTTCTTCGCCACGTGCTCCATGAGCACGATCACGCGCTTGACACCGGCCACCAGGTCCATGGCGCCGCCCATGCCCTTGACCATCTTGCCCGGGATCATCCAGTTGGCCAGATCACCCTTTTCGCTGACCTGCATGGCGCCCAGGATGGACAGGTTGATCTTGCCGCCGCGGATCATGGCAAACGACTGGTCGCTGCCGAAGATGGACGAGCCTTTGATCGTGGTCACGGTCTGCTTGCCGGCGTTGATCAGGTCGGCGTCCACCGCGTCTTCGGTCGGGAAGGGGCCGATGCCCAGCATGCCGTTCTCGGACTGCAGCCACACTTCCTTGTCACCCGTGAAATTGGCCACCAGCGTGGGGATGCCGATGCCCAGGTTCACGTAGAAACCGTCTTCGAGTTCTTGCGCCGCACGTGCGGCCATCTGGTCTTGGGTCCACGGCATGGTCAGGCTCCTGCTTTCTCTGTGATGGTGCGTTTTTCGATGCGTTTCTCGGGGTGGGCGTTGTGCACGATGCGGTGCACGTAGATGCCGGGCAGGTGGACCTGGTCGGGTTCGATGGCACCGGTCTCCACGATCTCTTCCACTTCGACGATGCAGACCTTGCCGGCCGTGGCGGCAGCGGGGTTGAAGTTGCGCGCCGTGAGGCGGAACTGCAGGTTGCCGGACTTGTCGGCACGCCAGGCCTTGACCAGCGACACGTCGGGCACCAGCGAGCGCTCCATCACGTAGGTTTCGCCGTCGAACTCGCGCAGCTCCTTGCCCTCGGCCACGATGGTGCCCACACCGGTCTTGGTGAAAAAGGCCGGGATGCCCGCGCCGCCCGCGCGCAGCTTCTCGGCCAGCGTGCCCTGGGGCGTGAATTCGAGCTCCAGCTCGCCCGCCAGGTACTGGCGCTCGAACTCCTTGTTCTCGCCCACGTAGGACGAGATCATCTTCTTGATCTGGCGCGTCTCGAGCAGCTTGCCCAGGCCGAAGCCATCGACGCCCGCATTGTTGGAGATCACGGTGAGGTTCTTCACGGCCGAATCACGCAGGGCGTCGATCAGGGCCTCGGGGATACCGCACAGCCCGAAACCGCCGACAGCCATCAACTGGCCATCTGCAACCACGCCTTCCAGCGCTTTGGCTGCGGAGGGAAATATCTTGTTCACCACGATCTCCTTGCGAATGTTGGATACGCTACGATACTACGTACCCGAATAAGTAGTACCCCGTAAAGACTTGCACTATGGACGCCACCGATGGACGTTGATTACAAACTCGCGTTTGACATGGCCCCCGTGGGCCTGGTGCTCTCGCGCAACCGCACCATGGTGGACTGCAATCGCCAGGTGTGCGAGATGTTCGGCGCCTCGCGCGAGCTGCTGATCGGCCAGTCGTTCCAGGTACTTTATCCGAGCGCCGACGAGTACGAGCGCCTGGGCGCGCACATGGAACCCATCCTCAACGCCAAGGGCCACTACGCCGACAACCGCATCATGAAGCGCGCCAACGGCGAGGTGTTCTGGTGCCACGTGTCAGGACGTGCCTTGAACCGCGAAGACCCCCATGCCTCGGGCATCTGGAGCTTCGAGGACCTGAGCTCGCAGCGCCCGGTGAAGGCCGAGCTCACCGGCCGCGAACGCGAAGTGGCCGCGCGGCTGCTCGAAGGCCTGACCTCCAAGGAGATCGGGCGCACCCTGGACATCAGCCACCGCACGGTAGAGATCTACCGCGCGCGCCTCATGCGCAAGTACAACGCATCCACTGCAGCGGACCTCGTGCACAAGCTTCTGGCCGGCTAACAACCCTATTTTTTCGGCCCGTCGATCACCTCGGCGGCCGTGCGAAAGGCCTCCACCGCTGCGGGCAGGCCGCAGTAGATGCTGGCGTGCAGCAGCACTTCCTGGATCTCTGCCGCCGTGGCGCCGTTGTTGAGCGCGCCGCGCACATGGCCCTTGAGCTCGTGCTGCTTGCCCAGTGCGGTGAGAAAGGCCACGGTGACCAGGCTGCGCGTCTTCAGGTCCAGGCCCGGGCGCTGCCAGACATCGCCCCAGGCATTGCGGGTGATGAACTCCTGGATCGGCTGGGTGAACTCGGTGGCGTTGCCAAAGGCATTGGCCACAAAGTCCTCGCCCATGACCTGCTTGCGCGTGGCCAGGCCTTTGTCGAAGTCTTTGCTGCTGGATGGGGTTTGTGGTTGCGCCATGCGGGCTCTCCGGTTCGGTTGGGGCCGCCATGGTAGCCGCATGGTTCGCACGCAAAGCACAGCGCCCCCTGCGGCGCCCTTCGACAAGGCGCGCAGGGGGCGCGTTCAAACCGCTCAGGCCTTGGCTGCAGTCAGGTCAAAGCGGTCCAGGTTCATCACCTTGGTCCATGCCTTCACGAAGTCCTGCACGAACACCGCCTGCGCATCGCTGCTGCCATAGACCTCGGCCAGCGCACGCAGTTGCGAGTTGGAGCCGAACACCAGGTCGGCCACGGTGCCCGTCCACTTCGCCGTACCAGTGGTGCGGTCCACCCCTTCGATGACACCGGCAGCCGAGCTGGATTTCTGCCACCGGGTGCGCATGTCCAGCAGGTTCACGAAGAAATCGTTCGTGAGCGCGCCCGGTTGCTGGGTGAACACGCCGTGCGTGCCCTGCCCTGCATTGGCGCCCAGGGCGCGCAGGCCACCCAGCAGCACCGTCATCTCGGGGCCGGTCAGCGTGAGCTGGTTGGCGCGGTCGATCAGCAACTCGGCCACGGCACCTTCGAGACCCGGGCGCACATAGTTGCGAAAACCATCGGCCAGCGGCTCCATGACTTCGAACGAGGGCACGTCGGTTTGCTCCTGCGAGGCGTCCATGCGGCCTGGCGTGAAGGGCACGCTCACTTCCTGGCCGGCGCTGCGAGCGGCGGACTCGACGGCCGCCGCACCGCCCAGCACGATCAGGTCGGCCAGCGAGATCTTCTTGCCGCCGGTCTGCGCGGCATTGAAATCCTGCTGTATCGCTTCGAGCTTGCCCAGCACCTTGGCCAATTGCGAAGGCTGGTTCACTTCCCAGTCCTTTTGCGGTGCCAGGCGGATGCGGGCACCGTTGGCCCCGCCGCGCTTGTCGCCGCCGCGGTAGGTGGAGGCCGAGGCCCAGGCGGTGGACACCAGTTCCGCAACCGACAGGCCCGAGGCCAAGATCTTTGCCTTGAGCACCGTCACGTCCTGCGCATCCACCAGGGCGTGGTCCACCTCGGGAATCGGGTCCTGCCAGATCAGCACTTCGGCCGGCACCTCAGGGCCCAGGTAGCGCACGCGCGGACCCATGTCACGGTGCGTGAGCTTGAACCAGGCGCGCGCAAAGGCATCGGCGAACTGCTCGGGGTGCGCGAGGAAACGGCGCGAGATCTTCTCGTAGGCCGGGTCCTGGCGCAGCGAGAGGTCGGTGGTGAGCATGGTGGGCACACGCTTCTTCGACGGGTCGTGGGCATCGGGGATGGTCGCCTCGGCGCCCTTGGCGGTCCACTGGTGGGCGCCGGCCGGGCTTTTGGTCAGCTCCCATTCAAAGCCGAACAGGTTCTCGAAGAAGTTGTTGCTCCACTGCGTGGGGGTGGTGGTCCAGGTCACTTCCAGGCCGCTGGTGATGGCATCGCCGCCAAAGCCGCTGCCGTGCTTGCTGATCCAGCCGAAGCCCTGGTCCTCGATGCCGCCGCCTTCGGGCTCCAGGCCCACCAGTGCCGCGTCGCCCGCGCCGTGGGTCTTGCCGAAGGTGTGGCCGCCGGCGATCAGCGCCACGGTCTCTTCGTCGTCCATGGCCATGCGGGCAAAGGTGTCGCGAATGTCGCGCGCTGCGGCGATGGGGTCGGGGTTGCCGTTGGGGCCTTCGGGGTTCACGTAGATCAGGCCCATCTGCACGGCGGCCAGGGGCTTGGCCAGGTCGCGCTCGCCGCTGTAGCGCTTGTCGCCACCGAGCCAGGTGGTCTCTGCGCCCCAGTAGACGTTTTCATCGGGTTCCCACACGTCGGGGCGGCCGCCGCCAAAGCCGAAGGTCTTGAAGCCCATGGATTCGAGCGCCACGTTGCCGGTGAGGATCATCAGGTCGGCCCATGAAATCTTGCGGCCGTACTTCTGCTTGATGGGCCAGAGCAGGCGGCGCGCCTTGTCCAGGTTGGCATTGTCGGGCCAGCTGTTCAGGGGCGCAAAGCGCTGCTGCCCGGCCCCCGCACCGCCGCGGCCGTCCGCCAGGCGGTAGGTGCCGGCGCTGTGCCAGGCCATGCGGACGAAGAGCGGGCCGTAGTGGCCGAAGTCGGCCGGCCACCAGTCCTGCGAGTCGGTCATCAGCGCATGCAGGTCGGCCTTCACGGCCGCGAGGTCCAGGCTCTTGAACTCTTCGGCGTAGTTGAACCCGTCGCCCATGGGGTCGACCAATGGGGAGCTCTGGTTGAGCGGGCGCAGGTTGAGCTGGTTGGGCCACCAGTCGGCGTTGCCGCGGCCCTTGGGGGCGGCTGCCTTGGTGTGGTCGAAGGGGCACTTGGCTTCTGTTGTCATGGGTCTCTCCTTGTCAATGGTTCAGGCACTTGGCGAGGCCCATCTTAGGAAGCAATCCATGGCGCGTAAATTGAATCGATTGAATGTCTTCAATAGTCAATATTTATCGAAATTGCAAAGCCATTGTCATCCGGGGTGTTAGCTGGACGCGCCCAGGCCCCGCTCCAGCGCCAGTCCAGGCGCATCGAGCTGCGCCCGCAGGATCTGGCCATGGGTCGAATCGGTGACAAACACCGTCTGCCCGCCCTCCCCGCCAAACGCCAGGTTGGTCGTCGAGGCGCCCGCTGGCCCGCGCAATACCAGCTCGGGTTCTGCCCGGTGGTTGAGCACCCAGACATAGCCCAGGCCCGGGTTGGCCACCAGCAGCCGGCCCTGCACATCCACGGCCAGGCCATCGGGGCCGCTCGGGCCGTAGGAGGTGAAGAACTGTCCCACCTTGGCCACGCTGCCATCGGGCAGCAGCGGCACGCGCCAGACGCAGTTGCCGCGCGTGACGGCCAGGTAGAGCACGCGCCCGTCGGGCGACAAGGCCACGCCATTGGGGCTGGGCACATTGGCCAGCAGTAGGTCGAGCTGCCCATTGGGGCGCAGGCGGTACAGGCGCCCGCTCGGGTCGTGCAGCCCGCTCTGGCCCTGGTCGGTGAAGTACAGGTTGCCCCCGGCATCGAAGACCAGGTCGTTCACGCCCTTGAAGCGCTCGCTGTTGCGCCGCTCCAGGTACGGGGTGACCCGGCCGCTCGCCACGTCCAGGCGCATCAGGCCGTTCTTGTAGTCGGTGATGAGCAGGGTGCCGGCATCGAGGAACTTCATGCCGTTGGGCTCGCCGTCGTACTCGGCCACCAGGGTCCAGGTGCCCGCGGGATCGATGCGCAGGATGCGGCCCCAGGGGATGTCGGTCACGTACAGGTTGCCGGCAGCATCGAACACCGGGCCTTCGAGGAAGGAGTCGGTGATGGCCCCTGCGCGGTTGGCATCGGCCCAGGCGCTGCGATCGCGCCGGCGCAGCGTCTCGGGCATGGCGGTGAACAGTTCGAGGTCGCGTACTTGGGGGGCTTGCAGCAGAAACATGGGATGGCTTTCGTTGGCTCTGATCTTCACGCGGCAGGAAATCCGTACAGCCGCGCAGGGTTGTCCACCAGGATGCGGTCCATCACGGCATGCGACCCAGCCCAGGCCTGCAGCAGGTCCACCAGGTCGGCATCGTTCACGGTGCCGGGCGGCTCGGTGGTGTGCGGCCAGTCGCTGCCCCACACGAGGCGCTCGGGAGCGGCCTGCACCAGCGCGCGGCCCAGGGGCAGCGTATCGGCGTAGCCCGGGCCCTGCACCGCGGAGCGCATGTAGGCGCCGGAGAGTTTGACCCAGGTGTTGCCCCCGTCGAGCAGGCGTTGCAGCGTAGCCCAGGCCGGTGCCGATGGCCCCTCGGCCGGGTCGATGCGGCCCAGGTGGTCGATCACCAGCGGCACCGGCAAGGCCTGCAGCACCGCTTCGAACGCCACGATCTGCTCCGGGTGCGCGAACACCTGGATGTGCCAGCCGCCGCAGTCCGCATGGCGCGCCAGCTTGCCCGCCAGGGTGGTCAGCATCTCTTCTGTGGTCATGCCCCAGGATTGGGGCGAGACGAAGTTCACACGCAGCCCGCGCACGCGCCGTGCCGCCAGACGGGCCAGCTCCACATCGCCGACCTGCTGGTCCACCACGGCCACGCCGCGTGCGCTGTCGCCCAGTTGGTCCAGTGCATCCAGCGTGCAGGCATTGTCGGTGCCGTAGGTGGAGGGCGTGACCACGACCGTGCGCGCGGTGCCCAGGCGCTGCTGCAGCTGCCGGTAGGCGGCGACAGGCGCCTCGGGCGGTGTGCGCGGCCAGTGCGGCGACGGCGCAAAGCGCGCGTCGAAGATGTGCATGTGGCTGTCGCACGCCAGGGCGGGCAGCGCGCGCAACGGGCGGTTCAGGCCCACCGAATGCGGCACGGGATCCAGAAGGGGTGGCAGGCCCATGGCCGGTCAATCGAGCTTGATGTTGCCCTTGCGCACCACCTCGCCCCACTTGGCGTCTTCCCTCTTCAGGAAGGTGGCGAACTCGGCGGGTGTGGAGCCCACCGGCTGGGCGCCGATGTCGGCCAGGCGTTGCCTGACCTCGTCTTCCTTCATCACGTCCTGCACGGCCTGGCGCAGCTTGGCGGCAATGGACTCGGGCGTTCCGGCGGGCAGAAACATGCCGTTCCACTCGTAGGCCTCGTAGCCGGGGATCACCGTCTCGGCCACCGTGGGCACATCGGGCAGGCGCCTGGAGCGCTCGGGCGCCGACACGGCCAGTGCGCGCAGCTTGCCGCCCGCTATGTGGGGATAGGTCGCGGCCACGGTGCCGAACATGAAGTCCACCTGGCCGGCCATCACGTCGGTGATGGCCGGGCCGCCACTCTTGTAGGGCACATGCACCATGTCCAGGTCGAGCTGCTGGCGCACCAGCTCCGCGGCCAGGCGCTGCACCGTGCCGCTGCCGCCCGAGGCGAAGTTGAGCTTGCCGGGCGTGGCCTTGGCCTTGGCGACCAGGTCGTTGATGTTCTTGAGCGGCGAGTCCGCCTTCACGATCAGCACGTTGGGTGCCAGCAGCACCAGCGACAGCGGCTGCAGCGCGTTGGCCGCATACGGCATCTTGGGGAACAGGTGCGGGTTGATGGAGTACGGCGTGGCGTCGTACAGCAGGGTATAGCCGTCGGCGCCGGCCTTGGCCACGTAGCTGGCGCCGATGGTGCCGCTGGCACCGGCCTTGTTGTCCACGATCACGCTGGTACCCAGCCTGGCGCCCAGGCGCGTGGCCAGCACGCGCGCCACAGCGTCGGCTGCGCCGCCCGGCGCATAGGGCACGACGATGGTGATGGGGCGGTCGGGGTAGGCAGCATGGGCCAGGCCGGCGGCCAGGGCGCAGGCGGCGATCAGGGGTTTGAGAAAACGCAACATGTCATGTCTCCGATCATTCACTCAGCTTTGAGGTCCAGGTCCTTGGCAATCTGCGTGTAGGTGGCGACCTCGCGCTCGACCTGCGTGGCAAATGCCTTGCCGCAGGTGGAATCCGCATCCAGCCCCATGCCGCTCAGCTTCTCCACCGCCGCGGCGCTTTTCGCGAAATCCGCCGCCACCCGCTCCAGTTGCCGGGCCACGGCCTCGGGCAAACCCGCAGGCGCGAGCACGCCGTACCAGGCATCGGCCGAGTAGTTGCCGCCACCGGCTTCGGCAAAGGTGGCCATATCGGGCAGCAGCGGCGAGCGCCGGGGCGATGCCACGGCCAGGGCCGCGAGCTTGCCGCTGCGGATCTGCGGCAGCACCGAGCCCAGGGTGGCGAACGAGCTGTCGAGCTGGCCGCCCATCAGGTCCGTCACCACCGGCGCAGCGCCCTTGTAGGGTACGTGGTTGAGCTGCAGGCCATTGGCCCGGGCGAACATCTCGGTGGCGAAGTGGCCTGAACTGCCCACGCCCGCTGTGCCAGCCGTGGTGCGGCCCGGCTCCTTGCGCGCACGCGCCAGATAGTCGGCCAGCGACTTCACCGGCAGGCCCGGCCCCACCACCAGCACGGTGGGGCTGGTGGCCACCGTACACAGTGGCTTGAACGACTTCACCGCATCGAACTTCACCCGGCTGTACAGCCCCGGGATCATCGTGTGGTTGGTGGCACCGAACAGCAGTGTGTAGCCATCGGCCGGTGCGCTGGCCACCGCCTGCGCGGCCAGGATGGTGTTGGCGCCCGGTTTGTTGTCGATGACGAAGGGCTGGCCCAGCGCACGGCTGGCGTGGTCGGCAAAGGCCCGCGCCACCACGTCGGTGGGGCCGCCCGCCGCAAAGCCCACCACCAGCTTCACCGGCTTGGACGGATAGCCGGCGGCCTGCGCGAAGCAGGTGGCGGATGCCAGGGTCAAGGTGGCCAGCATCGCCTTTCTTGCGAGCGCTGGAAGTCGTGTGTGCCTGTTCATTGCTTGTGTCTCCTCATCGTGATCCTCTGGATGTACCGCCCCTGCTCCCTCACGCGGCCGCTGGGGCAGGGGTGCGCGCCAGGAGCTGCAGCAGGTTCTTCGCCGCGCCCACGCCCATGTTCACGTAGGCATCGCTGGTCACGCCGCCGATGTGCGGGGAGAGGATGACATTCGCCTCGCCCTGGAAGGGGTGGCCGGCGACCATGGGCTCGACTGCAAAGCTGTCCAGCCCCGCGGCCATCACCTGGCCGCTGCGCACGGCCGCCAGCAGCGCCGGCTCGTCGATGAGGCCGCCGCGCGCGGTGTTCACCACGATCACGCCGCGCTTGCACTGCGCCAGGGTGGTGGCATTGAGCATGCCCCGGTTCTCCTCGGTCAGCGGGCAGTGCAGCGAGATGGCGTCGGACTCACGCCAGAGGGTCGCCAGGTCCACGCTCTCGATGTAGGCCGGCAGGTTCTTCGCAAACGGATCGAAGCCGAGCACGCGCATGCCCAGCGCGTCGGCCATCTTCGCAAAGCGCAGGCCGATGGCGCCCAGGCCGACCAGGCCCACGGTGCGGCCACCGAGCTCCAGGCTCTTGTGCGTGGCCTTGTCCCAGTGGCCGGCGTGCATGCGCGCATCGAGCGCCACGACCGACTTGGCGCAGGCCAGCAGCAAGGCCAGCGCCTGCTCGGCCACAGCCGCGGCATTGGCGCCCACGGCGGCCACCACCTCGATGCCACGCGCCTTGGCGGCCACCTTGTCGATGGTGTCGGTGCCGCTGCCATGCTTGGAGATGACCTTGAGCGAGGGCGCGGCATCCATCACGGCCGCACCGACCTTGCCGTAGCGCACGATGATGGCCACGGGGTCGTGCGTGCGGCACAGGGCCACCAGGTCGTCCTCGGTGGGGGCCTTGCCGGCATAGACGATGTGGAAGTCTTCCAGCAGGGCCAGGGCCTGTGCGGCCAGGTCGGCCCCGGTCACGATGATGGCAGGGCGGCTCACAGCGATTCCCCTTCCTTGAGCACGCCGGCGGCGCGCAGGGCCGCAGGCAGCCACTTCGATGCCGTGTCGCCGCGGGCGATGGCCTCGATGCGGGCGGCCTCGTCGGCCACCTTCTTGTCGGCCAGGGCCATCATCGCGGGAGCCTTGGCGCGCTCGATCACCACCACGCCGTCGGCATCGCCCACGACCAGGTCTCCCGGGTGGACGGTGGCGCCGCCGGCGGAGATCGGGTGGTTGATGCGGCCGGGCACGTACTTGGTGGGGCCGGCGGGGTTGAAGCCGGCGCTGAACACCGGAAAGCCCAGGTCCAGCAGTTCCAGCTTGTCACGGATCGCGCCGTCGACGACCACGCCGGCCAGGCCCCGCTTTTTGCAGGCGCTGAGCATCAGCGTGCCCATCAGGGCGGCGGTCTGGTCGCCCTTGCCGTCGATCACCAGCACGTCGCCGGGCTGGGCCAGTGCGATGGCGGCGTGGATCATGAGATTGTCGCCCGGGCGCACCTCGACGGTGAAGGCCGGGCCTGCGACCTGCATGTCCTGGTGTACCGGGGCCACGCGGGCGTGCATGGTGCCGCGGCGGCCCGCCACGTCGGCGAGGATGGCAGCCTGGAAGGTGGCGGCTTTTTGGACGACCTCGGCGCTGACGCGTTCGATGTCACGGATGATTTCGGGAAGCTGGCTCATGGTGAAGTCCTTGAAAAGCACGGGGAGCGATGGAACCGGTGGGGCGGGTCGGTTGCGGCTGAAGTGCCCATGCCGCAGCGCGACCGCTGAAATGAGCGGCTTTCGGAGATGCCGGCGGAAGAAGGGGCGGGAGAGGCGTTGCGTCGCACGCGCCCTGTGGCGCTCGTGTCAGTCGAGGCTGGCGCCCGAGTCCTTGACGATCTTTCCCCAGCGCGGCACCTCGGTGCGCAGCAACTGGCCGAACTGCTCGGGCGTGCCGCCCATCACGTCGCCGCCTTCGCTGCGCAGCTTGTCGGCCACGTCGGGCTGCTGCAGGGCCTGGTTGATGGCCTTGTTGAGCTGGGCCACGATGGGCGCGGGCGTGCCGGCGGGTGCCAGGATGCCGAACCAGGTCACGGCGTCGAAGCCCTTGTAGCCCGACTCGGCCAGCGTGGGCACGTCGGGCAGTTGGCCGGCGCGCTTGGCGGAGGTGATGGCGATGATCTTGAGCTTGCCATTGCGCACCTGGCCCAGCAGCGTCGGCACGGAGGACATGTACAGGTCGATCTGCCCGCCCACCAGGTCGGTCATGGCCTGGGCCGCGCCCTTGTAGGGGATGTGGCGCAGCTGGATGCCGGCGGCGTTTTCGGCCAGCTCGCCCGACAGGTGGGCCACGGTTCCGTTGCCCGAGTAACCAAGGGTGATGGCATCGGGCTTGCCCTTGGCGGCGGCCACCACGTCGGCAAAGGTCTTGTAGGGCGAATTGACAGGCGCGGCGATCACGATGGGCGAGGACGACACCAGTGCCACGGGCACCAGGTCCTTGAGCGGGTCGTAGGGCAGCTTGGGATACAGCGTGGGATTGATCGCCAGGTTGCTGGTCTGGCCCATCACCAGGGTGTAGCCATCGGGCGCAGACTTGGCGGTGGCGTCCACACCCAGGTTGCCGCCCGCGCCGGGGCGGTTGTCCACGATCACGTTCCATTTGTTCTGGTCCGTGAGCTTTTGCGCCACGGTGCGCGCAATCATGTCCGTGCCGCCGCCGGGCGGGAAGGGCACGACCAGGCGGATCGGCTTGCTGGGGTAGGCAGCTTGCGCAAGGGCCGCGCCGGCGGGCACGACTGCGGCAGCCAGGCCCAGGAAGGCAGCGCAAAGGGGACGCGAAAGCGAAGGGAAGGCAGGCATGGATTTGTCTCCGTTGTGGTGGTTCGTCACGCCGGCCTGCATGGCCCGGCGCCGTGGATGTGACTTTACGCAGACGTTTCATTCCATACAATGCAGTTGCACACCATGAAACGAATTGCACCATGAGCAACCTCCCCACCAAGCCCCCTCTTCCGGCCCCACCACCGGTGCCAGGCGCGGCCAGCGATACCGGCGGCGTCATTGCCGTCACGCGCGCGCTGCAGGTGCTGGAGGCGTTTGCGCTGGGCGAATCGAGCCTGCCGCTGGCCGAACTGAGCCGGCGCTGCGGCCTGCACAAGACCACCGTGCTGCGCCTGGCGCGCACGCTGGCGCAATCGGGCTTCATGGTGCAGCGCGAGGACGGCGACTGGCGCCTGGGCCCCGCCGCCGGCTGGCTGGGTGCGCGCTACCAGGCGGGCTTCGACGTGCAGAACGTGCTGGAGCCGGCGCTGCGCGAGCTCACCCATGCCACGGGCGAAAGCGCCGCCTTCTATGTGCGCGAAGGCCAGGTGCGCACCTGCCTCGTGCGCGTGGAGGGGCCGCAGGCACTGCGCCACCATGCACGCATGGGCGAGGGCCTGCCGCTGGACAAGGGCTCGCCGGGGCGCGTGATCCTGGCCTTCTCGGGCGAGCCGGGCAAGGCCTACGAGGAGATCCGCCAGAAGGGCTACCACTGGTCCATCGGCGAACGCGAACAGGGTGTGGCCACGGTGTCCGCGCCGGTGTTCGGCATGCACTGGCGGCTCATGGGCTCGGTGTGCATCTCGGGCCCGGCCTCGCGCCTGCCGGCTGAAAAGCTCGAAGCCCTCGCGCAGACCGTGATGGCCGCGGCCACGCAGCTGTCGTATGCGCTGGCGGGCAACACCGCAGCGCCCTCGCACAGCCCGGTACGCGCCACCCACTGGCATCCGTGAAGTGACACCCCCTGAGTCGCTTCGCGCCTTCCCCCTCTCTCGCCTCGCTACGCGATGCGGGAGGGGGACGCCCCCAGCGCGGCGGGGCGGCCCTTGCGCGGGGGCACTGGCCCTGGCCGCGCCAGTTTCATGCGTCGTGGGTGGTGCGTAGCGCAATGGATAACTGATACTG
Organism: Acidovorax sp. AC410; assembly: GCF_979253235.1. NCBI lineage: Bacteria > Pseudomonadati > Pseudomonadota > Betaproteobacteria > Burkholderiales > Comamonadaceae > Acidovorax > Acidovorax sp. AC410. Next base: position 6,558,140 of record NZ_CEEDCG010000001.1, read on the forward strand.
GCACACACAACGCAGCAAAGGAGATGACATGTCCCGCTACCCCGCCCCATCGCTCGACAGCCTGCCCGAGGACATCCGCGCCCGCATCCTCGAAGTGCAGGAAAAAGCCGGCTTCGTGCCCAATGTGTTCCTGGGCTTTGCCCGCCGCCCGGCCGAATGGCGCGCCTTCTTCGCCTACCACGATGCCCTGATGCTCAAGGAGGAAGGCAGCCTGACCAAGGGCGAGCGCGAGATGATCGTCACCACCACCAGCGCGGCCAACCAGTGCCTGTACTGCGTGGTGGCGCATGGCGCCATCCTGCGCATCTACGAGAAAAAGCCGCTCGTGGCCGACCAGGTGGCGGTGAACTACCGCAAGGCCGAGATCAGCCCACGCCAGCGTGCCATGCTCGACTTTGCGATGAAGGTCTGCGAGCGCTCGCACGCCGTCGAGGACGCCGACTTCACCGCCCTGCACGCACACGGCTTCGACGACGAAGACATCTGGGACATCGCGGCCATCACCGCCTTCTTCGGGCTGAGCAACCGCATGGCCAGCTTTGCCGGCATGCAGCCCAACCCCGAGTTCTACCTGATGGGCCGCGTGCCCAAGGCAAAACCGGCTGCCTGAGGCGCCCCATGCGGACGACCTGCTTCCTGGCGGCCGGGCTGTTGTATGCAGCCACCGCCCTCGCAGCCAGCGCCCAGGCCGCCTCCAGCGGCTTTGCGCCGGGCAGCGGCACCCTGGATGCACAACCCCTGGCAGTGCAAGTCCCGCCGGGCACGCTCTCGCCCCTGACGAGCACCCAGCCGCCCCTGTTGCTGCTGCGCCGGGATGTCGCCGGGCCGACGTACTACCTGGCGGTGGGCCTGGGCGTGCCGCGCTACGGCATAGCTGACCTGCCCGGTGCCGGTGCCTGGCGCGTGGAGCCCGATGCCGAATGCGCCCGCCTGGTACCCGTGGCACTCGACGAGGTCAAGCAGCCGGCCGTGCAGCCCGTCACCGTGCAGCAAAACGCCCTGCCCCTGCACTGCGCCGCAGCGTTCGAGGGCAGCTGCACCAGCCGTGACCAGCGCTTGCGCGTGGGCACCGCGTTCCTGGGAACCCGGCGCACGGCGCGCACGGGCGGCGGCTTCTTCGGTACCGAAGGGCAGATCACCAGCACCTTCTACACCGGCGTGCGCACGCTCACCATCGAGCACCTGTCCTCGGGCCGCCATTGGCGCATGGACGAGGCACTGCAGGATTCCGCCGGGTACAGCGCGCCGCAGACGGCCATCCGCTACCTGCCGGAGCTGCAGCGGGTGCTGTTGCTTGGCGTGGGCAATGGCCCGGAAGGCCCGCAGGGTCGCTGCATCGCTCTGCCACCGGGCTGAACCCGGCTGAGGCAGCGCTCATACGGGTTTGCATTCAATTGGATAACTAGTGTCCTGTCCCGCAAATAAATGCCAATAAAACCGCGTCTTTCACGCCAGGGCCGCGTTGCAAATCCTCGCGATAGCTACGGCTATCGCTGCGGTTTGCGCCTTGCCCTGGCGCGAAATCCATCGGTTTTATTTTTGGCATCTACTTGCGGGACAGAACACCAGGCGGGAAGCCGCAGACAGTGCTGTAGCACGGCAAGGCGAACCAACGACGTTGGCCGGTTGAAGGCAAAGCCGTATCAGGCCAGGTTGCCTTGCGGTTCGGTGGGGCTTGTTCGCTGCACGAGCAGCGCCGTCGCGGCCTCCACGGGCATTGGTCGGGCGTACAGATAGCCCTGCACCTCGTCACAGCCATGGTCCTTGAGGAAGTCGCGCTGCTCGGCGGTTTCCACGCCTTCGGCGATCACGCGCAGTTTCAGGCTCTTGGCCATGGCGATGACGGCCGAGGCGATGGCCTCGGCCTCTTCGTTGCCGTGCTTGCCCAGGTCGAGGATGAAGGAGCGGTCGATCTTGAGCTTGCTCACCGGGAAGCGGCGCAGGTAGCTCAGGCTCGAATAGCCTGTACCGAAGTCGTCGATGGCGATCTGTATGCCCTTGGCCACCAACTGGTGCATCAGCTCGACCGCGGCGTCCGTGTTGGCCATCAACGTGCCCTCGGTGAGCTCCATCTCCAGCGCGCCGGCGGGCAGGTCGAACTCCGAGATGACGCGGCCCACCTCGTGCAGGAAGTCGGGCGCCTGGAACTGCACCGCCGAGAGGTTCACGGCAATGGGCAGGGGCACCAGCCCGTCGCTGCGCCAGCCCGACCAGATGCGCGCTGCCTCGCGCAGCACCCAATTGCCGATTTCCGCAATCATCCCCGAGGACTCGGCAATGGGGATGAACCGCGCCGGGGACACCGGGCCCCGCGTCTTGTGGGTCCAGCGCAGCAAGGCCTCCATGCCCACGGGCTGGCCATGCGCCAGGGTGAACTGGGGCTGCAGATGCAATGCGAGTTCGCCGACGTCGATGGCCTGGCGCAGGTCCACCGCCAGCAGCATGTCGTCGTAGGCCGAGGCGTTCATCTCGGGCGCATACAGGCGCCAGGTGTTGCGCCCGTGCGCCTTGGCGATGCGCATCGCGGCCTCGACGTTGTGCAGCAGGTCCTCGGCAGTGCGCGCATGCTCGGGGTAGCTGGCGATGCCGATGCTGGCGGTGGGAGAGACCGGGTGCTCCTGCGGCCCCAGGCGGATGGGCGGGGCCAGCAGCGCGCGCACCTGGCTGATCAGCAGGGCATGGGTGACGGGGTTGCCCGAGAGTACGAGCATGAACTCGTCGCCACCATAGCGGTACAGGCCCTTGAGGTCGGCGCTCAGGCCCTGCAGGCGCCTGGCGATCTCCACCAGCAGCACATCGCCCTGGGCATAGCCGAACGATTCGTTGATGCCCTTGAAGCGGTCCAGGTTGACCAGCGCCAGCGACAGGCTGTTGTGGGGGGTTGCGGCCTGGGCATCGACACCGGCGATGAACTGCGGCAGTTCCTGCTCCAGCCGGGCCCGGTTGGGCAGCCCCGTGACCGGGTCATGGATGGCCAGGTACTGCGCCTGGCTCTCGGCCTGCTTGAGGCGCGTGAGGTCCGTGAACAGGTCCACGTGCTGCTCCACCTGGCCATCGGCACCGCGGTGCGCGCAGACCAGCAAGCGCGCCGGAAAGACCGTACCGTCCTTTCGGCGGATGTTCATCTCGCCCTCCCAGAAATCCTCGGCCTGGAGGATGGCGCGCGCACGCTCGACCCCTGCAGGATCGAGCCCTGCATTGAGGATCACCGTGGGTTGCCCCTGCAGGTCTTCGAGCGTGTAGCCGGTGATCTTCGTGAGGTGGGGATTGATCGAGACGACACGCTTGTCCCGGTCGCCGACCACAATGGCAGCAGCGGAGCGGTTGAAGAAACTCGCGGCCACGCGCAGCTGCGTTTCTACCTCGGCCTGGCGCGTGATGTCGCGGCCTATGCCCACGAAATAGCGCTGGCCCTCCGACTCGAAGCAGCCGACGGTACCTTCCAGCAGGAAGGTGCTGCCGTCGGCGCGCAACCGGGGAATGCGAACCTGGCGCGACTCGCCGGGCTGCATGGCTTCCAGGATGGCGGCCTGCTGCGCGGCGTGGTCCGGCGGCCGCAGGCGCCGCGCGTTCATGCCGATGAGTTGCTCGCGCGGGTAACCATACACATCGACCGTCGCCTGGCTCACGTCGAGGATGGTGCCGTCGTTGTCGGTCAGGAAAAAGATGTCGGTCGAGCCACGCATCACGTGCTCGTAGTGCCGGCGCAGCCCGGCTTCGCGCGCAGCGTGGCGGTGGTGGTCGCCGCGGCGCCAGGCGGCGTAGAGCAGCGAGCCGAAGAGGATGAGCACCGCGACCCCGAGGACCAGGAAGCTGCTGCGGTCCTGCACCGCCGCATACACCGCCTTCTCCGGCATCAGGCTCAGCACCATCCACGATGGCAGCAGGGTGTTCTCGCGCCGGGCCATCACCGCCACGCCATGGCGGTTGCGCCCCTGCGCCGCGGAAACACCGGGCTCGGTCAGCAAGGACTCCACCGCGGGCCCAGCCCCTTGGAGCGGCTGCAGCCCGGGCCCGCTGGCCGGGGCCAGTATCTGCAGGCCACGCGCATCGCGGTGCATCAAAATGGTCTCTCCACCCCAATTGGGCAGCCTGGCCTTGGCCAGGGTATCCACCAGCCACTGCAGGTCCATCTCCATATAAAGCACATGGCCCGTTCCCCGGGTGCTGTCGGCAATGCTGCGCGCCAGCGCCAGACGCAGCCCTGCACCACTCTCCGCTGGCAGTTCGATCCATCGCGGGTATGCCCCCGTCCCGGCCTGCGCCACGCGGCTCAGTTGCTGCGCGTCCAGTGCGGCGCCGCTGCTGAAAACCGCCTTGTCGGTGCCGACATCCACGATCGCAATGCTTCGGTAACCGTAGACGCGGCGTATGCCTTCGAGATGCTTTTGAATGAACGGAGCGTACTCGGCGCGCTGCGCGTCGCCCTGCCACCAGTGGTCGAGCGCCTTGACCAGCAGGGGATTGGAGCCGATGGCTTCCGCATCGCCAGAGCGCTCCGTGAGCCAGGTGTCCAGGGCGTGGGCCGACAGTTCGGCAGTGACCCGCAGGGTCTCGGACGCAGCCTGCTCGGCAGCCCGCTTGCCCTGTGAATGCAGGGCGATCCCGAGCGCGATCACGCCGGCGACAAAGACGGCAAAAGCCAGTGGAACCGCCCAGCCGGGCAGGCGCGCACCAGATTGCGCACCGCTGCGCTCAGGGCTGCTGTCTGTGGCCATGGCCGAAACCCCCGTGACAGGCAAGCGGCGTGGCCAGGAGATCGCACGCTCGCCCATTGCAACAATGAACCCGCACAGCCCCCATCAGCTGCGCCCGGCACGCCATGGTCGACCGTGCCAATGCTCTGGATTTAGTCCGATTCGGGCGGGGGTGTCAAGGCGCCCCCCGCCGTCATCCGTTGACGATCGCCAGCATCCAGCCCGGCAGGGCCACGGCCTTCTTCTGCGGAAAATCGACCCAGATCGTGGTGGCACCGCCCGCGGCGTAGATCACGCCAGGCCGGTCCACCCGCTCCATGGTGCCCCAGGTCTCGAACGTGGTGCGGCCAGGGTCGCTCACATAGAACCTGAGCAGCACGTCGGCCGGGTACTCCAACTGCTGGTAGAAATTGCAAAACGCATTGACGATGACCGGCCCCTGCCCCGTGGGGTCGGGGTTGCAGCCCACGGACACCATCCAGTCGATGCGTGCCGTCTCCAGGTAGCGAAAGTACACGGTGTTGTTCACATGGCCCATGGCGTCCATGTCGCCCCAGCGCACGGGAAAGCGCATCTCGTGCACCAGCTTCTTCTTTTCGGGGATTTCAATCTTCATCGGTGTGCCTTGATGGAAGCGAGGATGCCCAGAGTGAACAGCACCACGGCCGCCCACTGCGCTGGCGAGGGCCAGCGCCCATCCCACACGAACGAATATACGAGAGCGAACAAAGTCTCGCTCACGATGAGCTGCCCGCAGAGGCTGGCAGACAGGCGCTGGCTGGCGATGTTCCACAAAATGGTGGCCAGCCAGCTCGAACCGAAACCGAGTGCCAGGCACACGGCCACGAAGACCCCGAACCCCGGCTGCGCTGCCAGTGCGGGCAGGCCGGAGCCGCCCACCAGCCACAGCAGCAGGCCGCCCAGACCCGTGGCCACGCCCAGCCAGTTGGCCCAGTCGGTGGCGCGCACCTCGGGGTGGCGCTTGAGCCACGCGGAATTGAGGATGGCGAAGGCCGTCCAGAACACCAACGCCACCAGCGCGATGCCGATGCCGCGCCAGTAACTGCCGGCACCGGGGGCGGTCACGTCGCCGTGCGGCACCTCGGCCATCAGCGCGAGGCCAGCCACGGTGAGCACCAGCCCGGGCACCAGTGCGGCCCAGCGCAGGCCCTGGGGCTTGCCCAGCAGCATGACCCAGACCGGAATGGTGCCGATGATCAGCGCAGGCATCTCGGCCCCCGCATCGCGGATCGCCCAGACCAGCAGCAGGTAGTAGCCCGTGAAGCCGAGCACGGACAGCCACAGTGCCGCCCAGGCCTGGGTCCAGGTAGGCCAGCGCGGGTTGCCCCGGAGGCCCCACAGCAGCATGCCCGCAGCCACAGCACCGTAGGCCACGAAGCGGCCCGCAGTCAGGTCCACCGAAGCAAACGTGCCCGCCATGTGTGGCGCCACGAACACCAGCCCCCAGAGCGCGCCAGCAGCGAGCCCGGCCAGGATTCCGGTCAGCATCGGCTCACACGGCGCGGCCTATACCGCAAAGCCATCGTCTGCCGCAATCACGGCGCCGTTGATGAAGTGGCTCTGGTCGCTGGCCAGCATGATGATCAGCGCATCGAGGTCCTCGGGGCTGCCCACGCGCTTGCGCGGCAGCATGTCGATGAGTTTCTGGCCCTGCTCGGTCTGCCAGTGGCGGTGGTTGATCTCGGTGTCGATGTAGCCTGGGCAGATGGCATTGGTGTTGATGCCAAAGCGCCCCCACTCCATGGCCATGGCCTTCGTCATCTGCACCACGGCGGCCTTGCTCATGCAGTAGGCGCCGATCTGCGGCAGCACCTTCAAGCCCGCCATCGAGGCGATGTTGATGATGCGCCCGCCCGTGAAGCTGCCCGGCGCCGCCCCGCGCGAACGCGCCAGCATGCGCTTGCCGACCTCCTGCGCGACGAAGAAGGCGCCCTTGACGTTGGTGTCGAAGATGAAGTCATAGTCCTGGGGCGTCACATCCTGCAGGCGCTGGGTGGTGCTCACGCCCGAGTTGTTCACCAGGATGTCGATGGAGCCCATCTCGGTCTCGGCATGGGCCACCGCTGCCTTGATCGACATGTGGTCGGTCACGTCCAGTTCGATCACGTGGGCGTCGCCGCCCTCCCCCTCGATGCGGGCACGCAGCTCCTTGAGCTTTTCGACGCGGCGGCTGGCCAGCACCACCCCGGCTCCTGCGCGCGCGAGGGTCCGCGCGAACTGGGCGCCCAGCCCGCTGGACGCTCCGGTGATGAACGCCACGCGGCCGGATAGATCGATGCTGTATGCCATTTAGAGAGCCTCCACTGCAGAAAAAAGAACGGTCGTTCGATTGTCCGAAATCCATGAATACAATCAGTCTCCAGGCAGACAGGAACCAGGGTCCTGTCCGAAGACAATCCACACGATATCAAACGCCCGACGAGAAACCCATGACGAACGAAGAAATCCTCGCCCAGTATGGTCCCCGTGAAGCAATGGAATACGACGTGGTCGTCGTGGGCGGCGGCCCCGGCGGCCTGGCCACCGCCATCCGGCTCAAGCAGATGGCAGCCACCCATGGCAAGGACATCTCCGTCGTGGTGCTCGAAAAAGGCTCCGAACCCGGCGCGCACATCCTCTCGGGCGCCATCATGGACCCCAAGGCCCTGACCGAGCTGATCCCCGACTGGAAGGCCAAGGGCGCCCCGCTGAACCAGCCCGTGACCGACGATGCGATGATGTTCCTGGGCGAGAAATCGGCCTTTCGCGTACCCAACGTATTTCTGCCGCACAACTTCCAGAACCACGGCAACTACGTGGTGCGCCTGGGCAACGTGGTCAAGTGGCTGGGCGAGCAGGCCGAAGCCCTGGGCGTGGAGATCTTCCCGGGCTTCCCGGCTGCCGAAGTGCTCTACAACGACAACGGCTCCGTCAAGGGCGTGGCCACCGGCAACATGGGCATCGGCAAGGAAGGCGAGCCCACGGCAGACTTCCAGCTGGGCATGGAACTGCATGCCAAGTACACCATTTTCGCCGAGGGCTCGCGAGGCCACCTGGGCAAGCAGCTGATCTCGCGCTTCAAGCTCGATGCGCATTCCGACCCGCAAAGCTACGCCATCGGCATCAAGGAGCTGTGGGAGATCGATCCGGCGCGCCACCAGCCCGGCTTCGTCATGCACACCGCGGGCTGGCCCATGGAGAACGACACCTACGGTGGCGCCTTCCTGTACCACCTGGACGACAACAAGGTCACGCTGGGCTTCATCACCGGCCTGGGCTACTCCAACCCCTACCTCAGCCCGTTCGAGGAATTCCAGCGCTGGAAGACGCATGCCAACATCCGCTGGTACCTGGAGGGCGACGAGTCCAAGGGCATCAAGCCGGCCAAGCGCATCAGCTACGGCGCGCGCGCCATCACGGCCGGCGGCCTGCTGAGCCTGCCCAAGACCATCTTCCCCGGCGGCGCACTGATCGGCTGCGACGCGGGCTACCTCAACGTGGGCCGCATCAAGGGCAGCCACGCCGCCATCAAGTCCGGCATGCTGGCCGCCGAGGCCGCCTACGACGCGGTGGTGGCCGGGCGCCAGCACGATGAACTGAGCGCCTACCCCGAGGCCTTCGAGAAGAGCTGGCTGCACACCGAGCTCAACAAGGACCGCAACTTCAAGAACTGGTTCAAGAAGGGCCTGGTCACCGCCACCATCATGAACGGTCTGGAGCAGTTCGTGCTCAAGGGCAACATCCCCTGGACGCTGCACCGCGACAAGCCTGACCACGTGCACCTCAAACCCGCGTCCGAGTGCAAGCCCATCATCTACCCCAAGCCCGATGGCAAGCTGACCTTCGACAGGCTCTCGAGCGTGTTCATCAGCAACACCAACCACGCCGAGAACCAGCCGGCCCACCTGACGCTCAAGGACGCCAGCGTGCCGGTGAACATCAACCTGGCCAAGTACGCCGGCCCCGAGGCCCGCTACTGCCCGGCCGGTGTCTACGAGTTCGTGCCCGACGTGGCCAAGGGCGGCGACGCCCAGCGCCTGCAGATCAACGCGCAGAACTGCGTGCACTGCAAGACCTGCGACATCAAGGACCCCACGCAGAACATCGTCTGGGTGACACCCGAGGGCGGCGGCGGCCCGAACTACTCGGGCATGTGACAACGACAAAGGGCCTGCAATGCAGGCCCTTTTCCTTGCTGCCCCTGGAGCAGAGGGTCAGCGAAGCTGCAGCTCGTCCGCGCCGTACACGACCTTGATCGGCTCGATCACGACCTGCTTGGGCCCCTCTTCCACAGCCCCCGCGATCAGCGCCGGAATGCCCAGGCCTTGCGCCAGCTCCACCACGCGCGGCGCATCCTTGGCCGCCACGAACAGGGCGAAGCCGGCGCCCATGTTCAGCGTGCCGTACGCTTCATGGTCGTCGAGCTGGCATTCCTTCTGCATGAACGCCAGCACCGGGCTCACCGGCGGCACCTGCTGGATGCGGTAGGTCAGTGGCTTGGGGTGGCGCAGCAGCTTGCGCCATCCGTGGCCGGTGATGTTGGCGCAGTAGTGGGGATAGATGCCGTCGGCGGCGAGGGCTTCCGTCACCGGCGAATACAGCACGGTGGGCGCCAGAAGCGCTTCGCCAAAGGTCTGCCCGTTGCCGATGTCCGTGAGGTAGCCCTGCGGCAGCCGCTCGGACAGCTTGCGGGCCAGCGACACGCCGTTGGCATGGATGCCGCTGGAGGCCAGCAGCACGATGGCATCGCCCGCACCCAGTTGGTCGCCGACCGACAGCCGCGCCTTGGGACTGATGATGCCGGTGCACGACGCCGCCAGGTCCACCCGGCCATCCGCCACCACCCCGGCGAGGGCCGGGGTTTCGCCACCGCCCCAGGCCACCTTGCAGGTGTCGCAGGCACGCTTCCAGCCGGCAACGAGCGCCTGTGAGCGCTCTGCGTCGCCGAACCAGTCCGAGCCCCCCGCCGCCCAGTAGGCCTGCACGACCAGCGGGGTCGCCCCGACGGTGATCAGGTCGTTGACCGCCATGGCAATCGTGTCCTGGGCAATGCCGTCGTAATAGCTCTTGCCCGTGAGCCGGGCCATGTCATCGGCCAGCAGGGCCTTGGTACCCAGGCATTCGACGATGCTGGCCAGGTACATGGGACCGACATCGACCACATAGGCCGACTCCCCGCGCGATGCGGCCACTTCGCTGAAACCATGGCTGGCCATGTGCGCACCGGTCTGGGCGGCTGCGCGTTGTGCCGCAACCTTCAACGGGTCGATCAATTCGTAGTTGACGCCCGTCTGGTCATAGGTCAAAGGGGCAGAAGCAGGTGCAGCGGTCATGGCGTTTTCAACGGAGTCTGGGCCGCCATTATCGCCCGCCGAGACCCTCTGCATAAACCTCGCGGATCGGTGGTGGTGCGGATCGGGATGGGCCGCAAGGCGTCTTCTTGCAGCCAATAGCAGGGCTATTGGCAAGAGAAGCAACGCAGCGGACCGCCAAAGGCCGCGCTGCCAACGGCCGCAGGGAGTTGTGCAGAGGGTCTTTAAGCAACCGCCCCGCCCGCAGTCAGATGGAACTGCCCCATCGCCCCCGCCAGCCGGTTGGCCTGGTCCTGGAGGCTCTGGGCCGCCGCGGCGCCCTCTTCCACCAGCGCCGCGTTCTGCTGCGTCATGTGGTCAAGCTGGTCCACGGCCTGGCTGACCTGGCCGATCTGGCTGCTCTGCTCGCTGCTGGCGGCGTTGATCTCGGACATCAGCGTGGTGACCTGCTGCACGCTGGTGACAATGTCCTGCATGGTGGAGCCAGCGGTGACCACCAGGCGCGCACCATCGCTCACCTTGTCCACGCTGGTGGCAATCAGGGCCTTGATCTCCTTGGCGGCGTTGGCGCTGCGGCCCGCGAGGTTGCGCACCTCGCTGGCCACCACGGCAAAACCGCGGCCCTGCTCGCCCGCCCGCGCTGCCTCGACGGCGGCATTGAGCGCGAGGATGTTGGTCTGGAAGGCAATGGAGTCGATGATGCCCACGATGTCGGCGATCTTCTTGCTGCTGGCGTTGATCTCATCCATGGTCTTGACCACCTCGCCGACCACTTCGCCGCCCTTTTTCGCCACCTGGGCGGCACTGTGGGCGAGGGTGTTGGCCTGGCGGGTGCTGTCGGCATTGGCGGCCACGGTCTGCGCCAGTTGCGCGATGCTGGCGGCGGTCTGCTGCAGGCTGCTGGCGGCGTGCTCGGTGCGCGCGCTCAGATCGGTGTTGCCGGCCGCCACTTCGGAGCTGGCGACGTGGATGGACTCGCCCGAGTCGCGTACCTCCGTCACCACATAGTGCAGCGACTCGACCATCTGGTTGAGCGCGGTAAGAAGTTCACCGATCTCGTCGGTGCGATCCGTGGCCATGCGCACCGTGAGGTCGCCCTGCGCCACCAGGGCCGCCGCATCCGAGGCCTGGCGCAGCGGCAGCACGATGGAGCGGCGCAGCAGCCAGCCGAACAGCGCCGACAGCCCCACCACGAAGGCCACGGCCAGCGCGCTGACCCACTGGGCACGCGAAGCATCGGCGATCATCGCATCGGCCGCCGCCACCGAGGATTTCTCGGACTCTGCCAGCAACTGGTCGATGGTCTTGAGGTACTGGGCCAGCGCCGCGGCATGCTCCTGCAATTCCTTCTGGCTGATGACCTTGGACTCCAGTGCGTTCTGCACCAGGGTGTCGCGCAGGGCCGCATACTGCTGGCGCTGCGCCTGGGTCTGCTTCCACGCGGGTACGGTGCTTGCGGCCGAAGCCGAGGCAGCGAGTGCCGCATCGATGCGCTTGCGCATGCCGTCCTCGGCCGCCAATTGGGTGCGCATCTCGGCCACCAGGGGAAACACGTCGGTCGAGCTCGTGGCGCGCAGCGCGATCTGGCCGATGTGTACCGACTGGGTCTTCCACTCGCGCACCGAGCGCTCGATGGGCAGTTGCTCCATCGTGAGCAGCGTGGCCTGGCGCGTCGTACCCTGGCCGGTGAGCCAGGTGGTGGAACCCAGCAGCGCCACCGCCACACCCAACAGGCCGAAGGCTGCGGCCAGCTTCTGACCCACGGTCAGGGTGCGCCTGCCACGCGGGGCCTGCGAAGACGACGTTCGGGGTGCCACCAGGGGTGCAGCAGCAAGGGATGCCGTGACGGCATGGGTGCGGGTGGCACCGGCCGTTGCGGGAAGGTAGTTCATGACATTCTCCGTGGTGTTGCGTGTCATCCGCCCCATCACGCGACGGGGCGGCATGCCCTTGCATTGCAAGCCCTGTGCCACAACGCAGGGGCCGCAACACAGGTGTCAGGCAGCGTCAGTCTGCGGTCACGCACTCGCCGAACCCGCCGCCGCCCGGCGTGGAAATCTCGAACACGTCGCCCGGCTCCATGAGCGCCGCACCGATGTGTGCCAGGTCTTCGACCTGGCCATTGGCGCGCAGCACCCGGTTGAGCCCGGTAAGCCCGGCCTGCCCGCCGGCCATGCCGAAGGCCGGCTTCACGCGCCCGTTGGACAGGATGCTCGCCGTCATCTGCTCCAGGAAGCGCACGCGGCGCACGCCACCGTTGCCTCCGCTCCAGCGGCCCCGGCCGCCCGATCCCGCTCGGATCTCATAGCTGTCAAGCACCACGGGGAAGCGGAACTCCAGGATCTCGGGGTCGGTGAGGCGCGAGTTGGTCATGTGCGTCTGCACCACGCTCGTGCCTTCGAAGCCACGCACCACCCGGCCCTCCCCATCGAGCACCGCGCCCGCACCACTGCCGCCCGCGATGGTCTCGTAGTACTGGTACTGCGCATTGCCGAAGGTGAAGTTGTTCATCGTCGGCTGGCTGCCCGCCATGACACCGAGCGCACCGAACAGCGCATTCGTGATGCAGGTGGAGGTCTCCACATTACCCGCCACCACCGAAGCCGGCGGATTGGGATTGAGCATGGAGCCCTGGGGAATGATGACCTGCAGCGGCTTCAAGCACCCGGCGTTGAGCGGGATGTCGTCGTCCACCAGGGTGCGAAAGACGTAGAGCACGGCCGCCATGCACACCGCGCGCGGGGCATTGAAGTTGTTGATCTGCTGCGCACTGGTGCCGGCAAAGTCGATCACCGCGCTGCGCTCGGCCACGTTGACCTGGACCGAGACGCTGATCTGCGCGCCATTGTCCAGCGGCAGTGTGAACTGGCCGTCCTTGAGGTGCGTGATCACGCGGCGCACCGATTCCTCGGCGTTGTCCTGCACGTGGCGCATGTAGGCCTGCACGACATCAAGGCCGAACTGCTCCACCATCTTGGAGAGTTCCTGAACGCCCTTTTCGTTGGCGGCGATCTGCGCGCGCAGGTCGGCCAGGTTCTGGTGCGGGTTGCGACTCGGGTAGGGCGTGGTGCCGCCACCGGTGGCCAGCAGGTGGCGAACAGATTCTTCCTGCAAGACGCCCTGCGCCACCAGCTTCACGTTGTTGATCTGCACACCCTCTTCCTCGATGCGCGTGGAGAACGGGGGCATCGACCCCGGCGTGGTGCCACCGATGTCGGCATGGTGGCCGCGCGAGCCGACATAGAAGGTGGGCTCCTTGCCGCCGGCCACGTACACCGGCGTGATGACAGTGACGTCCGGCAGGTGGGTGCCGCCGTGGTACGGATCGTTGAGCATGTACACATCGCCCGGCTGCATGCTGCCCGTGTTCTCGCGGATCACGGTCTTGATGCTCTCGCCCATGGAGCCCAGGTGCACGGGCATGTGCGGCGCGTTGGCGATCAGATTGCCCGCCGTGTCGAACAGCGCGCAGCTGAAGTCCAGGCGCTCCTTGATGTTCACCGAGTAGGCCGTGTTCTGCAACTGCAGGCCCATCTGCTCGGCGATGTTCATGAACAGGTTGTTGAAAACCTCCAGCAGCACCGGGTCCACCGTGGTGCCTGCGGCGTACTGCACCGTGCGCGCGGTCACCCGGTCGAGCACCAGGTGGTCGAGCTCGGTCAAGCGGGCCAACCAGCCGGGCTCGACCACGGTGGTGGTGTTCTTCTCGGCGATGATGGCCGGGCCGGGGATCACGTCGCCGGGCTGCAGGTCTTCGCGTACCACCAGCGCGGCATCGTGCCACTGGCTGCCCGAGTACATGCGCACCGTCTCGCGCCGCGGATGCAGGCGCTCTGCGTGCAGGGGCAGGCGCGGTTCGTCCGGGGCGTCGCCGGCGATCACGGCCTCGACCGACACGGCCTCCACGACGAGCGACTTGCCCACCATCAGGAAGGCAAAGCGCTGGCGGTACGCGGCCTCGAAGGCCGCCTGCACGGCCGCCATGTCGCCGAACGGCACGACCAGGGCCGAGTCGGTGCCCTCGTAGCGAACGTGCACGTTGTAGCGCACCTGCACCGGGTGCTGGCTGACCTGCTGGCGTTCCAGCTCGGCCTGGGCAGCTGCGCCCAGCGCGTCCAGGCGCTCGGCTATCAGGGGCAGCGAGGCCTCGGCCAGCGGCAGCTCCACCGCCTGCTCGCGGATCACGGTCTGGTCGGCAAGGCCCATGCCGTAGGCGCTGAGCACGCCCGCTAGCGGGTGCACGAACACGCGCGTCATGCCCAGGGCATCGGCCACCAGGCAGGCATGCTGGCCGCCAGCGCCGCCAAAGCACTGCAGGGTGTAGCGCGTCACGTCGTAGCCGCGCGCCACCGAGATCTTCTTGATGGCATTGGCCATCTGCTGCACGGCGATCTGGATGAAGCCCTCGGCCACCTCCTCGGGCTGGCGCTTCGTCTGCAACGCCAGTTCCGCAAAGCGCGCATGCACCGCCTGCGCATCCAGCGTCTCGTTGGCCGCCGGGCCGAACACGCTGGGGAAGTAGCTCGGCTGCACCTTGCCGACCATCACGTTGGCATCGGTCACGGCCAGGGGGCCGCCGCGGCGGTAGCTCACCGGGCCGGGGTTGGCGCCCGCGCTTTCGGGGCCGACGCGAAAGCGCGCGCCGTCGTAGCTCAGCACCGAGCCGCCGCCAGCGGCCACGGTGTGGATGCTCATCATCGGGGCGCGCATGCGCACGCCGGCCACGCGGGTCTCGAACTCGCGCTCGAACGCACCGGCGTAATGGCTCACGTCGGTGGAGGTCCCCCCCATGTCGAAGCCGATGACGCGCTCCTGTCCCGCCAGGCCGGCCGTGCGCGCCATGCCCACGATGCCACCCGCCGGGCCGGACAGGATGGCGTCCTTGCCCTGGAAGGTGTTGGCATCCGTCAGCCCACCCGAGGACTGCATGAAGAACAGCTTGACCCCGGGCATCTCGCCGGCCACCTGCTCCACATAGCGGCGCAGGATGGGCGAGAGGTAGGCGTCCACCACCGTGGTATCGCCCCGGCTCACGAACTTCATCATGGGGCTGGTCTCGTGCGAGGTGCTGATCTGCGTGAAGCCCACTTCCTTCGCGATGCGCTGGGCCGCCTGCTCGTGCTCCGTGTAGCGGTAGCCGTGCATGAAGACGATGGCCACACTGCGCAGGCCGCGTCCCCAGGCCGCCAGCAGGTCGCCGCGCAAGGTGGCTTCATCGAGCTGTTGCAGCACACTGCCATGCGCGCCCATGCGCTCGCGGGCCTCGATCACTTCGGTGTAGAGCAGCTCGGGCAGCACGATGTGGCGGTCGAACAGGCGCGGGCGGTTCTGGTAGGCGATGCGCAGCGCATCACGGAAACCGCGCGTGGTGACCAGCAACGTGGGCTCGCCCTTGCGCTCCAGCAGCGCATTGGTGGCCACCGTGGTGCCCATCTTCACGCATTCGACCAGGGCGGGCGTCACGGCATCGCCAGCTGCCAGGCCCAGCAGGTGGCGGATGCCGGCCACGGCCGCATCCTTGTACTGCTCGGGGTTCTCGGACAACAGCTTGTGCGTGACCAGCGTGCCGTCGGGGCGCTTGCCCACGATGTCGGTGAAGGTGCCGCCCCGGTCGATCCAGAACTGCCAGCGGGGAATCTGTACTTGGGGTGTGTTTTGGGTCATGGTGGTACCGATGGGAAAGAAATGGGGTGAACGCCGCGTCAGGCCAGCGCTGCGCTGGCCGGGGCCAGGCGCTGCATCAACTGGCGCAGGACGGGAATGGGGGGTACGGTGGCCAGGGCCTGGTCCAGTGGGCACCAGGGCCCGCCGAGCGCCGTGGCCCAGGCCATCACGGGCAGGATGTCGGCCGGCGGCAGGGTCTGCATGGCCTCGATCACGATGCGCAGTTCCTGCGCCAGCCGGTTGCCGGGCGCAAAGCGCCAGTGGTACTGGCCGCAGCCCACGCGCACGGCGCGGCTGTCCTTCTCGGTCATGGCCACCAGCCAGTTGCAATGGAAGTCCGTGCTGTCGGGCGCTGGCGGATCGGCCAGGCAGAAGGTGTAGACGTTCTCGAAGCTGCGGTTGAAATTGCGCACCAGGGTCTCGGCAATCGCCTCGCGCCCCTGGGCCGAGGGCGGGAAGACCATCCCCGCCCTGGCGCATCTCCATCTGCAGCAGCGCGCCGCCGGCAAAGGCCTGGGCGATCAGGTGTGGGCGGTTGCCGTCCTTGGCGCGCAGGTACATCTCGATGGTGTCGGTGGGGGTGTGCATGGTGCTTCTCCTGGAATGGGGTTGGGAAAGCTCAGCGCTGCGTGTAGTACGGGATGAAGATCTGGTTGGCCTCGCCCCCCACGGAGCGCACCCACTCGCGCGAGAAGCGCTCACCCAGGCGCTTGAGTTCGGTGTCGAGCTCGGCGGAGGCGCGGTCCACCTTGATGCCCTTGCGCTGCAGCTCGCCCACCGACTCGTCGGCCACGGCCTGGCTCATGGCCCAGCCGCGCGCCTCGGCCTCGCCAGCGGCCTTCGTCACCGCCTGGCGCACCGCCGGCGGCAGCGCCTCGAAGGCCTGCAGGTTCACGAACACGATGTTCTTGGGGAACCAGGCGTTGATGCCGTAGTAATGCCGGATCTGGCCCCAGACCTGGTTCTCCACCCCGGTGAGGGCCGAGGTGATCATGGAGTCGAGCTGGCCCGCGGACAGGGCCTTGTTGACCTCGACCATGGGCACATCCACCGTGGTGGCGCCCAGCATCTCGGCAATGCGCACGGTGGCCGGGTTGTAGGTGCGCATGCGCGTGCCCTTGAAATCGGCCGACGAGCGCACGGGCGCAATCGAGAACAGCCCCTGTGGCGGCCAGGGCACGGCATACAGGGCCTTGAGCCCCTTGCGTGCGAAGTGCCCTTCGATCAGCGGGCGCTGCAGGTCCCACATGCGCCTTGCGTCCGCGTAGCTGCGCACCACGAAGGGAATCGCGTCGGCACCGGCGATCGGCATGCCCTTCACCAGGCTGGTCATGATGGTCTCGCCCGCCTGGGCCTTGCCCTCCTGCACTGCCTGCGGAATGTCGCCGAGCTTGAACAGGGCGTTGTTGGCGTGCACCTCGATGCGCAGGGCGCCCGAGGAGGCACGTTCCACGTCCTGCGCAAACTGCACCACATTGCGCGTGTGGAACGACTCGGCGCGGTAGCCGGTGGCCAGCTTCCACTGTGCCTGGGCATGCACCATCGGGACCGCGGCGAGCGCGGCCAACCAGACCATGGCTTTCATGGCAAGCTCCTGAAGGGGGACGGGAGGCCGGTGCAGCAGCGCCGGCAGACACAGTGGCAGGCGCGGGGCCTACTTGGACGCGCCCATGACGAGGTCAGGGACGATGGTGACGATCTGCGGGAAGACCGTGATCAGGCCGATGCACACCACCAGGCAGAAGAAGAACGGGATGGCCGCCTTGGCGATGAGGTTGCTGTCCTTGCCTGTCATGTTCTGCAGCACGAAGAGGTTGAAGCCCACGGGGGGCGTGACCTCGGCGATCTCGACCAGCAGGATCACGAAGATGCCGAACCAGATCAGGTCGAAGCCGGCCTTCTCGATCATGGGCATCACCACGGCGGCGGTCAGCACGATCATGCTGATGCCGTCGAGCGCCGTGCCGAGCACCAGGTACACCCCCACCAGGCAGGCGATCAGCGCATAGGGCGACAGGTGCATGGAGTCGACCCAGGTGGCCAGCTCGCGCGGGATGCCGGTGAAGGCCATGGTCTTGGTCAGGAAGGCAGCGCCCGCCAGGATGAACATGATCATGCAGCTGGTGCGGGCCGAGCCGGCCAGGCCTTCCTTGAAGTTCTGCCAGGTCAGCGCCTTGCACCATGCGGCCAGGGCCAGGGCCCCCACCACGCCATAGGCCGCGCATTCCGTCGCCGTGGCCCAGCCGGCCACCAGGGACCAGCAGATGAACACGATGAGCAGTGCGCAGGGAATCAGGTTGCGCGACAGGTGCAGCTTCTCGCGGAAGCTCAACTCGGGCTCGTCCGGTGGCATGCGCTCCTTGTTGCGCACCGACCACCAGGCGATGTAGCCCGAGAACAGCAGCATCAGCAGCAGCCCGGGCAGAAAGCCCGCCAGGAAGATGCGGATGATGGAGGCATCGGCCGCCACGGCGTACACCACCATGGTGATGGACGGCGGTATCAGGATGCCCAGGGTGCCGGCCGTGGCCAGCGAGCCGATGGCGATGTTCTCGTCGTAGCCGCGCTTCTTGAGCGCCGGCAGCGAGACCTTGGCGATGGTGGCACAGGTGGCCGCCGAGGAGCCCGAGACCGAGCCGAAGATGCCGCAGCCCAGGATGGTGGTGTGGAACAGCCGCCCGGGCACCTTGCTGAGCCAGGGCGCCAGGCCGCTGAACATGTCCTCGCTGAGCCGGGTACGGAACAGGATCTCGCCCATCCAGATGAACAGCGGCAGGGCCGCTAGCTCCCAGCTCGCATTGCTCTCCCAGAAGGCGGAGAAGAGGTTCAGCCCGGCATGGCTGTTGGTGAAGAAGGCCTGCCCGATCCAGCCGCAGATGGCCAGCGTCATGGCGATCCAGACACCGCCGGAGAGCATGAGCAGCATGATCACCAGCAGGAAGGCGCCGATGGAAAGAATGTCCATGGTCATGCTCCTTAGAGGTCCGAAGAGAAGTCGCCCTTGGCGTGGCGCTCTTCCACCAGGCGCACGAAGGTGGGGACCCCGCCGCGCGCCACGATCCACCATTCGTCAACCACCGCCACGAGGAACAGGATGGAGCCGATGGCAAAGCTCAGCTGGGGGATCCAGACCGGCACCGCCCACAGGCCCTGCGCCACTTCGTTGAATTTCCAGCTCTCGTAGGTGAAGGCGCAGGCCCACCAGGTGAGGTAGCCGATGGCGAACACGGCCACCGTGAGGCAGACCATCTCGAACACGCGGCGCGATGCGGGAGAAAGCTTCTCCAGCACCAGCGTCACCCGCACGAAGTCGCCATGCTTGAAGGCGTGGGCCATGGTCAGGAACGCGGCGGCAGCGCAGAGCCAGGCCACCACGTCATTGATGGCACCGGTGGGAAAGCCGAACTGGCGCCCCAGGGACTGCACCACCATCAGCAAGCAGATGCCGGCGATGCACCAGGCACCGACGGTGCCGGCAATGTCGTAGCTGGCGTCGAGCACCCGCCGCAGCAGGTGTGGCGACACGGCCACCCCCGCCTGCACACCGGCAGGGGCCGGGGAAGTCTGGGTCAGGGAAGACATGGTGGCCCCATCACTTCCTGGTGTTGAAGGCTTCGATCACGGCCTTGCCTTCGTCGCCGGCAACCTTGATCCAGTCGGCCGTCATGCGCTCGCCGATCGGCTTGAATTCGGCCTTGAGACCTGCCGCCACGGTGTCCACCTGCATGCCCTTGGCGGCCAGTTCCTTGAGGTACTCCTGGTCCTTCTGCTCGCTCAGGGCCCAGCCGCGGCGCTCGGCAACGGCGGCCTGTGCGAGAACCGCGTCCTGCGTGGGCTTGTCCAGCGCATCGAAGGTCTTCTGGTTCACCACCACGGCATTGCGCGGCAGGAAGGCCGAGACGGCGTAGAAGTACTTCACGCTCTCGTAGAGCTTGCTCTCCACGCCGCTGGCGCTGGAGGTGAGGAAGTTGTCCACGGTGCCGGTGGTGAGTGCGGCGGGCAGCTCGGCCAGCTGGATGGTCACGGGCTGGGCGCCCACGGCCACGGCGATGCCCGAGGTGACGGGGTTGAAGGCACGCATCTTAGTGCTCTTCAAGTCCTTGAGCGCCGTGACGGGCTTGGTGGAATACAGGCTTTGTGCGGGCCAGGCCACGGTGTACAGCAGCTTCATGCCTTGCGTGGCCAGGGTCTTGTTCAGCATGGGGCGCGAGACCTGGTCCAGGCGCTTGGCGTCGGCGTAGCTGGTCGCCAGGAAGGGGATGGAATCGAGGCCGTAGGCCGCCGATTCATTGGCCGCGCCGGAAAGGATGAACTCGCCCGCCGGCACCTGGCCCGACTGCACGGTGCGCTTGATCTCGTTGGCCTTGAACAGCGAGGCATTGGGGTGTACGGTGATCTTGAGCTTGCCGCCCGTGGCCTTGTCCACGTCCTGTGCGAACTGCTGCAGGTTCTGCACCTGAAAGGTGTTGGCGGCGTAGCCCGAGGGCAGGTCCCACTTGGCCTGGGCCTGGGCGATGCCGGCGAACGCGAGGGCACACATACTGAAAGCGATGGTTTTCATGGGGAGGCTCCTGGTTTAGAAACTGGCGAGTTGGTGGTTGAGAAGGTCGGAGATCAGCATGCAGCCCGGGGCGTGGGTGATGCAGAACGCCGGCTGGGCGTGCAGGATGGCGGACTGGGGCGTGACACCGCAGGCCCAGAAGACGGGGATCTCGCCCGGCATCAGCGCCACGGCATCGCCGTAGTCGGGCTTGGTGATGTCGGCGATGCCGATGAGCGACGGGTCGCCGATGTGCACGGGCGCGCCGTGCACATTGGGAAAGCGCGAGGTCACCTGCACGGCGCGGATCACGTCGGCCGCCGGCATGGGCCGCATGGTCACCACCATGGCACCGCCGAAGGGGCCGGCCGGCTCGGTCTGCAGGCTGGTGCGGAACATGGCCACGTTCTTGCCTTCGTCGACATGGCGCAGGCGGATGCCGGCTTCGATCAGCGCCGACTCGAACGAGAACGAGCAGCCGAGGATGAAGGTCACGAGGTCGGGGCGCCAGAACGCAGCAATGTCCGTCACCTCCTCGGCCATCTCGCCATGGCGCCAGACGCGGTACAGCGGCACGTCGCTGCGGATGTCGATGCCCTGGCCCAGCGAAGGCAAGGAGAACTGGCCGGGCTCGCTCACCGCCAGCACCGGGCAGGGCTTGGGGTTGCGCTGGCAAAAGCGCAGGAAGTCGCCGGCCTGCACTTCGGGCAGGATGACCAGGTTGCCCTGCACATGGCCGTCGGCCAGGCCGCTGGTGTGCGAGGTCCACAGGCCCTGGCGGATCACGCTGCGCACGTGCGCGGCGTTGCTGCTTCCTGCGGAACCAAAGACTTGGGGGGTGTTGTTGTGTGTGGAGTCCACCGTGGGTTCCTTGCGTTGCGAAATGCCGGATGCGTGGCGATGGGTGGATTGTGTTGGCGGTGCATTGCCCCTGGCAAATTCAAAAAATTTCTCTTACCTCATCGATTTTTTCGATGCACTACGCTGGAGCACACTTCACCCAAGTTGGTGCTAAGTGGAAACCCTAGGGAGTCGAAGGACGCGCCGCGGGGTCCTTGCGGGCATGCGTGGATCTGGCCCAAAACAGCGCTCCACGGCGGTGGTGGAAGGGAGCAGCCCGGGGGCAGACGGGCGCGCTCTCCTGCTTGAATGGCACAGGCACGGGCATCCATGCGGCCGCCGGACTGCACCAACAACAGGCATGGCCGGGAGAAGAGTGCCGTCCAGGGCATGCGTTCTGCCGAAAAACGGAAGGCAGCCTGCTGCGCGACAGCCGAACCGGTCTGCGCCGACGCAGCGCCCGGTGTGCCTTGTCAGCCAGATTTCAGCTTTTGGCGCGGCCCTTGGTGCGCTCGGCCTGCAGTTCGACGAAGGCCAGGGCGGAACGCACCACCCCTTCCACGGCCGGCGAAGAGGGATCTTCGCGGTAGCTCAGGTGGATGGGCAGCGGGCGCAGCTCTGCCTCGCAGGCCAGCGGACGCAGGTCAGGAAAGGCCAGCAGCCGCTGCACGGCCTGGCGCGGCAGCGTGGCCACGCCAAAGCCGCCCTGCACCAGTTGCACCATGGCCGAGATGGAGGAGATGGTGTGCACGCAGCGTGGCTCCACCTGGGCCTGGCGCAGCACATCGAGCAGGGTCACGTGCGGCTGCGAGCCACGCTGGAAGGTCAGGATGTCCGTCTCGGCGAAATCCGCCAGCGCATAGCGCCGCTTGCGGTGCAGGGTGCTGTTGCCCACGAAGACCATTTCCATCGGCGTGAGCGCCTGGGTGCGTATGCCCTCGGCCGACGCGGGCAGCGCGGCGAACACCGTGTCCAGCGCGCCGCGGCGGATCTGGTCGAGCAGCACGGGCGTCGTCTCCACCGTGAGTTCAAGCTCCAGCAGCGGGTTGTCCTTGCGCAGCTGTTCGATCCACGGAATGAGCCAGGAGTGCAGCACCGATTCGATGGCACCCAGGCGGATCGAGACCTCCATGGGCCCACCCGACCCCATCTCGGCCTTGAGCTGGCGCTGCAGTTCGAGCATGCGCTTGGCGTAGGTGAGAAAGCGCGTGCCCGCCACCGTGAGCTTGAAGCGCTTGTCGCTGCGGTCAAGCAGCAGCACGCCCAGCTCTTCCTCCAGCGCCGCCACGCGGCTGGACATGGCCGACTGGGTGAGGAACAGCTTCTCGGCCGCGCGCGTCACGCTGCGCAGGGAAGCAACCCAGTAGAAGGCTTCGACGAAACGCAGGTTCATGGTTTTTCCGTGGGGCGGCGGCGCCAGGATTGTGCGCCTGCCAGGGAGCTGCGGAGCACCGAACGTGCCAGTGGCGCAAGCGGCCTGCCCTATTCTGCGAACAACGGCAGGTCGGCCTTCTTGAGCGTGCGCAGCACAAAGCTCGAACGGCTATGGCGTATGCCCTTGATCTTGTAGAGCTTCTCGCGCAGCAGGCGCTCGTAGTCGCGCGTGTCCTTGACCACCACGCGCAGCAGGTAGTCGTAGTCGCCCGAGACCAGGTGCGCCTCGATCACCTCGGGGATGCTGGCCAGCGTCTCGCCGAACTTCTCGAGCGTGTTGTCCGAGTGGCTGTCGAGCGTGACCTGCACCAGCACCGTGTCGGACAGGCCAAGGGCCTGCGGATTGAGCCGCACGGTGTAGCCCTGGATGACACCGGCCTCCTCCATCTTCTTGATGCGGCCCCAGCAGGGCGAGGGACTCAGGCCCACGGCCTGGCCGATTTCCTGCAGGCTGGCGCGCGCGTCACCCTGCAGCACAGCGAGAATTTTTCTGTCGAGGCGATCCATGGCCCCAATTATTCATGAATTTCCAAATTTGCAGCAAATTATTCTGCAATTCATGGATATCGAGTGAAAAATGGAAAGAACTGCTGCGCTCTGCAGCGCATACTTTGGACATCAAGGCGCTCTTACCGGAGCGCACAAACTGACAGGGCCCCGGACTGGTTACCGCCAGACCGGGGCACTTGGCAAACCGCAGCGGAGCAGCATGGCCTCCACCCCTCCTCCCGATCTCATGATCCGAGTGCATCCACGCCCTTCTATCGCCCTTGCGACCCCCGTGCGCTCGCAGGGCATTCATATGCACGCTTACCAGCACAAACCCCGATGCCCAGGGCATGTTGCGCCGCCATAATTTGGCGCAGGCGTGGAGCGGATGCTCCATTGCTTGCGAGGGGACACAACTCCCCGGCAGCCAGCCCAAGAATCAACAGGAGACACCATGCAATTGACCAGACTCGTCGTCGGCCTGAGCCTCGCGCTCGGCTTTGTGGCCACCGCTGCCGCGCAGACCACCATGCGCATCAGCATTTCCACGGCGCAGAACTCCCACCAGGGCGTGGCCATCGACACGTTTGCCAAGGAAGTCGAAAAGCGCACCGGCGGCCGCTACAAGGTGCAGACCTTCTACAACGGTGCCCTGGGCGGCGAGCGCGAATCGATCGAGGCGGTGCAATTGGGCACACAGGAGCTGGCCTTCAGCTCCACCGGCCCCATCCCGAACTTCGTGCCAGACACCAAGATCCTGGACGTGCCCTTCCTGTTCCGCGACAAGGCCCACGCCCGCGCCGTGCTCGACGGCCCCATTGGCCAGGAGATGCTGACCAAGTTCGACGCCAAGGGCTTCAAGGCCCTGGCCTGGGCGGAGAATGGTTTCCGCCACATGACCAACAGCAAGCGCGACGTGAAGGAGCCCGGCGACCTCAAGGGCCTGAAGATGCGCACCATGGAGAACCCCGTGCACATCGCCGCCTACAAGGGCTTTGGCATCATCACCACGCCCATGGCCTTCCCCGAAGTCTTCACGGCCTTGCAGCAAGGTACCGTGGACGGGCAGGAGAACCCCCTGCCCGTGATCATCTCGGCCAAGTTCGACCAGGTGCAAAAGCACCTGACGCTCACGGGCCACGTCTACTCGCCCTGCATCTTCGTGATGAACAAGGCCTCGTTCGACAAGCTGTCGGCCGCTGACAAGCAGGCCTTCCTCGACGCGGCCAAGGAAGGCACCAAGGCCAACCGCGCCCGCGTCGACGAAGACGATGCCAAGGGCGTGGCCGACCTGCGCGCCAAGGGCATGACGGTGATCGACAACGTGGACAAGGCCAAGTTCGTCGCCACCCTGGCGCCGGTGAACGCCGAGTTCGAAAAGCAGTTCGGCAAGGCCGCGCTCGACAAGATCCGCGACGTGAAGTAAACCGCCGCGCTCCGCAGTGCAGAACCAAACACCCCGTAGCAACGTCGCTGCGGGGGTTTGGTTTTTTCCTTTGATCCTTTCTCTTGCCGTGGCTGGCCCTGCCCCATGAAAAATGCTTTCCTGACCTTTGAGCGCTGGACGACCTCCATCGCCATGCTGGCCGCGTGCGCCATGCTGGCGCTGGCTTCGGCGCTAGGCATGTTCCAGATCATCACTCGGTTCGTGCTGGAGCAGCCCGCCGAATGGACCGAGGTGCTGATCCGCTTCAGCCTGATCTGGATGGTGTTCCTCGCCATCCCCGCCGCCTTTCGCCAGGGGGCGATGGTGAGTGTGGACGTGCTGTACCGGTGGAGCCCGCCCAGGATGCGGCGCGTGCTCGACTGGGTGGTGTCCCTCGCCGCGCTGGCGCTGATCGGAGTGATCATCTGGTGGGGTTGGGACTATTCCGTGCGCGGCGGCGTGCAGAGCATGGCCGGCCTGGAGTCGGTATCGATGTTCTGGGCCTACCTGGCCATGCCTGTCGGTGGCCTGTTCTGCGTGGTCGGCATCATCGGCAACCTGATCGATCCCCTGCGCATGGAACTGGAGACCGCCCAATGAGCCTGGTCATGATTTCAACGATGGTGCTGTGCTTTGCACTGACCATTTCGGTAGCGGTTTCCATCGGCCTGGCGTCCATCCTGGGCATCCAGGCCTCCAATGCCAACATGCTCATCTCCGTCAAGGAGATGTTCGGCTCGATCAACAAGTTTCCGCTGGCGGCCATCCCCTTCTTCATCCTGGCGGGCAACCTGATGGAAACCGGCGGCATCTCGCGCCGCCTGGTCGAGTTCGCCAAGAGCATCGTGGGTGGCGTGCAGGGCGGCCTGCCCATGACCTGCGTGCTCACCTGCATGATCTTCGCGGCGGTGTCTGGCTCGTCGGTGGCCACCACCTTCGCCATTGGCGCCATCCTGATCCCGGCCCTCATCAAGCATGGCTACCCCACGAGCTATGCCGCGGCGCTGCAGGCCACCAGCGCGGAGCTGGGCGTGATCATTCCGCCCTCCATCCCGATGATCCTCTACGGCGTGAGCGCCGAGGTATCCATCGGCGAGCTGTTCATCGCCGGCTTCGGCCCCGGGCTGCTGATCAGCTTCGCGCTGATGCTCTTCGTCTGGGCCTACTGCAAGTGGAAGGGCTGGGGCAAGAACGATGGCGAAGGCCGCATGTCTTTCGGCAAAGCCACACTGCAGGCCGGCTGGGCGCTGCTGATGCCGGTGATCATCCTGGGCGGCATCTACGGCGGCGTGTTCACCCCGACCGAGGCCTCGGCTGTGGCGGTGTTCTACGCGCTGATCGTGGGCGTGGTGATCTACCGCGAGATCCGCATCAAGGACCTGTTCGCCATCCTGCGCAAGTCGGCGATCTCCTCGGCGGTGATCATGTTCATCATCGCCAACGCGGGGCTGTTCGCCTTCCTGATCACCCGCGCGGGCGTGCCCGACGCGATCGGCCGCTGGCTGGAGTCGGTGCTGCAATCGCCCACCCTGTTCCTGCTGGGTGTGAATGCGGCCCTGTTCGTGATCGGCATGTTCATCGAGACCAGTGCCGCCATCATCGTGCTGGCCCCCATTCTCGCGCCCGTGGCCATGCACTTCGGCGTGGACCCCGTGCATTTCGGGCTGATCATGGTGGTGAACCTCGCGCTGGGCATGATCACGCCGCCCTTCGGCGTGAACCTGTTCGCAGCCTGCACGGTGGCGCGCATCTCGCTGGACCGGATCATCAAGCACCTGCTGCCCTTCGTCTGCGTGATCCTGGTGTGCCTGATGTTCATCACCTACATTCCGGGCATTTCGCTCACCTTGCGCGATCTGGTGTATTCAAAGTAGGTAGAATCCGCCGGGTCAGGAGAGAGCCTTCCCCAGCAATGGTGAGGGGGCCGCCGAAGGCGCAGGGACACCCCGAACGCTCAGGCAAAAGGACTGGCAACCGCCTGCAGGGATGCAGGCGTTCCCTTGCTGGAGAGAGGTGGCCGCGCAGCACAGCGCGCAGGCCACCCACCGAAGGAGCAAGCCGCAGCCGCCAGCCAGGGCGGTGCGGTGAATCTCTCAGGTAAAGCGGACAGCAGGGCAAATCCCGCAATCCATGAATGGGTTGCGGCTTTCATTTGCCCGGAGTCCGCCCCATGTCTGCCCCTGCCACCGCCCCCCTGCTCACCACGCCCCTGAACGCCCTGCACCTGGAGCTGGGCGCCCGCATGGTGCCGTTCGCGGGCTATTCCATGCCCGTGCAGTACCCCGCCGGCCTGATGGCCGAGCATGTACACACCCGCACCGCAGCAGGTCTGTTCGACGTGTCGCACATGGGCCAGCTCCAACTCATCGGCCCGGATGCCGCCGCTGCCTTCGAGACCCTGGTGCCCGTGGACGTGGTCGACCTGCCCGTGGGCAAGCAGCGCTACGGCCTGCTCCTCACCGACGAGGGCACCATCATCGACGACCTGATGTTCTTCAACCAGGGCAACGACACGCTGTTCGTGATCGTCAACGGCGCCTGCAAGGTGGAAGACATCGCGCATATCCAGGCGCGCATCGGCCAGCGCTGCGAGGTGGTGCCCATGCCCGACCATGCCTTGCTGGCACTGCAGGGCCCGCAGGCCGTGACCGCCCTGGCGCGCCTGGCCCCGGGCATCGAAAAACTGGTGTTCATGACCGGTGGCAGCTACGCCATCGCCGGGTGCGACTGCTTCGTGACGCGCAGCGGCTACACGGGCGAGGACGGTTTCGAGATCTCGGTGCCCGCGGCCCAGGCCGACACGCTGGCCCGCGCCCTGCTGGCCCAGCCCGAGGTGAAGCCCATCGGCCTGGGCGCACGCAACTCGCTGCGCCTGGAAGCCGGCCTGTGCCTGTACGGCAACGACATCGACACCACCACCACCCCACCCGAGGCGGCGCTGAACTGGGCGATCCAGAAGGTGCGGCGCACCGGTGGTGCGCGCGCAGGCGGCTTTCCCGGTGCCGACAAGGTGCTGGCGCAGATCGACAACCCCGCCAGCCTGGCGCGCAAGCGCGTGGGCCTGGTGGCGCTGGAGCGCGTGCCCGTGCGCGAGCACACCGAATTGCAGAGCACCGATGGCCAGAAGATCGGCGAAGTCACCAGCGGCCTGCTCGGGCCCACGGTCAACGAACCCGTGGCCATGGGCTATGTCACGCCTGCGTTTGCCGCCATCGGCACCCGCGTGCACGCCATCGTGCGCGGCAAGGCCGTTCCCATGGAGGTGCGCGCCATGCCGTTCACCCCCGCCAACTATTTCCGCGGCTGATTTCACACCGCTGCGGGCCCGGCCCGCTACATTGCTGATTCCTTCATTTTTTCAAAGCCACAGGAGCTTTCCCCATGACCGTCAAATTCTCCAAAGACCACGAATGGATCAACGCCGCCGACGCCAACTCCGCCGTCGTGGGCATCACCGTGCACGCCCAGGACGCCCTGGGTGACGTGGTGTTCGTGGACCTGCCCGAAGTCGGCAAGAGCTTTGCCCAGGGCGAAGTGGCCGGCGTGGTCGAGTCCGTGAAGGCCGCCGCCGACGTGTACATGCCCGTCTCGGGCGAGATCGTCGAGGTCAACGAAGCCCTGCGCGCCGACCCCTCGCTGGCCAATTCCGATCCCCTGAACACCGGCTGGTTCTTCAAGGTCAAGCTCAGCGATGCCGGCCAACTGGACGCACTCTTGAGCGAAACCGACTACACCGAGTTCGCCAAGAACGCCTGACGCGAATTGGGCTTCGCCCGGCTAACGTCGTTGGGTCGCCTTGCCGTGCCACAGCACTGTCTGCGTCTCCCCGCCTAGTTATCCGGCCGAATCCCAATTCGCTTGCCGCCCTGCCCTCCTCTGACGAAGCCTGAGACCTGCCCCATGTTGATGCAATCCGCCCTGCCGCTCGGCGCGCTCGAAAACGCCACCGAATTCCTGCCCCGCCATATCGGCATCGATGCGGCCGACGAAGCACACATGCTGTCGGTGATCGGCGAGGCCTCGCGCCGTGCCCTCATCGAAAGCATCGTGCCGCGCTCGATTGCACGCAGCACGGCCATGGACCTGCCGCTGCCCGTGACGGAAGCGGCGGCCCTGGCAGAGCTCAAGGCCATGGCAGGCAAGAACCAGGTGCTGCGCAGTTTCATCGGCCAGGGCTACTACGGCACGCACACGCCGGGCGTGATCCTGCGCAACGTGCTCGAGAACCCGGCCTGGTACACGGCCTACACGCCCTACCAGGCCGAGATCTCGCAGGGCCGCATGGAGGCCCTGGTCAACTTCCAGACCATGGTCTGCGACCTGACCGGCATGCCCATCGCCAACGCTTCCATGCTCGACGAGGCCACGGCCGCGGCCGAGGCCATGACCTTGGCCAAGCGCTCGGTCAAGAGCAAGAGCAACCGCTTCATCGTCGCCGGTGACGCGCACCCGCAGACCATCGAGGTCATCCAGACCCGTGCCAAACCGCTCAACATCGAGGTGGTGCTGGCGAACTCCGCACCCGAGTGGCATGCGGCGCTCGACGGCGAATACTTCGCCGTGCTGGCCCAGTACCCCGCCACCAGCGGCCGCATCGACGACCTGCGCGCCGACGTCGAAAAAGCCCATGGCAAGCAGGCCGCCTTCATCGCCGCGGCCGACCTGCTGGCGCTGACCCTCATCACCCCGCCCGGCGAATGGGGCGCCGACATCGTGGTCGGCACCACCCAGCGCTTTGGCATGCCCATGGGCGCGGGCGGCCCGCACGCCGCCTACATGGCCTGCCGCGACGAATTCAAGCGCTCCCTGCCCGGCCGCCTGGTCGGGGTGAGCGTGGACACCCATGGCAAGCCCGCCTACCGCCTGGCGCTGCAGACGCGCGAGCAGCACATCCGCCGCGAAAAGGCCACCTCCAACATCTGCACGGCCCAGGTGCTGCCGGCCGTGGTGGCCAGCATGTACGCCGTGTACCACGGGCCCGAGGGCTTGAAGCGCATTGCCCAGCGCGTGGCCAGCTACACCGCCATCCTGGCCAAGGGCCTGGAGCAACTGGGCGCCCCCGTGCGCCCGCAGGCCACGTTCGACACCCTGACACTCAAGACCGATGGCGCCACTGCGGCCATCGCAGCGCGCGCCGTGCAACTGGGTGCCAACCTGCGCGTGTACTTCGAGCACTACCTGTGCATCTCGCTCGACGAGACCACCACCCGTGCCGACATCGCCCTGCTGTGGAAGGTCTTCGCCAAGGACGGCCAGGCCCTGCCCACCTTCGATGCGTTCGAGAAGGGCGTGGAGCCACTGATCCCCACCGAGCTGCGCCGTACCAGCAGCTACCTCACGCACCCGGTGTTCAACACCCACCACAGTGAGACCGGCATGCTGCGCTACATCCGCCAGCTGTCCGACAAGGACCTGGCGCTGGACCGCAGCATGATCCCGCTGGGCAGCTGCACCATGAAGCTCAATGCCACGAGCGAGATGATCCCCATCACCTGGCCCGAGTTCGCCCAGGTACACCCCTTTGCCCCCGCCAATCAGCTCGAAGGCTACCGCGAGCTCGACGAGCAACTGCGCGCCTGGCTGTGCCAGGCCACGGGCTACGCCGGCATCAGCCTGCAGCCCAATGCCGGCTCGCAGGGCGAGTACGCGGGCCTGCTGGCCATCAAGGCCTACCATGAGGCCCAGGGCCATGGCCACCGCAACATCTGCCTGATCCCCAGCAGCGCGCACGGCACCAACCCCGCCAGCGCGCAGATGGTGGGCATGCAGGTGGTGGTGACCGCCTGCGATGCCAACGGCAACGTGGACATGGCGGACCTGCAGGCCAAGTGCGAGCAGCACAGCGACAACCTGGCCGCCGTGATGATCACCTACCCGAGCACGCACGGCGTGTTCGAGACCCAGGTCAAGGAGCTGTGCGCCCTGGTACACCAGCACGGCGGCCGGGTCTACGTGGACGGTGCCAACATGAACGCCCTGGTGGGCGTGGCTGCCCCCGGCGAGTTCGGCGGCGACGTGAGCCACCTGAACCTGCACAAGACCTTCTGCATTCCCCACGGCGGTGGCGGCCCCGGCGTGGGCCCCGTGTGCGTGGTGGCCGACCTCGTGCCCTACCTGCCCGGCCATGCCACGGCTGGCGTGCCCGGTGGCGTGGGCGCCGTCTCGGCAGCCCCCCTGGGCAATGCCGCCGTGCTGCCCATCAGCTGGATGTACTGCCGCATGATGGGCGCCGAAGGCCTGCAGGCCGCGACCGAGACTGCCATCCTCTCGGCCAACTACATCAGCGCGCGCCTCAAGGACCACTACCCCACGCTGTACGCGAGCGCCAACGGCCATGTGGCGCACGAGTGCATCCTGGACCTGCGCCAGTTGAAGGACACCAGCGGCGTGATGGCCGAGGACGTCGCCAAGCGCCTTATCGACTACGGCTTTCACGCGCCCACGCTGAGCTTCCCGGTGCCCAACACGCTGATGGTCGAGCCCACCGAGAGCGAGACGCTGTTCGAGATCGACCGCTTCATCGACGCGATGATCGCCATCCGCGAAGAGATCCGCCAGATCGAAGCCGCCGCCTGGCCGCAGGACAACAACCCCCTCAAGAACGCGCCGCACACGGCGGAGAGCCTGCTCACCGGCGAGTGGACACATCCGTACTCGCGTGAGACGGCGGCCTATCCTGTGGCGGCTCTGCGCAGTGCCAAATACTGGTCGCCTGTGGGGCGGGTGGACAATGTGTGGGGGGATCGCAATCTGTCTTGCAGTTGCATCCCGGTCAGCGACTACGCTTGAGCTGCTGAATCGCTTTGTGCGGCGGGGGCTATGGTTGCTTCCGTTCTTTTGCTGACGGCGGAGGCCGGGTCTCGGCCCGGCGGCCGAGGTACCTTTCTTTGCGTCGCCAAAGAAGCGTACCCCAAAGGAAGGCGACCCCGCTGCCCGTGTCAGAAGGGGGTGGGAGCGGGCTCCACTCGGGCCATTGCTTCGCTCGGCCCCAACTGCCTCGCTGCGCTTGGCCTGGACAGGGCGGCTGCGCCCCAGCCGTCGGCAGCGCGCAGCGCGACCCGACACCCGGCGTAGCTGCGCAGCAGCAGCCGTATTTGACCCCGCTCCCCACCCCTGCTGGCTGCGCCGAGAAGCGCAGGGGCTGGGGTGGGCGTGTGTGCCGAAGGACACACACGCTTCGTGATCTGGCTTGCCGCAGCTGTTTGAGCGGAGTTCGAAGAACGCAGCGAGTTCTGCGGCACCACCCCAGATCCGAGCATCGCAGGCTGCCCCCATCGCCCGGCGGGCGATGGGGGACGCAGACTGGGGGCCGCCTTCTCTTTGGTGACTTTCTCTTGGCGGCCAAGAGAAAGTTACTGCGCCGCCGGGCGCACATCCCGGCCTCCGCCCTCGGCAAAGAAACAGCAGCAACCACCGAAACAACAGAGAGCGGACACCCACAAGAACACGACTAAGATCGCGCCTGTCCAAAATATTCAGGAGAACCCCTTGCGCAATACCCTGTGCCTGCTGCTCGCCAGCCTCGTGATCGCCCCCGCCGCCCTGGCCCAGCAAGCCGCCAAGCCCGTCACCACCGCCAGCGGCCTGGTGTATGAATCGCTCAAGGACGGCACCGGCGAATCGCCCAAGGCCACCGACACCGTCAAGGTGCACTACAAGGGCACCTTCCTCGATGGCAAGGAGTTCGACAGCTCCTACAAGCGCGGCGAGCCTACGTCGTTCCCCCTGAACCGCGTGATCCCCTGCTGGACCGAAGGCGTTCAGCGCATGAAGCCCGGCGGCAAGGCCAAGCTGACCTGCCCACCCGCCATTGCCTACGGCGCCAACGGTGCCGGCGGGGTGATCCCGCCCAACGCCACGCTGAACTTCGAGATCGAACTGATTTCCGTCGGCAAGTAAGTTCCCGGCGCACAGGCCCCCGCCACATGCTGCTGAAAGTCGGTGAACTGGCCCGCCGCACCGGGTTGACGGTGCGCACCCTGCACCACTACGACGAGATCGGCCTGCTCGCGCCCTCGGGCCGCTCCGAGGCCGGCTACCGCCTGTACAGCCAGGCCGACGTACAGCGCCTGCACGGCATCCAGACCATGCGCCAGATGGGCCTGGCACTCAGCGACATTGGCGAGCTGCTGGCCGGCGAAGGCATGGCGCCCGAGCGCATCATCGGCCAGCAGATCCGCGCGCTGGACCAGCAGATCACGCAGGCCACCGAACTGCGCGGGCGGCTGGCCATGCTGCGCGACGGTCTGATGGCCGGCGCCGAGCCCGACATGGGCAACTGGCTCGAAGCGCTGGCGCTGATGACCACCTACGGCAAGTACTTCAGCTCGGCCGAGCTCAAGCAGATCTTCACCAGCTGGAGCCTGATCGAGGCCGACTGGCTGGTGGTCAAGGACCTGGTGCGCAGCGCCATGGACCGCCAACTGCCACCCGACAGCCCCGAAGTCCAGGCCCTGGCCTACCGCTGGATGGCGCTCATGCTGCACTGGATGGGGGGCGACATCGACCTGCTCGACCGCTGGGGCCACATGTTCCGCACCGAGCCCAGCACCCAGGGGCGCAACCATGCGCCGCCCGGCGACATGATCGAGTTCGTCGAAACGGCGATCAAGCTGCGCATGGCCCTGCTGGAAAAGTACGTGACCCGCGACGATCTGCGCGGCCTGGGCCACGTGCCCCATGCGCAGTGGGCCGAACTGGAAGCAGACGTGCGGCAACTGCTGGCGCAGGGCCTGCCCGCGCACCACCCGGATGCCATCGACGCTGCCCAGCGCTGGGACCGTCTGTTTGGCCAGTTGACGGGCGGCAGCTCCGCGCTGCGCCACAAGCTGATTGCAGCGTCTGAGCAGGAACCCTTGCTGCAGGCGGGCTCGCCCCTGAGTGCGCCCGTGCGCGCCTACCTGCAGGCGGCTCTGGTCCCTGCAGCGGCAGCACCATCGCCGAAAAAAGTGCGCCAAAAGGCTTGACCCTCACGCAACGTGAGGCCTCACAGTCGGACCCGACAGGCTGCCAACAGCAGCCAACGGACCGACACCATGAGCCCCCTGCAACACCGTTCTCCCCACACGCCCGCCCCCTGGCGGACACTGCTTCTTCACCCGGCGGGCCACTGGCCACTGTATGCGCTGGCGGGCTCGGCCTGCCTGCTGGTGGCATGCGTCCTGGCGGAAGCACTCACGCACCCTGAAGCCCTGGCGCTCGCCATCTTCCTGTTCACCGGCGTGGTGGTTGACGCCTTGCTGGCCCCTGGCGGTGCTGACCGCTGGCTGCCCACGGCCATGGCGCTCGCCGGCCACGCGGCGGCGCTGCTGTGGAGCCTGGCCCTGGCCAGCAGCGCGCTGCGCCTGCTGACGCCCAGGCATGCACTGCCGGCGCAACCGCTGCGATCCCGGGCACCACCGGCACACCGCCTGAACGGGTAGCAAAGCCGCTATCCGTCCACACACCTGGCAGCGAGTGCAGCCCCGCGTGCCTGGGTTGCCCAGTGCCCAGCCACCGATTCCAAGCGTTCCATTCTTCCGGAGAGAAAACCATGCCATCCCTTCACGACCACCAGGCGCCGCCCGGCGCCGACCCGCGCGCGGCGCTGTTTCGCGACCCCAACTTCCGCTGGCTGACCAGCGGCTCCGCGCTCACCATGCTGGGCGACCAGTTCACGCTGATCGCCCTGCCCTGGCTGGTGCTGCAGATGACCGGCGACACGCTGGTGCTGGGCACCGTGCTGGCCCTGATAAGCGTGCCACGCGCGCTGTTCATCCTGATCGGCGGCGCGCTGGTGGACCGCTACTCCCCCAAAGAGGTGCTGATGCTCACCAAGTACATCAACCTGGTATTGCTGGCGCTGCTCAGCGGGCTGGTGCTCACGGGTACGCTCACGCTGTGGATGGTGTATGGGCTGTCGCTGGCGATCGGCCTGTCCACGGCCTTCAGCATCCCGGCGGGCACCTCGCTGATGCCGCACGTGGTGCCGCGCGCACAACTGCAGGCGGCCAACGGCATCAGCCTGGGCCTGCGCCAGCTCACCATGTTCCTCGGGCCGCTGCTCGCGGGCCTGTTGATCGCGCTGTTCGGTGACGGCAGCGGCAGCACGGAGCAAGCCAGGGCCAACGCCACGGGCATCGGCATCGCCTTTGCGCTCGACGCGCTGAGCTTCGGCGTGTCGGCCTGGACGCTGGCCAAGGTGCGAACGCTCGCAGCAGCCGCACCAACGGCTGCCAGCAGCGCCGCGCCGCAGGCTGTGCTGGCCTCGGTGGCGCAGGGCCTGGCGCACTTCTGGCGCGATGCCGAGCTGCGCACCTGCTTTCTCTACTGGAGCGCCATTGCGCTGTTCATCATGGGGCCCATCCACATCGCCGTGCCGGTGCTGGCCAGCAGCACGCCCACGCTGGGCGCCGCCGCCTTCGGCACCATGCTCGGCGCCCACGGCGCGGGCACGCTGGCGGGCATGGTGGCCTCGGGCATGTTCCCGCGCCTGCGGGTGGGCAGCCTGGGGCTGACCATCCTGGTCTTCGACGCCATCATCGGCCTCCTGTTCATTCCCATGGGCACCGTCAGCGCCGTGTGGCAGGGAGCGGGACTGATGCTGGCCATCGGCCTCTTGGGCGGCTTCATGCAGGTGCGCGTGTTCACCTGGATACAGCAGCGCGTGCCACCCGCGCTGATCGGCCGGGCGATGGGCCTGTTCATGTTCATCTTCATGGGCTTGGCGCCCATTTCGGCAGCCGTGACCGGCTGGCTCATGAAGAGCATCACCCTGCCCCAGCTGTTCGCGGCCAGTGGCGGCGCGCTGGTGCTGCTGGTGGCCCTGGCCTTCGTGCTCACGCCGCTGCGCCAGGTCAGCGATGCACCGAGCGCAGCGCGCTGATCGACTTCGGTAACAACGCAAAAAACCGCCCGGCACCTGGGTGTCGGGCGGAACGTCTTAAAGACGGCGGAGGAGAGAGATAGGCAACCGGGCCTGGCCTGCCCTCGCGGGCTGGCCGGGCCTTTCCATCACACTTCAGTGACGAACTGTTCGCGCGGACGGCGCACCTTCTTGAGGTTCACCAGCCAGTCGCCTTCGCTGGCGCGGTAGCCCAGGGGCAGGATGGCAACGCTGCGCAGGCCGCGCGCATTGAGATCCAGGATTTCGTCGAGGGCCTTGGGGTCGAAGCCTTCCATGGGCGTGGAATCCACGCCTTCGAAGGCGGCGGCCATCAGGGCGGCGCTCAGGCCGATGTAGGCCTGGCGGGCGGCGTGCTGAAAGTTCACTTCGGCATCGCGCTGGGGGTACATGCCCAGCAGCATCTGGCGGTAGTTTTCCCAGCCTTCGTTCTTGAAACCACGCTGTTCGTTGGTCAGGTCGAACATCATGTTGATGCGCTCGGCTGTGTAGTTGTCCCAGGCGGCAAAGACCAGCAGGTGCGAGCCATCGGTGATCTGTGCCTGGTTCCAGGCGATCGGCTGGATGCGGGCGCGCACCGCGGGGTCGGTCACGACGATGATCTCGAACGGCTGCAGGCCGCTGGAGGTGGGCGCCAGGCGCGCGGCCTCCAGGATGCGTTCGACCTTGTCGGCCGGCACGCGCTTGGCGGCATCCATCTTCTTGGCGGCATAGCGCCACTGCAGCTTGTCGAGCAGCGGGTTGGCGACGGTGGTGTGTTCGGCGGTGGTCATGGCCAGTGTTCCTGAAATATCTTGGTTGAATGGACGGCATCGCAATGCCGATGGGTGAACTGTAGGGAACGCGCGGGCGTTCGGTAAGGTCCTGCTGGGAAAAGGATTGTTCGGATTCGGTCAACAATCGCCCCGTCCATGCGCGGTCTGGGGACTCCGGGGAGGCTTACACTTGTTTTCCCCCTCCATTGCGCGGTGCTGCCTTGTTGATCGCCCCTTGTCCATGAGTGAACCGGACCTGTCTTTCCTGGACCCCTCCCGGCGTTCGCCCGCGCCCGGTGCGACTGCGGACGCTGCGACCACGGCCACCGAAGGCACGGCAGGTGCTGCGGGCAGCCCCGCCGATAGCCTGGTGGCCGAACTGCGTGCCTACCAGGCCGAGCTCGAGAGCCAGAACAAGGTGCTGCGCTACAGCCAGGCCGTGGCCGAGAGCGCGTCTGAGCGCTTCGAAACCCTGTTCGCCAGCATGCCGCTGGCGCTGATGGTGATCGACGAGCACGACATGGTGGTGCAGGCCAATTCCATGGCGCACCGGTCCTTCCAGCCCACGGAGCGCGACCGGCCGCTCACGGCCCTGATGCCCTTCGTGAGCGCAGCCGACGTGGACCGCGTACACAACGCCTTTGCGCAGGCCGAGAACCTGGGGCGCAGCGAGGTGAACGAGGTGGTCTTCGACATCAGCGAGGAGCTGCGCATCAAGGGCGACCTGCACATCGCCCACATCGAGGCACCGCAGGCCGGCGGCGGCCCGCCGGTGTCGCAGTACCTGTGCGCGGTGATCGACCAGGGCCCGCTGCTCACCGAGCGCCGCGCGCTGCAGTACAGCGCGCAGGCCCTGCAGCAGCGCAACGAGCAGCTGTACGCCAGCGAGAAACGTCTGGAGGCGGTGATCAACTCCGCGCTCGACGCCATCATCTGCGTGGACCAGCACCAGCGCATCACCGTGTTCAACCCCACGGCGGCGGCGCTGTTCCAGTGCAGTGCCAGCGATGCGCTGGGCAGCCCGCTCGAACGCTTTCTGCCCGGTGCGACACAGGGCCTCACATTTGCGCAGCTCACCACGCAGGCCATGCTGGGTGAAATGACGGCGCTCACGGCCGGCGGCAAGGAGCTCGCAGTAGAGGTGAGCGTCTCGTTCGAGCGCCATGCCGAAGGCGAGACCACCACCGTGTTCGCGCGCGACCTCACCGGCCGCAAGAAGGCCGAGGCCCACCGCAGCGAGCTGGAGGCGCAGCTGCGCGAATCGCACAAGATGCAGGCCGTGGGCACCATGGCCGGCGGCATCGCGCACGACTTCAACAACATCCTTGGCGCCATCCTGGGCAACGTGGAGCTGGCCAAGGCCGACAGCGCGCCCGGATCGCCGGCCCTGGAGAGCCTGCGCGAGATCGACAAGGCCGGGCGCCGCGCACGCGACCTGGTGCGCCAGATCCTGACCTTCAGCCGCAACGAGCCGCCGCAGCGCACCGCCGTGCCGCTGGTGGAGGTGGTGCACGACACCGAGCGCCTGCTGCGCGTCACCCTGCCCCCGGCCATCGAGCTGCACATGCAGCTGCAGCTGGACCTGCCCCCGGTGCTGGCCGACGCCACGCAGGTCGAGCAGGCCCTGCTCAACCTGTGTACCAATGCCATCCATGCCATTGGCAGCACGCGCGGCAGCATCCACGTGGAGGCGGCCACCGTGCAGCCCGACCAGCGCCTGAGCGAGCGCCTGGGCCTGGCGGAAGGCCACTACGTGGCCCTCGCAGTGCGCGACAACGGGCCCGGCATCGAGGCGGCCACGCTGCAGCGCATCTTCGAGCCCTTCTTCACCACCAAGCCGGTGGGCCAGGGAACCGGCCTGGGCCTGGCCGTGGTGCATGGTGTGATGCGCACGCACGAAGGCGCGGTGGACGTGAGCAGCATCCCGGGCCATGGCAGCCGCTTCACGCTGTACTTCCCCGTCGCGCCCGGCAGCGCCGAGCCAACGCCGGCCTTGGTCCCGCCCCCGGCGCCCGCACCGCTGGCAACGGCGCAGATCGACCAGCGCAAGCCCCATGTGATGTACGTGGACGACGACCAGGCCCTGGTCTTCCTGGTGCAGCGGCTGCTGCGCCGCAGGGGCTACGAGGTGAGCGGCTACACCGACCCGCACGAAGCCAGCGCTGCACTGCGCGCCGACCCCCAGCGCTATGACCTGCTGGTGACCGACTACAACATGCCCGGCTTCGTCGGTACCGACCTGGTGCGCGAGGCGCGCCAGATACGCCCCGACCTGCCGGTGGCCCTGGCCTCGGGCTACGTGACCACCGAGATCGAGCAGGCCGCCATGGCCGAGGGCGCCAGCGCGCTGATCCACAAGCCCAACGATGTGGAAGAACTGGTGGCCACGGTGCACCGGCTCATCCACGGCCATGGCGCCAGTTGACGGCGCACTGCCCGTGCAGGCAGTGCATGAAGACGCGGACATCCTGGTGCTGCACAAGCCCGCGGGCCTGCTGTGCGTGCCCGGCCGCGGGCCGGACAAGCAGGACTGCCTGAGCGCCCGTGCGCAGCAGCACTGGCCAGGCGCACTCGTCGTGCACCGGCTGGACCAGGCCACCTCGGGCCTGGTGCTCATGGCACGGCACATCGACGCGCAACGCCGGCTGGGCCTGGCCTTCGAGCAGCGCCAGGTGCACAAACGTTACGTTGCGGTGGTGCAAGGGCACATGGGGCAAGCCAGTGACGGCACCTGGGCCGAGATCGACCTGCCGATCGCTGCCGACTGGGAGCGCCGCCCCTTGCGGGTGATCGATGCTGCTCTGGGCAAGCCCAGCCTCACCCGCTGGCGTGCCGAGTCGCATGATGAATCGGCCAACACCACGCGTGTTCTGCTCGAGCCCGTGACCGGCCGCACCCACCAGCTGCGCGTGCACCTGGCCGCCGTGGGCCATGCCATTCTGGGCGATGCGCTGTATGCCGAGGCTGCCACGCAGGCCCTGGCGCCGCGCCTGCTGCTGCATGCGAGCGACCTGGCACTGGCGCACCCGGCCACCGGCGAACCTCTGCAGTTCCATCTGGCGCCCGATTTCTAAGCCGCCGGGGCGACCGCGGCCTGCCGCGCCATGGCCCATTGCACGGCCAGGATGCTGGCCAGCACCACCACCACCCCCACCAGCGAGGTGCCGCGCAAGGCCTGGCCCAGCAGCGCCCAACCGAGCAGCACCGCCGCCACGGGGCTGAGCAGGCCCAGCGAGGACACCGCCACCGACGGCAGCCGCGCCACGCCGCGGAACCACAGCGCATAGGCCAGCAGGGCGCCCGCGATGCTCAGGTAGGCATAGCCGCCCACCTGCATGGCCGTGAGGGCGGGCAGCGGCGGGTCCACCGCCCAGGCCACGGGCAGCAGCATGGCGCCACCCGCGAGCAACTGCCAGCCCGTGAAGGCCAGCACCGGCAAGCCACCGGACTGCCAGCGCCGCGCAAGAAAGGTGCCGAAGGCCATGCACACCGTGCCGGCCAGCGCCGCCGCCACGCCCACCATGTCCCACGCGGCGCCGGGCGACAGCAGCAGCGCCGCCATGCCCGCCACGCCGAGCGCCCCGGCCCCCATGGCCAGGGCGGGCGGGCGCCGGTGGTCCACCGCCCAGGTCAAGCCCATCATGAGCAGCGGCCCGATGGCCCCCACCACGGCCGCCACGCCACCGGGCAAGCGGTAGGCGGCCACGAACAGCAGCGCCTGGAAGACGCCGATGTTGAGCGCCGCCAGCAGCAGCAAACGCGCCCAGCCGCGCCCGTCCCCCCAGGCCGGCGCCTGGCGGCACCACAGCACCAGCAACAGGCCGGCGGGCAGGGTGCGCAGCAGCGCGGCCGTGAAGGGCCGGTCTGGCGGCAGCAGCTCGGTGGTGACGATGTAGGTGGAGCCCCAGATGGTGGGCGCCAGTGCTGTCACGAGCACATCGGTCCAGGCGACACGGGGGTGGTCTTCGGTCATGGCATTTATCTTCAATTCAAGATAATTTACTCTACCATAAAATCTTGACATCAAGACAACCAAGGCAGCCATGCCCCCACCCCAACGCACCCCCGATGCCGTGGACGCCATCCTGGCCCAGTGGCACCGCGAACGGCCCGATCTGGATGTGGGCCCGATGGGCCCCATCGGCCGCATCAAGCGCTGCGCGGCCCTGCTGCAGCGCCGGCTCGACGAGACCTTCGCCGAGTTCGGCCTGAGCTTCTGGGAATTCGACATGCTGGCCACGCTGCGCCGCTCGGGGGCGCCCTATTGCCTGGCACCGACCACCTTGTTTTCCATGCTGATGGTCACCTCGGGCACCATGACGCACCGCATGAACAAGCTCGAAGCCAGCGGCTTCGTGGCACGCCTGCCCAACCCCGAGGATGCGCGCAGCATGCTGGTGCAACTGACCCCCACAGGGCTGGCGCTGATCGACCGCGCGGTCGAGGCCCATGTGGCCAACGAGCACCGCATCCTCGCCCCCTTGAAGGCCTCCGACCTGGCGGCACTCGACGCCAAACTGGCACTGCTGCTGGCGGCCCTGGAATCCCCGGGTGACAGCTGACGGCGCACAGGCGCAGTACGATGGAGGGATGTCCCAAACCCCACATCTCTTCATTCTCACCGGCGGCTCGCGCGGCATGGGCCTGGCCATGGCCGAGCAACTGCTGCAACACCCCGGCAACACCCTCGTCTGCCTGGCCCGCAATACCCAGGACGCGCTGACCGCCGCCGCCAAGGCCTCGGGCGCCACACTCGAACAATGGCAGCAGGACCTGTCGCAGGGCGAGCAGGCCGCCGCCCGCCTCAAGGGCTGGCTCGCCGCACAGGCCCCCGGCCGCTTTGCCAGCGCCACGCTGATCAACAACGCCGGCACCATCCCGCGCATCGCCCCGCTGTCGGACAGCGACCCCGCCGACCTGGCCAACGCCCTGCGCGTGGGCCTGGAGTCGCCCATGCAGCTCACGGCCGCCTTCCTCCACGCCACCGAGGGCTGGACCGCCACGGCACGCAAGGTGCTCAACATTTCCTCGGGCCTGGGCCGCAAGGCCATGGCCTCGCAGGCCGCCTACTGCGCAGCCAAGGCCGGCATGGAC
The DNA here is from genome assembly GCF_979253235.1 of Acidovorax sp. AC410. Lineage (NCBI taxonomy): Bacteria > Pseudomonadati > Pseudomonadota > Betaproteobacteria > Burkholderiales > Comamonadaceae > Acidovorax > Acidovorax sp. AC410. The sequence goes on from NZ_CEEDCG010000001.1 coordinate 6,599,273, forward strand.
CACTTCACGCGCTGCGTGGCGCTGGACGAGGCCCACAAGCCCCATGGCGCCAAGGTATGCTCGCTGGCACCCGGCGTGATCGACACCGACATGCAGGTGCAGTTGCGCGGCGCCGCCCCCGAGGCGTTCCCGGACCGCGAGAATTTCGCCAACCTCAAGACGGGTGGCCAGCTCACATCGCCCGCCGATGCCGCCACCCGCGTGCTCGCCTGGCTGGATCGCGCGGACTTCGGCACCCACCCGGTCGCCGACGTGAGAGACGCTCAATAAAACCAACAGACCTCCCTCCAGAAAGGACACTCCCATGACCCGTGAAGTCGTCGTCGTCAGCGCAGTCCGCACCGCCATTGGCACCTTTGGCGGCAGCCTCAAGGACATTCCGCCCACCGAACTGGGCGCCCTCGTGGTGCGCGAATCGCTCGCGCGCGCCAACGTGGAAGGCAAGGACGTGGGCCACGTGGTGTTCGGCCACGTGGTGAACACCGAGCCCAAGGACATGTACCTGTCGCGCGTGGCGGCCATCAACGGCGGCTGCAGCGAGAACACGCCTGCCTACAACGTGAACCGGCTGTGCGGCTCGGGCCTGCAGGCCATCGTGAACGCCAGCCAGTCCATCCTGCTGGGCGACACCGACGTGGCCATCGGCGCCGGCGCCGAGAACATGAGCCGGGCCCCGTTCGCCAGCCTGAACATGCGCTGGGGCGCGCGCATGGGCGACACCAAGATGGTGGACATGATGATCGGCGCGCTGCACGATCCCTTCCACAACATCCACATGGGGGTGACGGCCGAGAACATCGCCGCCAAGTGGGGCATCAGCCGCGAGGACCAGGACCAGCTGGCCGTGGAAAGCCACAACCGCGCCGAGCGCGCGACCGAGGCAGGCCTGTTCAAGGACCAGATCGTTCCCGTCACCCTCAAGAGCAAGAAGGGCGACGTGCAGTACGCGACCGACGAGCACTTTCGCCCCGGCGCCACCCTTGCGGACATGGCCAAGCTCAAGCCGGTGTTCATCAAGGAGAACGGCACCGTGACGGCGGGCAATGCCTCGGGCATCAACGACGCCGCTGCCGCCGTGGTGCTGATGGAAGCCGGCGCCGCCAAGGCGCGCGGCGCCAAGCCCCTGGCGCGCCTGGTGGCCTATGCCCACGCAGGCGTGGACCCGAAGTACATGGGCATCGGCCCGGTGCCAGCCACGCAACTGGCGCTCAAGAAGGCCGGCCTCACGGTGGCCGACCTGGACGTGATCGAGGCCAACGAGGCCTTTGCCGCGCAGGCCTGCGCCGTGACCAAGGACCTGGGCCTGGACCCGGCCAAGGTCAACCCCAACGGCTCGGGCATCTCGCTGGGCCACCCGATCGGCGCCACGGGCGCGCTGATCACCGTGAAGGCGCTGCACGAACTGCAGCGCGTGCAGGGCCGCTATGCGCTGGTGACCATGTGCATCGGCGGCGGCCAGGGCATTGCCGCGATTTTCGAACGCATCTGAACCCCGGGGCTGCCATCGCCACCCGCGATGCTGCCACCCCGCATTGGCAAGGCAGCACCTTCGCCTGATCAGCGATCATGGCGATGTGCTGGCCCAGATCAGCAGAGTGGAGCATGCCCGTTGCGGCGGCTCCCACCCATTGAACCGACGGAGACATCTTTCACCATGATTCGCACCCTGATTTCCTTCAGCGCGCTGGCCCTCGCCTTGGGTGCCACCGCCCACGCGCAGGCGCCCGCCCCTGCCGCTGCCTACCCCAACAAGCCCATCCGCCTGATCGTGCCCTTCCCACCGGGCGGCGGCACCGACATCCTCTCGCGCCTGGTGGCCACCAAGCTCACCGAAAGCGCCAAGTGGACCGTGGTGGCCGACAACAAGGCCGGCGCGGGCGGCACCATCGGCATCGGCGAGGCCGTGAAGGCCGCGCCCACGGGCTACGACATCGTGATGGGCCAGAAGGACAACCTGGTCATCGGCCCCTGGCTGTACAAGAACCTGCCCTGGGACCCCACCAAGGACCTGACCGCCGTGGCCCACGTGGCCTACACGCCCGTGGTCATCGCCACCAGCGCCAACTCCAAGTACAAGACCCTGGCCGACGTGGTGGCCGCCGCCAAGGCAGCCCCCGGCACCGTCACCTACGGCTCGCCCGGCAACGGCACGTCCATCCACCTGGCGGGCGACCTGTTCGAGAAGGCGGCCGGCGTGAAGCTCAGCCACATCCCCTACAAGGGCTCGAATCCCGCCCTCATGGACGCCCTGGCCGGCAACGTGGACCTGCTGATGTCCTCCGTGCCATCGGCCATGGGCCAGCTCAAGTCGGGCAAGCTGCGTGCTCTGGCCGTGACCTCGGCCAAGCGCAGTTCGTCCCTGCCCGACGTGCCCACCGTGGCCGAGTCGGGCTTCAAGGGCTTCGACGTGAGCACCTGGTACGGTGTGTTCGCGCCCGCCGGCACGCCGGCCAGCGTGGTCACGGCCCTGAACGCCGAGATCAACAAGCTGCTGGTCACCGAGGACATGAAGGCCGCCATCCAGGCCCAGGGCGCCGAGCCCGAAGCCATGTCGGCCGCGCAGTTCGGTACCTTGATGAAAAACGATTACGCCAAATGGAAGGGCATAGTAGAAGCCTCCGGCGCCAAGATCGAATAAGAGGAGTCGCTAAAAAGCCCTCCTGGCGTCGTTGCTCCGTCTTGCCGTACTGATCGTACTGTCTGCGACGGAGCGCCTAGCCAGGACCGCTGCGCTGGGCTTTGTAGCAACTCCAGAAGCGGTGGACCCGCAAAAATGGCTCCCTCAGGAGCCATTTTTTATTCATACGCGGCAAAGGTGCGCGATCAAGTCCTCACGACCAGCACCGGCACATGCACCGCGCCCAGCACCCGCTGCGTGACGCTGCCCAGCACCAGCTTTTCAAGGCCGCGGCGGCCGTGCGAGCCCATGACGATGAGATCGGCGCCCGTGCTCAGCACGGCGCTCACGATGCCGTCGTGCACGGTGTGGCCCTCGCCCACCACCGTGGTCACCTGCACGCCAGCGGCCGTGAGGGCAGTGCGAGCGGCGTCCAGTGCCGTATTCGCCTCGGCCGTGGCAGCGCTCAGGTACTGGGCCTGGCCATAGGCGAAATCGGCACCGACGCCGGTGAACGGATACGGGTCCACCACGTACAGGGCGGTCACGGCGCTGCCAAAGGTCTTGGCCAGCTCTGCCGCCTTGGACACCGCCAGCGTGGCGATGTCGGAGCCATCGATGGGAACCAGAATGTGCTTGAACATGGTGTCTTCTCCTTGTGTTGATGCACCCTCGGCAAGGCCCTGAACCCCCAATCCCCCGGTCCCGGGTGCCGCCTGCGATGCGATGAAGGACAGTGTGAACCCGTACCATACATCGCATCTTGATACGCATCAAACGGCGAGCGGTCGATCCAGCGATTTCTGCCGCAAGACGACGCTTTGTCCTACGCACGCGCCCCCATGACAAGGATGGCGCCCCTACCCCACCACGTCCGCTCCCTGGAACGCGCCGCGCCGGCAGGTGACCACGAGCGTGTCGCGGTAGCCACCTGGGGCGATGGGCTGGATGGGGGTGGATTCGTGGATCATGCGCGCGTCGTCGAGCAGCAGCAGCGACCAGGGTTCGGTGAGCGTGAAGCGCTGGCCGCCGGGGCCGTTGGCCTCGAACACCCGGGTCTCGCCACCCTTGATGCCCTCGCGCCCCACCAGGAACACAGCCACCAGATCCACGCCATCGCGGTGCGCGCCCTCGGGCGTGGGCCGGCCGATGCCGCCTTCGGTGTCGATGCGGAACTGGTGCGCCTCCACGAACCAGGGTTGTGGCGCCTTGCCCTGTGTGGCAAACACGGCGTCGGAGACGCGGGCCAGCGCAGCCAGCAGCTGCGACCACACGGGCAGCGCCACCGTGGCCGGCTCCATGGGCGCAAACCAGCGTTCCATGCCGCCGTGCAGGGCGTTGTATTCCACCGGCTGCCAGTGCGCGCGGTGCGGCACCGGCTGCGCCTGCCCATCCTGCACCATGAAGCAGGCGTGGCGGCGGCGGCGGTAGCGCCCGCCATCCTTGAGGAAGTCGTCCGGTGGCAGCGCGGCCCAGTCGGCGTTGAGTGCCAGCAGGTCCGGCAGGGAGCACCCTGTCCAGACCGCCACATCGGCGGGGGAGAGCACGGCGAAGCCCGCGCTGCGCAGTTGGTTTGCGGCGTCCGAAGGCGTGGTGAAAGGGGGAGAAAAAGTGACTTGGGCCATGGCCTGCGAGCATAAGGCTTAACCACGGACCCTGTCGGGCGAGGGCTTGCCGCAGGGGCGCGGACCCGGCGGCACATGACCCAGCTCCAACCCCGCGGGTGCTCAAGCCACCTGCGCGGCAATGCGCGGCAATGCGCTGGCAGGCGCCGGCCGCCCGAAAAGGTAGCCCTGGTAGTGCAGGCAGCCCACGCTGGCCAGCATGTCCCGCTGCTCGGTGGTTTCCACCCCCTCGGCGATCACGCCCAGGTCCAGGCTGTGCGCCAGGTTGACGATGGTGCGGGCGATGGCGGCGTCGTTGGGGTCGGTGAGCAGGTCGCGCACAAAGCTCTGGTCGATCTTGAGCTGGTCCAGCGGCAGCCGCTTGAGGTAGCTGAGCGAGGAGTAGCCGGTGCCGAAGTCGTCAAGCGAAAAGCGCACGCCCAGGGCACGCAGCGTAGTCATGCGCAGGATGATGTCCTCCACGTCGTCGAGCAGCAGCGACTCGGTGAGTTCCAGCTTCAGGCGCAGCGGGTTGGCGCCCGTGCTGCGCAGGACTTCCACCACCTCCTCCACGAAGTGCGGATGGCGGAACTGCAGCGCGCTCACGTTCACCGCCACCGTCCAGTGGGCGGTGGCTGCATCGCCCCCCCACTCCACCAGCTGCAGGCACGCGGCCCGCAGGATCCATGCGCCCAGCGGCACGATCAGGCCACAGGCTTCGGCCACCGGAATGAACTCGGCCGGCGACACCAGGCCGCGCTGCGGGTGCTCCCAGCGCAGCAGCGCCTCGGCGCCCACCATGCCATGGTCCAGGCTGATCTGGGGCTGGTAGTGCAGCAGGAACTGGCCCTCGCGCAAGGCCTCGCGCAGCCCGGCCTCCAGCGCGGTGCGCGCCGTGACGGCGGCCTGCGTGCGCGGGTCGAAGAAGCGCAGGGTGTTGCGCCCCGCCCCCTTGGCCTGGTACATGGCCATGTCTCCGCGCTTGAGCAGCTCGTCCACCGTGGTGTGCGGGTCGGCATACAGGGTGACGCCGATGCTGCAGGAGCTGTGGTGCGCATGGCCGCCGAGCTGGTAGCTCTGCCCCAGGGCATGCAGCACCTTGCGGCCCACGATCTCGGCCTGCGAGGCGGCCTCGTGCGGCAAGGCGCTCAGGCCCTCGAGCAGCAGCACGAACTCGTCTCCACCCAGGCGCGCCACCGTATCGCCGTTGCGCACGCAGCCGCCCAGGCGCGCGGCCACCTGGCGCAGCAGCTCGTCGCCGATCTCGTGGCCCTGGGTGTCGTTGAGGTCCTTGAAGTTGTCCATGTCCACGAACAGCAGCGCACCCCCGGTGCCCGTGCGTGCGCTGGCGGCCAGGCTGTGCTGCAGGCGGTCGGCCATCAGCCGGCGGTTGGGCAGGCCCGTGAGCGGGTCATAGAAGGCCAGCAGGCGGATTTCCTCCTCGGCCGCCTTGCGGCTGGAGATGTCGGTCTGCGTGCCCACGTAGTGCGTGATGGCGCCCTGCGCCGAGCGCACGGCGGTGATGGTGATCCAGGCGGGGTACACCTCGCCGTCCTTGCGCCGGTTCCAGACCTCGCCCTGCCAGGAGCCTACCGACTGCAGGGTCTCGTGCATGGTCCGGTAAAAAGTCTGGTCATGCCGGCCGGACTGCAGCAGCGCCGGGGTCTTGCCCACCAGCTCCTCCACCGTGTAGCCGGACAGCCGCGCGTAGGATGTGTTGGCCTGCAGGATGCGCTGGTCGGGCCCGGTGACCACCATGCCCTCGAACGATTCGAACACGATGGCAGCGACCTGCAGCGACTCCTCGACCCCCTGGTGATCGGTGATGTCGGTGGATATGCCGCACAGCGCATGGATGCTGCCGTCCGCGTGGCGCAGTGGGATCTTCACCGACAGGTAGGTGCGCACCGATCCATCGTGGAAGGTATTGGTTTCCTCCACCTCGATGCGCTCGCCGCGCTCCAGCACCAGCCGGTCGTTGGCCGTCAGCTGGCGCACCGTGGCCGCGTCGAAGATCGCGCTGTCATCGCCACCGATCAGCCCATCCGCGGCGCCGGGCCGCAGCGCCAGCATGTGCTGGTTGGCGTATTGGTAGCGGTGCTGCGTGTCCTTGATATAGATGAAGGCCTCGACACTGTCGAGGATGGCGCCGAACTTGTGCTCGCTGGCACGCCAACGCCGGGATCCCCCACCCCCTGCCCGCCGGCGCCGCGCGAAGACGGCCAGGGCTGCGAGCGCGGCCACCAGCAGCAGTGCCGCCGCGGCCCACAGCACGGGGCGCCCGATGGCGCTGGCCGGTGGGGCGCCCGCCCAGCGGCGCATGACCTGCGCATACGAGGCGTCGGAACCGTCGCGCCACTGCAGGGCCCGCTTGTCGATGGCGGCCAGCAAGTCGGGGTTGCGGTCCTTGCCGGTGGCGATGTACAGCCCCCCCGGCTGGAGCACGATGCCTGCCTCCGCCAACCCATGCACCGGTGCATGGGCGTTGCCGAACAGGTGGTTGGAGATGGCCGCCTCGGCATTTTTGCTGCCCACGGCACTGAAGGCCTGCTCGGGCGAGTCCACGTCCACGACCATGACCTGCAGCCCGTAGCGGCGCGTCAAGGCAATGAAATGGTCGCGCTGCGGCGTGCCGCGCTGCACGGCCACGCGCTTGCCATCGAGGTCCAGCACCGACCGGATCGGCGAGGATGGCAGGCGGTACACCTCGGACCAGGTGTCCACCAGGGGCTGCGCCGTGAAATCGAACTGTGCCTCGCGCGCCTGCGCACGCGGCACATCGGGCACCAGGTCGAGGCGGCCGTTGTGCAGGTCATCCAGACAGGCACGCAACTCGCACGGTACGTAGCGCAGAGACCAGCGCTCGCGCTCGGCGACCAGGTTGAGCAGGTCCACGAAGATGCCCGCCGGCCGGCCATGCTGGTTCATGAACACGGTGGGCTCGTTGGCATACACCCCCACACGCACCTCCCGCACGGGCGCAGCCGCGCCGGCCCCTGCCGGCAACAGGCCCCACAGGGCGCCCACCAGCCAGCCTGCCCATCGGCAATGCCACCGGAATATGCGTGAACTCACGATCGGGAATCCCCACAGTGGCTGAAAGCACTATGTTAACCAAAGGTTGCTAAAACATCCAAAAGTAACAAAAGCCTGAGCGCGTTGCTCGGCGCTTGGGGTAGCATGCGTCAAACTCCTCGGAGACAGCCATGCCCCACGAACGCCGCCACTACGTCCGTGTCCATTTCGATGCCCCTGCGCTGCTGACCCTGGCCAGCAACGCCTTCAGCGTGCATGTGCAGGACCTGTCGCTCAAGGGGGCCCTGATTTCACTGCCCGCGCAGGCCGACGTGCATGCCGGCATGCTGTGCCAGCTCACCATCCCGCTGCACGACACGGGCAACCACATCGGCATGTCCTGCGAGGTGGCGCACCTGGAGGGGCTGCACACGGGCCTGCTGTGCCGCTCCATCGACCTGGACAGCGTGACCCATCTGCGGCGCCTGATCGAACTGCAGCTGGGCGACCCCGCCCTGCTGGAGCGGGACCTGGCCGAATTGACCCACCCGGCCCACTGAGCAGGCGACAACCCGCCTCCCAGGAGGCGGGGCGAGAAACCGCCAGCGAAGCCTTCCCGTCAGGCGGCTTCCGCTTCCTGCAGCGCGCGCCACATCACCTTGCCGCTGCCGCTCTTGGGCAGGGCATTCACGAACTGCACGATGCGCGGCACCTTGTACACGGCCATGTTCTCGCGGCACCAGTCGATCACCTGCTGCTCGGTCGTGTCCTTGTGCGAGGGACGCAGCACCACGACGGCCTTGACGGTCTCGCCCCGGTAGCTGTCACGGGCCGAGATGATGCAGGCCTCCTGGATCGCGGGGTGGCGGAACATCAGCGCCTCCACCTCGGCCGGCCAGACCTTGAAGCCACTGGCATTGATCATGCGCTTCAAGCGGTCGGTCAGGAAGAAGTAGCCCTCCTCGTCCATGCGCCCCAGGTCCCCCGAGCGAAAGAAGCGCCTGCCTTCGAACTCGATGAAGGCACTGGCCGTGGCATCGGGCCGCTTCCAGTAGCCCTCGAACACCTCGGGGCCGTGCATGATGATCTCGCCCTGCTCGCCCACGGGCACCTCCTGCAGCGTGTCGGGGTCGATCACGCGCGCATCGGTGCCCACGAAGGGAATGCCCAGGCACTGCTGCTTGGGCTGGTCCGGTGGGTTCGAGTGGGAGGGCGCGGCCGTTTCGGTGAGCCCATAGCCTTCCGCATAGCGCAGCCCGTACTGCTCCAGCAGGCGCTGGGCCACGGCCTGCGGCATGGCGGCGCCGCCACCGCCGATGTAGACCAGGCTCGACAGGTCGTAGCTCGCGAAGTTCGGGCTGTTCATCAGGTCGATGACCATGGTCGGGATGTTGGTCCAGTTGGTCACCTTGTAGCGCGAGATCAGGCGCCCGGCCAGGTCGCGGTCCCAGCGCGGCATGACCACCAGGGTGGCGCCGGTGTAGATGGCCGCATGCATCACACTCACCATGCCCGTGATGTGGAACATGGGCACCACCGCCAGCGTGACGTTGTCGACCGAGCCCGTGCCCCACAGCGCGCTGGCCACGGCGTTGTGCATGATGCTCTTGTGCAGGTGCATGCAGCCCTTGGGCAGGCCGGTGGTGCCGCTGGTGTAGGGCAGCAGCGCCAGATCGGCAGGCCCCACCACCAGCGCGGGCGGCGCGTCGCTGCAGGCCAGGGCATGGTTCCAGGCATGCACTGCGCCCCCATCGAGCGCGGGCAAGGGGTGCTGCGTACACAGCCAGTCCTTCCAGGCCTCGGGCGGGGCATCGGCGCCCTCCACGTCAGCGTCGAAGGCGTCGGTGAATTGCGTTACCACCAGGTGCGCCAGGCGCTCGCCCGGGGCCAGGGCATTGCTGGCCTTGGCCAGCTCGGGCGCCAGGTCGGCCGTGGTAAATGCCACTTTCGTGTCGGGGTCGGTGATGTAGTGCTTGAGCTCCTCGGCCCGATTCATCGGATTGACCGGCACCACCACGGCATTGGCGCGCAGGATGGCGAAGTGCGCCATCACCAGCTGCGGGCAGTTCTGCATGCACAGCACCACGCGGTCGCCGCGCTGCACGCCCAGTTGCACCAGCCGCGCGGCCAGCCGCTCGGCCCCCTCCGCCAGGGCCCGGTAGCTCAGCGGGCGACCAAAGAACACCAGCGCCGCCTTGTCCGGGTAGCGGCGCGCGTTGGTGGCCAGGTTGTCCCACAACGAGGTGGCGGGCAGGGTGATCGAGTGGGGCAGCCGGCGGGGCCAGAAAGCGTAGTGGGGGCGTGTGGACATGGGAGGTCGGAAGGATGGGAGGGGTTTTCAATCCGCAGCCTAGAGGCCCCACCCCAACGCTGCATTGGGGATGCCACTTAGGCCGGGTCGCGCAGGTGACGGCGCCGAGGACGACCCGTTCGCCAGGGCAGTCATTCCTTCCATGGCCCAAACAGATATGGTGACATTGTGTTTTTCGTCACAGCACAGCGGTCACCCCGGTGATAAATTCTGTTTGTGCCTGCAAAGGCATGGGATATACCCTGGCAGGCAGCTCCGCTGGGGCGGGAACATCTTCAGCACCGCATTGTCCAAGGGCACAGGGCAGCCAGTTGCCACCATCCAACCGCCTAGAAATTCGACACCACCATGGCCACCGTTTCCGATATCCAAAACATCCGCTTCTCGGGCAACTACAAGGCCGACTCCCTGCTGGAAAACCCAGCTCTGTGGAACTTCCTTGTCGATGGCCGCAAGGTGCTGTACTACACCTTCGACGCAAGCCCGGGAAGCGTGGCCGATCGGGATTCCGACACCACCCTGGTCTCGTTCAACGCCTCGCAGATGCAGGCCACGCGCCAGATCATGGCCCATGCCAGCCAGGTCACGGGCATCACCTTCACCGAAGTGAGCAGCTCGTCCCAGGCAGACCTGCATTTCGCAGCGACCAACCTGCAAGGCCGCACGACGGCAGGGCTGAACTCCTCGTTCTACAACTACAACTACAGCGGGTCCGAGCAGACGCTGACCTCGCTCAACGCGGAATCGGTGGTCTACCTGGACAACGTGGAGTTCGCCAGCGTCAACAACACGCCCACGGCCGGTGGCCTGGGCTATGAGGTACTGCTGCACGAGGTGGGCCATGCCCTGGGCCTGGCGCATCCCTTCGACTCTCCGCGCCCCCTGCCCACGGCCGAGGACAACACCAACAACACGGTGATGTCCTATACCGAGGCGGGCCCCTACAAGACCACGTTCCAGGCCTATGACCTGCTGGCGCTGGACTGGATCTATGGCCGTGACGGCCTGGGCGGCACCTATGGGTTCAACTCGACCAGTGGCCCGACGCTGAGCTTCCCGACCACGCCCACGACGCCCACCACCCCGACGACCCCAACCACCCCGACGGCGCCCACCGGAACGGCCGGTGCAGACACCTTCACCAGCACCGGCGCCAGTGAAACCTTCAATGGCCTGGGCGGCCTGGACACGCTGGTGGCCCGGGGCAACCGCGGCGACTACGCGCTGCAACCCAAGAATGGTGGCGGCTGGACGCTGGGCGACGGGGTCCCCAGCCGTGATGGAGTGGACACCCTGCTGCAGATCGAACGGATCAAGTTCACGGATGGCTTCGTGGCGCTCGACCTGGATGGCGCTGCGGGCACGGCCGCGAAGATGGTCGGTGCGTTGCTCGGCCCTGCCGGCCTGAACAACCGCGGCGTGGTGGGCATCGTGCTCAAGGCGGTGGACGCCGGCTCGACCCCCTTGCAGGTCGCGCAATTTGGCCTGAATGCCCTGCTGGGTGCCTCGGCCACGCCGGAGCAGGTGGTGAGCCTGCTGTACGCCAATCTGGTCGGCGTCGCGGCCGATGCCAATACGGTCCAGTCGCTGGCGGCCGTGATCAAGTCGGGCGCCTACACCAATGCATCGTTCGCGGTGGCTGCAGCCAACCTGGACCTGAATGCCGCGCACATCAACCTGGTCGGGCTCAGCAGCCAGGGGCTGGAATACCTCTGAAGCCGTTGGGCCTGCCCCAGCCGGATGGGCCCCCGGCAGGCCTTTCCATCATTGGCACTGCGCCAGGCGCGACAGCGAGTACAGCATGTCCAGGCGCTGCAGCGCCGGATCGGCCTGGGTCTGGTAGACGTAAACGCTGGGCATGATGAGCGCGGGATTCTCGACATCGGCACCCACGCAGATCGCCCCCTTGGCATAGCAGCGCAGGTGGTAGGGCGGAACGCTGGAGGTCATGGTCGGACTGGTCAGCAACTGGGGAAAGGTCCTTTCGGCCCAGTCAAGCACGCAGTCCAGTGGCTCGGAGACGCCCGTGCCGCCCAGCCCCCGGAACACAGAGGCCGCATTGGGCTTGAAGACATTCAACTGGGATACGCGGCCCCCCGGGCCCGAGGGCGTAAAGCGCACCAGGGCCGAGCACACCGCCCCCGGCTGCAGCAAGGTGTTGCTGCAGCCATCCGACTCCGCGGGAATGGTGAAATCGGTAGCGATGACCACCCGGCAACCGATCCCGGTGCAAAGCGGCGACACGGCGGCAATGGATGAGATCACCGACCCCAATTGCACGGGGGATGGGCCGCGATTGGCCACCTTCAGGGTCTGCGTGGCCGATGAGTGCACAGCCACCTTGCCAAACTGGAAGTGCCCTGCAGGTTCAATGATCTCCACCTGGGCATGGGCGGACGACAGGCACGCCAGGGAGAGCACGCCCAAGGCTGCCAGGGATTGGCGGAAAAACAGGATCAAAGTCACGGAAGCTCCTTGTGCGTGGCAATCGCTGGCGGCACCCACCATGAAAATGGGCCCGAAGATCCACGGCCATCCAAGTTACCCACGAACCCGGCACCGCGCCCCACCCAGGAGGGATGGGGTGTTGCAGGCGGCCCGCACGCGGCGTTGACCGGGTGCCGGGCGGCTTCTAGATTTGCGGCCTTCCATCCCCTTGTTTTCACCCGCCATGCCCTCCTCTCCCCGCCCCGATCGCCACGCCCTCGCGCGCCTGCACCGCATGGCCAGCCTGGAGGCGGGTGGCGTGCAGCTCATCGAGCCCCTGCTGCAGGAACTGCGCCGGGTGGTGGGCTTCGACTTCGGCTGCATGCTGTACCCCGGCGCTGATGGCGAACTGATGAACTATGCGCAGGAGCCCATGCAGTCGGTGGCGCAGGACTACTTCGATGCGCGCATCCTGCGCAGCGAGCGCCAGGTGCTGGTGCGCAGCCCGCGCGACTTTGGCGAGACGGTGCGCCACGAGCACGGCCCCCGGCTGATGCGCGAGCAGATGGTGGTGTCGATGGCCGAAATGCAGCGCAGCGACTACTACGAGGCGGTGATGCGCGCCACAGGCGCCAAGGACTACATGAGCCTGGCCTTGCGCACCCCGCAGGGTGTGGGCCTGGGCGTGATCCACCTCTTTCGCGACAGCGCGGCGCCGGACTTTACGCCGCAGGACGCGGCCCTGGTGGCCCGGCTGGAAGCCCACCTGGCACGTGCGCTGCAAGACGGCGAGCGCGATGCACAGGGCAGCGAGGTGCACAGCCAGGGGGTGCTGGTCGCCACCCCCCAGGGGCGATTGATGTGGATCTCGCCCGAGGCCGAGGCGCTGATGCCCCTGGCCTTCGGCTGGGGCTGGCGCCGTGGCGCCCAACTGCCCCCCGCGCTGCAAGAACTGCTGCGGCGGCTGAACGCACGGCGGCCCGAGGAGATGGCCCTGCCCACGCTGGAGCTGTTCACGGCACAGGGCTGGTTCTCGCTGCGTGCCACGCACCTGGCGCCCGCCCCCCAGGCGCGGCAGGACCGCCAGGCCGTGGCGCTGCACATCACGCGGCGCGTGGCGCGCGGGGTGCGGCTTCTGTCGACCCTGCAGAAGCTGGGCCTGCCGCAACGCCAGCACGAGCTGGCCTGGTGGCTGGCGCGGGGCCTGCCCGAATCACAGATCGCGCAGCGCATGGGCATCAGCCTCAACACGGCCGTGTACCACCGCCGCCAGCTCTACAACCGGCTGGGCGTCATGGGGCGCGATGAGCTGCTGGCGCAGATTGGTGGCAAAACGTGAATTAGTTCACGCATGCACACCAAATAGACCTCCACAAAAAAAAAGCCCCCGGTGCCAGGAAGCACCGGGGGCTTTTGCATTGCACGCAGCGTGGTGGTTCAGGGCACCTGCACGACCACGACCGCTGACCGCGGCCCTTCGTTGCCCGCTGCATCGAGCATGGCCACCTGGTAGCTGTGGCTGCCGCTCGGTGCCGATCCATCGGTGTAGGTCGCACCGCCGGTCACGGTGGCAATGGCCGTCCCGTTGCGGTACACCCGGTAGCCCGATGCGCTGGCCGCGATGAAGGACTGCTTGATGGCCTGCATCGGCGGATTGGTTCCCTGCTGGGGCAGGTAGCCGTAGTTGATGGTCCATACCAGCGTGCCACCCAGGCCCTGCTCATGCACCCATTTGCCTTTTTCGGCGATGGAACGCTCATCCTCGTAGCTCAGGTAGGTCACGGGTGCATCGCTGGCGCGCCACCAAGGCTGGCTGTAGCTGATGTAGCTTTGCTTGGCCACGTCGTCCCAATGGTAGACGGCGCCCGGCTGGCCGAAGGCGTTGTCTTCCAGCAGGCGCCGGTAGTTGTTCACACCGTCTCCGCCGTTGGAGCCGCCCGTGGCGGCCTGGCGCGGGCCGGTGACGGGGTTGTTGTAGAACAGGCCATACAGGCCCACGCCGATGCCCAGCTTGGCACGGGGCACGCCCGCATTCAGATAGGCCTGCACGGTGGAGGCAATGGAGGTGGGGTGGCTGGGGGCTTCGCCAAACAGCGGCGAGTGGTGCCAGGACAGCCAGCCGCCGCCCCAGTCGCCGGCCATGCTGTAGGTCATGAGGTTGAAGCGGTCCACTGCATGGGCCACTTCCACATGCCAGGGCAGGATCTCCTGGAAGTTGGTGTTGACCCAGAAGCCGGGCCAGCTGATCTCGAACGGGCTGGCCTGGTAGCGCGGGCGCTGCTGGGCGGCAACGCGCAGTTCGCGCAGCAGTGCCAGCGCCTGGGCGCGGCCCTGGTCGGTGTCCAGGTTTTCCTCCCAGTCGATGTCGGCACCGTCGTAGCCCTTTTGTTCGGCCTTGTCGAGGATGTTCTTGATGAAGACCGCGCGGATCTGCGGGTTGGCCGTGGCGGCCATGAAGCCGGGGCCATCGAATTCGCCGCCGATCATCATGATGGCCTTGGTGCCTGCCGCGTGGGCCTTGGCGATCAGGGTGTCCTCCACCTGCGTGTGCGCGGTGCCTGCGCCTTCCATCAGCTCGCCCACCCAGCCGCCGGGCAGCGATCCCTGGCCTGGCGCATAGCGGCCGAAGATGAAGTGCGTCATGGTGCCCATGTCCACGGCCTCTGGCGGGAACTGCTCCCAGAACCAGCCGGTGTAGTAGCCGTTGACCCATTTGCCGCTTTTCGTCACAGGGTTCCAGTCCAGCCGCACGCCCTGCGGCGTGGCGCGGGCCGTGACGCCGCTCACCGGCGGACGGGGGTTGGCGGCGTCCACCGCGACCTGGGCCGTGGCGGTAACGCTTTGCCCTGCGCTGTTGGCGCAGCTCAAGGTGTAGGACGTGCTGGCCTGGGGCTGCACCAGCACACTGCCCTCGGCTGCGCGCGTGCCATTCCATCCACCCGATGCGGTGCAGTTGGCGGCATGGCTCGCCCGCCACGCCAGGCGGGCGCTGTCGCCCGGGGCGATGCGGGAAGGGGTGGCACCGAAGCTGTCGATGGTGGGCAGTTGCTGCGGCGGCGCGTTGCGCACCGTCACCGTGGCCGAGGCACTCGCGGTGGCACCTGCCGCGTTGCGGCAACTCAGGCTGTAGTGGGTGGTCATGCCAGGGCTGACGCTGGCGCTGCCGCTGGTCGGCCGCTCACCGCCCCATCCCCCCGATGCCGTGCAGCCCGTGGCGTTGTCCACGTTCCAGGCCAGGGTGCTGCTGCCGCCCAGGTCGATGGCGCCAGGCTGCGCCACGAAGGAGAGAATGTTCGGCGGCACGGGTGGCGCCGGATGGGTGTTCTCCATCACCAGTTGGGCCAGGCCCTCGCCGCCGGCCTCGAAATACTCCATGCGCACCGTGTGTGGACCGGCCGCCAGGGGCACCGTGGCGCTGTCCATGGTGATGCCGTGCCGCGTCCAGTTGTCGATCACGCGCTGGCCATCGACCAGCACGCGCACGCCATCGTCGGTGAACGTGATGAAGCGGGTCGCGCCCGCGGGGAACTGCAGCGTTGCGGTCCAGCGTGCAGAGAATGCATCCACCGGCAGTCGGGCCGGGTCGGGGCTGCCGCCCGATCCTGTCCAGTAGTGGTCGATGGGGCCGGTTTCACAGCGCTGCAGCGCGGGTGCCCCGGACAGGCTGGTGTTGGGAAAATACTCGGCCAGCCACTGGCCGGGCGCACACTGCGGCTGCGCCATGGCCTGGCTGCCGCCAAACAGCAAGAGTGAAGTGGCCAGCCAGCGCCGCAAGCAGGTTTTCAGGGCGCGGCCACGGGCCGCAGCATCAAGGGTGGGCATGGAAAAATTCCTTGGTGGATCAGGGGACGGCGCAGGCTACAGGCCTGCAGCCGCGCGCACCCCACCCTCGGTGGATAGGGTGTTGCGCCGGTGTGTTGACCCTGCGCGGCACGGCCCCTAGATTCGGGGGTCTTGCTCCCATCACCGCTTCACCACCGGACCGCAGCCGACATGCCCTCGCCCAGCTCCACCCAGCACGCCATTGCACGCTTGCAGCACATGACCCGCATGGAAGCGGGCGGGCCACCCATGATCGTCCCCCTGCTGGAGACGCTGCACGGGGTTCTCGGCTTCGACTCCAGCGCGTACGTGTACCCTGCGGATGGAGGCGAGCTGGCGGTGTACATGGAGGTGCCGGCCGCTCAGTCGGTGGTGGCCGACTACTTTGATGCGCGCATTCTGCGCAGCGAGCGCCAGGTTCTGGTGCGCAGCTCACGCGACTTTGCAGACGCGGTGCGGCACGAGCGCGGGCCCCAACTGCTCGAACAGCTCGTGCGCGTGCCGATCCCCGAGTTGCAGCGCAGCGACTTCTACAACGTGGTGATGCGCCCCATGGGGACCGTGGACTGCATGAGCCTGGTACTGCGCACACCCGATGGCGAAGGCATCGGCACGCTCAAGTTCTACCGCGAAGCGGCGTCGCCAGCCTTCGGGCCCGGCGACGCGGCGGCGCTGGCACGGCTGGAGCCGTATCTGGCGCACATCCTGCAGAACAGCGAGATGGGTGCCAGAGCCAGCGAGGCGCACAGCCAGGGCATGCTCATCACCACACCGCAAGGGCGGCTGCTGTGGCTGTCGCCCGAAGCCGAGGCCCTGCTGCCCCTGGCCTTCGGCTGGCGCTGGCGGCGCGGTGCGGGGCTGCCCCATGAGCTGCAGGAACTGCTGCAGCGCATGCAGGCGCAGCAAGTTCCGGCCCTGCCCACCAGGGCGCTGCGCACCGTGCATGGCCATTTTTCGCTGCACGCGACCCCCATGAAGGCCGCCACGGGCATGGGCCAGGCGGTGGGGATCCACATCACACAGAGCGTGCCGCGGGAGGCACGCCTGCAAGCCTTGCTGCAGGCCCAGGGGCTGTCGCAGCGCCAGCAGGAGCTCGCGTACTGGCTGGCGCTCGGGCTGCCGGAATCCCAGGTCGCGCTGCGCATGGACATCAGCGCCAACACCGTGGTCTACCACCGCCGCCAGCTCTACAACAGCCTGGGCGTGCAGGACCGGGGAGAGTTGATGGCGTGGCTGTCAGCCCGCCAAGGCGGCTGACCCACCCTGCCGGGAGTGCAAAGCAAAAAGCGCTACAGCCTTGAGAGCTGTAGCGCCTTGCGTATCCTGGTGGGACGTGCGGGGGTCGAACCCACGACAAACGGATTAAAAGTCCGCTGCTCTACCAACTGAGCTAACGTCCCATCACTGCAACGACCACCGCCCATTTTTGGACCATGACTGCTGCAAAGCCTAAGATTATAGCTTGATTTTTGGCGCTTTTTGCGGACCGGCTGCCAGGCGGTCGATCACCCAGCCTGCGGCGCACTGCCCGAAGGTAGCCGTGACAGCCACGACCGAGCCGTAGCCATGGCAGTTGAGCGACCCATCCCCGTCTTCGATCGCGCACGAGGCATCGGGCTGCGCCACTGCCTCGCGGCTGAACACGCAGGTGATGCCGATCTTGCGGCCCTCGCGCGGGGCACCATGGTGTTTGCGCAGCTGGTAGCGCAGTTGGGCCAGCAAGGGGTCGTGTGTAGTGGCGGCGAGGTCGTCGATGTCCACCTTGTGCGCCTGGCGCTTGCCGCCGGCCGCGCCCACGCTGATGAAGGTCTGGCCCGTGGCGCGCGCCCACACGGCCATGGCGGTCTTGGCCTTGATCTGGTCGCAGGCGTCAATCACCGCATCCACCGGGTCGCTGCCCAGCAACTGCGGCCAGTTGCCCGGCTCCACGAACTCGTCGATGCAGCGCACGTCGCATTCGGGGTTGATCAGCGCGATGCGGTCGCGCATGGCCTCGATCTTGGCCTGCCCCACCGTGGTGGAGAGGGCGTGGATCTGGCGGTTGATGTTGGACTCGGACACATGGTCCAGGTCCACCAGCGTGAGGCGCGAGACACCGCTGCGGGCCAGCGCCTCGGCAGACCAGGAGCCCACCCCGCCGATGCCCACGACCACCACATGCGAGGCACGGATGCGCCCGGCACCTTCCACGCCGTACAGGCGCTCGAGCCCCCCAAAGCGCCGCTGCGTGACCTCGTCGGTCGCGTCATCGGCAAAGGGAACCATGGGCACGGGAGCGGTTTCGCCGCCGACCAGAAGCTCCTTGACCTCGGGGATTGGGTCCGCAGTGGTCACTTCATGCGCGCCAGGCGCTCCTTGGCGGCCATGGCAGCCTCGGACTGGGGATAGGCCCGGGCCAGGTCTTCCAGCGTCTTGCGCGCGGCCTTGGCGTCCTTCAATTCCACTTGGCAGTTGGCGATCGACAGGGCAGCCTCCGGTGCCCGCGCATGCGTGGGCGCCTCGGCCAGCAGGGCCTTGAAGTTGTTGATGGCTTCCTTGTAGTCGCGCGCCGCATACTGGCCATTGCCCAGCCAGAAGCGGGCCGACGGCACATAGCCGCTGCGCGGGTACTGGCGGATCAGGTTGCCGAAGGCCTGGTTGGCCTCGGGGAACTTGCCCGCGCGGAAGATGGCCAGCGCAGCTTCAAAGTCCTTCTTCTCGGCAGCATCGGCCTGGAACTCCAGACCATCGACCGCGACCTTGACGGGCTCGAACTGGCGCAGGCGCTCATCCACCCCTTGGGCGATGTCCTTCTGGCGGCGCTGCAGCTCGGAGACTTCGCGCGTCAACTGCTCGTTCTGCCCCTGCAGGCGGGCGTTCTCGCTGCGCAGGGTCTCGATCTGGGTCTGCAGCTCCAGCAGGCCTCGGCGCAACTGGGCGGTGTCCTCGTTGGCACGGCGCAATTCGTCAGCCGTGCGCTGCTGGGCTTGCTGCATGGCGTCCACGCGCTGGCGCACTTCGAGGATGGCGCGGCGCGCCTCACCGTCCTCGAAGAGGGCCGCGTGCGCGCTGGGCAAGGCCACGCAGGCCAGCGCCAGGCCTGCGGCCACGGACCGCAGGGATTGTGATGAAAGGCTGAACCCGGGCATCAACGGTACGACAACTCGGCGCGGCGGTTCTGCGCGTGCGCGTCTTCACTGTTGCCAGGGGCGGCAGGCTTTTCCTTGCCGAAGCTCACGGCTTCGACCTGGGAATCGGGCACGCCCAGCAGGGCCAGCGAACGGCGCACGGCTTCGGCACGCTTTTGGCCCAGGGCCAGGTTGTACTCGCGGCCACCACGGTCATCGGTGTGGCCTTCGATCATCACCTTGCGGCCATTGTTCTGCTTGATGAAGCGCGAGTGGGCTTCGAGCAGCGATTGGAACTCGGACTTGATGACATAGCTGTCGTAGTCGAAGTACACGATGCGGGCCACGCCCACGGGGCCTTGGGCATTGCCGGCAGAGCCCGTCAGGTCCACAGGGGCCACGGTGCTGGTGCCAGTGCCACCGGAATTGGCGCCGCCAGGGTTGGTGCCCAGGGTCGAGCTTGCGCCCTTGTCTTCCACCGGCACGTCATCGAGCTTGACGCCGGAGCTGCAACCTGCAACGAGAGCGGTCACGGTAAGTGCTAGGGCAAGACGCTTGAGTTTGATGTTCATCCAAAATTCTCCTGGAAACTAGATTGTGAAAAGTGCTGAAAAGTTCATTGCTTCTGGAACGGGCCCCAATCGGGCTCGCGGATGTCTCCAGGCTGGCCGGCCAGGCGCGCCTTGATTTTTCCGTCCAACGTGGTGGTCATGAGGGCTTCGCGGCCCTGCTGCTGCGTGGCATACACGATGAGGCGGCTGTTGGGCGCAAAGCTGGGGTTCTCGTCGGCCGAGGTATCGGTGATGGCGGTGACGGTGCCTGAGGCCAGGTCCATCACGTGCAGTTTGAAGGCGCCGCCCACGCGGGAAATGTAGGCCAACCACTTGCCGTCGGGGCTGATATTGGGAGAGATGTTGTAGGACCCCGTGAAGGTCACGCGCTCGGCACTGCCGCCGCCTGCCGGCACACGGTAGACCTGGGGCGCACCGCCCCGGTCGCTCACGAAATAGATGCGGCCATCTGCAGAGAACATGGGCTCGGTGTCGATGCCCGGGCTTTGCATCAGGCGCCTGGGTTCGCCACCATTGGCGTCGATCAGGTACAGCTGGGAGCCGCCGTCGCGGCTCAGCGTCACGGCGAGGTTGCGGCCGTCCGGTGACCAGGCCGGGGCACTGTTGGAACCCCGGAAGTTGGCAATGAGGCGGCGGCGTCCCGAGGCGACCTCATGCACATAGACCACGGGCTTGCGCGACTCGAACGAGACGTAGGCGATCTGCCCGCCATTGGGCGACCATGCGGGCGAGATGATGGGCTCGGGGCTCGACAAGGCCGACTGCGCGTTTTCGCCATCGGCGTCGGCCACCCACAGGCTGTAGCGGCCACCCGTCTTGGTCACGTAGACGATGCGGGTGGAGAAAACGCCGCGCTCCTTGGTGAGCTTTTCGTAGATGAAGTCGGCGATGCGGTGGGCCACCAACCGCAGGTCGGCCTGGGTCACGACAAAGCTCTGGCCTCCAAGGTCCTGCGCCAGGGTCACGTCCCACAGGCGAAAGCGCACGTCGAAACGGCCATCGGGCGTACGGGTGATGCTGCCGGTGACCAGCGAGTCGGCCTCCTTTTGCTTCCACAGCGCGACATCGGGACGGGAGGTCTCGTCCAGCACCACGCCGGCCGTGTCCACCGCACGGAACTGGCCGCTGCGCTCGAGATCGGCCTGCACGATGGCGCCGATTTTCTGCGGCGACTGCGCATCGCCGCGGAACGGGGCAATGGCAATGGGAAACTGCTTGAGCCCCACGCCCGTGACTTCCACGCGGAACTGCGCGAGGGCGGGCAAGGAGGCGGTGGTGGCGAATGCGGCCAGGACCTGGCGGCGCATGGGATGCGGCAGGGCCGCAGGAAGGGATGTGTTGG
Source organism: Acidovorax sp. AC410 (assembly GCF_979253235.1). Lineage (NCBI taxonomy): Bacteria > Pseudomonadati > Pseudomonadota > Betaproteobacteria > Burkholderiales > Comamonadaceae > Acidovorax > Acidovorax sp. AC410. The sequence continues at coordinate 6,620,090 of NZ_CEEDCG010000001.1, forward strand.
TGTTGTGATCTGTGGTCATTAGCAGCCGCAGTAGCCGAACAAATGCCGGTTGGCAGCGCCAATGTTACACACTGGGGAAGACCCGCTGTGACAAACTGTGCAAGGCCTTGTGGTCAATCGCTGCAGCGCAGCATGGACGCAGGCTCAGCACTGGCGCGGTCCACAGGTGCCTGGCACCTTAGAATCCGGGACACATGCAAGCCATTGACCCCAGCGCCACGGGCCCCGCAGCGCCGCCCGCCCCCCCTGCCCCCACCCTCACCGCGCGCCTGGCGCGGCTTTCCGTGTATTTCGGCAACCAGCGGCTGGCCTGGGGTCTGGCCATCGCGGCGACGCTGGTGGGTGCGGCCACGGAGCCCCTGATCCCGGCCTTGCTGCAGCCCCTGCTGGACCGTGGCTTCACCCAGGGCACCTTGCCGTTGTGGGCGGTGCCCCTGGCCATCATGGGGGTGTTTCTGGTGCGCGGCCTGGCGCAATTCGTGGGCCAGTATGCGCTGGCGCGCATCGCCAATGAAGGCATGCTGCTGCTGCGCCGCGCGCTGTTCGACCGGGTGCTCGCGGCCGAGATGGGGCTGTTCTCGCGCCAGTCGGCCAGTGCCCTGTCCAACACCGTGGTCTACGAGGTGCAGACCGGCGCCACGCTGCTGGTGCAGGCCCTGCTCGGCCTGTCGCGCGATGGCTTCACCCTGCTGGCACTGCTGGGATACCTGCTGTACCTGAACTGGCAGCTCACGCTCATCGTGGCGGTCGTGGTGCCGGGCGTGGCCTGGATCATGAAGACCCTGTCACGCCGCCTGTACACCCTGACCAAGAGCAGCCAGCAGGCCACCGACGAGCTGGCCTATGTGGTCGAGGAGAACGTGCTGGCCCACCGCATGGTTCGGCTGCACGGCGCACAAGAGGGCCAATCGACGCGCTTTGGCCGCCTGAGCCAGAGCCTGCGGGGCCTGGCCATCAAGTCCACGATTGCCTCGGCCGCGATGACGCCGCTCACGCAGTTGCTGGCGGCCGCCGCACTGTCGGTGGTGATCTGCATCGCGCTGTGGCAAAGCCGCGGCACGCTGGATGCCAAGGATGTGACCGTGGGCGGCTTCGTCTCGTTCATCACCGCCATGCTGATGCTGATCGCCCCCATCCGCCGCCTGGCGGACGTGGCCAACCCCATCACGCGCGGCGTGGCGGCGCTGGAGCGCGGCCTGTCCCTGCTGGGCGACACGGGCGCCGAACAGGGCGGCAGCTACCACACGGAGCGTGCGCAAGGTGCGCTGGAACTGCGCGATGTCTCCGTGTCCTTCGGCACCGACAATGCGCCGGCTCTGGACGGCGTGAGCCTCAGCGTGGCACCCGGCGAGATCGTGGCGCTGGTAGGCCCCTCGGGGGCCGGCAAGACCACGCTGGTGAACCTGCTGCCGCGCTTCATCGCCACCTCGTCGGGCGCGGTGCTGCTCGACGGCCACCCCGTGCAGGAGTGGGACCTCCCGGCCCTGCGCAGCCAGATCGCCATGGTGAGCCAGGACGTGGTCATGTTCAACGACACCATCGCCGCCAACGTGGCGCTGGGCCATGCGGTGGACGATGGCAAGGTGCTGGCCTGCCTGGCCGCCGCCAATCTGGCGGACCACGTGGCGTCGCTGGCCCAGGGAATCCACACCGTCGTGGGGCACAACGCCACCCAGCTCTCGGGCGGGCAGCGCCAGCGCCTGGCGATTGCACGCGCGCTCTACAAGGACGCGCCCATCCTCATCCTGGACGAAGCCACCTCGGCGCTGGACACGGAATCGGAGCGCCTGGTGCAGGACGCGCTGAACCGCCTGATGCAGGGCCGCACCACGCTGGTGATCGCCCACCGCCTGTCCACCATCGAGCACGCGGACCGCGTGGTCGTGATGGAGCAGGGTCGCATCGTGGAGCAAGGCACGCATACCCAGCTCGTGGCCGCAGGCGGCCTGTATGCGCGCCTGCAGAGCCGTCCGGCCACCGCCGCGAGGTCTGCTGTGGCAGCAGACACGTCGGCGGCTACCGACTAAGGGCTTACCACTTGCCCGCGTTGGGCTGGCGGCGGCGGATGGCGGTGGCGATCTTCTCGGCCGCCTCCGTGCGGCTCACCCGCATCGCGAAGTCCACGGCCGTCAGGCCCAGCTGGTTCTTGAGCGTGGGGTCGGCCCCCTCGTTGAGCAACAGTTGCACGGCGTCGTTGGAGCCGTACTGCGCGGCCATCATCAGCGGCGTGGTGCCGTTGGGCGAGGTGGCGTCGATGTAGGCATGGTTCTCCAGCAGCATGCCGATGATGCGCACGTGCTCCTGCTTGATGCCCGAGGCGGCATAGTGCAGCGGTGCCCAGCCCTCCTTGTTCACGTCGGCATCGCGCGCCATCAATGCCTTGACGGCGTCGACGTTGCCCTTGAGCGCGGCCATCATCAGCGGGCTTTCGTCCTGCTGGTTGCGGGTCTCCACCTTCAGGCGCCGGTTGGCGATGAGGGCAGCAAACACCTTGAGCGACTCGGCCTGGATCGCCAGCGTCAGCCCCACCTGCCCCTTCGGGTCGCGGATGTTGGGATCGAACCCGCGGCGCAGCAGGTTGTTGACGGTGTCGGCGTCGTCCCGCTCCACGGCCGAAAAGAAGTCCTCGTAGGCACCCGCCCAGGCGGTAACGGCACCGGTGGCCAGTGCCAGGGCGCCCAACAGCGCCGTGCGGCGGCGCAGCGTGTGGCTCGTCATGCGTTCACTCCCTTGAACAAGGTCTCGAAATTGCGGCTGGTGGCTTCGGCCACCTCCTCCACGGCGATGCCGCGGGTCTGCGCCACCTGCCTGGCCACATGGGGCACATAGGCAGGGCTGTTGGTCTTGCCCCGGTAGGGCACGGGCGCCAGGTAGGGGCTGTCGGTCTCGATCAGCATGCGGTCCAGCGGCACGAAGGCCACCACGTCGCGCAGCTCCTGCGCGGTCTTGAAGGTGATGATGCCCGAGAAGGAGATGTAGTACCCGAGGTCGAGCGCCGCCCGCGCCACCTGCATGGACTCGGTGAAGCAGTGGAACACGCCGCCGGCCAGGTTGCCCGCGCCGTCCTCGCCCTCTTCCTTGAGGATGGCCAGGGTGTCGTCCGACGCGCTGCGGGTGTGGATCACGAGCGGCTTGGCGCAGCCGCGCGCGGCGCGGATATGGGTGCGAAAGCGCTCGCGCTGCCACTCCAGGTCGGCAATGCTGCGCCCGCCCTTGCGGTCTTCCATGCCGTAGTAGTCGAGGCCCGTCTCGCCGATGGCGACCACGCGCGGCAGGGCCGCGCGGTCCAGCAGGTCCTGCACCGAGGGTTCGGTCACGCCCTCATTGTCGGGGTGTACGCCCACCGTGCTCCAGAAGTTGTCGTGTGCCAGCGCCAGGGCGTGCACGTCGCCAAATTCTTCCATGGTGGTGCAGATGCACAGGGCCCGGTCGACCGAGGCCTCGGCCATGGCCTGGCGGATGGCCGGGAGCTGGTCAACCAGGCCGGGGTAGGTGAGGTGGCAATGCGAATCAACGAACATGTGGTTTCAAAATGGAAAAAGCCGACCAGCCTGCGCGGGTCGGCATGGGCAGGGGGCCAAGCCTCAGATGGTCTGTGTCGGACGGTCCGAACCCAGCGAAGTTCCGAGCAACTCCTCGATCTTGAGCTTGAGCTGGCGCGACTTTTCGTCCTTGGGGAACTGGATGCCCACGCCCTGGGTGCGGTTGCCTGCGGCACGCGCCGGGGTGACCCAGGCCACGCGGCCAGCCACAGGGTAGCGCTGGGTGTCGTCGGGCAGCGTCAGCAGCACATACACATCGTCGCCGAGTTTGTAGTCGCGCTGGGTGGGCACGAAAATGCCCCCTTCGACGAAAAAGGGAATATAGGCCGCATACAGAGCCGCCTTTTCCTTGATGGCCAGCTGCATGACGCTGGGGCGGGGGGCGGTGGATGGACTGCTCATGGTGGGTGGGACGGCTTCAGTGCTTGGAGTGTAGGGTGTTTCGCGCCTGGGCGACAAGCGCCTCCAGCATGAGGCCGGCATTGAAGGGGTGGTCAGCGGTGCGTGCGGCCTTGGCCAGCGCCTTGGACCAGCGCGTCAAGGGCCCCAGAGGAGGCGGCTTGGGCAGGTCCGCCGGCGCAAAATAGCGGGGCGCGGCCCCCACGCTGGCGGCCAGCAGGTCATGGCAGAGCTTTTGCAGGGCGTCGATCACCTGTGCGGGCGACCAGTCGCCTAGCGCCGTGGCATCGCCGCGTGCCACGGCCTGCGGCAACAGGGCCCAAGCCTGTGGGCTGCGGCCCGATCGAGCCAGCGCCAATGCATCATCTGGCCTGCCGCCCGAAGCACGCAGGAAGGCCGGCGCCGCATCGGCGGCAATGCCCTGGCCCTTGAGCCAGGCCAGCATCTCGGCTTCCGCCGGCCAGACCATGGTGTGGCCCAGGCAGCGGCTGCGGATGGTGGGAAGCAACTGGTGCGCCGCCTCGCTGGCCAGCACGAAGCGCACGTCGCCCGGCGGTTCTTCCAGCGTCTTGAGCAGCGCGTTGGCCGTGATGTGGTTCATCTGCTCGGCCGGGTACACCAGCACCGCCTTGCCGCGCCCGCGCGCCGAGGTGCGCTGGGAGAACTCCACCGCGTCGCGCATGGCCTCCACGCGGATTTCCTTGCTGGCCTTGCGCTTTTTGTCGTCGATGTCGGCCTGCGCCTTCTCCGACAGCGGCCAGCCCAGGGCCATCATCTGCACCTCGGGCATCAGCACGCACAGGTCGGCATGGGTGCGCACCTCGATGGCGTGGCAGCTGCCGCACTGGCCGCAAGCGCCTTCTGGCGTGGGCCGGTCGCACAGCCAGGCACGCACCATCTCCAGGCCCAGCGCGTACTGGCCCAGGCCCGAGGGCCCCTGCAGCAGCCAGGCATGGCCGCGCTGGGCGAGCAAGCTGCTGCGCTGCGCGGCGATCCAGGGCGCCAGCGGGGTGGTGGTGGCGTCGCTCATGCCAGGTCCTTCGGCGTGGGCACCATGATGGACAGCCAGCCCTTGCGCACGAACACGCTGGTGAGCTGCTGCCAGACACGGTGGCGGTCCAGCGCGGCATCGAGCCGCGCAAAGCGCGCGGGCTCCACGGCAGCGCGGTCGGCATAGCCCTGTGCCACGCGGCGAAAGAACTCCACGGGCTGGGCCTCGAAGCGGTCGGGCACGCGGGCGCCGGCCAGGCGCTCGGCCGCCACTTCAGGCGCCAGGTCGAACCAGACGGTCAAGTCCGGGTTGCGCAAGGTGCCGGCTCCGGCCCCCGGCACCAGCCCGCCCTGGGCCATGCGCTCCAGGGTGGACAGGGTCATCAGATCGAACCCCCGCCCCGCCCCCTGGTAGGCAAAGGTGGCGTCGGTGAAGCGGTCGCACAGCACCACATCGCCCCGGGCCAGGGCCGGCTCGATGACGTTGCACAGGTGGTCGCGGCGGGCCGCGAAGATCAGCAGCGACTCGGTCAGCGGGTCCATGGCGTCATTGAGCACCATCTGGCGCAGCTTTTCGGCCAGCGGCGTGCCGCCGGGCTCGCGGCTCACCGTCACCGTGCGGCCCTGCGCGCGGAATGCCGTGGCCAGTCCTTCGATGTGCGAGGACTTGCCGGCACCGTCGATGCCTTCAAAGGTGATGAAGAGGCCGGGTCGTGACATGAAAACCTTTTGGAGAAACCTGGTCCGGAAAGAGAGTATGCAGCCAGCCCGCTTACTGCGACTGCCCACGCTGGTAGCGGTTGACGGCCCGGTTGTGCTCATCGAGCGAGGCGCTGAAGTGACTGGTGCCGTCGCCCTTGGCCACGAAGTACAGGGCCTTGGTGCGTTCTGGCTGCACGGCGGCCAGCAGCGAGGCCTTGCCGGGCATGGCGATGGGGGTGGGCGGCAGGCCGGCGCGGGTGTAGGTGTTCCAGGGCGTGTCGGCCAGCAGGTCGCGCCGGCGCAGGTTGCCATCGAACTTCTCGCCCAGGCCGTAGATCACCGTGGGGTCGGTCTGCAGCAGCATGCCGGTGCGCAGGCGGTTCACGAACACCCCGGCAATCTGCGCGCGGTCGCTGGCGCGGCCGGTTTCCTTTTCGACGATGCTGGCCAGGACCAGCGCCTCGTCGGCCGACTTGAGCGGGGTGTCGGCCGAGCGCTGGCTCCAGGCGGCCTCGAGCTTGCGGTCCATGGCGTGCAGGGCGCGGCGCAGCACGGCCAGGTCGCTGGAGCCCTTGGCATAGGTATAGGTATCGGGGAAAAAGCGGCCCTCGGGCGCCACGCCGGGACGGCCCAGCTGCGCCATCAGCGCCTCGTCGGTCAGCCCTTTGGAATCGGGCTTGATCTGGTCATCCGCGGCCAGCGCCTGGCGCACCTGGCGGAAGTTCCAGCCCTCCACCAGGGTCAAGGCGCGCAGCGCTTCCTCGCCCCGCACGAGCTTGGCCAGCAGGCCGCGCGGCGTGGTACCGGGCGGTATCTCGTAGTTGCCGGCCTTGATCAACCGGTCCTGCCCCGAAAAGCGGAACCAGGCATAGAGCAGCTGCGCATCGGTGCGCACGCCGGCGGCCACCACGTCGCGGGCCACGCCGCGCGGCGTGGTGCCGGGCTCGATGGCCAGCTCCAGCGGCTCATTGCCCGCCATGGGCAGGGGCTGGTGCAGCCACCAGAAGGCGGCTCCACCTGCGGCGATCACCATCACCAAGACAAAAACCAGTAAGCGTCGCACAACCCTGCTGCCTGTAGATAAAGGGAGCGGGCATCATAATTCAGCCATGACCCAGCTTCCCCTGAATGGCATTGCCCCCCTGTCGCACCTTGGCGTGATCCGCGTGGAAGGCGAAGACGCCGCCAAGTTCCTCCACGGCCAGCTCACGCAGGACTATGCCTTGCTGGGCCTGGGCGAGGCGCGGCTGTCGGCTTTTCTTTCGGCCAAGGGCCGCATGCAGGCCAGCATGGTCGGCTTCAAGCGCAGCACTACCGAGGTGCTGCTCGTGATCAGCCAGGACCTGCTGGCCACCACGCTCAAGCGCCTGTCGATGTTCGTGATGCGCGCCAAGGCCAAACTGACCGACGCCACGGCCGACTTTGCCTTGTACGGCCTGGCGGGCGATGCCGTCGCCTCACTTGCAGGTGGCGCAGCCCCGGCCTGGACCAAGGCTGAGGTCGGCTCCGCCAGCGTGGTCCACCTCTACCCTGCCGCAGGCCAACCGCGTGCGCTGTGGGTGGCGCCTGCCGCCGACCCGGCCCCCGCAGGCCCGGCGCTGGACCTGGCGCTGTGGCAGTGGAGCGAGGTGCAGAGCGGCGTGGCCACCCTGACCCAGCCACTGTTCGAGGCGTTCGTGCCGCAGATGGTCAATTACGAGTCCGTGGGCGGTGTGAATTTCAAGAAGGGCTGCTATCCCGGCCAGGAGGTGGTGGCGCGCAGCCAGTTCCGTGGCACGCTCAAGCGGCGGGCCTACATCGCGCATGCCGGCAGTGCGGTGGCGGTGGGGGCGGAAGTGTTTGCTGCGGGTGATCTGGAGCAGCCTTGCGGGACGGTGGTGCAGGTGGCTGCTGCACCGGGTGGCGGGTTCGACCTGATCCTTTCGATGCAGATTTCGGCGGCTGACGGTCCACTGCAGGTCGGCGCGCCGGACGGCGTGGCCCTTGCGCTGCAGCCGTTGCCGTATGCTTTGCTTGACGATATTTGATGGTTGCGTGCGGCTGGAATATTGCTGCGTGCTCATTTGAAGGTCGGAGGCCGGGATGTGCGCCCGGCGGCGCACCTACCTTCTTTTGCGTCGCCAAAAGAACGTAGGCCAAGAAAAGGCGACCCCGCTGCCCGTGTCCCCACTCGCCTGGCGGCGAGCGGGGCAGCCTGCGATGCTCGGTCCTGGGGTGTGCCGCAGAACTCGCTGCGTTCTTCGAACTCCGCTCAGACAGCTGCGGCAAGTCAGTTCACGATGCGCGTGTCCTTCGGCACGCGCTCACCCCAGGCCCTGCGCTTCTCGGCACGGTCAGAAGGGGGTGGGAGCGGGCTCCACACGGGCCATTGCTGCGCTCGGCCTGGGCAGGGCCATTGCGCCACTTGCGTCGGCAGCGCGCACCGCGCGCGTCCCCGACCCCAGGCGTAGCTGCGAAGCAGCAGCCGTGCGATACCCGCTCCCCACCCCTGCTGGCTGCGCCGAGAAGCGCAGGGCCTGGGGTGGGTGCGTGTGCCGAAGGACACACGCACTTCGTGATCTGGCTTGCCGATGCTGTTTGAGCGGAGTTCGAAGAACGCAGCGAGTTCATCGGCACCACCCCAGGACCGAGCATCGCAGGTTGCCCCCATCGCCCGACAGGGCGATGGGGGACGCAGACTGGGGGCCGCCTTCTCTTTGGTGACTTTCTCTTGGCGGCCAAGAGAAAGTTACTGCGCCGCCGGGCGCACATCCCGGCCTCCGCCCTCACACCAGGCACACGCCATCAAAGCGAAGCGACACCCAAAAAATCAGAACCGACGCGCCATCAGGACATGCGCAATCCCCGCCTCCTCATAAGGCTCCCCCACCACAGCAAACCCCGCCCTCCGATAGAACCCCTCCGCGTTGCCCTGCGCATGCAACTGCACCTCCCGGTCCCCACGAGCCCGTGAAGCATCCACCAAGGCATCCAATACCTTGCGCCCCCACCGCGTCCCCCGCACCGACCGGTCCACCGCCAGGCGCCCGATGCGCCCCACACCCGGTGCCTCCTGCAACAGACGCCCCGCCGCAATCGGCTGCCCCAGCCGGTTGTAGACCACCGCATGGCGCGCAGTGGCGTCGAGCGCATCGGCCTCGATCTCGGCAGGAATGCCCTGCTCCGCAACGAACACCGCCGTGCGCAGCCGGCCCGCATCACGGCCCAGCGCATTCCAGTCGCCGGTCCTGACCTCGGCCGTGTCCCCTCCGGCCTCGAAGGCGGTGATGGTGTCGCGCAGCGCCTGGGGCACAGGGCGCGACTTCTGCGCCACCGGGTCGGCGAACACGTAGACCAGCTCGCCCGAGACCAGCAGCCGGTCACCACTGAAGATGCCCGCCTCGAACAGGCACGACGAATTGCCCACGCGCGCGCAGCGCATGCCCACGTCCAGCGTGTCGTCCATGCGCGCGGATGCGTGGTATTCCAGGCTCGCCTTCTTCACGAACATCTCGCCGTCGAGCGCGTGCATGCTGGCCTCATAGGGCAAGGCCAGGGCACGCCAGTACTCGGACATGGCGTTGTCGATGTACATCAGGTAGTGGCCGTTGAACACGATCTTCTGCATGTCCACCTCGGCCCAGCGCACGCGCAGGCGGTGGAAACAACGGAAATCACGGCGTTGGGGTTGCGGCATAGGCAAAAGTCTCACTCCATGTGGAAAGCCTGGCGCAGCGCGCGCGCTGCGTCGGCGTGGGCCTGGCGCGCTTCAGGGATCGCGCGGCCCATCTTGATGAATTCGTGCGTCACGCCGCGGTAGATCTCCAGGTCCACCGCCACGCCAGCCGCACGCAGCTTGTCGGCATAGTCCACGCCCTCGTCCACCAGCGGGTCGCACTCGGCCAGGCCGATCCATGCGGGGGCGACCCCCTCCACGTCGTCGGCATGCAGGGGGGCAAAGCGCCAGTCGTTGCGTTCTTCACGGCTGGTCACGTACTGGCCGAAGAACCAGGTGATGGCCGGCTCGTCGAGTACCAGGCCGCTCGCAAAGCGGGTGTGCGAGGGTGTGTCCTGGTGCGCTGCGCAGCCCGGGTAGACCAGCAACTGCAGCGCCAGCGGCAAGCCCGCATCGCGCGCGAGGATGGCGTTCACCGTGGCCAGCGTGCCGCCTGCGCTGTCGCCACCCACCGCGATGCGCGCCGGGTCGGCACCCAGGCCGGCTGCATTCGCATGCAGCCAGGCCAGCGCATCCCAGGCGTCGTGGGTGGCGGTGGGAAAGCGGTGCTCGGGCGCCAGCCGGTAGTCGAGTGAAACCACCATGCAGCCGGCCAGCCGCGCTAGCTCCCGGCACAGGATGTCGTGCGTGCCGATGCCGCCGATGGTGAAGCCGCCGCCATGGGTGTACAGCAGCACGGGCAGCGGGCCCGCGTCCTGCAGCGACGGGGCATAAAGGCGCGCAGGCAGCGGATGGCCGTCGCGTGCAGGGACGGTGAAGTCCTGTACGCGTGGCAGCACGGGCTTGGGTATCTCCAGCACGTCCGCCCCCGCCGCATAGGCCACGCGGGCATCCTGCGGAGTGCGGGTGTACAGCGGCGCATGGCCCGCACGCGCCATGCGTTCGAGCACGCTGCGCATCTGGGGGGTCAGGCGGTTGGCGTGGATGTGCAGATCGGTCAAAGGGGCCACTCAGTCAAAAAATCCAAGGACGAATCTAACCGAAGGCCGTCCATTGCGCTGCCATGGGCCGAAAGGTTGGTGTGTGGTTCCGCCGCAGACCTCCCCCCTCTGTCACGCACGTGACGAACAAAGTGCAGGCCATGAGGGTTTGCTTTGGGGTCAGGCATGCCTGCCGGTTGTACAGTCAGCAGCCATCGTCCACGCAACCTCCGCAACGCCATGGCCTTCATCTACTACGTCACCCAGATCCAGTTCGAGTTCGGCGCCGTGAAGCTGCTCCAGCAGGAATGCGAGCGCGTGGGCATCACCCGCCCGCTCGTCGTGACGGACCCCGGGGTCAAGGCCGCTGGCGTGCTGCAAAAGGCGCTGGACGCGCTCACGGGCCTGCCCGTGGCGGTGTTCGACCAGACCCCGGCCAACCCCACCGAGGCCGCCGTGCGCGCCGCGGTCGAGGTGTATAAGCGAGAGGGCTGCGACGGCCTGATCGCCGTGGGCGGTGGCTCGGCCATCGACTGCGCCAAGGGCATTGCCATCGCCGCCACGCACGAAGGGCCGCTCACCCACTACGCCACCATCGAAGGCGGCTCGCCGCGCATCACCGAGCGCGCCGCGCCGCTGATTGCCGTGCCCACCACCAGCGGCACGGGCAGCGAGGTGGCGCGCGGCGCCATCATCATCGTCGATGACCACCGCAAGCTCGGTTTCCACTCCTGGAACCTGGTACCCAAGACCGCCATCTGCGACCCCGAGCTCACCCTGGGCCTGCCGCCCGCGCTCACGGCCGCCACCGGCATGGATGCGATCGCGCACTGCATGGAGACCTTCATGTCGGCCGCGTTCAACCCACCGGCCGACGGCATTGCGCTCGACGGCCTCACGCGCGGTTGGGCCCACATCGAACCGGCCACGCGCAACGGCAGCGACCGCGATGCGCGCCTGCACATGATGAGCGCCAGCATGCAGGGCGCCATGGCCTTCCAGAAGGGCCTGGGTGCCGTGCATTCGCTCAGCCACAGCCTGGGTGGCGTGAACCCGCGCCTGCACCACGGCACGCTCAACGCCATGTTCCTGCCCGCCGTGGTGCGCTTCAATGCGGGGGCCGAGTCGGTGCAAAAGGAGAAACGCCTGGAACGCATGGCCCACGCCATGGGTCTGGCTGGCGCGGGCGACATTCCCGAGGCCATCCGCGACATGAATGCCCGCCTGGGCCTGCCCACGGGCCTGGCGGCCATGGGCGTGACCGAAAGCATGTTCGGCGACATCATCAAGGGCGCCATGGCCGACCACTGCCACAAGACCAACCCGCGCATCGCCACGCCCGAGGAATACTGGGACATGCTCACGCAGTCGCTCTGACGCCTTCGACAGGCCCGCCCGGCAGCAGGCCGGACGTATTCTTGGGCGCCTGCCGGCCCCGCAGCGCCCTCCCCCACTCGGGCAGGGCGCAGGCAGCGCCCCTGCAGCTAAACTGCTGCCTGTCAAACAATAATTAACAAAGTAATTAACGGACCGGCGCTGCGAAGCGCCAGGCGCCGTTGCCACTGCTGAGCGAGGCGGGCATGCATGGTGGGAGTGCATGGCTGGCGCGCAGGCCGGGCCCTTGGCGCGCCGCCCACAACGGGCTGGCGCCGGCCGATGGCGGTGCTGCGCGCGCTCTCTTTCATCCATTCCATGAAATGACTGGCTGTCCATCCATGCGCGCAGAAAAATTCAGGGCCTGGCTGACGCAGGGAACCACCCCCCGCCTGTACCTCGCCATCCTGGCGATCATCGTGGTGGTCGTGGCCGTGCGCTACCAGCAACTGGTGTCGCTGGAGGAGGAGGAAGCCCACGACCGCGCGGTGGCCGAACTCGCGCGCGTGGGCGACAGCCTGCTGCCCAGCCTGGTGGCCCTGGACCCGGCGCAACGCGAGTCCGCCGCCCGCGTGCTGCAGGCCACCCCCGCCCGCTTCGGCCCGGCCGTGCAGTCGCTGCTGTGGCAGGTGCCGGGCCAGGCGCCCCTGCAGTGGGCCGCTCCCTCCGTGGCCATGCAGGCCCCTGCGTGGTTCGCCCACATCCTGGACATCGCCCCGCCCACGCAGCGCTTCGGCCAGACCTTTGCCGACGGGCGCACCGGCGTGCTCACGGTCACTGCCGACCCTGGCATCCTGGTGGACCGGGTCTGGAAGACCGTGGTGGTGCAGGCCCGCATCTCGGCGCTGAACATCTTCACCATCCTGTTCCTGCTGACCCTGATCCTGCGCGCCAATGCCCGCATGCTGCGCCGCCTGACCGAGGCCACGGACCGCTTCCGCCAGGGGCACCTGGACACCCGCATGGACATCAAGGGCACCCTGGAATCGCGTGCCGTGGCCAACACCTTCAATGACATGGCGGGCAAGGTGCAGTCGCTGGTGCATTCGCTGCGCGAGACGCAGCAACTGCAGAGCGAGCAGTTGCACTTCACGCGCCAACTCATCGACGCCCTGCCCTTGCCGGTGTTCGTGCGTGAGGCGGATGGCACCTTCGTCGATGCCAACCGGGCCTGGCAGCGGCTGTTCCAGAACGGCGACCCCGGCCTGCCGGGCCAGGGCATGTTCCCGGGCCTCACGGCGCCGCACCTGCTCTCCCCCACCCAGTCCCGGCATCTGGCCATGTCCCAGGACAACGAGGTCCTGGTGCAGCCACCCGGCCAGCTGGCGCGCACCATGGCCTACTACGAAGCGCCCTTCACCAGCACGAACGGCACCGTGGCCGGCACCGTGGGCACGCTGGTGGACATCACCGAGCGCAAGCGCGCCGAGCAGGCGCTGCGCAACGAGAAGGACCGCGCCGAGGTCACGCTGGCCTCCATCGGCGATGGCGTGATCACCACCGACCTGGCCGGCTGCATCGAGACCATCAACGAGGCCGCCCAGCTCATGACCGGCTATACCGCCGAGCAGGCGGTGGGTGAACTGCTGGACGATGTGTTCCGGCTGTACGAGGAGCCCGCGAGCCAGGCCGCCACCCGGGCCACAGGCGACACCGCCACGGCGGCCCCCACCCAGCCCGCCATGCAGGAAGTGCTGCTGCACCGCTCGGGCGAGCGCTATGCCATCGAGTACACGGCATCGGCCATCCGCCAGGGCAGCGGGCGCGCATCGGGCTGCGTGCTGGTGTTCCGCGACGTGACCGAAGCCAGCCACCTGCGCCACCAGATCTCCTGGCATGCGCGGCACGACGGCCTGACCGGCCTGCTCAACCGCGCCTCCCTGGCCGAACGGCTCACGCATGCCCTGTTCGTGACAGGCCGCAGCCCCACCCTGCTGGCCGTGTGCATGCTGGACCTGGACCATTTCCAGGCCATCAACGACGCCCACGGCCACCGCATGGGCGACCGCCTGCTCAAGGAGGTGGCCCAGCGCCTGAACGCCTTCGCCACCGGCAGCAATGCCGCAGCGCGCCTGGGGGGTGACGAGTTCGTGCTGCTGCTCAACCACCAGACCGACGTGCCCGCCATCGAGGAGCATGTGCGCCAGCTCATGCAGCAGTTGGCCGCGCCCTATGCCATCGACGACCGCCTGCTGCACACCACCGCCAGCATCGGCGTGGCCGTTTTTCCGCAGGACGACGTGAACCCCGACACCCTGCTGCGCCAGGCCGACCAGGCCATGTGCCAGGCCAAGCGCTCGGGCCGCAACCGCATGCACCTGTTCGACGTGCAACTCGACCACGCGGTGCAGACCCAGCATTCGCAGCAGACCCGGGTGACCCAGGGGTTGCAGGCCGGCGAGATGCGCCTGTACTACCAGCCCAAGGTCAACCTGCGCACCGGCGAGGTACTGGGCATGGAGGCCCTGCTGCGCTGGCAGCACCCCGAACAGGGCCTGCTGGGCCCGCAACATGTGCTGCCCCTGCTGCAGGATGCCGAGGTCGTGGCCGAGCTCGGCGAATGGGTGCTGCGCGAAGCCCTGTCACAGATGCGGCAATGGAGCCTGGCCGGCGCACAATGGGAGGTCAGCGTGAACATCGCTGCGCAGCATTTTCACCGACCCGACTTCGTGGACCGGCTCAAGGACCTGCTGCTGACCTGCCCCGAGGTGCCGCCATCCCGGCTGGAACTGGAAATCCTGGAATCCGCCGCGCTGCAGGACATGCAGTACATGCGCAGCATGATGCACAGCTGCCAGGCACTGGGCGTGCGCTTCGCACTCGACGACTTCGGTACGGGCTTCTCGTCGCTGTCCTACCTCAAGCGCCTGCCGGCGGAGACCCTCAAGATCGACCAGTCCTTCGTGCAGGGCATCCTGCACGACGAGGACGACCTGACCCTGGTCAACGCCATCATCACGCTGGCCCGGGCCTTCAACCGCCAGGTGATCGCCGAGGGCGTGGAAACACCGGCCCATGGAGACAAGCTGCTGGCGCTGGGTTGCGAACGGGCCCAGGGCTTCGGCATCGCGCCGCCCATGCCCGCGCACGAGGTGCTGGCCTGGACCCGGGCCTATGAGCAGGCGCGCCTGCAACGGACCGCGGCGGCGCCAACCCCCACGCGCTGAGCGACGGCAAAAACCTTCAAAGGGCCTGCACCGCGGCCATGTCGGGCCGGCGCAGCCAGTCGGCGAACTCGTCGGCCAACTGGCGGCTGGCCGCCGTGGCAGCCAGCCATGCCTTGGCGCGGGCGGCGCTGTCGGTACCGTAGTAGGTGAAGTCGTTGCGGTCGGGCAGCTTGCTGTTGGGCAGGCTGCGCACCCAATCGGCGTTGGGCGACAGCACCACCATGGAGTCGAGCGCGCTCGTGGAGCGGTGCCGCCATTTGAGCCCCTTGTCCAGCCAGCCCGGTACCACCTGGTGCTGGAAATGCGGGTAGAGCACCAGCCCACCGCTCGCCTGCGCCACACCTCCTGCCGCAGCAGCCACAGGGTGGGCTTGCGCCCGGTCGTAGCCCAGGTGCAGGTGGTAGTCGGTGATGCCCCCATCCCAGTAGGCGCCGCGCGGTGCGCCCGGAATGTCATGCACCGCCTGCAGCACGAACGGGATGGAGCAGCTGGCCTGCAGTGCCGGCATGAAGTTCTGCGCCGTGAGCTGCACCTGGCGCGTGCGGAAGTCGGCCGTCCCGAAGGGCAAGACCGCCCCGGTCGAGGCCCCTTCATCGGGCGACGAGAACACCACGCGCTCCAGCCAGGCGCCCAGGGCCTTGCGGTGCATGGTATTGCTCAGGAAGGCGCCGAGGTAGCCCAGCGGCGTGCCCACCCGGTGCTCCCGCGCCAGCACATGCCGGCCGCGCGAGGTAACGATGTGCAGGTGAAAGCGTGGGTGGCTCAGCACCTCCCCCACCCGCCCGCCGTAGAAGGCCTGCAGGTTCTGGCCGAAGCGTTCGCTCACGTGCGACGCCGAAGGCCGCTTCTTGCCCGGGGGCAGCTCATAGCTCTGGTGGATGTAGTCGTGCTCCAGCCGCTCGAAAGCGGCCACCGAGGACCCCAGGCAGGCCGTGGCCATGCGCCAGGCGCCGATGGAGGCACCCACCAGATGCACCGGCTGACTGGAGCCGGCCAGCCATTCGCCAAACAGGAAGCGGTCCAGAGGCCCGAGAATCAGGCCCTTGGGGCCGCCGGCTGCCGCGGGGATGACGCGCACATCGCCCGGTTGCAGGCCGTGCTGTTCAAGGTGCTGGCGGGCGCGCGGGCCCGCGTGGATGCGCAGTGCTTTCATGCCCTGCATTGTCCCAGAGCGAGACCCGTGGCTCAGACCACGTAATCGGCAGCCGCCTCCGGGCGCACATTCCAGTCGATGGGGTCCTGCTGCAGCACCATGTCGATATCGAGGCCCAGCACCAGCCCCACCTCGCCCGGGAAGGAGACGGCCAGCTCGTTCTCGTTGAGCCCGGCCTCGCGCGCGCGCGCACGCCAGGAGGCCAGGTGGATCACGCCGGCCATCGGCTCATAGGCATTGTTCTCAAACGGCGCGTCCTGGTACTGCAGGGCGTCGACCACCACTTCGGGCAATTGCCAGCGCCGCGCCAGCCCGGCCGACACCTTGGCATAGCAGTAGCCGAAGATGCGCTGCTCCACCTTGGCACGGCGCATGTCCAGCGGCGGCACCAGGGTGTTGACCGAATGGGCCTTCTCGGGGTCGGCCAGGTGGATTACCAGTTCGCCCAGGCCGTGCAGCAGGCCGGCCGTGTAGGCGGCGATCTGGTCATGGTGCACCAGGCCCGCCAGCGAGCGCGCGAGCTTGGCGGTGTTGAGGCTGTAGCGCCAGAACTGCTGCATGTTGACCCCCGGCACCGAGCGCGAAGTGGTGCCCAGGGGCGCCGAGGTGACCAGCGCACGCAATTGCGCGGTGCCCAGCAGGGCCAGGGCCTGGGGAATGCCGGCAATCTGGCGCGGCATCTGGAAGGTGGGGGAATTGGCCAGCTCCAGCAGGCGCGCGGCCAGTGCCGGGTCGGTGCCGAAGAGCTGGTTCATGCGCCGCAGGCTGGGCTCGGGCTGGGCCAGCTCGCTCATCAGCAGCGCAACGGTGCGCGGCAGGCTGGGCAGGGCCGCCGGCTGGGCCAGCAGGGCATTCAACTCCATGGGTGATCGGGCGTCTGGTGGGACAAGCGGCGATTATGGCGCTGCCCGTACCAACAGCCCATCACCCATTTTGCCCATGCAGTCTTACCTGCACGGGCGGCGCCTGTGGCCGTATCAACGGTCGCGAGCGGTGCGGTACCCGTTCTTCATCGCGCTGCGCGTCGCCCGCGACGCACGCAACTGGCGCGCCCGAGGCCAGTGCCCCCGCGCAAGGGCCGCCCCGCCGCGCTGGGGGCGTCCCCCTCCCAGATTGCGAAGCAATATGAGAGAGGGGTGAAGGCGCGAAGCGCCTCAGGGGGTGCTTCGCTTCACCTGCTGCAGCTTGGCAAAGGCCGAAGCCATGGCCGACTGCTGCGCCGGTTCGGGGCCACGGCGCTGGGGCTGCTGCTGGTAGCCGCGCCCGGCCCCTTCGAAGCGGTTGTCGCGCGCACCGCCCCGGTCGCCGCCCTGGCGCGGGGGCGCGTCGCCGAGCTTCATCGACAGGCCGATGCGCTTGCGCTCCATGTCCACTTCCATGACCTTGACCTTGACGATGTCGCCGGTCTTGACCACTTCGCGCGCGTCGTTCACGAATTTGTGCGCCAGCTGGCTCACGTGTACCAGGCCGTCCTGGTGCACGCCCAGGTCGATGAAGGCGCCGAACTGCGCCACGTTGCTCACCGTGCCCTCCAGGATCATGCCTTCCTTGAGGTCCTTGATGTCTTCCACGCCATCGTTGAAGCGCGCCACCTTGAAGTCCGGGCGCGGGTCGCGGCCGGGTTTTTCCAGTTCGCCCAGGATGTCCTTGACGGTGATGACGCCGAATTTCTCGTTGGCGAACAGCTCGGGCTTCAGGGTCTTGAGCATGTCGCTGCGGCCCATGATCTCGGCCACGGGCTTGCCGGTCTTTTCCATGATCTGCTCGACCACGGGGTAGGTCTCGGGATGCACACCCGTCATGTCCAGCGGGTTGTCGCCGCCGCGGATGCGCAGGAAGCCCGCGCTCTGCTCGAAGGTCTTGGCGCCCAGGCCCGACACGTCCATGAGCTGCTTGCGGCTCTTGAAGGCGCCATTGGCCTCGCGCCAGCGCACCACCGCCTTGGCCACGCTGGGCGACAGGCCCGAGACGCGGCTGAGCAGCGGCACGCTGGCCGTGTTCAGGTCCACACCCACCGAGTTCACGCAGTCTTCCACCACCGTGCCCAGGGTGCGGGCCAGCTCGCTCTGGTTCACGTCGTGCTGGTACTGGCCCACGCCGATGCTCTTGGGGTCGATCTTGACCAGTTCGGCCAGCGGGTCCTGCAGGCGGCGCGCAATGCTGGCGGCACCGCGCAGGCTCACGTCCACGTCGGGCATCTCCTGCGAGGCGTATTCGCTGGCGGAGTAGACCGAAGCGCCGGCCTCGCTCACCACCACCTTCTCGATGGCGCGCTCGGCCTTGGCGGCCAGCTTGATCAGATCGGCCGCCAGCTTGTCAGTCTCGCGGCTGGCCGTGCCGTTGCCGATGGCGATCAGGTTCACGCCGTGCTTTTCGGCCAGCTTGGCCAGCGTGTGCAGCGAGCCTTCCCAGTCGCGGCGCGGCTCGTGCGGGAACACGGTGGCGGTCTCCACCAGCTTGCCGGTGGCGTCCACCACGGCCACCTTCACACCGGTGCGGATGCCCGGGTCCAGGCCCATTACCACGCGCGGGCCGGCGGGCGCCGCCAGCAGCAGGTCGCGCAGGTTGTCGGCAAACACCTTGATGGCGACCTTCTCGGCATCGTCGCGCAGGCGGGCGAACAGGTCGCGCTCGGTCGACAGGCTCAGTTTCACGCGCCAGGTCCAGCTCACGCACTTGCGCAGCAGGTCGTCGGCCGGGCGGCCGGCATGGCTCCAGCCCAGGTGCAGGGCGATTTTGCCTTCGGCCAGGCTCGGCTTGCCCGGCTCGGGCTCGACCGGCAGCACCAGCTTGCCTTCGAGGATTTCGAGCGCACGGCCGCGGAACACCGCCAGCGCGCGGTGCGAGGGGACGCGGCCGATGGGCTCGTCGTATTCGAAATAGTCGCGGAACTTGGAGACCTCGGGGTCGTTCTCGTTCTTGCCCTCCACCTTCTTGCTGCGCAACAGGCCCTCGGCCCACAGCCATTCGCGCAGCGACTGCACCAGCACTGCGTCTTCGGCCCAGCGCTCGGACAGGATGTCGCGCACGCCATCGAGCACGGCCGGCACGGTGGAGAAATCGGCGCCGGTCTTGCCGTCGTCCAGCACCTCGGGCGGCTTCGTGAAGGCGGCGGCCTCGGCCGCAGGGTCCAGCGTGGGGTCGGCAAACAGCTTGTCGGCCAGCGGCTCGATGCCGAACTCGCGCGCCATCTGGCCCTTGGTGCGGCGCTTTTGCTTGAAGGGCAGGTAGATGTCCTCCAGCTCCTGCTTGGTAGGGGCACTGGCAATGGCCACGCGCAGGGCGTCGGTCAGCTTGCCCTGCTCGTCGATGCTCTTGAGCACGGTGGCGCGGCGGTCTTCGAGCTCGCGCAGGTAGGACAGGCGCGCTTCCAGTTCACGCAGCTGGATGTCGTCGAGCCCGCCCGTCACTTCCTTGCGGTAGCGGGCGATGAAGGGCACCGTGGCGCCCCCGTCGAGCAGCTCCACCGCTGCACGCACCTGGGATTCACTGACTTTGATTTCTGCGGCCAACTGCCGGACGATCTGCTGCATGGGTGGGCAAACTCTCTGAAACTCGAAAAAATACGCGAAGCGCGGGAGTTTGCCACAGCCACTTTTGGTAACAGCCGGGGCAACGCCCTGGCTTACCCTCGGAAATGCCGGAGCTTCTTAGAATGCAGGGACCACGCCCCCCGCCCGATCCGCACGCCCTCCATGAAGCCTGTCCCCTTCCCCGTCCGCACGGAGTGCCCGCCCGGCGCCTGTGTCTGCGACCGGGACGCCCTGCTCCAGGCCCCCGATGGCGACACACGCATCCTGCAGCTGACCCAGACCGAAGAGAAGAAGCTGCTCACCCGGCTCGAGGGCATCACCAGCCTGGCTGACCTGCGCCGCATGCAGGAGCGCATGGAGCAGCAGCTCGGCATCCGCATCACCGTCACACCGAGCCCCAACGAGGTGCGCACCCTGCGTGGCATCGCCATCCTGGTGCACGAGCAGCCCGGCCTGTGCCGCAAGACGCGCCAGTCCATTCCGGCCGCGATCAAGAAGGGCATGGACCAGCGCCCCGAGATTGCCTACGAGTTGCTGGACGAAGGCGGCCTGTTCTCCAGCCCGTGAGGGGGCCTTTCCCCCCGCCTTGCAGGGCGCAGGATGCAGCTACCATCTGCGCATCCCGCGTTCCCTTCCCCCCATTGTTGTTGTCCCGGAGTCCCCATGGCCGCTGCTGAATCAGGCACCGAACTCGTCAAAGTCGTCGTGCTGCTGGCCGCTGGCGTCATCGCCGTGCCCCTGTTCAAGCGCCTGGGCCTGGGCTCGGTGCTGGGCTACCTGGCAGCGGGCCTGGCCATCGGCCCGTTCGGCCTGGGCTTCTTCAGCGATGCGCAGACCATCCTGCACGTGGCCGAGCTCGGCGTGGTGATGTTCCTCTTCGTCATCGGCCTGGAGATGCAGCCCACCCGGCTGTGGAACCTCAGGCGCCAGATCTTCGGCCTGGGCCTGGCCCAGGTGCTGGTCTGCATCGCCCTGCTCACCGTCACGGGCGTGCTGGCAGGGCTGCCGGCCTCAGTGGCCTTCATCGCGGCCTCGGGCTTCGTGCTCTCGTCCACGGCCATCGTGATGCAGTTGCTCGACGAAAGCGGCGACACCTCCACGCCGCGCGGCCAGCGCATCGTCTCCATCCTGCTGCTCGAAGACCTGGCCATCGTGCCCTTGCTGGCCATCGTCGCCTTCCTTTCGCCCGCCCCGACTGGCGAGGCCGTCTCGCGCTGGGTCACCGTGGGCGTGGCGCTGGCGGCCGTGGTCGGCCTGGTCGCAGTCAGCCGCTGGCTGCTCAACCCGCTGTTCAGCGTGCTGGCGCGCTCCAAGGCGCGCGAGGTGATGACCGCCGCCGCCCTGCTGGTGGTGCTGGGCGCGGCGCTGGCCATGCAGTGGGGCGGACTGTCCATGGCCATGGGTGCTTTCGCCGCGGGCGTGATGTTGTCTGAATCCACCTTCCGCCACCAGCTCGAGGCCGACGTGGAGCCGTTTCGCGGCATTCTGTTGGGCCTGTTCTTCATGGGCGTGGGCATGGCGCTCGACATCCCGCTGGTGCTGCAGAACTGGACGCTGCTGCTGGGCGGCGTGGTGGCCTGCATGGCCATCAAGGGCATCGGCGTGTACGCCGTGGCGCGCTTCACCAAGGCCGTCCATGGCGAGGCCCTGCAGCGCACCATGCTGATGGCCCAGGGCGGCGAGTTCGCCTTCGTGCTGTACTCCGCTGCGGCCAGCGCGGGCATCGTGGAAGCGCGCATGAATGCGGTGCTGACGGCGGCCGTGATCATTTCCATGGCGCTCACGCCGCTGGCCGTGCTCTCGCTGCGCTGGCTCATGCCGCCCGAGCCCGCACAGGACATGGCGGGCATCGACGCGGCAGATAACCTCAAGGGCACGGTGCTGATCATCGGCTTCGGCCGCTTTGCGCAGATCGCCAGCCAGCTGCTGCTTGCGCGGGGTGTCGACATCGCCATCATCGAGAACGACACCGACATGATCCGAGCCGCCGCGAAGTTCGGCTTCAAGGTCTACTACGGCGACGGCACACGCCTCGATGTGCTGCACGCCAGCGGCGCGCACCATGCCAAATCCATCCTGGTGTGCGTGGACGATGCCAAGACCACCACCCGCATCGTCGAGCTGCTCAAGCACGAATGCCCGCTGATCCCGGTGCTGGCCCGCGCCTTCGACCGGCAGCATGCCATCGAACTGCTGCGCCTGGGCGTGGACTACCAGATGCGCGAGACCTTCGAATCGGCCATGGGCTTCGGCATGCAGGCCCTGCAGACCCTGGGCGTGGACCCCGAGGAAGTGGCAGAGCTGGCCGAGCGCATCCGCGCCCGCGATGCCGAGCGCCTGCAACTGGAGCTGGCCGGCGACAAGGACGGCGCGCGCAACTTCTTCAACGGCGACAAATGGGTGCCCACCCCGCTCACCCAGCCCCAGCGCGAGGGCCGGGCACTCAACGAGGAAGCGGCCGACGCCATCGAAGAGCCACTGCAGCCCGTGGCCACTCCGCTGGCCTGAGAGAAAGGCTGCATGAGCATCCAGAACGACCTGTTCGGCGCCCCCCCTGCGCCGCCAACGCCCGTACCGCCTCCCGCTCTGCAGGCGGACCCGCCCCCTGCCCCGCCCCCGCGCAAGAAAGGCATCGCCGTCAGCGCGCAGCCGCAGGACGACGCTGTGCGCGCACTGGGCGCCAGCCTGTCGCCCCATTTGCGCCTGGGCACCTCCACCTGGACCTACCCGGGCTGGAAGGGCCTGGTTTGGGAGGGCGAACATTCCCCGGCACAGCTGTCCAAGAACGGGCTGTCCATCTACGTCCAGCACCCGCTGCTGCGCACGGTGAGCATCGACCGCAGTTTCTACCGCCCGCTTACAGTCAGCCAGTACGAGCGCTATGCGAGCCAGGTGCCCGACGACTTCCGCTTCGTGGTCAAGGCCCCGAGCCTGGTGACCGATGCATTGGTGCGCAGCGAGGACGGCCGGGGCCGCGAGCCCAACCCCGCGTTCCTCAATGCCGACCTGGCACGCACCGAGTTCGTCGAACCCGCGCTGCAGGGCCTGGGCCACAAGGTCGGTGCGCTGGTGTTCCAGCTCAGCCCCCTGCCCATGGACCAGCTCGACCGCCTGCCCGAAGTGTTGCAGCGCCTGCGCACCATGCTGCTGGCCCAGCCCAGGCTCTCTCCCATCGCGCCCGACGGCATCCTGGCCGTGGAGGTGCGCGACCCCGAATGGATCAGCTCGCACTGGATGGCCCTCGACTTCGCGGCCGTGCTGCGCGAGGCCGGCGCCACCTACTGCATCGACCTGCACCCCAAGATGCCACCGCTGGCCGATCAACTGCACATGCTGCGCGCCCTGTGGCCGGGCCCGCTGGTGTGCCGCTGGATGCTGAACCCGGTGCATGGCCCCTATGGGTATGAAGAGGCCGAAAAGCTCTATGAACCCTTCGACAGGCTGCACCACCCCGACCTGCAGAACCGCGAGGAGCTGGCGCGCCTGATCGCCGGCGTGACCGGTGCCGGGCAGAACGCCTACGTCTGCATCAGCAACCATGCCGAGGGCTCGGCCCCGATCACCATCCGCGCCCTGGCCGAGCAGGTGGCCGCGCTGCCCCCCGCCCGCAAGAAGGCCTGATCGGATCAGGCGCTGGCTGCAGCCACCGACTGGTCGCTGTGGCCCGCCAGCGTGATCCATGCCAGCGCCACGCCCACCAGCGCACCCGTGGCCATGCCGACCACCATGGGCAGCGGCTTGCCGTTGGCGAACAGGCCCA
The DNA here is from genome assembly GCF_979253235.1 of Acidovorax sp. AC410. Lineage (NCBI taxonomy): Bacteria > Pseudomonadati > Pseudomonadota > Betaproteobacteria > Burkholderiales > Comamonadaceae > Acidovorax > Acidovorax sp. AC410. The sequence goes on from NZ_CEEDCG010000001.1 coordinate 6,643,345, forward strand.
CCACGCCCATGGCGGCCGCGCCCGTGAGCATCTGCAGTGTGCCGAGCAAGGCCGAGGCCGTGCCCGCAATGGCGCCGTGCTTTTCCAGCGCCAGCACCGAGGTCGTCGGAATCACCAGCCCCATCAGCGCACTGGCCACGAAGTACAGGCCGATCAGCACCGCCAGCTCATCGCCGCCGAGCAGGTAGTAGCCGAGCATGGCCACCATGACCACGCCCGATCCCGTCGCCGCGGCCTTGACCAGGCGCACCAGGCCGAAGCGCTCGCCCAGCGTGGCCGTGAATTGCGAGGTACCAATGAAGGCCGCTGCATTCACCGAGAACGCCAGGCTGTACTGCGTGGGCGTGAGGCCGTAGTGGTTGATGAGCACGAAGGGCGAGCCCGCCAGGTACACGAAGAAGCCCGCCATGGCGCAGCCGCCGATGAACACCAGGCCCAGGTAGTGCCAGTCGCGCAGCAGCAGCCCGTAGGCGGAGAGGGCTCCGCCCAGGCTGCTTTCCACCCGGTCGGCCGCGGGCCGGGTCTCGCCCAGGCTGCCGTACACCAGCGCCAGGCCGGCCACGGCGGCCACTGCCACCACCCAGAACACGCCGCGCCAGCCGGCCAGGGCGATCACGCCGCTGCCCGCCAGCGGCGCCAGGATGGGCGAGACGCTGAACACCAGCATCAGCAGTGACATCAGCCGCGCCGCATCGGTGCCCGTGTGCAGGTCGCGCACCACGGCGCGCGGGATGGCCATGCCCGCCGCCGCGCCCAGCCCCTGCACGAAGCGCAGGGCCACCAGGGTCTCGATGTCGGTGGCCAGCGCGCAGCCCACGCTGGCCAGGGTGAACAGGCCCAGGCCGAAATACAGTGGCGGCTTGCGCCCCACCATGTCCGACACCGGGCCGTAGAACAGCTGGCCCGCGCCCAGCGACAGGAAGAACGCAGTGAGGCTCCACTGCACGGCCCCCACGGATGCCCCCAGGCTGGCCCCGATCTCAGGCAGCGCGGGCAAATACATGTCGATGGCGAACGGCCCGATGGCCGAGAGCAGGCCCAGGATCAGGGCCATCTTGAAAAAGCGGGAAAAATGCATAGCCCGCCATTGTCGCGGGCCTCCGTAAAAACCCTTGTCGGCACACAAGGCCGTTTCAGGGTAGGCGCCGGTTCAATCCGCGGTCTGCGGCTCCACCCGGTTGCCGCCGGCCTGCCGTGCCCGGGCCAGGGCACTGCTGGCGGCGCGCACCAGTTCGTCGGGGCGCTGATCGCGCACCGGCACCAGCGCGGCCACGCCCGCCCCCAGGCTGAGCCGGCCCAGGGCCGAGCCCTCATGGGGCAGCGCCAGCGAGCGCACCGCGACCACGGCGCCCTGCGCCAGGCCCTGGGCCTCATCGAACGTCGCCCCGGGCAGCAGCAGGGCAAAGGCATCGGGCGCGAAGCGCGCCACCACGCCGCCCGGGCGTTCCTGCACGATCTGCGTGAGCGTGACGGCCAGGGTCTGCAGGCAGGCATCACCTGCGAGGTGGCCGTGGCGGTCCATGAAATGGCGCAGCGCATCCACCTCCAGCAGCACCAGTGCCAGCGGCGTGGCGGCGCGCTGGGCACGCTCCCAGGCCTGTTGCAGCAGGTGGTCGAACTGGCGCCGGTTGCCCAGGCCGGTGAGGCTGTCGGTGCGGTCCATGGCATCGATGCGCTGCTGCGCCTCGGCCAGAGCCCGGGTGCTCTCCTGCAGTTGCGCCTGGAGCACGCGCTGGTCATTCTGCAGGCGCACCATGGCGGCAGAGCTCCCCTGTGGCAAGGGGCCCGAGGGCACCGAGGTGCCGCTGTGCACGATCTTCCACTCCGCGCCTTCCAGGCGGAACACCAGCACCAGGCGCGCCACCGGCACCTGGCCGGCCGGGGTCTCGCCCGCATCGGGGCCGCGCACATGCACCATCGCCGTGGCCGAGACCACGTGCTCGGCCAGGTCCTGCAGGCACAGGTCCAGCACCTCGATGCGCATGTGCTGCGGCACCAGGGCAAAGTCCTGCAGGATGGCGGCCACCCACTCGCTGCGGGTGTGCACGAGGCGGTCGCTGCGGCTGGCGTAGCCGCTGAACTGGGTACTCAGGCGTCCGATCAGGCGCTCATCGCGCGTGGAGTACAGCGCGATGTAGTCGTCGAACAGTTGGCGGATGAGGGGCTGGCGATCCGGTCGCATGCGTGCGGGTTCCTCGTCAGGGCATCCTGAAAAAACATGCGGCGCGCCGCCATGCGGGTCCGCGCGGCCCCCGGTCCATGTTCCGATTGGCGCGCGATGCACTTTAGCACCCCGCACCCAGGGCGGCCATGCATACTGCACCCACTCCCATGCGAACATTGCCCGTATGACGCACATCCCCAACACACGGACGGGCCGCACCGCATCGCTGGTGCTGGCCTGCCTCATCGCCCCCTTGCCCAGCCTGGCCCAGGCCGCGAACACCGAACCTGCCGCCCCGCTGGCGCTTTCAGCCGATGGCAGCCTCGTGATCGACACGCGCGCCAAGCTGGCCTGGCCGCGCTGCGTCGAGGGCATGCAGTGGACTGGCACCACCTGCACCGGCACGCCGCTGGAGATCGACTACGCACAGGCCCTGGCCCATGCCAATGCCCGCTGGAAGGCCGAAGGCCTGCCCTGGCGGCTGCCGCGCGCCGCCGAGCTGCGCCGCCTGGTGGACAAGTCGGCCCCCACGCCAGGACTCAATGCCCGGCTCTTCCCCGCCGCACCATCGGGCTGGCACTGGGCCGTCAACGCCAACGTCAAGGGCGGCCTGGCGGGCAACCAGTACAACTACGGCAACGTGGAAAAAGCCCAGCGCCAGGGCCAGGGAGGCGAAAGCCTGGACACCACGCGCGTGAACCAGCGCTTCGCGGTGGACCTGGATACAGGGGACATCCGCAGCGACGCAGCCAAGGGCAGCCGCCTGCATTTCCGCCTCGTTCGCACGCAGATCGACTGACCAGGGCAACCTTCGCTGCCGCGGCGCACAGCCGCCTTTACGCTTTTTTTACGGCACGGCCCGCAGTCTGTGCCCTGTTTTTACGCGCGGATCCCGAGACTTCTCCCATTGCCCAAATGGAGAAGCAAACCATGGATTTCGTCTATATCGCGGCAGCCGCCGGCCTGTGGGGCCTGGTCCTGCTGCTCGTGCGCGGCTGCAGCCGCCTGGAACACAAGCCCGCGGGAGAGCGCGCATGATCGCCGTCGAACTGCTGTATGGGCTCAGCGGCCTGATCGCGGTGCTGCTGCTCGCGTACCTGGTGTATGCACTGATCTGCGCGGAGCAATTCTGATGACCGCCGCTGCCTGGGCCCTGCTGGGCTCTTTTCTCGTACTGCTGGTGCTCATGGCCTGGCCGCTGGGCCGCTGGGTGGCGGTGCTCGCCACCGGCACGCCCCCGGCCTGGATGCAAAAGGCCGAATCCGGCCTGTACCGCCTGGCAGGTGTGGACCCGCAGCAAGGCATGGGCTGGTCGCGCTATGCCCTGTGCCTGCTGGTGTTCAATGGTGCCGGCCTGTTCTTCGTTTACGCCATGCAGCGCCTGCAGGGCCTGCTGCCCCTGAACCCGCAGGCCATGCCCGCCGTGTCGGCCGATTCGTCGTTCAACACCGCCATCAGCTTCGTGTCCAACACCAACTGGCAGGGCTACGGGGGTGAAGCCACCATGAGCTACCTCACCCAGATGGTGGCGCTGGCCGGCCAGAACTTCTTCTCGGCCGCCACCGGCATTGCCGTGGCGTTCGCGCTGATCCGCGGCTTTACCGCCCGCTCCAGCGCCGTGCTGGGCAACTTCTGGGTGGACATCACGCGCATCACCGTGTGGCTGCTGCTGCCGCTGTCGCTGGTGCTGGCGCTGTTCCTGGCCGGCAGCGGCGTGGTGCAGAACTTCAATGCCTACACCGACGTGGCCACCCTCGAATCCACCAGCTACCAGCAGCCGGCCGTGGACGGCCAGGGTGCTCCGCTGCTCGATGCCCAGGGCCAGCCCGTCCTGCAGGCGCTGACCACACCCACCCAGACCCTGGCCATGGGCCCGGTGGCTTCGCAAGAGGCCATCAAGATGCTGGGCACCAACGGCGGCGGCTTCTTCAACGCCAACTCGGCCCACCCGTTCGAGAACCCCACGGCCTGGACCAACCTGGCGCAGATGCTGGCCATCTTTTTGATCCCGGCCGCGCTGTGCTTCGCCTTCGGCCGCAGCGTGGGCGACCTACGCCAGGGCTGCGCGGTGCTGGCGGCCATGACCGTGCTGTTCGTGGCTGCCGTGCTGGCCATCATGCCGGCCGAGCAGGCGGGCAACCCGCTGTTCGCACCGCTGGGCGTGGACCAGGTGGCCAGCGCGGCCCAGGCCGGCGGCAACATGGAAGGCAAGGAGACGCGCTTTGGCATCACCGCCTCGGGCCTGTTCACCGTGGTGACCACGGCCGCCTCGTGCGGCGCCGTGGCGGCCATGCACGACTCGCTCACCCCGCTGGGCGGCATGGTGCCCCTGGTACTCATGCAGCTCGGCGAGGTGGTGTTCGGCGGCGTAGGCTCGGGCCTGTACGGCATGCTGGTCTTCGCCATCCTGGCGGTGTTCATCGCCGGGCTGATGATCGGCCGCACGCCCGAGTACCTGGGCAAGAAGATCGAGGCGCACGAGATGAAGCTGGCCTCGCTGGCCATCCTGGCAACCCCGCTGCTGGTGCTGCTGGGCACGGCCATCGCGGTGTCCACCACCTCCGGCACCGCCGGCATGGTGCAGGCCGGCCCGCACGGCTTCAGCGAGGTGCTGTACGCGCTGAGCTCGGCCGCCAACAACAACGGCAGCGCCTTCGCGGGCCTGTCGGCGAACACGCCGTTCTACAACGTGCTGCTGGGTGTGGCGATGTGGCTGGGCCGCTTCGCGGTGATCGTGCCGGTGCTGGCGATTGCCGGTGCCCTGGCCGCCAAGAAGCGACTGCCCGTGACGGCCGGCACCATGCCCACCCACGGCCCGCTGTTCGTGGTACTGCTGATCGGCACCGTGTTGCTGGTGGGCCTGCTCAACTACGTGCCGGCCTTGGCCCTGGGGCCCGTGGTCGAGCACCTGATGCTGGGAGCCGCACCATGAACGGCACACCCCGCAACCCCTCTTCTTCCCTTCCTGCAGGTACTCCTGTGACGCAATCCCAACCCGCTCAGGGCCTGATGGACAAGGCCCTCGTGCTGCCCGCCCTGCGTGCCGCCTTCACCAAGCTCAACCCGCGCGTGCAGTGGCGCAACCCGGTGATGTTCGTGGTCTACATCGGCAGCATCCTGACCACGCTGCTGTGGCTCAACGCCCTGGGTGGCCAGGGCGACCAGGGCGCCGGCTTCGTGCTTGCGGTGGCCGTGTGGCTGTGGTTCACCGTGCTCTTCGCCAACTTCGCCGAGGCCCTGGCCGAAGGCCGCAGCAAGGCCCAGGCCGCATCGCTGCGCACCTTGAAAAAGAGCAACTGGGCCAAGAAGCTCAAGGAGCCCCGCCACGGCGGCACCTGGCTGCCCGAGCAGGCCGAAAACCTGCGCAAGGGCGACGTGGTGCTGGTGGAAGCCGGCGACATGGTGCCCATGGACGGCGAAGTCATCGAAGGCGTGGCCTCGGTGGACGAGTCGGCCATCACCGGCGAGTCGGCCCCCGTGGTGCGCGAATCCGGCGGCGACTTCTCCTCCGTCACCGGCGGCACGCGCGTGCTGTCGGACTGGCTGGTGGTGCGCGTGGCCGTGAACCCCGGCGACTCCTTCCTGGACCGCATGATCAGCATGGTCGAGGGCGCCAAACGCCAGAAGACGCCCAACGAGATTGCGCTCAACATCCTGCTGGTGGCGCTGACCATCGTCTTCCTGGTGGTCACGGTCACCCTGCTGCCCTACTCGCTCTACAGCGTGCAGGCCGCGCAGGCCGGCACGGTGGTGAGCCTCACGGCCCTGGTGTCGCTGCTGGTGTGCCTGATCCCCACCACCATCGGCGGCCTGCTGTCGGCCGTGGGCGTGGCCGGCATGAGCCGCATGATGCAGGCCAACGTGATCGCCACCTCGGGCCGCGCCGTGGAGGCCGCGGGCGACGTGGACGTGCTGCTGCTGGACAAGACCGGCACCATCACCCACGGCAACCGCCAGGCCAGCGCCCTGCTGCCTGCACCGGGCGTCACGCAGGCCCAATTGGGGACCTGCGCGGCCCAGGCATCCGCCGCTGACGAAACGCCCGAGGGCCGCAGTATCGTGGCGCTGGTGCAGGCCGCCGGCGAGCCCGTGGCCGTGCCCGCGGATGGCAGCGTCACCGCCATCGCCTTCACCGCGCAGACGCGCATGAGCGGCGTGGACATCGCCCAGGCGGACGGCAGCGTGCGCCAGCTGCGCAAGGGCGCAGTGGACGCCGTGCGCCGCCATGTGGAGGCGCTGGGCGCCCACATGCCCACCGAGGTGCTGCGCGCTGCCGACGAGGTGGCACGCCGCGGCAGCACACCACTGGCCGTGGCCGACGGCAGCCGGGTGCTGGGCGTGGTGGAGCTCAAGGACATCGTCAAGACCGGCATCCGCGAGCGCTTTGCGCAACTGCGCCGCATGGGCATCAAGACCGTGATGGTGACCGGCGACAACAAGCTCACAGCGGCCGCCATTGCCGCCGAGGCCGGTGTGGACGACTTCCTCGCCGAAGCCACGCCCGAGGCCAAGCTGGCGCTGATCCGCCAGTACCAGGCCGAAGGCCGCCTGGTGGCCATGACCGGCGACGGCACCAACGACGCGCCCGCCCTGGCCCAGGCCGACGTGGCCGTGGCCATGGGCTCGGGCACGCAGGCCGCCAAAGAGGCCGGCAACATGGTCGATCTGGACTCCAACCCGACCAAGCTCTTGGAAGTGGTGGAGACCGGCAAGGCGCTGCTGATGACGCGCGGCTCGCTGACCACCTTCTCCATCGCCAACGACGTGGCCAAGTACTTCGCCATCATCCCGGCGATCTTCGTGAGCACCTACCCGCAGCTCGCCGCGCTCAACGTCATGCAGCTGGCCAGCCCGCAATCGGCCATCCTGGCCGCCGTGATCTTCAACGCGCTGGTCATCGTGTTCCTGATCCCGCTGGCGCTCAAGGGCGTGCGCTACCGCGCCGTGGGGGCCGCTGCCCTGCTGCGCCGCAACCTGGCCATCTATGGGCTGGGCGGGCTCATCGTGCCCTTCATCGGCATCAAGGCTATCGACCTGCTGCTCTCGGCCATGGGCCTGGTCTGAACACCCAAGGACATTTCTCCATGAACAATATTCTTCGCCCCACCCTGGTCCTGTTCGCCGCGCTCACGCTGGCGACGGGCGTGATCTACCCGATGGTCGTCACCGGCATTGCGCAGGCCGCCTTCCCGCACCAGGCCAATGGCAGCCTGGTCATGAAGAACGGCGCGGCCGTGGGTTCCGAACTCATCGGCCAGAACTTCACCGCCCCCGGGCATTTCTGGGGCCGGCCTTCGGCCACCGCGCCCATGCCCTACAACGCCAGTGCCTCGGGCGGGTCCAACCAGGGGCCGCTGAACTCGGCGCTCAAGGACGCCGTCAGCGCCCGCATCGCCGCCCTGCGCGAGGCCGATCCCGGCAACACCGCGCCGGTGCCCGTGGACCTGGTCACCGCATCGGCCAGCGGACTGGACCCGCACATCAGCCCCGCCGCCGCACGCTACCAGGTGGCGCGCGTGGCCAACGCCAAGGGCGTGAGCGCCGACAAGGTGGCGGCCCTCGTGGAATCGCAGGTAGAGCTACCATGGCTGGGATTCGTGGGCGAGCCGCGCGTGAACGTGCTGCGGCTGAACCTGACGCTGGACGCATTGCGCTGAGCCATGCCCAGCGATGACGTGCTGGCGGCCCTGTGCGCGGTGGCCGTGCTGCTGGTCCCGCTGGCGCTGGCCTGGCTGCTGGTGGCCCGCCGGCCGCGCAGCAAGCGGCGACCCATGAACACATCCCAGGAACCTTGATGCCCTTGCACAGCGACAGCCGACCCGACCCCGACGAACTGCTGGAAAGCATCCAGCGCGATGCGCAGCAGGCTCGCACCGGGCGGCTGCGCGTGTACTTTGGCGCCAATGCCGGCGTGGGCAAGACCTACGCCATGCTCAGCGCCGCCCAGCGCGCCCACCGCGCCGGCACCGACGTGCTGGCCGGCGTGGTGGAAACCCATGGCCGCAGCGAGACAGCCGAACTGCTGCAGGGGTTGCCACGCCTGCCGCCGCGCGAAGTGCCCTACCGGGACCGCACCCTGCCCGAGTTCGACCTCGATGCCGCGCTGGCACGCCAGCCCGCCGTGCTGCTGGTGGACGAACTGGCCCACTCCAACGTGGAGGGCTCGCGCCACCCCAAGCGCTGGCAGGACGTGCGCGAGTTGCTGGACGCCGGCATCGACGTCTGGACCACGCTCAACGTGCAGCACCTGGAGAGTCTGAACGGCGTGGTGGGGGCCATCACCGGCATCCGCGTACACGAGACGGTGCCCGACACCGTGCTCGACAGCGCCGATGAGGTGGTGCTGGTGGACGTGACGCCCGACGAACTGCTGCTGCGCCTGAAGGCCGGCAAGGTTTACCTGGCGCCCCAGGCCGAACGCGCGGCGCAGAACTTCTTTCGCAAGGGCAACCTGATCGCGCTGCGCGAGATGGCGCTGCGCCGCACGGCCGAGCATGTCGAGGACGACGTGCGCAGCTACCGCATCGAGCAGTCCATCACCCCGGCATGGAACACCGATGGCGCCATCCTCGCCTGCATCGGTCCGCAGGAGGGTGCCGAGCAGACGGTGCGCACGGCCGCGCGGCTGGCGGGCCAGCTCAACGTGCGCTGGCACGCAGCCTATGTGGAAACGCCGCGCCTGCAGCGCCTGGCCGCGGCCGAGCGCGACCGCATCCTGGCCGTGCTGCAGCTCGCGGGCGACCTGGGCGCGCAGACCGCCGTGCTCACCGGGCACGACCTGCCCGCGGCCCTGGTGGCGCATGCCCAGGCGCTCAACTGCGCGACCCTGATCGTGGGCCGCCGCGCTGAGGCACGCCGCCGCTGGCCCTGGCAGGCGGGCATGACGCAGAAGCTGGCAACCCTGGCGCCGGCCCTGGACGTGATGGAGGTGGGCCACACCCCCAGCACCCGGCGCCTGGCGCAGACCCTGCGCCGTGTGGGAGACGAAGAGCCGGACAGCGGCCTGCCGCCCGCCTGGCGGCGCTATGCCTGGGCCGTGGCCGGCAGCCTGCTGGCCACAGCGCTGGCCACCCCGCTGCATGGCTATTTCGAGCTGGCCAACATCGTCATGCTGTTCCTCATGGGGGTGGTGCTGGTGGCCGTGCGCCAGGGGCGCGGGCCAGCCGCGCTCTCGGCCGTGCTCAACGTGGCGGCCTTCGACCTGTTCTTCGTGCCGCCGCGGTTTTCGTTCGCGGTGAGCGACGTGCAGTATTTCTTCACCTTCGCCGTCATGCTGGCCGTGGGCCTGCTCATCGGCCAGCTCACGGCGGGGCTGCGCTTTCAGGCGCGCATCGCGGCCAGCCGCGAGCAGCGCGCGCAGTCGCTGTTCGAGCTCACGCGCGACCTGTCGGCCGCGCTTATGGCCTCGCAGGTGGTGGAGCTGGGCCGCACCGCCACCGAACGCAACTTCGGCGGTCAGGCCGTGGTGCTGCCCACCGATGCACGCGACCAGTTGGTGCTGCCCGACCCCGCGCCCGAAGGCTTCGATGCCTCCGTCGCGGACTGGTGCCTGCGCAATGCCCAGCCCGCGGGCCTGGCCACGACCACGCTGGCCGCGCACAGTTGGCACTACGTGCCGCTACAGGCACCCATGCGCGTGCGCGGCGTGCTGGCCTTGAAGCCCGCCCAGCCGCGCTGGCTGCTGATCCCCGAACAGGCCAAGCAACTGGGCACCCTGGCACGCCAGATCGCCATTGCCCTGGAACGCGTGCACTACGTGGAGGTGGCGCAGGGCGCCGTGGTGGAGATGGAATCCGAGCGGCTGCGCAATGCCCTGCTCGCCGCCATCTCGCACGACGTGCGCACACCGCTGACCAGCCTGATCGGCCTGGCCGAGTCGCTGCGCGATGCCACCCCGCCCCTGCCCGCGCACCAGGCCAGCGCCGCTGCCGCCATGGTGGCCCAATCGCGTGAACTCAACACCCTGGTCAACAACCTCCTGGAGATGGCACGCCTGCAAAGCGGTGCCGTACACCTGCGCATGGACTGGCAGTCGACGGAAGAGGTGGTGGGCAGCGCCATCCGCGCGGCTGGCCCGGCCCTCGCGGAGCGCGAGGTGCAGGCACGGATCCCGGCCGACCTGCCCCTGGTGGAGTTCGACGCGGTGCTGATCGAGCGCGTGCTCGTGAACCTGCTGGAGAACGCCGCCAAGTACGGGGCCCCGCCCATCGGCGTGCTGGCCCATGCGGAGCCTGAGGCCCTGGTGCTGAGCGTGCGCGACCACGGCCCTGGCCTGCCGCCCGGCCTGCAGGGCGATGCCGCCCTGCTGTTCGAAAAATTCACGCGCGGACAGGCCGAGTCGGCCACGCCGGGCGTGGGCCTGGGCCTGGCGATCTGCAAGGCCATCGTGGATGCCCACCAGGGCCAGATCGAAGCCCGCAATGCCGATGGCGGTGGGGCAGAATTCACCCTGCGCCTGCCCCGCAGGCCCCCTCCTCCCCTGAAAGAAGCCCCCGCATGGCCAGCCTAGCCCCCGTTGCCGTCGTGATCGAAGACGAGCCCCAGATCCGCCGCTTCGTGCGCAGCGCGCTCGAAGCCGAGGGCTGGCAGGTGCATGAGGCCGACAGCCTGCAGCGCGGCCTGACCGAGGCCGGCACGCGCAAGCCCGACCTCTTGGTGCTGGACCTGGGCCTGCCCGATGGCGATGGCCTGGCGCTGATCCGCGATGTGCGCCAGTGGTCCACCGTGGCGGTGATCGTGCTCTCGGCGCGCATCGACGAGGCCGACAAGATCGCCGCGCTGGACGCCGGTGCCGACGACTACCTGACCAAGCCCTTCGGCGTGGGCGAGCTCATGGCACGCGTGCGCGCCAACCTGCGCCGCCCGCGCGCCGCTGGAGCCTCGCAGGAGCAGGACACGTCCTTCACTTTTGGCGAGGTCACCGTGGACCGCCAGGCCCGCCTGGTACACCGCGCCGGGCAGGAAGTGCATCTCACGCCCATCGAGTACCGGCTGCTGTCGGTGCTGATCGCCAATGCCGGGCGCGTGCTCACCCACCGCCAGCTGCTGCGCGAGGTGTGGGGCCCTTCGCACAGCGAGCAGAGCCACTACCTGCGCATCTACATGGGCCACCTGCGCCAGAAGCTCGAACCCGACCCGGCCCAGCCGCGCCACCTGCTGACGGAAACGGCCGTCGGATACCGATTGATGACTTGAAGATCACCCGTGGAAGAACTTGGCCGGCCAGGTCACCAGCCACGGGAAGACCACCATGAGGAACATGATGGCGAACTCGGCGATCATGAAGGGCACGACGCCCTTGGTCACGTCGTCCATCGACATCCTGCCCACCCCCGCCACCACGTTGAGCACCGTGCCCACGGGCGGCGTCACGAGACCGATGGAGTTGTTGATGATGAACATCACGCCGAAGTAGACCGGGTCGATCCCTGCGGCATTCACCACCGGCATCAGCACGGGCGTGAGGATCAGGATGGTGGGCGTCATGTCCATGGCGGTACCCACCGCCATCACCAGCACCATGATGGCCGCCATGAGCAGGATCTTGTTGTCCATGAAGGGCTGCAGCAGGCCCACCACCTTGGACGGCAGGTCGGCCACGGTGATGAGCCAGGCGCTCACCATGGCCGCTGCAATCAGGAACATCACGATGGCGCTGGTCTTGGCCGCGGCGACAAAGATGCCGTACAGGTCGCGCCAGCTGATCTCGCGGTAGATCACGGCCGACACGAACAGCGCGTACACCGCCGCCACCACGGCCGCCTCGGTGGGTGTGAACACCCCCATGCGCAGGCCCACCAGGATGATCACCGGCAGCATCAACGCCCAGAGGGCCTTGCGCAGGGCGGTGAGGATCTCTGCGGCCGACTTGCGCGGCGGCGGCACGATCTTCTCGCGCCGCACCAGGAAGGCCCAGGTCAGCCACAGCGCGGCACCGATCAGGATGCCCGGCACGATGGCCGCGAGGAACAGCTTGGAGATGGACACGTTGGCCGCCACCCCGAAAATCACCAGCCCGATGCTCGGCGGGATCACCGGGCCGATGACGCCGGTGGCCGCGATCAGCCCGCCGGCACGCGACTTGTCGTGCCCGGCCTTGACCATCATGGGCAGCAGCAGCGCCGTGAGCGCCGCCGCATCGGCCACGGCCGAACCCGACAGGGCCGACAGCAGGCAGCCGGCCATGATGGTCACGTAGCCCAGGCCGCCTTTCACATGGCCCACCAGGGCCAGCGCAAAGTCCACGATGCGGCGCGAGAGGCCGCCGACGTTCATGATCTCACCGGCGAGCATGAAAAAGGGCACGGCCAGCAGCGGAAAGCTGTCGGCCCCGCCGATCAGGTTCTGCGCCAGGATCTGCGCGTCGAACAGGTCCAGGTGCCACATCAGCGCGACGCCGCTGGCCAGCAGCGAGAACGCGATCGGGATGCCCATGGCCATGGCCAGCAGCAGCGATCCGACAAAGACGAAGATGGTCATCGCGCGCCCTCCTTGCCGCGCGGCGCATCGGCCGCTGCAGAGCCCAGGATCTGCTGCAATTGCACGGCCTCTTCCGACTCCTGCACCATCACCAGGTCTTCATCGGCGATCTGGCCGCTGAGCAGCTTGTACAGGTCGATGGCCAGGATCAGCGCCGCGCACACCGCGAACACCAGGCCCGCGCTGTAGACGATGGCCATGGAGGCGCCCGTGGTCGGTGCCGTCACATCCCAGTTGATGCGCGCCTGCGCCAGGCTGCCCTGGAACAGCAGCCAGACGATGTAGAGCATCACCCCGTGCCCAAGCGCCAGGCAGGCCTTCTTGCCGGCCGCCGGCAGGCGCTGCACCACCATGTCCACCCCCAGGTGGCCATGCTCGCGCAGTGCGACGATGGCCCCGAGGAAGGTCATCCAGATGAAGAGCCAGCGCGACACTTCTTCCGACACGGTGATGCCGGAATTGAAGCCGTAGCGCAGCACCACGTTGCCGAACACCAGCACCACCATCAGCGCCAGCAGGGCGGCAATCACCGCCTCCAGGCCGCGGCAGGCGCGATCTATCCATCTATTCATGTTGTTCTCTTGGGATGGGAGATGGCAGGCGGGAGCAATCCCGCCTGGGCCTTACTGTGCGGCGGCCTCGCGCAGGCTTTCGACCAGCGAGCGCAGCGCTGCCAGGTAAGAATGCGGCCCGAAGCCCTGCACCGTGGCCTTGACGGCCGGCGAGATGATGGAGTGCGCACGCCAGGCCTCGCGCGCGGCGATGTTGGACATGTGTACCTCGATCACCGGGAAGGGCATGGCCTTGATCGCGTCGTGCAGCGGCACACCATGCTGTGTGAGGCCCGCGGGGTTCACGAGCGCACCCTGCGCCGCGTCGATGTGCTCGTGCAGGAAGTCGATCAGCGCGCCTTCGTGGTTGGACTGCAGGATGTCGAGTTCCACGCCCAGTTCGGCAGCGAGCTTCTGCAGGCGCTCGTTGATCTGCGCCAGCGTGGTGGTGCCATAGATGTGGGGTTCGCGGCGCCCGAACAGGTTGAGGTTGGGGCCGTGAAGGACGAGGATTTTCATGGGGTTTCGGGCCTGATGGCTCATTTGCGGATGCGGGCCAACTCGTCGTTGTAAAGCTTCACGATGGCCGGGTCGTAAGTGGCCGCGAACTTCTCGATCACGGGCTTGGCGATCTGCTGCATGCGCGCCAGTTCGGCGGGTGCGATCTCGTTGTAGGCCATGCCCTTGGCCTGCAGGTCACCCACCGAGCGCTGCGCGGCGGCGCGGCTTACCTGGCGCTGGTAGCCGCGCGCCTCGTTGGCGGCGTCGTTCATCATCTTCTGCTCGGCGGGGGTGAGCTGGTCCCAGAATTTCTTGCTCACCAGCACGATGTTGGCGGCATACACGTGGTTGGTGGCGCTCACGTACTTCTGCACCTCGAACATCTTGTTCGACAGGATCACCGCATAGGGGTTCTCCTGGCCATCGACCGCTTTGGCTTCCAGCGCACCATAGAGTTCGGCAAACGGCATGGGCACAGGGTTGGCCTTGAAGGCCTTGAAGGTCTCCAGGAACACGGGGTTGGGGATCACGCGCAGCTTGAGGCCGTCGAAGTCGTCGGCCTTGGTGATCGCGCGCTTGCTGTTGGTCACGTTGCGAAATCCGAGGTCCCAGTAGCCCAGGGCCACCAGGCCCTTCTCGGGCAGCTTGGCGATCAGCGCCTGGCCCAGCGGGCCGTCGAGCAGTGCATCGGCCTGGGCGAAACTCGCCACGGCGAACGGAAAGTCCACCAGCCCGAATTCCTTGACGATGCCGGCCAGCGAGGTGGTGGCCGGTGCCGACATCTGCTGCACCCCGCCCTGCAGGGCGGACTGCTGCTGCATCTCGTTGCCCAGTTGCGAAGCCGGGAACTCCATGACCTTCATCTTGCCACCGCTCTTGGCGGCCAGCAGTTCGCCAAAGCGCTTGACGCCGAAGCTCACGGGATGGTCGGCGTTGTTCAGGTGGCCGAAGCGGATCACGCGCTCCTGCTGCGCGGCGGCGGGCAACGCCATCAAAAGGGACAGGCCGGCGGCCGCCAGGATGCAAGCAGTTTTTTTCACGGGACATCTCCATCAAAAGTCGGACCAGGGACATGCAGCCGGCAGACCGGTTGCGCCATGGGGACTGATCGTAGTTAAAAAGTGGAAACTCTTTCCATAGTAGAAACCCTTTAACAAATTTTGGTACATTGCCGTCAGTACAAGACGATCACCGAAAGAGACCCGCCATGAGCAGCATCCTCGAGCGCAGTTTCAAAGTCCTGGAGCACCTGGCCCCGCACCCCGAGGGCAAGGCCCTGTCGAGCCTGGCCTCGGAGCTCGACATGCCGCTGAGCGCCACGCACCGCCTGCTGGCCGAGCTGGTGCGTTGCGGCTACGTGCGCCAGGACCACAGCCAGGGCAACTACATGCTGACCATCAAGCTGGTGTCGCTGGGCCTGGGCTTCCTGAGCGCCACGGGCGTGGTGGACATCGCCCAGCCGCTGCTGGACCGGCTGGCGGCCGAATCCGGCGAGCTGGTGCGCCTGGCCGTGGTGGATGGGGACGAACTGACCTTCGTGGCCAAGGCGCAGGGGGCCGTGCGCGGCCTGCGCTACGACCCGGACATGGGCCTGTCGGTCAACCTTTCGTGCAGCTCGGCCGGCCATGCTTGGCTGTCCACCATGAGCGACGAGGAGGCGCTGGCCCTGGTTGCACGCCAGGGCTTTGGCCAGCCCGAGGACTACGGCCCGAACGCGCCCACCACGGTCAAGGCGCTGCTGGCCTACCTGCGCACGGCGCGCCAGCAGGGCTTCAGCACCATCGTCGAGGTGTTTGCGCCGGCCATGACGGCCATGGCCGCGCCCATCCGCCGGGGCAACGGCACGGTGATCGGGGTGGTGACGATTGCCGGACCACTGGTGCGCCTGACGCCCGAGCGCATGCAGGCCCTGGGCCCTGCCCTCCTGAACACCACGCACGAACTGGCGATGGCCAGCGGCGGCTCCGCCCTGCTGAGAAAACGGGGTTAGGGCCGGGGCGCAAACAGCGCCAGGGTGTCATGGGCAAACGCGCCCTCGATCTCCAGCATGCGCATCTTGGTGGCGGCGCCGCCACCGGCCGAAAAGCCGCCCGTCTTGCCATTGGCGGCCAGGATGCGATGGCATGGCACCACCGGCGCAAACGGGTTGTGCCCCAGCGCCTGGCCCACGGCGCGCGCGGCACCGGGCTCGCCCAGCGTGGCAGCCATTTCGCCGTAGGTCATGGTCTTGCCGGGCGGTATGCGCCGGGCCAGTTCATAAACGCGGGCGTTGAAGGGCGGCACGCCCTCGGTGGCCAGCGGCACGTCGAGCAGATCGTCGTGTGCGCCTGCGAGCAAAGCCACCACGCGGTCCGCCCAGCCGGCGACCTCGGGTGGCATGGGCGATTCAGGCGCGCCCGGAAAGCGCCGCTCCATGCGCGCGCGGGTGTGCGCCTCGCCCTCGTCCTCGGGCAGTTGCACACCGACCAGCAGGGAGCCATTCCAGGCCAGGCCGCAGTGCCCCACCGCCGTCGAAAACAGCGCGAAGCCCTGGGCCACTGCAGGCCCGCGTTTTTCAGTCTGCACGCAAGGCGGCCTTGAGTTGCTCGCCGATCTCGGGCTTGCCCGCGAACGGATCGGTGGGGTTGCGCCCCAGCATGATGTCTTCCATGCGCGTCTGCACCGAGGCAATCGCCTTGGGGTGGCTGTAGATGTAGAACTGGCGCTGCGCAGCCGCGTCAAACACCTTTTGCGCCACCTCGGCCGCCGTCACCTTGCCGCTGCCCACGGCCTTGTCGCTCATGGCCTGGCCGATGAGCTGGCTGCGCGTGGGCTTGCTGGCCGGCAGTTCGCCGGGGCGGTTGCGGTGGCTCTGGGCGATGCCGGTGGGCACGAAGAAGGGGCACAACACGCTGGCGCTGACCTGGTCGGTCACCAGGGCCAGGTCCTGGTACAGGGTTTCGGACAGGCTCACCACCGCGTGCTTGCTCACGTTGTAGATGCCCATGTTGGGCGCATCGAGCAGGCCGGCCATGCTGGCCGTGTTCACGATGTGGCCGCGCCAGGAGGGATCTTTCTTCGCAGCGGCGAGCATCATGGGGGTGAACAGGCGCACGCCGTGCACCACGCCCCAGAGGTTCACGCCCAGCACCCATTCCCAGTCCTTCAGGGAGTTCTCCCACACCAGGCCGCCCGCCCCCACGCCGGCGTTGTTGAACACCAGGTGCGGCGCGCCAAAGCGCTGCTCCACGTCCACTGCCAGTTGCTCCATCTGCGCGGCGTCGGACACGTCCACCTTGCGCGCCAGTACCTGGGCACCGGCGTCCTGCGCCTCGGCAGAGGCTGCGTCGAGGGCGTCCTGCTGCACGTCCACCAGCACCAAATTCATGCCCAGGCGCGCGCCGATGCGCGCGCACTCGAGGCCGAAGCCCGAGCCCGCGCCGGTGAGAACGGCCGTCTTGCCCTTGAAGTTATCGATCATGTGGGTTTCTCGGCCTTTCGCAATGTGTAGCCAATCCGGGGGAAGTGCACGTGCAGGGTGCCGGCACGCGGGTCGGTGCGGCGCAGGGTGTAGCGGGTGCGGGTGGCGGCGATCAGCTCGCCCTCCGTGGGTTCGGTACCGAAGCTCTCGGCGGCAATCGCCACCAGGCTGCCCAGCGCAATGCCGTGCTCGTCCTGGAACAGGTCGTCGGCCAGCGGCAGCGGGTCGAGCCCGGCAGCCACCGTGATGGCGTCTTCGGACGTGAGCTTTTCCATGCGGCCGTGGCCCAGCGCCGCCACGCGGTCCATCCATTCGAGCACGGCGGGCGTGGCGGCGAAGATGTCGGCCATCACCGGCACGCACTGGCGCGTGAACCACAGCGGGTGGTAGGCGGCGAAGTCGGCCAGGCAGGGCTCGGCGCCGAACAGGAAGTCATGCTCCTCGGCCATGTGGGCGATGCGGCGCAGGTACGAGCGGTAGGCCGCCGTGGCATCGGCCGGGCGCAGGCGCTGCATGCCGGCGCTCATCTCGCGGCGGTCCTCGCCAAAGGCCTGCGCTGCGGCAGGGGGCAGGTTGGCGAACATGGCCGACGCGCCCTTGGGCTGCAGGTTGTAGGCCATGGCGGCCCAGAACAGCGTGGTGTCGGCCCACTGCGCGAACACGCGCGCCACGCCCTTGAGGTGCGGCGGGTAAAGCACCGGCTCGGGCTGCACATGCTCGAGCACGTCGCAGATCAGGGCCGAGTCGCAGTAGATGTCGGCGCCGATCTGCAGGAATGGCGTCTTGCGGTAGCCGCCGGTGAGGGCCACCACGTCGGGCTTGGGCGCGATGCTGGGGATGACCACGGACTTCCAGGCCAGCTGCTTGTAGCCCAGTGCCAGACGGATCTTTTCCGAGAACGGAGACGAGGGGTAATGGTGCAGGATCAGGGGCGTGGTCATCGGGGGTCTCCGGCAGTGCAATGGTTGGGGGTGAGGGTCAGGCCGGCAGCGCACGGTCCAGCAGGGCGTCGAAATCCACGCCTGAGCCCAGGGTACCGAAGCTGTAGCCCCAGTCGCCGCCCAGGCGCGATGCGCAGAAGGCACCGAACACGCTGGCGGGCGCACTGCGGTACAGCAATGCCGCCTGCACGGCCAGGGCCACATCCTGCGCCAGGCGCCGGGCCTCGGCCTCGGTGGTCATGGCATCCACGCGCAGCGGCAGCGCGCTGGCCATGCGGTCCAGCGCCGGGTGGGCGCCGCGTGCGGGGGCCAGCTCGTCGGCCAGGGCGGCGGCGGTGTCGGCGCGGCGCACGGCGCGCAGCAGGTCCAGCGCCATGATGTTGCCCGCGCCCTCCCAGATGGAGTTGAGCGGCATCTCGCGGTAGATGCGGGCCATCGTGCCTTCGCCGCCCTCCTCCACGTAGCCGTTGCCCCCCAGGCATTCCATGGCCTCCTGGGCGAACGCGCTGCCGCGCTTGCAGACCCAGAACTTGGCCACGGGCGTGAGCAAACGCGCCATCACAGCCTCGTGCGGATCGGAGTCCTTCTTGTCGAAGGCGCTGGCCAGGCGGATGGACAGGGCCGTGGCGGCCTCGCTCTCCAGCGCCAGGTCGGCCAGCACGTTGCGCATCAGCGGCTGCTCGATCAGCTTCTTGCCGAAGGCCATGCGCTGGCGCGTGTGGTGCAGTGCCAGCGACAGCGCCTGGCGCATGAGGCCGCTGGTGCCCAGCGCGCAGTCCAGGCGCGTCATGGTGCCCATCTCCAGGATCTGGGCCACGCCGCGCCCCTCTTCGCCCACGCGCCAGGCCAGGGCATCGACGAATTCGACCTCGGAACTGGCATTGGCATGGTTGCCCAGCTTGTCCTTGAGGCGCTGAATGCGGATGGCGTTGAGAGCCCCGTTCTCGCCCTCGCCTGGCAGCACGCGCGGCAGGAAGAAGCAGGTCAGCCCGCCCGGCGCCTGTGCCAGCACCAGGAAGGCATCGCACATGGGGGCCGAGAAGAACCATTTGTGGCCCGTGAGCCGGTAGCGCGCGCCCCAGGCGTCGCTGCCGTCGGCCACGGCCTGCGTGGTGTTGGCGCGCACGTCCGAGCCGCCCTGCTTCTCGGTCATGCCCATGCCCATGGTGAGCGCAGACTTCTGCGAGAACAGCGCCAGGCGCGGGTCGTAGCGGGTGCTGGCCAGGCCGGCGCTCCAGTCAGCCCACACCGCGGGGTTGCCGCGCAGCGCCGGGGTGACGGCATAGCTCATCGAGACGGGGCACAGCACCGAGGGCTCGGTCTCGGTGAAGAGCATGAAGCCCGCTGCGCGCTCCACGTGCGCATGCGCTGCCCCCGCGTCCGTGCGCGACCAGGGCGTGGCGTGCAGGCCGTGGCGCAGCGCGGCGCCGATCAGCGCGTGGTAGCTCGGGTGGAACTCCACCGCATCGGTGCGGCGGCCCACGCGGTCGTGCGTGTGCAGCTCGGGCTTGTGGGTGTTGGCCAGGCGCGCGTGCTCCTGCATCTGTGCCGAACCCATCTCGGCGCCCAGGGCCGTGAGCGCGCTGCGGTCCAGCGCGGGTGCATGCAGTTGCACGGCATCCTGCAAGGGCCGGTTGGTAGTGAACAGGTTCACATCGGCCAGGGGCGCACTCTGGTTGAAGACGGTGTGCGTGGCCGAAACGGGTGCGGACAGGGGGGTCATGCGGGACTCCACAGCATTTCGATATGGGGGATGTCGTCCTCAAGGTACTCGTCTGACACCGCCACGAAACCCAGGCTGCCATAAAAACGCTGCAGGTGCGCCTGGGCACTGATGCGCACACTGCGACCGGGCCAGGCCTGCGCACAGCGGGCCAGGCCCTCCTGCATCAACAGCCGCCCGGTGCCATCGCCACGGGCTTCCTTCGCGGTCACCACACGGCCGATGGAAGGCTCGGGGTAGTTCACCCCCGGGTCCACCACCCGCAGGCAGGCCTGCAGCGCCCCGGCACCATCGTAGCCCAGCAGATGCCAGGATTGCTTGTCGGCCCCGTCCGGGTCCTGGTAGGGCCCCTGCTCCAGGATGAAGACCTTGCAGCGCAGGGCCAGCGCGTCATGCAGCGCATGCACGCCCAGGTCATCGAAACGGGCCCAGGTCCAGTGCAGGTTCAACGCCATGTGCGGGTGCGCTCCTTCAGATCAGTTTGACCAGTTGCTTGCCGAAGTTCCTGCCCTTGAGCAGTCCCAGGAAGGCTTCAGGGGCGGCGGCAATGCCCTCGGCCACGGTCTCGCGCGGGCGCAGCTTGCCGGTACCCACCAGCGTACCCAGCTCCTTGAGGGCTTCGGGCCAGACTTCCATGTGCTCGCTGACGATGAAGCCTTCGATCTTCATGCGGTTGATCAGCATCAGCGCCGGGTTGGCCATGGGCAGAGGCTGGCCATCGTAGCCGGCGATCATGCCGCACAGGGCCACGCGGCTGAAGGCGTTCATGCGCAGCATCACGGCGTCCATGATCCAGCCGCCCACGTTCTCGAAGTAGCCGTCGATGCCCTTGGGGCAGGCTTCCTTCAAGGCCTTGGACAAGGCCTTCACATCGCTGTGCTCCTTGTAGTCGATGCAGGCGTCGAAACCCAGCTCCTCGACCGCATAGCGGCACTTGTCGGCACCGCCGGCAATGCCCACCGCGCGGCAGCCACGCGCCTTGGCCAGCGCGGCAAAGGCGCTGCCCACGGCACCGGTGGCAGCGCTCACCACCACGGTGTCGCCTTCCTTGGGGGCGATGATCTTCACCAGGCCGTACCAGGCCGTCACGCCGGGCATGCCCACGGCGCCCAGGTAGTGGGACATCGGCACATGCGTGGTATCCACCTTGCGCAGCGCGCCCGGGGCGTTGGCATCGACCACGCTGTACTCCTGCCAGCCGCCCATGCCGACGACCTTGTCGCCCACGGCGTACTTGGGGTTCTGGCTCTCGGCCACCTCGCCCACGGTGCCGCCGATCATGACCTCACCGAGGCCTTGCGATGCCGCATAGCTCTTGCTCTCGTTCATGCGGCCGCGCATGTAGGGGTCCAGGCTCAGGAAATGGTGGCGCACCAGCACCTGGCCGTCCTGCAGCGCGGGCGTGTCGGTGGCCACGAGCTTGAAGTTGCCGGCCACGGCTTCGCCCTGCGGGCGGTTGTCGAGCACGATCTGTTGGTTGCGGGCCATGGGGAACTCCTGGGAAAAATGGGGCTTGTGGTTAAAGGCCTGGGCCTTCGGATGCGAAAACTCCGCGCGCTCAGTCGCTGGAGATGTTTTTGAGGGGTTGACCAGTAGCGGGGTCTACCGCCGGCCGGCGCACGTACTTGAAGGTACCCGTCGCATGGCTGCACAGGCGCCCCTCGCCGTCATAGACCGAGGCCTCGGTAAAGGCCATCGAGGCCGTGCGGTGCAGCAGGCGCCCCTTGGCCACCAGCGGGCCGCGCGCGGCCTGCATGAAGCTGGTCTTCATCTCGATGGTGACCACGCCGTGGTCCGGCGTCTCGCTGCGCGCCGCCGTGGCCATGGTCACGTCGAGCAAGGTCATGGTGGCGCCGCCGTGCGTGACCTCGAAGGAATTGAGGTGTTCGGGCGCCGCCTCGTAGTGCAGCTCCGACTCGCCCTGCTGCATGCGGTGCAGCGTGAAGCCCAGGTGGCTGACGAAAGGAATGGGAACACCGAAATTCAGCACAGGCAACTCCAGAATGCAAAGGGGAAAGCTGCAAGCATAGCCCCGCCGGGGCGGGTTGAGACCTTGCAGCCAACCCGAAACGGCTAGCGGCCCGAGACCCTATCGGCGGGGAGGTTTCGCCGCCGGGCCGCCCCAAGGCGAAACGCGGCCCCCTCGGGGGGCAGGGAGCGACACGCAGTGCGCGACCGTGGGGGCCATTTCAGTCAGCCTCCCGTGACGATGCTCACGCCGCCATCCACCGCCAGCCATTGGCCGGTGATGTGCTTGCCGGCGTCCGACGCGTAAAGCGCGCACAGGCCCTTCAGGTCCTCGTCGTCACCCAGGCGGCCCAGCGGGGCGTGGGCGGCCAGCGCCTCCTCGCCCATGGCCTTGAGCGTGCCCACCGTCATCTTGCTCGGAAAGAAACCCGGGCAGATGGCGTTGACGCGGATGTTGTACTGGCCCCATTCAGCCGCCAGCGCACGCGTGAAGTTGATCACCGCGCCCTTGGAGGTGTTGTAAGCAATGGTGTTCATGCCCTTGGGGTTGCCGCCCAGGCCGGCGATGGACGCCACGTTGATGATGCTCCCGCTGCGCCGGCCGATCATGCTGTGCTTGGCGATGTGCTGCGACAGGATGAAGTAGCCGCGCACATTGAGGTTCATGACCTTGTCCCAGGCTTCCACGGGGTGGTCTTCGGCGGGCGCCCCCCAGGCGGCACCAGCGTTGTTGAGCAGGATGTCCACATGGCCCAGGCGCGCCAGGGTCTCGTCGCCCAGGCGGCGGATGTCGGCTTCGTTGGAGCAGTCGGCGGCGATCCACTGCGCGTCGATGCCGGCGGCCTTCAGCTCTGCAGCGGCCTCTTCCAGGTCGGACGCCTTGCGCGAACTCAGCAGCACCTTGGCGCCGGCCTCGCCCAGCGCCTGCGCCAGCTGCAGGCCCAGGCCGCGCGAGCCGCCGGTCACCAGGGCGGTCTTGCCGGTCAGGTCGAACAGTTGTTGAATGGTGCGGGTGGTCATGTTGTCGTCTCCTTGGGTTGTCGTCGGTGGGTGCGCAAGGCGTGCCTGCCGTGCGCTCTGAAAATGGGGGCAGCGCGGGAATTGTGCGGCGCAACCAGGGGGCGCCGTGTCGCCTGTGCGATCTCAGGCGCTCGCCGTCAGGCGCGAGCGCACGCCGATCAACACCACGCCCACGGCCGCCAGCACACCACCGGCAGCCGACAGCGCCCAGCCCAGCGCCTCGTCGGCACGGGCTGTGGCAAGGCCCAGCACCAGCGTGAGCAGGCCGCCATAGATCAGCGCCCAGATGAGCTGGTGCATGCGCTCCAGTGTCTGCGGTGCGGCCATCAGAAAGCATCCTCAGGGAACACCGCGCAGGTCGCATCGCGCGTGCTGACGACCTGCAGCCAGGCGCCGATCTTGGGCAGCTCGTAGTGGAAGAAAAAGCGCATGGCGCCCATTCTGCCCACACTCGCGGGCTGCGCCAGCGCAGCATCGGCGTGCAGGGTGGCCAGCGCCACGTCCAGCCAGACCCAGGCCAGCACCATGTGGCCAAAGGCCTGCATGTAGGGCACGGCATTGGCCAGCGCATCCGTGGGCTGGCCCGTGGACCAGGCGGCCTTGGTGGCGGCACCCACCTGCTGCAGCGCACTGCCCAGGGCATTGGCGTGGGCAGCCATGGCAGGCACCTGGATGGCGCGCTCGATAGTGCCGTTGATGCGCGCAGCCAGCAATTGCAGGCCCCGGCCGTTTTCCATCAGCACCTTGCGGCCCAGGAGGTCCATGGCCTGGATGCCGTGCGTGCCTTCGTGGATCATGTTCAGGCGGTTGTCGCGCCAGTACTGCTCCACCGGGAAGTCGCGCGTGTAGCCGTAGCCGCCATGGATCTGGATGGCCAGGCTGTTGGCCTCCAGGCACCACTCGCTTGGCCAACTCTTGGCGATGGGAGTGAGCACTTCCAGCAGCAGGCGCGCCTCGTCGGCCGCGGCCGAATCGCCGGTGGCCTGCTCGTCCACCAGGCGCGCGCAGAACAGGTTGAGCGCCAGCGCGCCCTCGCCGTAGGACTTCTGCGCCAGCAGCATGCGCTTGACGTCGGCATGCTCGATGATGCGCACCTGCGGCTGGGCCACGTCCTTGACCACGGCGGCGGCTGCGGCATCCTTGTCCTTGGGGCCCTGCACCGGGCGGCCCTGGGGCCGGTTCTTGGCGTAGTCGAGGCTGGCGTAGTAGCCTGCCAGACCGAGCATGGTGGCCGCCATGCCGATGCCGATGCGCGCCTCGTTCATCATGTGGAACATGCAGTGCAGGCCCTTGCCGGCCTGGCCGACGAGGTAGCCCACGGCGCCGGCCTGGCCGTCGACCGGGTACTTGCCCTCACCGAAGTTGAGCAGCGTGTTGGTGGTGCCGCGCCAGCCAAGCTTGTGGTTCAGGCCCGCCAGCGCCACGTCGTTGCGCACGCCTGTGAGCTTGCCTTCGGTGTCCACCAGCTTCTTGGGCACGATGAACAGCGAGATGCCCTTGGTGCCAGGCACCAGCTTGCCGTCGGGGCCGGGGATCTTGGCCAGCACCAGGTGGATGATGTTCTCGGTGAGCTCATGCTCGCCGGCCGAAATCCACATCTTGTTGCCCTTCAAGCGGTAGCGCGGGCCCAGTGGGTCGCTCTCGAAGCCTGCGCCATCGGGCACGGCGCGCGTGGCCACGTCGCTCAGGCTGGAGCCGGCCTGCGGCTCCGACAGGCACATGGTGCCCGAGAAGCGGCCCGAGAATTCATTGAGCGCGAACACCGTCTTCTGCGCTTCGGTGCCATGCACCATCAGGAGGTTGGCGTTGCCTACCGTGAGCAGGCCCGAGCCCATGCTGATCGATGCCACGGCGAAGAAGCTGTTGGCTGCCGCCTCCACCGTGTAGGGCAGTTGCATGCCGCCGATGTCGTAGTCCTGCGCGGCGCTGAGCATGCCCGAAGCCGCATAGGCCTTCTGCGCGTCGTGCGTACACTGGGGCAGCGTGACCTTCTCGCCGTCGAAGTGCGGCTCTTGCGTGTCGACCGTGCGGTTGAAGGGCGCGTACTTCTCGCGCGCGATGCGCTCGCAGGTGTCGAGCACCGCGTCGAAGGTGTCGCGCGAATGGTCGGCAAAGCGCTCGCGCTCGGGCAGGGTCTGCGCATGCAGCCACTGGTAGAGGAGGAATTCGACGGTGGGGCGAAGGCTCATGTGTGAAAACCCTGGAGAAAACGCGCACGGGGCGCAGGGATGAACCACCGGACCGCACCGCCGCCGCACGGGGCGGCGGTCGCATGCCAGGCGGCTGCTACTTCTTGTTGGTCAGCACGATCTCGGAGAAGCACCAATACTCCATGTCGTCGTCGGGCTTGGGCTGGCAGTTGTTCTCACCCAGCTGCAGGCGCCGTGCCGTGGCTGGCAGGCCGGGGAACTCGATCTTCAAGGTCTTGCGCGCCCCCGGCTTGATAGTGTCCATGCCCTGGTCGCAGGCCTTGAGGCCCGTGGAGCCCAACTGCCTGACGACCTTGCCGGTATCGAGGTCCTTGATCGAGAAGGACTCGGGCCGCGCGCTGGCATGGGCACAGGCCTCGATGGTTTCCTTGCTGGTGTTGCGCAGCAGGATGGTCGCGGTGACGCGGTCGACCGCGATGGTGATTTCCTGCAGGATGGTGTCCCGGTCTTCCGGCAAGGCCTGGTTGAGCTTGTAGCTCTGTGCGTGGGCAGTGCCCGCAACGCCCAGGGTCGAGGCGACCAGGACGGCCAGTGCTGCGCAAACCTTTGTGAACATAGGTGGATCTCTCTTGATGGATGGTGATTGTTGTAGACCCGGGACGGAGCACGGCACTTGCCGCACCCGGTCTACGGGCCGGCCGCCGAAGCAGCCGGCCCGCATTGTCCCAAAGCTCCCTGTGAGCAAACGTAAGCACCACAACGCTTACGCCCCCGCACACATCACCGAGCCATCAGAGCACTTCGAAGATGCCCGCGGCACCCATGCCGCCACCGATGCACATGGTCACCGCCACGCGCTTGGCGCCGCGGCGCTTGCCTTCGATCAGGGCGTGGCCCGTCAGGCGCTGGCCCGACACACCATAGGGGTGGCCCACGGCGATGGCACCCCCGTTGACGTTCAGGCGGTCGGCCGGAATCCCGAGCTTGTCGCGGCAGTACAGCACCTGCACGGCAAAGGCTTCGTTCAGCTCCCACAGGTCGATGTCGTTGACCGTGAGGCCCAGCTTCTTGAGCACCTTGGGCACGGCGAACACCGGGCCGATGCCCATTTCGTCGGGCTCGCAGCCGGCCACGGCGAAGCCGAGGAAACGGCCCAGGGGCTTCAAGCCCTTCTTGCTCGCGTACTCTTCGCTCACCACCACGCAGGCGCCAGCGCCGTCGGAGAACTGGCTGGCATTGCCGGCCGTGATCAGGCCGCCGGGCAGTGCCGAGCGCAGGCCGCTGATGGACTCGACCGTCGTGCCTTCGCGCGTGCCTTCGTCCTTGCTCAGGGTGACCTGCTTGGTGATCAGGCCCAGGGTCT
This sequence comes from Acidovorax sp. AC410, assembly GCF_979253235.1. NCBI lineage: Bacteria > Pseudomonadati > Pseudomonadota > Betaproteobacteria > Burkholderiales > Comamonadaceae > Acidovorax > Acidovorax sp. AC410. The sequence continues at coordinate 6,669,665 of NZ_CEEDCG010000001.1, forward strand.
TGTCGGCCACACCGGCCGTCACGGTGATGGGGGCGATCTCGGCATCGAACAGGCCGGCGGCCTGGGCCGCGCAGGCCTTTTGCTGGCTGGCGGCGCCGTACTCGTCCATGGCTTCACGGCTGATGTTGTAGCGCTTGGCCACCTGCTCGGCGGTCTGCAGCATGCTCCAGTAGATCTCGGGCTTGACCTTGTCCAGGGCCAGGTCGCGCAGCATGTGGAGGTTCATTTCCTGCTGTACGCAGGAGATGCTTTCCACGCCGCCGGCTACGTACACGTCGGCTTCGCCGGCGATGATGCGCTGCGCCGCCAGGGCGATGGTCTGCAGGCCCGAGGAGCAGAAACGGTTGACCGTGACACCCGATGCCGTGACCGGCAGGCCGGCGGCCAGCGCGATCTGGCGCGCGATGTTGGCGCCGGTGGCGCCTTCGGGGTTGGCACAGCCCATGATGACGTCCTCGACGTCGGCGCCGTCGATGCCGGCGCGCTCGATGGCGTGCCTGACGGCATGGCCGCCCAGCGTGGCGCCGTGGGTCATGTTGAGGGCACCCTTCCAGCTCTTGGCGAGCGGGGTACGGGCGGTGGAAACGATCACTGCGGAGGTCATGGAAAAATCCTTTCAGGGGTGGAACGCACCGATGGCCGCCTGAGGCGTGCGCATCCGGTGCGGCTTCACTGCATCAATCAGTAGTTCGCTCAGGCGAACGCCTTGCCTTCGGCGGCCAGCTTGGCCAGCAGCGGCGCGGGCTTCCAGAACTCCGCATCGTCGTTGGGGTTCTTGGCAAAGCGGTCCATGGCCTGCACCACGTTGAACAGGCCCACTTCGCTGGCGTAGTGCATGGGGCCGCCACGGTAGATGGGGAAGCCATAGCCCGTGAGGTAGACCATGTCGATGTCGCCGGACTTGCTGGCGATGCCGTCTTCCAGGATGTGCGCGCCTTCATTGACCAGTGCGAACACCAGGCGCTGCACGATTTCCTCGTCGGAGATCTTGCGCGGCGTGATGCCCAGCTCCTTGCGGTGGTCTTCGATCATCTTGTTGACCAGCTCGCTCGGGATCGCGTCGCGCTTGCCGGCCTGGTAGTCGTACCAGCCTGCGCCGGTCTTCTGGCCGAAGCGGCCCAGTTCGCAAAGCTTGTCGGCCGTGCGGCTGTACTTCATGTCGGCGCGCTCGACGGCGCGGCGCTTGCGGATTGCCCAGCCGATGTCGTTGCCGGCCAGGTCGCCCATGCGGAACGGGCCCATGGCAAAGCCGAACTTCTCGACCGCCTTGTCCACCTGCTGGGGCGTGCAGCCCTCGTCCAGCAGGAAGCCGGCCTGGCGGCTGTACTGCTCGATCATGCGGTTGCCGATGAAGCCGTCGCACACGCCCGAGACCACCGAGGTCTTCTTGATCTTCTTGCCCAGGGCCATCACGGTGGCCAGCACGTCCTTGCTGGTCTTGGCGCCGCGCACCACTTCCAGCAGCTTCATCACGTTGGCGGGGCTGAAGAAGTGCATGCCCACCACGTCCTCGGGGCGCTTGGTGAAGGCGGCGATCTTGTCCACGTCCAGCGTGGAGGTGTTGGAGGCCAGGATGGCGCCGGGCTTCATGACTGCGTCAAGCTGCTTGAACACGGTCTCCTTGACGCCCAGTTCCTCGAACACGGCCTCGATCACGAGGTCGGCGTCCTTGAGGTCGGCGTAGTCGAGCGTGGTCGTCAACAAGGCCATGCGCTGCGCGTACTTGTCTTCCTTGAGCTTGCCCTTCTTGACCTGGGCTTCGTAGTTCTTCTTGATCGTGGCCACGCCACGGTCCAGGGCTTCCTGCTTGGTCTCCAGGATCTTGACGGGGATGCCCGCGTTCAGGAAGTTCATGGAGATGCCGCCACCCATGGTGCCGGCGCCGATCACAGCCACCGACTTGATCTCGCGCTTGGGGGTGTCCGAAGGCACGTCGGGGATCTTGGAGGCGGCGCGCTCGGCCATGAACAGGTGGCGCAGGGCGCGCGACTCGGGCGTCCACATCAGGTTGATGAAGATCTCGCGCTCGAACAGCATGCCGTCGGCAAACTTGCGCTTGGTGGCGGCTTCGACCGCGTCCACGCACTTGGCAGGCGCGGGGTAGTTCTTGGCCATGCCCTTGACCATGTTGCGCGCGAACTGGAAGTACGCATCGCCTTCGGGGTGCTTGCAGGGCAGGTTGCGCACCAGCGGCAGGGGGCGCACATCGGCCACGCTCTGGGCAAAGGCCAGGGCTTCGGCGGCCAGCGCTTCGGCAGAGGCGGCCATCTTGTCGAACAGCTTCTGGCCGGGCACGGAGCCGATCATCTCGCTCTTGACGGGTTCGCCGCTCACGATCAGGTTCAGGGCGGCTTCCACGCCCAGCACGCGCGGCAGGCGCTGCGTGCCGCCGGCACCGGGGATCAGGCCGAGCTTGACTTCGGGCAACGCCAGGCTGCAGCCAGGCGCGGCGATGCGGTAGTGGCAGCCCAGGGCCAGCTCCAGGCCACCGCCCATGGCAACCGTATGCACGGCGGCCACGACCGGCTTGGCCGAGTTCTCGATGGCAGCGATCACCGACAGCAGATTGGGTTCCTGCAGGGACTTGTCGGTGCCGAACTCCTTGATGTCGGCGCCGCCGGAAAACGCACCGCCCGCGCCGGTGATGACGATGGACGTGACCGCTGCATCGGCATTGGCGCGGCCGAGGCCGTCCACGATGCCTTGGCGGGTTGCCAGGCCCAGTCCGTTGACGGGGGGGTTGGCCAGGGTGATCACGGCAACGGAGCCGTGGACTTTGTATTCAGCGGTCATGCTGTTGTTCCTTGGAGAGTGAAAAAGAACGATCGTGCGTTTTTATTGTAGAGACTTCGCGCGGCCCTGGCGTGTCAATTTGTCCCGGTGGGGACATCGCCTTGAGCCGCCCAACCGCCTCGCCGACAAAAAAAGAGGCGCCAGGACAATCCAGGCGCCTCCTTTGCCCCATCACTGGCTGTGACAGGGCCCATAGCCCTTGAACCGGGCGCGGCCAAAGCCAGCGCTCCCGCGCAAGGGCCGCCCCGCCGCGCTGGGAGCGTCCCCCCTCAGGGGGGAAGGCGCGAAGCGACTCAGGGGGGAGCTCATACCTCAAGCCATTCTTTACGGATGTAGTTGTCGGCCCGCAGGCTGTCGGGCGTGCCCTGGAAGACGATGGAGCCATGGCCCATCACCAGCGCGCGGTCCGAGATCTTCATGGCGATGGTCAGCTTCTGCTCGATCAGCAGCACCGAGATGCCGCGCGCCTTGATGGTCTGCAGGTACTGGCCAACTAGTTCGACGATCTTGGGCGCCAGGCCTTCGGTGGGCTCGTCGATGATGATCAGGTCCGGGTCGCCCATCAGCGTGCGGCACAGCGTGAGCATCTGCTGCTCACCGCCGGACATCACGCCCGCCTCGGTGTGCTGGCGCTCCTTGAGGCGCGGGAACAGCTCGTACATGTCGTCGAACGACCAGCGGCTGCCCTTGCCGTTGCCCTTCTGGCCCAGCAGCAGGTTCTGGTGCACGGTGAGGTTGGGGAACACGTCGCGGCTCTCGGGCACGTAGCCCAGGCCCAGGTGGGCGATCTCGTAGGCTTTCTTGCCATTGAGGTCCTGGCCCTTGAACTGCAGCGTGCCCTCCCAGTCCACCAGACCCATGATGGCCTTGGCGGTGGTGGATCGGCCCGAGCCGTTGCGCCCCAGCAGCGCCACGATCTCGCCGGGCTGCACGTCGAAGCTCACGCCATGCAGCACATGGCTCTTGCCGTAATAGGCGTGGAGGTTGTCAATTTTCAGCATAGATAGTCAGTGTCCCGCGCCCTGCTCGTCGGCCACGGCCGAACCCAGATAGGCCTCCTGCACGCGCGCATTGGCGCGCACCTTGTCGGGGGTATCGAAGGCGATCACCTCGCCATAGACCACCACGGCGATCTTGTCGGCCAGGCCGAACACCACGCCCATGTCGTGCTCCACGGTCAGCAGGGTGCGGCCCTCGGTCACCTCCTTGATGAGGTGGATGAAGCGCGTGGTCTCGCTCTTGCTCATGCCGGCCGTGGGCTCGTCGAGCAGGATCACGTTGGCGCCACCGGCGATGGTGATGCCGATCTCCAGGGCGCGCTGTTCGGCGTAGGTCAGGTTCATGGCCAGCGTGTCGCGCTTCTTGTCGAGCTTGATCATCTCCATGAGCTCCCTGGCCCGCTGGTTGGCATCGTGCAGGTTCGACAGGAAGCGCAGGAAGGTGTAGCGGTAGCCCATGCTCCACAGCACGCCGCAGCGCAGGTTCTCGAACACGCTCAGCTTGGGGAAGATGTTCGTGATCTGGAAGCTGCGCGACAGCCCCATGCGGTTGATCTCGTAGGGGGCCAGGCCGTTGATGCGCTGGCCATTGAGGATCACGTCGCCGCTGGTGGGCGCAAAGCGCCCGCTGATGAGGTTGAACAGGGTGGACTTGCCGGCGCCGTTGGGGCCGATGATGGCCACGCGTTCGCCGGGGGCCACCACCAGGTTGGCGCCGCGGATGATCTCGGTCTTGCCGAAGCTCTTGCGCAGGTCACGCAATTCGAGCGCGCAGGACGAGGACGGCGGATTGGCGGTCATGGTATTGCTCACAGCGCCTCTCCCCGCTTGATGGCATGTTCGATCTCTTCCTGGATGGTGCTCCATTGGCGCAGGAACTGGCGCCGGCACATCTCGAACAGCGCCAGTCCGGTGAGGAACACGAAGCCCGCACCGAACCAGGCCGTGAGGCCCTTGGCATCGATCATGGCGCCCAGGAACTTGAGCTCGGACCCCAGGGCCGCGTTGAGCTGCAGGTGGTAGGTCATCTCCACCATGCAGGCCGCGCCCAGCACGGCCACCAGGCCGGTGCCGGCCAGGCCCAGGTAGGACACCCAGAGCTGGCGCAGCTTGCCGAACTTGGCGACGCGCAGGTTCATCATGATCAGGCTGGCGATGCCGCCGGGCGCATACATCACCATGAACAGGAACACCAGGCCCAGGTACAGCAGCCAGGCCTTGGAGATCTCGGACAGCAGCACCGAGGCCAGCACCAGCAGCACGGCGCCGATGATGGGCCCGAAGAAGAAGGTGGCGCCCCCCAGGAAGGTGAACAGCAGGTAGCCGCCCGAGCGCAGCACGTTCACGCTGTCGGCACCGGTCACGATCTCGAAGTTGATGGTGGCCAGGCCGCCACCGATGCCGGCGAAGAAGCCCGCGATGATGAACGCGAAGTAGCGCACGCGCTGCGTGTTGTAGCCGATGAACTCCACGCGCTCGGGGTTGTCGCGCACCGCATTCAGGATGCGCCCCAGGGGCGTTCCCGTGAAGGCGAACATGGCGGCCGTGCAGACAAAGCAGTAGGCCGCGATCAGGTAGTACACCTGCATGCCCGAACCGAAATTCAGCCCGAAGAAGGGCTTGCCGTAGACGCGATCGGTGGTGATGCCGCCCTCGCCACCAAAGAACTCGGGGAACATCAGCGCCATCGAAGCCACGAGTTCGCCGATGCCCAGCGTGATCATGGCGAAGGTGGTGCCCGACTTCTTGGTCGTCACGAAGCCGAGCAGGATCGCGAAGAACATGCCGGCCAGCCCCCCGACCAGCGGGATGAGCACCAGCGGGATGGGCAGCTCGCCCTTGCCCGCCATGTTCATGGCATGGATGGCGATGAACGAGCCCAGGCCGGTGTACACCGCATGCCCGAAGCTGAGCATGCCGCCCTGCCCCAGCAGGATGTTGTAGGACAGGCAGATGATGATCAGGTAGCCGATCTGCGAGAGCATGGTCAGCGCCAGGCTGCTGCGGAACACGTGCGGTGCCACGATCAGCATCGCGGCGAACAGCGACCAGATGACGAAGCGGCCCACGTTCCAGGGCTTGAAGCGGTAGTGCGCAACCCCCTGCGGGGCGGCGTGCGGGTTGGCGTGCGGTGCGGCGCCGGAGACGGTAGTGGTGGATGAGGTCATGGCATCAGTCCTCGCGGGTGCCCAGAAGGCCCTTGGGACGGAAGATCAGGATGAGCACCAGGAACAGGTACGGAAGAATCGGCGCCACCTGGGAGATGGTGAGTTTGAGCAGGGGGTAGCCGAAGGTCTGGTCGGTCACGGCCACACCGAGCGGGCGCAACACGTGGATCATCGAGTAGTCGAGCGCCACGGCGAAGGTCTGCACCACACCGATGAGCAGCGAGGCCAGGAAGGCCCCCGCCAGCGAACCCATGCCACCGACCACCACCACCACGAAGATGATGGAGCCGACCGACGCCGCCATCGCGGGCTCGGTCACGTAGGTGTTGCCGCCGATCACGCCGGCCAGGCCGGCCAGGGCCGCGCCGCCGCCGAACACCAGCATGAACACGCGCGGCACGTTGTGGCCCAGCGCCTCGACCATATCGGGGTACTTGAGCGCCGCCTGGATCACCAGGCCGATGCGGGTGCGGGTGAGCAGCAGCCACACGGACAGCAGCATCAGGATGGCGATCAACATCACGAACGAGCGCGACTTGGGGAACTGCGTGCCGTACAGGCTGAACAGGGGGCCCTGCAGTTGCGTGGGCAAGCCGTAGGGCACGGTGGCACGGCCCCAGACCAGTTGCACCACTTCGAGGATCAGGTAGGACAGGCCGAAGGTCACGAGCAGCTCGGGCACGTGGCCGAATTTGTGTACGCGGCGCAGGCAGTAGCGCTCGAACGCGGCGCCCAGCGCGAACACGATCAGCGGGGCGATCACCAGCGCCGGCCAGAAGCCGATGACGCTGGAAATGCTGAAGGCAAAGTAGGCGCCCAGCATGTAGAAGCTGGTGTGTGCAAAGTTGAGCACACCCATCATGCTGAAAATCAGTGTGAGTCCCGAGCTCAGCATGAACAGCAGCAGCCCGTAGCTCACGCCGTTGAGCAGGGAGATCACGAAAAACTCAGGATTCATTGGAATTTTTCAGGTCAAGGGTAAAAAAAGAGGCCCGAGCCAGGTCGGGCCTCGATACGCAGCAAAGGCCTGGTCAGGCCCTTATGGGCGCTTCATCTGGCACGAGGTGGGCGTGCTGGCCACGAAGGGCTCGTAGTACTTCACGGGCACGAAGGTGTAGCCGGTGCTCTCCGAGTCGAGCGGGTACTTGCCACCCGCCTTCTCCCACTTGGAGATGAACAGGCCTTGCTGCAGCTGGTGGTCGGTCTTGCGCATCTCGACTTCGCCGTTGAAGCTCTTGAACTTCATGCCTTCCAGGGCCGCGGCCACCTTCACGGGGTCGGTGGACTTGGTCTTCACGAAGGCGTCGGTGAGCATCGAGAAGGCGTGGTACACGGAGCCGGTGTACATGTCGTCGTTGAACTTCTTCTTGTAGTCGACCACGATCTTGTTGAGCTCGCCGGGCAGGTTGATGTGCGCGTAGGCCACCATGTACACGCGGCCTGCGGCAGCGGCGCCCATGGCCGTGGGGCTGCCGGTGACCGAACCGTAGTAGGTGTAGAAGTTGACGTTGTTCAGGCCCGCGTCGTTGGCGGCCTTGATCAAGAGCGCCAGGTCCGAGCCCCAGTTGCCGGTGATCACGCTGTCGGCACCCGACTGCTTGATCTTGGCGATGTAGGGCGAGAAGTCACGCACCTGGGCCAGCGGGTGCAGGTCGTCGCCGACGAATTGCACGTCAGGGCGCTTGCGGGCCATCATTTCCTTGGCGAACTTGGAGACCTGGTGGCCGTGCGAGTAGTTCTGGTTGATCAGGTAGACCTTCTTGACCTCGGGCAGGTCCTTCATGAACGTGGTCAGCGCTTCCATCTTCATGGAGGTGTCTGCGTCCAGGCGGAAGTGCCAGTAGCTGCACTTGCTGTTGGTCAGGTCCGGGTCCACGGCTGCGTAGTTCAGGAACACGACTTCCTTGCCGGGGTTGCGTGCGTTGTGCTTTTCCAGCGCATCCATGATCGCCAGTGCCGGGCCGGAGCCGTTGCCCTGCACCACGTAGCGGGCGCCCTGGTCCATGGCCGAGCGCAGCGCGCTGGTGGTTTCCTGCGGGCTGAGCTTGTTGTCGATGCCGATGATCTCGAACTTCACGCCGGCCGCGTTCTTCTTGTTGAACTCTTCGGAGACGAACTGGAAGCTCTTGAGCTGGTTGGTTCCGACGGCCGCCATCAGGCCGGAAAGCGGGTCGAGCCAGGCGATCTTGACGGTCTCACCCTTTTGAGCGAACGCCGCGCCAGCGCTCGCCAGCAGGACGGTGGCTGCTACAGCCTTCATAGCGAATTTCATGGTTTTGTCTCCTTGTAAATCGGTAAAACGCAGCGTACCGCGTTGCAACACGACGCCGCTCAGGGATTGCCCCTACCGGCGTCGCACACGTGACTGGCGCAGCGCTCCCCCGAGCACCGCACCAATCTGGATCACAGGCCCGGAAGCCTGTAATCCTTGAGTTGCTCACGCAACTTTGTCTTGAGCATCTTGCCGGTGGCACCCAGCGGAATCGCCTCCACGAACACCACGTCATCGGGAATCTGCCACTTGGCGGTCTTGCCCTCGAAGAAGGCCAGCAATTCCTCGCGCGTGACCTCGGCACCGGGGCGCTTGACCACGGCCACGATGGGGCGCTCGTCCCACTTGGGGTGCGGCATGCCCACGCAGGCAGCCATGGCGATGGCCGGGTGGGCCATGGCGATGTTCTCGATGTCGATGGAGCTGATCCACTCGCCGCCGGACTTGATCACGTCCTTGCTGCGGTCGGTGATCTGCATGAAGCCGTCGGCATCGATGGTGGCCACATCGCCCGTGGGGAACCAGCCGCGTCCCTGCTGGTCCTTGACGAGCGGATGGCCGCCCTCGCCCTTGAAGTAGCTGTCCACGATCCACGGACCCTTGACCAGCAGGTCGCCGTAGGTCTTGCCGTCCCAGGGCAGTTCCTCGCCATCGGCACCGACGATCTTCATGTCCACACCGTAGATGGCGCGGCCCTGCTTGAGCAGAACCTTCATCTGCTCTTCCTTGGGCATCGCCAGGTGCTTGTTCTTCAGGGTACACAGCGTGCCCAGCGGGCTCATTTCCGTCATGCCCCAGGCGTGCAGGACTTCGACACCGAAGTCTTCCTTGAACGCGTGGATCATCGCCGGCGGGCAGGCCGAACCGCCGATGACCGTGCGCTTGAGCGTGGAGAATTTGAGGCCCGCGGGCTTCATGTGGCCCAGCATCATCTGCCACACGGTGGGCACGCCGGCGGCATAGGTGACCTTCTCGGACTCGATGAGTTCGTAGATCGACTTGCCGTCCATGGCCGGGCCGGGGAACACCAGTTTGCAGCCCGTGAGCGCCGCCGAGTACGGGATGCCCCAGGCATTGACGTGGAACATGGGCACCACGGGCAGCACCGAGTCGCGCGCCGACAGGCACATCACGTCGGGCAGCGCAGCCGCGTAGGCATGCAGCGTGGTCGAGCGGTGGCTGTAGAGCGCAGCCTTGGGGTTGCCCGTGGTGCCGCTGGTGTAGCACATGCTCGATGCGGAGTTTTCATCGAACTCGGGCCAGGCGTAGTCGGGCGACTGCGCGCCAATCCAGGCTTCGTAGCTCGTCAGGCCGGGGATGCCGGAGTCCGCAGGCAGCTTGTCCGCGTCGCACAGGGCCACCCACTTCTTGATGGTCGGGCACTTGGCATGCACGGCCTGCACCAGGGGCAGAAAGGTCAGGTCAAAACACAGCACCTGGTCTTCGGCATGGTTGGCGATCCAGGCGATCTGCTCGGGGTGCAGGCGCGGATTGATGGTGTGCAGCACGCGGCCCGAGCCGGAGACGCCGAAGTACATCTCCATGTGGCGGTAGCCGTTCCAGGCCAGCGTGGCCACGCGGTCGCTGAACTCCAGGCCCAAGCCGTCCAGTGCGTTGGCCAGGCGGCGTGCACGCTGGGCCAGGTCCTTGTAGGTGTAACGATGGATGTCGCCCTCCACGCGCCGCGAGACGATTTCGGCGTCGCCATGGTGGCGCTCGGCGAACTCGATCAGCGACGAGATCAACAGGGGTTGGCTCTGCATCAGGCCCAGCATGTGTGCTCCTTGGATTTTGTGGTGAAGTGGGCAATCATCGTAACGCGCGCTGGCCTGCTGCGGGGTCTCCGAAGCGCCCCTTTCGGCGGCGTGCCAGGCGGGTTTCCTGGCTGCGCAGTGTGCGGCGTGGGCCGCTTGGCGCCAACACCTGTCGCCCATCCGACAAAGGCCAAGGGATTACCCTGAACGGCATGGGCTGCAGCGACAATCCGCGGCATGCTCTGCACCGCCCCGCACGCCCAGCGCTTCATCACCGCCCAGCCCTGGTTCGCCGGGCTGCCGGCCGCCATGCAGGAGCGCGTGCGCGCCGAGGTGTTCGAAGAAAGCGGCGACAAAGGCGACGTGATGATGCCTGCCGGCAGCGCCGTGCAGGGCTGGCACGCGGTGCTCTCGGGCCTGGTGATGCTGCAAAGCCCGGCCAGCCGCGGCCGCTCCTCGGCCTTCATCGGCGTGCCCGATGGCGAATGGTTCGGCGAAGGCTCGGCCATGAAGCCCGAGCCGCGCAGGTACCACGTGGTCGCCCTGCGCCCTACCCGGCTCATGTGCCTGCCGCTGCCGGTCTTTGCCGCGCTGCGCGAGAGCAGCCTGGCCTTCAACCAGTTCCTGGTGCTGCACCTGAACATGCGGCTCGGGCAGGCCATGACCATCATCGAGGCCGGGCGCACGCAGTCCACCGAGCACCGCGTGGCGCTGTACCTGAGCCGCCTGTTCTGGCCCAGCACGCGCCGGCTGAACCTGACGCAGGACGAGCTGGGCCAGCTCGTCGGCCTGTCGCGCCAGACGGTCAACCGCGTGCTGCGTTCGCTCGAAGGCATGGGCATCGTGTCGCTGGATTTCGGCAAGGTGGCCATCGTGGACGACGAGGCGCTGAACGCATATTTAGCCGCCACCGCAGTGGCATGAACGGACATAAGAAGCAGCATCAGGCCCCGGATCCTCACTGAACAGTCAGGCGCGTGGCCTTCTGGTCGGCATCGAAGATGAACTTGCGCGGCCAGGGCTGCCATTCCTGCCCCAGGCCCGCATGGTTGGGGTTGCCGGTATGCACGAAGGCGCGCACGCTGTCCATCATCACGCCCGAGAGCGCCAGGCGCCCCGGCTGGTTGGCCGTGCTGTTGGCCGCCTTGGCCAGCAGCGAAGGGCCGAAGTTGCCGAACACGAAGGGCAGATCGAAGCCGTGGGCCGCTCCGTACACGTCATTCCAGGGCGCGGGCTGCTGGGCCCAGTTGAACTGGTAGCTCCAGACGTTGGCCTGCTGGGTGCGCAGGGTATTGAGCAGGCTGTCGCGGCTCGGTTCAATGAACACACTGCCCAGCAGCTTCATGCGTGCGTTGTAGCCCGTGGCAGGGGCCGTGACCGGCAGGTAGGAGGCATCGACGATGTCCGCCACCGTGAGCGTGGTGGGCGCATCGGGATTGAAGGCCTGGGTCATCGCGAAGCGCTCGGCATCGCTGATCTTCATGCCCGGCTTGCCGCCCAGCAGCGCCAGGAAGGGTGCGAACAGCTTGGCCTCGTCGGCCGTGTAACCCGAGAGCACCGGCACCTTGTGGTAGCGGCCGGCGGCCATCTCGGCGATCGGATCCACCGGCAGCACCACACCGTCGGGAATCGGGCCGGAGCCCGTGAGCCCGCTTTTCAGCACCGTCTGCAGCACCACGCGGCCGTCCTTGCCGCGCAGGTAGCTGGCGGTCTGTGCAGGTGTCCAGCCAGCCACCAGTGCCGCTGCAGCCGCAGCGTCGGGCGCCAGGCCATCGGCCAGCGCCAGCGCCGCCAGCAGCGCCGCCGCCTGGCCCGCGTATTTGGAGGCCGGGTTGAGCGTGGGGATGGAGCCTGCAGGCAACTGGCTCGCCAGCGACGTCCCACCGCTGATCGGCAGGGCCTTGTGGAACAGGCCCGCCGCCTGGGGCGAGGTGAGCAGCGCCAGCACGTTGCCGGCACCGGCCGACTGCCCCATCAGCGTGACGTTGCCGGCGTTGCCGCCGAAGTTGCCGATGTTGCGCTGGATGAAGGACAGCGCCTGCACGTTGTCGAGCAGCGCGTAGTTGCCGGTGTAGGCCTGCGTACCAGTGTGCAATTGCGGCATCTGGAAAAAGCCCAGCACGTCGAGCCGGTAGTTGGCCGTGACCACCACGGCATTGGCGGAACGCGCCAGCGCCGCACCGTCATACACCGGGTCGGCCGTGTAGCCCGAGATGGCGCTGCCGCCGTGCAGGAACAGCAGCACGGGCAGGTTGTCCTGTGTGGTCGCGGGGCGCCAGATGTTCAGCGTCAGGCAGTCCTCGTTGCCCACGGGCGTGCCCAGGGTCTGGCCAATGCTGTCGTCGAAACGGTTGTTGGCACCAGGCCCATACAGCCGCCCCATCTGCAGGCAGGCATTGCCGAAGCGCGTGGCATCGCGCTCACCGCTCCAGGCGACGGGCGCCACAGGGGGCTGCCAGCGCAGTTCGCCCACGGGGGGCCTGGCAAAGGGAATGCCCTTCCACGAATAGGTGCCCGTCGTGGTACTCGCGTCCGCACCGCGCACGCTGCCGTACGCGGTCTCGCGCACCTCGGGCCCAGTGCCCGAACCACCGCCACAGCCGGCCACCGCCAGCACGCAAAGAACGGCTCCCAGGCATTGCACACGCCAGCGCATATCGACCATGTCTTGTCTCCTTCGGGGTTTTTGGAATGGGTGGCGCCTCTGGTTCGGGTACAACCGCGAACAGGGCACAACCTCGACCGTGATTGTGGAAAGCAGCTGGCCATTCGTTACTATCGCAACCTTGCCAAAACACTGACTTCAGAGCACCACCCCGCGTAAACCCTGAGCCGATCCCCCACCCGATGAATCCCCGTACAAGCTCCGCCGCCTGGGTGCGCGGCACCACCGACATGATGGCCGCCGAAGGCCTGCCCGTGGCCGAGCTGTGCAGCGAAGCCGGCATCGACCTGGCTGCGCTGCAGCAGCCGCACGCACGCGTGGACGTGGACCGGATCAGCCAGCTGTGGGAGCTGGCCGTGGCACGTTCCGGCAAGGTGGCGCTGGGCCTGTGCCCTCAGCTCACCGCGCGCTACGGCAACGTGGACGTGGTGGGCTATGCGCTCGCATCGGGCCCCAACCTGCTGGTGGGCTTTCAGCACCTCACGCGCCACATGGCGGTGATCTCGGATTGCACCGCCTTCGAGCTCACGCACGAAACGCGCGGCTACTGGTTCTCGATCGCGCACATCGGCGGTACGCGCCCCGTTCCGCGCCAGCGGGTTGAATACGCGCTGCTCACCCTGTTCACGCTGTGCGGCTGGCTCACGCGCCGCGAGCTCACGCCGCTGGCGGTGGAGCTGACCACGCCGCCGCCCTCTCCGGGCAGCGAGGTACGCTACGAAAAAGCCTTCGGCCTGCTGCCGCGTTTTGGCCAGCCGGCCAGCCGCATCCTGCTGACCGATGCCGACATGCTGGCCGACATCCCCACCCACAACCCGAGCCTGTGGGCCATGCACGAGCGGCTGGTGGAGACCGAACTCGACCACCTGGGCCATTCGCTGGCGAGCACGCGCGTGCGCGCCGAGGTGGCGCGCATCCTGCACAAGGGCGAGCCGCGCCGCGACGACATCGCTGCGCGCCTGAACATGACCGACCGCACCCTGCAGCGCCGGCTGCAGGCCGAATCGGCCACCTACCAGCAGTTGCTGGACGACACGCGCTGCGAACTGGCACGCCAGTACCTGGCCGACCCGCGCCGCAACCTCACCGAAGTGGCCGACCTGCTGGGCTTTGCCGACCAGAGCAACATGTTCCGCGCCTGCAAGCGCTGGTTCGGCATGCCGCCCGGGCAGTACCGGGCCCAGCTGCAGCAGGGGGCCTGACAGCAGGCCCGCCGTGCCGGTTTCAGGCGTCCTCGGGAATAAGCCCCTTGCTGTTGAACGCGATCTGGCCGTACATCAGCTCATAGACCAGTTGCTTGATCTCGATCTGGTTGAACGGATCGCCGTCCTTGAAGCTCACCTCCCACTCCCGCGTCCCCTCGTCATTGAGCACCACCGAGTCCGGGCGCAGGCGCACGGCAAAGATGGGCAGCCGGGTGCCGGTGAGAGGGTTGAGCGTGAGGAACATGACCCGGCCCCACACCATCTCGGCGCCATCGCTGCAGATCAGCAGGTAAGGCGACGACTCACCCGAGGGCGTGGTGATCACCACGTCCTGCCCGACATCCGCCACGAAGAAACCGACATCAGGCAGGCCGCTGGCCTGCTTGAGCGAGGCAAGGAACGCCGTGTACGCCTGCCGGATTTCATGGCAGTCGCGCGCTCTGCGCAAGGCCGTCTGGCTGTTGGCAGGCATCTTCTCTGTGAACATGGGCAATCTCCGGTAGATCACCGACCGTGGCAGGTGGGGAGGCTGCGGTCAAGAAAATTAAGACCATCGCACAGGCGGCCATGGGCCGGCGCAAGGGAGTCGGGCTTCAGCCTTTGCGCTCCGGCACCATCTGGATAGTGCCCACCCCTGCCTGGCGGCGCGGCGCGAGCCAATGCACCCACAGGCCCCTCAGCCACGCCAGGGTGAAGACCAGCGCCAGCACCAGCACCCCCGCGTGCTGCAACTGCCATGCGGTGTAGAAGGCAAACGGCTGCGCCATCAGCCCGGCCAGGCAGGCACAGCGCCGTACCGGCTCATGGGCGGACTGGGACAGCCACACGGCCACGGCGCCGAGCACTGCGATGGCCCATTGATCGAGCGCCATGCCAGCGATCTCTGCGCCCGGCATCAGGCCAAGCGCACTTCGAAGTACGCGCCATCGACCTCGCCCAGGCCCTGGTAGCCGGCTTCGCGGGCGGCGTTGGCGGCCTTCGTCCACTGGCCGGCCAGCGCCAGGTCCTCGGGGCTGGCCTCGCTGCCGTCGGACTCCTGCAGCTGCACCACGGCGCGCAGCGCCTCGGCCACCACTTCGGCACCGCCCAGCTTGCGCTCCAGCACCCGCAGGTACCGGGCCTCGGCCGCCATGCGCTCCTTGGGAGGCAGTTCAGGGTAGTCGCGCAGGGTTACGGTACAGGTCGTTTCGATGGCTTCCATGGAAGACTCCTTTGAGATACTGGGAAAATATACAGTATTTCAGAGCCAAAAGCACGTCCTGACCACCCCGCTGTGGCAACGGCGCCGCAGTAGGAGCCTGTCGGACTTGGAGCGTCGAAAGCGAACATCGGCCCCAGCGAGGACAGTTTTTGCCGGATTTGCAGCCCCATAGCCAGGCTATGGGGCAAAAAGGCGGTGAAAAATGGACCGCTGCGGCCGATTTGCAGCCGACGATTTCCAAGTCCGACAGGCTCCTGGCGCCATGCCTGGGTTCAGGCGTCTACCAGTGCCGCCCGGGCCACCTGGTTGCGTCCGGCCCGCTTGGCCTGGTACAGGGCCTCGTCGGCGCTGCCGTAGGCCGCGTCAAAGCTGCTGCCGCGCTCCTGCCAGCTCACGCCGAAGCTGGCGGTCACGCGGCTCCCGTCCGGCAACTGGAAATCATGGGCCGCGATGGCCCGGCGCATGCCCTCGGCCACATGGGCCGCAGATTCGAGCGAGAGGCCGGGCAACAGCGCCGTGAACTCCTCGCCGCCCACGCGCCCGATCTGGGCGATGGAAGGTGCCACGCCCTTGAGGCAGTCCACCACGCCGCAGATCACCGTGTCGCCGACCGGGTGGCCGAACGAATCGTTGACCCGCTTGAAATGGTCGATGTCGAGCACGATCAGCGCCAGGCTGTCGCTGGCCAGGTAGCGGTTGGAGCGCTCGATGATGGCCGCGCGGTTGAGCACGCCGGTGAGCGGGTCGTGCGTGGCGCGGTACTCCAGCTGGCCGGTGAGGTCCTGCAGGCGCTGGTTGAGCTGGTTCATCTCCAGCTCGGCCCGGTCGCTGCGCCGCACCATGCGGCGCGTTTCGCGCAGCAGGCGCTCGTAGGAGTTCAGCAGTTCACCCAGGGCGTGGCGGTGCCCCCCCGGGGGGCTGGCCGCATCATCGAAGGCCAGGCGGGCCGCGAGCAGGGCACGGCTTTCGGCGTCGAACAGGTCAGGTGCGTCGGACATCGAAACCCGTCACGCCGATTTCACTGCGTGGTTGACGAACTGGATGGCCGTGAAGTCGTCCTTGAGCTCCTGGCCGAACTCGAAAATCGTGTCATCGTCTTCGTCATGGAACCAGTTGAGCACCACCTCGTTGCCCGCCTCGGCCGCATCGCTGAGCAGGCCGACCAGGTTGAACAGCATCTTGGTGCTGGAGCTGTTGAAGTACGCCAGGGCAATGCTGACCTGGATCTTCTGGTCGCTGCAGGCGCTCAGGTACGACCCCAGCTGGCGCAGGATGTCGCCATAGAACGCCGCGGCGTTCTCGGGGTACGACTCGCCGCGCAGGCTGAGCGCGTTGTCGTCGAACTTGAAGTCCACTTCCGGCGAGCTGGGGGTGGGGGGAATATAGAGGTTGTCCATCCGGGATTTCAGGGTGTGGGGCCAGGGGTTCTAGGCCCGAAAACAGAAGAAGGTCAGGTCGTCGCGGCGCTGGTGGCTGCCCTGCCAGGCCTGCAGCGCCTGCTGCATGGCGGCGTTGAGCTGCGTGGGGGTCTGCTCACCCTGGGCCACGATCACCTCCTGGATGCGGCGCTTGCCAAAGGTGATGGCCTTGGGACCGCCCACCTGGTCGATCAGGCCGTCGGTGGTCACGAACACCAGGCTGCCGGGTTCCAGTGCCACGCTGCGCGTGGTCCAGGTGTAGTCAAACGCACTGTCCACGTAGCCCACGCCCTTGCGCTCGCCGGCCACCAGCTGCACGGCGTTGGCACCGGGCGCCAGCACGAAGAGCGAGAGGTTCGCGCCGGCAAAGCGCAGTTCGCGCGTGGCGGGCTCGTACCAGAAGCAGGCGGCGTCCATGCCGTCATCCGATCCCGGCGTATCGTCCTGGCCATCCATCTGGCCGAGCATCTGCTTGATGCTGCGGTTGACGCTGGAGAGCAGTTGCGCCGGATCGCGCGGGCCGTACTGCTCGATGGCCTTGCCCAGGGTGCTCGATGCGATCAGCGTCATGAAGGCGCCGGGCACGCCGTGGCCGGTGCAGTCAGCCACCATGGCAAACCAGCCATCGGGCAGGGTGGTGAACTGGTAGAAGTCGCCGCCCACCACGTCGCGCGGCTCCCACACCAGTGCCGCATCGGCCTGCGCCTGCACCAGCGCATCGCGCGAGGCGCGCAGCATGGAGCGCTGGATCACGCTGGCGTACTCGATGCTGTGCATCACCTGGCGGTTGCGCGCAGCCTGCAGTTCGGCCACCACGCGCATCAGCTGCAGGCCGTGGCCCACGCCGACGAAGGCGCCGTCACGGGCGACGATGAAGCCGTCCGACAGCGCCTTTTCGCCATACTCCACGGTCTTGAAGGTCAGTTCCTCGATGCCCATCTCGGCATCGACGATCAGCGGCGCCTTGTCCATGAAGGCGATGCAGTTCTTGCGCCCGTAGATTTCCCAGCGGTAGGGCTTGCTCATCTCGGACATGAAGATGTCGCGGTTGATCAGCCCGATGGGGCGGCCCTTCTCGACCACCGGCAGGCTCACCAGGTCCTTGTGCTCGGAGAAGATCTCCATGACCTTTTCATTGGTCTCCTCGACCGCCATCCAGGGCACCTCGACACACATGTCCCCGGCACTGGGCTGGCGAAATCGCGGACGGCAGTCTTGCAGGTAGGCAGGGAGTTCGGACATGAAGAAGGGCCGGCGCGGCAGAAAATGTCACCAGAGCTTACAAGTCGCATATTGCGGTTGCGTGACAAATGGCCCCGGCCTCGCCGGCCATGTCATTCACTGGGCGCCATGCCCGGCACCAGCCGGCCATGCCCCGCCTGCCATCGGCCCGCCATGGCGGGGGCCGCGGCCGCCCGCGTGGCAGAGCGCGGGTCGCGGCGCACCAGTTGCTGCAGGTACTGCGTCAGCGGCAGGGGCTTGGCGATGCCAAAGCCCTGCACATAGTCCACACCATAGGCAGCCAGCAGGGAGCGCTGGGCCGGCGTCTCGACGAACTCGGCGATGGTCGTGAGCCCCATGGTCCGTGCCACGTCGCAGGTGGCCAGCACGATGCGCTGGTCGACCCGCGAGGACAGCACGTCGCGCACGAAGCTGCCATCGATCTTCACGAAATCGAGCGGCAGCGATTTGAGGTAGTCGAAGGTGGCGAGGCCCGTGCCGAAATCATCGAGCGAGGTGCGCGCGCCCATGGCGCGCAGGCTGGCCAGCAGGTCCACGGCGCGGCTGCGCTGCACGATGCCGGCGGTCTCCGTGACCTCGAAGCAGAACATCGCGGGGTCGAGCCCGCTGGCGGCCAGGCACTGGTCGATGTGGGCCAGCAGCCGCGGGTCCGACACCGACGAGCCCGACAGGTTGATCGCCACCTTGCCCAGATCCCGGTGGGTGATGCCATGGGCCACCAAGGCGGCAAACACCTGCGTGATGACCCACCGGTCCACCTGGGGCATGAGCCCATAGCGCTCGGCCAGGGGCAGGAACTCCCCGGGCAGATGGGTTGCCGTGCCGCCCGATGCCCAGCGCAGCAGCACCTCCACCCCCAGGTCGCCATCGTGGTCGCCATGCGCCGAACGGATGGGCTGGCAGGCCAGCCACAGGCCACTGGCGTCGGGGCTGGCGGCAGGCAGGCGCAGCGCGTCCTTGAGCGCCTCGACCTGCGAGAGCTGCCCTCGGCGGATGCGCATCAGGTGGCCCGGCGCCAGGTCACCGCCCTGCGCGTGGCGGTCGCTCAATGCGGGATCGCCGTCCACCTCGCACAGCAGCATCAGTGCTGCCAGGACGTCGTCGCCCAGCGCCTGCCCCTCGTCCAGCGGCAGCAGCCCGAGTGCGGCCTGGATGCGCACACTGCGCTCGGCAAAGACATAGCGGCGCCCGTCGAGGGCGGCACGCAGCTGCAACAGCCGCGCGGTCACATCACCCCCTGCCAATGGCACCGCCACCACGAAAAAGCCATCGCGTGGCCGCGCGTAAAAACAGCTGCGACCCCATTGGTTGCGCAGATAGATAGACACGTCCTGCTCGATCTCGCGCGTGCGGCCCAGGCCGATCAGTCCCACCACATGCTCCAGGTTGTGCAGGCTGATGCCCACCAGATGGACCGCCCCCGCCGCCTGGAGGGTCTTGAGCAGGCCGCGCTCGTTGAGAAAGCCCGTCAGGCCGTCGTGGCTGGCGGCCTCGTGCAGGCTGCGCTCCATCTGCCGGCGATGCTCCATCGTTGCCGAGGCAAAGAAGCTGAGCGCTGCCAGGCAGACCATGAGCACGGCCTGGTCCAGCACGACCAGGTAAGGGCTTTGGCCGGCCATCAAAGGCGGCGCGAACGCCAGCAGCGTCAGCGCCGAGAGCGCCGTGGTCAGGTGCACGAACAAGGGGCTGCCACGGTAGGCTGCCCAGGCCACCAGCAGAAAGACGATGTAGCGCGCCGATGGGCCCACGCCCACACCCGCCAGGGAAGGGCCCCAGTGCGCCACCGCCATCACCGCCACCAACCCAGCCACCCAGAAGGTCTGCCAGCGTGCCCAGCGCAGCGGGCCCGCCCTCCAGCCTCCATCGAGGGCATGGGCGGCCAGCTCGGTCAGCCGGCAGAACAGCAAAATGCCAAACACCTCGGACATGCCCATGACCCCCGCCACGCGCAGGACACCGCCCGGCGGCTCGCCCGGCGTGAGCAGAAACTGCCAGCTGCCCAACGCCGTGAGGACCGCCGCCCCCGGCAGCACGGTCAGCGCGTGGAAGCGGATGGCCGTGGCGACCGGGTTGCGCCCCGCCTCACTGCGCCGGTCACGCTGTACCAGCCACCACACCAGCAACACAGCGGCCACCAGGGCCGCCACGCCGATCAGCGACTGCAGCACGGGGATGCCATGCAGTGCATGCCACAAGGCCACGGCCGTCCCCAGGTACCACAGCATGCGCAGCCCATACGCCAGCACCAGCCCGATGGCGATGCCATCGGCCGGCCAGATGAGGCTCATGTCCAGGCTTCCGAAGGCATAGGCCTGCGAGGCCTGGGCCACCACCATCCACAGCAATGCGCCCGCCAGACCGCGTTGGTAGTCGAAAGGCAGCAGGCTGCTTGCTGGCACAGGTGTCGAGGGCATAGGGGTTGCAGGAGAGGGCAACCCGCAAGTTGCCCGGCGGCAATGCGGAGCAAGGACGCCGCAGCGCCCCGAACCCCACCTTCGCATGGCAATGTGACAGGAATGAGGCATGCTGTGGCTTTCGTCCCGCAGAGCGTGACTCGGTCAGGGCATGGCCAAGCCCGGGACATCCGCTGACAGGCCACCCGGGCATCCTGCGCTACGCTGGCCACGCCCTTCTCCGACCCTTTCGCCATGCACCCTCCTGTCCTTGCCCCGCACAGCCATCTGCCCGGCCGCCGCGCCCAGGCCTTGTCCACGGCGTTGGCAGCGCTGGCCACCCTGGCAGCAGCGCCCACCATGGCACAGCCGCGCGAAGAGGGCACGCTGGCCCCTGTCGAGGTACAGGGCAACGCCGAGGCCCAGCGCCGCTTCGACAGCGCGGCCAGCCACACCAGCGTGCAGGTCGATGGCTTCACCGCGGCCACGCCGCTCGTGAACCTGTCGGAGCTGCTGGCCGGGCAGGCCGGGGTGGTGGCGCTGGAGCGGCAGAACTACGCCCAGGACCTGCAGATCGCGGTGCGCGGCTTCGGAGCGCGCTCCACCTTCGGCGTGCGCGGCGTGCGCATCCTGGTGGACGGCATCCCTGCGACCATGCCCGACGGCCAGGGCCAGGCGGCCACGGCGCAGCTGCAGTCGGCCGCGCAGGTGGATGTGCTGCGCGGCCCGCTGGCCCAGCTCTATGGCAATGCGGCTGGCGGCGTGCTGCAGGTGAGCACACGCGAGCCGCGCGAGGGCGGCGCAGCGCAGGCTTCCATCGCGGCAGGCTCGTTCGGCCAGCGGCTGGCGGACGTGTCGTTCGACTTCGGCGACCGCACGCTGGGCGGCTTGCTGGACGTATCGCGTTTCGAGACCGACGGCTGGCGCGAGCACAGCGCCGCGCGGCGCACCCACCTCAACGGCAAGCTGGTGGCACGCCCGGACGCGGACACAAAGATCACCGCCCTGCTCAACCTCTACGACCAGCCCAATGCGCAGGACCCGCTGGGCCTCACGCGCGCGCAGTTCCATGCCAACCCACGCCAGGCACCCGAGGTGGCCAGCACCTTCGGCACGCGCAAGTCGGTGGCACAGAACCAGTGGGGCCTGGTGCTGGAGCGGCAACTGGGCGCGGCCGACAGCGTGCGCGCACGCGCCTATGGCGGCACGCGCCGACTCACCCAATACCTGTCGTTCAGCGGCGCGGCCGAAAACAGCGCAGGGGGTGTGGTGGACCTCGACCGCGACTACCATGGCCTGGGCCTGGCCTGGACGCACACCGCCAAAATGCCGTCGGGCCTGCCGCTCACCTGGACCCTGGGCGTGGACGCCGACCGGCTCACCGAGCAGCGCCAGGGCCGGGTCAACCAGAACGGCGAGCCGGGGGCGCTCCGGCGCAACGAGCGCGACCGCGCGGGCAACACCGACCTGTTCGCGCAGGTGGATGCATGGATCACGCCCACCTGGCGCGCCATTGCCGGCCTGCGCGCGAGCCGCGTGAACATGCGCGTGGCCGACCACTTCATCACCCCCACCAACCCCGACGACAGCGGTGCCCGCACCTGGCGCCAGACCAGCCCGGTGCTGGGAGCGGTGTGGAGCGCCAGCGACCAGCTCAACCTGTATGCCAACCTGGGCCGCGGCTTCGAGACCCCGACCCTGGCCGAGATGGCCTACAGCCCGGGCAACACCGGGCCCAACTTCGGCTTGGCCGCCTCGCGCAGCCGGCAGATGGAGATCGGGGCCAAGTGGCAGGCAGACATGCACCAGGTGCAGGCGGCCTGGTTCGACGCGCGCAGCCAGGGCGAGATCGTGCCCGCCGCCACGGTGAACGGCCGCACCATCTTCCAGAACGCCGACAACGTGCGCCGCCGCGGGCTGGAACTGGCCTGGAGTGCGCAGGCCGGCGCCTGGAAGCCGCGCGCGGCCTACACCTATCTGGATGCCTTTTTTGGCGATGCCTACACCGGCGCGGGGGGCGCCCGCGTGGCCGCCGGCAACCGCCTGCCCGGCACCGCGCGCCACGTGGCACAACTGGCGCTGGACTATGCGCCCACGGCCGCCTGGCAACTGGGCGCCACGCTGGATGTGTCCGGCAAGGTGTTCGCCAACGACGTGAACAGCGAGGCGGCACCCGGCTTTGCGGTGGTGGGCCTGCGCGCCGGATACACCTTCGGCAAGGCCGCCGAAGCCAGCCCGCGCTGGCAGGCGTGGGCGCGCCTGGACAATCTGCTGGACCGGCGCTACGCCGGCTCGCTGATCGTGAACGACGGCAACGGCCGCTTCTTCGAGCCGGCCGCCGGGCGGCGCATCATGGTGGGTCTCAGGGCCCGGTTTCTATAGCGGCGGCCGAACAGCCCCTTCTTCTCTCAAGCCGCGGCAGAGAAGACCGAAGGCGTGTCCTGCATGCCCTGGCGCCAGGTTTTCACGTCCGGAAACTCGCGCGTGCAACCGGTGCACAGCAGGCGTTCGGTGGCACGCAGTACGCCAAGGGTGTCACGTGCCACGACGCGGCGGTAGCTGGTCGCACCGCAGAAGCCACAGGAATTCGCAGGGGTGTTTTTTGAGGATTGCATTGCTGATTGCTTATACAGCAGTCGGCCAGCGCATTCCCGCATCCGAATATTGCCCCTCCATCACCCTGGCGGCCGTTGAAGAGCTTTGGCAGCACATGGCGCCGCAATGGTCAAATTTGCAGCGGCTTATCGAATTTTCACTTCCAACGCCCGTTTTCAAGGCGGCCTTGCATGTAACACCTGCAACGCCAGGGACCCGCTTTTCAGGATCGGGGTCCATATGAACGAAAATACGCGGTTTTGCCCACCGGGGACCGCCCCCGATGCCAGCCTCTCCAGTGAGGCATGGCGCAGTGGATTGGTCTTTTCCCCGGATGTCTCTGCCCCATCGACTCGATAGTTCACGCCTCGTCGTCCTGCTTGCGCAATGGACGCAGGCGCAGCGCGCCCAGGCGAGCAACGATGTGGCCGAGCAACTGGGCCGGTGGCTGAGCGTGGTGGATGCGGTCGAGCTCAACGGCTCACTGCGCTCCATAGAAACCCACGCCACCCAGGCACCGGCGCCCCAGGAACCGGCCCTGGACCCGCTGGCACTGGAGGAACTCTTCCAGAAGACCAAGACCGACCTGATGCGCCTGGCCACGGTGCCGGCCAAACCGGCGCGGCCCGTGCGCGAGCGTGCCGACAACACGCCCGTCGAGCAGCCCGATCCGTCGGTCCAGGCCGATTTCGCCGCCCACGGGCCACGCTACCTGGAATTGCAAAAGCAGATGGATACGCGCCTGGTGGCGCTGCGCGCACAGGTGCGGGCCGGCCTGCTCAAGGGCTCGGCGGCACTGCGCCAACTGGCGGCGCTGGACGGGGTGATGGCACAGATGCTGGGCGCACGCGAAGAGCGGCTGTGGGCCTCCCTGCCCGGCCACCTGGAACGGCGCTTCGTGCAGCTGCGAAAGGCCCACCAGGCACGGCTTGAGGAATCGGGCCAGGCCGATGACCCGCAGCGCTGGCGCAGGGCCGGCGGCTGGCTGGCCAGCTTCGAGCAGGACCTGCAGGCCCTGCTGCTGGCCGAGATGCAGGTGCGCCTGCAACCGATCATGGGGCTGCTGGAAGCAGCCCGCAACGAGAACAGAAGAACAGGTAATCAGGAATGAACAAGAGTGTGACGGCCGGCGTGTTTGCAGCCGGCCTGGCGGTGGTGGGATGGGTGGCCTGGGGCTTCGTGGGGACCAGCCCGCTGGCGCTGGCGATGACCGGCGTGATTGCCAGCGTGTACCTGCTGGGCGCCTATGAGCTGGTGAAATTTCGCTCGGCGAGCACCTCGCTTGCCGCTGCGCTGGCGGACGACCCGGCCCAGCCGCAGACAGACCTGGGGGCCTGGCTGGAACGCCTGCACCCCGCCTTGCGCACACCGGTGCGCCAGCGCATCGAAGGCGAGCGCGTGGCACTGCCCGGCCCCGCCCTCACCCCCTACCTGGTGGGCCTCCTGGTCATGCTGGGCATGCTGGGCACCTTTCTGGGCATGGTGGTCACCTTCAATGGCGCCGTGTTCGCGCTGGAGGCATCGTCCAACCTCGAAGCCATCCGCGCGGCACTGGCCGCGCCCATCAAGGGTTTGGGCCTGGCGTTCGGCACCTCGGTGGCCGGCGTGGCCACCTCGGCCATGCTGGGCCTGATGTCCGCCATCGCCCGGCGCGAGCGCCTGCAGGTGCTGCGCCTGCTCGACACCCGCATTGCCACCCTGCTGCGCCCCTTCTCGGCGGCGCACAGGCGCGAAGCGATGTTTGCCGCCCTGCAGGCCCAGGCCCAGGCCATGCCGCTGATTGCCGAGCGCCTGCAGAGCCTGGTGGAGGGCCTGGAACACCGCCACGGGCAGCTCAATGAGCAACTGCTCACCCAGCAGCAGGGCTTTCACCGCGAGGCAGCCAGTGCGTACACCACGCTGGCCAGCACCGTGGGCGCGTCGCTGCAAGAGAGCCTGACTACCAGTGCCCGCCAGGCGGGCGACACCATCCGCCCCGTGGTCGAGCAGGCCATGGCCGCCCTGGCGCAGGAGGCCGAGCGCTCGCACCAGCGCCTGCGCGAGGCCACCGATGCGCAGATGCAGGCCCTGTCCGCCCAGTGGGAAGGGACGGCGCGCCAGGTGGCCGCCACCTGGACCGATGCCCTGCACAGCCACACACAGACCCAGGGCACGCTGGTGGCGCAGCTCGATGGCGCCTTGCAGACCGTGACCCAGGGGTTCGAACAGCGCACCAGCGCCTTGCTGGGCGCGCTCCAGCAGACAGTGGACCAATCCCACGCAGCCCAGGCGGCGGCCGACCAGCAGCGCCTGGAGGGCTGGAACCGATCCATGGACCACACGGCCAGTGCGCTCACAGCCGAGTGGCAGCGCGCCGGCACACAGGCGGCTGCACAGCAGCACGCAGCAGGCCAGGCCTTGGTCGGGGCCGCCAGCCAGCTTGAGCGCACCCTCCAAGCCGCCCACCAGGCCTTCGACCAGCGGGCCAGCGCCCTGCTGGCATCGCTGCAGGACACCGTGGCGCAATCGCACGCGGCCCAGGCACAGGCCGACCAGCAGCGGCTGGAAGGCTGGAACCGGTCCATGGAAGGCATGGCCGGCACGCTGGCCGCCGAATGGCAGCGCGCAGGCCACCAGACGGTGGAGCAGCAGCGTGCCGTGGGCCAGGCCCTCGAAGGCGCGACCACACAACTCGACCGCGCACTGCAGGCTGCCACGCAATCCTTCGAGCAGCGCGCCAGCGCCCTGCTGGCATCGCTGCAGGACACCGTGGCGCAATCGCACACGGCCCAGGCACAAGCCGACCAGCAGCGGCTGGAAGGCTGGAACCGGTCCATGGAAGGCATGGCCGGCACGCTGGCCGCCGAATGGCAGCGCGCAGGCCACCAGACGGTGGAGCAGCAGCGCGCCGTGGGTCAGGCCCTGGAAAGCGCCGCGACGCAGCTCGACCGCGCACTGCAGGCCGCCACGCAGTCCTTTGAACAGCGCGCGGGTGCGCTGCTGGCGTCGCTGCAGGACACCGTGGCGCAGTCGCACACCGCCCAGGTGCAGGCCGACCAGCAGCGCCTGGAGACCTGGAGCCGCTCCATGGAGGGCATGGCGGGTGCCGTCACGGCGCAGCTGGAACGCGCGGGCACCCAGGCCGCAGAACAGCAGCAGGGCTTGTACCGCACGCTGGAGGAAACGGCCGCCCAACTGACCGAGCGCATGTCCGACCAGGTGCAGCAGACCCTGGGCAGCACCACCCGCGTGATGGAGCAGTCCGACGCGCTGCTGCGCACGCGCGTAGAGGCTGAAGCCCGCTGGGAACAGGCCCAGGGCGAGCGCATGGAGGCGCTCACCAGCGTGTGGCGCACCGAGCTGGCGGCCCTGCGCGATGACGAGGCCGCGCGTGGCCAGGCGGCCGTGGACCGGCTCGATACGCTGCAGACCGCCGTGGCCGGGCACCTGGCTACGCTGGGCTCGGCCCTCGAAGCACCGCTCACGCGCCTGCTGCAGACGGCGTCCGACGTGCCGCAGGCCGCAGCCGAGGTCATCACCCAGCTGCGCCAGGAGATGACGCGCCTGGGCGAGCGCGACAACCTCGCGCTGGAAGAGCGCACGGCGATGATGGACCAGCTCGCCACGCTGCTGTATTCCGTCAATGAGGCCGCCGTACAGCAGCGCGCGGCCATCGAATCGCTGGTCGGCTCGGCCGCCCAGGTGCTCACGCAGGCAGGCCAGCAGTTCAGCGAAGCCCTGGGCACGCAGGCTGGCAAGGTGGACGAGGTGGCCGTGCATGTGGCCGCCAGCGCCGTGGAACTGGCCAGCCTGGGCGAGTCGTTCAGCCATGGCGTGGGCCTGTTCACCGCCAGCAACGACAAGCTGTTGCAGGGCCTGCAGGGCATCGAAAGCGCCATCGGCCAGTCCCTGGGCCGCAGCGATGAGCAACTGGCCTACTACGTGGCCCAGGCGCGCGAGGTGATCGACCTGAGCATCTCCTCGCAGCAAGGCATCGTCGAAGACCTGCGCCGACTGCACGGCCAGGCCGCTGCAGCGGCCCCGCAAGGGGTGGCCGCGTGACCGGTTTCGACGACACGCTGGACGACGCCACCGAGCAGACCGCCCCCGTATGGGCCGTGTTCGGCGACCTGATGGCCGGCCTGCTGGGCGCCTTCGTGCTGATCCTGGTGGGCGTGCTGGTGGTACAGATCGACCTGGTCGCCAGCCTCAAGCAGGAAGTGGAAAAGCGCCAGATGGAAGAGCAGCGCCGCATGGCGCTGGAAAAAGCCCTGGCCATCCCCCTGGCGAGCGGCCGCGTGACGGTGAGCAACGGCCGCATCGGCATCAGCGGCAGCGTGCTGTTCGGGGCAGGCTCGGCCGAGTTGCGACCCGAAGGCCGCCAATTGCTCACGACCCTGGTGCAACCCCTGCTGGTGTACCTGCGCGAACGCGACGAAATGCTGATGGTGAGCGGCTTCACCGACAACACCCTGTTGCGCAGCGGCGGCAACCAGCGCTTTGCCGACAACCTGGAACTCTCGGCCCAGCGCGCGCTGACCGTGACGCGCGCCCTGGCCGAAGAAGGCATGCCCTCGTCCCAGGTGTTCGCCGCCGCCTTCGGCGCCGAGCAGCCCGTGGCCGACAACGCCGACGAAAAGGGCCGCGCGCAGAACCGCCGCGTGGAGATGGCCCCGGTTCCCAAGGCCCCCCAACCCAAGCCACCATGAGCGAGCAGCCCACGCTGGAGTCATTGAAGGCCGACGGCAGCGACGGCCACGACGCCGCGCGCTTTCACTACCTGGAGGCACTGGCGCGGCGCATGCAGACGCAGCCACCCGCCGTGCAGGCGCTGCTGCAGCAACGCCTGCAGGCCGCCGTGGCCGACTACGCCGCGCGGGCCGGCACTGCACCCGCCACACCACCAGCATCCCCGGCCACCTGCACAACGGACTCGCCCCTGTCCCTGCTCAACCGCGACCTGGCTGCGCGCGCGCGGGCGGAGGCCGACCACGTGCGCACCAGCGAAAGCGCGAGCATGTCGGAGATGAAAAGCGTGCGCCAGTTCAGCGAGGTCTGGTCCAAGATCTCCGCCGACCAGCAGGTCACGCAGGCGCTGCACAAGGCGCCCGAAAACGCAGGCCCGCTCAACTCGCACAAGCTCATGCTGCGCTCGCTGGGCCTGATGCGCGCCCTTTCGCCGGACTACCTGCGCCGGTTCATGGCACAGATGGATGCGCTGCTCTGGCTGGAGCAGACCAATGCCGATCTGGCGCGCCCGGCGCCCAGGGCGCCCCGCCCGAACCGCACCAGGCGGTAATCGAGCGACAGGCAAGCGCGCCCTGCGGCTACCATGCCGGGCATGAACCCGCCAACGCCTGGGGACGCCCCGCCACCGCATCGCCAGGCACTGCGCGCCATCGCCGCCTTCGAGGCCCTCAAGGGCTTTGCCGCCCTGGCGGCCAGCCTGGGATTCGTGGGGCTGCAGCACCACGACCTGCACCACATCGTGGCCTCGCTGATCGGGCACATCGGCCTCGCGCCCGGCGACCGCTATCCGGCCATGGTCCTCACCGACATCGATCACCTGATGGGCACCGACCTCAAGCCCTTGCTACTGGCCGCCGCAGCCTATGTGCTGGTGCGCTTCGCCGAGGCCTATGGCCTGTGGCAGGACCGGTGGTGGGGAGAATGGCTGGGCGCGCTGTCTGGCGCGCTGTACGTCCCGTTCGAGCTGTGGCACTTCGCGCACCACCCGAGCGTGGCGTCGGCCGCCGTGGTGCTCGCCAACCTGGTCGTCGTGGGATTTCTGGGGCAGCAACTGTGGCGGCGCCGGCAGGGGTGAACGAGCCCCAATCCACGCCAATTGACGCGAACTGGCAGGCATTGGCCAAGAAAAAGGCGCTCATCCGGTCAGGATGAGCGCCTTTGGTCAATAGGTGGTGGAGCTGGCGGGAATTGAACCCGCGTCCGCAAGCCTTCACCAGGCAGATCTACATGTTTAGCGGTCTGATTTGGATCTCGCCGCCTGTGTCGCGCAGTCGCACGCTACACCGGCCGCCAGTACCCTTGAATCTCGCCCCAACCCAAGGTACCCGGATTGGAGCCAGCCCATGTAATTATCCTTGCAGCCGGGAGGCGCTGATTGCTCAGAACCCCCTTGCCCAGCCCATCGGCCAACTGTTGCAAGGCTCACTGGCAATTAAGCAGCGAGTGCGAAACGTTCGTCGTTTGCAGTTAGTTTGTTAAATCGAGATTTACGAGCGTGAATCAAGCTCGACATGCACCACACTGACTCCGAACCCACGTCGAAACCAGGACAGCCCCAGACTTCCTATTTTAGGCCTGTCCCAGCAGTTGCAAGAGCTCGGAGGGAGATTTAATTGCAGCATGTGCGCCCCAGGCATGCGGCGCCTGGGCGGATCCCAGGTAGCCGTAGGTGGCAGCGACGGTGCCCATGCCGGCGGCCAGGCCCGCGATGATGTCGCGCTCATCATCGCCCACGTAGATGCAATGGCTGGGGTCGATTTTCAAGCGCGCCGCCGCCTCCAGCAGTGGCGCCGGGTGCGGCTTGGCGTGCGGCGTGGTGTCGCCGCTGACCACGGCGCCCGCGCTGGCAAACAGCGGCATGGCGCGCGTGAGCGGGTCGGTGAAGCGCATGGCCTTGTTGGTGACCACGCCCCAGGCCAGGCCCCGGGCCTGCAGCGCCTCGACCAGTGCCGGCACGCCGTCGAATATCTCGGTGAGCACCGTCATGCGCGCTTCGTAGTTGGCGAAGAACTCCTCGCGCAGGGCGGCAAACTCCGCATCCTCGGGCTTGAGGCCGAAGGCCTCGCCCAGCATGCCGCGCGCTCCGGCGCCGGCCATGGGGCGGTAGCGCGCCAGCGGCAGGGATTCCATGCCGCGGTCGGTGCGCATCTTGTCGGCGGCGGCGGCGAGGTCGGGGGCGCTGTCGATCAGGGTGCCGTCCAGGTCGAACAGCACGGCGCGGATGTTGTGGAATACGGGGCTGGGGAAAGATGTCGTCACTGGCAAAGGCTTTCGGGTCGGATCAGGCGGCGCGCCGTGTCGCAAACATGTAGTTCACACTGGTGTCGTTGCTCAGCCAATAGCGCTTGGTGATCGGGTTGTATTCCAGTCCCCGGGTCTGCAGCACATCCAGGCCTGCAGCACGGCAGTGCGATGCCAGCTCGCTCGGGCGGATCATCTTGGCGTATTCGTGCGTGCCGCGTGGCAGCATGTTGAGCACGTACTCCGCCCCCACGATGGCCAGCATGAACGCCTTGGCATTGCGGTGGATGGTGGAGAAGAACACCCAGCCGCCGGGCTTGACGAGTTCGGAGCAGGCCTTGACGACGGAGGCCGGGTCGGGTACGTGCTCGAGCATCTCCATGCAGGTCACCACGTCGAAGCTGGCGGGCTGCTCCAGCGCAAGGGCCTCCACGCTGATCTCGCGGTACTGCACCCCTTTGGTGCCAGCTTCAAGCGCATGCAGTTGCGCCACGCGCAGCGCCTTGGCGGCCAGATCGATGCCTGTCACGTCGGCCCCCTTGCGCGCCATGGAGTCGGCCAGGATGCCGCCACCACAGCCCACGTCAAGCACGCGCTTGCCGCCCAGGCCGCTCAGGGCGTGGATCCAGTCCAGGCGCAGGGGGTTGATCTGGTGCAGCGGGCGGAACTCGCTCTCCGGATCCCACCAGCGGTGGGCCAGCGCGGAAAACTTGGCCAGCTCGGCCGGGTCGGCATTGAGGGGAGGGGTAATGGTCGTTTCTTCGCTCATGGTGTGCATTGTCAACGATGCTGCATCGGGCCCAATCCCCAAGGGAATGCTCTTGCTGCCCATATATAAGAGCACGCACTGGCCACCCAGGGGTCCGCGTTTCGTACCCGTACAAAAACAGGGAAGGTCCAGACGAAAAAAAGCCCCGTTGCCGGGGCTTTCTTGGTGCGAACCAATCGAGAGATTAGTTGGCGCGGGTGCCAACCACTTCGATTTCCACGCGGCGGTTCTTGGCGCGGCCTTCAGCGGTCTTGTTGTCAGCCACTGGTTGCTTTTCGCCCTTGCCTTCGGTGTACACGCGGTTCTTTTCGATGCCCTTGGACACCAGGTAAGCCTTGACGGCTTCGGAACGACGGACCGACAGCTTCTGGTTGTAAGCATCGGAGCCCACGGAGTCGGTGTGACCCACGGCGATGATGACTTCCAGGTTGATGCCCTTGACCTTGGAGACCAAGTCGTCCAGCTTGGCCTTGCCCTCTGCCTTCAGCACCGACTTGTCGAAGTCGAAGAATGCGTCAGCAGCGTAGGTGACCTTGCTGGCCATCACTGGTGGCTGAGCAGCTGGAGCTGGTGCTGGAGCTGGAGCTGGAGCAGCGCCAGGAGCTGCAGCTGGAGCAGCAGCGGCGGGTGCCGGAGCGGCAATGGCGCCATCGCAGCCTGGAGCGGCGGTAGCCGGCGTCCAGTTGGCATTGCGCCAGCAGTATTCGTTGGTGCCGTTCTTCCAAACCAGTTGGCCAGAAGCGTCTCTCCAGTTGTCAACAGTTTGTGCGCCAGCGGCGGTTGCAAGCGCTGCAGAGGCAAACAACATCGCCACTTTGTTCAGTTTCTTCATGGTTCTCCTCTTGGGGAAAAAGCCGCAGCCGCGCTGCGAATCAGGACGCTTGAGGTGACCATCACCCAAAGCGTTCAAACGATTGTGCCATACGTAACTGGGCAAAAGCGCCCGCACCGCATTGGGGCCCGTAGGACAAAACCGTAATTGCGACGATATGTTGCGGGAGCGCTACACGCTTTCCCCTCTAAAATGATTCTCCTTCGCCGTCACCGCCGCCCTATGACCCAGTTTGCCAAAGAAACCCTGCCCATCAGCCTCGAAGAGGAGATGCGCAACAGCTACCTCGACTACGCAATGAGCGTGATCGTGGGCCGCGCTCTGCCCGACGCGCGAGATGGCTTGAAGCCCGTACACCGGCGCGTGCTGTATGCCATGCACGAGATGGGCAACAACTACAACAGCAAGTACCGCAAGAGTGCTCAGGCGGTTGGCGAGACGATGGGTAAGTACCACCCCCACGGGGACTCTGCCATTTACGACACCATCGTGCGGATGGCACAGCCGTTCAGCCTGCGCCACACGTTGATTGACGGTCAGGGCAATTTCGGTTCGGTCGATGGCGACAACGCGGCTGCAATGCGGTACACCGAAATTCGCCTTGACAAGATTGCCCACGAAATGTTGGCCGATATCGACAAGGACACTGTCGATTTCGGCCCGAACTACGACGGCAGCTTGACGGAGCCCATCGTGCTGCCCAGCAAGCTGCCGAATCTGCTGGTCAATGGCTCATCCGGCATCGCCGTGGGCATGGCCACCAACATTCCGCCGCACAACCTCAACGAAGTGGTCGATGGCTGCCTGCACATGCTGCGCAACCCCGATGCCACGATCGATGAGCTGATGGAGATCATCCCCGCACCGGACTTCCCCACGGCCGGCATCATCTATGGCATCAACGGCGTGAAGGACGGCTACCGCACCGGCCGCGGCAAGGTGGTGATGCGCGCCAAGTGCCACTTCGAGGACATCGACCGTGGCCAGCGCCAGGCGATCATCGTCGACGAGCTGCCCTACCAGGTCAACAAGAAGACGCTGCAGGAGCGCATGGCCGAGCTGGTGCATGAGAAGAAGATCGAGGGCATCAGCCATATCCAGGACGAGTCCGACAAGTCGGGCATGCGCCTGGTGATCGAGCTCAAGCGCGGCGAAGTGCCCGAGGTGGTGCTCAACAACCTGTACAAGCAGACGCAGCTGCAGGACACCTTCGGCATGAACATGGTGGCGCTGATCGAAGGCCAGCCCCGCCTGTGCAACCTGCGCGACCTGATCAGCGTCTTTTTGCAACACCGCCGCGAAGTGGTCACCCGCCGCACGGTGTTCGAGCTGCGCAAGGCGCGCGACCGCGGCCATGTGCTCGAAGGCCTGGCCGTGGCCCTGGCCAACATCGATGACTTCATCGCCATCATCCGCAACGCCCCCACCCCGCCGGTGGCCAAGGCCGAGCTGATGGCCCGCCCCTGGGACAGCAAACTGGTGCGCGAGATGCTTACCCGCACCCGTGCCGATGGCGGCGTGGTGAGTGCCGATGATTACCGCCCCGATGGCCTGGAGCAGGAATTCGGCATGGGACAGGACGGCCTGTACCGCCTGTCGGAAACCCAGGCCCAGGAAATCCTGCAGATGCGCCTGCAGCGCCTCACGGGCCTGGAGCAGGACAAGATCGTGGCCGAGTACAAGGAAGTCATGTCGGTCATCGAAGACCTGCTGGACATCCTGGCCAAGCCCGAGCGCGTCTCCACCATCATTGGCGAAGAGCTCACCTCCATCAAGACGGAGTTCGGCCAGACCAAGCTGGGCGCCCGCCGCAGCATCGTCGAGTACAGCGCGCAGGACCTGTCCACCGAAGACCTGATCACCCCGACCGACATGGTGGTGACGCTCAGCCACACCGGCTACATCAAGAGCCAGCCGCTGTCCGAATACCGCTCGCAAAAGCGCGGCGGGCGGGGCAAGCAGGCCACGGCGACGAAGGAAGACGACTGGATCGACCAGCTCTTCATCGCCAACACGCACGACTACATCCTGTGCTTCTCCAACCGCGGCCGGTTGTACTGGCTCAAGGTCTGGGAAGTGCCGGCGGGCTCGCGCGGTTCGCGCGGCCGCCCCATCGTGAACATGTTCCCGCTGCAAGAGGGCGAGAAGATCAACGTGGTGCTGGCACTCACCGGCGACATGCGCACCTTCCCGGCCGACCGCTACGTGTTCATGTCGACCAGCATGGGCACCGTGAAGAAGACCGCGCTCGACGAATTCAGCAACCCGCGCAAGGGCGGCATCATCGCCGTCAACCTCGATGACGGCGACTACCTGATCGGCGCCGCCCTCACCGACGGCGCGCACGACGTGATGCTGTTCAGCGATGGCGGCAAGGCCGTGCGCTTCGACGAGAACGATGTGCGCCCCCTGGGCCGCCAGGCCCGCGGTGTGCGCGGCATGACGCTGGAAGACGGCCAGAGCGTGATCGCCATGCTGGTGGCCGAGGACGAGACGCAAAGCGTGCTCACCGCCACCGAGAACGGCTACGGCAAGCGCACCAGCATCGTCGAATACACACGCCATGGCCGTGGCACCAAGGGCATGATCGCCATCCAGCAGAGCGAGCGCAACGGCAAGGTCGTGGCCGCCACGCTGGTGCATGCCGACGATGAGATCATGCTGATCACCGACAAGGGCGTGCTGGTGCGCACCCGTGTCTCCGAGATCCGCGAACTGGGCCGTGCCACGCAGGGGGTGACGCTGATCGCACTGGACGAAGGCTCCCAGCTCAGCGGCCTGCAGCGCATCGTCGAGAACGATGCCAACGTGATCGAGGGCGAAGGCGGCGCGGCGGATACCGGCAGCGATGCCGCGCCGGACACCGACGGTCCCTCCGAATCCTGACGGACCGCATGCGCGCGGCGGCACCCCGGGCCCACCGGGTGCTGCGCGCCATGCACCCCGGGCACAGCATGAAGTAATGCGGGCCAGAGCGGCGCAGGCCGCCAGCCCATCGAGACAGCCATCACCTTTCCGTTTGCTTGACATGAACCGCCCCTACAACTTCTCCGCCGGTCCCGCCGCCATCCCCGCCGAAGTGCTGCAGCAAGCCGCCTCCGAAATGCTGGACTGGCATGGCAGCGGCATGGGCGTGATGGAGATGAGCCACCGCGGCAAGGAGTTTCTGTCCATCTACCAGCAGGCCGAGGCCGACCTGCGCAGCCTGCTGGCCGTGCCGGCGAACTTCAAGATCCTGTTCATGCAGGGTGGTGGCCTGGCCGAGAACGCCATCGTGCCGCTGAACCTCTCGCGCGCCGCCGCGGTGGATTTCGTGGTCACCGGCAGCTGGAGCCAGAAGTCGCAGAAGGAGGCACGCAAGTACGCCTCCGAAGTCAACATCGCCGCCAGCAGCCAGGACAGCGATTTCACGACGCTGCCCGCCCCTGCCACCTGGAACCTGAGCCGCGGCGCGAGCTACCTGCACATCTGCAGCAACGAGACCATCAACGGCATCGAATTCCACGAACTGCCCGACCTCAAGGCGCTGGGCTCGGACGCGCCCCTGGTCATCGACTTCTCGTCGCACGTGGCGTCGCGCAGCGTGGACTGGTCGCGCGTGGGCCTGGCCTTCGGCGGCGCGCAAAAGAACCTGGGCCCCGCTGGCCTGACGCTGGTGGTGGTGCGCGAAGACCTGCTCGGCCACGCCCTGCCTGCCTGCCCGAGCGCCTTCGACTACAAGACCGTGGCGGACAACGAGTCCATGTACAACACCCCGCCCACCTGGGGCATCTACGTGGCGGGCCTGACCTTCCAGTGGCTGCTGCGCCAGCGCGAGGGTGAATTGACCGGCGTGGCCGCCATGGAGCGGCGCAACATCGCCAAGGCCGAACTGCTCTACAACGCCATCGATGCCTCGCAGCTGTACGTGAACAAGGTGGCCGCCAACTGCCGCTCGCGCATGAACATCCCCTTCTTCCTGCGCGACGAGTCGCGCAACGACGCCTTCCTGGCCGGCGCGCGCGAGCGCGGCCTGCTGCAGCTCAAGGGCCACAAGTCCGTGGGCGGCATGCGCGCCAGCGTCTACAACGCCATGCCATTGGCCGGCGTACAGGCGCTGGTGGACTACATGCGAGAATTTGAACAAAAGCGCGCCTGAGCCTCCTCCCTCCACCTTCCGCCGGACGCCCGCCAGAAAAGTTGCCCCTTTCATGACCCAACCGCAAGCCTCCCCTGATCTCGCCAGTCTGCGCGTGCAGATCGACTCCATCGACCAGCAACTGCTCACGCTGCTCAACCAGAGGGCCCTGGTGGCCGAACAGGTCGGCGAGGTCAAGAAGCGCGAGGGCACGCCGTTCTTCCGGCCCGACCGCGTGGCCCAGGTCATCGACAAGATCCAGACCGCCAACCCCGGTCCGCTCAAGGGCGCGCACGTGGCCGCCATCTGGCGCGAGATCATGTCCGCCTGCCTGGCGCTCGAATCGCCCCAGCGCGTGGCCGTGCTCGGCCCCGAGGGCACCTTCTGCGAGCAGGCCGCCATCGAATTCTTCGGCGGCGCGGCCGACCTGATGTACTGCGCCAACTTCGACGAGGTGTTCCATGCCACGGCCGCAGGCAGCGCGCAGTACGGCGTGGTGGGCGTGGAGAACTCCACCGAAGGCGTGGTCACGCGCTCGCTCGACCTGTTCCTGCACACCCCCACCCACGTGGTGGGCGAGGTGAGCCTGCTGGTGCGCCACAACCTGCTGCGCACCAGCAATTCGCTCGACGGCATCGAAGTGGTCATGGCCCACCCCCAGGCCCTGGCCCAGTGCCAGGCCTGGCTGTCCAAGCACCTGCCGCATGCCGAGCGCCGCCCGGTATCCAGCAATGCCGAAGGTGCCCGCCTGGCCACCACCAACCCCACCTGGGCCGCGCTGTCGAGCGAACGCGCTGCCACCCAGTTCGGCCTGCACATCGTCTCGCACGCGATCCAGGACGACGCCTACAACCGCACGCGCTTTGCCATCATCTGCCTGCCGCACACGCTGCAGACGCCCCCACCCTCGGGCAAGGACTGCACCAGCCTGGTGGTCTCGGTGCCCAACCGGCCCGGCGCAGTGCATGACCTGCTGGTGCCGCTCAAGGCCCACGGCGTGTCGATGACGCGCTTCGAATCGCGGCCGGCGCGCACCGGCCAGTGGGAGTACTACTTCTACATCGACCTGGACGGCCACCCCGCCCAGCCCCACGTGGCGCGCGCACTCGAAGAGCTGCGCAGCCTGTGCGCCTTCTACAAGGTGCTGGGCACCTACCCGGTCGCGCCATGATGCCAACGCGCACCGCCCAACGCCCGGCCGCCCCCCCTGTCGGGGCGACCGCGCTCTCGCGGGGAACGGCCCCGCACCGACACACGCCGGAATCGCACCATGTTTGAACAATTGGGACTCATCGGCTGCGGCCTCATGGGCGGCTCCTTCGCCCTGGCGATGAAGAAGGCCGGCCTCGTCAAGCGGGTGGTGGGCTACAGCAAGTCGCCCTCCACCACCGACCGCGCGCGCCAGCTCGGCGTGATCGACGTGGAAGCCCCGTCGGCCCTGCTGGCCGTAGCCGGCGCTGACATCGTGCTGGTGGCCGTGCCCGTGGCCGCCACCGAGGCCACGCTCAAGGCCATCCGCCACCTGGTCACGCCCAACATGCTGATCATGGACGTGGGCTCCACCAAGGCCGACGTGGTGCAGGCCGCGCGCCGCGCACTGCGCGACCAGGTGGGATCCTTCGTGCCCGCCCACCCCATCACCGGCCGCGAGGTCTCGGGCGTGGAACATGCCGATGCCGAGCTGTACTCCGGCCGCCAGGTCATTCTGACCCCCATCGAGAAAACGCTGACCACGCAGCTCAGCCAGGCCGAGACCGTGTGGACCGCCCTGGGCTGCCGCGTGACCAGCATGTCGCCCGAGTCGCACGACGCGGCCTTCGCCGCCGTGAGCCACCTGCCCCACCTGCTGGCCTTTGCCATGATGAACAGCATCACCGGCCAGAACGATGGCGATGACTTCCTGTCGCTGGCCGGCCCGGGCTTTCGCGATTTCACGCGCATTGCCGCCAGCGACCCCAAGGTCTGGCGCGACATCCTGCTGTCCAACCGCGAAGAGCTGCTGGCCCAGTCACGCCTGTTCCAGCAGACGCTGCAGAACATCGAGCAGGCCATGCAGAAAAGCGACGCACAGGCCCTGGAAGACATGATCACCCTGGCCAGCGAGACCCGCGCGCACTGGCGCATGGGTGCGCAGCGCACGAGCAAGGGCCGTTGATGTTCAGCACCCCCTGCCTCGACCTGCCAGCCCTCGACGCCGCAGGCGGCGAAGTCCACCTGCCCGGCTCCAAGAGCATCTCCAACCGCGTGCTGCTGCTGGCCGCACTGAGTGCCGGCACCACCACCGTGCATGACCTGCTCGCCTCGGACGACACCCGCGTCATGCTCGACGCCCTGCGCCAGATCGGCTGCACAGTGGACGAGGACGGCAGCAACCGCACCGTGCGCATCACCGGCCTGGGCGGCGGCACGCCCCGCTCCCCGGCCAGGCTTTTCATGGGCAATGCCGGCACGGCCATGCGCCCGCTGACCGCCGCACTGTCGCTGCTGGGTGGCGAATTCGAGCTGTCGGGCGTGCCGCGCATGCACGAGCGCCCCATCGGCGACCTGGTTGACGCGCTGCGCCAGCTCGGCTGCCAGATCGAGTACCTGGGCAACGACGGCTACCCGCCCTTGCGCATTGCGCACGGCCAGGGTGTGCCGGCCCTGGCGCTGGCCGAGCCCATCCGCGTGCGCGGCGATGTCTCCAGCCAGTTCCTCACCGCCCTGCTCATGGCACTGCCGCTGGCCGCGCGCGACCAGGACATCGTGATCGACGTGGTGGGCGAGCTGATCTCCAAGCCCTACATCGCCATCACCCTGCAATTGCTGGCGCGCTTCGGCATCGACGTCACGCACCAGGACTGGCAGCGCTTCACCATCGCCGCGGGCAGCCAGTACCGCTCGCCCGGCGACATCCACGTCGAGGCCGACGCCTCCTCGGCCAGCTATTTCATTGCGCTGGGCGCCATCGCCGCCAGCCATGAAGGGCTGCCCGAGGGCATCCGCATCCATGGCGTGGGGCTCGATTCGATCCAGGGCGACATCCGCTTTGTTGAGGCCGCCCGCGCCATGGGCGCGCAGCTGACCGGCGGCGCCAACTGGCTGCACATCCGCCGCGGCGAGCCCGGCCAGGGCTGGCCGCTCAAGGCCATCGACCTCGACTGCAACCACATTCCCGATGCGGCCATGACCCTGGCGGTGATGGCACTGTATGCCGAGGGCACGACCCGGCTGACCAACATCGCCAGCTGGCGCGTGAAGGAAACCGACCGCATCGCCGCCATGGCCACCGAGCTGCGCAAGCTCGGCGCCACGGTGGAGGAAGGCGCCGACTTCATCCGCGTGACCCCGCCCACGCAGTTGGCCGACTGGAAGGCCGCCAGCATCCACACCTACGACGACCACCGCGTGGCGATGTGCTTTTCGCTCGCGGCGTTCAACCCCGCAGGCCTGCCGGTGCGCATCGAAGACCCCAAGTGCGTGGCCAAGACCTTTCCTGACTATTTCGAGGCGCTGTTCTCGGTGGCGCACGCCGCCACCGACCAGATCCCGGTGATCTGCATCGACGGCCCCACGGCCTCGGGCAAGGGCACCGTGGCAGCGGCCGTGGCCCAGCGCCTGGGCTACCGCTTTCTCGACTCGGGCGCCATGTACCGCATCACGGCGCTGGCCGCCATCCGCCAGGGCCTGGCCATCGATGCCGCGCACGAATCCCGCATTGCCGACATGGCCAAGACCCTGCCCGTGCATTTCGAGGGCGGGCGCGTGTTGCTGGGCAACGACGACGTGACCGACGCCATCCGCACCGAGGAAGCGGGCATGAACGCCTCGCGCGTGTCCTCCCTGCCTGCCGTGCGCGAGGCCCTGGTGGACCTGCAGCACAGCTTTCGGCGCCTGCCGGGCCTGGTGGCCGACGGCCGCGACATGGGCACGGTGATCTTCCCACAGGCCCCGCTCAAGGTGTATTTGACGGCCAGCGCCGCCTGCCGTGCGGAGCGCCGGTATAAGCAGTTGATTTCAAAGGGATTTTCGGCTAACATAGCCGACCTTCGTGCAGACCTTGAGGCGCGCGATGCGCGGGACAGTTCCCGCAGCGTCGCCCCCTTGAAGCCCGCGCAGGACGCCCTGGTGCTGGACAACTCCGAATTGACGATTGATGAAGCCGTCGATCAGGTGCTTGTCTGGTGGCAGGAGCGGCAGCCTTTCGCAGCCCCGGCCGCGCAGGGCTGACTGGCAGGGCCGCAAGGCGCTGCAAGCCAGGGCGCAAGCCCTGCACGGCCCCGAAAGGCACCGCTCGCTCACCAGCGCACGGGCCCTGTGGATCAACCACCACCTAACCGCGGCTTTGCCGCAAAAAACCACCGCAAGCAGCTATAAAAACGGAAGCAATGGTGCTCCCGGAATCCTGTTTGTGGCAAGGAAACACATGTCAGAATCTTTTGCCGCCCTTTTTGAAGAATCCCTGCAGCGTACCGAAATGCGCCCAGGCGAAGTGATCACCGCCGAAGTCGTGCGCGTGGAACACAACTTCGTCGTGGTCAACGCCGGCCTCAAGTCTGAAGCCTACGTGCCGCTGGAAGAATTCAAGAACGACAAGGGCGAAGTCGAAGTCCAAGTGGGTGACTTCGTGTCGGTGGCCATTGGCTCCATCGAAAACGGCTACGGCGACACCATCCTGTCGCGCGACACCGCCAAGCGCCTGGCTTCGTGGATGAGCCTGGAAAAGGCCCTGGAATCCGGCGAATTCGTCACCGGCACCACCAGCGGCAAGGTCAAGGGCGGCCTGACCGTTCTGGTCAACGGCATCCGCGCATTCCTGCCCGGTTCGCTGATCGACACGCGTCCTATCAAGGACCTGACGCCTTACGAGAACAAGACCCTGGAATTCAAGGTCATCAAGCTCGACCGCAAGCGCAACAACGTGGTGCTGAGCCGCCGCGCCGTGGTGGAAGCCTCCATGGGCGAAGAGCGCGCCAAGCTGATGGAAACCCTCAAGGAAGGCTCCATCGTTCAAGGCGTGGTCAAGAACATCACCGAATACGGTGCGTTCGTGGACCTGGGCGGCATCGACGGCCTGCTGCACATCACCGACATGGCATGGCGCCGTGTGCGTCACCCATCGGAAGTGGTGACGGCTGGTCAGGAAATCACGGCCAAGATCCTCAAGTTCGACACCGAGAAGAACCGTGTCTCGCTGGGTCTCAAGCAAATGGGCGACGACCCATGGATGGGCGTGAACCGCCGCTACCCCCAAGGTACGCGCCTGTTCGGCAAGATCACGAACATTGCCGACTACGGCGCGTTCGTCGAACTCGAACCCGGCATCGAAGGCCTGGTACACGTCTCCGAAATGGACTGGACCAACAAGAACATCGCTCCCGCCAAGCTGGTTTCGCTGGGTGATGAAGTCGAAGTCATGGTTCTGGAAATCGACGAAGACAAGCGCCGCATCAGCCTGGGCATGAAGCAGTGCAAGGCCAACCCATGGCAAGAATTCGCACAGGACACGAAGCGCGGTGACCGCGTCAAGGGTCCGATCAAGTCGATCACCGACTTCGGCGTGTTCGTGGGCCTGGCTGCCGGCATCGACGGCCTGGTGCACCTGTCCGACCTCTCGTGGAACGAACCCGGCGAAGCCGCTGTTCGCAACTACAAGAAGGGCCAGGAAGTGGAAGCCATCGTGCTGGCCGTGGACGTGGACCGTGAACGCATCTCGCTGGGCATCAAGCAGCTCGACGGCGACCCATTCACCACCTTCGTGACCGTGAACGACAAGGGCCAGACGGTGACCGGCAAGGTCAAGACCGTGGACGCCCGTGGCGCTGAAATCGACCTCGGCGAAGACATCGTGGGCTACCTGCGCGCTTCGGAAATCTCCCGCGACCGCGTGGAAGATGCCCGCAACGTGCTCAAGGAAGGCGACGAAGTCACCGCTGTGGTGGTCAATGTGGATCGCAAGACCCGCAACATCCAGCTGTCGATCAAGCAAAAGGACATGGCCGACGAGCAAGGCGCGATGGCCAGCCTGAGCCAGCAATCGAGCCGCGAAAGCGCCGGTACGACCAGCCTGGGCGCTCTGCTGCGCGCCAAGCTGGACAACTCCGACAAGTGAGTGACGGCTTGACCTCCTGAAGGTCAGTCAGCGGGCGCCTCGTGCGCCCGCTTCTCTTCTACCCGACATCCCGATACCATGACCCGCTCTGACCTTGTTGAAGAACTGGCCGCCCGTTTTGGCCAGCTCACCCACCGCGATGCCGAATACGCCGTCAAGACCATTCTTGACGCCGTGGGCGACGCGCTGGTGCGTGGCCATCGCATCGAGATCCGGGGTTTCGGCAGCTTCTCGGTGAACCACCGTCCGCCGCGCATGGGCCGCAACCCGCGCAGCGGCGAAGCCGTGGCCATCCCCGAAAAGCGCGTGCCCCACTTCAAGCCAGGCAAGGCCTTGCGCGAAGCCGTGGACAAGCGCACGGCCGAGATGGAAGACGACGGTGCGCCCGCCCCGGCAGCCGCGGCCAAGGCCACGGGTACCTCGGGTTGACACGCCGGGCGAACGGATCGCCCACAGGGACGCGCATTCCCCACACGGGTGCGCACCATCACAGGGACGGCTCCACTGCCGCCTTAGAATCTCCCCACCACCGGGGAGCCCCATGAAATACCTCCTGTGGCTGCTCAAGGCAGCCATTTTTTTTACCCTCTTCGCGTTCGCGCTGAACAACCAGCAGGACGCCACCGTGCATTTCTTCTTCGGCACACAGTGGCGCGCGCCACTGGTGCTGGTCGTGCTCACGGCGTTTTCCGCCGGCCTCATCGTGGGCGTGCTGGGCATGGTGCCACGCTGGTGGAAGCACCGCAGCGTGGCGCGCCAGGCCCTCAAGCAAGCGCCGCCCGCAACTCC
The DNA here is from genome assembly GCF_979253235.1 of Acidovorax sp. AC410. Taxonomy (NCBI): domain Bacteria; kingdom Pseudomonadati; phylum Pseudomonadota; class Betaproteobacteria; order Burkholderiales; family Comamonadaceae; genus Acidovorax; species Acidovorax sp. AC410. Next base: position 6,711,936 of record NZ_CEEDCG010000001.1, read on the forward strand.
CGCCAAGGCCGCTGTCCCGGCCGAAGCCGCACCTGCCGAGATGCCCCCCATCCATGGAATTTGACCTCAGCTGGATTTTGCTGGGCCTGCCGCTGGCCTTCGTGCTCGGTTGGCTGGCATCGCGTTTCGACCTGCGCCAGTTGCGTGCCGAGAACCGCCGCGCACCCAAGGCCTACTTCAAGGGCCTGAACTTCCTGCTCAACGAGCAGCAGGACCAGGCCATCGACGCCTTCATCGAGGCCGTACAGAACGACCCCGACACCTCGGAACTGCACTTTGCCCTGGGCAACCTGTTTCGCCGCCGTGGCGAGTACGACCGGGCCGTGCGCGTGCATGAGCACCTGCTCTCGCGCGGTGACCTCAGCCGCACCGACCGCGAGCGCGCCCAGCATGCGCTGGCACTCGACTTCCTCAAGGCCGGCCTGCTCGACCGCGCCGAAGATGCGCTCAACCGCCTGGAAGGCACGCCCTTCGAAGCCCAGGCGCGGCTGGCGCTGCTGGCCATCTACGAACGCTCGCGCGACTGGCCCCATGCCACCACCATCGCGCGCAAGATGCACGATGCCGACCAGGGCGACTTCAGCACCCGCCAGGCGCACTACCTGTGCGAGCAGGCCGCGGCGCTCAGCGGCCAGGCGGACCACGCCGGCGCCCTGGCCCTGCTGGAGCAGGCCGTGGCCGCCGCGCCGGGCGCCGCACGGGCGCGCATCGACATGGCACGCCTGCAGCACCTCATGGGCCAGCCGGCCGCCGCGCTGGCCACCCTGAAGGCACTGGGCCAGCACAACCCCGCCGCCCTGCCCCTGGCTGCGCCGCTGATGGTCGAGGTGGCCGCCACCACGGGCCAGACGGCCCAGGTCCAGGCCCTGCTGCAGGAGCACTACGACGGCGGGCCCTCGCTCGACGTGCTGGAGAGCCTGGTCGCCATCGACACCGCCCAGGGTGCCGGCGAAGGCGCCCGCCAGCGCTATGTGGACCACTTGGACAAGGAAAAATCCCTGGTGGCCGCCGCCAAATGGCTGGCCGGCGAAAAGCTGGAGCACGAGTCCTTCCACCCGCAGGTCCAGCGCGCGCTGGACCATGCCGTCAAACCCCTCACCCGCTACCGCTGCGCAGCCTGCGGCTTCGAGGCACGCCAGCACTTCTGGCAATGCCCGGGCTGCCAGACCTGGGACAGCTACCCGGCTCGGCGCGTGGAAGAACTGTAGCGGTGGCACAAGCGACTTGATCCCAGGGCGCCGACCGATATGATGATCGGCACCACAACACCGAGGGAGTCGTATCCATGTTCAAGAAATTCCTGTTCATCATCGCCCTGCTGTTTGCCGGCACCGCATTTGCGGCCGTGGACGTGAACAAGGCCAGTGCGGCCGAACTCGATGGCATCAAGGGCATCGGCCCGGCCATGTCCGAGAAGATCCTCAACGAGCGCAAGACCAGCGAGTTCAAGGACTGGAACGACTTCATCGGCCGCGTGGGCGGCGTGGGCGAGAAGACGGCCGCCAAGTTCTCGGCCGAAGGCCTGACCGTCAACGGCAAGCGCTTCAGCGCCGCAGCCCAGGCCAAGGCCGACAAGAAGAAGAAAGAAGCAGACGCCAAGGCGAGCAAGACCGCAGCCAAGGGCGATGATAAGCCCGCCGGCAAGAAGAAAGACAAGGCCGCAGCGCCAGCCACCGCCGCGTCCGCACCCCAGGCAGCTGCCAGCGACGCGAAAAAGTAAGGCCCAGGAGGCGCCCGGAGCGCATCCGCCTGCCCACCAGCCCGCTTCGGCGGGCTTTTTCATGGGCGTCCTGCGCCCATGCGGGGCGCCGCCTCTCCGGCCGCGCAAAGGGACTTTCGAAGCACACCCTAAAATCGTTCAGGCATGCCCCTGATCACCCTCATCCTTCTCCCCTTCATCGGCAGCCTTCTGGCGGCCGTCCTGCCCGCCAACGCCCGCAACACCGAGTCCACCCTGGCCGGACTCATCGCCCTGTTCTGCACGGTGCAGGCCGCGCTGTACTTCCCCCAGATCGCAGGGGGGAGGTGCTGCGCCAGGAGATCGTCTGGCTGCCGGCACTCGGCCTGAACCTGGTGCTGCGGCTCGACGGCTTCGCCTGGATGTTCTGCATGCTGGTGCTGGGCGTGGGCTCGCTGGTGGTGCTGTATGCGCGCTACTACATGTCGGCGGCCGACCCGGTACCGCGCTTTTTCTCCTTCTTCCTGGCCTTCATGGGGGCCATGGTGGGCGTGGTGCTCTCGGGCAACATCATCCAGATCGCGCTGTTCTGGGAGCTGACCAGCCTGTTCTCCTTTTTGCTGATTGGCTACTGGCACCACCGCAAGGATGCGCGGCGCGGCGCGCGCATGGCGCTCACCGTCACGGGCACAGGCGGGCTGTGCATGCTGGCCGGCATGCTGGTGCTGGGCCACATCGTGGGCAGCTACGACCTGGACCACGTGCTGGCCGCCGGCGCATTGATCAAGGCGCACCCGCTGTACCTCACGGCGCTGGTGCTGATCCTGCTGGGCGCCTTCACCAAGAGCGCGCAGTTCCCCTTCCACTTCTGGCTGCCGAACGCCATGGCGGCACCCACGCCGGTGTCGGCCTACCTGCACTCCGCCACCATGGTCAAGGCCGGCGTCTTTTTGCTGGCGCGGCTGTGGCCGGCGCTGGCGGGCACGGAGCAGTGGTTCTGGCTGGTGGGCGGCGCAGGCCTGTGTACGCTGCTGGTGGGCGGCTATGCGGCCATGTTCCAGAACGACCTCAAGGGGCTGCTGGCCTACTCCACCATCTCGCACCTGGGCCTCATCACCCTGCTGCTGGGCCTGAACAGCCCGCTGGCGGCCGTGGCCGCCGTGTTCCACATCATGAACCACGCAACCTTCAAGGCCTCGCTGTTCATGGCCGCCGGCATCGTTGACCACGAGAGCGGCACGCGCGACATCCGGCGCCTGTCGGGCCTGGTGCGCATGATGCCCATCACCGGCACGCTGGCCATGGTGGCCAGCGCGGCCATGGCGGGCGTGCCGCTGCTCAACGGCTTCCTGTCCAAGGAGATGTTCTTCGCCGAGACGGTGTTCGTGAACACCGTGCCCTGGCTCGAAACCCTGCTGCCCGTGGCCGCCACCGTGGCCGGCATCTTCAGCGTGGCGTACTCGCTGCGCTTCACGGTCGATGTGTTCTGGGGCCCGCCCGCCACCGACCTGCCCCATGCCCCGCACGAGCCCCCGCACTGGATGCGCGTGCCGGTCGAACTGCTGGTGCTGGCCTGCCTGGTGGTGGGCACCTTGCCGGCCTGGTCTGTCGGCGCCGTGCTGCAGGCCGCCGCGCGCCCGGTGGTGGGCGGCGAGCTGCCCACTTACAGCCTGGCCGTATGGCACGGCTTCAACACCCCTTTCGTGATGAGCCTGGTGGCACTGGCCGGCGGCATCGCCCTGTACCTGCTACTGCGCTGGCTGCGCGCGCGCGGCGCGCTCGATGCACCGCCGCTCATGCGCCACATCAACGGCAAGCAGCTCTTCGAGGGCCTGCTGGCCTGGCTGTCGCTGGCCGGGCGCAATGGCCGGCGCGTGCTGGGCACCGGGCGCCTGCAGTGGCAGATGCTGTGGCTGGTGGCTGCAGCCCTGGTGGCCGGCACGCTGCCGCTGTGGGTCCGCGGCCTGCCCATCGGCGCGCGTGAGCAGTTGCCGCTGTCGCCCGCGTTCGCGGTGCTCTGGCTGCTGGGTTCCCTGTGTGCCGTGGCGGCCGCGTGGCAGGCCAAGTACCACCGGCTGGCCGCCCTCACCCTGCTCGGCGGTGCCGGCCTGTGTACCTGCCTGACCTTTCTGTGGTTCTCGGCGCCGGACCTGGCGCTCACGCAGATCGTGGTCGAGGTGGTGACCACCATCCTCATCCTGCTGGGCCTGCGCTGGCTGCCGCGGCGTGACGAGAGCCTGCGCGTGCCCACGCTGGCGCAGGAGCGCCGCACCCAGCTGCGCCGCTACCGCGACATGACCCTGGCCCTGGTCACCGGCTGCGGCATGGCGCTGCTGTCGTTTGCCATGATGAGCCGCCCCTTCCCCGAGAGCACCTCCACCTTCTTCCTGGAGCGTGCCCTCACCGATGGCGGCGGCACCAACGTGGTCAACGTGATGCTGGTGGACTTCCGCGGCTTCGACACCTTCGGCGAGATCGTGGTGCTGGGCATCGTGGCGCTCACCGTGTATGCGCTGCTGCGGCGCTTTCGCCCGGCACGCGAGGTGATGGACCTGCCGCCCCAGCAACGCGCGGTGCCGGCCGACGTGGCCACCGACCTGGCCAACCCGCGCCAGACCACGGACACCGCTGTGGGTTACCTCATGGTGCCCGCCGTGCTGGTGCGCCTGCTGCTGCCGTTTGCGACCCTGGTGGCGGTGTACCTCTTCATGCGCGGACACAACGAGCCGGGCGGCGGCTTCGTGGCCGGGCTCGTGTTCTCGGTGGCGCTGCTGCTGCAGTACATGGTGTCGGGCACCTCGTGGGTCGAGGCCCACCTGCCCCTGTACCCGCGCCGCTGGATCGGCACCGGCCTGCTGATCGCCCTGGCCACGGGCCTGGGGGCGCTGTTCTGGGGCTACCCCTTCCTCACCAGCCACACGGCGCACCTGCACCTGCCCGTCGTGGGTGAGGTGCATGTGGCCAGTGCCCTGTTCTTCGACATCGGCGTGTTCACGCTGGTGGTGGGCTCCACCTTGCTGATCCTCACGGCCATCGCCCACCAGTCGGTGCGCAGCCACCGCTACAACGCCCGCGCCGCCGAGGAAGCGCTGGAGGAGCAGGCCGCCGCCATGGCCGCCGCATCGGTCGCCACCACCCCGAACCACGCCCCAACGGCCCAAGGAGCCCTCTGATGGAACTGATTCTGGCCCTGGCCATCGGCATACTCACCGGCTCGGGCGTGTGGCTGCTGCTGCGCCCGCGCACCTTCCAGGTCATCATGGGGCTGGCGCTGCTGTCGTACGCCGTGAACCTGTTCATCTTCAGCATGGGCCGTCTGGGCCTGGCGATCAACAAGGAGCCGGTGCTCAGGGCCGGCCTGCCGCAGGACCTGGCCCACTATGCAGACCCCATGCCCCAGGCGCTCACGCTCACGGCCATCGTCATCGGCTTTGCCATGACGGCGCTGTTCCTGGTGGTGCTGCTGGCATCGCGCGGCATGTCGGGCACCGACCACGTGGACGGCACCCGCGCCCAAGACGCCCAGGAGATGCCATGATGGGCGAGCTGACCGCACACGTCACGGCGCTGCTCATGCCGCACCTGATCCTGGCGCCGATTGCGCTGCCGCTGCTCACGGCCGGCCTCATGCTGCTGCTGCGCGAGGAGCGCCAGCGCACCAAGGTGGCCATGAACGTGGGCTCCACCTTCCTCGGCCTGGTCATCTCTGTGCTGCTGCTGGTGCAGGCCAAGCAGCCTGGCGTGCAGACCAGCCTGGGGGTGTACCTGCCGGGCAACTGGCCAGCCCCCTTCGGCATCGTGCTGGCGCTGGACCGCCTCTCGGCCATGATGTTGGTGCTGGCCAGCACGGTGGCGCTGGCCACGGTGCTGTTCTCGGTGGCACGCTGGCACAAGGCGGGGGTGCATTTCCACCCGCTGTTCCAGTTCCAGCTCATGGGTCTGGCGGGCGCCTTCCTTACGGCCGACCTGTTCAACCTGTTCGTGTTCTTCGAGATCATGCTGGCCGCCTCGTACGGGCTGCTGCTGCACGGCTCGGGCCGGCCGCGCGTATCGGCCGGGCTGCACTACATCGCCATCAACCTGGCGGCCTCGTCGCTGTTCCTGATCGGCGTGTCCATGCTCTACGGCATCACCGGCACGCTGAACATGGCCGACCTGGCCCGTGGCATCGCGGGCATCCATGCGTCCGACCGCGGGCTGCTGCATGCAGCGGCCGGCATCCTGGCCGTGGCCTTCCTCATCAAGGCCGCAGTGTGGCCGCTCAACTTCTGGCTGGTGCCGGCCTACAGCGCAGCCACCGCACCGGTGGGCGCCCTGTTCGCGCTGATGACCAAGGTGGGCGTCTACAGCATCCTGCGGCTATGGACGCTGATGTTCAGCAGCGATGCCGGCGACTCGGCCCAGTTCGGCAGCCAGTGGCTCATCGGCGCGGGGCTGGTGACCATGGCCTTCGGCGCCGTGGGCATGCTGGGCTCGCAGCGCCTGGGGCACCTGGCGGGTTATGCGGCCATCCTCTCGTCGGGCACGCTGCTGGCGGCCCTGGGCTTCGGGCAGACCCTGCTCACGGCCGGGCTGCTGTACTACCTGCTGGGCTCCACGCTGGCCGTAAGCGCGCTCTTCTTGCTGACCGACCTGATCGACCGCTGGCGCAACGACGGCTCCAACCTCGCGCCCCACGAGCAGACCGACGACGCCCCCTTCCTCACCCCCGACCTGGTGCCCACGCAGGGCCTGAACCTGGACGACAAGGAGGAGGTGCTGATCGGCCAGGTCATCCCCGCCGCCGTGGCCTTCCTGGGCCTGGCCTTCATGGCCTGCACCCTGGTGATCGCCGGGTTGCCGCCGCTGCCCGGCTTCGTGGGCAAGTTCGCCATGATCCATGCCCTGCTCAACCCGCTGGGCCTGGGGCCGTCGGGCGGCTTCGTGCTCGGCTCCGCGGGCTGGGCGCTGCTGGCACTGATGGTGGGCACAGGCCTGCTGGCGTTGATCGCCCTCACGCGTGCGGGCATACGCCACTTCTGGGCCTCGCACGACCGCGCCTCGCCCAAGCTGCTGGTGCTGGAAGGCCTGCCCATCGCCATGCTGCTCGTGGGCTGCGCGCTGCTGACCTGGCAGGCCGGTGCCGTGATGCGCTACACCCAGGCCACGGCCGATGCGCTGCACGCGCCGGGCACCTATGTGCGCGCCGTGATGTCCGCCATGCCCGTGCCCAACCCGCCCGGCACCGCGCCCGGCGCGAACGGGAGGCCGCAATGATGCGGGTCGTCAAGCGCATCCTCCCCGCGCCCCTGCTGTCCCTGGCGCTGCTCGCGCTGTGGCTGCTGCTCAACCGTTCGGTCAGCGCTGGCAACCTGGTGCTGGGCAGCGTCCTCGCACTCGCCATCCCGCTGCTCACGGCGGGGCTGCGCCCGTTGCCGGTGCGCGTGCGCGCCCCGGGCACCGTGCTGCGCCTGGCCCTCACGGTGATGGCCGACACCGTGCAATCGAACATCGCCGTCTCGCGGCTGCTGCTTTCGCCCGGCCACAGGCGCCATCCCTCGGTCTTCGTGCAGATTCCGCTGGAACTGCGCGATGCCAATGCGCTGGCGGTGCTGGCGGTCATCGTCAGCATCGCCCCCGGCACGGCCTGGGCCGAGCTTGCGGTGGACCGCAGCGTGCTCATGCTGCACGTGCTGGAGGTGGGCGATGAAGCGGCGTTCATCGCCCAGATCAAGCGGCGCTACGAGCACCCCCTCATGGAGATATTCGAATCATGACCCCCATACTCGACTGGGCCCTGCCCGCCGCCCTCTTCATGCTGGTGCTGGCCATGGGTTGCGCGCTGGCCCGCCTGCTCAAGGGCCCCTCGGCGCAGGACCGGGTGCTGGCACTCGACTGCATGTACCTTAATGGCATGCTGCTCATGCTGGTGCTGGGCCTGTTGTATGGCAGCAAGAACTACTTCGAGGCGGCATTGCTGCTGGCACTGTTCAGCTTCGTGGGATCGGTGGCCATGGCCAAGTTCCTGCTGCGCGGCGAGGTGATCGAATGACGCCCGCCAGCGCACTGCCCCTGTGGCTGGAAATCGTGGTCGCTGCCCTGGTGCTGCTGGGCGCTGCCATGGCCCTGCTGGGCGCCACCGGCCTGCTGCGCCTGCCGACCTTCTTCGAGCGCCTGCACGCGCCTTCCATCGCCGCGACCATGGGATGCTGGTGCATCATGCATGCCACGGTGGTCTACTTTTCGGTGGCCGACGGCAGCCTGGCGCTGCATGCGCTGCTGATCGCCGGCTTCGTGGCCGTCACCGTGCCGGTGACCTCGATCTTCTTGATGCGCGCAGCCCTGTTCCGGGCCCGCCAGGCCGGGCAGGACGTGCCGCCCAGCCTGAGCAGCGTCACGCCCCCCGGGCGCAAGGACTCCTGAACCTCAACGGGGCTGGCCGAAGCCACCGCCTCCAGGGGTGTGGATCTCGAACACATCGCCCGGCTGCATCTGCGCCTGGCCGATGTGGTCGAGTGCCTCCACCTGGCCGTTGGCACGCACCACCTTGTTGACGCCCACCGCCCCCGCTGAACCGCCGGCCATGCCGAAGGCGCCATGGTGGCGGCCATTGGAGAGGATGCTGGCCGTCATGGGCTCCAGGAAGCGCACGCGGCGCACGCCACCATCGCCGCCGGCCCAGCGGCCGGCACCGCCCGAGCCCTTGCGGATCTCGTAGCCTTCAAGCCGCACCGGGAAGCGGAACTCCAGCACCTCGGGGTCGGTGAGGCGGGAATTGGTCATGTGGCACTGCACCACGCTCGTGCCGGCAAAGCCGTCCACCAGCGCACCCGAGGCATCCCACACGCCGCCCGCACCGCTGCCGCCCGAGATGGTCTCGTAGTACTGATAGCGCTCGCTGCCGAAGGTGAAGTTGTTCATGGTGCACTGCCCCGCTGCCATCAGGCCCAGCGCACCGTAGAGGGCATTGGTGATGCAGGTCGAGGTCTCCACATTGCCCGCCACCACCGAGGCCGGTGGGTTCGGGTTGAGCATGGAGCCCGGCGGGATGATGACCTTGAGCGGCTTGAGACAGCCCGCGTTGAGCGGAATGTCGTCCTGCACCAGGGTGCGGAACACATACAGCACCGCCGCCATGCACACCGCCGTGGGGGCGTTGAAGTTGTGCGTCTGCTGCGCGCTGGTGCCCGTGAAGTCGATCTCGGCGCTGCGGTTCTTGGCATCCACGCGCACGGCCACGGTGATCTGCGAGCCATTGTCCAGCGGCAAGGTGAACTGGCCATCCTTCAGGCGCGTGATCACGCGGCGCACCGATTCCTCGGCGTTGTCCTGCACATGCAGCATGTAGGCCTGCACGACATCCAGGCCGAACTCGCCCACCATGCGGCGCAGCTCCTGCTGGCCCTTTTCGTTGGCGGCGATCTGCGCGCGCAGGTCGGCCATGTTCTGCTGCGGGTTGCGCGAGGGGTACTCACCGCTTTCCAGCAGCGCGATCATCTCGGCCTCGCGCAGCACGCCGCGCTCGACCAGCTTCACATTGTTGATCTGCACGCCCTCTTCTTCGATGCGCGTGGAAAACGGAGGCATGGAGCCTGGCGTGATGCCACCCACGTCCGCATGGTGGCCGCGGCTGCCCACGTAGAAGGTGGGCTCGGCCTCCTCGCCGATGTAGACCGGGGTGATCACCGTGATGTCGGGCAGGTGCGTGCCGCCGTGGTACGGGTCGTTGAGCACGAACACGTCACCGGGCTGCATGCGGCCCGCGTTGTCGCGGATCACGGTCTTGATGCTCTCGCCCATCGAGCCCAGATGCACCGGCATGTGCGGCGCATTGGCGATCAGATTGCCCGCCGCGTCGAACAGCGCACAGCTGAAGTCCAGGCGCTCCTTGATGTTCACCGAGTAGGCCGTGTTCTGCAGTTGCAGGCCCATCTGCTCGGCGATGTTCATGAACAGGTTGTTGAACACTTCGAGCAGCACCGGGTCCACCGTGGTCCCCACCGCGTGCTGCACGGCCCGCGCCACGCGGCGCTCCAGCAGCAGGTGGTCGAGGTCGGTCAGTTGCGCCTCCCAGCCGGGCTCGACGATGGTGGTGGCGTTCTTCTCGGCGATGATGGCCGGCCCGGGAATCATGTCGCCCGGGCGCAGGTCCTCGCGCACCACCAGGGCCGCGTCGTGCCAGGCGGGCACCCCGTCGGTTCCACCGGTGTACATGCGCACGGTGCTGCGGCGCGGAACCTCGCGCGCCGGGTTCAGGGCGTGGCGCGGCTCCTCGGGCGCATCGCCCGCCACCACGGCCTCGACCGATACGGCCTCCACCACCAGGCCCTTGCCCTGCATGAGGAAGGCGAAGCGCTGGCGGTAGGCCGACTCGAACCCCGCCATGATGGCCTCGATGCTACCGAACGGAACGATGAGGGCGCTGTCGCTGCCCTCGTAGCGCACGTGTACGCGCCGATGCACCGTGGCGGTGCCGTCGCCCGCCTGCTGCTCCAGTTCAGAGCGCGCGGCCGCGGCCAGGCGCTCCAGCGTGGCCTCGATGCCCGCCAGCGCATCGGGCGCCAGCTTGCATTCCACCGCCTGCTCGCGGATCACGTTCTGGTCGGCCAGGCCCATGCCATAGGCGCTGAGCACACCGGCCAGCGGGTGTACGAACACGCGCGTCATGCCCAGGGCATCGGCCACCAGGCAGGCATGCTGGCCGCCGGCACCGCCAAAGCACTGCAGGGTGTAGCGCGTCACGTCGTAGCCGCGCGCCACCGAGATCTTCTTGATGGCATTGGCCATCTGCTGCACGGCGATCTGGATGAAACCGTGGGCCACGTCCTCGCCGGCACGGCCGGTCCGCTGCGACAGCGCGGCGAATTTTTGCGCCACGGCATCGCCGTCCAGCGCCTCGTTGGCGCCATGGCCGAACACGCGCGGGAAGTGCGCGGGCTGGATCTTGCCGACCATCACGTTGGCGTCGGTCACGGCCAGCGGGCCGCCGCGGCGGTAGCTGGCCGGGCCGGGGTTGGCGCCGGCACTCTCGGGCCCGACGCGAAAGCGTGCGCCGTCGAAGCCGAGGATGGAGCCGCCGCCGGCCGCCACGGTGTGGATGCTCATCATCGGCGCGCGCATGCGCACGCCGGCCACCTGGGTCTCGAACTCGCGCTCGAACTCGCCCGCGTAGTGGCTCACGTCGGTGGAGGTGCCCCCCATATCGAAGCCGATCACGCGCTGGTGCCCGGCCAGGCCGGCCGTGCGTGCCATGCCGACGATGCCGCCAGCCGGGCCCGAGAGGATGGCGTCCTTGCCCTGGAAGGCATGCGCGTCGGTCAGGCCGCCGGACGACTGCATGAAGAACAGCGGCACGCCCGGCATCTCGCTGGCCACCTGCTCCACATAGCGGCGCAGGATGGGCGAGAGGTAGGCGTCCACCACCGTGGTGTCGCCGCGGCTCACCAGCTTCATCATGGGGCTGGTGGCGTGCGACGCACTCACCTGCGTGAAGCCGGCTTCGCGCGCCAGGCGGGCGGCGGCCTCCTCGTGTGCGGTGTAGCGGTAGCCGTGCATGAAGACCACGGCCGCGCTGCGCAGGCCGGCGTCATACGCCGCCCACAGGCGTTCCTTGAGGTGCGCCTCGTCCAGCGCCTCGATCACCTCGCCGTGCGCACCCATGCGCTCCTGTGCCTCGATCACGCGGGTGTACAAGAGCTCGGGCAGCACGATGTGGCGGTCGAACAGGCGCGGGCGGTTCTGGTAGGCGATGCGCAGTGCATCGCGAAAGCCCCGGGTGGTGATCAGGAGCGTGGGTTCACCCTTGCGCTCCAGCAGCGCATTGGTGGCCACGGTGGTGCCCATCTTCACGCACTCCACCACCTCGGGTGTCACCGGCTCCCCCGCTTTCAGACCCAGCAGGTGGCGGATGCCGGCCACGGCCGCGTCCTTGTACTGCTCGGGGTTCTCGGACAGCAGCTTGTGCGTGACCAGGCTGCCGTCGGGCCGCTTGCCGACCACGTCGGTGAAGGTGCCCCCCGGTCGATCCAGAATTGCCAGCGCGCAGGGTGGGTGGAAGCAGAAGATGCCATCGTCATGCAATCGGTAGGTAAAAAGGAGGAAGCCAAGGAACGGTGCCACCGCCCATCACAGGGAAGCCGCCGAACGCGCCGCCTGGTCGTACATGCCCGAGAGCACCCGCAGCAAACGGGCCAGTTCGCCGATGTCGCGGTTCAGGGCATCGTCGGCATGCAGGGCGTCGATCAGGCAGCGCTCGCGGATCTCGCGGTAGCGCTGCACATAGGCCCGGCCCACGTCGGTGGCCGCGTAGGTCACCTCCTTGCCGTTCTTCTGGGAGGCCACCACGCCCAGGTTCTGCAGCTTCTTGAGGGCGTAGTTCACCAGGTGGGTGTCTTCCACATTCATGATGAAGCAGATGTCCGCCAAGCGCTTGTCGCGCGCCCGGTGCGTCACATGGTGCAGCACCACCACGTCCAGCGGCGTGAGGTCCTTGAGGCCCGCCGCCGACATGCAATGCACCACCCAGCGGTGAAAGGCATTGCCCGCGACGATGAGGCCAAACTCGAACTCGCTCATCTCGGCGCTCTGCGCCGACACCAGGTGCGCGGACGACACGATGGGTCCGGAATCGGCCTTGGCCCGGGCCGCAGGTTTCATGGAAAGCGCCTTTGCAGAAGTCGAAACTGGCACGGGATGTGCATGTGGCAATTGTAGGCAAGTCACCAATGATTTGTTGGCAATTTGTCAACGTTCAGGCAAAACACCTAGGCGGTAACGAGTTGTTTTCGATACAGTCGCCGAGAGCCTGACTCCTTTCCTTTCCCACGTCCTCTTCACCTGCGGAGCTATTCCATGAAGCGTCGAATCTTCCCCGTCACTGCTCTCGGCCTGGCACTGGCCTTCGGTTTCACCGCTACTTCGGTCATGGCCCAGACCAAGTGGGATCTTGCCGCCGCCTACCCGGTCAGCAATTTCCACACCGAAAACCTGGTGCAGTTCGCCAAGGACGTGGACACGGCCACCGCCGGCAAGCTCAAGATCACGGTGCATGCCAACGCCTCGCTGTTCAAGGCCAACGAGATCAAGCGCGCCGTGCAGGGCGGCCAGGCGCCTGCGGGCGAAGTGCTGCTGGGCAACTTTGAAAACGAGAACCCGCTGTATGGCGTGGACGGCATCCCCTTCCTCGCCACTTCCTATGCAGACTCCAAGCGCCTGTACGACGCCCAGAAGGCATCGCTGGACAAGCTGCTGGGCTCGCAGGGCATGAAGCTGCTGTACGCCGTGGCTTGGCCCCCGCAGGGCATCTACTCCAAGAAGGAACTGGCTTCGGTGGCCGACCTGCGTGGCATCAAGTGGCGCGCCTACAGCCCCGCCACGGCCAAGATCGCCGAACTGATCGGTGCGCAGCCCGTGACCATCCAGGCGGCAGAGCTTTCGCAGGCGCTGGCCACGGGTGTGGTGGAAGCCACCATGACCTCGGGCTCCACCGGCTATGACAGCAAGATCTACGAGAGCATCAAGCTCTTTCACGACACCCAGGCCTGGCTGCCCAAGAACGCCGTCATCGTGAACAAGAAGGCTTTCGATGCGCTGGACAAGCCCAGCCAGGACGCCTTGCTCAAGGCATCGGCCGAAGCCGAAACGCGCGGCTGGAAGGTCAGCGCCGAGAAGACCGAGTGGTACAAGAAGGCACTGACCGAGAAGGGCATGAAGATCGTCACGCCGGCACCCAAGCTCATGGCCGACATGCGCCAGGTGGGCGAGATCATGCTGGCCGACTGGATCAAGAAGGCCGGACCCGAGGGTGAGGCCATCATCACCGCCTACCGCAAGAGCGGCCCTGCTGCTGCGGCACCGGCCAAGAAGTGACCATGCTGCGCCGCTGGCTCGACCGCATCTACCTGGCCGCCGGCGCCGCAGGCGCCGGCTGCATCGTGCTGATCTGCGTGCTTATGGTTGCGCAGAGCATCATGCGCGAGCTGGGCCTGCGCACGGGCGCCATCAACGACATCGTGGCCTGGTTCTGCGCCGCGGCCGCCTTTCTGGCCATGGCCCACGCCTTCAAGCACGGTGATTTCGTGCGCGTGACGCTGCTGCTGGAAAAGCTGCCCCCGCGCCGCTGCCGCCAGCTCGAAGTGGTGGCGCTGGCCATCGGCTCGGTGGCCGTGGGCTACCTCATGTGGGCGGCCTGCAGCTACACCTACGAGAGCTGGGAGTTCAACGACATCTCCCAGGGCCTGCTGCCGATGCCCCTGTGGATTCCGCAGCTGAGCTTTGCGCTCGGCTCCATCCTGCTGTGGGTGGCCGTGGTCGATGAATTCATCATCGTGCTGCGCGGCGGCGTGCCCACCTTCGTGCGCGCCGTCGAAGAACGCCACGCCAAGGGCGACTTCTCTTCTGACATCTGAGACGGTGTGAATGAACCCGCCATGCCCGCTCATGCGGGATTCATTCACATCTTCTGAGCCCCGCCGATAACAACAGGCTGCCTGCCGCACTGAAGCGGAAGCGACAGGGGCCACAAGAAAGCACGACATGGATATTTTGATGGTGGGCGGTGTCCTGCTGATACTGATGCTGGTGCTGCTGTCCGGCGGTGTCTGGATCGCCATGACCCTGGCGATCTGCGGCTGGGTGGGCCAGGCCTTCTTCACCTCGACGCAGCCGGCCAAGAACCTGTTCTCGGCCTTCTGGGAGAGCAATGCCAGTTGGGAGCTGGCGGCCTTGCCGCTGTTCATCTGGATGGGCGAGATCCTGTTCCGCACCAAGCTCAGCGAAGAGATGTTCGAGGGTCTGCGCCCCTGGCTCAACCGCGTGCCCGGCCGGCTGATGCACACCACCATCCTGGGCTGCGGCATCTTCGGTTCGGTCTCGGGCTCGTCGGCCGCCACCTGCGCCACCATCAGCAAGGTAGCGTTGCCCGAACTCATGAAGCGCGGCTACGACGAGAAGCTGGCGCTCGGCGCGCTGGCCACGGCGGGCACCCTGGGCATCCTGATCCCGCCGTCCATCACCATGGTGGTTTACGCCGTGGCGGCCGATGCCTCCATCATCCGCATCTTCCTGGCGGGCTTTCTGCCGGGCATTCTGCTGATGCTGCTGTTCTCGGGCTACATCGGCTGGTGGAGCCTGCGCAACCCCGACAAGGTGCCTGCGGCCGACCCGCCCTCGACCTTGCGCGAGAAGATCCGCAAGTCGGGCAACCTGATCCCCGTGGGCGTGCTCATCGTCTTCATCGTGGCGGTGCTGGTCACCGGCTATGCCACCGCCACCGAGTGCGCAGCCTTCGGCGTGCTGGGCTCGCTGGGCCTGGCGCTGTGGAGCCGTTCGCTGACCTGGCAGAACTTCAAGGACGGGCTGATGGGCACCACGCGCACCAGTTGCATGATCATGTTCATCCTGGCGGGCGCCGCCTTCCTGACCAAGACCATGGCCTTCACCGGCATCCCGCGCGAGCTGGCCGAGTGGGTGAACGCCATGCAGCTGTCGCCGTTTGCGCTGATCAGCGTGCTGGTGGTGGTCTACCTGGTGCTGGGTACCGCGCTCGACGGCATCAGCATGATCGTGCTGACCAGCGCCGTGGTGCTGCCCATGATCCAGCAGGCCGGGTTCGACCTGATCTGGTTCGGCATCTTCATCGTGCTGCTGGTCGAGATCGCCGAGGTCACGCCGCCCGTGGGCTTCAACCTCTTCGTGCTGCAGAACATGACCGGCAAGGACAGCAACACCATCGCGCGTGCCGCCATTCCGTTCTTCCTGTGCCTGGTGGTGTGCATTGCGCTGATCACCCTGTTTCCGCAGATCGTGACCATTTTGCCGGACCTGGTGATGGGAGTGGAGAAGTAAGCCTCCTGAGGCGCTGCGCGCAAGGGCATGGATGACGGGTAGGCCACAATAGCGTTCGCATCAACAGGAAAGTACGAACCATGCTTGCAGTCGTGGCCATCTGCATCGGCGCCAGCCTGGGCGCGCTGGCCCGCTGGCGGCTGGGGCTGTGGCTGACCACGGGCGCGTCGGTGCTGCCCTGGGGCACGCTGGCCGCCAACCTGGTGGGCGGCTACCTCATCGGCGTGTGCGTGGCCGTTTTCCAGGCCCTGCCGCAGCTCGACCCGGCCTGGCGGCTGGCGCTGGTCACGGGCTTCCTGGGCGGGCTCACCACGTTCTCCAGCTTCTCGGCCGAAGTGGTGGCCATGCTGATGCAGCAGCGCTATCTTCTGGCACTGGGCACCACAGGCCTGCATGTCGCGGGCTCCCTGGTACTCACGGTGCTGGGCATCCAGAGCGCCACCTGGTTCCTGGCGCAGCGCGCCTGATCCACCAGGCCTGCCTTGCTGACAGGTCGGATTTCCTCACAAAAAGAGCGCCCCTGCGCCGGAAACTGCCATGGAACCTCGGCACAATGACCCCATGGATGCCAATACCCAACTCAACGAGAGCCGCCTGGCCGATGCCTGGGCAGAGCTGCAGACCCACGCCTCCCAAGGCAACCCCCTGCACGCCGATGCCTACCGCCTGGCGTTCGCCGACCCCGAATTTTTGTTCCGCCGCGAGACGCGCGGCATACGCTTCCAGCTGGAGATGCTCAAGCCCGACCTCGGCCAGGCCGCGCAGGGCATCGAGAGCACCGTGGTGGTCTATGGCAGCGCCCGCTTCGTCGCCCCCGACGAGGCCGCCGAACAGCTGACGGCAGCCGAGGCCAGCGGTGACGAGGCTGTCATTGCCAAGGCTCGACAGGCCGTGCGCAATGCACGCTACTACGACCTGGCCCGCCAGTTCGCCCGCCTGGTGGCCGAGCACAGCGAGCGCAATGCGCCTGCCGACCGCATCTACGTATGCACCGGCGGCGGCCCCGGCATCATGGAAGCCGCCAACCGTGGCGCCCACGATGTGGGCGCGCTCAACGTGGGTCTGAACATCGCCCTGCCCCACGAGCAGAGTGGCAACCGCTTCATCTCGCCCTCGCTGTGCTACAAGTTCCACTACTTCGCGCTGCGCAAGATGCATTTCATGATGCGTGCCAAGGCGCTGGTGGCCTTCCCCGGCGGCTTCGGCACGCTGGACGAGCTGTTCGAGGTGCTGACCCTGGTGCAGACCGGCAAGGCCAAGCCCGTGCCCATCGTGCTCTTCGGCACCGACTACTGGAAGCGTCTGGTCAACTTCGACGTGCTGGTGGAAGAAGGCACGATTTCGCCACAGGACCTCAAGCTCTTTCACTACACCGATGATCCCCAGGAAGCCTGGGGCCTGATCAAGGCGTTCTACAAGATCTGAAGTCGCTGCGCGCCCCGGCACCGCGGCCACGGGCAGCAGCCCTTGGAGCCGCCAGGTGCTGCGCGGTGCCGCATGCCCTGCCGATCAGCAATCAGCGTATCGGTGGCGGGGACGGGGGCAGCAAGATCACCCCTGGCGGCAGCACGAAGATGGGCGTGGTCGGCGGCGGCCGGGGCGGCGTTGTCGTGGCGCCGGGCGTGGTGGTTGTGACCGTGCCGGTGCTGGGCGGTGGTGGAGGCTGGACCTCCGGTGGCGGCACCGGTATCGGCGCAGGACCCGGAGCAGGTATGGGCGGAAGAACCGGACCCGGTGGCGGGGCTGGGGGTGGCGGCGGGGGTACCGGAACCGGTGCTGGCGGCGGCGGTGGTGGTGGAGGTGGAGGTGGTGGCGGCAGGGGCACGACCGGGTCCACCACAGGCGGCGGTGGTGGCACATGCACCGGCGGTGGAGGTGGCGGCGGCCGCGGAATCACGAACACGCTGGTGCGGTGACCATCGCCGCCCAACTGATCGCCAGCCATCTGCGGCAGGGGCAGCGCAGGCAGGGGCAGCAGTGCGCGCGTGTTCGTGTACACCGGCAGCTTCTGGCTGGACAGCACCAGCACCGCTTCGCCGGCCTTCACCCCGACACAGCCCGCCTCGGTGCAGACCTCGATCTCATCCTGTTCGCCGGCCACCGTGAGCTGGCCCTGCGCATTGAAGCCCACCAGGAAGGCCGAACCCCGGATGCCCACCACCGCGGTGGGCGTGATGACCTTGTAGCTGCCCGGGTTGCGCTTGCCGATCAGGCCCGTCACCGCCCGCATGCCGCCGCGCAGCAGGTTCACGACGAAACTGTCCTGCGCCGGGTCGCCGCTGTCGGTATAGCGCGTCACGGTGAACTGCGAGTCCGGGTACAGCGCCACCAGGCCGCCATCGGTGAAGCGGATCTGGGCGCGCCCGGCACTGCCAGTCAGCAGCACATCGCCATTGTCCAGCTCGGCGCCCTTGGCCACGCCACTGGTGGCATTGCCCCGGCGCAGGCTGACCTCGCCGGTGGCAAATTGCACCAGGCCGGCAGCGGCCAACCCGGAGGCCGGCCAGGCGGCCACCATGGCCATGAGCAGCGCGATGCGGGACAGGCGAGGTTCGGTTGTCATGAAGTACCCCTTCTGCGTCAAAACTCACGGCGTACGGTGACGGACCAGATGCGCCGCCGGTATTCGGAAACCGGCAGGGTCGAATCGTTGTGCGTGCCCGTCCACTGCGGCGTGATGCGCCAGGCCGTGGCGGGAACCCATGACACCCCTAACGAGGCATTCACCTGCCGGTCGCGCCGCACCACGGCAAAGAACGGGTCGGCCGCGCCATAGCGGCGCCGCTCCCAGTCCAGGTTGGCAAACAGTGCCCAGTTGCGGGCCAGCGCCAGTTGTCCGCCCGCCCGCACACCCACCAGCCGGTGACCCAGGTAGTCCACACCGGCTGCATCGGGCTCTTCGCGCCCGCCATGCACGCCCGCGTAGGCCAGGCTGCCCTCGCGGAACACGTGGGCATACGAGGTGCCCAGCACCGTGCGCTGCACGTCGCGCAGCGGCTGCGTGGGGTAGTGCAGGCGCGCCGACTGCACAAAGCTGCCCCACTGGCGAAAGCCGTCGAGCCGGTAGATCCACTCGCCCAGCAGCCCGCCGATGCTGCGCAGCCGCGTGCCGTCGAGCGCATAGTAGGCGCCCTGCCCTTGAACGATGAATTCGTGGCGCTCCGAGCGCCAGGACACACCGGCGCTGGCGTCGAACTGGTCGGAATCGAATGCACCGGCACCGCCATCGTTGCGGCGCGGCGTACCCACCGCAGCGCCGACCAGCGACCAGCGCGCGTCCATCACATAGCGCCCACGCACCGCCACCAGCGCCGCCAGGAAATCGGCCGACCGCGCCAGCGCCGAGGGGGCCAGCGTCCAGGCGGGCGTGCCCGGCACGGGCGATGGCAGCAGCATCGATGCCGGCCCGGCATTCACATTGGAGTCATGTCCCAGCGCCAGCTCGGCATAGCCCTTGAGGCTGGAGCCGCCTTCGCTCGCGGCCCGGTCGTAGGAGACCAGAAACTGGTCGATGCTGAGGGCCGCATCCACCGGGATGCCCTGTGCCCGGGCCAGGTCGGACAGGGCCTGCACGCCGCGCTGGTCGCCCACGGCGTACAGCGCACGGGCCAGCGCCACCTGCGCGGCCATGTTGTCCGGCTGCGCCGCCACCACGCGCTCCCAGGCCATCACAGCGCGGCTGTACTGGCCCGCCGCATGGGCGGCGCTGCCCATGGCGGCGTCAAAGGCCGGGTCGCCCGCGCGGGACGCCTCCTGCGCATCGAGCAGGTCGAAGGCCTCGCGCGCTGAGCCGCGCTGCACCAGGGCCGCAGCCTGTTCGGTCAGCGCATCGGCCTGAGCCGCCCCCACGGGCGCCAGCCAGAGCAGGGATGAGAGGGCCAGCGGCCCCGCGCCACAGCGGGCAAGACGAAAAACACCCATGGGAAGTCTCCTCATGCGGGTTGGGCGTCTTGCCCCGGCAGGCCAAAAGGCCACCAGGCCGGCCACCCGAGGACCGGGCCGGTCATGCAGCTTTTTGCAAACGATGTGAGCAGACGCTACCGAAATCTACTCCGATTTCGCCAGCGCAGGCGGATTTTTACAAAGTGGCGCGGCCGCCGGCCCGGGTCAGCGCCCGTGCCCGGCCCCGGGCTCGCCCATGTTCCAGGCCAGGCGCGCCCCTGCCCCCACGGCGGCACCCACCACCCAGAACACCCCGCCCACGCCGATGACGGCACCGGCGGTGCCAAACAGCATGGGCATGAGCACGCTCGATGCGTTGATGGCCATGAGGCGCAGGCCCAGTGCCTCGCCATGGCGGTGGGAGGGCGTGATCTGGTGCAACAGGCTCATCACCATGGGCTGCACCGAACCCAGCGCAAAGCCCAGCAGCACCGAGCACACGCCCATGGTGAGCGCGGTGGGCATCACCGGGTACACCGCAAACAACGCGGCCGTGGCGACCATGGCTGCGGCCACCACCACGCGCTCGCGCAGGTGCTCGGCCACCAGGGGCATCAGCACGCGGATGACGGCCGCAGCAATCGCGAACGCCCCCAGGATGGAGCCGATGACCGATGCCGACAGCCCGCGCTCATGCCCGATCAGCGGCACCACGAAGGTGTGCACGTCCCAGCACGAGGAGAGGATCCAGTTGACGATGAGCAGGCGCCGAAACGGCACCTCGTTCATCAGGTCCCAGGCGCGCTGGGGCGGGCCGCCGGCCGCAGCGATCACCGGCGGCAGCTCCACCGTGTCGCGCACCCAGAACCAGGTGGCCAGCGGCAGCAGCGCCATGAGCGCGAACGCGGCGCGGTAGCCCTGGGTGTCGCCGGCGATGACGCCGGCATGGTCGATCATGAGCCCGGCGCAGAACGGCCCGATGAAGTTGGACACCGCCGGCCCGATGGCCAGCCAGCTGAACACCTGCTTGAGCGCCGTGGCATCGTGTGCGGCGCGCCCCACATGGCGCTGCAGCGCAATCGTGGCGGCGCCCGTGGCGCCCCCCGTGGCCAGCGCCGCCAGGCACAGCACGGGGAACACCGGGAACACCAGCGCGGCCGCAGCGCCTGCGGTGGCCACGGCCACGGCATAGCCCACCGGGCGCTTGAGGCCATGGCGGTCGGCATAGCGCCCGGCTGGCAGGGCCAGGAACACCTGCGTGAGCGCGAACAGCGCCAGCAGCACCCCCACGGCGGCGGCGCTGTAGCCTTCGCGCAGCGCCAGCAGGGGGGCCGCCAGGCGCATGCCCGCCATGCAGGCATGCACGCAGATCTGGCCGGCGATCAGGCGGGCCAGCGCCACGTTCACAGCAGCTCGTCCTGGGCGTCAGCGGCCGACATGGGCGGGCGCAGCTTGGGCACCACGCCGGCCGCATCGGGTGCGGGCAGGTCCTGCACATCGCGCAGGCGCTTCTGGATGGCGCGGGTGCGCACGCCCACTTCCTCGAAGCGCTTGGCGGCCGAGTCGATGGACTTCTTGGTCGCCTCCACCACGTCGCCGAACTTGGCGAACTCGGTCTTGACCATGCCCAGCAGGCTCCAGACCTCGGACGAGCGCTTCTCGATGGCCAGGGTCTTGAAGCCCATCTGCAGGCTGTTGAGCATGGCCGCCAGGTTGGCCGGGCCGGTGATCATCACGCGGCAGTCGTTCTGCAGCGCCTCCACCAGACCGGGGCGGCGGATCACCTCGGCGAACAGGCCTTCGGTGGGCAGGTAGAGCACGGCGAAATCGGTGGTGTGCGGGGGCGAGACGTACTTGGCAAAGATCTTCTTGCCTTCGAGCTTGATGGAGGCCTCGAAGGCATTGCCGGCCGAGGCGATGAGCCCCTTGTCCGCCGCGTCCTGCGCGTCCATCAGGCGCTGGTACTGCTCCACCGGGTACTTGGAGTCGATGGGCAGCCACACGGGGTGCTCGTCGCTCTTGCCCGGCAGGCGGATGGCGAACTCCACCAGGTCATCGCTGCCCGGCACGGTCTTGACGTTGCGCGCGAACTGGTCGGGCGTGAGCACGTTCTCGATGATGGCCCCGAGCTGCATTTCACCCCAGGTGCCGCGCGACTTCACGTTGGTCATCACGCGCTTGAGGTCCCCCACGCTGCCGGCCAGGGTCTGCATCTCGCCCAGGCCCTTGTGTACCTGTTCGAGCCGGTCGCTCACCAGCTTGAAGGATTCGCCCAGGCGCTGCTCCAGCGTGGCGTGCAGTTTTTCGTCCACCGTGCGGCGCATCTCTTCGAGCTTGGTGGAGTTGTCGGCCTGGATCGCAGCCAGGCGCTCGTTGAGCGCATTGCGCAGTTGCTCGGCATTGGTCTGGCTGCCTTGCAGCATGCCGGTGAGCTGCTGCGAGACGGCGTCCTGCAGCACCGAGAACTGGTGGCGGATCTGGTTGCCATTGGCTTCGAGCTGGTCCTTGAGCGCGCCGGACATGGTCCCGAGCTGGCTCTGGATGTCGCCCTTGAGCGAGTCGAGCGTGGTGCGCGTGGCCAGGGTCAGCGCCTCGAAGCGCTCCTGGATGCGCTTTTCGAACAGCACCCCGCTCTCGGCCATGGCCTCGCGGGACTTGACACTCTCGGCCGCCAGCCCGGCTGTGGTGGTGGTGAGCTCGGTGCGAAAACCGGTGAGCGTGTCCGACAGCTCCTTGCGCGCCACGGCCGAATCGGCCTGGCCCTGCGCCAGGTTGGCCAGCAGGGCCTTGCTGCTCTCTTCCAGCCGGCCCGCCACGGACTGCTGCAGTCCGTCAAAGCGCTTGGCCAGTTGCCCCTCGAACACGCCGAATGCCGCCAGCAGCTCGGCCCGGCCATTGCGCGACTCGGTCACCGCCTGGGCCAGGCGCTCGTCCACGGCGTGGCGCACAGTTTCGAGCGTGGCCTGCGTGGTCTGGGTGAAGCCACGCATCTGCTGGGCCAGGGCTTCCATGGCCCCATCATTGCGGGCCACGGCCAGTTGCGTGGCCTGGGCCGTCTGCTCCAGCGCCTGCAGGCGGGCGGCCAACTCGGGCGGCAGATCGACGCGCGGGCGGCGCAGCAGCACGAGCACCAGCAACAACAGGACAAGGGCCAGCGCGGCCAGCAGAATGAGGGTGTCGGTAGTCAAAAAAGAAGCCTGGCTAGGAGATTGCGCACCGGTGCGGTGCGCGATGGCAGGCGGCTATTGTGTATGCAAAAACGGATCAGCGTGCGCGTGGCACAGGGGTGTTCACGGGTGTCAGCGGGGCACCGGTCTCGAAGAAGGCGATCAGGTTGTCTGCTGCCAGATTGGCCATGGCGCGGCGCGTGGGCACCGTGGCACTGGCGATGTGCGGCGTGAGCACTACATTGGGCACGGTGAGCAGGTCGGGGTGTACGCTGGGCTCACCCTCGAAGACGTCCAGGCCCGCTGCTGCGATGCGCTGCTCGCGCAGGGCCACGGCCAGGGCCGCGTCGTCGACGATGCCACCGCGCGCAATGTTGATCAGCGTGGCGGTGGGCTTCATCAGCGCCAGTTCTGCCGCGCCGATGGTGTGGTGCGATGCCGGCGAATAGGGCACCACCAGCACCACGTGGTCGGCCGTGCGCAGCAGCTCTTCCTTGCCCACGTAGCGGGCCTTGCATTCGGCCTCCAGTGCATCCGGCAGGCGCGAGCGGTTGTGGTAGACCACGTTCATGCCAAAGCCGTGCGCACCGCGGCGCGCGATGCCCTGGCCGATGCGGCCCATGCCGATGATGCCGAGCGTGCTGCCATGGATGTCCGAGCCCGAGAACATGTCATAGCTCCACTTGGTCCACTGCCCCGCGCGCAGGTAGTGCTCGCTCTCGGTCATGCGGCGCGCGGTGGCCATCAAGAGCGCAAAGCCGAAGTCGGCCGTGGTCTCGGTCAGCACGTCGGGCGTGTTGGTGCCCTGCACGCTGGCAGCGGTCATGGCCTCCACGTCGAAGTTGTTGTAGCCCACGGCCATGTTGGCCACGATGCGCAGGCGCGGCGCAGCGGCCAGCAGCGGTGCATCGATGCGCTGGCTGCCGGTGGTGAAGGCGCCGTCCTTGTCAGCCAGGCGCTCGGCCAGCTCGGCCGGGGTCCAGATCACGTCCTCGGGGTTGTCCTGCACCTCGAAGTGCTGGCGCAGGCGCTCGACGATGTCAGGGAAGATCGCACGGGCGACCAGGATGCGGGGCTTGCTCATGAAAGTTCGATCTCCAGATCAGCGAAACCAAATAAAGGTCATCAAGACGAACAGCGGCACCAGGATGCCGCCCGACCACAGCATGTAGCCGAAGAAGCTGGGCATCTTCACGCCGCGGTCTTCGGCAATCGCCTTGACCATCATGTTGGGCGCGTTGCCGATGTAGGTATTGGCGCCCATGAACACCGCCCCTGCCGAGATGGCGGCCAGCGTGGGTGCCAGGGTGGTCATGAGCACGGCCGGGTCGCCCCCGGCGGTATTGAAGAACACCAGGTAGGTGGGCGCATTGTCCAAAAAGGAACTGAGCGCCCCCGCGGCCCAGAAATACATGGCCGGGTCGGGCGAGCCGTCGGGCCGCGTGACGGCCGAGACGATGGCACCGAACGGGCCGTTGACGCCGGCCTTGAGCATGGCGATCACCGGGATGATGGTCAGGAAAATGCCCGCGAACAGCTTGGCCACCTCCTGCATCGGGCCCCAGCCGAACTGGTTGTCCGCATGTACCTGGGCGGGGGTGAGCTTGAACGATACCAGCGCCACGATGACCAGGCCGACATCGCGAACCAGGCCAGGCAGGCCAACCTCGGCACCGGCTATGGTCCACGCCACGGGAGACTTCCAGAAGCCGCTGACCAGCACCAGCGCCACCACCACGCCCAGCAGTGCGAAGTTGAGCTTGCCATCGAAGCCTATGGCCCGGCTATCGGGCGTGGGGTCCACCGGTAACGTCTCTTCTCGCCGGTGGTAATACCAGGAGTCCAGGGCGTAGAAGATCGCCAGCAGAGCGCCCACCAGGAACAGGGTCTCCGGGAAGATGTGGCTGACCGTCCAGAAGAAGTCCACGCCCTTGAGGAAGCCCAGGAACAGCGGCGGATCCCCCAGCGGGGTGAGCGAGCCGCCGGCGTTGGAGACGATGAAGATGAAGAACACCACCACGTGCGCCACGTGCTTGCGGTTGTCGTTGGCGCGGATCAGCGGGCGGATCAGCAGCATCGACGCACCCGTAGTGCCCATGAAGCTGGCCAGCACCGCGCCGATGGCCAGGATGGCCGTGTTCAGCCCCGGGCTGCCGTGCAGGTTGCCGCGAATGTAGATGCCGCCGGACACCGTGTACAGCGCCGTGAGCAGGATCACGAAGGGGATGTACTCGGCCACCAGCGCATGCACCAGGCTCACGCCCGCGGCAGGCACACCGAAGGTGAGCGCGAACGGCACCAGAAAGGCCAGCCCCCAGGCGGCAGCCACCTTGCCGAAGTGGTGGTGCCAGAAGCTGGGCAGCAGCAGCGGCATGAGGGCGATAGACAACAGCAGGCCGGCAAACGGCACACCCCACAGCACGGACAGGGCACTGCCGTCGATGTCCGCCGCCAGGGCCATGCCCGGCAACGCCGTGAGCCCCACCACAACCAGCCCGCGTGAAATGCCCATGCCAGGAATCAGGCGGTGGCGGGGATGTCGAACACCTGGCGCAGATAGGCCAGGTACTTCTCGTCATCGCACATGCCCTTGCCGGGCGTGTCGGAGAGCTTGGCCACGGGCTGGCCGTTGCACTGGGTCATCTTGATCACCACCTGCAGCGGCTCGTGCTCGGGCGGGCTGCCCAGGTCGTTGGTCAGGTTGGTGCCGATGCCGAAGGCCAGCTGGCAGCGGCCGCGGAACTGCTGGTACAGCTCGATGGTGCGCGGCACCGTGAGCGCGTCGCTGAAGATCAGCGTCTTGGTCAACGGGTCCACGCGGTTCTTGCGGTAGTGGTCCAGCAGGCGCTCGCCCCAGGCAAACGGGTCGCCGCTGTCGTGGCGCGCGCCGTCGAACAGCTTGCAGAAATACAGGTCGAAGTCGCGCAGGAAGGCGCTCATGCCGTACACGTCGGACAGCGCGATGCCCAGGTCGCCGCGGTATTCCTTGGCCCACATCTCGAAGCCGAAGACCTGGCTGTCGCGCAGGCGCGGGCCCAGCGCCTGGCAGGCCTGCAGGTACTCGTGCGCCATGGTGCCCAGCGGCGTCACACCGAGCTTCATGGCGTACAGCACATTGCTGGTGCCGGCGAACTGACCGGGCCCCACGGGGGCACCCGGGCGGCGGTCGCCCGTGCCCAGGCGCGCGCACAGCACGCGCAGCACTTCCTCGTGCCAGGCGCGGGAAAAGCGCCGGCGCGTGCCGTAGTCGGCGATCTTGAGCTCCGAAAGGCCATCGGCCTGCAGCTGGGCGATCTTGGTGTCCAGGCGGCGGCGGCCTTCGGGGAAATTGGGCACCTTCTGCGTGTTGCGGAAGTACACCTCGTTGACGATGGCCAGCACCGGAATCTCGAACAGGATGGTGTGCAGCCAGGGCCCGCGGATGGTGATCTCGATCTCGCCGTTGTGCTGCGGCGTGATGGTGATGTACTTCTCGTTCAGGCGGAACAGCCCGAGAAAGTCCACGAAGTCGCTCTTGATGAAGCGCATGGAGCGCAGGTAGGCCAGCTCGGCGTCCTGGAACTGCAGGCTGCACAGCGAGCGGATCTCGTCGCGGATCTCGTTGGCGTAGGGCGCCAGTTGCACGCCGGGGTTGCGGCACTTGAAGCGGTACTCGACCTGCGCCCCGGGGAATTGGTGCAGCACCACCTGCATCATCGTGAACTTGTACAGGTCGGTGTCGAGCAGGCTGGTGATGATCATTGTCGAAGCGGGCCGCAGCGAATGGCCCAGGGAGCGCTGCCAGCCAACGGGCAGCAAAGCCGCACAGTGTAGGCCATCGCAACGATCATTGCAGCGCACGCTGGCAAGGGTTTGCCCCCGTGCGGCCGCAGCCTTTCACCCCGGCATCACCAGCGCCTGCAGCACCTCGCGCAACGGCTCGGGCACGGGCACGGGGCGGCGCGTTGTGCGGTCCACATACACGTGGATGAAGTGCCCGGCAGCGGCGCTCTGGGCCTCGCCATGGGCGAACAGCCCCACCTCGTAGCGCACGCTGGAGCCGCCCAGCCGCGCCACGCGGATGCCGGCCTCCACCACCTGCGGAAAGGCCAGCGGCGCAAAGTAGTTGCATTGCGTCTCGATCACCAGGCCGATGGTGTTGCCTGCGTGGATGTCGAGCACGCCCTGCTCGATGAGGTGGGCGTTCACCGCGGTGTCGAACCAGCTGTAGTACACGACGTTGTTCACGTGGCCATAGACGTCGTTGTCGGCCCAGCGGGTGCTGATGGAGCGGAAGGCGCGGTAGCTGCTGCGCGCTTGCGGCGCCGGGCGTGGTGCGGGAGAAGTGGTCGTCATGGTCAAACAGAAGAAAGAGAGGGTTGCAAGGATTTCTGCCAGCGCTGCTGGTATTGGTGGGCCACGCGCCAGGTGGCGAGCTGGGCCTTGATGGTGTCGGCGATGTCCGTGCCGTAACCGCCACCCATGGCGAAGGCCACGGGCACACGGCGCTGCCAAGCCCAGTCGAACACGCGCCTGTCACGCGCTTCCAGGCCGTCGTGGCTGATGTGCAGCCGCCCCAGGCGGTCGCCCACATGCGGGTCGGCCCCGGCCAGGTAGAGCACCAGGCCGGGCGCAAAGCGCTGGTCCAGCGTGTCCAGCGCCTGCTCCAGCGCGGCCAGGTAGTCGTCGTCGCCACAGCCGTCGGGCAGTTCCACGTCCAGGTCCCCGGCTTCCTTGCGGAACGGAAAGTTGCGCGCGCCATGCAGCGACAGGGTGAACACCGAGTCGTCGCCCTGGAAGATGCGCGCCGTGCCGTTGCCCTGGTGTACATCGAGGTCGATCACGGCCACGCGCAGCGGCAGCGGGTTGGCGCCCATGGCCGACGCGGCGCGCGCATGCTCGTCCTGCATCAGCCGGGCGGCCACGGCCATGTCGTTGAACACGCAAAAGCCGCTGCCCTTGTCGGCATAGGCGTGGTGCGTGCCGCCAGCCAGATTGCCCGCGATGCCGCCACCCTCGCCACCCGCCATGGCCACGCGGCAGGCCGCGATGGTGGCGCCCACCGAACGGCGCGCGCGCTCGGCCATGGCCGGGCTCCAGGGAAAGCCGATCTCGCGCTGCGCCGGCGCAGGCAGGGTGCCGCTGGCAATGGCGTCGATGTAGGCCGGCGCATGCGCCAGGGCCAGTTCTCCATCGGTCGCGGGCAGCGCCACCTGCAGGGCCACGCCGGGCAGGTGGGTGGCCACCGCATCGCGCAACAGACGGTATTTGGCCATGGGAAAACGGTGGCCCTCGGGCAGCGGCAGCACGAACTGGTCTGCGTAATAGGCATGCATGACGCCATTGTGGCAATGGCTGCGGTGTTGGGGTGTCACCTCTAAATTGCTGCAGCGCAACAAAAAGCACTTGCAATCATCCACCAAGTCCCTAAAATTCAACCCATGCTGCACTGCAACATGACTCACCAGGTCAACGACAGCGCAGATTGTCTGTAAACCACCTCGGCCCCCTGGGCCTTATTTTTAGGAGATATGACATGTCGCTGACCGCTGAACAAATTCTGGCATCCCACAAGGCCAACATCGAAACCCTGTTTGGTCTGACCACCAAGGCTTTCGAAGGCGTCGAAAAGCTGGTCGAACTGAACGTGACCGCTTCGCGCGCTGCCCTGTCGGAAGCCTCCAGCCACACCCAGGCTTTCCTGGGCGTGAAGGACGCACAAGAACTGCTGGCCCTGCAAGCCGGCCTGTTCCAGCCTCTGGCTGAAAAGACCGCTGCCTACAGCCGTCACCTGTACGACATCTCTTCGGGCACCGCCGCCGAATTCGGCAAGGCTTTCGAATCGCAAGCTGCTGACGCTCAAAAGAGCTTCACCAACCTGGTCGACAGCGCTGCCAAGAACGCACCCGCCGGTTCCGAAACCGCCGTGGCCGTGATGAAGAGCGCCGTCTCTGCTGCCAACAACGCTTTCGAATCGGTTCAAAAGGCCGTCAAGCAAGCGTCGGACGTGGCCGAAGCCAACTTCAACGCCGTGGCCAGCACCGCTGCCAACGCCGCGAAGACCGCTGCTCCCCGCAAGCGCTAAGCCATCCATTGCGTCTGGAGTGCAGACTCTAGGCGCAACGCAGGGATTACCCTGATAATTCAACCCATGGCCCGGAACACAGTTCGGGGCCCTCAGTTGTCTCCTTGGATCCTCTCGAAACCCCCGTTTCCTGGATCCAATTCAAAGCCCGGTAACC
This sequence comes from Acidovorax sp. AC410, assembly GCF_979253235.1. Lineage (NCBI taxonomy): Bacteria > Pseudomonadati > Pseudomonadota > Betaproteobacteria > Burkholderiales > Comamonadaceae > Acidovorax > Acidovorax sp. AC410. The sequence goes on from NZ_CEEDCG010000001.1 coordinate 6,740,708, forward strand.
CCGGGCTTTTTTTTTGCCTGGCTTGCTCCTCATTTGATAGCATTTAGGCGGCCTGCGGTTTCGCTTGCCATGGATGGATCCCCGGCCCTGGAGCGCGGTATCAAATCCATCCCTCCCCCTTGGTTTTATTAAGAATAATTCGCGTTTGTTTTATCATCGCCCCGTCGTTACACCTCGAAAGATGCATTCCATGTCGAAGACCGTGAAAGCCCTGCTGACCGCCTGCGCGCTGGCCGCTGCTGCCGGCGCCGTATCTGCCCAGGAGCAGGTGGTGAACCTGTACTCGGCGCGCCACTACTCCACGGACGAAGCGCTGTACACCGGCTTTACCAAGGCCACGGGCATCAAGATCAACCGCGTGGATGCGGACGACGCCGGCATCCTGGCGCGCCTGAAGGCCGAGGGCACAGCCTCCCCCGCCGACGTGATCCTGCTGGTGGACGCAGCGCGCCTGTACAAGGGCGAGGTCGATGGCCTGTTCCAGCCCATCCAGTCCAAGGTGCTGAGCGACGCCATCCCCGCCAACCTGCGCAGCACACCGGCGGCCGACGGTGGCATTGCCTGGTTCGGCCTGTCCACCCGCGCCCGCGTGATCGTCTACAACAAGGTCAAGGTGCAAAAGGAAGACGTGGACACCTATGAGGAACTGGGCGACGCCAAGAACAAGGGCAAGCTGTGCATCCGCTCGGGCTCGCACCCCTACAACCTGAGCCTGTTCGGCGCAGTGACCGAGCACATGGGCGAGCAGAAGGCCGAGGCCTGGCTCAAGGGCATGGTGGGCAACCTGGCCCGCGCCCCCAAGGGCGGCGACACCGACCAGATCAAGGCCGTGGCATCGGGTGAATGCGATATCGCCGTCACCAACAGCTACTACCTGGCGCGCATGATGCGCTCGGGCAAGCCCGAAGACGTGGCCGTGGTCAACAAGGTGGGCGTGGTGTTCCCCAACCAGCAATCGTGGGGCACGCACCTGAACATCGCCGGCGGCGCCGTGGCCAAGAACGCCAAGAACCGCGACAACGCGATCAAGTTCCTCGAGTACCTGGCCAGCGCCGAAGCGCAGAACTACTTTGCCAACGGCAACAACGAGTGGCCCGCCGCCAAGGGCCTGAACATCGACAACCCGGCCCTCAAGGCCATGACGGGCAATGCGCCCTTCAAGAGCGAGACCATCCCGATCAGCGCCGTGGGCGCCAACGTGACCAAGGTACAGCAGATGCTCGACCGCGTGGGCTTCCAGTAAGCCCGCCACCCTGCCCCGGCCGGCGGCACCCCGATCAAGCCCGGCAGCGCCCGGGCTTTTTTGCGCCCGCAGGGAGCTGGGCCATAATTGACGTTTACGTTAACGTCACTTACTTTTCAGGAGACAGCACATGGACATCAAGGGCAAGGTATTCATCGTGACCGGCGGCGCATCGGGCCTGGGCGAAGGCACGGCGCGCATGCTGGCCGCCCAGGGCGGCACCGTGGTCATTGCCGACATGCAGGCCGACAAGGGCGAAGCCGTGGCCAAGGACATCGGCGGCGCTTTCGTGAAGTGCGACGTGAGCAACGAGGCCGACGGCCAGGCCGTGGTGGCCAAGGCCGTGTCGCTGGGCAAGCTGGCCGGCCTGGTGAACTGCGCCGGCATCGCCCCCGCGGAAAAAACCGTGGGCAAGAATGGCGCGCACGCGCTGGCCGTGTTCAGCAAGACCATCACGGTGAACCTGATCGGCAGCTTCAACATGATCCGCCTGGCCGCCGAAGCCATGAGCAAGAATGAGCCCGAAGCCACCGGCGAGCGCGGCGTGCTGATCTCCACCGCCAGCGTCGCGGCCTACGACGGCCAGATCGGCCAGGCCGCCTACGCCGCATCCAAGGGCGGCGTGGTCGGCATGACGCTGCCGATCGCCCGCGACCTGGCGCGCAACGGCATCCGCAACATGACCATCGCCCCCGGCATCTTCGGCACCCCCATGCTGTTCGGCATGCCCCAGGAAGTGCAGGACGCACTGGCCGCCGGCGTGCCCTTCCCCAGCCGCCTGGGTACGCCGCAGGACTATGCCAAGCTGGTCAAGCACATCCTGGAAAACGACATGCTCAATGGTGAAGTGATCCGCCTGGACGGCGCGATCCGCCTGGCACCGAAGTAAGCGCCTTCAACAAACCGACGACGCCCCGGTCTGCCGGGGCGTTGTCGTTTACGGGGCCCACTTGGCACGCGGCCCAAAGCGCCACTGCAGCGCCATCGACGCAGCGAACACCAGCACCGCCACGGCGACCGAGAGCCAGATCGCAGCGCCCGCCCCATAGGCATCCATGACCGCTGCATAGACCACCGGCGCACAGGCCGACAGCAGGAAGCCCGGCGCCACCAGCCGCCCCACGAAAGCGCCATAGATGCGGTGCTCAAACAGCACCAATGGCAGCGTGCCTCGCGTGATGGTGAGCAGCCCGTTGCCCGCGCCGTACACCAGTGCAAACACCACGGCCATGGCCAGCACCTGCCCCGCCCACACGCCCGCCAGGCAGGCCAGCGGCAGCAGCAGGGCCGCAAACGCCCCCAGCGCCAGCGGGTGCATCCGGGCACCAAACAGCACCTCCACCAGCCGCGCGCCGGACTGGCCCACCCCGCGCAGCGATGCAATGCCCACCGCCAACGGCAGCGCCAGGCCCAGGCCTGCGAGCAGGCCCACCATGTGCGCCGACATGCCTGCGTTGAGAAAATTCACCAGCGTGGTCACCGCGGCAAACAGCGCGGCCGCCCACAGGCGGTCCGCCCCCGCAGCGGCCAGGGGCTCGGTCGGCGCAGGCAGCACCTGGCTGGTGTGCGCCGCCCCGCCAGCGCGCGGAATCGCCAGGTGCAGCGGCACCGTGAGCAGCGCCAGCGCCGCATACACCCACAGCGCCCCGCGCCAACCCAGTGACTCAGCGAGCGCATGCCCCAGCGGCCAGAAGGCCGTGGAGGCCAGCCCGCCGAGCAGCGTGATCTGCGCCATGGGCCGGCGCGCGCCCTGCCCGGCCACATGGGCCAGCGTGGCAAAGGCCGCGTCGTACAGCGTGAGCCGCATGGCCAGCCCGACCACGGCCCAGGCCAGGTAGTAAGCCACCACACCCTTCCCGACGGCAAGCCCCAGGCAGCCGGCAAAGAGCAGCAGCGAGCCCACCACCATCACGGTGCGGCCACCGCGCTCGTCCACCCAGCGGCCGGCGATGCCCGACACCCCGCCCATCACCAGCAGCGCCAGCGCAAAGCCGCCATGCACCAGCGTGCGCGGCCAGCCCAGGTCGCGCACCATGGCCTCGCCAAATGCGCCGAGCATGTAATACGAAATGCCCCAGCAGATGAACTGTGAGAAGCCCAGGCACCACACCAACCGGCGCATCACTCCAGCGGGTGTCATTGCGCCGTGGGCAACGCGCCATCCCCCACCCCCAGAGGCCGCTGCATCAGCACCGTATCGAGCCACTGCCCGTGCTTGAACCCCACCGACCGCAGGGCCCCGATGCGCGCAAAACCCATGCGCGAATGCAGCGCGATGGAGCCCGCATTGCCATCGCCCTGCCCTATGGTTGCCAGCATCTGGCGCCAGGGCCCCGCCTCGCAGCGCGCGATGATCGCGGCCAGCAGCGCGGCGCCAATGCCCCGCCCCGCCATGTCCTTCGCCACGTAGACCGAGTCCTCCACGGTATGCCGGTAGGCCGAGCGCGGGCGGTACGGCGTGGCATAGGCATAGCCCGCCACCGCGCCATCGACCTCGGCCACCAGGTAGGGCAGGCCTGCGGCGCGCACGGCCGCATGGCGGGTGCGCAGATCGTCCACGCCGGGCGGCACCTCCTCGAACGAGGCCAGGCCATGGAGCACGTGGTGGGCATAGATCGCCTGGATGGCGGGCAGATCGGCATCGGCCGCATCGCGCACATGCGGCGCCGCGACAGAGGAAGAAAGTGGCGAAGTGAGCGCGAAAGAGGAATGCATGGCGCCAGTGTGGCGCGCCGCAATCCATAAAAGAAGCTTTCACAACTTATGCAAAGTATGAGAAATTCTTTGGCATGGAACGCATCAACCTCGATCAACTGCACGGCTTTGCCACCGCCATCGAACTGGGCAGCTTTTCGGCCGCCGCCCAACGGCTGGACCTGACCCAACCCGCCGTGAGCCTGCAGGTGCGCCAGCTCGAAAAGCGCCTGGGCACGCCGCTGGTAGAGCGCGTGGGCCGCGTGCTGCGCCCCACGGCCGCGGGCGCAGAGCTGCTGGTGCACGTGGCCCGCATCGACGCCGCCGTGGCCGACGCGTTGCACGCCGTGGCCCACCACGCCAGCGGCACGGCAGGCCGCGTGCGCCTGGGCACCGGCGCCACGGCCTGCATTTTTTTGCTGCCGCCCGTGCTGGGCGCGCTGCGCCAGCGCTTTGCGGGCCTGGAGATCACCGTGCGCACCGGCAACACCGCCGACATCGTGCAGGCGGTGGAAGACAACACGCTGGACCTGGGCCTGGTCACCCTGCCCGCCAGCGGCCGCATGCTCGATGTGACGCCCGTGCTGCAGGACGCATTCGTTGCCATCGCCCCCAAGGGCACCCCCCTGCCCAAGAAAGTGACCGCCGCCGACCTGGCCCGCCACCCCGTGCTGCTGTTCGAGCGCGGCGGCCAGACCCGCCGCATCGCCGACGCCTGGTTCGCCCAGGCAGGCGTGGCCCTGCAGCCCGCCATGTCGCTGGGCAGCGTGGAAGCCATCAAGGAGTTGGTCGCCGCCGGCCTGGGCTGCGCCGTGCTGCCCGGCATGGCCGTGCAGGGCACGCATGGCAGCGCTGTGGAAGTGCGCCCCCTGTCGCCGCCCCTGGCCCGCACCCTGGCCGTGGTGGTGCGCAAGGACAAGCGGCTGCACCGGGGGTTGAGGGAAACGGTGGCGGCACTGGAGGCGCTGGGCCATACGGGCAGCCAGCAACGCAAGGCGCTCAAGGCTGCCAGGCGTTGACAGCAAAACGCTCATCCCGGACCAGGGCACGCGGCAGGGCCGTGGCACGCATCCCGCCGGCCCGCGCTTGCGCACGGCAGTCCCACAGACTCTACGACAGGATCTTTTTCTTGGCGGCCTGGAATTCTTCTTCCGTCAAGATGCCCTGGGCCCGCAGGGATGCGAGCTTGACCAGTTCGTCCCCCATGCTCACAGGGCCTGCGGGGGCCTGCCCGGCGGCAGCGACAGCCTGTTCGATGAATTCCTTGATTTCCGTCACCCGCGCATTGTTGTTGTCGCTGTTGGAAAAAATGAACGAGTTTTCATCCTTGGCCGCCGAAAACACACCGCCCATGTTTTCTGTGCCACCAAGGATCGTGAACTGCAGAAAGCCATTGGCAATCCATCCGGCCTCTCGATGCTGCACAGCTTTGATGGAGGAAAAAGGGATTGTCTTAGTACCTTGAAGACCTTTGTTCAAAAAGCCAAGGACTCCCTTTGGCGTGATCGTCAGCCTGTCCTCAAAGACCTCCAGCGTGTCTTGCACGCCTTTCATGGAATACCGCAGTCCCATCAACCCCTCCAATCATTTATCTGGCACAAAAGATAAACAGGCTTGACCTGGCAGGCCTGCCCGGCCCGTTCCGTCCCGCACAACATGGCCGTCCGTTCACCAGCCCGCCAACGAACAGACTTTACCGAAGACGGGAGCATGCCGGGCTGGCACCCAACCTACTAAGGAAAGCCGCGCAGGCTCCTGTCCTTTCTGGCTTGCTCCAGTCGGCGCTGGCGCCCCTCTTTGTCAACCGCGTCCATCTCCTCGTCCAGCAGCACCTGCCAGTCGTAGCCGACCCGCGTCTCCTTCGCCATCGTCAAACCGATCTGCACCGTGTACAGGCCATTGGGGTTCTGCCGGTCCGGTGAGTAGATCTGGATGGTGAGCTGGTACTGGCCGCAGCGCATGTCCAGCACCACCCCGCCAAAGCCGTCCCGCTCACGCACGCACTGCGCGCGGTAGAGCGTGGGCAACAGGTCCTTGTACTTTTCGGCCAGGGAGAAGGCGGCGGTTCGCTCCGGCAGGCTCTTGGTCGCGTAGATGTTGCCGATGGTGTAGGTTTTGGGGGTGGTGAGCAGTTCGAGCTTTTCGAACTCGGGCGGGATCTCGGGCTTGTCGACAATGATGACGGCCCGCCCCTGGCTCCAGTAGCCCATGGTGGCCGGGGTCGTCGCGAGGCGGGTGCCCAGGCGGTGGCCGAACAGATCGCCATCGGTCACGCCGGCGGATGCGGCTGTGCAAACAAGGCCGCAGCAGGCCATGGCGACGCACGAGCGCAGTGCTGTCTGCCACCCACCTTGAAGCCCTTTGCGGATCATGAATGTCCTCCAGTGCATCACACACTGCAGATCGTACTGGTTTGTTGCTGCATTGCCGACCTGCCTCCGAACGCATCCGAGCCAGCATCCGTTCATTGGTGCAAGCACATGGGGTTGGCGTTCTTGCTGGGAGGGGTGCGCGCCATGCACTACAGTGCTGGCGTCATGGAGGGAACAATGAAGAAGACCTGGTTTGCAATGCTGCTTGCCACGGCCCTGTGGGCAGCCACCACGACCGCACACGCACAAAAGTCCGCAGAGGACTGCGAGGCCGAACTCGGCCCGCTGCCCGCTTCGGTGCGGGAAAAGCGGATGGTGGAATGCCTGGTGGGCGCCGCCACCCCGGCACGGCCCGAGCCCCCTATGCCCAAGCCAAGGCCCTTCAAATCCAACCCGGCCGATGCCCGCGCCGTCATGGCCGCGGGCAAGGCCACACTCCTGCGTAACCTGAAGGACCCCGACACGGCCAAGCTGCGCAGCCTCAAGGTGGGCAAGGACCGGTTCCTCTGCGGAGAGGTCAACGCCCGCAATGGCTTTGGCGGGTACGTGGGTTACCGGCGCTTCGTGGTGCTGGCTTCGCAGGTCTACTTCGACGACGACTCCGGCGATTTCGACATGCTGGTCTTGTCTTCCTGCGAGAACTACGACGCCAAGGAGCTGGCGGCCTACCGGGAGCACATGAAGAATCGGTAGAGATCGATGACGGCCGAGCGACTTCGCGCCGGTGCAGATGCCGAGTCAGGAGCAGCGTAACGACTGGCCCGAGCCTTGTTACGAGAATCGATACATGCCTGTTGCCGAGCCGTCCTCCTCTCCTGCGATCTTGGGAAGATGCATGCAGGCCCTCCGGGAAGCCCGTGGCTGGTCTCAGGAGAAGGTCGGGGTAGAAATCGGTCTGGAAGAATCAGCCAGCCGGATGCGGATCAGTCGCTACGAACGGGGCGTCCATGAGCCCCCTGTAGGCACTGCAAGGCTCATCGCCAGAGTGTTTAGCGTGCCCCTGGCCTACCTGTACTGCGAGGATGACGAGATTGCGGCGTTGCTGCTTGCGTTGCACAAGCGGCCACCGGAGGCGCGGCGCGAGGTCGCGAAGGTTTTCATAGAGGCGCTGGAGTCTTCTGTGACCTGACGACTTGACGGGGGCGTCTTCCAGAAGGGTTCAATCGGCCACCCGACGACCCGACGACCCGACGATCATGCATCCCAATGTCGGCACCTCACGAATAGCATGACGCTTCAAAACCCGCATAGCGCGCTTGTACGTCTAGGGCATACTGAGGTTTGGAGGCACTACATGGACGCCGAGACAATCTACGCCGCGCTTTTCATCGCTGTATTGGTTTGGTGGATGTGGCGCGCCAACAATCCCAAAAAGAAGCCCGGCTCCCAGCCTGAACCCGGCTTCGCGACGCGCGCTGCTGAACCCGACACGCCAACACAAGACTCAGACCCCTTTCTGAATGCAGTACAAGCTGAGCGCCTCGCAGCAGAGAGCAGTGCAAAAAGCGAAGGGGATGCGTACAAGAAGGCCGTTGAAGTTCAAGTCAGCGATGACGAAAAGCTAAAGGAGAGGCTAACCACTTCTGCAAAGGCCAACCATTTGGATACGGCACTCGCACAACTGTGGGAGGAACTGCGCAGCTATCCGGCTTGGTCAAAGCGGGATGATTGGCAGCAATTGAATAAATTGGGCATCGACAGCCCCAGCGAAGAAGAGATTCAGGATTATAAGAACAGGATCCTGCAGTTCGGCTACCAGGGCACGCGGTACAGCATCGTAACTCTTCAATGGGACGCCATAGAGGCAACCGTATATCAGGATTTCCAACTATTGGAGAACGGAGAGGAAGTCTTCGCGATCAGTTGTGAGGTGGTGTACAGCGACTACGTGACCTGGTACAGACCCGTGGATGTAAAAGCCTTTAAGAAGCGAGGCAACTGGGCGTCAATGCTGATCCAACTGTTGGCAAAAAAGAACCTTGAATCAGAGAAGAGTCGCGCAGACATGCGAGCGCGGATGGCAAACGACATCAAACAGCGTTTCGTTGAATAAATACTTAGAATAATCGCATCGCTCCGCACATCTACAGCTTAAAAAATAGAATATTCTCAAAAACTTAGTTATTGCCGGCCTAGTCTTTGTTGCAATGGTGCTCTCTATTAGACTGATTTCACTGGAAAACTACCGATATGCGAGTCAGGTGGGCATGTGCCCCCAGTTCAGGGCAGATGATCCCCTGCAAAACTACGAGCGGCATAAATGCCTTAACGCCCCCAAGACGCGCACCAGTCCGCTGTGGCATCTGTTTTATGGTGTCCTGGGAGAATGAAGGAAGGGCAGGCGCATCCGCTATCTGGCCCAATGCTACCCGGGCCTATAGCCGCGGTCATGCATATCGTGCATGAAGTCCTAGTCACTCATAAATTTCCCAGGGTGTGATCAGTTCACTCTACGGCATAACCCAAGAATTGAATGTAGACTGGCAATAATTGTTGTAAGGGGACAAAGTGTACGGATCAAAGCACGAGCGAAACTATCTTTTCTCCGACCAAGATGGTCACGGCATACTCAGGGCACAGATTGATTCCGCATGTGCTGAGGCTGACGGATTGCAAGAGCAGCGATTGCTCAATACAGATGTAGAAGCTCTCGTCGCGTATTTTGTTGAAAAGTACGAAGTGGTTGTACCAACACTTGATCGTGAAGGTATGGAGGCCAGTCACCACGAACGCCCCTTCGAGGCATACGACCCTTGGGACAAACGTAAAATAGTTGTACCGGGAGAAGCCTACGATTTTGAGATTCCATTCACCGGAGATGCTACCATATTTAAAATGCGATCTAATACGTATGATACGAGCCCCCCTATAGCAGTGGTGGAGGAAGCAAAGCTGAAATTCACAGTTGCGGGCCGCACGCTGGCGCCAGAAGCGGTGAAGCAGGAGGTGGACTCGCTGCTCAATTCAATTGATAAGTATCTGGGTTGGCACCGGTCTATGTGGTCCAGTTATCCAGTCCAACTTGAACTTGAGGTTCGGAAGCGAATCGAAGCGCGTAGCGCACGCCTCTTACAACAAAAGAGTTCAGCGAATGCCCTTGCAGGATTGGGTATTAAGATCAAAGAAAAACCGGGTGACACTCGGACATTCGTACCCCCGGGAGTCAAGCAGAAAATAAAGCCACAGCTCCCACCTATGAGGCCCTCGGCGCCGCCGGATCCTACACTCGATAAGGATGTATATCAAAATATCCTTGGCATTATTCGCGGAGCGGGACGTAGTATTGAACAAAGTTCCTCAAGGACACGCAGCCTCGACGAGGAGACTTTGCGCGACATGTTCCTTGTTCCTCTCAATGCGCACTTCGGAAATGCGACTGGCGAAGCCTTCAATTTTACAGGAAAAACGGATATCCTGATCCGTCACGAGACAGGAAACATCTTCGTGGCCGAGTTCAAAATATGGGGCGGCGAAAAGCGCTTCGTTGCGACAATAGACCAGCTTCTAGGCTACCTGACTTGGCGAGATACCAAGACCGCCATCGTTGTTTTCAACCGCAATGCGGGATTTTCCAGCGTCGTCGCAAAAATGCGCGAACAAATTAAGGCTCATCCAGGCTATGTCAGCGGGCCTGTGCAAATGGATGAAACCAGCGACATTTATACATTTTTCTTACCTCAAGACAAAGATCGAGAAATAACTTTATCCCTTTTGGCCTTTGACTTGGGCGCAAAGACGTAACCATGCAAGCATCTGCAAGAGAGCCCTAAATGACACGACCAGATTTAATTGATAGAGTTTTTCAGAGTACCTTTGCTCCGTACATTGACTATGCCAAGAGGGAAGTTACCACCTTTCGAGAAACATTCCTCCGAGGCGAAGTGAAGGACCACCTTCAACAAAACTATCAAGTAGAAGCAATTGAAGACGGTGACAGCATTGCATTCAAAACACCACTTGGCCGCCTCGGAGTCGAGTTCGCACCCTCTCTCGATGGAAAATATTTGGCGTTTACCGCAATTTTCTGCGACACAACTCCGGCGGATGAAAAGCGAGACTTGTATGCAGTGCGCCTGAATTGGGATCGCAGTTGGCAAGATATTACTGGAATGGCACTCGATCACGATCATCATGCAGATGCCGTGGGGTCGCTCGGCTATGTTCAAATGATACAGAGAGTGCTTGCACAAAAACTACGCCTTTCCGAAAACAGGTTAGCAAACTTAGCATCAGAGTTAGAATCAAGGTTTTCTATGTAAAGTGCTGTCGTAAACAACGAATCTATCGGAAAATCCATTTCAATTTATACGCCATCTTAAATACCATGTCCAACTACAAAGCACTCATCGCCCGCAAAGCCGAACTTGACCGCCTCATCGAGGAGACTCGCAAGGCCGAACAGTCAGGCGCCATCGCTGAAGCGCGCGCCCTCATCGCTGAGTTCGGACTGACTTCCGAAGATGTATTTGGAGGCGGCAAGAAGGCCCGTACGTCCAACACCAAGGGCACAAAGGTGGAAGCGAAATACCGTGATCCCGCTACCGGAGCGACCTGGACGGGACGGGGTCGCGCGCCTGTGTGGATTGCTGACAAGGATCGCGCTGCATTCGCTATTTGACGGAATGAGGTCGCATGGGACTTACAAACTCTCTTTCCTCCCTTCCTGATGCAGCGATTGGCTCGATATCAGCGGCGCTCATTGGAGCGTTCATAGGCTACCTAGGACTGGTGATCGCCAAAGAGAACAAGGTCTCTGAGTTCCGCCAATCCTGGATTGACGGTCTGCGGAAAGAAGTTGCTGAAGTTGTTGCGCACTTCATTGCTATTCGAGCTGTTTACGCCTATGGACCGTCGCAAAAGGAGTTCCTCGACGCAAGCCAGTCCCATTTTGTTGCAGCAAACATTGCCAACACTGCCATTCGAACACGCTTGAATCCAGGAATTTCAAGCGGCGGAGCGCTGCTACAGTCATTGGATGAACTCGAAAATTTGATGTCAACCTTCCCACTTGACATTCAAGCCTGCCAACTCAAGCAGGATGAATTTATCCGCAATTCCCGGGTACTGCTTGCGTCAGAATGGGTAAAAGTCGAGCGCGGCGAAATGGTTTTCGCTGTGAGCAAATGGATCGGACTGATAGTCGTTCTTGTCTTGCTTTTTTTCCTTGTAGTCAACTGGATTTCGAGCACCCGCTCCACTTCTGCATTCACAGCGAACCCGACCGCTCTGCCCACGCAGCGCATATCTACGCCCCCATGACTACCTGCGGAATGCAGTCACCCAATGAAAAAGGCCCGCCGAAGCGAGCCTTTAACCATCGAATAAATATTACTTGCGGCGACCTGCCGGAACAGGCTTCTTGACAATCAACAGCACTGCGATGGAAGCCAAGATAACCACCCCCATCAACCCAGTGAGCATCATGAAGTGGCCCTGCGACGTGCTGATCGCATCTGCCGCGATTTGCACCATGTAGGCCAGCAGCGCGAGGACTGCGACAGCCACTGCGGCGACCGGATTTTGGCGCAGAACGATGAAGAAGGAAGCGAGTGCCTTAACAGCGAAGTTGACGGTTTTCATACAGATCCTTTGAGCGTTGACAACATAAATTTCCTGAATAGACAAGAAATCCTATGACGCTCGAAAAATCTGCAGAACGATGATTCATGACATCAACTCCTTAGCTGGTGTCTCTATTTAAAACCTCGGGCTCTGCATCGTCAAGGCTACTTTGCGCGCAAGCAACAGAGCCCCCAAAAAACACCCCTTAGAGTTTTCCCTACCAACGCACCCGTAGATAACCAACCAGCCCCCCCCCCACCACACGGCATCAATCCGCGCGGCATCTATCGCCTCAATGCGCACCGCTCAGGCCACCCCGCATCAAGGCCCGCAATGAGCCCCACATGGCGACCATCAATGCCCGCGATCATCAAGCCATAGCCGGCCACTCGCTGACCAGAGCTGTGCGCAGAGCCTTGCGCCACAACGACCCCGCAGCAGAACCCGCCGAACCTCACCGATCCGATGCCGCGCAGGCCATCAAGCGCATGATGCGAGCCCCATGCAGCAGATCTATCGGACCAGCATGAACCGCCACCCCAAAGCAAAAAGGCCACCCCGAAGGGTAGCCTTTTACTGCCAATGAATGGCTCCTCGACCTGGGCTCGAACCAGGGACCTACGGATTAACAGTCCGGCGCTCTACCGACTGAGCTATCGAGGAATGATCGGTACTGACGACATCAACAAGATGGTGTGCTGCGATGGTGGCAAGCTTGCTCACGGCTTGCCGGTGTGTGCCCGAAAATTGCAGCGGGGCACAGCACCTGAATTCTTGGCTCCTCGACCTGGGCTCGAACCAGGGACCTACGGATTAACAGTCCGGCGCTCTACCAACTGAGCTATCGAGGAACAAGACTTAGATTATATACACAAAATTCGGGCGTTTTCCAGTCCGGGCGATGTTGCGTGCAATCTTGGGGGAAGTTTTGCGCCGGCAGTGGCCCCCACCCGCGCGGCGCGCCGCCGCGCCCAGCCCCGCTGCTGCGGGGCTGTCGGCCTTGCGGCATGATGTGTGGCTGCTGCTTGCTGACCGCGATGACGACGAACACCGCCTTCTTTTTCTTGCTTCCCACGCCATGACCATCCACACCATCCTCAAGATGGGCGACCCGCGCCTGCTGCGCGTGGCCCAGCCCGTGACCGCGTTCGATACGGACGAGCTGCACCTGCTGGTGCGCGACATGCTGGAGACGATGCAGTCCGTCAACGGCGCGGGGCTGGCGGCGCCGCAGATCGGGGTGGACCTGCAGTTGGTGATCTTCGGCTCCAACGACCGCAACCCGCGCTACCCGAGCAGGCCCATCGTGCCGCCCACGGTGCTGATCAACCCGGTGATCACGTCGCTGGGCGACGAGGAAGAAGAGGACTGGGAGGGCTGCCTGTCGGTGCCAGGCCTGCGGGGCAAGGTGCCGCGCTGGGCGCGCATTCGCTATGCGGGCTTCGATCTGTATGGCGACCCGATCGACCGCACGGTGGATGGCTTCCATGCCCGGGTGGTGCAGCACGAGTGCGACCACCTGATCGGCAAGCTGTACCCTATGCGGGTGCGGGACTTTACCCAATTCGGGTACACAGAAATCCTGTTCCCTGAAATAAGCGCTCAGGAAGATGACTGAGCTGCTTACTTAGCAGGTAGAGGTCAACCGCCCCGTCCTGCCCCATCGGGATCCGTGCGCGCATCCAGCTTGAGCTGCAGAAAGGCCAGGTCCAGCCATTGGCCGAACTTGGTGCCTACTTCGGGCAGCAGGCCCACCTGGGTGAAGCCCAGGCGCTCGTGCAACTGGATCGATGCGGTGTTGCCAGCCTCGATGCCGGCGACCATGACGTGCTTGCCGATGGCGCGGGCGCGTTCGATGAGGGCCTGCATCAGCCGCTTGCCCAGGCCCGCGCCGCGGGCGTTCTGGTGCACGTACACCGAATGTTCGACGGTGTGGCGGTAGCCGTCGAAGGCGCGCCAGTCGCCGAACGAGGCGTAGCCGGCCACGGCGCCCTGGTCGTCAACGGCGACGAGCACGGGGTAGCCCAGGCGCTGGCGGTCGGCCAGCCAGGCGGCGCGGTTGGCGGTGTCCACCAGGGTTTCGTTCCAGATGGCGGTGGTGTTGGCCACGGCGTCGTTGTAGATGGCGAGGATGCCTTCAATGTCGCCCGCATGGGCATCGCGTATCTGTAGGGTGGTCATGGCGGTCATGGGTTGCAGGGCTCTCCATCCACTATGATGGACGAATAACGTATTTTGGTGGATTATTGTCCACCATGATGAAACACATGTCCACCAAAGTAGATAGTGCAGTCGATAGCCTGAGCCAGCGCATTGGCGCCCGGGTGCGCATTGAGCGCGAGGGCCGGGGCTGGTCGCTGACTGACCTGGCGGCGCACTCGGGCGTGTCGCGGGCCATGGTGCACAAGCTGGAGCGGGGCGAATCGAGCCCTACGGCGACGCTGCTGGCACGGCTGTCGGGCGCGTTCGGGCTCAGTATGTCGCAGTTGATCGCCCGCGCTGAGGCCAAGGAGGGCCGGCTACTGCGCCGGGCCGACCAGCCGGTGTGGACCGACCCGCAGACCCGCTATGTGCGCACGCATGTGTCGCCCCCTTCCGACCTGCCGCTGGACCTGGTGCAGGTGGTGCTGCCCGCCGGTGCGCAGGTGCCCATGCCTGCTGCTGCCTACACCGCCAAGCGGCAATTGATCTGGGTGTTGCAAGGGTCGCTGGTGTTCATGGAGGGCGACACCCGGCATGCCATGGATGCCGGCGACTGCCTGGAACTGGGGCCGCCTGCGGACTGCGTGTTCAGCAACGAGACGGCTGCGGACTGCACCTACGCCGTGGTGCTGTTGCGCAGCAACTGAACCACCTACTGCCAAAGCGCTGGCAGGACGGCGAGCACCGGCATAGCCGACAGGGTCCTACACCCCGGCATGCGCCGCACCCCTAGCATCAAGGCTTCTTACCCCAGGAGCATGCCATGCCCAATACGACGACCCCGAAGCCCGGCCACAGCCAGTATGGGCTGAAAGACGAGTCTGGCACGCTGGGCGAGACCTATGCCAACCGCCCCGGCGGCGAACAGCCAGGGGTTGGCCCCCTGGACGCGGTAGACCCGTCGGGGCACCGGCAGGGCGCCACCGAGGAGCATGCCAACCCGAAGCCGGCTTCGCGCCAGGGCAAGGGCGTGACGGGCGAGACCGACGACAAGACACGGTAGACGCCCCATCGACGCCGGCCACCATGCCCGATATCCCCCAAGACCCCGACACGGATCGCCGGTTCATCAGCCTGGCGCAGGACCACGAGGTGCACGCCTGGACCATAACGCTCGAATGCACCGAGCAGGAACTGCGCAATGCCGTGGCGGCCGTGGGCAACTCGGCCGACGCGGTGCTCAACTACCTGACACGAAGCAAGCACTGAGACGGGCCTGCCCTCCTCAGTCCGCCGCTTGCCGCTTTTCCATCAATTGCTGCAATGCGACCAGGTCCTTGCGCACGTGCACCACATCCGCATCGAAGTCTGCCTGGCTGACACCCGCCAGGCGCAGCACCACGAAGCTGAGCAAACTGCCCTGTTCACCGCACGGGGTGACGCGGAAGGCGTTGTGCACCGTGGTCCCATCGGGCAGCGTGACGTCGTGATCGAGCACACCGAACGGGTTGGCGGGCGCCATAGCGACCTGCACCTTGCCCATGGGCGAGTCGGTGAACCAATTGCCATCGCGCTGCTCGATGCCTGTGGCCAGACCCGAGGCCCACAGGGGCAGGTTGTGCATGCGGTGGGCAAACTCATAGACGGCTTGCGCCGCCACAGCCACCGGCTGGCTGACGATGAGGGCTTCTTGAACGATGGGCGCCATGGCAATCTCCGCGCAAGCGGGCCTACGCCGCCGCCTTCACGTCAATGTGGTACAGGCCCCAAGGGCACAGCGCAAAGCGTTCCTTCACGGGCTTGTCCTTGAACGGGGCCACGTTGTCGGCGTCGTACACGGCCCACTGCGGCCCCAGGCCGCCGAGTGCCATGGGCTGGCCGTCGATGCGGGTGGCGACGATCATGCGGTATTGCGCTGCGTCGGCCAGGCTGATGGCGACGTTGTAGCCATCCACCGCACGCAGGCCCAGTTGCACGTTGCTGTTGCGCGGCACGCCTGCGGCTTCGAGCACGGTGACCAGCAGCGGGCCTTCGAGCGTGTGGGGCTTGCTGTCGTATTCGAGCGTGGGCTTGATGGTCACCGCGGGCAGGCGCTGCAGCGCTGCTGCGTCGAACGCGAAGGCCTTGCTGAACTGGATGCTGTGCTTGCCCATCATCTGGTCGATGACGGGGTCGAGCGCGCCGCGGTTGGTCTTGCCCACGGCGCCGCTCACCGTCAGCAAAACGGGTTGCGCAGTGCCCGCCTTGGCATTGGGGGCTGCAACGGCATGGGATGCTGGCAACAGCATTCCGGCCAGGCCGACGCTGGCGACAAAATCACGCTTGTTGATCACGATGCTTCTCTCCGATGGTTGGTTGTTGGTAATGGACCGCTGGTGCGGGGCCGTAGCGTGCGTTTGGCATGCGCTTGTGTCAAGCGGCAATTGGCCTGGCGGGATCGTATGATTTCGGCCTGCCGCACTGTTCGCGCGCGCATCTTACCGAGCAGGAACCCCGCCATGCCGACCACCCTTGCCCAGCCCTTGTTGCGCCTTGCCCTGGCGGCCCTGATCGCAGCCCTGGCCCCGCTGGCCAGCGCCGCCAGTTTCGACTGCGCCAAGGCCCGGTCGGCCATGGAAAAGCTGATCTGCGCGGATGCCCCGCTTTCCGCACTGGACGAGCAGCTCAACACCGCCTTCAAGGACGCGATCACGCGCTCCAAGGCGCGGCCGCAGTTGGTGCAGTGGCAGCGCGAATGGCTCCAATCCTATGAGGTCACGCAGTGCAAAAACGCCCGCTGCCTGGGCCAGGAATTCGCGGGCCGCATTACGCTGCTGCAGAGCGTTGCGCCCGCCACCGCAGCAAGCGCCAAGTGGAACGGCACCTACACCCGCTACCACCAGGGCAAGCCCGACAAGGACAGCGCCAGCCTGGCCATCGTCGGCCTGCAGGACGGCAAGGTCTACCTGGCGGGCGATGCCGTCTGGTACGGCCCCAACGCCGCCAATGGCCAGGTCAATGTGGGCGAGATACGCGGCGTGGGCACCCTGCGCAACGGGCTGCTGGCGTACGACGGTGATGGCTGCACGGCCACGCTGGCGCTGCAGCGCGGTGGCCTGGCCGTGAAGGAGGACGATGGCTGCGGCGGAATGAACGTGAGCTTTGTGGGCGGTTACCGGCGCAAGTAGCGCAAACACCACGGGCCTGCGCCAGCTGCGGCGCTTGCCGCACAATCAAACCATTCATTCGTCGTTCCTTCGCATCCCCGCCTCGCCCCCATGCCCGCCCAACTCCCCTGGCTGGAACCCCACGACCCCTTTCCCAGCCCGGCGAGCGCCTGGGGCCCCGACGATCCGGCGCCCGGCCTGCTGGCTGCCGGCGGCGCGCTGGATGTGAAGCATCTCAGGGCCGCCTATGGGCAGGGCACCTTCCCCTGGTTCAGCGAGGGCCAGCCCATCCTGTGGTGGGCGCCCGACCCGCGCATGGTGCTGCCGGTGGCCGAGTTCCGGCTGCACCGCTCGCTGCGCAAGACGCTGCAGAAGTTTGCCGCCGCCGGCAGCCACTGCGAGGTGCGGGTGGACACGGCCTTTGGCCAGGTGATACGCGCCTGCTCATCCACCCCGCGCGAGGGGCAGGCGGGCACCTGGATCGTGCCGGACATGGTGCGCGCCTACGAAGCGCTGCACGCGGCAGGCTCGGCCCACAGCGTGGAAACCTGGATCAACGGGCAACTGGTGGGCGGGCTGTACTGCGTGGCGCTCGGGCGCGCGGTGTTCGGCGAATCCATGTTCGCGCACGCAACCGATGCCTCCAAGATCGCGCTGGCGGCGCTGGTGGCCATTTGCCGCGTGCAGGGCGTGGCGCTGATCGACTGCCAGCAGAACACGCGCCACCTGGCGTCGCTGGGGGCGCGCGAGATCCCGCGCGAGCAGTTCTTGAACAAGATCGGCGTGGCGCAAGGCCTGCCGGGCGGCACGTGGACTTTCGAGCCCGTATACTGGAACCAACTGCTGCCCCACCCACCGTCCATGGCATGACGCAACTCAACGACCTGCCGCTGCAGACCCTGCAGTTCTATGCGACAGCGCCCTACCCGTGCAGCTACCTGCCGGACCGGCAGGCGCGCTCGCAGGTCGCCACGCCCAGCCACCTGATCCAGAGCGATGTGTACTCCGGCCTCGTGGCCACGGGGTTCCGGCGCAGCGGCATGTTCACCTACCGCCCCTATTGCGACGGCTGCCAGGCCTGCACCCCGCTGCGCGTGCGTGCGCAGGAGTTCCGGCCGGACCGCAGCCAGCGGCGCGCTGCGGCGCAGCATGGCCAGTTGCAGGCGCGCGTGCTGCGCCTGTGCTTCGTGCCCGAGCACTACCAGCTGTACCTGCGCTACCAGAACGGCCGCCATGCGGGCGGCGGCATGGACCAGGACAGCATCGACCAGTACACCCAGTTCCTGCTGCAAAGCCGCGTCAATTCGCGGCTGGTGGAGTTCCGCGAGGTGGATGCAGAGACCGGGGAGCCCGGCGCGCTGAAGATGGTGTCCATCCTCGACGTGCTCAACGACGGCCTGTCGGCGGTGTACACCTTCTACGAGCCCGAGGCGCGCGTGAGCTACGGCACCTACAACGTGGTCTGGCAGATCGAGCAGGCGCGTGCCATGGGCCTGCCCTATGTGTACCTGGGCTACTGGATCGCCGCCAGCCCGAAGATGAACTACAAGGCGCGCTTTCTGCCCCATGAAATCCGGCAGGACAACGTGTGGCAGCGCGTGGACCACGGTGGCACTGGCAACACCCCGGTAGTGGCCACCCAGGGCCCCTGATGGTGCCGTCGCATTTCACAAGGTAAGATGCAGTGATCAGGATGTTGTGGATATCCCTTATCCGGCAAGCGTCCAGAATCTCTGCAGCCCATGAAAAAAATCGACCCTGGTATCCCGATCAAACCCAGCGTCCAGGTACTGGAGCGCATGTTCACGCTGATCGACGTGCTCGCATCGCGCGAGGACGCCATCTCGCTCAAGGAAATCAGCGAGAAGACGGGGCTGCACCCGTCCACCACGCACCGCATCCTCAATGACCTGACCATCGGCCGCTTCGTGGACCGGCCCGAATCGGGCAGCTACCGGCTGGGCATGCGCCTGCTGGAGCTTGGAAACCTGGTCAAGGCGCGGCTGAGCGTGCGCGATGCGGCGCTGGCCCCCATGCGCAACCTGCACAAGCTGATCCAGCAGCCGGTGAACCTGAGCATGCGCCAGGGCGACGAGATCGTGTACGTGGAGCGCGCCTACAGCGAGCGCTCTGGCATGCAGGTGGTGCGCGCCATCGGCGGCCGCGCGCCGCTGCACCTGACCTCCACGGGCAAGCTCTTCCTGGCGCTGGACGACCCGCAGCGCGTGCGCGCCTATGCCACCCGCACCGGGCTGGCCGGCCACACCCGCAACAGCATCACGCAGCTGCCCGTGCTCGAACGCGAGCTGGCCAAGGCGCGCCAGTACGGCACGGCCCGCGACAACGAGGAGCTGGAGCTGGGCGTGCGCTGCATGGCCGCCGGCGTCTACGACGACCAAGCCAAGCTGGTGGCCGG
Organism: Acidovorax sp. AC410; assembly: GCF_979253235.1. Classification (NCBI taxonomy): domain Bacteria; kingdom Pseudomonadati; phylum Pseudomonadota; class Betaproteobacteria; order Burkholderiales; family Comamonadaceae; genus Acidovorax; species Acidovorax sp. AC410. Next base: position 6,760,283 of record NZ_CEEDCG010000001.1, read on the forward strand.
CCTGTCCATCTCGGCCCCGGCCGACCGGCTGGACGAAGGCTGGATGGCCAAGCTGCAGGCCACGGCGCAGGAGATCTCGCTGGCGCTGGGCTATGTGCCCGCCAGGGTACCCACGTCGTCCGTGTCTTCCCCCTGCACAGCGGCGAGATCCTGCACACGCCGGTCGAGTGACCCTGGCTGCAGGCTGCGGCCCGCCCCATGACAAAACCCCGGGGCTCACGCCACCGGGGTTTTCTTTTGGGGATGGTGGACCTGCCTGCCCAGCGGGCCGGCAGGCAGCGCAACTTCAGCCGTTGGTGTTGCCGTGCACCACCGTCTTCACGGGGCTGATGGCGGCGGGCATGGATTCGACCCAGTGGCGCACGCGCTCGGCGTCGCCCAGGCGGCTGAACTTGCCGGCCGAGTCGAGGAACACCATGATGACCTTGCGGCCAGCGAACTGTGCCTGCATCACCAGGCAGCGCCCGGCTTCGGAGATGTAGCCGGTCTTTTGCAGGCCGATGTCCCAGGTGGGGTTCTTCACCAGGCCGTTGGTGTTGTTGAACTGCAGGGTGCGCGCACCCAGGGCCAGCTCGTAGCCGGGCGAGGTGGACAGCTCGCGCATGACCGGGTCGCCATGGGCCACGTTGACCAGCGTGGCCAGGTCGCGGGCGCTGCTCTGGTTGCGGCTGGACAGGCCCGTGGGTTCCACGTACTTGGTGTCGGTCATGCCCAGCAGGCGCGCCTTGGCGTTCATCTGCGCCACGAACACGTCCAGACCGCCGGGATAGGTGCGGCCCAGGGCGTGGGCGGCGCGGTTTTCGCTGGACATCAGGGCCAGGTGCAGCATTTCGCCGCGGGTCAGCGTGGAGCCCACCGTCAGGCGCGAGCGGCTGCCTTTTTCGGTGTCCACATCGTCCTGGGTGATGGTGAGCTGCTCATCCATGGGCAGCTTGGCCTGGGAGATGATGAGGCCGGTCATGAGCTTGGTGAGCGATGCGATCGGCAGAACGGCGTGGTCGTTCTTGCTGAGCAGCACTTCATGGGTGTCCTGGTCGATCACCAGCGCCACACTGGACTTGAGGTCCAGCGGGTCATTCACCTCGTGCAGGCCGGCCAGTTGGCCAAACGACTGCTTGGCGGGGACGAACGCCACGCGGGTGGCTGCCCTGGAGGTCTTGGCGGTGACACGCACCGGCTTGGCGGCAACGGCGGCCTTGCGCGGGCCGGCGGACTTCTTGGCGGTGGCCGATGCCACCTGCTTCTTGGCGGGCGCCTTCTTGCGCTCGTTGGCGTGTGCCATGGGCGAGGCGAGCGCCGCACTCACAACAACAAAGCCCAGAAGCTGGAAAAAACGGTTCATTGCGGTGCTGCGGCCATGGTGCATCAAAGTGCTCCAAAGGGTAAGAAGTGTGGGCCAGTGTACAGAATCAAAAAAAGTCGCGCAAGATCAAGACCTTGCGCGACTTTCCAAGAAAGTGAATGAATTATAAATTCAACGCTTATCCCTGTGCAGCCACCCGGTCAGCTTTACTTTGTAATTTGTTCAACGCGCTGAGGTAGGCCTTGGCCGACGCGACCACGATATCGGGGTCAGCGCCCACTCCGTTGACCACGCGGCCACTGTTCTGCAGGCGCACGGTGACCTCGCCCTGGCTCTCGGTGGAGCCGCTGATGGCGTTGACGGAATACAACACCATCTCGGCGCCACTCTTGACGTGGGACTCGATGGCCTTGAGCGACGCGTCTACCGGGCCATTGCCCTCGGACTCGCCGCGCACCTCGTGGCCGTCCACGGTGAAGACGATGCGCGCACGGGGGTGCTCGCCGGTTTCGCTCTGCTGGAACAGCGAGACGAAGCCGTACTGCTCCTTCTCGGCGGTCACGCTTTCGTCGCTGACCAGGGCCAGGATGTCCTCGTCGAAGATCTCGCTCTTGCGGTCGGCCAGCTCCTTGAAGCGGGTGAAGGCGCTGTTGACCTCGGTCTCGCTCTCCAGGCTCACGCCCAGCTCCTGCAGGCGCTGCTTGAAGGCGTTGCGGCCGCTGAGCTTGCCCAGCACGATCTTGTTGGCGCTCCAGCCCACGTCTTCGGCGCGCATGATTTCATAGGTGTCGCGCGCCTTGAGCACGCCGTCCTGGTGGATGCCGCTGGCGTGGGCGAAGGCATTGGCGCCCACCACCGCCTTGTTGGGCTGCACCACGAAGCCGGTGGTCTGGCTGACCATGCGGCTGGCGGCAACGATGTGCTTGGCGTCGATGTTGAGGTCGAGGTCGAAGTAGTCGCGGCGCGTCTTGATGGCCATGACGACTTCTTCAAGCGAACAGTTGCCGGCGCGCTCGCCCAGGCCGTTGATGGTGCATTCGACCTGGCGGGCGCCGCCGATCTTCACGCCGGCCAGGGAGTTGGCGACGGCCATGCCCAGATCGTTGTGGCAATGTACCGACCAGATGGCCTTGTCGCTGTTGGGAATGCGCTCGCGCAGCGTCTTGATGAAGTTGCCGTACAGCTCGGGGATGGCGTAGCCCACGGTGTCGGGCACGTTGATGGTGGTGGCGCCTTCGGCAATCACCACTTCGAGCACGCGGCACAGGAAGTCCGGGTCGCTGCGGTAGCCGTCTTCGGGGCTGAACTCGATGTCGGCCACGAGGTTGCGCGCAAAGCGCACCGACTGGCGCGCCTGCTCCAGCACCTGCTCGGGCGTCATGCGCAGCTTCTTTTCCATGTGCAGCGCGGAGGTGGCAATGAAGGTGTGGATGCGTGCGCTGTTGGCACCCTTGAGCGCCTCGGCCGCCCGCGCGATGTCGCGGTCATTGGCGCGCGAGAGCGAGCAGATGGTCGAGTCCTTGATGGCGTGGGCAATCGCCTGCACAGCCTCGAAGTCACCGTTGGAGCTGGCAGCAAACCCGGCCTCGATCACGTCCACCTTCAGGCGCTCAAGCTGGCGTGCGATGCGCAGCTTTTCGTCCTTGGTCATGGAGGCGCCGGGCGATTGCTCGCCGTCGCGCAAGGTGGTGTCGAAAATGATGAGTTTGTCGGCCATGGGGTTCTCCTGGTATTGATGGTGGGGTGGTCCGCAACGCTGAATTCTGGCGCCCAAAGCAAAAGGCCCGTTGCGGGTGCATACGGGCCTTTGTGGAAAACGTGTGCGCGTGCGCCTACCGTCTCCGCCCGTGGGGAGCTAGCAGTAGGATCGCAATGGCCAACGTGTTCATGCCTTCCAATGTAGCACAAAGCGCCCGCGGGCGGTCATTTGTGCAGGCCGCGCTCGTCGGGCTCGTCGGTGGAGGTGCTGATCACGCTGCTGTGCTGCCCCTTGGCCTTGCGCCAGGCGTACACGCCGTAGCCGCTCAGGCCATACAGCACGAACACGCTGAACAGCATGATGGGCGGCGAGATGTTGATGACGGCGATGCCCAGCGCGATCAGCACGATCACGACGAAGGGCACGCTCTTTTTCATCTGGATGTCCTTGAAGCTGTAGAACGGCACGTTGGTCACCATGGTGAGGCCGGCGTACAGGGTGAAGGCGAACATGATCCAGGTGACCTGGTTCCAGGTGAGCCAGGTGTCCATGCCGCGGCTCACGCCGAGCTCGGTCATGAGCCAGATGAAGCCGGCCACCAGCGCGGCGGCCGCTGGCGACGGCAGGCCCTGGAAGTAGCGCTTGTCGACCACGCCCGTATTCACGTTGAAGCGCGCCAGGCGCAGCGCGGCGCAGGCGCAGTAGACGAAGGCCGCTATCCAGCCCCAGCGTCCCAGGCCCTTGAGCGACCACTCGTAGGCGATGAGCGCGGGCGCAGCGCCAAAGGACACCATGTCCGAAAGCGAATCCATCTGCTCGCCAAAAGCGCTCTGCGTGTTGGTCATGCGCGCCACGCGGCCGTCCAGGCTGTCGAGGACCATGGCGCAGAAGACGCCCACGGCCGCCCGGTCGAAGCTCCCGTTCATGGCCATCACGATGGAATAGAAGCCCCCGAACAACGCGGCCAGCGTGAACAGGTTGGGCAGGATGTAGATGCCCTTGCGCCGCTTGCGCACCATCACACCAGAACCGTCGGCGGAATCCTTGCCGTCATGCATCGAACAAATCTCCATCGCCGGGCCGGCCGGCGTGAACAGCTACCAAATTTATAGTAATCGGCACCTGCGCCGCACGGCGCATGGCACCCCCTCCGAGAGAACCGAAGGCGCAGTGTAGCTGCACCGGATGGCACCGGAGCCATGCGCCTGTTAACAATTGATTACGCAAGGCCATGCAGACCACCGTGGGTGGCAGGTGCAACCCAACCCGGCAACGAAAAAGGCCACCGAAGTGGCCTTTGGGATCGTGTACGCAGGGCGCAGTGGATCGCGAGATCAGTTGCGGGTCTGGTCGACCAGCTTGTTCTTGGCGATCCAGGGCATCATGGCGCGCAGCTTGCCACCGACCACTTCGATGCTGTGGTCGGCGGTGTTGCGGCGGCGGGCCGTCATGCTTGGGTAGTTCAGGCGGCCTTCCTGGATGAACATCTTGGCGTACTCGCCGCTCTGGATGCGCTTCAAGGCATTGCGCATGGCAACGCGCGACTGCTCGTTGATGACTTCGGGGCCGGTCACGTACTCGCCGTACTCGGCGTTGTTCGAGATCGAGTAGTTCATGTTGGCAATGCCGCCTTCGTAGATCAGGTCCACGATGAGCTTGAGCTCGTGCAGGCATTCGAAGTAGGCCATTTCAGGGGCGTAGCCGGCTTCGACCAGGGTTTCGTAACCCATCTTGATCAGCTCGACGGCACCGCCGCACAGCACAGCCTGTTCGCCGAACAGGTCGGTCTCGGTTTCTTCCTTGAAGTTGGTCTCGATGATGCCGGCCTTGCCGCCACCATTGGCCATGGCGTACGACAGGGCCAGGTCACGGGCCTTGCCGGACTTGTCCTGGTGCACGGCCACCAGGTGGGGCACGCCGCCGCCCTGGGTGTAGGTGTTGCGCACGGTGTGGCCCGGGGCCTTGGGGGCGACCATCCACACATCGAGGTCGGCGCGGGGCACGACCTGGTTGTAATGCACGTTGAAGCCGTGGGCGAAGGCCAGCGATGCGCCTTGCTTGATGTTGGGGGCCACATTGTTGGTGTAGACCTCGCCGATCTGCTCGTCGGGCAGCAGGATCATGACCACGTCGGCGGCCTTGACCGCGTCGTTGACTTCCATCACGTTCAGGCCGGCCTTGCCGACCTTGTCCCACGAGGCGCCACCCTTGCGCAGGCCGACCACGACCTTCACGCCGCTGTCGTTCAGGTTCTGTGCGTGGGCGTGGCCCTGCGAGCCGTAGCCGATGATGGCAACGGTCTTGCCCTTGATCAGGCTCAGGTCACAGTCTTTGTCGTAGAAAACTTTCATGGGTCGCTCCGGTTGAAATGCGTTGTTTGGGGGGTTGAAATTGGAAAAGCGGGGTGGATTGTCTTACACGCGAAGAATTCGCTCGCCTCGGCCGATGCCGCTGGCGCCGGTTCGCACGGTTTCCAGGATGGCGGTGCGGTCGATGGCCTGCAGGAAGGCGTCGTTCTTGGACTGGTCGCCGGTGAGCTCGATGGTGTAGCTCTTCTCGGTCACGTCGATGATGCGGCCGCGGAAGATGTCGGCCATGCGCTTCATCTCCTCGCGCTCCTTGCCCACGGCGCGCACCTTCACCATCATGAGCTCGCGCTCGGTGTAGGCACCTTCGGTGAGGTCGACCACCTTGACCACTTCGATAAGGCGGTTCAGGTGCTTGGTGATCTGTTCGATCACGTCGTCGGAGCCCGTGGTCTGGATCGTCATGCGCGACAGCGATGGATCCTCGGTGGGCGCCACGGTGAGCGATTCGATGTTGTAGCCACGGGCAGAGAACAGGCCCACGACGCGCGACAGCGCACCGGGTTCGTTCTCCAGCAAAACGGCAATGATGTGTTTCATGATGAAGACATTCCTCTTTTCGCTGCCCTCCCCTGCGCACGGTAATGCGCAGGCTCGGCAGACAATAGATTCGTCGAAGTGAAGCTATCGAACTGATAGCAGGAGATTGGCCTGCAGCAATCGCAATCGCAATTGACGCTTGCTGCAGGCCGCAGCGGGAGCCGAAGGCCGGTGTTTACAGGTCTTCGGAGCCCAGCAGCATTTCGGTGATGCCCTTGCCGGCCTGCACCATCGGGAACACGTTCTCGGTGGGGTCGGTGCGGAAGTCCATGAACACCGTGCGGTCCTTGAGCTTGCGTGCTTCGCGCAGCGCGGGCTCCACGTCCTTGGGGTGCTCGATGAGCATGCCGACGTGGCCATAGGCCTCGGCCAGCTTCACGAAGTTGGGCAGCGCATCCATGTAGCTGTGGCTGTAGCGGCCGGAGTACTCGATCTCCTGCCACTGGCGCACCATGCCCAGGTAGCGGTTGTTCAACGAGCAGATCTTGATCGGCGTGTTGTACTGCAGGCAGGTCGACAGTTCCTGGATGTTCATCTGCACCGAGCCTTCGCCGGTGATGCAGAACACCTCGGCCTGCGGCTTGGCCAGCTTGATGCCCATGGCATAGGGAATGCCCACACCCATGGTGCCCAGGCCACCGGAGTTGATCCAGCGGCGCGGCTCGTCGAAGCGGTAGTACTGGGCGGCCCACATCTGGTGCTGGCCCACGTCGGACGTGATGTAGGTGTCCACGTCCTTGGTCATGTTCCACAGCGTTTCCACCACGTACTGGGGCTTGATGACGTCGGGACTGCCCATGCTGTATTTCAGGCAGTCGCGCTTGCGCCAGCCTTCGATGGTGTCCCACCAGGCGGCCAGGGCGCCGGCGTCGGGGCGGGTGCTGCTCTCGCGGACCATGGAGATCAGCTCGGTGAGCACGTCCTTCACGTCGCCGACGATCGGGATGTCGACCTTCACGCGCTTGGAGATGCTCGACGGGTCGATGTCCACGTGGATGATCTTGCGGTCGTTCTGCGCGAAGTGCTTGGGGTTGCCGATCACGCGGTCGTCGAAGCGCGCACCCACAGCCAGCAGCACGTCGCAGTTCTGCATGGCGTTGTTGGCTTCGATGGTGCCGTGCATGCCCAGCATGCCCAGGAACTTGCGGTCCGACGCGGGGTAGGCACCGAGGCCCATCAGCGTGTTGGTCACCGGGTAGCCCAGCATGTCCACCAGCGTGCGCAGCTCGTTGGTGGCATTGCCCAGCAGCACGCCGCCGCCGGTGTAGATGTAGGGGCGCTTGGCGGCCAGCAGCAGTTGCAACGCCTTGCGGATCTGGCCGCTGTGGCCCTTGCGCACGGGGTTGTACGAGCGCATCTCGACGCTCTGGGGGTAGCCGGTGTAGGCCGCCTTCTTGAAGGACACGTCCTTCGGAATATCGACCACCACGGGGCCGGGACGGCCGGTGCGGGCGATGTGGAAGGCCTTCTTGAGCGTGACGGCCAGGTCGCGCGGGTCCTTGACCAGGAAGTTGTGCTTGACGATGGGGCGCGTGATGCCGACGGTGTCGCACTCCTGGAAGGCATCAAGCCCGATCGCGGGCGTGGGCACCTGGCCGGAGATGATCACCATGGGGATCGAGTCCATGTACGCCGTGGCGATGCCGGTGACCGCGTTGGTCAGGCCGGGGCCGGAGGTGACCAGGGCGACGCCGACTTCACCGGTGGCGCGGGCATAGCCATCAGCGGCATGCACGGCCGCCTGCTCATGGCGCACCAGCACGTGCTGGATGGTTTCCTGCTTGTACAGCGCGTCGTAGATGTACAGAACCGCACCGCCAGGGTAGCCCCAGATGTACTGGACATTCTCGGCCTGGAGCGACTTGACCAGGATCTCGGAGCCCATGAGGTCCACAGAGCCGGAAGCGGAAGAAGAGGGGGTGTTGCCCTGCGCAGCAGCGGCCGCCGAAGTGATTTCGGCCTTGGAGATTTCCATGATGATCAACCTTTGTGAATTTCTCTGACGAAAAACCTTGGGTGCTCCTTGCATGGACTCTTGTGAAGCCAGCTTGGAACTTGAGGCCAAGGACATGGGCGTGGATGATTGCCGCGCCGGACCGTGACCCGTTTGCCTTTTGAATTGCAGCGCCAATTATCGCACTGCAACACGCGCAAATGCACACCGCGTCTAAAAAAACACCGAGGGATGCGATAATCGGCGGCTGGACTCCTCTGCGAAGAGGTGTCCTGCATCTGTTGTTGAGGCGCCGCACTGGCGTGTCCTTGCAACACCCCATTCCCGGGCTGACCCCTCTTGGCAACCGAACAAGAACTCTCCGACTTCCTCAAAAGTGTAGAAAAGCGCGCCTTCAAGCGCTCGGTCTACCACGTCCGCAATGAGGAAGCGGCCCTGGACATCGTGCAGGACAGCATGCTCAAGCTGGCCGAACACTATGGCGACAAGCCGGCGGCCGAGCTGCCGATGCTGTTCCAGCGCATCCTCTCCAACAGCACCCTGGACTGGTTTCGGCGCCAAAAGACACGCAATGCACTGTTTTCGAGCATGAGCGACTTCGAAGGGCCCGGAGAAGATGGCATGGATTTTGATCTACTGGAGGCGTACTCCGGACCAGACGACGGGGACAAGGCCGAAAGTGCCGAAGACCTGACCCGCAGGGCCCAGACCTTCCGGCAGATCGAGGCAGAAATAGAAGAATTGCCAGCACGTCAACGGGAAGCCTTCCTCATGCGTTACTGGGAAGAAATGGATGTATCAGAAACGGCAGCCGCCATGGGTTGTTCGGAAGGCAGTGTGAAAACGCACTGTTTTCGTGCCATACAAACCCTCAGCAAGGCACTGAAAGCCAAAGGAATAGAATTGTGAACACCACCCCTAACCCCTCCCAGGAAGCTGCAGCAGAACGTTTTGCCCGCCGCGTATCGGCACGGCTGACGGACGGCTCGCAGGATCTGCCCTATGACATCTCCGAGCGCCTGCGCGCATCGCGCATGCAGGCGCTGGCCCGGCGCAAGGTGCTGGCCCCCGTGCGCGCACCGGCCAGGGCAGCCGCTCCGGTGGTGCTGGCCGGCGGCTCCTCGGCCGCCCTTGGCGGCGGTGGCAGCGAGGGCAGCAGCTGGTGGAATGCCCTGGTGTCTGCCGTGCCGCTGATCGCGCTGGTGGTGGGTCTGTTCTTCATCAGCACGGTGCAGGACGAGTTTGGCGCCAACGAGATCGCCGAGGTGGATGCCGCCCTGCTGACCGACGAGCTGCCTCCAGAAGCCTACTCCGACCCGGGATTTGTCCAGTTCCTCAAGACGGCAGCGCAAAATCACTGATTTGGCCCACTGCCCGATGCATGCATAAAGGACTCCCCGACGCCCGCCCACCACTGCCAGCCATCGTGCTGGCTTTGGCGCTTCTGGGCGCGCTGAGCGCCGTCGCCGTGACGGTCGTGCAACAGGTGGGCATGGCGCCTGCCACCTTGCTGCCCTCGGCCGCCACGCGCCCCACCCCCACGGCGGCGACAGCCTTGCGCCCCTCCGGCAGCGCCACCGCCCTGCCCTCCGAAGGCCTGGCCGAAGTGGCCGCCGGCCCGGGCTGGGAAACCCTGAACACCCGGCAAAAGCTCGCGCTCTACCCCCTGGCCGAGCGCTGGGCGCTGATCAGCGAGGTGCAGAAACGCCGATGGCTGGCGCTGGCGGTGAATTTTCCGGAGCTGCCCGAGGAAGAGCAGGCCAAGCTGCACAGCCGCATGACCGAATGGGCCAGCCTGAGCGCACAGCAGCGCAGCCAGGCGCGCCTGAATTACGCCAGCACCAACCGCCTGGCCCGAGACAACAAGCTTGCCCAGTGGGAGGCCTACCAGGCCCTGACGGCTGAGGAGCGCGACCTGCTGGCCGCCACGGCCCCGCCCAATCCCCAGGGCGCGGCAACCGCGCTGCGCCCGGTATCCCCGCGCAAGCTGGTGCAGGTGCCCGCTGCCACGCAGGCCAACCCCCTGCGCCCCAACGCGCCCAAGATCCCGCCAGTGACCGACCACGGCCCGCGCCTGGCCATGCCGGTACCTTCTGCAGCGCAGCCCCCCACAGAGGCCTCGGCGTCCAGCCCGGCGGCCCCTGTGGTGGTGGAAACAGCCCCCGTGACCGTGCCCACCGCCGTACCCGCTGCACTGCCACCGCTGGCGCCTGCGGGCTCCGACCCGGCAGCCCCCGCAGCACCGCCCAGCGCCGACAATTCAGGCCTGTACCCCAACAACTGACGGCGCCCGCCGCGCCGATCCCGCAGCCCGGAATGTCCGCCTCCCCCACCCCCAGCACGCCGCACGCAGACATGGCGCCCGTGGCCACGACACCTGCCACCACCCCCAGCCTCATGCGCCGCATGGCCTGCTGGCTGTATGAAGGCATGCTGATGTTCGGCGTGGTGTTCATCGCCGGCTACCTGTTCGGCACCCTGAGCCAGACCCGCAACGCCATGGACAACCGCCATGCGCTGCAGGCCTTTCTGTTCGTGGTGTTCGGCATCTACTTCACCTGGTTCTGGGCCAAGGGCCAGACCCTGGCCATGAAGACCTGGAACATCCGCGTGGTGGACCGCGCCGGCCGACCCATCAGCCAGCCGCGTGCCCTGCTGCGCTACGTGCTCAGTTGGTTGTGGTTTCTGCCTCCGCTGGCCGCCGTGTCGCCTTTCGCGCTCTCGGGCGCGGAGACCACGGTGCTCGTCATCGGCTGGGTGGCCGTATGGGCCATTCTTGCGCGCTTCCATCCAGAGCGGCAGTTCTGGCACGATGCACTGGCCCGCACCCGGCTGGTGCATTTCGAGCACAGCAAGAAATAGGCACCTTCGGTGCGGGCTTCTTTGAGCAGGTTCTTAAGCCCACCGTCACAACACTGCGCGAGAATCCCGGTTTTTCCTTATGTCCACACCCCAGCCTACCGCCCCTGCCAATCCCCAGAAAGCCCGTACCGGGCTGAATCGCATATGGCACGCTGCCGGCTACTCGCTGGAGGGCCTGCGCGCCGGCTGGGGTGAAAAGGCCTTTCGCCAGGAAGCCGTTGCTGCCATCGTGCTGCTGCCCGCCTCGCTGTGGCTGGGGCGCAGCTGGGTAGAGGTGGCCCTCTTGGCCGGCTCGGTGGTGATCGTGATGATCGTCGAGCTGCTCAACACCGGCATCGAGACCGCCATCGACCGCATCGGGCCCGAGTGGCACGATCTGTCCAAGCGCGCCAAGGACATGGGCAGCGCCGCAGTGCTGCTGGCCCTGCTGCTGTGCGTGGGCATCTGGGCGGGGGCCATCTTCCAGAGGATCACCCATGGCTGAACCGGCTTTTTCCATCTGCGTCTACTGCGGCTCGCGCCCCGGCGAAAACCCCGCCTACACCCAGGCCGCCACAGCCGTGGGCGAGTGGATCGGCGCGCATGGCGGCCAGTTGGTCTACGGCGGCGGGCGCAGCGGCCTCATGGGCGCGGTGGCCGAGTCCACCCGCCGGGCCGGCGGCCGCGTGGTCGGCATCATCCCCCAGGCCCTGGTGGACAAGGAACTTGCCAACCGAGCGTGCGACGAGCTGCACATCGTGCAGACCATGCACGAACGCAAGGCCATGATGGCCGAACGCAGCGACGCCTTCATCGCCCTACCCGGCGGCATCGGCACCTTCGAGGAACTGTTCGAGGTATGGACCTGGCGCCAGCTGGGCTACCACGACAAGCCCCTGGGCCTGCTCAACGTGGCCGGCTACTACGACGGCCTGCTGGCCTTTCTGGACCACAGCGTGGCCAGCGGATTCATGGGTGAATGGCAGATGGGGCTGCTGCACGCCAGTGCGGACACGCCTGCCCTGTTGCAGATGTTGGTCGAACAAGCCGGCAACAATGCGAGTCAGATTCCACTGCGCTCGGTGATCTGAACCCAGAGCCGAGGCCGGTAAAACTGGCACGACCGAAGCCAGAGCCCCCGCGCAAGGGCCGCCCCGCCGCGCTGGGGGCGTCCCCCCTCAGGGGGGAAGGCGCGAAGCGACTCAGGGGGAGCTTATACAGCAGCGTCGTCCAAGTCGCCCGTGCGGATGCGCACCGTGCGCTCGACTGCGGTCACGAAGATCTTGCCGTCACCGATCTTGCCGGTGCGTGCCACGTTGACGATGGCATCCACGCAGCGGTCCACGTCCTCGCTCTTGACGACGACCTCGACCTTCACCTTGGGCAGAAAGTCCACCACGTATTCCGCACCACGGTACAGCTCGGTGTGACCCTTCTGGCGGCCGAAGCCCTTGACCTCGGTGACGGTCAGGCCCGTCACGCCGCATTCGGCCAGGGCCTCGCGGACTTCTTCGAGCTTGAAGGGCTTGATGACGGCGGTGATCATTTTCATGGCGGGTCTCCTGGAGATGAAAAAAAAGGGAACGGCTGCTCGAGGCCTGGGCTCAGGCCGTCAGAACTGCATCAAGCGCGAAAGCTATTGGTGATAGGGTAACGCCAATCCTTGCCGAAGCTGCGGCGCGTGACGCGAATCCCTACGGGCGCCTGCTGGCGCTTGTATTCGTTGATCTTGATGAGCCGGGTGACGCGCTCCACATCGGCGCGCGCAAAGCCGGCGGCGATGATGGATTCGATGGGCTCGTCGTTCTCCATGTAGCGCGAGACGATGGCGTCCAGCACGTCGTAGGGCGGCAGGCTGTCCTGGTCCTTCTGGTCGGGGCGCAGCTCGGCACTCGGCGGGCGGGTAATGATGCGCTCGGGGATGGGGCTGGCGCCCGTGCCATACGGGTCGTGGGCATTGCGCCAGCGGCACAGCGCGAACACGGTGGTCTTGGCCACGTCCTTGATGACGGCGAAGCCGCCGGCCATGTCGCCGTACAGCGTGCAGTAGCCAGTGGACATCTCGCTCTTGTTGCCCGTGGTCAGCGCGATGGAGCCGAATTTGTTGGAGAGCGCCATGAGCAGCGTGCCGCGGATGCGCGCCTGCAGGTTCTCCTCGGTCGTATCCTCGGCCAGGCCGGCGAAGTCGTTGGCCAGCGCGGCCTTGAAGGCCTCGAACTGGGGTTGGATAGAGATCTCGTCATAGCGCACGCCCATGCGGGCGGCCATGTCGCGCGCATCGATCCAGCTGATGTCCGCCGTGTAGGGCGAGGGCATCATCACCGCACGCACCTTGTCTGCGCCCAGCGCATCCACGGCGATCGCCAGCACCAGGGCCGAGTCGATGCCGCCCGACAGGCCCAGCAGCACGCTGGGGAAGCGGTTCTTGCCCACATAGTCGCGCACGCCCATCACCAGCGCGTCCCACAGGTCGGCCTCGGCACTGCGCAGCGGGGCGATGTCGCCTTGGAATGCCGGCGGCGTGGTGCCGTTACCCGCTTCCACCTGCACGCAGAACAGTTCTTCCTCGAAGCCCGGGGCGCGTGCCGCCACGGCACCATCGGCACCCAGGGCGAAGGAGCGGCCTTCGAACACCACCTCGTCCTGCCCACCCACCAGGTGGGCATAAACCAGGGGCAGCCCCGTCTCGCGCACGCGCTCGCGCATGGTGTCCTCGCGCTCGGCGCTCTTGCCCAGGTGAAAGGGCGAGGCATTGATCACCGCCAGCAGCTGTGCACCGGCGGCTGCGGCGTCGCGCGCGGGCGCGGCGAACCAGGCGTCCTCGCAGACCAGCAGGCCCACACGCAGGCCCGCTACCTCGAACACGCAAGGCGCCTGCCCGGCCACGAAGTAGCGGCGCTCGTCGAACACCTGGTAGTTGGGCAGCTCGCGCTTGGCATAGGTCTGCTCCACCACGCCATCGCGCAGCACGCTGGCGGCGTTGAAGCAGGCGCTGAAGGCCGGGGCACCGTCACGCACGGCCTGGGGATGGCCGAGCACGATGGCCAGGCCTTTCAACCCCGCAGTCTCACGGGCCACGGTTTTCACGGCATCATCGCAGGCGGCGATGAAGGCCGGGCGCAGGAACAAATCCTCCGCCGCGTAGCCGCAGATCGCCAGCTCGGGCGTGAGCAGCAACTGCGCACCCTGGGCATGGGCGTCCCGCGCCGCGGCAATGATCTTTAGTGCATTGCCGGGCATGTCGCCCACCACAAAATTGAGCTGCGCTGTGCAAATGGAGAGCGTCATGGAACTGGAGAAGCCCCTTGGGGCCAGGTTGAAGACAACCGCCAATGCAGGCCCGCAACCCGCCGCAGACCGCCATCTGGCAGTGCAATGCAGGCCGCTGGGCACACATGGCTGAGCAATTGCACATTATCGCCCGCGTGCTCGCCTCCCCGCAGGAGGTGGACGCCAATGCCTGGAACGGCCTGCTGGCTTTGCAAAGCCACCCCACGCCCTTTTTGCGCCACGAATACCTCACGGCCCTGCACGAGAGCGGCAGCGCCACGCCGAAAAGGGGCTGGACGCCGCGCTTCATGACGCTGTGGGACGGCGAGGACACACTGCTGGCCGCCTGCCCGCTGTACCTCAAAAGCCACTCGTACGGCGAGTACGTCTTCGACTGGGCCTGGGCCAGCGCCTACGAACAGCACGGCGTGCCCTACTACCCCAAGGCCACCATCGCCGTGCCCTTCACCCCCGTGCCAGGCACCCGCCTCTTGGCGCGCGACGAAGAGAGCCGCGCCCTGCTCGTGCAGGCCGTGTGCCAGTGGTGCGAGAGCCAGGGCGTGTCGTCGGTGCATGTGCTGTTCGCCAGTGGCGATGACATCAAGACCAGTGCCGACGAAGGCCTGATGCTGCGCCATACGGTCCAATTCCACTGGAAGAATGAATCGCCGACGGCACCCGCGTCACCCGCATCCCCGGACGGCAACAACACACCACCGCCCCGCTACGCCAGCGTCGAAGACTTCCTCGCCAGCCTGGCCCAGGACAAGCGCAAGAAGATCCGCCAGGAGCGCAAACGCGTCGCCGAGGCAGGCGTGACGTTCCGCTGGTCACGCGGCGCCGACATCAGCCCCGCCGATTGGGACTTCTTCTACCGCTGCTACGAGCGCACCTACCTGGAGCATGGCAACCCGCCCTACCTCACGCGCGACTTCTTCGCGCGCATGGCGCAGACGATGCCCGAGGCCTGGCTGCTGTTCATCGCAGAGAAGGATGGTCATCCGATCGCCAGCAGCCTGATCGCGCTGAGCGATGACGGCACGGACGGGCTCGTGGCCTATGGCCGCTATTGGGGTGCGCTGGAGCGGGTGGACTGCCTGCACTTCGAGGCCTGCTACTACCAGCCGCTGCAGTGGTGCATTGAACACGGCGCCCAGCGCTTCGAGGGCGGCGCCCAAGGCGAGCACAAGATGGCCCGCGCCCTGCTGCCCGTGCAGGCCAGCAGTGCCCACTGGATCGCGCACCCGGCGTTTGCCGAAGCGGTGGAGCGTTTTCTGGAGCGTGAAGGCCAGGGGGTGGAGGGCTATCTGGAAGAACTGCAGGGGCGCAGTCCGTTCAGGCAGGGGTGACGTATCTGGCGCATATCAATTGGCGTCGCCGCCCGGGTCGGCATGGTGCGCACCATCGGCATGCCCATCCGGTTCGGCGGCATCGTGCGCTCCCACACCTGCGACCGAGCCCACCGCCAAGGACCCGAAAAACCAGCCCAGCAATCCGAGCCCCGTACAGAGGCCAAGCACCACAGCACCCGAAGCAGCGAGCGACCAGTCATGGACATGCGGCCCGCAAACCATGGCCCCGCCTATCGCACCAAGCGCCAAACCGCCCCACAGACCGCGCTCGCGATAGCGCCGCAGCAGGTCAGTGTCTGTGTGGTGGTTGATCTGGGCTTGCATGCTTGTCCTTGTTGCCGCACGTCTGAGAGGTTATCCACGATCCGCGTGCGCCAGTCAACACACCGTCAGCACGGCTTTCATGGATTGGAGTCCGTCCCCTCTACACCCCGCTCCCGCACAAAATCCACAAACGCCCGCAGCGGCGCCGGCAGGTACCGCCGCCCCGAATAGTAGAGAAACGGCCCTGAAAAAGGCCGCGCCCAGTCTTCGAGCACCGGCACCAGCGCCCCGCTGTCGATGTGCGGCTGCAGCCAGCCTTCGAACATGTGGATGATGCCGCAGCCCGCGAGCGCCGCCTCCACCGCCAGATCCACGCCGCCCGAGATGCGCACGATCAAGGGGCCGGAGGGATCCACGACAACCACTTCGCCATCGCGCTCGAACTCCCAGGCGGGCATGGTGCCGCTGGCAAACCGGCCGCGCAGACAGGCGTGCTGCATCAGCTCGCTCGGGTGCGCGGGTCGGCCGCGCGCGGCGAGGTAGGCGGGCGAGGCGGCGGTGGCCATGCGCTGCCAGCGCGGGCCGATGGGGAGGGCGATCATGTCCTGCTCAAGCCGCTCGTCGTAGCGGATGCCGGCGTCGCAGCCCTCGGCGAGGATGTCGACAAAGCTTTCCTCCACCACCACGTCCAGGCGGATGTCGGGGTAGGCCGCCAGGAACGGCGGCACGATGGCGGGCAGCACCAGGCGCGCGGCGCTGGCGGGCACGTTCAGGCGCAGGGTGCCGGCGGGCCGGTCGCGAAAGCCGTTGACCACATCAAGTGCAGCCTGCACCTCGCCCAGCGCCGGGCCCAGGCGTTCGAGCAGGCGGGCGCCCGCCTCGGTCGGCGCCACGCTGCGCGTCGTGCGGTGCAGCAGGCGCACGCCCAGGCGGGCCTCGAGCCGGCACACGGCCTCGCTCAGGCTCGACGCGCTGACGCCGCCCAGGCGCGCCGCCTCGCGGAAACCGCCGCCGCGCGCCACGGCGACAAAGGCGGCCAGATCGCCCAACTGCTCGGCCATGAACAGAACCCTCCGCTTGATTGTTCGCAAAACCGCACAACCCGTACGTACTCAACCGGCTTATCGTACACAGGCTGCGTGCCTACAGTCGATACATCCCCCATTGAAAGGACTCTCCCATGACAGCAATCGACAAGGCCGGCAGCTACCGCCTCGGCCACCGTGATGTGAAGCGCCTGGGCTACGGCGCCATGCAACTGGCCGGGCCTGGCGTGTTCGGCCCGCCCAAGGACCGTGCCGCCGCCGTGGCCGTGCTGCGCGCCGCTGTGGAAAGTGGCGTGGACCACATCGACACCAGCGACTTCTACGGCCCGCACGTGACCAACCAGATCATCAGGGAGGCGCTGCACCCCTACCGCGACGGGCTGACCATCGTCACCAAGGTGGGCGCCCGGCGCGGCGAAGACGCCTCGTGGCTGCCTGCGTTCTCGGCAGAGGAGCTCACGCAGGCCGTGCATGACAACCTGCGCAACCTGGGCCTTCCCGTGCTGGACGTGGTGAACCTGCGTGCCATGTTCAGCGTGCATGGCCCGGCCGAAGGGTCGCTGGAGGGGCCCCTGACGGCATTGGCCGAGCTGCAGCGCCAGGGTCTGATCCGCCACATCGGCCTGAGCAATGTGACGGCGCGCCAGGTGCAGGAGGGCCGCAGGATCGCCCCCATTGCCTGCGTGCAGAACCTGTACAACCTGGCCCACCGCGAGGACGAAGCCCTGCTCACGCAACTGGCCGCCGAAGGCACGGCCTATGTGCCCTTCTTCCCGCTGGGCGGTTTCACGCCGCTGCAGTCAGGCGTGCTGTCGGAAGTGGCCGAGCACCTCGGCGCCACGCCCATGCAGGTGGCGCTTGCCTGGCTGCTGCAGCGCTCACCCAATATTCTGCTGATTCCGGGTACCTCGTCCGTCGCCCACCTGGAGCAGAACCTGGCGGCGGCGCAACTGCAATTGCCGCCCGAGGCAGTGGCACGGCTGAACGCCCTGGAGGGGCCAGACGCCCCACCAATGCACTGAACCAGCTGTGGATCTTGACCCCGGTGGGGCCATCGCCCCATCGGATGCACCACAACAGTTCAATCCATCGCTCCGAAAGCACCAGACAAGGGCAACCAGCAACCACACTGCCCTTCCGCGCTCACAAAACACCCCACTTTGGTGCGACCGCCTCTCCTACCGAGTGCAGGGCCTGCGCACCACCTCAGAAGCTCTCCCACTCATCCTCGGAAGCCGCCTTGGCGGTCGCCCCCGCTGCGGCCGCAGGCGGTTTGGCAGCGGCTTTTCCTGCGGTGGGTGCAGGTGGTGCCGCGAGCTTGCGCGGCGCCACGCCGGCGACCGGTTTGCGGGCGGCAGGCGGAGAGACCGGGGGCGAAGGACGCGCGCGAGGCGCGGTGGCGGCCTCGGCCGCTGGCGCATCCGCCGACAGCTTGAACACCGCCACCGCGTCCACCAGGGCCTGGGCCTGGTGGCTCAGGCTGCCGGCGGCGGCAGCCATCTCCTCGACCAGGGCGGCGTTCTGCTGCGTGACCTGGTCCATCTGTGTGACCGCCTCGCCCACTTGGGAGACACCCTGGCTCTGCTCGGTGCTGGCCGCACTGATCTCGCCCATGATGTCGGTCACGCGGCGGATCGAGGCCACGACCTCCGTCATGGTGGTGCCCGCCTTGTCGACCAGCGCCGTGCCCTGCTCGACGCGCTCCACGCTGGCATGGATCAGGCTCTTGATCTCCTTGGCCGCCTCGGCGCTGCGGCCCGCCAGGCTGCGCACCTCGCTGGCCACCACGGCAAAGCCCCGACCCTGCTCCCCGGCGCGGGCGGCTTCCACGGCCGCGTTGAGCGCCAGGATATTGGTCTGGAAGGCGATACCGTCAATGACGCCGATGATGTCGGAAATCTTCTTGCTGCTGTCGTTGATGCCCTTCATGGTCTCGACCACTTCGGACACCACGTCGCCACCCTGCACCGCCACGGTGGAGGCGCTCAATGCGAGCTGGTTGGCCTGGCGCGCGTTGTCGGCGTTCTGCCGGACGGTGGAGCTAAGCTCCTCCATGGAGGCGGCTGTCTGCTGCAGGGCACTGGCCTGCTCCTCCGTGCGGATGGACAGGTCATGGTTGCCCGAGGCGATCTCGGAGCTGGCCGAGGCCACGCCCTGGGCATTGCCGCGCACGCCCGAGACCACATGCGCCAGGTTGTCACGCATGGAGCCCAGACCGCCGAGCAAGTGCGCGATTTCGTCCCGTCCCTGGACGTGGATGGGCACGGTGAGGTCGCCACGCGCGACGGCATCGGTGATGCCCACCGCGTTGTCCAGCGAGCGCGAGATCTGGCGGATCATGGTGCCGCCCACCAGCACGGCCAGCAGCACGCCCAGCACCACCGCGCCCACGGACAGTGCCCGAATGGTCTGGTAACTGGCCGCCGCCCGGTCGTACTCCATCTTGGCCTGGTCGAGCTGCACCTGCATGAGCAGGCCCAGCACCTCCTGCAGCGGGTCCATCGCCGGGTACATCTCCTTGGCGGCAAAAGCCGTGATCGCCGGAACATCCCCGGAGCGGAACAGGCCCAGCAGCGTGTCGGTGGCGGCATCGGCCTTGGCCTGCAGGGGCTTGAAGCGGTCCACCAGCGTCTTTTCCTCGGGCGCCAGCCTGGTGGCCAGGTAGGCGCTCCAGTTGCTGTCGATGGCCTTGCGTGCATCGGTCACCGACTGCAGGCCCTGGGCGGCGGTCATGCCGCCGTCGCGCACCTTGTGCGCGGAGTCGACCACGTTGACCGCATACATGTCGGCCACAGTCTTGATCTGCTTGAGAGGCACCACGCGGTCGTCGTACACCGACTTGAGCCCGGCGTTGGACTGCCCCATGCCCAGCAGCCCCGCCCCGCCGACCAGCAGCACCAGGCAACACAGCACCGCGAGCAATACCGCCAGACGTGTGGAAATCTTGAACCGGTTCATGGCCTGTCTCCTGAAGTAACGAACTGTAAACACAGTTCTGCAAGATTCAAGCCAAAGCCCGCGACGCCCTCTCAAGTTTCGGACGATGGAGCCGGTGCGCGAGACCGCTGCGAAGCCCTCGCACCCTGGGTAAACGCAATCAGAAGCTTTCCCATTCATCGTCGCCACCACCACCCGCCTTGGGTGCGGGCGATGGAGCCGCCTTGGCCGACGGGGCCGGCGCGGGCGCCGCTTTTGCAGCCTTGGGCGCCGCCAGCCGGCTGGCCGCAGTTGCCTTGGTGGCAGGCCTGGACGTGACCGCCGCGCGCGCCGCTGGTGCTGGCATGCCCATTGGCTTGCGCACCGCTGGCGCCGGCGCCGGCGCCGGTGCCGGTGCCGGTGCCGGTGCCGGTGCCGGTGCCGGTGCCGGTGCCGGTGCCGGTGCCGGTGCCGGTGCCGGTGCCGGTGCGCGGTAGCTGCTCGCGGTGCTGCCATCGCCCGCCAGCCTGAACACCGCCACCGCGTTCACCAACTCGCCCGCCTGGCTGTTCAGGCTGCTGGCCGCTGCCGCCATCTCTTCCACCAAGGCCGCGTTCTGCTGGGTGGCCTGGTCCATCTGCGTGACCGCTTCTCCCACCTGGCCTACCCCTGCGCTTTGTTCGCTGCTGGCCGCGCTGATCTCGCCCATGATGTCGGTCACCCTCCGGATGGCTGCCACCACTTCGGTCATGGTGCTCCCGGCCTTGTCCACCAGCAGCGTGCCTTGCTCCACCCGCTCCACGCTGGCGGTAATCAGGCTTTTGATTTCCTTGGCCGCTTCGGCGCTGCGCCCGGCCAGGCTGCGCACTTCGCTGGCCACCACGGCAAAGCCCCGGCCTTGCTCGCCCGCACGCGCCGCTTCCACCGCCGCGTTCAGGGCCAGGATGTTGGTCTGGAAGGCGATGCCGTCGATGACGCTGATGATGTCGGCGATCTTGCTGCTGCTGGCGTTGATGCCTTTCATGGTCTCGACCACTTCGGCCACCACGTCGCCGCCCTGTACGGCCACGGTGGAGGCGTTCAGGGCCAGCTGGTTGGCCTGGCGCGCGTTGTCGGCGTTCTGGCGCACGGTGGAGCCCAGTTCTTCCATCGAGGCGGCGGTTTCTTCCAGCGCCGAGGCCTGCTGCTCGGTGCGCGCCGACAGGTCGTTGTTGCCCGAGGCGATCTGTGCGCTCGCCGAGGCCACGCTTTCGGCGTTGCCGCGCACGGTGGCCACGGTGGCCACCAGGCTTTGCTGCATGCGCTGCAGGGCGCTGAGCAGGTGGCCGGTCTCGTCCGTCGACTGCACGACGATGTCGCTGCTCAGGTCGCCAGCGGCGACGCGGTCGGCGGCCTGCACGGCCTGGGCCAGGGGGCGGGTGATGGAGCGGATGATGGTGATGGCCAGGAAGATCGCCAGGGCGATGGCTGCTGCCCCGGCGATCAGCACATCGCGCTGCAATGCGCCGGCCGCAGCCTCGGCCCGCTCGCCCGCAGCGGCCGTGACCTGGGCCTGGTAGTCCACCTGCTCCTGGATTTCCTTCTGGTAGGCGAGCTGAACAGGGCGCAACTGCTCCACCAGCAGCTTCAGCGCCTCATCCTTCTGGTCTTTGTCGATCAGACCCAGGTACTGGTCTCCGAGCTTGAGGAATTCTGCACGGTGCTGCTGCATGCGGGCCAGGCTTGCCTTGCCCTTCTCGGACTGGATCAGCGCGGTGAGCGTTTCCAGCTGCTTGGCAATCGTCGAGCGCGCCATGCCGACCTGCTCGCGCGAGGCCTTGACGATGGCCTCCGACGAAAAGATCGCCAGATTGCGAAACTGGATCGCCTGCACATTCACCCCATCGGCCAGCATGCCCATGGCCCTGGTGATGGGGATGCGCATGGTAACGATGTCATTGAGCGCCGCGCGCTGGCTGGCAGAGCGTGCCAATGCCACCCCTCCCAGGGCGATCAGCAACAGCACCATGGCGGCAAAGGCGGCCACCAGCCGTGTGGAAATATTCAAGCGATTCATCCAGTCCCTCTTCAGTTGGTCTTTGGTGTTTTCAAGTTATGCGTGCGCAGCGTTTCGGACGAGCCCCAATTCGCCACTGCTGAGCAGCGCCTCGATGTCCATCAGGATCAGCATGCGCTCACCCACGCTGGCGATGCCGGCGACAAAGGCCGAATCGAGCTGGCCCTGGGGCTCGAACTGCGGCACGGGCTTGATGAGCTCCTGGGTCAGGGTGACCACGTCGGCCACCGCATCCACCACGGCACCGACCAGCAAGGACCCCATGTCCAGGATGATGACCACCGTGAAATCGGTGTAGCTCGCCTCCGGGCAGCGCAGCTTCACGCGCAGGTCCAGGATGGGCACGATGCGCCCGCGCAGGTCGATCACCCCCTTGATGAAATCCGGGGAATGGGCCAGGCGGGTGGGCTGCTCGTACGAGCGGATCTCCTGCACCCGAAGGATGTCGATGCCGTACTCCTCTGCCCCCAGGCGAAAGCTCAGGTACTCCCCTGCACGGCCGGCGGGCTGGGCAATGCGGGAAGGGGTGTCAGAAGAGGCAGCAGCAAAGGGTTGGTTCATGGCGGATGATTTCGGAAGGGAACGGCACCGGCCACCGGTTGGTGCCCGGCGCCACAGGCACTCCCAAAAGCATAGCAGCGAAAAGTTACATTTCAAAACGAAATACGGCCAATGGGCTGCCACTGCCGGCCGGGCTGCCAACAGAAGAAGCCATGGGCGACCCGGCGGCGTTGCCCCTGCGGGGAGACTGGTCCATGCCTCATTGGAGAGCTGCCTCCACTCCCGGCGAGGGTTCTGGCGCAAAAAAATGTTACCGTTACCCAGGCTGTCGAATGGCGGGCCGCTGCACAGCTGGCGCCCTTGCCGCCGCACCGCCTCCTGACACCGCCGGGCAGTTGCCTTGT
Source organism: Acidovorax sp. AC410 (assembly GCF_979253235.1). Taxonomy (NCBI): domain Bacteria; kingdom Pseudomonadati; phylum Pseudomonadota; class Betaproteobacteria; order Burkholderiales; family Comamonadaceae; genus Acidovorax; species Acidovorax sp. AC410. Next base: position 6,782,795 of record NZ_CEEDCG010000001.1, read on the forward strand.
GCCCATGGAATGACCTGATGACGCTGTTCACCAAAAAAGAGACGCACCCCCACCACATGCCTGCCCCCGGCCTGCCCTTGCTGGCGCTGGAGTTGCGCGCGCCCTGGGAATTCGGGGCCGTGCTGCCCGCCTGGCCGGTACTGCAGCGCGCCCCCCGGGGCGACGGGCACACCGTCATCGTCTTCCCCGGGCTCACGGCCGGCGACGCCACGACGGCGCCATTGCGCCGCTACCTGGAATCGCGCAGCTACGACACCCAGGGCTGGGGCCAGGGCCTGAACCTGGGCCCGCGCGAAGGCGTGCTGGACAACGCCAAGCAGCAGCTGCAGCAGGCCGCGCAGCGCAGTGGGGGCAAGGTGAGCCTGGTGGGCTGGAGCCTGGGCGGCATTTATGCCCGAGAACTGGCCAAGGAACTGCCCGACCTGGTGCGCTGCGTGGTGACGCTGGGCACGCCCTTTGCCGGCCCCCACACCTCCACCAATGCCTGGCGCATCTACCAGTTCGCCAGTGGCCGCAGCATCGAGCGCGAGACCGAGAACTACAACCTGCCCGAGGCCCCGCCCGTGCCCACCACCAGCATCTACTCGCGCAGCGATGGCGTGGTGGCCTGGCGTGGCAGCCTGCAGGCCCCCTCCCCGCACAACCCGCACACCGAGAACATCGAGGTGGTGGCCAGCCATTTCGGCATTGGCCTGAACCCGAGCGCCTGGTGGGTGGTGGCCGACCGGCTGGCCCAGCCGCAGGGGCCGGGAGCCGCGTGGCAAGCCTTCAAACGCCCTGCCCTGCCGGGGCTGCAACTGGTGTTTCCGGATCCGCACCGGCCACGCTGAACGCGGTCCGCACCGGTCCAGAAGTGAAAAACCCGCCGACGGCGGGTTGAAAGAGAAGGCGGCCCAGGGACAGCCTGCCAGCCTGCAATCAGAAGCTCTCCCATTCGTCATCCCCGCCCCCGGCCGCCTTGGCCGGCGCCTTGGTTGCTGCCGCTGTCGGGCTGGGTGCGGGCCCCTTGGGGGCCGCCAGCCGGCTTGCCGCCGGTGCCTTGGCCGCAGGCCTGGATCCCACCGCTGCCCGCGCTGCCGGCGCTGGCATGGCCACCGGCTTGCGCACTGCGGGGGCCGGTGCCGGTGCCGGTGCGCGGTAGTTGCCTGCACCGCTGCCATCGCCCGCCAGCCGGAACACCGCCACCGCGTTGACCAGCTCGCCCGCCTGGCTGTTCAGGCTGCTGGCCGCTGCCGCCATCTCTTCCACCAAGGCCGCGTTCTGCTGGGTGGCCTGGTCCATCTGCGTGACCGCTTCTCCCACCTGGCCTACCCCTGCGCTTTGTTCGCTGCTGGCCGCGCTGATCTCGCCCATGATGTCCGTGACGCGCCGAATGGCTGCCACCACTTCGGTCATGGTGGTCCCGGCCTTGTCCACCAGCAGCGTGCCTTGCTCCACCCGCTCCACGCTGGCGGTGATCAGGCTTTTGATTTCCTTGGCCGCTTCGGCGCTGCGCCCGGCCAGGCTGCGCACTTCGCTGGCCACCACGGCAAAGCCCCGGCCTTGCTCGCCCGCACGGGCCGCTTCCACCGCCGCGTTCAGGGCCAGGATGTTGGTCTGGAAGGCGATGCCGTCGATGACGCTGATGATGTCGGCGATCTTGCTGCTGCTGGCGTTGATGCCTTTCATGGTCTCCACCACTTCGGCCACCACGTCGCCGCCCTGTACGGCCACGGTGGAGGCGTTCAGGGCCAGTTGGTTGGCCTGGCGCGCGTTGTCGGCGTTCTGGCGCACGGTGGAGCCCAGTTCTTCCATCGAGGCGGCGGTTTCTTCCAGTGCCGAGGCCTGCTGCTCGGTGCGTGCCGACAGGTCGTTGTTGCCCGAGGCGATCTGTGCGCTCGCCGAGGCCACGCTTTCGGCGTTGCCGCGCACCCCGGTGACCACGCGGGCCAGGTTGGAGCGCATGTCTTCCAGGGCCGACAGCAGCTGGCCCATCTCATCGTTGCCATGGGCCGGCATGGCGGCCGTGAGGTCGCCTTCGGCAATGGCACGTGCAGCGCTCACGGCCTGGCCTGCGGGGCGCGTGACCGAGCGCGTGATCGACACGCCCAGCACGACGGCGAGCGCCACGCAGGCGGCCAGCGTGCCCAGCACCCAGACGCGGGCCGCCTGGAAGACCGATGCCACTTCGGCCTGCTCCTTGTCGGCCTGCGCCGAGTTGATCTTCTGCAACTGGCCCAGGGTTTCGGCGGCAGCCACGAAGGCGGTTTCTGACTCACCGGCAAACAGCCCGGACAAGGCATCGGCGCTCAAGGCCAGGGTGTCGTTGGTGCTGAAGTCCACCGCCTTGGCGACATCCACCAGGTTGGCCTGCAGCTTGTAGTACGCTGCCTTGCGCGTGCGAAAGGCCTGGAAGGCCTCGCGCTCCTCACCCGCGCTGACCAGCGGTTCGTACTGCCCCTCCACGCGCTCCAGGTCCTTGGCGCGCGCGCTCATCTGCTCGGCGAAGGCCTGGACTTCGGCCGTGCTGCGGGCAGTGATCATGCCGGCTTCGGAGCGCCGCATGCGGTTCATGAGCACCCGAAGCTCGCCCGTGTAGCCCACGCTGGGCAGCAGGTTGCTCGCGATCTCCTGCGCGTTGTGGTGGATGCGTGACAGCTGGAACAGCGAGACCGCTCCCAGGAGACCCGTGAGCAGCACCAGGGCAAAGAACCCGATCCCCAGCTTGAGCCCGATACGCACGTCGGAAATCTTCATATCACCCCTTGGCCACGGCCATTCGTGCCAGGGCGTGCGCAGGATTGCGCACCGACACCCTGGCTTTGCCCAGTCTAGCAACGGCGGGGGCACTGCACAGTGCGGGGTTTCCATGAAAAAAAGCATGCAGCCCGCGAGGGCATGCATGCTTTCCGGTCAGCGGGCCACCGCAGGGGCAGCCGGCCGGGGCACTCAGGCCGCGTTGTTCTTGGCCTTGAAGTTGGCGATGCCGTCCATGATTTCCTTCTTGGCGGCGTCCAGGCCTTCCCAGCCCAGCACCTTGACCCACTTGCCGGCTTCCAGGTCCTTGTAGTGCTCGAAGAAGTGGCTGATGGCCTTCAGGCGCATCGGGTTCACGTCTTCCACCTTCTGCCAGTGGGTGTAGATGGGCAGCACCTTGTCGGTGGGCACGGCCAGCACCTTGCCGTCCACGCCGGCTTCGTCTTCCATCATCAGGATGCCGATGGGGCGGCAGGGCACGACCACGCCGGGGAACAGCGGATAGGGGGTGATCACCAGCACGTCCACCGGGTCGCCGTCGCCCGACAGCGTCTGCGGCACGTAGCCGTAGTTGGTGGGGTAGTGCATGGCCGTGGTCATGAAGCGGTCCACGAAGATCGCGCCCGATTCCTTGTCCACTTCGTACTTGATCGGGTCGGCGTTCATCGGGATCTCGATGACGACGTTGAAGGAGTCGGGGGCGTTCTTGCCAGGAGGTACGTGGTTCAGGGACATGTCTGTGGAGTGTGGTTTGAAACGATAACCCGCGAGCCCGGTTCAGGACCAAGAGCGTCGGGATTAACCCTGATTTTAGGCGCATGCCCCTTTCTGCCCGCTTGCAAACCGGCGTTTGCCTGTAAATTGGGCCTGTTGGCCAATCGACTCCTTGAGAACCTGCTCTCGATTTTGAGCAGGTTCTTCTCGCAGGAGCACGAGGAAGCAACGCAGCGGAAGCACCACCGACCTGCGTTGTGTTTCCTTCCGTGCAACTGAAAAAACCAAGGAGAAATGAATGGCTGACAACTCAGCGCTGACGTCCCCTCTGATACTGGCAGTGGTTTGCGGATTGATTGCGGTGGCCTACGGCGTTTGGGCCCGTGGGTGGATTCTTGCCAAGGATGCGGGCAATGCGCGCATGCAGGAGATTGCCGGCGCCATCCAGGCCGGTGCAGCCGCCTACCTGGCACGCCAGTACAAGACCATTGCCCTTGTCGGCGTGGTGCTGGCCATTCTCATCGGTGCCTTTCTGGACCTGACCTCCGCGCTCGGCTTTGTCCTGGGCGCCTTTCTTTCGGGCGCCTGCGGCTTCATCGGCATGAACGTCTCGGTGCGCGCCAACGTGCGCACCGCGCAGGCCGCCACGCAGGGCATCGGCCCCGCGCTCGATGTGGCCTTTCGCGGCGGTGCCATCACCGGCATGCTGGTCGTGGGCCTGGGCCTCCTGGGTGTCACGGGCTTTTACTGGGTGCTGTCGCGGGGCATCACCTCGGGCCCCATGCTGGCCGAGGCACTCAACCCGCTGATCGGCTTTGCCTTCGGCTCCTCGCTGATCTCGATCTTTGCGCGCCTGGGTGGCGGCATCTTCACCAAGGGCGCCGACGTGGGCGCCGACCTGGTGGGCAAGGTGGAGGCCGGCATCCCCGAGGACGACCCGCGCAACCCGGCCGTGATCGCCGACAACGTGGGCGACAACGTGGGCGACTGCGCCGGCATGGCGGCCGACCTGTTCGAGACCTATGCCGTGACGCTGATTGCCACCATGGTGCTGGGCGCGCTGATGGTGGTGGCCGCGCCGGTCAACGCTGCGGTGTACCCGCTGGCGCTGGGCGCCGTGTCCATCGTGGCATCGATCATCGGTTGCTTCTTCGTGAAGGCCTCGCCGGGCATGAAGAACGTGATGCCCGCCCTGTACAAGGGCCTGGCGATCGCGGGCATTCTGTCGTTGATCGCGTTCTACTTCGTCACCATGTGGATCATGCCGGACAACGCCATCCGCGCCAGCGGCAGCCAGATGCGCCTGTTCGGCGCCTGCGCCACGGGGCTGGTGCTCACGGCCGCGCTGGTCTGGATCACCGAGTTCTACACCGGCACGCAGTACTCGCCCGTGCAGCACATCGCGCAGGCCTCGACCACGGGCCACGGCACCAACATCATCGCCGGCCTGGGGGTCTCGATGCGCTCCACGGCCTGGCCGGTGCTCTTCGTGTGCCTGGCCATCCTGGCGTCCTACCAGCTCGCCGGGCTCTACGGCATTGCCGTGGCGGCCACGTCCATGCTGAGCATGGCGGGCATCGTGGTGGCCCTGGACGCCTACGGCCCCATCACCGACAACGCCGGCGGCATTGCCGAGATGGCCGAGCTGCCCAGCAGCGTGCGCGACGTCACCGACCCGCTGGACGCCGTGGGGAACACCACCAAGGCCGTGACCAAGGGCTATGCCATCGGCTCGGCGGGCCTGGCGGCCCTGGTGCTGTTTGCCGACTACACGCACAAGCTGGAGAGCTATGGCAAAGCCATCAGCTTCGACCTGTCGGACCCGCTGGTCATCGTCGGCCTGTTCATCGGCGGGCTGATCCCCTACCTGTTCGGTGCCATGGCCATGGAGGCCGTGGGCCGCGCGGCCGGCGCGGTGGTGGTGGAGGTGCGCCGCCAGTTCAGCACCATCCCCGGCATCATGGACGGCACGGGCAAGCCCGAGTACGGCAAGGCCGTGGACATGCTGACCACCGCCGCCATCAAGGAGATGGTGATCCCCAGCCTGCTGCCCGTGGTGGTGCCCATCGTGGTCGGCCTGCTCCTGGGGCCCAAGGCGCTCGGCGGCCTGCTCATGGGCACCATCGTCACCGGGCTCTTCGTCGCCATCTCCATGTGCACGGGCGGCGGAGCCTGGGACAATGCCAAGAAGTACATCGAGGACGGCCACCATGGCGGCAAGGGCAGCGAGGCGCACAAGGCCGCCGTGACCGGCGACACCGTGGGCGACCCGTACAAGGACACGGCCGGCCCGGCCATCAACCCGCTGATCAAGATCATCAACATCGTGGCGCTGCTCATCGTGCCACTGGTGGTGAGGTTCCACGGGAGCTGATACGCTGCGGCATCCGCCATGCAGCCACGGCCCGCTTCGGCGGGCCTTTTCTTTTTCCACGCCATCCCACCGCACTGCCATGCCTATCACCGTGCAATCGCTGGACCATGTGGTCCTGACCGTCGCCAGCATCCCGGCCACCATGGCCTTCTACGAACGCGTGCTGGGCATGGTGGCACGCGAGTTCAAGCCGGGGCGCTACGCACTGCATTTCGGCGATCAGAAGATCAACTTGCACGAGGTCGGCACGGTGGTGGACCCGAACGTGCGCCATGCCACGGCGGGCTCGGGCGACCTGTGCTTTCTCACGCGCACGCCGCTCGACGAAGTGCTGCTGCACCTCGCGGCCGAAGACGTGGCCGTGGTGCAGGGGCCCGTGGGCGCCACGGGCGCACAGCACCGCCTGCGCTCGGTCTATATCTACGATCCGGACGAGAACCTGATCGAGATCGCCAACGAGATCTGATTCAGAACTCCGCCGAGATCGCCGCGCGCAGCAGCATCGCGGCCGGATCCACCAGCTCCTGCAGGTCGTTGGCGCGCCCCTGCTCGATGGACTGCAGCACCATCTCGTTGATGCCGCCCACCACGGCCATGGCCATCATGGGCTGCAGCGGAGCCTTGCGCAGGCGCTCGCCCGGGCGGTTGTTCACCACGTCGAGCATCAGGTCGGCCAGTTGCTGGTTGGCGCGGCGGCGCGCTGCCAGCCCCGGCGCGCCCAGGCCCAGCATCTCCACGAACAGCGTGCGCAGCAGCACCGGGTTGCGCTCAAGCACGCCGAAGTAGGCACCCATGGCCTGCTCCACCTGGGCCTGCCAGTCGCTGTGCGGGTCGATGGCGTTGCGCAGCACGGTGATGGCATTGCCGCTGGCGACCTCATACAGCGCGATCAGGCATTCGGCCTTGTCGGCGAAGTTCTCGTAGAAGGTGCGGCGCGAGACGCTGGCCTCGCGCACGATGTCGGCGATGGTGGTGTCGGCATAGCCGCGCGCGGCCACGGCGCGCGCCATGCCCTCCAGCAGGCGGGAGCGGTGCACGGTGGACGAGCTGGCGGTGGTCGAGGCTTCGGTCATGGTGGCGAACGGTTCCAGGAAAGATCCGAAAAGGTACTTGACAGTACCACATCCGGGTCGCATCATATGCACTTGGTACCATGCAGTACCAGCCCTTTTCATCCCTTGGAGCCCGCCATGACCGAACTCGTCGTCCGCCGCCTGCTCATCGACCTGGAAGCGCCTTTTGCGCGCCACTGGTGCGGTGGCGACGCCTTTCGCACGGCGCTCTTCAATGCGCTGTCCATGAGCTTTCCCGTCGGCGAGCAGTTCTTCATCGACGCAGTGCGCAATGGCCACAAGGCCTTGCCCGCCGACCGGCAAGCGCAGTACGCCGACGAGGTGCGCGGCTTCATCGGGCAGGAGGCCACGCACCGGCGCATCCATGCGCTGTTCAACGGCCACCTCGACACGCAGGGCCTGGTCAACACCTGGGCCCCGCGCGCGGCCGAGCGCATGAAGCTCTTCGAGGGCGCCGACCCGCGCCATCCGCTGGCGGTGACCGCCGCCAACGAGCACTTCACCGCCCTGCTGGCCGAGTGGCTGCTGGGCCACCCAGAAGTCCTGGCCGGGGCCGATCCTCGCCTGGCCACCATGTGGCAGTGGCATTGCGCTGAAGAGGCCGAGCACAAGAGCACGGCTTTCGACATCTACCAGGCGCTGGACGGCGACCATGCCTGGCGCATCACCTGGTTCCGGCGCATCACCCTGGTGTTCCTGGGCGACGTGCTGCGCCAGACCGTGGGCAACCTGCGCCGCGATGGCACGCTGTGGCAGTGGCGCACATGGCGCAGCGCGGCCCGCACGCTCTTCGGCAAGGGAGGCCTGGTGCGCGAGACCTGGCGTCCCTGGCGCGACTACCTGCGGCGCGATTTCCACCCCAGCCAGCAGGGCAGCGACCTCTCCGAGCGCTGGCTGGCAGACCACCGCGATGCCTACATCCCCGTGGGCGCACGCTGAGCACGAACACCCCTTAGACCATGACCCAGAGCCCCTCTCACCGGCCGCATGCGGCGGCCGGCAAGCCCCTCCCTTGCCTGCGTATTTCTTCACTGCGGGCCGCCGCCCTGCTGGCCGCACTCGCCATGCAGCTGCCAGCCCAGGCTGAACCCATGGCCTTCCAGGCCGCACTGGAGCAGCTCACGGCGCGCTCCGACCAGCTCGCCGCATCGCGCAACGCGGTGGAAAGCGCGCAGTTGCGCCGCCAGGCCCTGGCACGGCTGGGCGGGCCGGTGGTCTCGCTCAGCGGCGCCGCGTACGCCTACAACGCCAACCTGGACCTGGACCTCAACCCCGTGAACCAGGCCCTGCCGGGCGTGCTGCAGCAGCTGCCGCCGCAGCTGGCGGGCTCGCTGGCCCAGTTGCCCCATCTGCCGGCCAGCTACACGCTGAACCGCCACAAGACGGACACCAGCACCTCGGTCTCGGGCATCTGGCCCATCTACATGGGCGGTGCCGGTGATGCTGCGCGCGGCCTGGTGGAGGCACAGGCGGCCGAAGTGCAGGCCGATGCCGACAAGACCGGCCACGAGGTCACCACGGTGCTGGTGCAGCGCTACTTCGGCGCCCAGCTCGCCGAGCAGGCGGCCCGGCTGCGCGAGTCGGCCCTGGCCACCATCGAGCAGCACGATGCCGCCGCGCAGAAGATGCTGGACGCCGGCGTGATCGCCCGCGTGGAGCGCCTGCAGGCCCGCGCCGCGCTGGAGGAGGCCCGCCGCAACGCACGCAAGGCCCGCGACGACGCCGACCTGGCCGCCACCGCCCTCACCCGCACGGTGAAGGCCAGCGAGCGCGTGGCGCCCACCAGCCCGCTCTTCGTGCTCGGCCAGCCGGTGGAGCCCCTGCCCCATTTCGTCGATGCCGCGTTGCAGCGCCACCCGGGCCTGGCCAAGGTGGCCGCCAAGAAGGGCCAGGCCGAGCAACTGCATGCGGCGCAGGAGGCTTTGCGCAAGCCACAGGTCTTCGCCTTCGGCCAGCGCCAGCTCAAGAGCGGCAGGGATGCAGACTGGGTGGCCGGCATCGGCGTGCGCTTCACGCTGTGGGACTCCATCGACCGCGATGCGCTGGCCGCATCGTCCTCGCGCCAGATCGAGCAGGCCGAGCGCAGCGGCGCCCAGGCGCAGAACGACATCGCCCTGCTGGTGGAAAAGCGCTGGCAGGCGCTGGAGCAGGCCCGGCGCGCCTATTTCGGGCTGCAGCCCGGCCTGGAGGTGGCCGACGAGGTGCTGCGCCTGCGCACCTCGGGCCTGCGCGCCGGCACCAGCACCACGCTGGACCTGATCGACGCCCAGGTCAACCAGGCCAAGGCGCAGACCGAACGCGCCCAGGCCGCCCACGACTACGTGAAGGCCCTGGCCGAGCTGCTCGAAAGCTGCGGCCTGTCCGATGAATTTGGCAAATACATGGCACGTGCCGATGTGAAGGTGGAATGAACATGAGCGACAGCAGCAAGATCAACGGCAAGGGCAGCACAAAGGCTGCGGTACTGGGCGCCATGGCCCTGGTGGCCGTGGGCGCTTTCGTCGGCTTCGGCCTGTGGAAGGCTTCGCAACCGGCCCCCGAGGTGTTCCAGGGCCAGATGGAAGCCCGCGAGGCCGACATCGCACCCAAGGTCACCGCGCGCATCGCGCAGATCCTGGTCAAGGAAGGCGACCAGATCGCCGTGGGCGCCCCGCTGATCCGCATGGACAGCCCTGAGGTGCAGGCCAAGCTGGCGCAAGCCACCGCCGCGCAGGAAGCGGCCCAGGCCGTGGCCGACAAGGCCGCGCACGGCGCCCGCCCGCAGGAAGTGGAGATGGCGCGCCTGGCCTGGCAGCGCGCCGTGACGGCGGCCGACCTAGCCGAATCCTCCTACCGCCGGGTGGACGGCCTGGCCCGCGAAGGCCTGGTGGCCGCGCAAAAGCGCGACGAGGCCGAGGCCAACCACAAGGCCGCACGCGACCAGGCCCTGGCCGCCAAGGCCCAGTACGAGCTGGCGCGCGCCGGTGCCCGGCCCGAGGACCGGTCCGCCGCCAGCGCCCAGGCGCGCCAGGTGGCCGGCGTGGTCGCCGAGGTCAAGGCCGCCCAGGCCGAGACAGAGCTCAAGAGCCCCGTGGCCGGCGAGGTGGCCAAGGTGCTGGCGCGCAGCGGCGAGCTCTCGCCCCAGGGCGTGGCCGTGGTCACGGTGGTGGACCTGGCCGACCAGTGGGTGGTGCTGAACGTGCGCGAAGACCGGCTGCAGCGCTTTGCCATCGGCCAGGAGTTCGAAGCCACGCTGCCGGCCCTCGGCACTGCCGGCAAGCCCGTGCGCTTCAAGGTCTACCACACGGCCGCCCTGCCCGACTTCGCCACCTGGCGCGCCACGCGCGCCGGCCAGGGCTTCGACGTGCGCACCTTCGAAGTGCGCGCGCGCCCGGCCAGCCCCATCGAAGGCGCCCGCCCCGGCATGACGGTGCTGGTGCAATGGGCCGGCACGCAACGCCCTGCGCCTTGACCACGCCATGAATCCCCTGGTCCACAGCTTTCGCCGCGAGGCACAGCGCCTGCTCAAGAGCCCCTGGGACCTGGCCATGGTCACCTGGGTGCCGCTGCTGGCCGTGCTGCTCATGGGCTGGATCTTCTCGGCCGGCCTGCCGCGCCACCTGCCCGTGGGCGTGCTGGACGACGACCACTCGGCCCTGTCGCGCCAGATGGTGCGCATGCTGGACGCCACGCCCGGCCTGCAGGTGGTGCAGCACTACACCAACACGGCCGAGGCCGAACGCGCGCTGCGCAGCGTGGAGGTCTACGCCATCGTCACCCTCCCGCGCGACTTTGCGCGCACCGTGAAGGAGGGCCGCACGGCCCAGGTCACGCTGCTGCACAACGCGCAGCTGGGCACGCACTCGGGCGTGCTGCAGCGCGACGTGCGTGCCGTGGTGGGCACGCTGTCGGCCGGCATCGAGATGGCGGCGCGCAACAAGCGCGGCGAGCCGGCCCAGGCCGTGCGCGTGAGCATGGAGCCCATCCACACGCAACTGGTGGCGCTGTTCAACGTGTCCACCAACTACGAGCAGTTCCTGGGCGCGGCGCTGATTCCGGCGCTGCTGCACATCCTGGCCATGACGGCCGGCGCCTGGACCGTGGGCCGCGAACTGCGCGACCACACGCTGGGCGAATGGCTGAACGCGGGCGGTGGTGTGCTGCGCACGGGTGCGGCCCTGGTGGGCAAGCTCGCCCTGCCATGGGCCTCGTTGACGCTGGTGGCGCTGCTGGCGCTGACGGGCATCACCTGGGGGCGCGGCTGGCACCCGCCGGGCAACCTGGCCTGGGTGGCGACCGGGCTGGCGCTGCTGATGGCCGTGTCGCTGGCCGCCGGTGCGGCGCTGGCGGGCGCCACGCGCTCGCTGCGCACGGCGCTGTCGGGCGCCGGCTTCTTCGCGGCACCGGCGTTTGCGTTCAGCGGCGTGGCCTTTCCGCTGGCGGGCATGCCGGCCAGCGCGCGCGCCTGGGCCGAGGCCATGCCCTACACCCACTACATCCGCCTGCAGATCGAGCAGCTGCAGATGGGCGCGCCGCTGCGCACCAGTGTTTCCACCGTGGTCGCGCTGATGGCGGCCACCGCCGTGCTGCTGGCGATCTGCACGCTGGCCTTGCAACTGGCACGCAACAAGCCTGAAAGCTGGGGAGGACGGTGATGGACAAACGGTACGAAACCTCTGCCGAACCCTCGACCCTCTGGAGCGCCTGGCTGCAGGCCCTGGCCACCATCAGCCGCGACAAGGGCGTGCTGCTGCTGCTCGTGGCCGCGCCCGTGCTCTATGGCTTCTTCTACCCCTGGTTCTATGCCGACGAGGTGCTCACCCGTGTGCCCGTGGCCGTGGTGGACATGGACCGCAGCAGCCTGTCGCGCCAGATCACGCGCTTTGCCGAGGCCGACCCGCGCATCGAGGTGCGCCTGGTGACCGCCAGCGAACGCGAGGCGCAAGAAGCGCTGTGGCGCGGCGAGGTGGAGGGCTATGCGCTGATCCCCGCCCACCTCAAGCGCAGCGTGGTGCGCGGCGAGGAGGCCCTGGTCCGCGTTGAAGGCAATGGCGCCTATGCGCTGCTCAACAAGGCCGTGCAGTACGGCTTTGCCGAGGCCGTGGGCACCGTGTCCGCCGGCATCGAGATCCGCAAGCTGCAGGCTGCGGGCCAGAGCGCGCAGCAGGCCGCGGCCAGCCGCAACCCGGTGCAACTGCAGATGGTGGCGCTGTTCAACCCGACCGAGGGCTATGGCAGCTTCGTCGTGCCTGCCGTGGCCCTGCTGATCCTGCAGCAGACGCTGCTCATGGGCGCGGCCATGCTCACCGGCACCTGGGTGGAGGCCGGCCGGCACCGGGCGCGCACCCGTACCTGGCTGGGCCGGCTGCTGGCGCTGTGCACGCTGGGCTGGATCAGTGGCCTGTTCTACTTCGGCTGGATCTTCCTGCTGCACGACTACCCACGAGGCGGCAACCCGCTGGGCGCGCTGGCGCTGCTGGCCTGCTATGTGCCCGCCATCGCGGCCCTGGGCGCGCTGATCGGCCTGTGGGTGGGCAACCGCGAGCGCGCACTGCAGGTACTGCTGTTCACCACCCTGCCGATCGCCTTCGTGGCCGGCTTCTCGTGGCCCGTGGAGGCCCTGCCCGAGCCGCTGCAGTGGCTGCGCTGGCTGCTGCCCAGCACCTCGGGCGTGCAGGCCTCGCTGCGGCTCAACCAGCTGGGGGCGCCCCTCGCGGCGGCCCTGCCCCAGCTGTGTGCGCTGGTGGCGCTGTGCGCTGCAGGCACGGTGGCGCTGCTGGCCTGGACCCGGCCAGGCCCTGGCCAACCGGGCTGAGGACCCAAGAACCTGTTCAGGTCTTCTTGAACAGATTCTTGGGCACCTGGGCGGCAAGCCCGCGTACCATCACAGGCATTCCGGTATTTCCAGAGAAGATGGCCTTGAAACACTCCGCACCGCCTGACCCTGCCTCTTTCGGCGGCAACGCCCCGCACTACCAGCGCATCGTCCAGGGCGTGCTGGCGGATTCCAGGCAGCTGATGGAGCGCGTCGCCGAGGCGACGCGCATGTCTTTGCAACTGCGCCAGGACCAGGCCCGCACCCCGGGCGAGCACCAGGGCATGCTCGAAGCGCAGCAGCAACTGATGCGGCTCACCTCTGTGATGGGCGAGCGCTACCCTGGCGCGCTGCGCAAGGCGCTCGAACAGCAGACCACCGCGCCAGGGGAGGAAAAGCCCTCGCGCTCCCTGTTCACCATCCATTTCGACCAGCTCGAACTGATGGACGAGTCGCAGATCACCGAAAGCGTCGAGCGCGCCCGCGCCAGGCAGGTCCTGGCGTCTGCCGTGGAGGGCCCTCTGGCCGACCTCGACGCCCTGGTGTGCGCGGCCCAGGGCCTGCAAAGGGTGCAGCCCGAGCACAACCCCCTGCGCCCCGAAGTCTTCCTGCAGGCACTGCAGGCCGTGGTGTCGCAGATGCAGGCCACCGCGCAGGTGCGCAACGACTGGATGGCGCACATGGCCAAGGCGCTGGGCACCGAGCTCAAGGGGCTCTACCTGGCGCAGATCGATCTGCTCAAGCAAGGCGGCGTGCAGCCCGTGGGCTACGCCATGCGCCAGGCCGACGGCCAGTATGTGTACGTTGCCCCAAGCAATGGCGAAACCTCTCCCGGCTTCGGCGCCGAAACGGACATGCCGGTACCGGCAGGCTCCGGCGACCCGCTGCTCACGCTCGACCGGCTGCGCCGCCTGCTGCTCGGCGAGTTCAGCGAGCCGCCCGCGCCGGCGCAGGCCCCGGCGGCCAGGCCGGACGATGAGCCCTTCGCCGAACGTTTTGCACGCGAGTTCGACAGCCCGGCTCAGCTTCCGCAGATCGACCCGCCCGCCACGGATTTCGCCATGACCGTGCCCGCCGCCTTCGAGGCGCTGCAGGAAATGAACCAGGTCGGCCAGATGATGGAGCGCCTGGGCGGCCAGCGCTCCCAGCCGGGCGAGCCAGGGCAGCGGCGCGCCGCAGGGCTGGGCGACGCCCTGGGCATGGAGGTGGTCGCACTGATGGTGGACAACATCGCGCGCGACAGCCGACTGCCGTGGCCCGTGCAGCAGTTCGTGCGCGCCCTGGAGCCCGCCCTGATGCAGCTGGCGCTGGCCGACCCCCGGTTCTTCAGCAACAAGGAGCACCCCGCGCGCCGCCTGCTGCAGGACATCACCGACCACGCCATGGCCTTCAACGGGCCCGAGGCACCCGGCTTCAAGCGCTTCATGCGCTCCCTCATGGACATTGCCGGCCCGCTGGCCACAGCCACCATCGAAGGAGCCGACGATTTCGAGCAGGTCCGCCAGCAGTTGCACGTGCAATGGGCGGACAGCGAGCAGGCGCGCGAACAGGAGCGCCAGCGCGCCATCGAGGCGCTGCAGCACGCGGAGCAGCGCCACCTCCTGGCGGCCAGGCTGTCCGGCGAGATCCGGTTGCTGCCGCAGCTCGACAACATTCCCGGCGAGATTGCCCACTTCCTGCTCGGCCCCTGGGCCCAGGTCATGGCCCAGGCGCGCCTGACCGACAGGACCGGCAGCGCCGATCCGGGCCGCTACCAGGAGCTGGTGGGTGCCCTGGTCTGGAGCGCGCAGCCCGAACTGACCCGCACGAACACCGGTGAGCTCGCGCGCCTGATCCCCCAACTGCTGCCTCGCCTGCGCGAGGGCCTCGCACTGATCGACTACCCCGCTGACAGGACCGAAGCCGTCTTCGCGCAGTTGATGCAATTGCACCAGCAGGCCTTCCAGGGCGGGCCCAAGCCTGCCGCTTTGCCCGCCGAAACGGAGCCTGCGGAACAAGCAACCCCGCTCATGGACGAGGAGCCGTGGCTTGCGCCATCGGAAGCCCAGGATTCCGGCTTCATGGACGACTTGCAGCCTTCCCAGCCCGGGACCCTGGAGCCCCCGCCCGCCCCCACCCCGGTGGATGGACCCACCCGACCTGCGCTGGCCGTCGGCAGCTGGGTCAACCTGCTGGTGGCGGGCCAGTGGGAGCGCACCCAGCTGTCCTGGGTCGGCTCGCAGGGCACCTTCTTCCTCTTCACCAACGCGTCGGGCCGCACCCAGTCGATGACCCTGCGGCTGCTCGACCGGTGCATCCAGCAAGGCAGCCTGCAGGTGCTCAGCCAGCAGCCCGTGGTGGATGTCGCCCTGGACGCCGTGGCGCAGGCCGCCATGCGCAACAGCGTGGAAAGCAGGCTGTAAGTCAGGGCCTTGCGGCGGCGTTCTGCCCCGGCCTGCGCAGCACCAGCATGCCGAACAGCGGCGCCATGATGTACATGCTGACCGAGTAGATGGCGGCCGGCAGCGCGAGCTGGAAGTTGTTCAGCACCGACAGCGCGATGAAGATCGCCAGCGTGGAGTTGTGGATGCCGATCTCGAAGCCGATGGCCGTGGCCATGGACTTGTCCATGCCCACCGCGCGCGGCAGGAAGTAGCCGGCACCCAGGCTCAGCGCATTGAACAGCAGCACGGCCGGGCCGATATCCGCAAACGATGCCGACAGCGCCGCCCATTCCTTGGCAATGGCAATCAGCGCGAACGACGCGAGCACCACGGCGCTGAAGAGCTTCATCGGCTTTTCCATGCGCGCGCTGAAGGCCGGGGCGCGCCGGTGCACCCACATGCCCACGACCACGGGGATGAGCACGATCACGATCACCTCCAGCACCTTGCCGAACTGCAGCGGCACCACCTGGCCGGTCTTGGCGAAGGTGGCGATGGCCCAGTTGGTGATGAGCGGCAGGCTCACGATGGACAGCAGCGTGTTGATGGCCGTGAGCGAGATGTTCATCGCCACGTTGCCGCCGAACAGGTGGCTGAACAGGTTGGCCGACACGCCGCCTGGCGAGGCTGCCAGCAGCATCAGCCCCACGGCATAGAGCGGCGGCACGCCCAGCAGCACGATGAGGCCGTAGCAGGCCGCCGGCAGCACCAGCACCTGGAGCACCAGGGCCAGCGCCACGGCGCGCGGGTACTGCAGCAGGCGCTTGAAGTCCGCCACGGTGAGCGACAAGCCCAGGCCGAACATGACAAGGCCCAGCGCAATGAACAGCAGTGTGGGCAGGATGGAAATGAAACTCATGGTGCGCTCACGCGGCCAGGCGGGCCGCGCTCCTGTGGCAAAGCCCACGGCACCGCCATGCGGTGCCGTGGGCCGGATTCAATGAAGGAGGAGAGAGAAGGAGAAGCGCCGGGTCAGGCTGTGGCAGCCGGCCCCGTGCGCAGGCGCACCGGCCCGCTGCGCTGCTCGATGGCGTGCTGCACTTCCTTGCGCAGACCCATCAGAAAGCCCAGCTCGGCCACCACGAACAGCGGCCCCACGATCAGGCCTGCCAGGTCGTCCACGAAGGCGGGCTTGCGGCCCTCGTAGTAGTGGCCCACGAACTGGATGACCCAGCCCACGGCGAACAGGCCCACGCCCGTGGCCAGCCACAGCGTGGTGCCTTGCAGCGCCAGCCACTGGCCACCGGCCAGCATGGCGGCCTGCAGCGTGGCCATCACCAGGCCAAAGCGCGTATCGAGCCGGAAGTAGAAGACACTGGCCGCGATGGCTGCCACCAGCGCCGGGCCCACGGGCACCCCGCCCAGCAGCCAGGTGGGGCGCGAGAGCAGGATCACCACGGCGAACATGATCATCGGCACGCCCACGAAGTGGGTGTGGATGTTGCGCGGGTCGCGGTGGTAGTCGGCGTACTGGGACAGCTGGTCGATCAGGGTTTTCATGGGTGTCTCCTGGTATTGTTTTGAGCAGCATCCATACTCACCCGATGCCCGGCCACAGTCTGTCGGAAAGCCGACACAACGCCCTGCCCGATTCCCTGCCCTCGCCCGCATGACCGACCCCGCCGCCTACCTTCCCGTGCTCCAGACCGGCCGCTGGTTCGCCCATCTGCCGCCCGACTTCGCCCAGCCGCTGCTGGGCATGGCCCACCTGCGCCAGCTGGCGCCGGGCGAGGTGCTGTTTCTGCGCGGCGATGCCCCCTGCGGGCTGTACGCCGTGGTGCGCGGCGCGATCAGCATTTCGGGCACAGGGGGCAAGGCCGACGAGGCGCGCGCCGCCCTGCTTACGCGGCTGGAGCCGCCGCACTGGTTCGGCGAGATCTCGGTGTTCGACAACTCGGCGCGCACGCACGACGCCCATGCGGCCGAGGCCAGCACCCTGCTGCAGGTACCGCACGAGCCCCTGCAGGCCTGGCTCACCGCCCACCCGCAGCACTGGCATGCGCTGGCCCTGCTGCTCACTGACAAGCTGCGCACCGCCTTCGTGGCCATGGAAGAGCTTGCCCTGCTGCCTGCCGCCCAGCGCCTGGCGCGCCGCCTGGTGATGATGGCCGAGGGCTACGGCCAGTGGACGGCCGAGGGCCAGTCGCGCCGGGTGATCGGCATTTCGCAGGAGCAGCTGTCGCTGATGCTGGCCATTTCGCGCCAGACCACGAACCAGATCCTCAAGGAGCTGGAGGGCCGCGCCCTGGTGCGCGTGCACCGCGGCGAGGTGGAGATCCTGGACCTGGCGGCCCTGCGCGCCACTTGCTATTGAAACAATAGCTACCAGCGCTTACGGGTTATCACCCAAGGGCATTTTCGAGCAAAATACTAAGAACACTTTGCATTTCCGGGCAAAATGCTGCCATGCAACTGAACTACATCGCCAACGCCTCTGTTCCGTCCTCGTCGGGCCGCACGCTTGCCGTGATCGACCCGTCCGACGGCCAGCCCTTCGACGAGATCCAGCGCAGCAACGCCGACGACATCGACGCGGCGGTGCATGCCGCGCGCCAGTGCTACAACGCGGTGTGGCAGCGCATGGCACCCGCCGACCGGGGCCGCCTGCTGCAGCGCCTGTCGGCCAAGGTGCTCGAACATGCCGACGAGCTGACCGCGCTGGAGCAGCGCGACTGCGGCAAGCCCACCAAACAGGCGCGCGCCGACACGCTGGCGCTGGCACGCTACTTCGAGTTCTATGCCGGCGCCTGCGACAAGCTGCATGGCGAAACCCTGCCCTACCTGGACGGCTACAGCGTGCTCACCTGGCGCGAACCGCATGGCGTGACCGGCCATGTGATTCCCTGGAACTACCCGATGCAGATCTTCGGGCGCAGCGTGGGCGGCGCCCTGGCCGCCGGCAACGTCTGCGTGGTCAAGCCGGCCGAGGACGCCTGCCTGTCGCTGATCCGCGTGGCGCAACTGGCGGCCGAGGTGGGCTTCCCCTCGGGGGCCCTGAACATCGTCACCGGCTACGGCCACGAAGTGGGCGACGCGCTCGCGCGCCACCCGGGCATCGACCACATCAGCTTCACCGGCAGCCCCAAGATCGGCACGCTGATCCAGCAGGTGGCGGCCGAGCGCCACTGCCCCGTGACGCTGGAGTTGGGTGGCAAGAGCCCGCAGATCATCTTTGCCGATGCCGACCTGGACGCTGCCGTGCCCGTGGTGATCAACGCCATCGTGCAGAACGCGGGCCAGACCTGCAGCGCTGGCTCGCGCGTGCTGATCGACTCGCTGATCTATGAACCCCTGCTCGCACGCCTGGGCAAGGCCTTCGAAGGCCTGCGCGTAGGCCCTGCGGCCATGGACCTCGATGTGGGCCCGCTGATCCGCCAGACCCAGCAGCAGCGCGTGTGGGACTTTCTGTCCGACGCGCAGGTGGCCGGTATCCCCATGGTGGCCCAGGGCGTGGTGGTGGACGAGTCGCCCGAAGGCGGCTTCTACCAGGCCCCCACGCTGCTGCGCGACGTGCCCGTGCAGCACCGCCTGGCACAGGAGGAAGTCTTCGGCCCCGTGCTCTCGGCCATGGCCTTCCAGGACGAGGACCATGCGGTGGAGTTGGCCAATGCCACGCAGTTCGGCCTGGTGGCCGGCATCTGGACGCGCGACGGCTCGCGCCAGTTCCGCATGGCCAAGCGCGTACACAGCGGCCAGGTGTTCATCAACAACTACGGCGCCGGCGGCGGCGTGGAGCTGCCCTTCGGCGGCGTGAAGTCCAGCGGCTACGGGCGCGAGAAGGGCTTCGAGGCGCTGTACGGCTTCACCACCCTCAAGACCGTGGCGATCAAGCACGGTTGATTCCGGCGCTCGCCGACCTGGCGGGCACCGATTTGCGCAAGACCTCTTTCCATGCCCCTGAGCCCCCCCGCCCCCCGCACCGCCCGGCATGTCCGGCGCGTGACCTACCAGGGCTATGAACGCGACGACGGCCTGTGGGACATCGAAGGCGAGCTGCACGACAGCAAGGCCTACGATGCCCCCGTACACCGTGGCGAGGGCGTGCGGCGCGCGGGCGAGCCCATCCACCACATGCTGCTGCGCGTCACGGTGGACCGCCAGCTCGTGGTGCAGGCCATCGACGTGGCGATGGACGCCCACCCGCTCAAGGACTGCCCGCTGGCCCAGGCCGCGCTGCAGCAGATGGTGGGCTGCAGCATGACCCGCGGCTGGCGCCAGGCCATCCAGAAGCACCTGGGTGGCGTGGCCAGCTGCACCCACCTGCGCGAGCTGCTGTTCAACCTGGCCACGGCCGCCTTCCAGTCCGTCACCGCCGTGTTCGCGCCACCCGCCAATGGCGACCCGCCACGCCACCTGGGCCAGTGCACGGGCTGGGCCTTCGACGGCAACGGCGTGAAGGAGCACTTTCCGCAGTTCTATGGCCGCGTGCCCGCTGCAATCAGCAAACCCGACACGGCTGCACCGCCCGCCGAACGCTGACCACGGTCGGCACACCACTCTTCACCGCCACACTTTTTTCCAAAGACAGGGAGACACTCCATGCGTGCACAGAACAAGTCCGTCATCGTCACCGGCGCCGGCAATGGCATTGGCGAGGGCATCGCCAAGCGACTGGCGGCCGAAGGCGCCAAGCTCATCGTCAATGACATCAACGAAGCCGGCGGCCAGCGCGTGGTGGCCGAGATCACCGCCGCCGGCGGCACGGCCGCCTTCTTCAAGGCCGACGTGACGAACTCCGCCCAGGTCAAGGCCCTGGTGGACGAGGCCGTGCGCCTGTACGGCCAGCTCGACGTGATGGTCAACAACGCCGGCTGGACGCACCGCAACCGCCCCATGCTGGAAGTGAGCGAGGAAGAGTTCGACAAGGTCTATGCCATCAACATGAAGAGCATCTACCTCTCGGCCATCCACGCCGTGCCGGCGCTGCGCAAGGTGGGCGGCGGCAGCATCATCAACATCGCCTCCACCGCCGGCCTGCGCCCGCGCCCGGGCCTGACCTGGTACAACGGCTCCAAGGGCGCCGTGATCATCACCAGCAAGTCCATGGCGGCCGAACTCGGCCCCGACAACATCCGCGTGAACTGCATCAACCCCGTGTTCAACCCCGATACGGGCCTGGCCGCCGAATTTGCCGGCGGCCCGGTGGACGACGCGCGCCGCGCCAAGTTCCTGGCCACCATCCCGCTGGGGCGCTTTTCCACCGCGCTCGACGTGGCCAACGCCGCGCTCTACCTGGCCAGCGACGAGGCCTCGTTCATCAATGGCGTGTGCATCGAGGTGGACGGCGGCCGCTGCGTCTAAGCGCCCCACAAGGGCAAGTTGGGGGGCCGCATCCCCAAGGCGGCAACTGCGGCAAAATGCCCCCATGGCCGAACGTGTGATCCCCCTGGTGGACCAGCGCAGCGCCGCCCTCCGGGCGGTGGTGCCGCTGCATGGCCAGGCGCCCACGGGCCACCTGGTGGACACGCGCGGTCGCCCCTTGCGCGACCTGCGCATCAGCGTGACGGACCGCTGCAACTTCCGCTGCAGCTACTGCATGCCCAAGGAGGTGTTCGACAAGGACTACCCCTACCTGCCCCACAGCGCGTTGCTCAGCTTCGAGGAGATCACGCGCCTGGCCCGGCTGTTCCTGGCCCACGGGGTGCGCAAGATCCGCCTCACGGGCGGCGAGCCGCTGCTGCGCAAGAACCTCGAAGCGCTGGTGGAGCAACTGGCCGCGCTGCGCACGGTGGACGGCACGGCCCCCGACCTCACGCTGACCACCAACGGATCGCTGCTGGTGCGCAAGGCCCGCGCGCTGAAGGATGCGGGCCTGAACCGCGTGACGGTGAGCCTCGACGGCCTGGACGATACGGTGTTCCGGCGCATGAACGACGTGGATTTTCCGGTGGCCGACGTGTTGGCGGGCATCGAGGCAGCCCATGCGGCGGGCCTGTCGCAGATCAAGGTCAACATGGTGGTCAAGCGCGGCACCAACGACCACGAGATCCTGCCCATGGCGCGGCACTTTCGCGGCACGGGCACCACGCTGCGCTTCATCGAGTACATGGACGTGGGCGCCACCAACGGCTGGCGCATGGACGAGGTGCTGCCTTCGGCCGAACTCATCGAGCGCCTGCGCGCCCACCTGCCCCTGGTGCCGCTGGACCCTGCCAGCCCCGGCGAGACCGCCGAGCGCTGGGGCTATGCCGATGCCAGCGGCCGCCACGACCCAGCGCTGGGCGAGATCGGCGTGATCAGCAGCGTCACGCAGGCCTTCTGCCACGACTGCAACCGCGCCCGCCTGTCCACCGAAGGCCAGCTGTACCTGTGCTTGTTCGCCACCCAGGGCCATGACCTGCGCAGCCTGCTGCGCGGCGGCGCGAGCGACGAGGCCATCGCATCGGCCATCGCTCCCATCTGGCAGGGCCGCAGCGACCGCTACTCGGAGCTGCGCAGCAGCCTGCCCGCGGACGCCACGCCAGGGCCGCGCCGGGTGGAGATGAGCTACATCGGCGGGTGATGGCGCAGCCACGGCTGCCCTTTCAATTTTTCTTCAACGCACACCGGGCCACCCCTCTCCATGATCGACATCCAGGACATCACCGGCCTTGTGCTGGCCGGGGGCCGCGGCTCCCGCATGGGCGGCGTAGACAAGGGCCTGCAGGGCTTTCGCGGCATGCCGCTGGCGCTGCACACGCTGATGCGGCTGCAGATGCAGACCGGGGCCACCATGGTCAACGCCAACCGCAACCTGGCAGCCTACGAATCCTTCGGCGCGCCAGTGTGGCCTGACGTGCTGGCCGACTACGCCGGCCCGCTGGCCGGCTTCATGACCGGGCTGGAGCGCTGCGAAACCCCGTGGATGCTGACCGTGCCGTGCGACACCCCCCTGTTCCCGCTGGACCTGGCGACGCGCCTGGCTGCAGCGGCCGACGAAGCGGGTGCCGACATCGCCATGGCCGCAGCCCCCGAGGACGATGGCAGCGGCCAGGTGGCCGTGCGCCCCCAGCCCGTGTTCTGCCTGCTGCGCGTGGACCTGCTGGAGAGCCTGGTGGCCTTCACCCAGGCCGGCGGCCGCAAGATCGATGCGTGGACCGGCCAGCATGCCTGCGCCATCGTGCCCTTCAACGCCCCGGGCGACGACCCGCAGGCCTTCTTCAACGCCAACACCCTGGCCGAGCTGCACGCGCTGGAGGCCGGCACACCATCCGACCGCCCATGAAGACCCTTGCCCAGATTGCCGCCGAACTGCAGGGCTACGACCCCAAGGCCCTGAGCGTTGCCGATGCCAATGCCTTTCTCGCGCGCCTGGTGCAGCCGGTGCAGGGCAGCGAAACCCTGCCCCTCTTCGACGCGCTGGGGCGCGTGCTGGCCAGCGACGTCGTCTCGCCCGTGAGCGTGCCGCCGCACGACAACTCGGCCATGGATGGCTATGCGCTGGCCGGCGCCCAGTTGGTGCCGGGCCAGCCGCTCACGCTGCGGCCCGTGGGCACGGCCTTGGCCGGCAAGGCCTGGGCGGGCACGGTGGCCGCCGGCGAGTGCGTGAAGATCATGACCGGGGCCATCATGCCCACGGGGCTGGATACCGTGGTGCCGCAGGAGTTCACCACCACCGGGGCAGACGGCTCCATCACCATCGCCGCCGACGTGCTGCGCCCGGGCGACAACCGCCGCTTCAAGGGCGAAGACCTGATGCAAGGCAGCGTGGCATTGGCGCAGGGCGAGCTGCTCACGCCGGCCGCGCTGGGCCTGGTGGCCAGCCTGGGCCTGCCCACCGTCACGGTGCATCGCCGCCTGCGCGTGGCCTATTTTTCCACCGGCGACGAGATCCTGAGCCTGGGCGAGGCGCCGCGCGAGGGCGCGGTGTACGACAGCAACCGCTACACCGTGTTCGGCCTGCTCACGCGCCTGGGCGTGGAGGTGATCGACCTGGGCGTGGTGCGCGACGAGCCCGCCCTGCTGGAGGCGGCCTTCCGCCAGGCGGCGCAGCAGGCCGATGCCATCATCACCAGCGGCGGCGTGAGCGTGGGCGAGGCGGACCACACGCGCACCATGATGAAACAACTGGGCGATGTGGCCTTCTGGCGCATTGCGATGCGCCCCGGTCGCCCCATGGCCGTGGGTCGCCTGGCGGGCGACACGCCTGACGGCCGCAGAGCCGTGCTGTTCGGCCTGCCCGGCAACCCGGTGGCGGTGATGGTCACCTTCCTGGCCTTCGTGCGCCCCGCCCTGCTGCGCATGATGGGCAGCACGCACGCCCCCGCGCCCCTCATGCGCGCCACCAGCACCGAGGCCCTGCGCAAGAAGCCCGGCCGCACCGAGTACCAGCGCGGCACGGTGAGCACCGCGCCCGACGGCAGCCTGCAGGTCTGCACCACGGGCAACCAGGGCTCGGGCGTGCTCAGCTCCATGGTGCAGGCCAACGGCCTCATCGTGCTGCACCACGGCCAGGGTGAAGTGGCCATCGGTGAACCGGTGGACGTCATGGTCTTTGACGGCGTGATCTGACACGCAGGTGCGGCATGGACTTCTCCACGCATGCCGAAACACGGCCTACGCTGTACTGAACATCCCATTCGAACGAGATTCACCATGCCTTACGCAGCCACACACCTTGTACAGCCCCCTTCGCGCGATGAAGTGGACCAGTTGGCCGGTGCCACCGTCGTCGAGTTCGGCACGCCCTGGTGCGGCCATTGCCAGCGTGCCCAGCCCCTGATCGAAGGCGCCTTGAAGGACCGCACCGACGTGGCCCACGTCAAGGTCGAGGACGGCCCCGGCCAGCGCCTGGGGCGCACCTTCGGCGTGAAGCTCTGGCCCACGCTGGTCTTCCTCAAGGATGGCAAGGAAGTGGAGCGCCTGGTGCGCCCGCAGCAGGCAGCCGATGTGCAGCAGGCGCTGCAGGCCGTTGCAGGTTGACTCCCTTCAACCCTGCTTCTTCGTTGCCAGCAGGTAGCCCACGCGCAGCGCGCGGTGCAGCCTGAAGGCCCGGGTGAAGGGGTTGTAGCCCAGCCCGCGCGAGTCCTTGAGCGCGAGGCCCGCCGCCTTCGCATCGGCCACCAGCTCGTGTGGGCGGATGAACTTGCGCCAGTCGTGCGTGCCCACCGGCAACAGGCGCAGCACATACTCCGCACCAACCACCGCGATCAGCCACGCAAAGGGCGTGCGGTTGATCGTGGAAAAGAACACCCAGCCACCGGGCTTGACCAGCCGCGCACAGGCCTCGATCACCAGGCGCGGGTCGGGCACATGCTCCAGCATCTCCATGCAGGTCACCACGTCGTAGCTGCCAGGCTGCTCGGCCGCCAGTTCCTCGGCCGACACGGCGCGGTAGGCCACGCTGGCGCCAGTCTGGCGGGCATGCAGCGTGGCCACCTTGAGTGGCTTGTCCGCCAGGTCGATGCCCAGCACATCGGCACCGCGCCGGGCCATGGACTCGGCCAGGATGCCGCCGCCGCAGCCCACGTCGAGCACCCGCTTGCCGGTGAGCAATACGGCATCGTCGATCCACTGCAGGCGCAGCGGGTTGATCTCGTGCAGCGGTCGGAATTCCGACTCGGGATCCCACCAGCGGTCGGCCAATTGCTGGAATCTGGCGAGTTCGGCGGCGTCAAAATTGGTGTGGACCATGGTGTTGCTCCTTTGAAAATCGGAAAGATCGACTGGCTTACCAGTGGCCCTGGGCTCGGTTCCAACGGTAGAGCCGGCGCGCAAAGGCGTTGTAGAAAAGGTCGGTGATGCGGCGCAGGCCCCACCAGCGCAGCGGCGCGGCCAGCCAGCCCCAGCGCGGCACGCGCCGCAGGGCGGCGGCCAGGGCATCGGCACCCACCTGCATGCGCCCCTGCCCGTCGGCCACGTGCAGGCGCTCGCGCACGGCTTCGAGGTCCAGGCCCAGGGCATCGAGCACCTCGGGGTGCTGGTGCACGTCCACCCACTGCACACCCTCATCGGTTGCCAGCCGCTCCCGCATGGCGCAGATGCCGGCATCGCACACGGGGCAGGCGCTGTTGTAGTACACGGTGGCGGTGGGGTTCGGGGTGTTGCGCATGGCCATTTCCTTTGCAGCCATCATAGCAATATTTAGTTAAATACCTAAATATTTAATTAAATAAGTCACGACACAGCTTCGCTAGAATGCGCAGATGGAAAAAATCTTCGAAGCGCTTGCGTCCATCCCTCGGCGCAAGATCCTGGCCTACCTGTCCGAGACCGAGCTGTCGGCGGGCGAGATCGCTGCGCGCTTCGAGATGAGCAAGCCCTCGCTCTCGCAGCACCTCAAGGTGCTGGAGAACGCCGGCCTCGTCACCTCGGAAAAGCGCGGCCAGTTCGTCTTCTACAGCCTGCAGCGCGACAACCTTGCCCACACCCTCACGGGCTTCATGCAGAGCGTGTGCCCCGTGTCCACGGGGCTCAAGAAGGAAAGCCGCGCCCTGGCCCAGAGCAAGGCCAAGGCGGCATCGAAAACCAAGCCGGCTACCGAATAAAGGCTCAGCCTCTTCCGGCAAACGGCATGTTCGATGCCATGACCGTCATGTTGAGCACATTGGCGGAGAGCGGCAGTCCGGCCATGTAGCCCACGGCCTCGGCCACGTGCTTGACGTCCATCATGGGCTCGGTGGCCATGGTGCCGTTGGCCTGGCGCACGCCCTCGCCCTTGGTCATGCGGACCGACAGGTCGGTCAGCGCATTGCCGATGTCGATCTGGCAACCCACGATGTTGAAGGGACGCCCGTCGAGTGCCAGGCACTTGGTGAGGCCCAGCACGGCATGCTTGCTGGCCGTGTAGGGGCTGCTGAAGGGCCGCGGCGTGTGGGCCGAGATCGAGCCGTTGTTGATGATGCGGCCACCCTGCGGCGACTGGCGGCGCATGAGGCCGAAGGCCGCCCGCGCGCACAGGAACACACCGGTGATGTTGGTGTTCACCACGTCCAGCCACTTCTCCACGGGCAGCTCGTCCATGGGCACGGCGGGCGCGCCGATGCCGGCGTTGTTGAACAGCACATCCAGGCGGCCGCATTCCTTTTCAACCGCCTGGAACAGCGCATCCACGCTGGCGGGGTCGCGCACGTCGGAGGTGACGGCCAGGGCCTTGCCACCCGCAGCCTGCACCTCGGCCACCAGGGCATCGAGCAATTCGGTACGGCGGCCGGTGGCCACGACGTGGAAACCATCCTTGGCGAGTTGCAGGGCAACGGCACGGCCGATGCCGCTGCCAGCGCCGGTGACGAGAGCGACTTTCTGGGCTGGGAGAGAGGACACGCGAGGACTCCTGGTGGAAACAAAAACGATAGTGTGAGGCAAGGCCTTCAGGTCACCGGTGCCGGGTTGAACAGCACCAGCGCGTTGTGCAGCTTCCACTGCTCGGCCCAGGTCTTCTTGCGGCCGCTGGCCACGTCCAGCATCAGCTGGAACATCTCCCAGCCCACATCGGCAATCGTCTTTTCGCCGGTGGCAATCGTTCCGGCGTTGATGTCCATCAGGTCGTGCCAGCGGCGCGCCAGGTCGTCGCGCGTAGCCACCTTGATCACCGGCACCTGGGCCAGGCCATAGGGCGTGCCACGGCCGGTGGTAAACACATGCAGGTTCATGCCCGCAGCCAGCTGCAGGGTGCCGCAAATGAAATCGCTGGCGGGGGTGGCCGCGTAGATCAGGCCGCGCTGCCGGAGCTTTTCGCCCGGCGCGATCACGCCCGAGATCGGCGAGCTGCCCGACTTGACGATGGAGCCCATGGCCTTTTCCACGATATTGGACAGGCCGCCCTTCTTGTTGCCCGGCGTGGTGTTGGCGCTGCGGTCCACGCGCCCGCGCTGCAGGTAGGCGTCGTACCAGGCCATCTCGCGGATCATGGCCTCGGCCACTTCGGGCGTGGAGGCACGGGAGGTGAGCTGGTCGATGCCGTCGCGCACCTCGGTCGTTTCCGAGAACATCACCGTGGCGCCCGCACGCACCAGCAGATCGGTGCAGTAGCCCACGGCCGGGTTGGCCGTGACGCCCGAGAACGCGTCGCTGCCGCCGCACTGCACGCCCACCACGAGTTCGCTGGCGGGCACGGTCTCGCGCCGGCGCGCGTTCAGGCGCCTGAGGTGCAGCTCGGCCTGGCGCAGGATGGAATCGACCATGGACATGAAGCCCACGTGCGCATCGTCCTGCAGGCACACCACGTCCAGCGGCGTCTCGGCGCTCGTGCCCGTGTCGGCCACGTTGCGCTCGTCCACCAGGGGGATGCTGCCGGGCGGCAGCAGGCGCTCGGGCTGCAGCTTCTCGCAGCCCAGGCTGACCACCATCACCTCGCCGCCGAAGTTGGGGTTGAGCGAGATGTTGCGCAGCGTGCGGATGGGGATCACCGCGTCGGGCGCGTCGATGGCCACGCCGCAGCCATAGGTGTGCTCCAGCGCCACCACGTCGTCCACGTTCGGAAAGCGCGGCAGCAGCTCGGCCTTGATGCGCTGCACGGCAAAGTCGGTGACGCCGGCCACGCACTGCACCGTCTGCGTGATGGCCAGGATGTTGCGCGTGCCCACCGAGCCATCGGCATTGCGATAGCCCTCGAAGGTATAGCCCTCCAAGGCTGGTTGCGGCTCGGGCTTCACCGTGGCGATGGGCAGGCCTTCGAGCTCGCGCGCCTCGGGCATGCGCAGCAGGCGCTCGTGCACCCAGCTGCCCGCAGGGATGGGTTTCAGGGCATAGCCGATGGGCACGTTGTAGCGGCGCACCTCGCCGCCTTCGGCAATGTCCACCAGCGCCACCTTGTGCGCCTGCGGCACCTTGTCCACCAGGGTCAGGCCCGAGGGGAACACCGTGCCCGCAGGCAGCCCCCCGTCGTTGGCGACGATGGCGACGTTGTCGCGCTCGTCCATCTTGATGTGCAGGGGTGGCCGCGCCGGGGTCATGGTGGATGCGGTGCTATTGGTCATGGGGTGTTCTCGGTGCTGTTTTTCTCAATCTACCGCAGGTGCATCAAGGGCGATGTCCCGCCTCTGCCGTTTCGCGCGTCCAGGCGCGCGCCTGCTCGCTCAGGCTCAGGCCCAGGCCGGGGCGCGTGGGCACGAGCATGCGGCCGTCCTTTATCTCCAGGCGCTCGTTGAACAGCGGCTCCAGCCAGTCGAAATGCTCGACCCAGGGCTCGGTGGCGTACACGGCGGCCAGGTGTACGTGCAACTCCATCGCGAAGTGCGGGCCCAGGCTCAGGCCCGCGTGCTCGGCCTGCGAAGCGATCTTGAGGAAGGGCGTGATGCCGCCCACGCGCGGCGCGTCGGGCATCAGGTAGTCGGCCGCGCGGTGGCGTATCAGTTCGCCATGCTCGGCAGCGCTGGTCAGCATCTCGCCGGTGGCAATCGGGGTGTCGAAGGTGGCGGCCAGCGCGGCATGGCCTTCGAAGTCGTAGGCATCAAGCGGCTCCTCGATCCACACCAGGTTGAACTCTTCGAAGATGCGGCACATGCGCTGCGCGTTGGGGCGGTCCCACTGCTGGTTGGCGTCGACCATCAGCGGCACATGCTCGCCCAGGTGCTTGCGCACGGTCTCCACGCGCGTGATGTCCAGCGCCCGGTCGGGCTGGCCCACCTTGAGCTTGATGCCGCCGATGCCGCGCTCGATGGAGGCGCCTGCGTTCACCACCAGTTGGTCGATGGGTGTGTGCAGAAAACCGCCCGACGTGTTGTAGCACTGCACCGAGTCGCGCTGCGAGCCCAGCAGCTTGGACAGTGACAGCCCCGCACGGCGCGCCTTGAGGTCGTACAGCGCCACGTCGAAGGCACCGATGGCCTGGGTGGACATGCCGCTGCGCCCCACCGAAGCGCCGGCCCAGCACAGCTTGGTCCACAGGCGCGAGATGTCGCTCGGGTCCTCGCCGATCAGCGCGGGCGCGATCTCCTTGGCGTGGGCAAACTGCCCCGGCCCGCCCGCGCGCTTGGAATAGCTCAGCCCCAGGCCCTTGTGGCCGTCCCGGGTTTCGATCTCGGCGAACAGCATCGCGATCTCGGTCATCGGCTTCTGCCGGCCGGTGAGCACCTTGGCGTCGCTGATCGGGTTGGCCAGCGGCAGGTAGCACGAGGAAACGCGGACCCAGGCGATGGAGTCGTTGGCGGCGGAGGGGGTGGAGGCAGTCATGGGCAGGGGCTGGAGAACAACAGGGAAAGCAGAGGCCCCAAGGCAGCGCCTGGGGCACGCGGAAATCAATCGATAGAAATCTTTCCGGTCTCGATCACCGTCTTCCAGCGCGCGTACTCCTTCTTCTGGAAGTCCGCGAACTGGGCCGGCGTGTTGACCACCATCTCGAAGCCGATGCCGACAAACTGGTCCCTGACCTTCGGGTCGTTGAGCGCTTCGGCAAACGCGGCGTGGGCCTTTTCGCGCACGGCGGGCGGCAGGCCCTTGGGCGCGACGATGGCCTGCCAGGAGGTGACCTCGACGTTCTTCACGCCAGCCTCGGTCAGGGTGGGCACATCGGGCAGCACGGGCGAGCGCGCGGCGCTGGTGACGGCCAGGGCGCGCATCTTGCCGCCCTTGATGTACTGCACCACCGAGTTGACGTTCTGGAACGAGGCATCCACCTGCCCGCCCATGATGTCGGTGTGCGCGGGCGCGCCGCCCTTGTAGGGCACGTGAATGGCGGTGGTGCCGGTCTGCTGCCAGAACAGCTCGGCCGTCAGGTGGTCGCTGGAGCCGTTGCCCGCCGAGGCAAAGGTCATCTTGCCGGGGTTGGCCTTGAGGTGGGCGACCACGTCGGCCACCGACTTGAGCGGCGAGTTGGTGGGCACGACAAGCACATTGGGCGACTGCACGGCCACGGTGATCAGGTCGAAGTCCTTGAGCGCGTCGTACTGCATGCCCTTGAGCAGGTGCGGCGTGATCACCAGGGGCCCGAGCGAGGTGACCAGGAAGGTGTACCCATCGGCCGGTGCGCGCTTGACGAAGGTGGCGCCGATGGTGCCCGTGGCCCCGGCCTTGTTCTCCACCAGGAAGGACTGCTTGAACTTGTTGGTGAGCAGCGGGCCTACGGCGCGCGCCACCTGGTCGGTGGAGCCACCGGGTGGGAACGGCACCACCAGGGTGACGGCCTTGTCGGGCCAGGTCTGGGCGTGCGATGCCAGGGCGGCCAGGCCGATGCACAGGGCGGTGAGTGTCTTTTTCATGCGTTGTCTCCTTCTTTATGGAAATGGTCCCGATGGCCAGCCCCCGCAGTTGCTGTGGCCTTGGGTGAAAAGGTCTGATGGCACGGCCCAAAATGACAACGTTGTCATTTTGTTGCCAGAGCAGCATCGTCGGGCGATTTTTGTGTGTTGGTTTGTCGGCCTCGCCAACTGCTCATTGCCACAGTCCGGCGCAAATGATATCGTTGTCATTTTGAGCCGTCAACCCGATTCAGACCAGGGTTTGCCCGAAGAAGACAGGCCTGCCGGGCCGCAAACCACCGCCCGCACGCCCATCGGCTCCGCCGGCGAGAGCCCCTACCCGTCGTCATCGCACCACGCCCCACCTGGCCAGTGCGGGGGCCTCCCCGGATTTTTGGTAGGGTATGGCCCCACTCACCACGCCCTTGCCATCGCCCTCCCCCATGAACTCCCCCTCCCCTCACAAGCCCGTCACCCTGCACGACGTGGCCAAGGTCGCGGGCGTGTCGCTCATCACCGCGTCGCGCGCGCTGGGCAACCCGGGCGTGGTGTCGGACAAGACCATCGCCAAGGTGCGCGAGGCCGTGGAGGCCACGGGCTATATCCCCAACCTGCTCGCGGGTGGCCTCAAGTCCAAGCGCAGCCGCATGGTCGCGGCCATCGTGCCGGCGCTGTCGGTATCGCAGTTCTTGCCCACCGTGCAGACCCTCACCTCGGCCCTGGCCGCGGGTGGCTACCAGGTCATCGTGGGGCAGACCAACTACGACGCAGAGCGCGAGGAGGCTGTGCTCAACACCATGATCAGCCGCCAGCCCGACGGCATCGTGATGACCGGCCTGGTGCAATCGCAAAAGGCGCGCGACCGACTCAAGCGCTCTGGCATTCCCGTGGTGGAAACCTGGGACCTGAGCGACCGGCCGGTGGACATGGTGATCGGCTTTTCGCACCTCAAGGTGGGTGGTGCGGTGGCCGGCTACTTCCTCGCGCGCGGTTGGAAGAAGGTCGGCATTGCCACCGGCAGCGACCACCGCGCCATGCTGCGCCGCGAAGGCTTTCTGGCCACCCTGGGCCGTGACGACGTACCCACCGCCGTGGTGCCCGCCCCCAGCAGCCTGGCCCTGGGCCGCCGCGCACTGGCCGAGTTGCTGGACAAGGAACCCGGGCTGCAGGCCGTGTGCTGCAGCTCCGACACCCTGGCCCACGGCGTGCTGGTGGAGGCCCAGGCGCGCGGCCTGCGCGTGCCCGAGGACCTGGCCGTGGTGGGCTTCGGCAACGCCGAGTTCGGCGCGCACATGCTGCCGTCGATCAGCACCGTGCATGTGGATGGCCCCGAGATCGGCCGCCTGGCCGCCCAGCTCATCATGGCCCGCTGCAATGGCGAGACAGTGGCGCAGCCCATCGTGGACCTGGGGTTTCGGCTGATCGAGCGGCGCTCCACGTCGGTGGACGCGGCGTAACCGCCGGGTGCCCAGGCCTATGCCCTGCGCCCCAGCCGCACAGTAGCCAGCAAGGCCAGCGCCACGCATGTGGCTCCCGCCCCCACGAGAAAGGCCGTGCCGATGCCGAACCAGTGCGTCGCCATGCCCACCACCGGCCCCGTCACGCCCAGCGCAATGTCGGCAAAGGCGATGAAGTTGCCCACCGCGCGGCCGCGCTGCTCGGGTGGCACCGAGCGCGTGGCCAGCACGCCCATGGCCGGGAACACGAGCGAAAAGCCCAGGCCCGTGAGCGTGGCACCCAGCACGGCCATGGCGGGGTTGCCCGCCTGCCAGATCAGCACCTGGCCCACGGCCTCGAAGGCCAGCGAACCTACGGCCACGGCCGTGGCACCCAGGCGGTCCGGCAGGCCCGAGCCGACCAGGCGCACGAGGATGTAGGCCGCACTGAAGCCCAGCAGCGCCGTGCCCGCATGGGCCCAGCCGTGGGCCGCGTAGTTGAGGGTGAGGAACGCAGCCATCGCCGCATACGGCACAGTGGCCAGCGCCAGCACCAGCCCCGGCCGCCAGATCAGGCCCAGCACGCGGTGGAACGGCACGCGTTGCTGCTGCCCACCCGAGGCCGGCACGGCCGGCACGGCCGGCAGCCGCAGCGCGATGGCCCAAGCCAGCAGCGGTGTGATCAGCGCGAGCACGCCCACGCCGGCAAAGCCGAAGGACGGCTGCACCGCCAGCCCGAGCGGTGCGCCCAGGCCGAGCGCGGCATAGATGGCAATGCCCGCCCAGGACATGACAGAACCCGTGCGTGCAGGCCCCACCCGCGCAATGCCCCAGCTCATGAGGCCGGTGAGGAACAGGCTTTCACCGAGGCCTGCCACCAGGCGGCCGAGGATCAGCACGGCCAGGCTGGTTCCAGCACCCAGGGGCAGCACACTGCCCAGCACATACGCCAGCCCCGAGCAGGCCGTGAGCGGCAGGCCCAGCAACACGGCAAAGCGCGGCCCGCGCTGGTCGCACAGCGTGCCCGCCTGGTGGCGCGTGAGCAAGGTGGCCAGCGACTGCAGGCCGATGGCCCAGCCCACGGTGGCCGCGCCAAAGCCCAGGTGGTCGCGCACCTCCAGCGCCAGGGCGCCGAGCGGAATGCTGATGGACAGAAAACCGAGGAAGACCGCCAGCACCACCGGTGCCAGCGCCGCAAACAACAAGGCGGGCGCAGGTGCAGAAACGGACCCGAGCGGGCGAACTACGGAAGAAACGGAGGGGGATGGAGAAGAAGAATGCGAAATGCGTGACGTCATGGAGAGCGCGCCTTTAAAACGCCGAGACACGCCCTTACTGGGCTCCTCTCGACAAAGGACGCGTTGGATGACGGTAACGCTTACGACAGGCTGGCTTGCAGCTGCGGGGCGGATTATGGCGCAGCTTTTGCGCGAGCGTCAACACGCGCTGCCGCTGCGCAACTGGCCGAGTGGGGGGTAGGACTAATCGCCGCGCACTGCCGCTTCGATTTTGGCTACATCAATCTTCCTCATCGGCATCATGGCCTGAAAGGCACGCTTGGCCACCTCGCCGCCCTGTGCCATGGCATCGGTCAGCACGCGCGGGGTGATCTGCCAGTTGATACCCCAGCGGTCCTTGCACCACCCGCACTGGCTCTCCTGCCCGCCGTTGCCGACGATGGCGTTCCACAGGCGGTCGGTCTCGGCCTGGTCGTCGGTGGCGATCTGGAACGAGAAGGCCTCGCTGTGCTTGAACTGCGGGCCGCCGTTGAGGCCGATGCAGGGGATGCCGGCGACAGTGAATTCCACCGTCAGCACATTGCCCTTCTTGCCGCCGCCCGGGAAGTCCGAGGGTGCCTGGTGCACGGCACTCACCTTGCTGTCCGGGAAGGTCTGGGCGTAGAAGTTGGCAGCGGCCTCGGCTTCGCTGTCGTACCAGATGCAGACGGTATTCTTGGCGGCGGGCATGCAGGTCTCCGGTGTGGGAAAAGCGGCCAGTGTGTCGCGTTCGATGCCCGTCGGCAAGGCAAGCGCTTGTAGGACACCCGCTTGATCGGATTGGCACAGAATGCGATTGGCGCCGCACCCTTTGAAAGCACCCCGAAACCTAGACTTGTCGAACACCAACCACCGGGATCCGACATGCCTTCCAACACCACACAAGCCTTCACCGTACACAGCCCCGACATGGCCGACGGCCGCGTGGCCCGCGCGCAATTCGCCAGCGCCATGGGCGGCCCGGGCGACAACCTGTCGCCGCAGATCGAGTGGCAGGGCGCGCCGGCCAGCGCGCAGAGCTTCATCGTCACCCTGTACGACCCCGACGCACCCACCGGCTCGGGCTGGTGGCACTGGGCCGTGGCCAATATCCCGGCCAGTGCCCGTGCGCTGCCGCGCGGCGCCGGGGTGGCAGGCACCGGTGCCCTGCCACCAGGCGCCGTGGAGATCAACACCGACATGGGCGTGCCCGGCTATGTGGGCCCCCTGCCCCCGCCCGGCGAAACGCACCGCTACGTGGTCACCGTGACCGCGCTCGATGTGCCGCGGCTGGACCTGCCGCCCACGGCCACGCCAGCACTGCTGGCCTTCATGGCCGGCGCCCACACGGTGGGCAAGGCCAGCTTCACCGCCATGGGCGCACGATGAGCGCGGCATCGATGAACCACAGCCCCATGCGCCCACGCCACGCCCCACCCGACGGCGCAGCCCCGGCCCGCAGCATCCACGCCCTGCCCGGCGTGGGCATGGCGGCCCACGTGCTGCAGGGGCGCGGGCTGGAGATACTGCGCATGCGCATGGACCAGCCTGCGCTGATCCTGGTCGACCAGGGCACCAAGACCGTGCGCGCCGAGCGCGGCGCCACGGCACGCGCCATGCCAGGGCAGGCCATCGTCATCGACGGCCAGCAGACAGTGGACTTCACCAACGCCGTGCCCCGCGGTGTGGACCACTACGAGGCCCGCTGGCTGGTGTTCGACACCGCCCTGCTCGAAGACCCTTACTACCTGGCCCGTGCTGCGCAGGCCGAGCGCTCCGGCAGCGCGAGCGCATCGGTGCGCCGGGTGCCCCAGGTGGCACCAACGCTGGCCAGCGCGTTCGAGCGCGCCGCGCAATCCCTGGCGCCCGACCAAGCCCTGCCCGCCTCCGTCGCGCGCCAGCGCGTGCTGGAGGTGCTGCACTGGCTGCTGGAGCAGCACGGCATCGCCCTGCACGCCCCACCAGCGAACCCCGGTGTATCGGTCAGGGTGCGCGCGCTGATCGCGAGGCAGCTCGACGCCGACTGGACCGCCGGCCGCATCGCCAGCGAAATGGCCGTGTCCGAAGCCACGCTGCGCCGGCGCCTCACGGCCGAAGGCGCATCGCTCACCCAGCTGCTGGTGGATGCACGCATGGCCACCGCGCTCACGCTGCTGCAGGCCACGGCGCAACCGGTATCGTCCATCGCGCTGTCGGTGGGCTACGAATCACCCTCGCGCTTTGCCGTGCGGTTTCGGCAGCGCTTTGGCTTTGCACCCACGGCCGTGCGCGGCCATGAGCGCGGGGCCCACTGATCCCTTTTCCAAACCCTCAACCAACCACTACCCCATGCTCAAGATCCACCACCTCGGCCACTCCCAGTCCGAACGCATCGTCTGGCTCTGCGAAGAACTGGGCCTGCCCTACGACCTCGTGCACTACACGCGCGACGCCGTCACGCGCCTCTCGCCGCCCGAACTCAAGGCCTTGCACCCGCTGGGCGCCGCGCCGGTCATCGAAGACGGCGACCTGCTGCTGGCAGAGTCGGCCGCCATCGTCGAATACATCATCGCCAGGCACGGCGGCGGCCGCCTCAAGCTCTCGCCGGACCATGCGGACTACGCGGCGTTCCTGTACTGGTTCCATTTCTCCAACGGCAACCTGATGCCCGTGCTGGGCCGCATGATGGTGGTCAACCGCGCCCAGTTGCCGGCGGACCACCCAGTGCAGCAGAACGCGCAGGTGCGCCTGGACCGGGTGCTGGCGCTGGTGGAGGCACGCCTGGGCGAAGTGCCCTACCTTGCGGGCCAGGAGTTCACGGCCGCCGATGTGATGAGCGTGTTCTCGCTCACCACCATGCGGCTGTTCCAGCCGCTGGACCTTGCGCCGTACCCGCACATCCGCGCCTACCTGCAGCGCATCGGCGCGCGGCCGGCGTACCAGCGCGCGATGGCGAAGGGGGATCCGGATCTGGTGCCGCTGCTGAAATAGCAAGTTGCACCAGACCGTGCCAGATCAATCCGTCTTACGTTACAAGTGCACACAAATAAAACGTACTGACAGTCAACAAATACGGACTGAAAGTCGTATTATTCGGTCACGGCGGCACGAACCGTGCCGACGAGGTTTGACAGATTGAAGGTTTTCTCCAGCACCCAAAGAGCAAAAGTCAGTGATCGGGCTTCGCGAAAGCGAGGTCACTCTGTTGGACAGTAAACAGAGCGTTAACGCAAACCGCTTAACCGGGAGACCGGCGCGGTGGCAGCAATCGGAACACCACGCAGGCTGCAGGACCTAGCCGCGACGATCGCAGTGCTTAGCACCGCGAAATCGCAGCGACGGGCGGCACTTGCTAGGGGGACGATACAGCAGCCAGCGGCAACTGTGATGGGCTTGGTAGTCGAGTTGGCTCCTTTTCGGAACCTGCTTCTTGGGGGACGGGCATGTGCCCGGAAATGGAGAGTGAAATGGACAAGCAATCTCGTGCGAACCACATCGCGGTGTTGAAGAAGCTTCGCGATGCACACCGTAGCCAACTCGACGATGGTGATTTGAGTGAACTGAACAGCCTTATCAAGGAGCTTGAAAAAGCACCATGCGGCTTCGAAAAAACTGCGGATGCGGCGTTGCTCGCCGCCCGTGTTCTAGAGGCGATCGCGAGAGTCATCCATGTGGTGACCAACCTCAGCGATTGGTTCAAGTGACTCAGGCCCCCAAGCCCATTCTTTGTTCAATACATCATGAATATCGGCAGCGCAATACAGCTTGCAAGAACAAGGCGAAAGCTTTCGCAAGCTCAACTGGCACAGCGTGTAGGCATGTCTGTGTCGTATTTGTCCTTGCTGGAGCGATCACTGCGTGATCCACCTCTTTCCACGCTTCAACGCATCGCTGCAGGCCTCCATGTCCCACTTGAAATTTTGTTTTTTCTAGGCTCTGAGGAAAACGAGCTGAAGGGAATTAACAAGGACCTTGCCGGACAACTCGCGACGATGGCACTGGAGTTGCTCAATGAGCCTGAACCTAGTCAGACCGACCTATCCACATAGACCAATCGGCTCTGTTCCTACGCTCGCATCTATGCTTCGCATATCCGAGCGTGATCTTGTAGAAATAGCGGGTCGCGCAGACGGGATGTATCGAGCAGTCAAGCTGAAGACTGGGCGGCAAACCTTTGATGCCAATGCCCCTTTGAAGCCACTTCATGCACGCATCAAAACAACGCTACTTGTCCATGTCAACTTTCCCCAATATTTGACAGGAAGCTTGAAGGGGCGTGACTACAAAGTCAACGCCGAGCTGCACCAGAATCAAGCCGTGGTCATATGCGAAGATGTGAAAGGCTTCTTCGGCGCTGTTTCTGATGAGCTCGTATTTGACATATGGCGGCACTTTTTTAAGTTTCCCCAAGCAGTTTCGGAAATCCTGACCGCTCTTACGGTAAAGGAAGGCTCCCTGCCACAAGGAGCCATTCCAAGCTCATACCTTGCCAACCTAGCGATGTGGCGCGACGAGCCGCTGCTTCATGCAAAACTGGCAGCCCAAGGCATTGTCTATTCAAGATACGTCGATGACATCGCCCTGTCTTCAACAACTCCACTCGCACCGGGCAGAAAAACCCAACTGATTGCTGATGTCTACGGAATGCTCAGCCGCAACGGGCTTTCAGCGAAGCGAGAGAAGCATGAAATTTATCCGGCAACAAAACGCATGATCACGACCAAACTGGTCGTGAATCGAAAGGCTTCGCTGCCCCCAGCCAAGAGAAGCAATGCGCGAGCGGCTGTTCATGAGGCAGAGCTACTTGCCAGAATCCCAGGGATAGAACACCAAGTCGCGTTGGCAGCGTTGAACAAGGCTGCGAGCCGTGTCGGGGAGCTGGGCCGCTTCCATCCGAATCTCGCAATTCCACTGCGCAGACGACTGCAGCTGACACGAGATTTACTTGGAGCAGGAGAAAGCGCTCCAGTGATCACCGGTAGGGAATCGCCCTTTGACACATTGCCAGATCTGGCCCCATGGGAGATTGAGAACCTCAGTAGCACTCCGCCCTAGCTCTAGCGAATTGCGCGATGGTTATCGATCCGCAAGCGTAGTCAGGACAGCTCACAAGCGCCCTTTTGCAAACACCGCGATCCGCTGCGCAGTATCCGGGTCCGCAAAGCACGCATTCGCGACCTTGCTCTCCACCACCAGCGCCTCTTCAATGCGCGGCCCCAGGCCCGATGTGAGCACGCGCTTGAGCCGGGCGGTGGCGCCGGCTGAGCGGGTGGCCACCTCGGCGGCCAGGGCCATGGCGGTGGGCAGCATCTGGTCGGCGGGCACCACGCGATTGACCAGGCCCAAGGCCTTGAGGTCGGCTGCGCTCTGGCGCTCGCCCAGCACGATGAGTTCCATGGTGCGCTGATGGCCAAGGATCTGGGGCAGCAGGTGGGTGACGCCGCCGGTGACGAAGTGGCCCAACGCCATTTCGGGGAAGAAGCAAACCAGGGTGTCGGCCGCCACGACCATGTCGCAGTTAAGCACCCATTCGAAGCCGCCGCCCACGGCATAACCATGCACGGCGCCGATGACGAGCTTGGGGCCGAACATGATGTCGCGCGTAATCTGCTGGATGCGCTCGCTGTGCTCGGCGATGGTGGCGGGGCTTTCGGACTGCTCGGCAAACTCCTTGAGGTCGTCGCCTGCGCAGAAGGCGCGGCCGGCGCCCGTGAAGACGATGGCGCGCGTGGCGGGCTCGTTCTGAGCGGCCTGCAGGGCGGTGTGCAAATCGACCAGCAAAGTACCGCTGATGGCGTTGAGGCGCTCGGGGCGCTGCAGGGTGACGACGCTGACGGCGCCTTCAACGGTGTGGGTGGCAAAGCTCATGCGAAGGGATCTTTCTGCGGCAATAAGGCCTGGGTGGGGCACCGCAGCATGGCATGCGCTTGAATTGAACGCACGCGGTGCCTGGGCGCGCACAACATGCGCCAATATGCCAGACGGTGCGCGCCAGCGGCCGTCGCCCCTCCCCCCGGCTACTACTTCGCCACGTAATCGTGCGGAGGGTGCAGCGGCTCGGCGGGTTCCTCCGCGGCCACGGCGGTGTTGGCGCCCGGCACGGCCTTGCGCGCGAACAGGGTGTACATGGTGGGCACGACGAAGATGGTGAGCAGCGTGCCCAGCGACATGCCACCCACGATCACCCAGCCGATCTGCGAGCGTGTTTCGGCACCGGCGCCCGAGGCCAGGGCCAGGGGGATGGCGCCGAGCACCATGGCGCCCGTGGTCATGAGGATGGGGCGCAGGCGCTGGGCCGAGGCCTTGACGAGCGCATCCACCATCTCCAGGCCCTGCTCGCGCAGCTGGTTGGTGAACTCCACGATCAGGATGCCGTGCTTGGTGATCAGCCCCACCAGCGTGATCAGGCCGATCTGCGAATACACGTTGAGCGAGCCCCCGCTCCACTTGAGCGCCAGCAGCGCGCCGATCATGGACAGCGGCACCGAGACCATGATCACCAGCGGGTCGATGAAGCTCTCGAACTGCGCGGCCAGCACCAGGAAGATGAACACCAGCGCCAGCAGGAAGACGATGCCCAGGGCCCCTTGCGAACTGCGGAACTCGCGCGAGGTGCCGTTGAGGTCGGTGGTGTAGCCGGGCTTGAGCACCTTGGCGGCCGTGCTGTCCATGAAGGTCAGGGCCTCGCCCAGCGAATACTCGGGTGACAGGTTGGCCGTGATGGTGACCGAGCGGCGCTGGCCGAAGTGGTTGAGCTCGCGCGGGCTCACGCTTTCCTTGACGTTGACCAGGCTGGACAGCGGGATCATCGCGTCGTTGCGGCCGCGCACGTAGATGCTGTCGATGTTCTCGGGCGTGGTACGGCCACTGGCCTGGGTCTGCACGATCACGTCGTACTGCTCGGAGTCGCGCTTGTAGCGCGTGACGGTGCGCCCGCCCAGCATGGTCTCGATGGCCTTGGCCACCACGTCCACGCTCACACCCAGGTCGGCGGCGCGGTCGCGGTTGACGGCGATGCGCAGCTCGGGCTTGTTCAAGCGCAGGTCGGCCTCGGGGGAGATGATGCCGGGGTTCTTGGCGATCTCGGCCATCATGGCGTTGGACACGGCGTTGAGGTTCTCATAGCTGTCGGAGGTCTGGATCACGTAGGTGAGCGGGCGCGCACGGAACGGCTGGCCCAGCGAGGGCGGCGTGATCAAAAAGGCATTCACCCCCGGCAGGCCAACCACCTTGGGCTGCAACTCGCGCACCAGGTTGAGCGTGCTGCGCGAGCGGTTCTCCCAGTCCACGGTGCGGTAGATCACGCTGCCCTGGGCTACCGTGGGGTTGCCGATGTTGGCGAAGATGCGGTCGAACTCGGGGTAGTCGCGGCCCACCTTTTCGAGCTCCAGCGCATAGCGGTTGGTGTAGTCCAGCGTGGCGCCGTCGGGTGCGGTGACGTTGACCAGGATGGTGCCGCGGTCTTCCAGCGGCGAGAGCTCCTGGCGCATGCTCGGGTAGACCAGCACCAGCGCGGCGCCGCTGACCGCCATGGCCAGGATCACCAGCCAGCGCGCCTGGAACAGCGCGCCGCGCACGCCACCCGCCCGGCCCCCCCACCGCGCGGTGACGATCCAGCGCAGCAGCCGGCCATAGGCGTCCGAGAGGGCCGTGAGCCAGCGCTCCATGGAGCGGTCGAACCAGTTGGGCTTCGGGTTGTGCTTGAGCAGCAGCGAGCACATCATGGGCGAGAGCGTGAGCGCCACGAAGCCCGAGACCACCACGGCGCCGGCCAGCGCCAGCGCGAACTCGACGAACAGCCGACCCGTGCGGCCGGGCGTGAAGGCCAGCGGCGCATACACGGCCACCAGGGTCAGCGTCATGGCGACGATGGCAAAGCCGATTTCGCGTGCGCCCTTGATCGCGGCCGAGAACGGATCGAGTCCCTCTTCGATGTGCCGGTAGATGTTCTCCAGCATCACGATGGCGTCATCCACCACCAGGCCGATGGCCAGCACCAGGGCCAGCAAGGTGAGGGTGTTGATCGAGAAGCCCGCCAGCGACATCAGCGCAAAGCTGCCCACCAGGCTCACCGGGATGGTGACGATGGGGATGATGGAGGCACGCGCTGTGCGCAGGAAGACGAAGATCACCAGCGCCACCAGCACCACGGCCTCGGCAATGGTGGTGTAGACGCTTTTCACCGAGCGGTCGATGAACAGCGAGTTGTCGTTGGCGATGTCGATGGCGATGTCGGGCGGCAGGTCGGCCTTGAGCGTGGGCAGCATGGCGCGCACGCCGGCCGACAGCTCCAGCGGGTTGGCCGTGGCCTGGCGGATCACGCCCAGGGAGATGGCCTCGCGCCCGTTCAGGCGCACGCGGCTGCGGTCGCTGGCGGCGCCCTCCTCCACCCGCGCCACGTCGCGGATGCGCACCGGAAAGCCGTTGACGGTGCGAATCACCACGTTCGAGAACTGCGCGGGGCTGGCCAGGTCGGTCTGCGAGGTGACGCTGAACTCGCGCTGCTGCGACTCGATGCGGCCGGCGGGCAGCTCCAGGTTGTTGCGGCGGATGGCGTCTTCCACGTCCTGCGTGGTCAGGCGGTAGCCGGCCAGGCGCTCGGGGTCGAGCCACACGCGCATGGCGTAGCGGCGCTCGCCGTAGATGGGCACGTCGGCCACGCCGGTCACGGTCTGCAGGCGCGGCTTGACGATGCGGTTGAGCAGGTCGTTGATCTCCAGCGGGGTGCGGGTGTCGCTGCTGAAGGCCAGCCACATCACGGGCGAGGCGTCGGCCTCGACCTTGGCGATCACGGGCTCGTCCACCGCGTCGGGCAGCCGGTTGCGCACGCGGGCCGTGCGGTCGCGCACCTCGGCGGCGGCGTTGTCGGCGTCCTTCTCCAGGCGAAAGCGCACGCTGATCTGGCTTTGCTCGGCGCGGCTGATGGAGGTGATCACGTCCACCGCGTCGATGCCGGCAATCGAGTCTTCGAGCGGCTTGGTGACCTGCGACTCGATCACCTCGGCCGAGGCCCCCGCATAGCGCACGCTGACGGTGACCACGGGCTCATCGATCTTGGGGTATTCGCGGACCGACAGGCGCGTGAAGCTCACGGCCCCGACCAGCAGCACCAGGAGCGACAGCACGGTGGCCAGCACCGGCCGGCGGATCGATAGTTCAGCGAGTTGCATGGCAGGGGCTCATGAATGGGGGCGCCAGCTCGCTCAGCCGGGCTGGCGTGGCGCTGCGGCAGGGGTCTGGCGGCCCGGGGCGGTGCCCGCCGCCTGGCAGGGGTTGGGTCCGGGCAGTGGCTCGGCCAGCGCGACCACGGCAGGTGCGGCGGGTGCCACCGGGGCCGGCACGGGGGCGGGTGCGGCAGACGCGGGCACATCGGCCGCGGCAACCGTACCCGATGCAGCGCCCGAGGCCGCGCGCGCAGGCCCGGCAGCGCCCTTGGCCTTGCCAGCCGCCTCCGACTGGCCCAGCACCACCACGCGCACGGCCGTGCCGTCGCGCTGGATGCGTTGCTGGCCGGCGGTGACGACCAGATCATCGGCGGCCAGGCCGTCCACCACCTCCACCAGGCCGGGGGCACGCGCGCCCAGTTTCACGGCGGTGCGCTGGCTCACGCGGGTGCCCGGCTCCTTGCCGTCGATCACCTTGTAGACGAAGGCGTTGCTGCCCTCGGGCACGATGGCCTCCTCGGGGACCACGCGGGCGTTGGCACGTTCGGAGAAAACGGTGGTCACGCGCGCGAACATGCCGGGGCGCAGTTGCAGGCGGCGGTTGTCGATGCAACCGCGCACGGCCACGGCGCGGCCATCGGCATCGATCTGCGGGTTGATGGCCAGGACGACGGCGGCGTAGCGCACACCGGGCAGTGCATCGAAGGCCACGCGCGCCGT
Source organism: Acidovorax sp. AC410 (assembly GCF_979253235.1). NCBI lineage: Bacteria > Pseudomonadati > Pseudomonadota > Betaproteobacteria > Burkholderiales > Comamonadaceae > Acidovorax > Acidovorax sp. AC410. The sequence goes on from NZ_CEEDCG010000001.1 coordinate 6,825,559, forward strand.
CTGGCCGGTGCGCACCTTGCCCTGCAGGCGCTCAGGCAGGCGAAAGTCCACGTACACCACGTCCAGGTCTTCCACGTTGACGATGTCGGCACCGTCCTTGAGGTAGTCACCCACGTTCACGCCGCGGATGCCGGCAATGCCGTCGAACGGCGCCAGGATGCGCAGCCGCGAGGCCGTGGCCTGCGCCAGCGCCAGCTTGGCCTGGGCCACTTCGAGGTTGGCGGCGCTCTCGTCGACCGAGCGCTGGCTGATGAAGCCCTGGGCCACCAGCTCCTGGTTGCGCTTGTGGTTGGCCTGGGCGATGGACAGCTCGGCCTGGCTCTGCTGCACCTGGGCGCGGGGCAACTGGTCGTCGAACTGCACCAGCACCTGGCCCTGGCGCACGCGCTGGCCATCGGTGAAATTGAGTGCCGTGATGCGCCCGCTGACTTCGGGGCGCAGCACCACGCTGCGGCGCGAGCGCAGGCTGCCCACGGCCTCGGCATCGTCGCGCAGCGCCATCTGGCGCACGGGCACGGCCTCTACGGCCACCACCCGGCCTGCGCCGCCTGGCCCGCCCGGGCCCCGCGCACCGGCCGAAGGGCCACTGCCCCCTGCAGGCGCAGCCGCACCGTCCGTCTTGGGCGGCGCTGCAGGGCGCTGAAGCCACCATGCGGCCCCCGATGCGGCAGCGATGCCGACGACAGCAACAACGATGTAACGGGTTTTGGACGCCATGGATCAGCAACAGCAGCAGTGAAATCGGTGGAGCCGCACGAATGCGGGCAATCCACCAATGTATCAGTGTGTGTCCAAAACCGCAGCCTCCGGCGATACCGGGGGTGGGGCATTGGAGACAGATCCATGCCCCTTGCGCCTCAGATCCGGCCCAGCGCCTTGTCCACGCCCTTGTTGGCCAGTTGGTCGGCGCGCTCGTTGCCGGGATCGCCAGAGTGGCCCTTGACCCAGCGCCAGTCGATGCGGTGCCCGCCGTTGGCGACCAGCGCATCCAGGCGTTGCCACAGCTCCACGTTCTTCACCGGGGCCTTGCTGGCGGTGCGCCAGCCGCGGGCCTTCCAGCCGTGGATCCATTCGGTGATGCCCTTGCGCACGTATTCGCTGTCCAGGTACAGGGTGACGGCGCAGGGGCGCTTGAGGGCAGCCAGCGCCTCGATCACGGCCAGCAGCTCCATGCGGTTGTTGGTGGTGCCCAGCTCGCCGCCGAACAACTCCTTCTCCGACGTGCCTGCGCGCAGCAGCACGCCCCAGCCGCCGGGGCCGGGGTTGCCCTTGCAGGCGCCATCGGTGTAAATCACGACCTCGTTCAAATTGGATTCCTGTTCTCTTCTTTCATGGCCGTCGCCATCAGCGCCTGTGGGTGGCGCCCGGTGGCGAAGGGGTGCGGTGCGCCACGGGCACCGTGGCCGCGTTGCGCTGGCGGGCGCTGCGCCAGCCGGGTTCCAGCAGGCGCATGCCATGCACGCGCTTGACGGCCACCAGGAAGTACCCGGCCCCGAAGATCGGCCACCATTTCTCGCCCAGCGGGTCCAGCCAGCCAAAGCGCTCTATCCACTGGCTGCTGCGCACCGCCGGACAATAACAGCCAAACCGGGCGGATTCGACCTCGAAGCTCAACAATCGCAGCCAATCGCGCAGGCGGCGGTAGCCAATGAACTCGCCCACGTCGGGCAGGTACAGCGTGCCATGCCCCAGCCGGCCATACAGCCGCGCACGCCGCTGGCGCAGGCCCCACAGGCTCATGGGGTTGAGGCCGCTGATGACCACGCGCCCTTCGGGCACCAGCACGCGCGCCACCTCGCGCAGGGCGGCGTGGGGGTCTATGCTCAGTTCCAGGGTATGGGGCATCACCACCAGGTCGAGGCTGGCCTCGGCGAACGGCAGGGCCACGGGTTCGGCCAGCAGGGCAATGGCCTGGCGTGGCGTACCATCCTCGCGCAAGCCGGGTTCGGCGGCCAGCCCCCCCTCGCCCACGGCCTCCTGCCCCAGGGCCAGCCATTGGTGCGGCATGCGGTTGGTGCGAAGACCGTCCAGCAGGGGCATGCCCAGCTGCACGGCGTGGTAGCCGAAGAGGTCCGCCACCGCCTCATCCAGGCGGGCTTGCTCCCAGGCCAGCAGGTAACGGCCGGGCGGGGAATCGAACCAATGGTGCAAACCTATAATTTGATCGCTCATGAACCTGCTACCGCTGCCCGCCTTTGCCGACAACTACATCTGGATGCTGCACGACGCACGCCAGGCCATTGTCGTGGACCCGGGAGATCCCGCACCGGTACAGAAGGCTTTGCACGACCTGGGACTGCGATTGCAGGCCATTCTAGTCACGCACCACCACAACGATCACGTGGGCGGGGTGGACGTGCTGCGCGAGGCCACGGGCGCCACCGTCTACGGCCCGGCACGCGAAAAGATCCCCGAACCGCTGGTGCGCCTGGCTGCCGGTGACACGGTGGACGTGGCCGGCCTGCACTTCACGGTGCTGGACGTGCCGGGCCACACGGCCGGGCACATCGCCTACTACTGCGCGGACATGGGGGGCGTGCCGGTGCTGTTCTGCGGCGACACGCTGTTCTCGGGCGGTTGCGGGCGGCTGTTCGAGGGCACGCCGGCGCAGATGCTCGATTCGCTCGACCAGTTGGCGGCCCTGCCCGGCAACACCAGGGTGTGTTGTGCGCACGAATACACACTATCGAACCTCAAATTTGCGCGCGCTGTGGAACCCGGCAACCAGGATCTGGTCCACTACCTCGGCTGGTGCGAGGCACAGCGGGCGCGCGGCCTGCCCACCCTGCCCTCCACCATTGCGCAAGAGCGCGGTATCAACCCCTTCCTGCGCGTGCGCGAAGCCGAGCTGTGCCAGTCGGCACAGCGGTTCGACCCGCAGGCAGATCAACACGACGCGGTGGCCGTACTGGCGGCCCTGCGCCAATGGAAAAACGAGTTTCGATGAAAATTGTGCACATCGCGTGCCTGGCCGGCATGCTCTGGCTGACTGGCTGCGCCACTACCGGAACCGACACCACCGTGGCAGGCGGCTCGCCCGACGGCCCCGCCACCCCCTCCAACAACAACAACAACAAGACCCCGGCGCGCCCCGCGCACACGCCGCTCATCCCCAATGGGCCGCTGCAGCCCATCATGGCAGTGAACGCCTCCAATGGCGGCGGCGTGGCCTCGCTATCAGCCCCGGCCGACCTGTGGGACCGCATGCGCCGCGGCTTTGCCATGCCCGACCTGCAGCACGAGCTGGTGCAGGACCGCGAGCAGTGGTATGCGACGCGGCCCGACTACATCCAGCGCATGACGGAGCGCTCGAGCAAGTACCTGTTCCACATCGTCGAGGAGCTGGAGCGCCGGGGCATGCCCACCGAGCTGGCGCTGCTGCCCTACATCGAGAGCGCGTTCAACCCCCAGGCGGTGTCCAGCGCCAAGGCCGCTGGCATGTGGCAGTTCATGCCGGCCACGGGCAGCTACTTCGACCTCAAGCAGAACGCCTTTCGCGACGACCGGCGCGACGTGCTGGCATCGACCCGTGCGGCGCTCGACTACCTGCAAAAGCTCTACGGTATGTTCGGCGACTGGCACCTGGCCCTGGCGGCCTACAACTGGGGTGAGGGCAGCGTGGGCCGCGCCATTGCGCGCAACCAGAAGGCGGGCCTGGGCACCAGCTACACCGACCTGAACATGCCGGCGGAAACCCGGCTGTACGTGCCCAAGCTGCAGGCGGTGAAGAACATCGTGGCCAACCCCGACGCCTTCAAGACCGAACTGCCGCTGATCGAGAACCACCCCTACTTCCAGACGGTGGACATCACCCACGACATCGACGTGGCGCTGGTGGCCAGCCTCTCGGGCATCCGCGAGGACGACTTCCGCGCGCTCAACCCCTCGTACAAGCGCCCCGTGATCCTGGCGGCCGGCACGCCGCAGATCCTGCTGCCCTGGGACAACGCCAAGGTCTTCCAGCGCAACCTGGAAGCACGCCGCGAAGGCCAGTACGCCAGCTGGACAGTGTGGTCCGTGCCCACCACCATGACCGTGGCCGATGCCGCCCAGCGCACCGGCATGAGCGAAGCCGACCTGCGCGCCATGAACAATATCCCTCCGCGCATGCTGATCAAGGCCGGCTCGGCACTGATGGTGCCGCGCTCGGTGACCACGCGCGAAGACGTGTCATCGCACCTGGCCGACAACGGCCAACTGGCCCTGGCGCCCGAAATCGTCACGCGCCGCACCACGGTGCGCGCCCGCAAGGGCGAAACCGTGGCCAGCGTGGCCAAGCGCTACAACCTGGCGGCCGCGAGCGTGGCCGATTGGAACGACGTCAAGGCCAGCGCCGCCTTCAAGCTCGGCCAGCAGATCGTGGTCTACCTGCCGGTGCGTGCCGCCACGGCGGCAGCCACGCAGGTGCGCTCGTCGAACGTACGCAACGTGGTGCAGGCCCGCGGCAACAAGCAAAGCGCGGCCAAGGCGCCAGCCTCAGCCCCCGCCAAGCGCGGCGGCACGCCATCGAAGGTCAAGAAGCGTTGAGCCCCAAGGGTCTACTGCGCTTTGAGCAGCAGCTCAGACCCCGCTCTCAAGAGTTGCTGAAAAAGCTTCCTGGCTAGGCGCTCCGTCGCAGACAGTACTGAAAGTACGGCAAGACGGAGCAACGACGCCAGGGAAGTTTTCTCAGCGGCTCACCTCCCTCAGAGCTTGAGGGAATGCATGCCCATCAGTCCTAGTACACCCATGACGATGAGGTAGATGGCCACGATGGTGCTGAGCAGGCGCGGCATGACGAGGATGAGGATGCCCGCGATCAGGGAGACGAGCGGGCCGATGCTGAGTGTGAATGCCATGGGGAAATCCTTGGTGGGTAGGAAGCTGGTGTGCCGAGGCTACGGCAAACCGGATGCCGGCCAATGTAAGCCATCTTCCCGTCCCGAAAGCGCAGAAGGCGCTTGATGCGCAGGCAGTCTCATACGGATTTGCATTCAATCGTATAACTAGGCGGGAAGCCGCAGACAGTGCTGTAGCACGGCAAGGCGGACCAACGAAGTTAGACGGTTGAAGGCAAATCCGTATCAGACGTTGTACTTCTGCCGCGCCTTGCGCACCCACTCGTTGCTGAAGGTGCGCGCCAGGTCGACCTTCACGTCGGCCACCTCGGAGCCGGTGCGTCCCAGCACGCGCAGCGCGGTGGCGGGCCCGTCGTCGGGCATCAGGCCGTTGGGCGAGAAGGTCTCGCGCACGCGGCTGAAGGCGGCCAGGTACAGACCACGGTCGCCCAGCAGGTAGCCAGGCGGCACCACCTTGATCAGGTCGGCCGGCGCGGCCGTCTGCAGCCATTTGAGCGCATGCACGATGCCATTGGTGAGCGCCTGCACCTGCGCGGCCTGCTTTTGCACGAAGGCCTGGGGTGCATACAGGCAGCCCGCCGGCATGTTGCCGCCAAACAGCTCCTGCGCACCCTTCAAGGTGCGCATGTCGCCCACGATGTGTACGTCCATCTTCTGCTCCAGCAGGGTCATGATGGGATCGGCATGGCACAGCGCATGCACCTGGCCCGTGCGCAGCGCCGCCACGGCCGGCGTGCCCGCACCCACGCCGACAAAATTCACGTCGCGCTCGCGCACACCGGCGCGCGCCAGCAAGTGGATGGCCATGAGGTGGGTGGACGAACCCAGGGCCGAGACACCGATGCGCCGGCCTGCGAGGTCATCGAGCCCGTCGTAGCGCGGCAGCGCCTTGCGCGAAACGCCCATGGCGATCTGCGGCGCGCGGCCATGCACGGCCATGGCGCGCAGGTAGCTGCCACGCACCTGCTGGCGGATGGTGTACTCGTAGGCCCCCGACCCCACGTCGGCCGCGCCCTGCAACACGGCCTGCAGTGCCATGGCACCGCCGGCAAAGTCGGACACCACCACCTGCAGCCCTTCGCTCTCAAAATAGCCCAGCAGGTCGGCCAGCGCCAGCGGCAGGTGGTAGAGCACGCTTTGCCCGCCCACGGCCACCGTGACGCGACCCAGCCCCGGCGCGGCCGCCTGCTGCGACAGCACGGCAGGCGCAAACACCGCAGCCGCCGAGAGGGCGGATACGGCACCAAATGCGCGGCGGCTGAGCAAGGGACTGGGCATGGAAAAATGAAAGGCGAAGAGGCCATTGTTGCACTGCAACAATCGTGCCCCAGCATAGCCCGGCAGGCATCAGGGACTACCCCTGAGGACTAATACGTAGGTGACAGTGGCGTGGGGCCCGCGAGGGGCAAAAAAGCGGGCCGCGCGAGCCCGGCCGCGGACGGAAAACGCCCGCCAGCCCTGGCGATCAGCGGTATCCCATGAACAGGATGCCGATGTTGACGAGCAAGGCACCCGACCACAGCGCACTGCGCACGGTGGGCATGTCCGCCACATACATCATGATGTAAAAAATGCGCAGAAACACCCACAGCAGGGCAGCCAGATCCAGCAGTGTCTGGCCTGCGCCGAGCTGGTGCGCAATGATCACCGCGCCGATGAAGAACGGCAGCGCCTCGAAGCTGTTGGTCTGCGCCGCATTGGCGCGTGCCTGCCAGCCTGTCTGCCGGGCCAGCCAGGCCCGTGGGTCGCTGTTGTCGAAACCGCCCTGCCCGCGCGATTTTCCCAGCCCCCCGCTCTTGGCCAGGTAGGAGCACACCATGGGCAGCAGCGCAGCCACCAGCACACACCAGTAGGCCGCCGTGAAGCGGGCCATGTGCATGGAGGAGTTCATTCTTGTTGCACTTTCTTGTTGCTATTGCCTGCCAGCCTTACCTGGGAAGCTATTGAATCGATAGTCGGGGGCGGATTCTAAGCGGCCCCGGGCCCAGGCCCTCTCAGCGCCGGTCCACGAGCGCATGGGCAATGGTGCCCAGGTCCACGTATTCCAGCTCGCTGCCCACCGGCACGCCGCGCGCCAGCCGCGTGACGTGCAGGCCCCGGGCCTTGAGCGCCTCGCTGATCACATGCGCGGTCGCCTCGCCCTCGGCATTGAAATTGGTCGCCAGGATCACCTCCTGCACCGTGCCGTCGCTGGCCCGGTCCATGAGCTTGTGCAGGCCGATCTCCTTGGGGCCGATGCCATCGAGCGGACTGAGCCGCCCCATGAGCACGAAGTACAGCCCCTTGAACGCCCCCGTGCGCTCCAGCGCCGACTGGTCCGCCGGCGTCTCCACCACGCACAGCCGCGTGGCATCGCGCTCCGGATCCAGGCAGGTGCTGCACACCTCGGCCTCGGTGAAGGTATGGCAGCGGCTGCAATGGTGCACCGACACAGCCGCATCCTGCAGCGCCCGCGACAAGGCCTGAGCCCCCTCGCGGTCATGCTGCAGCAGATGGAACGCCATGCGCGAAGCCGACTTCACCCCCACCCCCGGCAGCCGCTTGAGCGCCTGGATCAAAACATCAAGGGAGTTGGTAGAAGAAGAAGCCATAGGCCCAGTGTAAGCAGCAAGTGCCCGTTAAAAAATGCGACGTCTACACAGGCGCCAGTGAGCAAAGCGAACGATGCGCCGCCCCTGCCTTCACACCCCGCCCTCCAGGGCGTAGCGAGTGGGATAAGCTGCTAGGCGGACGGAGCACAGGAACCGGAACGTACTTGAAGTACGTGAGGATTCCGAGCACCGCCCAACGACGCAGATTGCCCGCTCGGTAGCCAGCTAACTTAGAAAGGGAGTTTCATGCCGCCGGGGAGGCCTGGCATGCCTGCAGTGAGCTTGCCCATCTTCTCGCTGGAAGTCTCTTCCGCCTTGCGCACCGCCGCATTGAATGCTGCAGCCACCAGGTCTTCGAGCATGTCCTTGTCCTCGGCCAGCAGGCTGGGGTCGATGGTGATGCGCTTGACATCGTGCTTGCAGGTCATGAGCACCTTCACGAGGCCGGCGCCGGATTCGCCTTCCACCTCGATGAAGGCGAGTTCGTCCTGGGCCTTCTTCAGGTTGTCCTGCATGGCCTGGGCCTGCTTCATCAGGCCGGCGAGTTGTCCTTTGTTGAACATGGTGGTGGTCCTTGGGTTGGAGGTTGTAGTTTGTCTGTCTGTCTGTCTATCTATCGATCAATCGGCATCGGCGAAAAACCGCTCACGCAGGCTTGATGCTGCCCGGCACGATTTTCGCGCCATGGTCGCGCAGCAGCGTCTGCACGTAGGGGTCGTTCATCACGATCTCTTCGGCCACGCGCTGGCGCTCAGCGGCAGCGGCGGCGTTGCGGCGCGCGGGGCTGTCGATCACCACGCCCACCTCAACGGTGATCTGGGTGGCATGGCCGGCAGCCTCCAGCGCGGTGCGCAGGCGCTCGCGCGCCGTCGGCTGGTTGAGCGACTCGCGCTCCACGCGCAGCAGCCAGTGGGACCCGTCGCGCGCCACCAACTGCGACTGCAGCGCCAGTTCGCGCACCAGTGCGGTGATCACCTCGGCGGCCACCATCTGCTGCACGGTGGCGTACCAGACCTCGCCCTCTTCGGTGGGCGTATAGCGGGCCGAGGCAGGCAGCGATGCCGCCGAGGGCGAATGCGCCGTGGGCTGCAAGCGCGCGCCGGGCTCGGCCGCCATGCTGCGCACGGGAATGGACATCACGTCGGCGGCCGGGCGCTCGGCCACGGCCGTGGCGGGTGACGATGACCGGGCGTGCTCGTCGCCATCGCCCTCATCGCCAGACCCGCCGTGCTGCCGGTCGAAATCGTCGAGCGTGCGCACCGGCAATGCCGTGGACTGGGGCGCCGCGGCAACGGGCGCAGCAGGTGCGGGAGCGGGAACCTCCGGTGCAGCGACGACCTTGGCAGCCGCAGGCTCTGCGTCCAACGGAGCGGCGACAGGGGTGGCAGCCACCGGAGCCGGTGCCGGGGCCGGGGCCGCCGGCACAGGGGCCGCAACCGGGGCGTGAGCGGGGGCCGAAGCCGCAGGATCAGGCCGCGTCAGAGTTTTTTTTTCCGCCGGGCCGTCGCCGGCCGGGGGCTTGAACGCGAGCAGGCGCAGCAGCACCATGGTCAGGGCCGCATACTCATCGGGCGCCAGGCCGAGCTCGCCACGGCCGTGCAGGCACATGCTGTACAGCAGCTGCGTCTCATCGGCGGGCATGGCGGCCGACAGGCGTGCCGTCTCGGCGGCCTCGGGGTCGTCGGCATCCACCGCGCCCACCATCTGCGGCACGGCCTGGAAGACGGCCATGCGCTGCAGCACGGCACTCATCTCTTCCAGCGTGGAGGCGGCCGAGAGGCCGTTCATGCGCAGGGCATCGGCGGTCTCCACCACCGTCTTGCCGTCGCCTAGTGCCAGCGCCTCGATCAGACGGAACACATAGGAACGGTCCACCGCGCCCAGCATCTGGCGCACGCCGGCTTCCTGCAACTGGCCGCTGCCAAAGGCGATCGCCTGGTCGGTGAGCGAGAGCGCGTCGCGCATGGAGCCGCGCGCGGCGCGCGAAAGCAGGCGCAGCGCCTGGGGTTCGGCGGGCACGTTCTCGGCCGCCAGCACCTGGGTCAGGTGGCCGAGCACCGTCTCGGGCGCCATGGGGCGCAGGTTGAACTGCAGGCAGCGGCTGAGCACGGTGACGGGCACCTTCTGCGGGTCGGTCGTGGCGAGCACGAACTTCAGGTACTCGGGCGGCTCCTCCAGCGTCTTGAGCATGGCGTTGAAGGCCGTGTTGGTGAGCATGTGGACTTCGTCGATCATGAAGACCTTGAAGCGCCCCTGCACCGGCTTGTACACGGCCTGCTCCAGCAGGCTCTGCACCTCGTCCACGCCGCGGTTGGAGGCGGCGTCGAGCTCGGTGTAGTCGACGAAACGACCGCTGTCGATGTCGGTGCAGGCCTGGCACACGCCGCAGGGCGTGGCGGTGATGCCGCCCGTGCCATCCGGCCCCTGGCAGTTGAGCGACTTGGCCAGAATGCGCGAAACCGTGGTCTTGCCCACCCCCCGAGTCCCCGTGAACAGGTAGGCATGGTGCAGGCGCTGCTGGGTGAGGGCATTCGTGAGCGCCTGCACGACGTGCTCCTGCCCCACCATTTCCGTGAAATTGCGGGGGCGGTACTTGCGGGCGAGCACGAGATAGGACATGGCCTGATTCTAAGGGGGTCTGTGGATGCCCCTGCGCAGCGCTCGCCGCCACTTGCACCCGCTTTCACCTCCCAAAACCCGCCGCTGGCAACCCGGGAAAACACTGCGGGCAGTTCCTCTGTACATCCTGCAACACCCTGCCTAGCATGGACCGATGGTCTGGTCGAAAGTTTTTGGCCAGGGTCAGAGGTGGGTGGCCTGCGCGCGCCTGCCGCCAACGCACGACGGAAGGTGGCTGTATATGGTGGATACCTCCCAGCGGCGACCCATGGGCATCGCCAGGCGCATGGGCCTTCTGATTGCCTGCGCGCTCGCCGGCATCGCGGTCATCACCGCCATCCTGCTCGGCTCGGAGCGCAGCCTCATCATGGAGGAGCGCAAGAGCAGCGTGCGCCAGAACGTCGAGTCGGCGCACAGCCTCATCGTCCATTTCCACGCGCAGGCCAAGGCCGGCAAGATGCCCGAAGCCCAGGCCCAGCAGATGGCCAAGGACAGCCTGCGCGCCATGCGCTACAGCGGCAATGAGTATTTCTGGATCAACGACATGCAGCCCGTGATGGTGATGCACCCGATCCGCCCCGAGCTCGATGGCAAGGACCTGTCGGACAACAAGGACCCCACGGGCATGCGCCTGTTCGTGGAGTTCGTGAACGTGGTCAAGGCCCGCGAAGCCGGATTCGTGCTCTACCTGTGGCCCAAGCCGGGCAATACCGACCCGGTGCTCAAGGCCTCCTACGTCAAGGGCTTTGCGCCCTGGGGCTGGGTGGTGGGCTCGGGGGTGTATGTGGACACGGTGAATTCGACCGTCAATGAGCGCATCATCAAGTTCGGCCTGGGCGCGGTGGTGCTGGCCGCCTTGCTGCTGGGTGTGGGCATGCTGATCTCGCGCGGCATCCTGCGCCAGTTGGGCGGCGAGCCCGACTATGCGGCCCGCATCACCGAGCAGATGGCGCAGGGGGACCTGTCGATGGACATCGCCTTGAAGCCCGGGGACAACTCCAGCCTGCTGCACGGCATGCAGGACATGCGCACCAGCATCGCCAACATCGTGAGCGAGGTGCGCTCGGGCACGCAGTCCATCGCCACCGCATCGACCGAAATTGCGGCAGGCAATAACGACCTCTCGGCGCGCACCGAGCAGCAGGCAAGCTCCTTGCAGCAGACAGCCGCTTCCATGGAGGAGCTGACCAGCACCGTGCGCCAGAACGCCGACAACGCACGCCATGCCAGCCAGTTGGCAAACACCGCATCGCAGGTGGCCGTGCGCGGCGGCGCCGTGGTGAACCAGGTGGTCAGCACCATGGGCGAGGTGAACACCTCGTCCAAGAAGATCGTGGACATCATCGGCGTGATCGATGGCATTGCCTTCCAGACCAACATCCTCGCGCTCAATGCCGCCGTGGAGGCGGCGCGTGCCGGCGAGCAGGGCCGCGGCTTTGCGGTGGTGGCCAGCGAGGTGCGCGGCCTGGCCCAGCGCAGTGCCGAAGCGGCCAAGGAGATCAAACAGCTGATCGACGCCTCGGTCAACAAGGTGGGTGAAAGCACGCGCCTGGTGGACGAGGCCGGCAGCACCATGACCGAGGTGGTGAAGAGCGTGCAGCAGGTCACGCAGATCATCAGCGAGATCGCCGCTGCAAGCCAGGAGCAGTCCTCGGGCATCGACCAGGTGAACGTGGCCATCTCCAACATGGACCAGGTCACGCAGCAGAACGCCGCCCTGGTGGAGGAAGCGGCCTCGGCCGCCGAATCGCTGAACGTGCAGGCCGCCAAGCTCGAACAGTTGGTCAGCGTCTTCAAGCTGGCGTAGCAGGCGCCCTGCCGCCGCATCAGCCCCTGGGCGGGAGCAGCCGCGCCGCCAGCAGGGACGCCAGTTCGTGCGCCGAAGGCACGGCCATGGGCGCGGTGGACAGGGCCCCGTCGATCGCCAGACTGGCCAGGCCGTGGGCCAGGCTCCACCCCGCCAGGGCGAGTTCATCAGCGCCCTCGGACACATGCTCCCTGGCCGCGTGCAACAGCACCAGGAACGATCCGTCCGCGGCCACCTGCAGCGCCGGGTGGTCGGCCTTTTTCTGCAACAGGGGGCTGAACATGAGCCGGAACACGGCGGGGCGCGCCAGCGCGAACGCCACATAGGCCGTGCAGTGCCCCACCAGGGTGGCCTCAGTGTCGCCGCCCCGCTGCGCCCCCCGCATGGCCGCCGCCAGATCGTCAAAGCCCCGCGCAGCCACGGCGGCCAGCAGCGCGTCCAGGTTGGCGAAGTGGTGGTACGGCGCTGCATGCGATACGCCCGCCGCCTTGGCCACCGAGCGCAGGCTGAGCGTGCTGCCCAAGGCCAGCAAGGCCTCGGCAGCGGCCACCAGGGCGGCGCGCAGATCGCCATGGTGATAGGGCGTGCGGAAAGCTTGCGGATCGTTCATGGCGGCAATCTTGACACAGTCAAGATTGGCCCAGACAATCGATTCATCTTGACGCTGTAAAGATCAACCCATGACCCGACGCCTGCTCCAAGCCGCCACTGCCGCAATGGCGCTCATCCCGGTGGCCACCGGCGTGCTGACGATGATGGGGATCGATGATCCGCTGTACCACGCCAGCGGCCTGCCGCGCGAGGCCCTGCTCGATGGCAATCTGCGCTTTTTCGGGGGTGTCTGGCTCGCGCTCGGGCTCGCCATGCTGTCACTGGTGCCGCAGATCGAGCGCGAGGGGCGTTTGTTCGCGGTGCTCTGGGGTGCCGTGTTCCTGGGCGGCGTGGGCCGGGTGCTGTCGATGGCCTGGCTGGGCCTGCCGCCCGCGCCGTTCATCGGCTTCACGGTGCTGGAGCTCCTGGGGGCCCCGGCCTTCATTGCCTGGCAGCGCCGGGTGGCTGCACAGTCTGGCCGCGTGGTGCCGTAATCACCGGGGCCTGGCAGGCCCGAAAAAGGGATGCAGGCAGCCCCCTCCTCCTGCCAGCCAGGGCTTGGAGGGTCCGCGGGACCTTACGGAAATGAAGGCGCGCCGAGTTTCCTCACCGCTTCTTCGCGGTAGGTGCTCAGCCCCTTCTGCACGATCGACAACCAGGCCCCATCGGTCGCGGCGCCCTGGGACTCTTCGGCATGCACGCTGATGCTCGTGGCCGCGGTCTCGCTGCCCGCGATATGGATGCTGGTCTCGACGTCGGCATTCATCGTGATGGCCCAGAAGCCCATGTTCACCCACGACCAGAGCTTGCGGATGCGCACATCCACCAGCAGGGGATCGGGGCCTGCACTGGCCACATCCTTGGCCACGCGGTAGCCCAGTTGCTGGAAGGCACTGGCCAGGTTCTCGCGCACCAGGCCGGTCACCGTCTGGCCGTCTTGCACCAGCACATCGCCCAGGGCCTTGCCGTAGGTGTTGCGCTTGCGGGCCACAGCGCGGGCCTTGACGGCGTCGGTGGCGGCGGCAGCGCCGCCAAAACCCAGCGAAGGAATGTCGGGCGTGCGCGGCGCGGCCTCGAACACCCGCTGGTCCGTCACGGACTGGATCACCACGGCGCGTGCCTTGGTCACCGCGGGCGCCGTGGCAGGGGCTGCGGGCCCCGCTACCTTCAACTCGCTGCGATTGGTGGCGCAGCCGGTCAGGAAAACAGCCGCAGAGGCCAGCAATACCATCACGCCATAGCGTCGAATACCCATGATTTCTCTCTCCCTCGTTGGTAGTGAATGTTGTGCTCCGTGCATCGCGCAGCGACGCCGGCGACGCACTATACCAATGGCAACAACGAATCGATAGAGATGGCCTACCAACGCCCGCCAGGACGTCCCCCAGCTCCCCCGCCCGTACAGGCCCTGCAAAAAATCCACGCCGAGCAAGGACAAACTGGCCTTCGAAGCCGATGGGCTGGCGCACACCCGCTACAATAGCCAGCGACGGGCCTCCCCGCATGGCAAAGCGGCCAACCGGGTCAGGTGGGGAACCAAGCAGCCCTAACTGTAGAGTCAGTGCCGGGGGTAAGGCTCGTCAACTTCTTTCTTGCTGCCGCGCAGGTGCGCAGCCCTTGAATGTGCAGGCGCCGCATGCGCGCATTGCACCATCCTTTCCCCCACCCCCATTCCCGCTGTTTTTCTGCCCGTGTCGGTGCTGTCCGACACAGTTTTGCGGCGGTAGGCACTTTCCGGCAGCGTGGCACAGGCGCACACTTTGTGACATCGCTTATCCGCCTTTTCGGGTGCTGCCATGTCCACCGCCATGACCGTGCAAGTGTCCAAAGCCCGCCACCGCACTACAGCGCTTTTCCATGGCCCTGCCACGGGAACAGGCCCTGTGGCCCCGCCATGGAGCCGCCCCGTCTGCGCCCTGGGTATGGTGCTGTTCGTACCGGGCCTGGCAGTAGCCGCGGACGCCCCGTATTTCGGGGAGGAGGCGATGGCCCATTTGCACGAAGAATCCGCACGCTCGTCCTTGGCTTACGAGGTCAACAGCGCAGTGCTGCCGGATATGGGTGACAACACCGTGCGCAGCCCCGCCACGGGGGGCGGATCAGGCGGCAACGCCCTCAGCAACCAGCACCTGGATATCACGCGCTGGCTCACGCCGGACTCGCCCACCCGCTTCGGCCTGTCCCTGGGTCTGAGCGCGCCTGCCGCGGGCGCCGTGCCGCTGGCCGCAGAGGCCGCAGCCCCCGCCAGCCTGGACCTGGGCGTGCGCTGGAGGTCCCGGCTGGAAAGCGGGCGCCAGCTCGACATCTCTGCCTGGGCCCGCACACCGCAGGGAGCGCAGACCCCGGACGCCCTGGGCATGATCCGGCAGGCGCAGCAGCCCTCGTACGGCACGCGCCTGGAGGTGCAATGGGCGACCGCCAAGACCGGCGGACTGAAACCGGAGTTCGGCGCCGTCGGCGTGCAGCTGCAAAGCGGCTCGCGCCTGGTGCTGCGGGCCCGCAAGGGCGGACCGATGCTGTACTACCGGTCCAGGTTCTAGGAGGCTGTCGGACTTGGAGCGTCGAAAGCGAAAATCGGGCCCAGCGAGGACAGTTTTTGCCGGATTTGCAGCCCCATAGCCAGGCTATGGGGCAAAAAGACGGTGAAAAATGGACCGCTGCGGCCGATTTGCAGCCGACGATTTCCAAGTCCGACAGCCTCCTAGCTGGCCCGCCCCAGCCAGCGCAACGCGCCCTCCCCTGCCACCCTGCCGCTGGCCATGCTCGCGGTGAGCAGGTAGCCGCCCGTCGGGGCCTCCCAGTCGAGCATCTCGCCCGCGCAGAACACACCTGGTGCGGCGGTTGCCATGAGCTGGGCATCCAGCGCCTCGAAGCGCACACCGCCGGCCGTGCTGATGGCTTCATCCAGTGGCCGTGCAGCCACCACCGTCACGGGCAGGGCCTTGATGGCATGGGCCAGGGCCACGGGGTCGGCCATGCCGTCCTTGCCAAGGTGCTCGTAGAGGATGCCGGCCTTGATGCCGTCCAGGCCCAGGCGGCTCTTCAAGTGGCTGGACAGCGAGCGCGAACCGCGTGGGTGGCGCACCTCGACCAGCACGCGCTCGGGCGTGTGGTCGGGCAGCAGGTCGAGGTGGAAGGTGGCGTGGCCATGGGCCTCGATCTCGTCGCGCAGCAGCTGCGAGACAGCGTAGACCAGACTGCCCTCCACGCCCGTGGCCGTGGCGACGAACTCGCCGCGGCGATTGAAGCTGCGCCCTTCGCTGTCGGTGAAGCTGATGGCCACGGTCTTGAACGGCTGGCCACCGAAACGCTCGGTGAAATGCGGCGTCCAGCCCACGGCGGGCGCAGGCGTGCGGCCAATCAGTTCGCGGAAAAAATCACGCCGCGTCTCACCCACAGGCGCATCGGCACGCACCACATCGAAGCCGCAGTTGGCCGGGCGCAGCGGCGCCACGGCCACGCCGCGCGCCTCCAGCAACGGCACCCAGGCACCGTCGGAGCCCAGGCGGGCCCAGCTGCCACCGCCCAGTGCCAGCAGCGTGGCGCGGGCGCTCGCGACCACCTCACCCGCAGCCGTGGCAAAGCGCAGCGCGCCGCCCTGCCCTGCATCGGCCCAGCCCAGCCAGCGGTGGCGCATGTGGAACTGCACGCCCTGGCTGCGCAGGCGCTGCAGCCAGGCACGCAGCAGCGGCGCAGCCTTCATGTCGGCCGGGAACACGCGGCCCGAGGTGCCCACGAAGGTCTCCACACCCAGTCCCTGGGCCCAGTCGCGCACGGCGGGGCCGCCGAAGGCGGTGATCAGCGGCTCGACCTGCTTTTCGCGGCCGGCAAAGCGGGTGGCGAAGGTTTCGTGCGGCTCGGAATGCGTGAGGTTGAGTCCGCCCTTGCCGGCCAACAGGAACTTGCGGCCCACCGAAGGCATGGCATCGAACACATGCACGGCCACGCCCGCCTGCGCGAGCACCTCGGCCGCCATCAGGCCGGCCGGGCCGCCGCCCACGATGGCGACATCACAGGCCAGGCCCGGGGTGGCCGCGTCCTGGGCGATGGAGGTGCTTGCGTTCATGGTGCTGGGGCTTTCGAAAATCAGGAAAACGGCCGGGCTCAGAACAGCGAACCCTGGGGGGAATCATCCACGGCGGGCGGCGACCGACGGGGCTTGGCGGGCGCAGGGGCCGCAGCAGACAGTGGAGGTGGTGCGGGGGCGAGAGTATGCCCCATGGCGCCATCCCCGCCCGCCGCACCGGAATCCGCAGGCACCACGACCATGCGCCCGTCACCGGTCAGGAAGGCCGCATGCACCGGCTCACCGGGCATCAGCGCACGCACCGCCTCGCGGTAGCGCTGCAGCTGGGCCATCAAGCCGGGCTGGCGCTCTGGCTGGGCAGCGCTTTTGTAGTCGAGCACCCACCAGCCCGGCGCAGGGCCTGCGCCCTGGCGTGCAACGGGCCGGTGTACCAGCCGGTCAAGCCGCAGGCTCTGGCCCTGGTGGTTCAGGGGCGCCTCGTTCATGGCGCTGTCCATTTCGGCCGGGTCCCAGGCCCAGGCCCCCTCGCCCGCCAGGATGCGCTGGGCCAGCTGCGCCGCACGCGTGGCCGCGGCGGTGGTGATCTCGTGGTCCTGCGCCAGGCGGGCCAGGCGCGCGGGCGGCCAGCCACGGGTGCGCAGATCGGCCAGCGCCATGCCCGCAACGCCGGCCTGCTCCAGCAGTTGGTGCATGGCCTCGCCCAGGCGGGATTCTGGGGTGGACTCGCGCGCCTGCCGCTCGGCCGGGCCGTCGGCACCGTTCGCCCCCCCGAACCCCTCGACCAGGCCGGCACCCAACTCGCCCTTGCGGCCCTGGCCGAGCTCCGGAGGCAGCACCGGCAACCCGGCCACGGCGAAGACCTCTGCCGCGCCGGCTTCGGCCCCCAGGGCCGCGGCGCCATCGTCGCCGGGCACCTCCACTTCCTGCACCAGCAGGGCCAGGCGGTTCCACCAGCTGCCAGGGGCAGAATTCGCGGGCTGCACGGACGACAGGGCCAGGCAGTGCTTGGCCCGCGTCATGGCCACGTAGAGCATGTTGAGCTCCTCGCGCTGGCGCGCCTGCTGCTCCACGGCCAGGGCATCCACCGCGCTGGGCGGCGGGCTCGACTCGCTGGCCAGGAAGACGAAGCCCGTGGGCACCGGCTGCTCGCCAGGCCAGTCCACCAGCACGCCCATGGTCTCGGCTTTCTGGGGTCGGGTGTCGGTGTCGAGCAGCAGCACGCACTCGGCCTCCAGCCCCTTGGCGCCGTGCACCGTGAGCAGGCGGATGGCCTGCGCATCCACCCGGCCGGGCGCACGCACGCCGCCCTTCTTCATGGCGCGCACGAAGGCATAGGGCGTGAGGTAGCGCCCGCCATCGTGCTGCAGCGCGGCGGCCAGCAACGCGCGCAGGTTGGCCTGCACCGCTGCGCGCTGGGTGGCCGGCGCCGCCGCCGCAAAGCGGGCCAGCACGTCGCCATGGGCATAAATGGCGTGCAACGCATCGTGCGGGGGCAAGGTGTCCACCCAGGCCTTGTACTGCGCGAGCACGGGGCCGGCAGCGGCGGCTGGCGTGGCCTGCACCAGCTCGGGCCGCTGCAGCAGTTCGAACCAGCTCAGGGTGGCATGCTCGGGCTGGCGGCGCAGCAGCGCCAGGGCCACCAGCGCATCGTCGCCCAGCCCGAACAGCGGCGACCTGAGCGCGCGCGCCAGCGACAGGTCGTGCCCGGTGGAAACCAGCGCATCGAGCAAGGCCACGATGTCTTGCACTTCGGCTGCATCGAACAGATCGGCCTTTTCCGGCTGCACGCAGGGCAGGTGCAGAGCACGCAGCGCATCCTGCATGGAGGCGAGGCGGTCGCGCTTGCGCGCCAGCACCAGCACCTCCTTGGGCGGCACACCCCCTGCGATCTGCGCCGCCACCCAGCGCGCGGCCTGCTCGCATTCGCGCATGCGCTGGGTTTCCTCGGCTTCGTGGCGCGGCTCGGTCAGGCTGTCGCGCCAGGCCAGCAAGGCGCCACCGGCGGAGCCACTGCCCTCCAGAGGCTCGATGGCCGGCAGGCGCAGCAGCTCGCCCGGGTCGGTCGATTCGGTGGTGTGGTCGCGAAAGCCGCTGGTCTCCCCCTGCGCCTGCGCCGTGCCCAAGGCATCGTTGACGGCCACGATCACGCCCGTGGCGTTGCGGCGCGTGTGGTCGCAACTGAGCAGGTCGCCACCGAGGCCGTTGCGCACGAAGGTCTGCGCCGCGATGAACACCTGCGGCTCGGCCCGGCGAAAGCGGTAGATGCTCTGCTTGGGATCGCCCACGATGAACACGCTGGGCGCCGTGGCACCGCCGCCCGAGCCCGCGTAGCCCGACAGCCAGGCATGCAGGGCCTGCCACTGCAATGGGTTGGTGTCCTGGAACTCATCGACCAGCAGGTGGCGCACGCGCGCATCGAGCCGTTCCTGCACCCAGCCGCTGAGCACCGGGTCGGCCAGCATGACCAGGGCCGTGCGCTCCACGTCGTTCATGTCCACCCAGCCGTGCGCGTTCTTGACGGCGGCGAACTCTGTGATCAGGCAGCGCGCCAGCCGCGCCATGCGCTGCTGGTGCTGCCAGGCGTCGTGCTGGCGGCGCGCCACCAGCAGGCGCTGCAGTTCGGGCTCGGCTTCCTGCGCGGCGGCGAACTTTTCCAGGTTCTTCGACAGCCGGTCTTCCTTGGCCACGAACAGGGCCTTGCGCAACAGGTCCAGGCGCAAGTCCAGGTCATCGCAGGCAAAAGCATCAACGATGGCATCGGCCGCCTTCTGCGGCGTCTTGGCAGACTCGGTGCCCAGGGCCTGGGCGCGGTCGAGCCAGCGGCGGCGCACGAGCTCACCCCGCAGTGCCTCGGCGGGGCTGCCCAGTCCGGCCAGCTCGGGGCAGTGGTCGAAAAACGGCGGCACCGAAGCATCGACCACGCCGGCCTCGTCGGCCAGGTCGAACTCCACGCGCTTGGACAGGGCCGCTGCGAGCGCCTTGTGCGTCTGCGAACGGCCGTGGCGGAACACGGCCGCCTCGTAGTCGGCGCGCAGGCCGGCGTGGCCGTCCACCGCATGCAGGAAGGGTTGCCACACCTCGCGCACGGCCTCGGCATCGTCCTCCAGCAGGTCGAAGTTGGCGGGCAGACCCTGGGCCTGCAGCAGCGCCAGCGGCGCCGTGCCCAGCAGTGCGGCAAACCAGCTGTGGAAGGTGCGGATCTGCACCGGGCGGCCACTGCCGAGGATCTGCCGGTACAGACCGCGCAAGGCCTCGCGCTGCTCCAGCGCCCGCTCGGGGTGGATGCCACGCGCCACGAGCTCCGCCGTGAGCTGGTCCAGCGGTGCATCGGCAAACTGCTCCAGCCATTCCTGCAGGCGCTGGCGCATTTCGCCCGCAGCCTTCTTGGTGAAGGTGATGGCCAGGATCTCGTGCGGCGCGGCGCCGTCGAGCAGCGCGCGCAGCATGCGCGAGACCAGCATCCAGGTCTTGCCCGCACCGGCACAGGCCTCGACCGCCACGCTGCGCGCCGGGTCGCAGGCAATGGCGTAGAAGGCCTCGCGTGACACGCCCTGGCCGTTGTGCTCGTACGCAGCGTTCGTCATGCCCAGAAGTCCTTGCGGCACAGGCCGCGCGCAACGCAGTATTCGCAGACCATGCCCTCGCCCAGCGCGGGCATGGGGTCGCCCGCGGCGATGCGCTCAAAGTCGTGCTGTATGCCCTCCACCAGCAGGTCGCGCAGGGCCACCACCTCCTCCTGCTCGTGCATCTGCGTCTCGCCCCGTTCACCCACGTTGACGTAGGCCGCGCGCAGGGTGTCATGGCTCAGCAGCGCGGCGTAGAAGGCCAGCTGCGTGTCTTCTGCCCCGGCGCCGATGCGCTGGCGCGTGACGGAGTCGCTTTCAGTCTTGTAGTCGATCACCAGGGGGGTCACTTCGCCGGTGCCCGACACGGCATCGATGCGGTCGATGGTGCCCACCAGCTCCATGCTGCCCAGGGGCTGCGTGGTGCGCAATTCGGCCTGGCGAAAGGCCGCACCCTGTTGCTCGTGCTGCGCCAGCCAGCGCAGGTAGCCGTCGCGCACCTGCGGCCAACCCGCGGCAAAGGGTAGAAAGTCGCCCCCCGTGAGGCCTTGGCGCGCCGTGACGGCCTGGGCCGATTCTTCGAGCCGGCGCATGCGCGCTGGCCCGGCATCGAGCGGGGCTTCCAGCAGCCCTTCGTGGAAATGCTGCAGCACCTCGTGCAGCCAGTTGCCGAAATCGCGCTTGTCCACCTCGCTGCCCAGTTCCTCGGCCTCCTGCAGGCCCAGTTGGCGCAGCGCAAAGAAGCGATAGGGGCAGTGGCGCAGGTCCGAATATGCGGTGGAGGAGAGCCTGTGCACCGGCAGTGCCTGGCCGCTGGGCAGCGGCCGGGCCGTGGGTGCGCTGGCCACGCTGCGCACAAGGCGCAGGTCCTGGCCCGCATGCGCCGTGCCGTCGAGGTGCAGCGCCAGCACCAGGGCGCTGGCCAGCAGGGGTTCTCCGCCCTCGTCGCCCGTGCGCCACAGCACGTCCACCACGGGGGTCTGCAGCGCACTGCGCCAGGCCAGGCGTTGCGCGGCCTCCAGCGAATCGCGGGTGGGCAGGCCCCAGGCCTCGCGCTGGGCCTGCGTCCATTCGCCGGGCGGCTCGGGCGCGGGTTGCAGGCGCTTTTCGTCGCAGCCCGGCAGCACCAGCGCGGCAAAGGTCCGCGCCAGCAGTTGCGGTAGCGGCAGGATCACCACCGGCGCACCAGGCGGAGGCGGGGGCACGAAGCGCGCGGCCTCCAGCACCTCATCGGCCCAGCGCGTGAACTCGGCCAGGGCCATGCGCCGGCCCACGCCCTCCCAGGCTTCGAGCTCGGCCTGCAGGCCCTCGGGCAGGCGCAGCACGGCCAGCACGCGCTCGCCCGCTTCGTCGGCCTCAAGCAGGGCCCACTGGCCCGTGGCCTCCAGCAGCGCCCGCAAGGCCGCAAGCCATTGCACAAGCGGGCGCGGCGCACGCAGTCCGGCACGCCAGGCCTCGGTCTGCGCCACGCCGGCCGCCAGCGCCGGTTGCGCGCTCCAGTCGCGCGCGGCCACGGCGTCCCAGCGCGCGAGGGATGCCCGGCGCAGCGCCTTTTCCAGCGGGTTGAGCGTGGCGGCCGGCCACGCGGGCACCTGCTTGAGCCAGGCGAGCACGGCGTCGGCATCGGCATCCCAGGCGCAGGCCTTCAATCCGGCCATGACCTGCGCGGCCGCGCGCGTGGTCGACAGGGTCCAGCCGCTTTCGTCGCGCACGTCCACGCCGCTGCTGCCCAGGTGGGCGCGCACACGGCGGGTCAGTGCCCGGTCGGTAGCGGCCAGCACCACGGGCGTGCGGCCTGCGGCCAGGTGGGCCAGCACGCAGGCGGCGGCGCGCTGCGCCTCGTCCTCGGCGTCGGTGGCCGCATGCAGGGCGATCTGTCCTTGCGACCCGCCATCCTCGCCGGGGGCATACAGCGGCAGTACCCGGGCCCGCTCGCCCCATTGGGCCTGCAGCGCGGCGGCCAGTGGCTCGGCCTGGAAGCCTTCGAGCACCACCAGCGCATCGGTGGCGGCCCGCACACCTGGCTCGAACAGCACATCGGTGGCATAGCGCGAGGCCAGCGCCCATTCGAGCGCGATGCGCGCCACCACGGCCTCGAAGCGCAGGGCGCTGCCCTCGTCCGCCACCGGCAGCAGGCCGCGCGCCTGCACGCCCCAGGCGTCGCGCTGCGCAGGCGGCACGGCCGCCACGGCCAGGGCCAGTTGGGCGGCGGCCTCCTGCAGCGGCGTTGCCAGCACGTCACGCTGGGCCGACAGGCCCGCCTGGTCCAGCAGCGTGCGCGCGGTGAGCGTATCGCGCGCCACGTCGCCGGCCAGGTCCCGGCCCTCGGGCACGAAAGCCGCCAACTGGTGGGCCCAGTTGCGCGTGGTCTCGAAGCGCGGAACAAAGCTGTCCGGCCGCCGGCGCGCCCACAGGCGCTGGCCCCAGGGCATGAGCTGCGCATAGGGCACCAGCACCACGGTACGGGCCGGATGCGCGCCGCACGCGGCGAGATGCCGCGACACGGCGTCCAGCACCCGCGCCCAACAAGGGGCGGCCTGATCGGTTTTAGCTATGACAGTCATAGCATCGGAGGGCCCGGCCACACCGGTGAACGTGGGATTGGTTTCTGTCACAATGACCCAACTTTATACGTACCCCGGTCTCAACCGCCCAGATACAAGGAATACGCCATGGCCAGCGAACTCATCAAGCACCTCACCGACGCCAGCTTTGAAGCCGACGTACTGCAGTCCACCACCCCCGTGCTGGTGGACTACTGGGCCGAATGGTGCGGCCCCTGCAAGGACATCGCCCCCCACCTCGACGACCTGGCCAAGGCCTATGAAGGCAAGCTGCAGATCGCCAAGCTGAACATCGACGAGAACCGCGAAACGCCCGCCAAGTTCGGCATCCGCGGCATTCCCACGCTGATGTTCTTCAAGGACGGCCAGCTGTCGGCCACCAAGATCGGCTCCATGCGCAAGGAGCAGTTGACGGCTTTCGTCGACCAGCAATTGGCATAACGCCACTGCTGGTGGTGGCACTCCGGGCCGGGGTGCCACCGCCTCGCATTTCACCGCCGCTTGCATCTCTTCACATGCCCGAGGGCAGCGGCCTGGCCTTCCCGGATTTTTTCCTGTCATAATTCCAGCAGATCACCGGCTTGCACGCATTGGCAACCGGTTCGAGAGATCCCCAGGCACGCCGTGACTGCCATCAGCAGACCACCGGCGAACAGCCCACCTCCCCCGAGACACCTACCTACTCCGCCAAGGAGTCATTCCATGCACTTAAACGAACTCAAGGCACTGCACGTGTCTGAAGTCCTGAAGCAGGCCGAAGAACTCGAAATCGAAAACACGGGCCGGATGCGCAAGCAGGAGCTGATGTTTGCCATCATCAAGAAGCGCGCCAAGGCAGGAGAGCAGGTGTTTGCGGACGGGGTGCTGGAAATCCTGCCCGACGGCTTCGGCTTCCTGCGCAGCCCGGACACGAGCTTCACCGCGAGCACGGACGACATCTACATCTCCCCCAGCCAGGTGCGCCGCTTCAACCTGCACACGGGCGACATGATCGAAGGCGAAGTGCGCACCCCGAAGGATGGCGAGCGCTACTTTGCCCTGACCAAGCTCGACAAGGTCAACGACGGCCCGCCCGAGCAGAACAAGCACAAGGTGATGTTCGAGAACCTGACGCCGCTGTTCCCCAAGGAGCAGATGCGCCTGGAGCGCGACGTCAAGAGCGAAGAGAACATCACCGGCCGCATCATCGACATCATCGCGCCCATCGGCCGCGGCCAGCGCGCACTGATCGTCGCCCCGCCCAAGAGCGGCAAGACGGTGATGATGCAGCACATCGCCCACGCCATCACGGCCAACAACCCCGACGTACACCTGATGGTGCTGCTGGTGGACGAGCGCCCTGAAGAAGTGACCGAAATGCAGCGCACGGTCAAGGGCGAAATCATCGCTTCCACCTTCGACGAGCCCGCTGCGCGCCACGTACATGTGGCCGAGATGGTGATCGAGCGCGCCAAGCGCCTGGTCGAACTCAAGAAGGACGTGGTGATCCTGCTCGACTCCATCACCCGCCTGGCCCGCGCCTACAACAACGTCGTGCCCTCCAGCGGCAAGGTGCTGTCGGGTGGTGTGGACGCCGCCGCGCTGCAGCGCCCCAAGCGCTTCTTCGGCGCCGCGCGCAAGGTCGAGGAAGGTGGCTCGCTGACCATCATCGCCACGGCACTGGTCGACACCGGCAGCCGCATGGACGAAGTGATCTTTGAAGAATTCAAGGGCACCGGCAACTGCGAAATCCACCTGAACCGCCGCCTGTATGAAAAGCGCGTGTTCCCCGCCATCGAGCTCAACAAGAGCGGCACGCGCCGCGAAGAGCTGCTCCTGGTGCCCGAGATCCTGCAGAAGACCCGCATCCTGCGCCAGTTCATGTACAACATGGACGAGATCGAGTCCATGGAACTCATGATCAAGAACATGAAGGCCACGAAGACCAACGTCGACTTCTTCGACATGATGCGCCGGGGCGGCTAGGCACTCCCTGTCACCTTTCACAACGCCCCGCAGGCTCCACGGCCTGCGGGGCGTTGTTGCGTGAAGGCCGTCTACCAATGCGGCTGCGCTGAGCCCAGGGCCAGCGCCGGCCGGTCCCAGCCCATGGCTGCGCCCTGCACCTGCAGTGGTGGCAACACCCGCCGTGCCGAGCCCCAGGAGGTGGGCTCCAGCGCGCCATTCAAATCATCTAGCTGCTCGGGCGCCAGAGGCTCCACAGGGCCCCTCTCGGCGGACACCAGCCAGTGCGCCGTGCGCACCAGGGACAGCCGCGCCGTGCAGCCCGCGCCGGTGGCCCTGCGGCGCACCAGCCCGCGCACGGCAGCCGCCGCCATCAGGTAGCCCGTGGCGTGGTCGATGGCCTGCACGGGCAACGGCACAGGCCGGCCCTGGCCCGAGAGCCGCATGCCCGCCTCGGCGATGCCGGTGCCCATCTGCACCAGGCTGTCGAAGCCGCGCCGGCCCTGCCACGGGCCACTCCAGCCATAGGCACTGAGCGATACGTCCACCAGGCCCGGGTTGAGTTCGCGCCGCCTTTGCCCACCAAGCCCCAGCCGCTCCAGCGCGCCGGGCCGCAGCCCATGCACCAGCACATCGGCCTGGCGCAGCAGGTCCTCGAACACGGACCGATCGGCAGGCACCCCCAGGTCCAGCCGCGCACAGCGCTTGCCCAGCACTACTTCGGGCACGGTGACGGGCTCCTCCCAACCGGGCGGGTCGATGCGCAGCACATCGGCCCCGAAGCCCGCCATGAAACGCGTGGCCACGGGCCCAGCCAGGATGCGCGTGAGGTCGAGCACCCGCACACCGCGCAGCGGCCGTGCAGGATAGATGCGCCAGTCGGGCCTGCCCACCGGGTTTTCAATATTCCAATGCACCAGGGGTTCCGCCTGCACCGTCCGGCCCTGCAGGTGGGCATCCCAATCCGCCACGCTGCGCATGGCGGCAGCGCAACCGCCCCGCTCCACCACGGCGGCCTCCAGCGCGTCGGCATTCCAGCTCGCCACCGCGCGCGCGACAGCCTCCCTCTCGGCCTCCACCCCCAGTACCGCCAGGGCCGCGGCCCGGTGCTGCGGCGCATTGGTGTGCAGCCGCACCCAGCCATCGGCCGCGCGGTAGTCCCCGGCCACGGCATCCCACACCGGCGGCAGGGCCCAGCCCTGCGGGCGCAGCGACATGCCGAACCAGAAGGACGCGAGGCGCCGGTCCACCTGCACGGCCGGCCAGGCGCCACCCGCCTGCGCAAGGAGTTCGGCCACCGCCAATCCCGCCACGCCGACCGAGGCGGTGGCCAGGTCCGTGACCGGAAACACCGAGGGCAGATCACCCCGGCCTGCAACGGACAGGTGGTCCAGTGCCGATGCGGGACCATTCAACGCGCTCCATGCCTCGCCAGCCAACGCCAGGGCGCCTGTGGAAATGGAAATCGGGTGGGCGACCATGAAAAACCTCCTGGAAAGAGGCTTCCCAGAATAGGTTGGCGCCATTTATTGTCAATATTGATTTATATTTTCAACATACTTTTCCTTGATCCGCCCATGTCCAGCTACCTCACTGCCGCCGAAACCGCCGAGCGCCTGGGCATCTCGCGCGCCACGCTGTATGCCTACGTGAGCCGCGGCCTGCTGCATGCCCACTCTGGCCCTACGCCACGCGAGAGCCGCTATGCGCAGGCCGACGTGGACATGCTGGCCGGCCAGCGCAAGCGTGGCCGCAAGCCGCGCGAGGTGGCCAAGGCCACACTGAGTTGGGGGCTGCCCGTGCTGGAATCGGCGATCACGCTGATCGAGGACGGTCGGCTGTACCTGCGCGGTGCCGACATCGAGGACCTGGCGGAATCGGACGCTGTGGAGGCCGTGGCGGCCCGGCTCTGGCAGTGCGCAGAATCCGCCGCCTTTGGCAGCACAGCCCCGATGGCTTCCCCCGTGCTGGCCACGGTCCAATCGCATCTGGCCGGCCGCCGGCCGGAGGAAGCCCTGCTGCCGCTCTTCACCATCGCCAGCGACGATGCGCCCACCGCCCGCTGGCAGGCCGCGCCCGAGCGCCTGGCCGAGGGCTGCGGCGCCCTGGTGCGGCTGCTGGCCGCCTGCCTGCTGGGCACCGCGCCAAGCGCAGCCCCCATCCACGAACAGTGCGCCAACGCCTGGCAGCTCGACGCGGACGGCGCCGACCTGGTGCGCATGGCCCTGGTGCTCTGCGCCGACCACGAGCTCAATGCGTCGGGCTTCACGGCGCGCTGCGTGGCCTCCACCGGCGCCAGCCTGCGCGCCGCCGTGGTGGGCGGGCTGGCGGCGTTGACCGGCGGGCGCCACGGAGGGGCCACGGCCCGGGTGGAGGCACTGTGGGACGAACTGGGCGGATCCTTGCCCACCGCAGGCCTGCAGCAGCGACTGGCCCGCGGCGAGGCCCTGCCCGGCTTTGGCCACCACCTGTACCCCGAGGGCGACGTGCGCGCCCGCCTGCTGCTGGCGCGCATTCTGCCCCGGCGGCCCGCGTGGGCCCCCGGGATCAGCGAAGCCCGGGCCCTGGTGGGGCAGCACCCTTCGCTCGACTTCGCGCTGGTGGCCGTGCGCCGCCACCTGGCCCTGCCGCAGGGTGCCGCCTACGGGCTGTTTGCGCTGGGCCGCTCGCTGGGCTGGATCGCGCATGCGCTGGAGCAGCGCAGCAGCGGGGCATTGATACGGCCGCGGGCCGCCTACACGGGCCCGCGGCCCACCTGAGTTTGGATATCTCGACACTCGGGTTATAATGGAGGGCTTTTTCTGCGGAAAGTACGCTGGATGCTCCACGGCGCAAAGGTTGCTCCGGGTCCAGCACGGCTCCCGCACTTGACAAGGATTGATCATGAAAGAAGGCATTCACCCCAACTACCGCGAAGTTCTGTTCGTGGACCTGTCCAACGGTTTCAAGTTCGTGACCCGTTCGTGCGTGAACACCAAGGAAATGGGCAAGACCGACGACGGCCGTGAGCTGCCCCTGTTCAAGCTCGATACCTCCAGCGAATCGCACCCCTTCTACACGGGCACGCAAAAGTCCGTGGACAACATGGGCGGCCGCGTGGAGAAGTTCCGCAACCGTTTCGGCAAGACCACTGCTACCGCTGCCAAGTAATCCTTCGCACGCCGTACGCCAAGAAGGCAGCCCGGGCAACCGAGCTGCCTTTTTCTTGGCCATGACCCGTCCTGCCCTGCGTTGACACCTTCCCTCCCCAAAAAGGAAAAGTGTCATGGAATCAAGGACCAAGCGCACGCAGCGCGACTACACGATGGCCTTTAAGCTGGCAGTTGTCGAGCAGGTAGAAAAAGGCCAGTTCACCTACAAACAAGCCCAGGTGCATTACGGCATCCAGGGCAAGTCGACGGTGCTGGCGTGGCTTCGCAAACACGGCAGACTGGGCTGGCCGCGTGCGGCATCATTGACGGCAATGCCCATCGACAAAGCCCCCAGCCCCCTCACACCCGAGCAAGAGATCAAAGCGCTGAAGGCGCAATTGCAGCAATCCCAGCAGAAGGCGCAGTTGTTCGAAGCCGTGATCGACGTGCTGCGCAAGGACTATGGGGTGCGCATCGTAAAAAAGCCTTCTGGCAAGTCCTCGACCAAGCCCTCATCCAAGGGCTGAGCGTGAGCAGGGCTTGCCAGCACATGGGCGTGAGTCGCCAAGCGTATTACCAAGGGCGCTGCCGACATGCCCAGCGCGTGGAGCACGCCAAGGTTGTCGTTCAACAGGTCAAGGAGCTGCGCATGCGCCAGCCTCGGGTGGGCACGCGAAAGCTGCATCACATGCTGCGTGAACCATTGGGCCTGCAGGGCATTGTCTTGGGCCGGGACGCCATGTTCGACGTGTTGCGCAACGCCAGGATGCTGGTTCCTCCTGGACGTGCGTACCACAAGACCACCCACAGCCACCACCGCTTCAGGCGCCATCCCAATCTGCTCAAGGTCGGGCCACAGCAGGTGCATGCTGCCCACAGTGAGCAAGTCTGGGTGGCCGACATCACCTACCTGCCCACCGCAGGCAGGTTCGTGTACCTGAGCCTGGTGACGGATGCCCACTCCCGCAAGATCGTGGGCTGGCACGTGCACGAGAGCTTGCAGACCGAGGAGGTGGCGCAGGCGTTGCAGATGGCGCTCAGGCAGCGCCAGACCCGCCAGCGCCTGGTACACCATTCGGACAGGGGGATTCAGTACTGCTCGACCTACTACCAGCAGCTTCACCGCAGCCATGGACTTACCTGCTCGATGACGGACGGCTACGACTGCTACCAGAACGCGTTGGCCGAGCGGGTCAACGGGATTCTGAAGACGGAGTTCCTGTTGAGCCGGCCACAAGACATCCATCAAGCCAGGCGCATGGTGCAGCAGTCAATAGAGATATACAACCACGAGAGGGTTCATCTGTCGCTGAAAATGCAAACACCCGATGCGGTGCATCGGGCGTCATTGGCCGGGTTGCTCCGGCTTGTTTAACCGTTTGAGGTGTCAACGCTATTCAGGACGGGTCACCATGCCCTGTGACCTGGGTTACCAGATTTACCCGGACCACCACCGCCTGCTGACGGAACCCAGGCGCTTATCCCTTATTCTTGGCGGCTCCCTAACGCCACTGCCCGACGCGTGAATCCACCAACCCCAGCCATCGTTACCCAGAATGCCGTGCGGCCGCTGCCACGCTGGGCCCTGATGCTGCTGTGCATTGCCTACGTGATTCCCGGCTTCGTGGGGCGCGCGCCGTGGAAGAGCGCCGACATCACCGCCTACGGCTACATGCTGGAGCTGGCGCAGGGGCGTACCAGCTGGCTCAACCCGCTGCTGGGCGGCATGGCGCCTGAAACCGAGGGCCTGCTGCCCTATTGGATCGGGGCCCTGGCCATCCAGTGGGCACCCGCCTGGCTGTCGCCCGAAATCGCCGTGCGCATACCCTTTGCCGCGCTGCTGGCACTCACCTTCATGGCCACCTGGTATGGCGTGTACTACTTGGCGCGCAGCCCGGGTGCGCAGCCCGTGGCCTTTGCCTTCGGCGGCGAAGCCACCCCGCTCGACTATGCACGCGCCATTGCCGATGGCGCCCTGCTCGCGCTGATCGCCTGCCTGGGCCTGGCCCAGCTCTCGCACGAGGTGACGAGCTACCTGGTGCAACTGAGCTGCACCTCCTTCCTGTTCTTTGCCTTTGCCGTGCTGCCCTACCACGCCAGCAAGGCGCTGGGTGCCATGCTGGTGGGCGCCTTCGGGCTCACGCTGGCGGGCGCCCCTGCGCTCACCGTGCTGCTGGGCGCCAGTGGCGTGCTGCTGGCGCTGCGCCTGCCCGACAAGGACGAGCGCCAGTGCAAGGCCTGGGCGGTGGCCACGGCGCTGGTCATCGTGGCTGCGGCAGCGCTGGCCTGGCAGCTCGACCTGTGGCGCTGGCGCATCGTGAGCACAGAGGGTGGCGGCAAGGAATGGGCCAGCCTGGCGCGGCTGCTGGTCTGGTTCGGCTGGCCGGCCTGGCCCCTGGCACTGTGGACGCTGTGGCGCTGGCGCAAGCAGATCGCCAGCCGCCAGTGGCACCGCCACCTGCTGCTGCCGCTGTGGTTCACGGCCATCTCCATCGGCGCCACCATCACCACCCAGCCGGCCGACCGTGCCCTGCTGCTGGGCCTGCCCGCGCTGGCGGCGCTGGCGGCCTTTGCCCTGCCCACGCTCAGCCGCAGCATGGGGGCGCTGATCGACTGGTTCACGCTGATCTTCTTCAGCGTCTCGGCCCTGGCCATCTGGGTCATCTGGATCGCCATGCAGACCGGCGTGCCCGCCAAGCCCGCGGCCAACGTGGCCAAGCTGGCGCCTGGCTTCGTGCCCGCGTTTTCGCTGCTGGCCCTGGTGGTGGCGCTGGCGGCCTCGGTGGGCTGGTGCGCGCTGGTGTGGTGGCGCGCCTCGCGCAACCGCGCGCCCATCTGGAAGAGCCTGGTGCTGCCGGCCAGCGGCGCAGCCCTGAGCTGGCTGCTGCTCATGAGCCTGTGGCTGCCGCTGCTGGACTTTGCGCGCAGCTACGTACCGCAGATGCGCGCCATCAGCGCCGTCGTGGGTGACGACCCGGGCTGCGTGCAGACCGTGGGCCTGAGCCGCGCCCAGGTGGCCGCCCTGCAGTACCACGCTGGCCTCACGCTGCACCCGGCCAGCCTGTCGGTGAGCGGCTGCGAGTGGCTGGTCTCGGACATTGCCTCCTGGCCCGCGCCCGCCTCCGCGGTGGACGGCCTGCAATGGGAGCGTGTGGCCACCGTGGCGCGCCCCACCGACAAGACCGACTTCCTGGTGGTGTTCCGCCGCATCGAAACCGAAACCAAAAACTGATGAGCGAGCTGTCGACCATTTCCCGCCACGCCGTGACGGTGCTGGCCGGGCAACTGGCGGTGATGGCCTTCGGCGTGGCCGACACCATCGTCGCGGGCCGCTACAGCGAGGCCTCGCTGGCGGCACTCTCGGTGGGCTCGGCCATCTTCATCAGCGTCTACGTGGCCTTGATCGGCGTGCTCAGCGCATTGCTGCCGGTATGGGCCGAGCAGCGCGGTGCAGGCCACCGGCAGCAGCTCGGCGCCTCGCTGCGCCAGTCGCTGTACCTGTGCGCGGTGGCCAGCGCCCTGGGCATGGCGGTGCTGCTCTCGCCCGGTGCTGTGCTGCGCTGGACCGAGGTACCCGACGCACTGCGCAGCGAGGTCGAGAACTACCTGGCCGTGCTGGCGCTCGCCTTGCCGCCGGCCCTGCTGTTCCGCATCTACAGCACACTCAACCAGGCGCTGGGCCGCCCCCAACTGGTCACCTGGCTGCAGGTGGGCTCGCTGTTCATCAAGGTGCCGCTGTCCATCTGGTTCACCTTCGGCGGCGCGGGCCTGCCCGCGCAGGGCGCCGTGGGCTGCGCCTGGGCCACGCTGGTGGTCAACTGCAGCATGCTGGCGCTGGCGATCTGGCTGCTGCGCACACAGGTGCTGTACGAGCCGCTGGCCCTCTGGAAGCGGCTGGAGCGCCCGCACTGGCCCACCATCGCGGGCTTTGCGCGCCTGGGCGTGCCAGCCGGTCTGGCGGTGATGGTGGAGGTGACCTCGTTCACGCTCATGGCGCTGTTCATCGCGCGCCAGGGCACGGTGGCTTCGGCCGCGCACCAGATAGCGTCCAACCTCGCGGCCGTGCTGTACATGGTGCCGCTGTCCCTGGCCATTGCCACCAGCGCGCGCGTGAGCTACTGGCTGGGTGCGGGCGAGCCACTGCAAGCGCGCCAGGTGGCGCTGCTGGGAGTGCGCCTGGCCGGCACCATCGGCCTGGCCCTGGCGGCGCTGATGTTCCTCGCACGCAACCACCTGGGTGCGCTGTACTCATCGAACGCGCAGGTGGTGGCGGTGACGGGCGGGCTGCTGGCCTGGGTGGCCGCCTACCACGTGGCCGACGCACTGCAGACCCTGTGCGTGTTCGTGCTGCGCTGCTACCGCATCACCGTGGCGCCGCTGGTGGTGTACTGCACCCTGCTCTGGGGCGCCGGCCTGGGTGGCGGGTATCTGCTGGCCTACCAGGGCCTGGGGCCCTTGGGCGCAGTGGCCACGCCGGCCACCTTCTGGGCCGCCAGCGCTGCCGCCCTGGCCGTGACGGCCACCTTGTTCGCAGCCATGCTCTGGCGTGCGATCAGGCTGCCAGCGCCTGCGGCACTGGCAGGCGCAGCCGGTTGACCGGAAAGGTGACGCAGAAGGTCGAGCCCTTGCCCAGGGTGCTCTGGATACTGAGCGTGGCGCCATGGCGCTGCAGCACATGCTTGACGATGGCCAGGCCCAGGCCCGTGCCCCCGGTCTCGCGCGAGCGGCTGCGGTCCACCCGGTAGAAGCGTTCGGTCAGCCGCGGGATGTGCTCGGGCGCGATGCCCGGGCCCGTGTCCTTGACCGAGAACGTGGCCGAGCCATCGTCCTTGCGCGCCCAGTTCACCGTGATCGTGCCGCCCGCAGGCGTGTAGCGCACGGCGTTGTTGATGATGTTGGACAGCGCGCTCTGCAGTTCGGCCGGCACACCGGCAATATCCCCCTGCGCCAGAAGTTCCGCCTTGGTGGGAAACTGCAGCGTATGGTGGCGCTGCTGGGTCTGCGTGAGCAGGGTCGACAGGGCGCGGCTCTCCTCCTCGCAGCGCTGCAGCAGGCCCTGCACCGGCATCCACTCGGCCATGCCGGGTGGTGGGCTGCCCTCCAGGCGCGACAGCGTGAGCAAATCCTGCACCACGCTCTGCATGCGTGCGGCCTGCTGGGACATCATGCCCAGGTAGCGTGCCCGCTCGTCCTGCGCCAGCGGCAGGGTCTGCAGCGTCTCGACAAAACCCATGAGCACCGTGAGCGGTGTGCGGATCTCGTGCGAGACGTTGGCCACGAAATCGCGGCGCATGGCCTCGGCCTGCTCCAGCGCGGTCACGTCGCGCGACAGCAGCAGCGTGCGCCCATCACCATAGGGGTGCAGGTGCACGGAGATGCGCACCGGGCGCGAAGGCGTGCTGTTGCGTCCCTCCAGCACCACGTCGTGTGTGAAATCCTGGGCGGTGTAATAGGCGGTGAACTCGGGGTCGCGCACCAGATTGCCGATGGACTGCATGACGTCGCGCTGCGCGTCAAAGCCGAACTGGGAGGCCGCCATCTGGTTGCACCACTCGATGTGGCCTTTTGCATCGAGCAGCACCACACCGTTGGGCGTGGCCTGCAGCGCGGCCAGGATCTCCTGCAGGCGGTTCTGGCTGCTTTGCACCTCCTGGGCCTGCAGGCGCAGCAGGCGCCGCGACCGGTCGGCCGCCTCGCCCCACATGCCGCGCATGACCGGCGCGCGCGACAGCTCGCCGGTGCGCAGCCAGCGCAGCACGCGCGCGCCGCGCAGCAGGTCCCACACGAACCATGCCCAGGCCGCGATCGCCGCTCCCAGGGCCGCACCCCAGGGCCCACCCTGCCACCAACCGAGTCCGCCGCCAGCGATTTGCCAGAGCAGAAAATACGTGAATCGCCAGAGCATGCAGGTTGCAAAGCCTTCTCAGAAAACCAGGGGCGCCGTGCGGCGCCCCGTGAACCATCAGGCCTGCAGTTGCTGCACCTGGGGTTGCGATTGCGCCGTCAGGCGGTAGCCGGCGCCGCGCACCGTCTCCACCATCACCGACGCGGCGCCCAGCGCTTCGCGCAGGCGCTTGACATGCACGTCCACTGTACGCTCCTCAATGAAGACATGGTCGCCCCAGACCTTGTCCAGCAGTTGCGAACGGCTGTGTACGCGTTCGGCATGCTTCATGAGGTAGTGCAGCAGCTTGAACTCGGTAGGGCCCACCTTGAGTTGCTGGCCCTGGAAGGCCACGCGGTAGGTACCGGCATCGAGCACCAGCTCGCCGATGGTCACGCTGTCGCTGACCTGCTCAGGGGCACGGCGGCGCAGCACGGCACGGATGCGCGCCAGCAGCTCCTGGGTGGAAAACGGCTTGGTGATGTAGTCGTCGGCACCGGCGTCCAGGCCCGCCACCTTGTCCGGCTCGTCGCCGCGGGCGGTGAGCATGAGGATCGGGATAGCCTTGGTGCGCGCGTCGGCGCGCCACTTGCGCGCCAGCGACAGGCCGCTCTGGCCGGGCAGCATCCAGTCGAGCAGGATGACGTCGGGCAGCACGGCATCGAGCTCGCGCTGGGCCGAATCGCCATCTTCGGCCCAGAAGGGCTGGAATCCGTTGTGCCGCAGGTTGACCGCGATCAGCTCGGCGATCGCAGGTTCGTCTTCGACAATCAGAACACGGGGTAACTTTCTCATACAGCGTTCACAGGCCTACAGCACGGCCGATTCGATCTCATCGAGGGCCGTGTGGCGCACGTCCTTGCCCTTGACCAGGTAAATGATGAGTTCGGCCACATTCTTCGAATGGTCGCCGATGCGCTCGATGGCCTTGGCCAGGAACAGAAGGTCCAGGCTTGGCGAGATGGTGCGGGGGTCTTCCATCATGTAGGTGACCAGCTTGCGCACGAAGCCGTCGAACTCCTTGTCGATCAGGTCGTCCTCCTTGAGGATGGACACGGCCATCGCGGTGTCCAGGCGGGCGAAGGCATCCAGCGCCTTGCGCAGCAGGCCCGAGGCCAGCTCGGCCGCCACACGCAGGTCGCTCGATGGCAGCGAGCGCGCGGCGCCGCTTTCGATGATGGAGCGCACCATGCGCGCCATCTTGTTGGCCTCGTCGCCCATGCGCTCGAGGTTGGCCGTGGCCTTGGAAAACGCCAGCAGCAGGCGCAGGTCACGCGCGGTGGGCTGGCGGCGGGCGATGATGGAGGACAGCTCGTGGTCGATCTCCACTTCCATGGCGTTCACGCGCACTTCGATGGCGGCGACCTGCTCCACGGCTTCGATGCTGAACTGCGACAGGGCGTAGACCGCCTGGCGGATCTGCGACTCCACGAGGCCGCCCATTTCCATGACGCGGGCGGAGACGCTGTTGAGTTCGGAGTCGAACTGCGACGAAAGGTGCTTGTCGGGCATTGCTGTCTCCTTAGCCGAAACGGCCGGTAATGTAGTCTTCGGTTTCCTTGCGCTGCGGCTTGAAGAACATCTGTTCCGTCTCGCCGAACTCGACCAGGTCGCCCAGGTACATGTAGGCGGTGTAGTCGCTGCAGCGCGCGGCCTGCTGCATGTTGTGGGTCACGATGACCACGGTGTACTCGTTCTTGAGCTCGGCGATCAGCTCTTCCACCTTGGCGGTCGAGATCGGGTCCAGCGCCGAGCAAGGTTCGTCAAGCAGCAGCACCTCGGGCTTGATGGCGATGCCGCGGGCGATGCACAAACGCTGCTGCTGGCCGCCGGACAGGCCCGAGCCGGTCTGGTTGAGCTTGTCCTTGACTTCGTTCCACAGGGCGGCCTTGCGCAGCGCCCATTCCACGCGGTCGTCCATGTCGGTGGCGCTCAGGCTCTCGAACAGCTTCACGCCGAAAGCGATGTTGTCGTAGATCGACATCGGGAACGGGGTGGGCTTCTGGAACACCATGCCGACCTTGGCACGCACCAGGGCCACGTCCTGCTTGCTGGTCAGCAGGTTCTCGCCGTCCAGCACGATCTGGCCTTCGGCGCGCTGCTCGGGGTACAGCTCGAACATGCGGTTGAAGGTGCGCAGCAGCGTGGACTTGCCGCAACCCGAGGGGCCGATGAAGGCCGTGACCTTGTTCTCGGGGATGTCGAGGTTGATGCCCTTCAAGGCATGGAACTTGCCATAGTAGAAGTTCAGGTCGCGCACCGTGATCTTGGACTTGTTGGGCGCGTCGTTCTTGAGAATAGCGGACATGAGGGTGTCTTTCTTGCTGCTAGGGCTTACTTGTGGCGGGTCAGGACCCGCGCCAGGATGTTCAGGCCGAGAACGGCGACGGTGATGAGGAACACACCGGCCCAGGCCAGTTGCTGCCAGTTCTCGTACGGGCTCATGGCGAACTTGAAGATGGTCACGGGCAGGCTGGCCATGGGCTTGGACAGGTCGCCGTTCCAGAACTGGTTGTTCAACGCCGTGAACAGCAGCGGAGCGGTTTCGCCGGCGATGCGGGCCACGGCCAGCAGCACACCGGTGATCACGCCGGCGCGGGCTGCGCGCAGCGTCACCAGGATGATGACCTTCCACTTGGGCGTTCCCAGGGCGTAGGCCGCTTCGCGCAGGCTCGATGGCACCAGCACCAGCATGTTCTCGGTGGTGCGGATGACCACCGGGATCACGATCAACGCCAACGCCAGGATGCCGGCATAGGCCGAGAAGCTGCGAAAGCGCGCCACCACCACCGCATACACGAACAGGCCGATCACGATGGAGGGCGCCGACAGCAGGATGTCGTTGACGAAGCGCGTGACCGAAGCCAGCAGGCTCTTGGTCTCGTACTCGGCCAGGTAGATGCCGGCCATGATGCCGATGGGCGTGCCCACGAAGGTGGCCAGCAGCACCATCACGAACGAACCGAAGATGGCGTTGGAGATACCACCTGCTTCATTGGGTGGCGGGGTCATCTGCGTGAACAGGGCGATGCTCAGGCCACCGACGCCCAGGCGCACGGTTTCCCACAGGATCCAGATCAGCCAGAAGACGCCAAACGCCATGGCGGCGAGCGACAGCACGAGGGCGATCTGGTTGACGCGCTTGCGACTGTTGTAGCGCGCCTGGCGCTGCTGGTCGAGCTCGGCCGCCGAGATCAGGCGTTGCCCGGTACTGGGGGTGGCGGTGCTCATGAGCGGGCTCCTTCATTCTTTTGCAGGCGGGACAGCAGGATCTTGGAGCAGGTCAGCACCACGAAGGTGATGAAGAACAGGACCAGGCCCAGATAGATCAGCGAGGCCTGGTGCAGGCCTTCGCCGGCTTCGGCGAATTCGTTGGCCAGGGCCGAGGTGATGCTGTTGGCCGCCTCGAACATCGACAGGGAGGACAGCTGGTTCATGTTGCCGATGACAAAGGTCACGGCCATGGTCTCGCCCAGCGCACGGCCCAGGCCCAGCATGATGCCGCCCAGCACACCGGTCTTGGTATAGGGCAGGACCACTTTCCACACCACCTCCCAGGTCGTGGAGCCCAGGCCGTAGGCCGACTCCTTGAGCAGGGCGGGGGTGACTTCGAACACGTCGCGCATCACCGAGGCGATGAACGGGATGATCATGATGGCCAGGATGATGCCGGCCGACAGGATGCCGATGCCCACCGGAGGGCCCGACACGAACGCACCCAGGTAGGGAACGCCCTGGAACAGGGACTGCAGCGGCTGCTGCACATAGGTGGCGAGGATGGGACCGAACACCATCAGCCCCCACATGCCATAGACGATGGAGGGCACGGCAGCCAGCAACTCGATGGCCGTGCCCAGAGGGCGCTTGAGCCAGGAGGGCGACAGCTCGGTCAGGAACAGGGCGATGCCGAAGCTCACGGGCACGGCGATCAGCAGCGCGATGGCAGACGTCGCCAGCGTGCCGTAGATCATCACCAGGCCGCCGTACTCGTTCTGCACGGGGTCCCAGACGCTGCTGGTGAGGAAGCCCAGGCCATATTTGGCGATGGACGGCCAGGCCCCCACCACCAGCGAAGCCAGGATGCCCAGCAGCAGGAGCAGGGTCAGGATGGCAGCGCCACGTGCAAAGAAACCGAACAGCTTGTCGGCAAGCACGCCGGAGATCAGGGGGCGGTGTGGAGAGGGGGGCATTTTCTCAGTACGCAAAGGGGCCGTCGCAATGGACGGATTGTCGCGGACCGGCATCGTTGTGGACACGTTGGTTGCCTTGATTCAATGGATTTGAAGTTGAAGGGCCGGCTTACTGCCGGCCCTGTCAAATTACTTGAACGCTACGGCCTTGCCGGACGTATCCTTGATATCACCCCATGACTTGAGGATGATGGCCTTCACGCTGTCGGGCATGGGCACATAGTCCAGGTCCGCGGCGGTCTTGTCGCCCTGGGTGTAGACCCAGTCAAAGAACTTGAGCGCCGTGGTGGCCTGCACAGGCTTGTCCTGCGCCTTCTGCATCATGATGAAGGTGGCGGAGGTGATGGGCCACGAATCCTTGCCGGGCTGGTTCGTCAGGATCTGGTAGAAGCTCTTGGCCCAGTCGGCGCCAGCAGCAGCAGCCTTGAACGTGGCATCGTCAGGCGAGACGTAGTTGCCGGCGGCGTTCTGCAGCTGCGTGTAGGTCAGCTTGTTCTGCTTGACGTAGGCGTATTCCACGTAGCCGATGGAGTTGGGCAGGCGGCCCACGAAGGCGGCCACGCCTTCGTTGCCCTTGCCACCCGCACCGGTGGGCCAGTTCACGGCCGTGCCTTCGCCAACCTTGGACTTCCACTCGGCGTTCACCTTGCTCAGGTAGTTGGTGAAGCCGAAGGTGGTGCCCGAGCCGTCGGCGCGGCGCACGGGGGCGATGGCGGCGTCAGGCAGGTTCACGCCGGGGTTCAGCGCCTTGATGGCGTCGTCGTTCCACTTGGTGATCTTGCCCAGGTAGATGTCGCCCAGGACTTGGCCGCTCAGCTTCATCTGGCCGGGAGCGATGCCCTTGATGTTCACCACGGGAACGATGCCACCGATCACGGTGGGGAATTGCACCAGGCCCTTCTTGGCCAGTTCCTCGTCCTTCAGAGGTGCATCCGAGGCACCGAAGTCCACGGTCTTGGCCTCGATCTGGCGCATGCCGGCACCCGAACCCACCGACTGGTAGTTGATCTTGACGCCCGTGGCCTTGTTGTAGTCAGCCGCCCACTTGGAGTACAGAGGCGCCGGAAAACTGGCGCCTGCACCGGTGGCTTCCTGCTGCGCCATGGCCTGAGAGAACGCACCAGCAGCGACCACACCAGCTACAAGGACCCGAATCGCGGACATTTTCATGGAGATACCTCTTGGGAGAGTGAGTTGGGATGAGGCGACTCTAGGACCCGTATGTGACATTGTCGTGACACGGAAGTCGGTTGTCACACATCCGCTTCCTGCGTACAGGCGTTTACGTTTGTCATCCAGCTGTCACGGTGCCTGCTTAGTCTCCCGCCACCGAGATGAATCGGCTACCTACCTGGAGAATCACATGTTCCGCCGTTACGCACTGCCATCCGCCCTTCTCCTGGCCGCCGCCGCCCTGGCCGGCTGCGCCAGCACCGGTTCCACCCCCGCCAACCTCGACGGCACGATTGCAAAGACGCCTTCGCTGAGCACCTTCAACAAGCTGGCGGCACAGGCCGGGCTGGCCGACACCCTCAAGGCCGCCGGCCCCTATACCGTGTTTGCCCCATCGGACGACGCCTTCAAGGCCGTGCCCGCCAAGACCCTGGCCGACCTGCAGGCCAACCCTGCCCAGCTCAAGGCCGTGCTCAGCCACCACATCGTGGCCGGCAATGTGACCGCGGCCGCCATCAAATCCGGCAACACCAAGACCCTGAACGGCTCCGACGTCGCCCTGTCGCGCGCCGGCACCTTCGTGACGGTGGAAGAAGCCATGGTGGAGAAGGCCGACATCGTGGCCACCAACGGCGTGGTGCATGTGGTCGACCGCGTGCTGATGCCTCCCAAGAAGTAATCGGCCAGCAACCGCACGACATGACACGCACACCCTGCCCCGGCCATCCCGGCGTTCTGCGCCGCCACTGGCTGCAAGGGGTGGCGGCCATGGGCCTTGCGGGCAATGCCTGGACCCAGGGCACGGAGTCATCCGCCAAAAAAGCGGATGCCGACCGGCCGCATGTGGTGGCGCAGGTGGCGGACCTGTCTGCCGACCAGCAGGATGTGAGCCGCGACTTCCTGGTCGGCTCGCGCACCGCCTGGCAAGAGATCAATGCCAAGGGCGGCGTGCAGGGCCGGCCTGTGCGGCACCAGACGCTGGAGACCGATGGCACCCCTGCAAGCCTGCAGTCCGCCTGGCAGAGCGCGCAGCGCCAGGCCAGCTGCATCGCCTTGTCGGGTTGCGTGGGCAATACGGCCGCCAGCGGGCTCATCGCCTTGCAGGCCAAGGCCGCCACGGAGTCGCCGCTGGCTTTCGTCGCCCCCTGGCTGCATGACACCGCAGGCGTCGCCACGGCCACCGGCGCGGGCGACACGGTGTTCGACGTGTTCGCCGGGCACGAGGCGCAGATCACCCACGCCATCAGGAACCTGGCCAGCATGGGCGTACAGACGGTGGGCGTGGCCTATGCCAGCGCGGCCGTGCGGCGCCAGTCCGAGGCCATGGTGGCCCACGCGGCCCAATCGATGGCGCTCAAGGCGCAGGCCATTGCACTGCCAGGCACCGCCACCAAGGCCGGCGCCGCAGCGCGCGTGGACCAGACCATCATCCTCTTCATCGGCGGCACGCCCGAACTCTTTTCGTTCCTGGACCAGCTCGCGCTGCCCCAGGGCCGGCAGTGCTATGTGGTGGCGCTGGCCGACGTGAACCTGCAGGTGCTGGCGCAGATGGGACCCACCGCCGCCAAGGCCTCGGTCATCGTCACGCAGGCTGTGCCCCTGGTGAACGCCAGCCTGCCCGTGGTGCGCAGCTACCGCGACGCCCTGGCGCGCTTCTACGACGAGCCCCCCTCCCCCCTGGGCCTGGCCGGCTACATCGCCGCGCGCTACACCGCCGAGGTGATGGGCGGCATCACCGGCCCGGTCACCCGCGCCAGCATGCTGGCCGCCCTGCAAAAGCGCGCCGCCGTGAACATCGGCGGCTATGCCATCGGCTACCAGGGGCGCCAGCGCACCAATGCCTATGTGACCCAGAGCATGCTCACCACGAACGGGCGCATCATTGGCTGAACTCGCTCTTGCGCGCCGGCCCGGGTGCTATGCTGGGCCGAAAGGAAAAACGCGCCCCCCGCGCACCACCATGCACAACGGAACACTGCTCGCAGCTGTGGATCTGGGATCCAACAGCTTTCGCCTTGAAATCGGCCGCTACGAGCACGGCCATGTCCAGCGCGTCGAATACCTCAAGGAAACCGTGCGCCAGGGCAATGGCCTGGACGAAAACCGCAACCTCACCCCCGAAGCCATGCAGCGCGGCTGGGACTGCCTGGCCCGCTTCGGCGAGCGCCTGGCAGGCTTTTCGCGCACGCAGGTGCGTGCCGTGGCCACCCAGACCCTGCGCGAGGCGCGCAACCGTGATGAATTCATCGTGCGCGGCAGCCAGGTGCTGGGCTACCCGATCGACGTGGTCTCGGGCCCCGAGGAAGCCCGGCTGATTTACCAGGGCGTGGCGCGCCTGCTGCCCCAGTCCGACGAGCGCCGCCTGGTGGTGGACATCGGCGGGCGCTCCACCGAACTCATCCTGGGCCAGCAGTTCACGCCGCACTCCGTGGCCTCCTTTCGCGTGGGCAGCGTGGCCTGGTCCTCGCGCTACTTCGCCGGGGGCCTGTTCACGCCCCAGGCCTTCATGGCCGCCGAGATCGCCGCCAAGGCGGTGCTCGACGAGGCCCTGGCCACCTTCCGTCCCGACGGCTGGGACGTGGCCTACGGGTCTTCGGGCACGGCCGGCGCGGTCGGGGACATCCTCACCGCCGCAGGTGCGCCCGAAGGCCTGATCACGCGCGAAGGCCTTGACTGGCTGCATGAACGCCTGCTGCGCGCGCAGAGCGCCGACCGCGTGCGGCTCGATGGCTTGAAGGACGAGCGCCGCGCCGTGATCGGCGGCGGCATCAGCGTGCTGCGCGCCGTGTTCGACCTGCTGCACATCGAGCAGATGCAGGTGGCCCAGGGCGCGCTGCGCCAGGGCGCGCTGTACGACCTGCTGGACCGCGAACAGCCCGGCACCGACCTGCGCAGCACCACGGTCAACGGCCTCATGCAGCGCTTTGGCGTGGACATGGAGCATGCCGAGCGCGTGGCACGGATCGCCTGCCAGCTGTTCGACCAGGCGGCCCCTGCCGGCAGCGAGCGCGCCTCGCGCAAGCTCGACTGGGCGGCGCGCCTGCACGAGATCGGCTGCCGCATCTCGCACAGCGACTACCACCGCCACGGCGCCTACATCCTGGACCACACCGACGCCGCCGGCTTTGCCATGCCCGAGCTGCACCGCCTGGGCCAGTTGGTGCTGGGCCAGCGTGGCAAGGTGCGCAAGCTCGATGTGGACCTCGAAGACCCGGGATTCGCACTGCAGCTGCTGTGCCTTCGCCTGGCCGTGGCCCTGTGCCATGCCCGCCGCGACCCGGACACCGAAGGCCTGCAGCTGCAGGTCAAGGGCAACCGCTTTCTGCTGGCGGCTCGCCGGGGCTGGGCGCTGGGCTACCCCCAATCGGCCCACCTGCTGCGCGAGGAAATGCTGGCCTGGCAGAAGACCCCATGGGAGCTGGTGGCAGAACTGCCGTGACTTGAAAATAAAAACCGTATAAACTGTTTATACCGTTTTATTTTTTGAAGCCATGACCACCACTGCACCAGCAACCGCCCCCGCCACTCCTACCGCTGCAGCCACCCCGGCTGCAGCCCCCGCCGCCAAGGCACCCGCCGCCGTGAAAAGCACCGCTGCTTCCAAGGCCGTCAAGGCAGCCAAGGCACCGAAGAAAGCTGCAGCCACCAAGCCTGACGCCGTCCCGAAGGCAGCCGCCAAGGCCCCGGCAGCCAAGCCTGCAACCGCCGCAAAGCCGGCAGCCAAGGCCGCCGCCAAGCCCAAGGCTGCAGCGCCCACCGTGAGCAAGCCTGCGACCAAGCCCGCAGCACCCGTGGTACCCGCCAAGGACGCCAAGGTCAAGAAGCCCAAGCTGGTGCGCGACAGCTTCACCATCCCCAAGGACGAGTACGCCGTGGTCGAGACGCTCAAGCAGCGCGCCGCCGCACTGGCCCAGCCCACCAAGAAGAGCGAATTGCTGCGCGCCGGCCTCAAGCTGCTGGCCACCCTGTCTGACACCGCCCTGCGCAGCGCACTGCAGGCCGTGCCGTCGATCAAGACCGGCCGCCCAAAGGCCGAGGCCCCTGCCGCCAAGAACGGCCGCAAGTAAGAAAGCGGCCCGAGGGCCGCTGCGTGGTAGCAACTGAAGGTGCTGCCGTCAGTGTCAGACGAACTCCGGCGACTGCACGGCCATCAGCACCGTCTGGCTCTCGTCCATGCGCTGGCGCTGGCGCAGCCACCACACGGCGCCCTTGCGCACCGCGCATTCGGGAGCCTGCATGCCCAGCAACTGCGCAATGGTCTGGCCCAGCACGGGCTGGTGGCCCACGATCAGCACGGCACCGCGCGCCCGCGGCCACTGCGCCAGCTCCAGGAGCTCTTCAGTAGTGCCGCCGGGCAGCAGTTCGGCGCGCATCTTGAATTTGCGGCCCAGCGCGTCGGCCGTCTGCTCGGTGCGCCGTGCCGGGCTGGCCAGCACACGCAGGCCCTCGGGCAACTGGCGGTCCAGCCAGGCAGCCATGCGCGCCGCCTGCTTTTCGCCGCGCGGCGTGAGCGCACGGGTCAGATCGTCCGAGCCGTCCTGGGCCTCTTCGGCCTCGGCATGGCGCCACAGGATCAAATCCATCATCACGTTCCTTGCTGCTCCACCCGCGCCACCGGCGCAGGCGGTCCGTAGCGCACCATGAGCGCCGCCTGCGCGCCCTGCCCGTCTTCGGGATGCGGCGCCCGGGCATAGGTGCCGTCGGGGTTGAGCGTCCATGCATCGCGGTCGTCGTGCAGGTAGGCCACCAGGCATTCGTCGACGATCTGGCGGCGCAGGCGCGGCTCGGTCACAGGCCAGGCCAGCTCCACGCGGCGCATCATGTTGCGGTTCATCCAGTCGGCACTCGACAGGTACAGGTCTTCCTCGCCACCGGCGCGGAAGTAGAAGACGCGCGTGTGCTCCAGAAAGCGCCCGATCACCGAGCGCACGCGGATGTTGTCGGTCACGCCCGGCACCTGCGCTGCCAGCATGCAGGCGCCGCGCACGATCAGGTCGATGCTGGCACC
Source organism: Acidovorax sp. AC410 (assembly GCF_979253235.1). Taxonomy (NCBI): domain Bacteria; kingdom Pseudomonadati; phylum Pseudomonadota; class Betaproteobacteria; order Burkholderiales; family Comamonadaceae; genus Acidovorax; species Acidovorax sp. AC410. Next base: position 6,869,489 of record NZ_CEEDCG010000001.1, read on the forward strand.
GCGCTGGCCGGCCAGGATCAGGGCACGGATCAGCGCCTCGTCGGTCAGTGCGTTCATCTTGGCGACGATGCGCGCATCCTCGCCCCGGCTGGCGGCCAGGCCCACCTGCTCGATCTTCTCGACCATGCGGCGCTGCAGATGGAAGGGCGCGAGCAGCAGTTTGCGCAGCTTGGGCGGCCGGTTCTGGCTGGCCAGGTGGTTGAACACGCCGTCCATGTCGGCGGTGGTGTCCTCGTCGGCCGTGAGGTAACTGAGGTCGGTGTACAGGCGCGCGGTGCGCACGTTGTAGTTGCCGGTCGACAGGTGCCCGTAGCGGCGCAGCTGGCGCCCCTCGCGGCGCGTCACCAGCAGCATCTTGGCATGCGTCTTGAGGCCCACCACGCCGTACACCACCTGCGCGCCAATGGATTCAAGCGCCTCGGCCCAGTTGATGTTGGCCTCTTCGTCAAAGCGCGCCTTGAGCTCCACCACGGCCATGACCTCCTTGCCGCGGCGCACGGCCTCGGTCAGCAGGTCCATGAGCTCGGAATCGGCGCCCGTGCGGTAGATGGTCTGCTTGATCACCAGCACCTGCGGGTCGTTCACCGCCTCGCGCAGAAAGGCCAGCAGCCCGTCGAAGCTCTCGAACGGCTGGTGCATGAGCACATCGCGCTTTTGCAACTGCTCCATGATCGAGACCCCCGGCACCAACTGGTGCGGCCAGGCCGAGCGCCATGCAGGGAACAGCAGCGCAGGGTCGTTCACCAGGTCCACCAGTTGCGTCAGGCGCACCAGGTTCACGGGGCCATGCACGCGGTACAGCGCCGGCTCGGGCAGGTCGAACTGCTCAAGCAGGAAGCGCGAGAGGAACTGCGAGCACCCGGCCGAGACCTCCAGCCGCACGGCCTGGCCATAGTGGCGGTGCTGCAGACCCTGGCGCAGGGCGGTGCGCAGGTTGCGCACGTCTTCCTCGTCGAGCGCCAGATCGGAGTGGCGCGTGACGCGGAACTGCGAGAACTCCGTGACCTCGCGCCCGGGGAACAGGTCCGCCAGGTGCGCGCGGATGATGCTCGACAGGCTCACGAACAGCGATTCGCCCTTGGCCGCCAGGCGCGACGGCATGCGCACCAGGCGCGGCAGCGCACGCGGCACCTTGACGATGGCCACCTCGTTCTTGCGGCCGAAGGCATCGTGCCCATGCAGCCGCACGATGAAATTGAGCGACTTGTTGGCCACCTGCGGGAACGGGTGGGCCGGGTCCAGCCCCACCGGGATCAAGAGCGGGCGCACCTCGCGCATGAAGTACTCATGCACCCAGGCCCGCTGGGCCGATGACCGGTCGCCGTGGGAGACGATGCGGATGCCGTGCCGGGCGAACTCGGGCACCAGGGAGTCGTTGTACAGCGAGTACTGGCGCGCCACCAGGTCGTGGGCCTTGGATGCCAGTGCCACGAAGGAGGCTGCGGTATAGACCCCCTTGCCCTCGCCGCTCTTGGCTGCGGTCAGGTGGGCGGCGGCGCGAACCTCGAAGAACTCGTCGAGGTTGGACGAGACGATGCACAGGTAGCGCAGGCGCTCGAGCAGGGGCACGTCGGTGCGCACGGCCCAGTCAAAAACACGCTCATTGAAGCCCAGGATGCTGTGGTCCCGGTCCAGGAACATGGGCGCCCCCGGCACGGCGGTAGCCAGCGCTGGTGTGGACACAGGCTCGGTCGCCGCAGCGGCGGCGTCCTGGCGGTCATCGGGGCTGTCACATTGCGAAATCACAGGTTTTCTGGAGGATAAGGAAGGCATGGACACTCGAAAGCCACAAGGGCTGGTGTCTCCAGTATTTAACGGCCAGATGACAGTGATGTGACAGTTTTTGTGACAGAAACCCTGTCGTCATCTCCGTGCGGGCGGGCCGGAACCAGGAATTGCTGGAACAGGCGGGCGGCATGTGCCCAGGTGAACTCCAGCGCCCGGTTGCGCGCCTCGTGGCGCGGCACGGCCAGCGCATTCTGGGCAGCGGTCATCAGGTCGGTGTCGAGCACGCCGCCGCGCGCCTGGCCGCCGGCATGGACTCCCAGCACCTCCATCGGGCCGTCCTCGAAGTAGGCGGCCACGGGCGTGCCACAGGCCATGGCCTCCAGCATCACCAGGCCAAAGGTCTCCGAGCGGCTGGGGAACACGAACACGTCGGCCGCCGCGTACACCCCGGCCAGGGTGGCCCGGTCCAGGATGCCGAGCCAGCGTGCCTGCGGGTAGCGGGCCTTGAGCCGCTCTTCCAGCGGGCCCACGCCGCAGATCACCTTGCTGCCCGGCATGTCCAGCTGCAGGAAGGCCTCGATGTTCTTCTCGTACGAGACGCGCCCTACGTACAGGGCCACCGGATGGGCCAGGGCGCCCACCAGCGGGTGGGGCGTGGCCTCGCCCTGGTAGGTGAAGGCGGTGGTGTCCACCCCATGCGTCCATTGCCGGAGGTTGCGGAAACCCCGGCGCTCGAGCATCTTCAAAACCCCTACCGTGGGCACCATCACCCCCGACGAAGGACGGTGAAAATGCCGGAACAGCGCGTAGCCCAGCCCCAGCGGAATGTGCGCCGCAGCATTCAGGATCTCAGGAAACCGGGTGTGGAAAGCCGTGGTGAAGGCCAGCTTCTTGCGCAGGCAGTAGCTGCGCCCGGCCCAGCCGATGGGCCCTTCGGTCGCCAGATGGATGGCATCGGGCTGCAGTTCGTCCAGGATGCGCTCGATCTCGCGCCCGGGACGGACGGCCAGGTCGATACCCGGGTAACCCGGGCAGGGCCGGGTCTTGAACAGGCCCGGCTGGATCACATGCACCTGGTGCCCGGCGCCCTCCATATAGCGCACCAGCTCCACCAGGGTGGTGACCACGCCGTTGATCTGGGGGGCCCAGGCGTCGGACAACAAGGCGATTTTCATACGGCCATCTCGCTGCTGCGGGTTTGCGTGCTTGCCTGGTGCCCCGGCAGGGTGTGCCATTGCACCAGCTCCAGGCGGCCATCCATGTGCTCGACCAGCGCGGTGTGGCTTTCCACCCAGTCGCCATCGTTGCAGTACAGGATGCCGTCGATCTCGCGCATCTCGGCGCGGTGGATGTGGCCGCAGACCACGCCGTCGTGGCCGCGGCGGCGGGCTTCGGCGGCCACGGCCACCTCGAAGTCCGTCACGTAGTTCAGCGCCTTCTTGACCTTGCCCTTGAGGTAGGCCGAGAGCGACCAGTACGGCAGCCCCATGCGCGCGCGCAGGGTGTTCAGGTAGCGGTTGAGCTTGAGCGTGAATTCGTAGAGGTTGTCGCCCAGATAGGCGAGCCACTTGGCGCACTGGATCACGCCATCGAAATAATCGCCGTGCGTCACCCACAGGGTGCGGCCATCGGCCGTGGTGTGCACCGTGTCCTCGGCCACCTCGATGCCGCCGAACGAATGGCCGACGAAGGCGCGGGCGAACTCGTCGTGGTTGCCGGGCACGAACACCACGCGGCAGCCCTTGCGCGCACGGCGCAGCAGCTTTTGCACCACGTCGTTGTGGGCCTGGGGCCAGAACCAGCGCCGGCGCAGCTGCCAGCCGTCCACGATGTCGCCCACCAGGTACAGGTGGTCGCTCGGGTGGTGCTTGAGAAAGTCGAGCAGGCCCTCGGCCTGGCAGCCGGGCGTGCCCAGGTGCAGGTCGGAGATGAACACCGCACGCAGGTGGCGGTGGCCCGGTGGATGTGCGTCGTCGGCGTCGGCGGCAGTGTCCTGCCCACCTCCCACGTGCGCAGTCCAGTCGCCGAGCGCGTCGAACGCGGCGCGCATCAGGCCCCCAGGAAGTGCTTGCGGTAGCGGGGGTGCAGGTCCGCCAGGCGCATCAGCATGGGCAGGTCTGCGGAGTTGAAATCCGGATCCCAGGCCGGGGCACCGAGCACCCGGGCACCCAGGCGCAGATAGCCCTTGATGAGGGCCGGCGGCTCCACGAAGATGGAGCCGTCGAGCTTCTCCACAGGCAGCGGCAGGCGCGGCAGCACATGGTATTCGATGGGGGCCAGGTGCGTCTGGCGCACCTGGTTCCAGATGCTGGCCGCCGCGTCGCCGCTGATCACGCCGTTGTGCAGCATGGGGATGCTGGCGCAGCCGATCATGGTGTCGAGCTGGTTGCGCACCATGAAGTCGGCCAGCGCGCTCCAAAGCGCCATGATCACGCCGCCATGGCGGTGCTCGGGATGCACGCAGCTGCGCCCCAGTTCGACCATGCGCGGGCGCAGGGTGCGCAGCCGGGTGAGATCGAACTCGGTATCGCTGTAGGTGCTGCCCACGCGGCGCGCCTGCGCGGGGGTCAGCACCCGGTAGGTGCCAATCACCTGCCGGCTGGCCGCATCCCGCACCAGCAGGTGCTCGCAGTAGTCGTCGAACAAATCCACGTCGTGGCCCGGAACGGGGGTCGTCAATCGAGCGCCCATTTCCCCGGCAAACACGTCGAACCTCAGCTTCTGCGCCTGGCGCACCTCATCGAGGTGCCGTGCCCACGCTACTTCCACACCACCGCGCACCGGCATGCCGGCCACCGCAGCGACCGCGCCCACCGCAGATTCAGCGCGGTGGACGGTGCCCCTGGGCGATGCGACAGGGGACAGCGGCAGGGTGGGGTTGGGCAAATCGCTCATGGATCAACTCCTTCATACAAGGCGGCCCCATGGCCGCTGGTGCCCCGGATCACCGGGTGGTGTGCTTCAATGCGCTGGAGTTTGAAAGCCGCAGGTGACGCCTGCATGTCCGTGCGATGTCAACGCCGTGACACAGGGGCACGGCATGCGGGTGGGTGCCCGAAGGCCCTCCTTGCGGCACAGCCGGGGACCGGTTACCAAGCGGTTACCGCTGTAAGCCTGGGCTGCTACACTTTGGAACATTTTTTTGGGGCATCGCGCCTCTCCCTTCCGGGTTCGGCCGCCATGTCCTTGCTGTCCATTGCCCCAGAACGCCTGCCGTCTGGGGACTCTTCCGACGCGTCTTTGGAGCGCACGCTGCGCGAGCAGCAGATGCTGCTGGAGAGCGCGGGCGTGGGCATCGTGTTCATCCGCCAGCGCGTGGTGGTGCGCTGCAACCAGCGCTATGCCGAAATCTTCGGCTACGAATCGGCGCAGCGCCTGGCGGGCCTGAGCAGCGAGGCCTTCTACCCCGACCGCGATGCCTTCCGTGCACTGGGGCGCGAAGCCTACCCCGTGCTCGCCAAGGGCCAGGCCTACCGCGTGGAGCGCCAGATGCGCCGGCGCAACGGGCGGCTGTTCTGGGGCAGCCTCACAGGCCGGCTGATCAACCCGGCCGACACGAGCGAGGGCTCGATCTGGATCCTCGACGACATCGACGAGCACAAGCAGGCCCAGGCCCTGCTGAGCGCCGCCGTGCGCGAAAAGCAGGTGCTGTTCGACCAGGCCATGGTGGGCATCGTGTTCCTGCGCGATCGGCACCTGACGCGCTGCAACCGCCACTTCGAGCACATGCTGGGCTATGGTCCCGGCGAGCTGGCGGGCAGCCCCTCGCGCCGCTGGTATGCCAGCGACGAAGACTGGGAGGAAGTGGGTCACCGCTGCTACCCCGTGCTCGCCGCCGGCCAGTCCTACGAGGGCGAGGTGGTCATGAGCCGCAGGGACGGCACGCCGCTCACCTGCGAGGTCCGCGCCAAGTTCATCGACCCTGACGACCCGGACCAGGGTTCGATCTGGATCACCATGGACATCTCCGAGCGCAAGCAGGCCCAGGCAGCCCTGGCACGTGTGCATGAGGAGCTGGAGCAGCAGGTCCAGGACCGCACGCGCGAACTGCGCGACACGGTGGACAACCTGCACCGCGAGATCAGTGACCGCAAGGCCGACCAGGACCGCATCTACTGGCTGGCCCACTACGACCCGCTCACCGGCCTGCCCAACCGCGCCCTGCTGTCCGAGCGTGCCCAGGAAGCGATCCGCGTGGCGCAGGAGGGCAATACGCCGCTGGCGCTGATCTTCCTGGACCTGGACCATTTCAAGCATGTCAACGACTCGTTGGGCCACCGCGTGGGCGACGCCCTGCTGGTGGAGATCGCCAAGCGCCTGCGCGCCGTGGTGCGCGACAAGGACACCGTCTCGCGCCTGGGTGGTGACGAGTTCATCCTGCTGCTGCCGGGCGCCAACGCACACGGGGCCGCACGCGTGGCCGGCAAGCTGCAGGAAGCCTCGCGCCAGCACTACCAGATCGACCACCACGAGCTGACGATGGCGCCGTCCATGGGCGTGGCCCTGTTCCCGCAGGACGGTGCCGACTTCGACACGCTGACCCAGTCGGCCGACGTGGCCATGTACCGCGCCAAGCTCGACGGGCGCAACACCTTTCGCTTCTTCACGCCCGAGATGCAGGCCCAGTCGGTGCGTGCGCTGCAGATCGAGAACGCACTGCGCCGCGCACTGGAGCGCGGCCAGCTGCACCTGCACTACCAGCCCCAGATCCACCTGGCCACGGGCCAGGTACACAGCGTGGAGGCGCTGCTGCGCTGGGACCACCCGCAGATGGGCAGCATCTCGCCCACCGAGTTCATCCCCATCGCGGAGGACAGCGGCCAGATCCTGCAGATCGGCGAATGGGTGCTGCGCACCGCGCTCACCCAGCTCAAGGACTGGCACGCCAATGGGTTTCCGGGGCTGACCATGGCGGTCAACCTCTCGGCGATCCAGTTCCGCCAGCCGCAGCTGCCCGAGCTGGTGAGCCGCATCCTGACCATCTTCGAGCTGCCGCCCGACTGCCTGGAGCTGGAGCTGACCGAGGGCGTGGCCGTGGACGACCCGCATTCGGCAGTGGCCACCATGGACAGCCTGCACTCGCGCGGGGTGCGCATGTCCATGGACGACTTCGGCACCGGCTATTCGTCGCTGAGCCAGCTCAAGCGCTTCCAGATCTTCAAGCTCAAGATCGACCAGTCCTTCGTGCGCGACCTGGGCGACGACGGCAACGACCGCGCCATCGTGAGCGCCATCATCCGCATGGCCCAGGCCCTGGGCATGCGCACCACGGCCGAGGGCGTGGAAACGCCAGGCCAGCTGGCCTTCCTGCGTGAGCAGGGCTGCGACGAGGCCCAGGGCTACCTGTTCAGCCGGCCATTGCCGGCCGACGAGCTGGAACTTTTTTTGCGCCAGTACCTGCCCGCGTAGTTCTCCAGCGAAGCTTCAAGACAGCGGTTGCACCGCCTGCGCCAGCTGCACGCGGTGCTTGCCGGACCGCTTGGCCTGCAGCATGGCCTCGTCCGCCTCGACCAGCAGTTCCTGCGCATCGAGCCGGCCCTGCGACAGCGCGACGCCAATGCTCATGCCGACCCGCACCGGCGCTCCGGAGCCCGGCAGGTGCACGGGCTGGCAAACCGCCTGCATCAGCCGATCGAGCACGGCACGCCATTCATCCCCGGCCACGGGCGTGAGGACCAGCACGAACTCGTCACCCCCGATGCGCGCCGCCGTGTCCGATGCGCGGATGCTGCCGGAGATGCGCCGGGCCAGTTCGACCAGGAGCTGGTCGCCCGCCTCGTGCCCAAATTGGTCGTTGACGGCCTTGAATCCGTCCAGGTCAGCAAAGCACACCGCCACCCCGTGGCCGGCCCGCTGCGCCGCCGCCAGGGCCTGGCGCAGGCGGTCCACGAGCAGCAGGCGGTTGGGCAGCTGCGTGAGTGCATCGTGGAAGGCCACGTGCGTGATCTGCGCATGCGCCCGCTTGGCTGAGGAGATGTCCACCGCCATCCAGAAGGTCTCGCTGTCGGAAAGGCGCACGCCGCTCAGGTCCACCCAGATGGCCTCGCCGCTCCTGTGCTGCAGGCGCACGTCGGTGCGGTAGTTCTGGCCCCGGCCCAGCCGCAGCGCGGCGGCCTCTTCCACGTGGCGGTAGTCCTCGCCGCGCGCATACAGGGCCTGGACCTCGGTCCCCCCGAGTTCACCCGGCCCATAGCCCAGCATGCGCTCCATGGCGACATTCTTCCAGGTGATGGTGCGGCCGCGGAGTTTGAGCATGCCCACCAGGTCGCTGTTGAGCATGGCCGACTGCTCGTGCAGCAGGGCCTGCACCTGGCGCAGCGCTGCGTGCTGCGCCGTCACATCGACCGCCACGGTGCGGCTCATCAGGAAGTTGCCCTGCCCGTCCTGTCCATCGCGCACGGCCGTGGAGTTGATGCGCACGAAGCGGCGCGCGGCGCCCGGCGGCGCCAGCTCGACCTCGATCTCGGGCGCCCGCTCCTGCAGGGTGAGCATGAGAAAGTGGTCATGAAAGCGCTGGCGGTGCTCGCCCTGCAGCAGCTCGCTGAAGCGGGCATGGGAATCCAGGGGCGTGCTGCCCAGCCACTGCTGCAGGGTGGCATTGATGTGTACGACACAGCCCTCGGCATCGAGCGAAAAATACCCGCAGGGGGTGTGGTCATACAGGTCGCGGATGCGCGCCGCAGACTCTTCCAGGCTCTTCAGCAGGCGCTTTCTGTCGGTGATGTCCCGGGCGGAGCCGAAGATCAGCAACTGCCCGTCGATGTCCACCGCATGCCAGTGCAAATCGACGTCGATGACCTGGCCATCCGCGCGCCGGTGCTGAACTTCCACGCGCTGCCGGTCGCCATCACCCACCTTGGCCAGCCAGGTGCGGATGGCCGCCTCGTTCTGGTTGGCGTCCCAGGTGGACACATGCGTGCCCTGCAGCCCCTCCCGGGAGGATCGGTGCATCTGCGCGAACGAATCGCTCATCTCGACCAGATGACCCTGCCGGTCGATGATGTGGATGCCGTCACCGGCCACGCGCAAAAGGATCTGCGTGCGCCGGCTCTGCGCCCCCAGGGCGCGCAGGGTACCCAGCTCGCGCAGCCCCAGCCGGTAGACCACGACGGCGGCAGCGCAGCTCAGCAGCCACATGAGCCCCGCCATCAGCGACAGCGTGCGTGCCTCCTGCGCCAGGGGCTGGAAGAAATGCTGGTTGTTGAGCCCTGCAAAGACGATGAACGGCCAGCCCTGCACTTCCCGGTAGGCGACCGTCCGCTCCACGCCATCGGTCGCAGAAGCGGCTGTGTAGACGCCGGATGAAGGCTTGATCGCCAGGGTAGCCCGCAGCTCGTCGGAGACCTGGGTCGATCCGATCTCGACATGGACCTCGTTCCCGGGCGACATCCATGCCACGAAACGCAGGTCCCGCGTCCTGAGCGTGATGGCGTCGCGCTCACCCAGCTCGTAGCCGTGGAACATCTGTGCAAAGTGGTCCACCCGGATGGTCGCGTACAGGACCCCGGCGAACCTGCCGTCCACGGCCAGAGGCCGCGCGATGACGATCACCCAGTTGCCCGAGATCTGCGACACCACGGGCCTGGAGACAATGGGATCACCCGAGGTGGCCTGCCGGGCCTGCTGGAAGAAGGCGCGGTGCGAGATGTCGGCCACCGGCGCCCCGGCCTCCAGGTTGCCCCACCGCACTGCCCCCTTCTCATCCGCCAGGCGAAAGCCCTCGGCGCCCACGAGCAGGCTGCGCCGCTCGCCGAGCAGGCGCTGGATGTCGTCGTCCGTCGCACGGGTGCCAAACCCGCTGCGCAGGAGGTCGTCCAGCGTCATCCTGAGCACCGCATCGATCAGGCCCAGTTCGGAGCCCACGTTGGCCCCGGTGATCGCCACCAGGCTTTCCGCCGTGGTGCGGGCACGCTCTTCGTGGTTCTGCCGCGACGAGGACAGCACCCACAGCACCAGGCCGCACAGCAGCGCCGCGAGCAGGGTGTTGGCCCCCGTCAGCAATGCCGCCAGCCGGCGGCCGGGGTGCTCGGCGCGCGCGGTCGGGGGTGCGAAATTCTCGGCCATGGCCCATGCTAGCTCAAGCCGGGGCCCCGAAATATCGGGCGCTCCCCTGCCCTCACGTAAATATTGCCGAGCGAGAACGCACCCGCTTTGACGCACATCATGGGGCCCGGCGGCCACCGATGGTCCACTCATCGCCAGACCCCCCGCTACCGCGGGGGCCACGACACCGCTTTTTTACCGATGGAGCAATGCAAGATGACGACCAGGATGATGATGAAGAAGAATGCCGCCGCCGTGCTGCTGACCGCCCTGCTTGCCGGCCCGGCGTTGGCCGCCACCTGCGATGTGGAGATCGAAGGCAACGATGCCATGCAGTTCAACAAGCAGAGCATCGCCGTTCCCGCCAGTTGCAAGCAGTTCACCGTGAAGCTCAAGCACGTGGGCAAGCTGCCCAAGACGGCCATGGGCCACAACTGGGTGCTGACCAAGGCAGCCGACGCCCAGGGCACGGCCGCCGACGGCATCGCGGCCGGTGTCGACAAGGCCTATGTCAAGGCGGGTGATACCCGCGTGATCGCGCACACCAAGGTCATCGGCGGCGGCGAGGCCGATGTGGTGGCCTTTGACGTGGCCAAACTCAAGGCGGGCGAGGCCTACGCCTGGTTCTGCTCCTTCCCCGGGCATTCGAGCCTGATGAAGGGCACGCTGGCGCTGGCCAAGTGACGGTGGCATGGCCGGGCGCACGGCATTCGGGCGCGGTCGGACAAGCGCCCCGGTAGCCGGTTCAGCTTTCTGGCACGATCGGCGGGATACACCGCACGCAACCCAGAAGAAAGCCCGGATCCGCATGAGCATCGTCGTTTATTGGCAAGAAGCGCCCGGAGTGGCCGCCATGCAGGCGTTTGGCGCCCACGAGTTGGCGCCCGCCCTGCAGTTCTGCGAGGCCCGGCGCAAGGCCGGCAAACGCCATGTGAGCCTCTCGACGGAGCTGGCCGAGAGCGTGGGCCGGCCTGGCGTGAACACGGTAGAGGCCCGGCTGCTGCCCGACGGCACACCCTACGACTGGACCAAGACCCACCGGGGTGCCGGCCCGGACACGCCGGTGGGCGGTAACGGCGGCGCCTGATTCGTGCCCCCGCTGCCCCACCCTGCCTTGCTCGAACAGGTGCTGCGCACGGTCATGCGCCGCTACCGCCTGCCCGCAGCGCCGGCAGCCTGCGCGCAACGGCTGGAGACCAGCTCCGCCACCGCGCTGGCCATGGCCATCGACCAGGCACGCAGCGCTGCGCAGCATGCACAGCCGCCCGATGCGGCCACCCAGCGCCTGTTCACTGGCTCGCTGGCGCGCCTGATCGGGGATGCCCTGCGCGCGGACAGTGGCGATGCTGCCTACCAGGCCATGGTGCTCGCGCACCACGCGCCCCCGGTGCGCGAGGCCATGGCCCTGCAGGCCCATGCCGAGAAGGACGAGCGCGAGCTGCGCAGCATCGTCAACACCGTTGCGCATCCCGCCAAACTCCCTCAGTGCACCGCAGGCCTCCAGCGCGAGGCGCTGGCGCAGCTGCATGCAGACCACGCCTCGGCGCAGTGGGATGCGCTTGCAGCCACCGCACGGCGCTTGCTCGCCATGCCGCAGCTGGCTGGCGAGGCGCGATTGCAACGCGACCTGGCACGGCTGCTGGACGGTGCGGCGCTCGCCCGCATGCGGCGCGCCACGGTGCTCGCCGCCGACCCGCTGGTGCAGCAATACCAGGCCCTGCGTGACCAGCATGGCCCCCGCTCGGGCAGCCCCGCCGCCGTCGCGAAGGGCCAGGTCGCGCAGCAGCGTGGCGCAGCGGTGGAGGCGTTGGCCGCACAGGCGCTCGAAACGCTGGCGCAGCGGCTCAATGCGGCTGAGGGTGCGATCGAGGGAACGGCAGGCGCATGGCGCGTGGTGACGTCGATGCGGGTACCGTCCACGCTACCGGGCAGCGCAGAGCGCGCCAAGAGCGAATGGGATGCGGTGCTGCTGCGGCAGGCGGCGGCGCCCGCCGGTGCGCCAGAGCCCGCCTGGGATGTGTGCCTGCTGGTCGAAGCCAAGGCCTCCATCGACGCGGCCACCACGGATTTTCCGCGCCTGCTGCGCGGCCTGGGCCTGCTCGCCCAGGCGGACCCGGAGGCTGCATACACCTTCAGCACGCACCAAGGCCCGGTGCTGCTGCGCGGCGCGGCGCTGAGCGCCCTGGGCACGGGCGATGCCGAGCTGCTCGGCACTGTGCTGTACTGCTGTGATGCACTGGCCGAGGGCGCGCCGCACCTGCTGAGCGCCGCCAGCCGCATGCAACTGCTGTCCGCACCCGAGAGCCTGGCCTTTGCCAGTGCAGAGGCCCGGGGCCAGCCTGCGGATGTGCGGGATCTGGAACCGGTCTGGCATCGGCTGCGAGAGTCCCCCCAGTGGGAGTCCGTGCTCCACCAGTACCCGGCGATGCGCCGTGTGCGGGAGTTGGTGGTGCATGTGGCGGATCTGTCCGCCGCCATCGGCCCCTGATACGGATTTGCCTTCAACCGTCTAACGTCGTTGGTTCGCCTTGCCGTGCTATAGCACTGTCTGCGGCTTCCCGCCTAGCTATACGATTGAATGCAAATCCGTAGGACGCAAACTGCATCAGGGCGCCTGGCGCGTGCCCACGAAACGCTCCAACTCATCGAGCAATTGCACCACCAGCACGTTGCGCGATGCCGCATGCCAGACCCCGTAGGCTTCCGACTGCTTGCCCGAATCTTCGAGCGGACGGAACACGGCGCCCGGCAACGCGCAATGCCGCATGGCATCGGGCACCAGCGCCACCCCCATGCCCTGCGAGACCAGCGAGACCACGGCCAGCCAGTGCCGCACCTCCAGCCGCACTTCGGGGTAGAAGCCTGCGTCGGCGCAGATCGACAGGATGCGCGCGTGGTAGTCGGGTGAGGCATTGCGGGAGAACAGCACGAAGGATTGGCCCTGCAGGCTGGCCACTGCCAGCCTGCGCTTCCTCGCCAGGGGATGGCCCGCAGGCAGGCATGCCACGAAGGGCTCGGACACCAGCAACCGGCAGTCGAGTTCAGCGGGCACGCGGTGCGTGTGGGCAAAGCCGATGTCCAGCCGGTCATGCAGTAACTCGGCCATCTGCTCGGCCGAATTGAGCTCGGTCAGCGTGACCCGCACGGCAGGGTGGGCGGCCTGGAAGCGCACCAGCGCCTGCGGCAGGCCGCGGTAGAGCATAGAGCCAACAAAGCCGATGCGCAGCCGGCCCGCAGACCCCTGTGCCACCTGGCGCGCCTCGGTGGCAGCCTCCTGGGCCGCCTGCAAAAGGCTCAGCGCCGAGGCCTGCAGCGCCTGGCCTGCCGACGTGAGGCGCACCGCCTTGCTGCTGCGCTCGAGCAGCTGCGCGCCCACCGACTCCTCCAGTTGGCGGATGGCCACGCTCAGCGGCGGCTGGGAGATGGCAAGGCGCCGGGCGGCCCGGCCGAAGTGCAGTTCCTCGGCCAGGACAACGAAGTACCGCAGGTGGCGCAGTTCCATGGCGAACCCTTCAACGATATTCAAATCGGAATGAACAAGACCTAATCAATATTAGACAAGAATTATTCACCGGCCAAGAATCGCGGCAAAGGAGACAACACGCCATGCCCACCGACTCTTCGCCATCCGACGAGGCCTGCAGCCATCCCGTGCCCGACCGCCATGGCGCGAGCCTCTACGACAACGACACCGAGCTGCACCGGCTGCTGTCGCTCTACCTGCCGCCCGACCTGCTGGCGCACCTGCGCCCGCACTTCGAACGGCTGGGGGCGCTGGCGGGCGGTGTGCTGGACGAGCTGGCCGGCACCGCCGACAGGAACCCACCCACCCTCTCGCTGCGCACCCGCACGGGCATCGACGCGCAGAGGGTACACAAGCACCCGGCCTATGTGGAGATGGAGCGGCTGGCGTTCAGCGAGTTCGGCCTGGCCGCGATGTCGCACCGCCAGGAAACGCTGGGCTGGAAGGGCAGCATGCCGCCCCTGGTCAAGTACGTGCTGACCTACCTCTTCGTGCAGGCCGAGTTCGGCCTGTGCTGCCCGGTGTCGATGACCGATTCGCTGGCGCGCACCCTGAAGAAGTTCGGCAGCCCCGAACTGGTCGCGCGCTTCATGCCGCGCCTGCAGAACCTGGACTTCGACAGCGTGGCCCAGGGCGCCATGTTCATGACCGAGCAGGCGGCCGGTTCGGACATCGCAGCCACGCAGACCCGCGCCTGGCTCGACGACCAGGGCCAATGGCGCCTCACCGGCGACAAGTGGTTCTGCTCCAACCCCGATGCCGACTTTGCGATGGTGCTGGCGCGCTGCGATGGAGGCACCCCGGGGTTGAAGGGCGTCTCGCTGTTCCTGCTGCCCCGGCTGCTCGATGGCGGGGCGCCCAACCACTACCGCATCCTGCGGCTCAAGGACAAGCTGGGCACGCGCTCCATGGCCAGCGGCGAGATCCGGCTCGAAGGGGCCGTGGCCTACCTGGTGGGCGAGCAGGGCCGCGGCTTCGTGCAGATGGCCGACATGGTAAACAACTCGCGCCTGTCCAACGGCGTGCGCGCAGCGGGACTGATGCGCCGCGCCGTCGCCGAGGCCGAGCACATCGCCCGCGAACGCCGGGCCTTTGGCAAGCGCCTGCAGGACATGCCGCTGATGCAGCGCCAGCTACAGAAATTGGTGCTGCCCGCAGAGCAGGCGCGCAGCATGGTGTTCCAGACCGCCCAGGCACTGGCGCGCTCCGACGCGGGCGAGGCGGCGGCCTACCCGCTGCTGCGCATCCTGACGCCGCTCATCAAGTTCCGCGCCTGCCGCGACGCACGCAAGGTGACCGGCGACGCCATGGAAGTGCGCGGCGGCTGCGGCTACATCGAGGAGTGGAGCGACCCCCGCCTGGTGCGTGACGCGCACCTGGGCTCGATATGGGAGGGCACCAGCAACATCGTGGCCCTGGACGTGGTCCGCGCGGTGAAGCGCGAAGGCTCGCTGCCCGTGCTGCAGGCCCATTGCGAGGCGCTGCTGGACGACACCGCCATCGCGCCGGGCTTTGCCGCCGCACTGCGCAGTGCGCTCGCGCGCGCCGCATCGCTGGCCCTGCTGGCCGCTGCAGAGGGCGGCGACCCACTCGCACGCCAGGCCGCGTCGGCGCTCTACCACGTCACCAGCGCCATCGCGATGGCCTGGGAGGGAGCACGCGGCGGCTCTGCGCAGCGCATCGAATGGGCGCAGCTGGTGCTGCTGCACCGCGTGCTGCCACGCGACCCGCTGGCCCCGGCACGCATACCGCTGGAATGGGCCGGCGGCACCACGAACGCCGTGCCGGCCTGAGCCCCTTTTCCCCCACACCACAACACGGAGACAAACCGATGCGACTTCTCACCCCCCTCGTGCTCGCCACGGCCGCCGCGCTGCCACTGGTGCCGCTCGCGCATGCCGACACCTTTCCGGACCGCCCCGTCACGCTGGTGATCCCCTTCCCGCCCGGTGGGCCCACCGATGCCATGGCGCGCACGCTGGCGGCCGAGATGAAGGACCGGCTGGGCCAGCCCATGGTGGTGGAGAACCGGGCAGGAGCCGGTGGCAACATCGGTGCCGAGTACGTGGCGCGCTCGGCGCCCGATGGCCAGACCCTGCTGTTTGGCACCTCGGGCCCGCTGGCCATCAACGCCAGCCTGTACCGCAAGATCGGCTACGACCCGGTGAAGAGCTTTGCCCCGGTGATCCAGGTCGGCCATCTGCCGAACATCCTGGTGGTGAACCCCTCGGTGCCCGCCAAGACCGTGAAGGAGCTGATCACCTACGCCAAGGCCTCGCCCGGCAAGCTGAGCTATGCCTCCTCGGGCAACGGGGCCTCGTCGCACCTGGCAGGCGTGCTGTTCAACGCCTCGGCCGGCGTGGACCTGCAGCACATCCCCTACAAGGGCACGGGGCCGGCCTTGACCGACCTGCTCGGCGGGCAGGTGACCATGAGCTTCACCGATGTACTGACCGCACTGCCCTACGTCAAGAGCGGCAAGCTGCGCGCCCTGGGCGTCACCACGGCAGACCGCTCGCAGGCATTGCCCGAGGTGCCGACCGTCGCCGAGCAAGGGGTGCCGGGCTATGACGTGAGCGTGTTCTTCGGCATCGTGGCGCCGGCGGGCACGCCGCCCGAGCGCATCGCAAAACTCAACAAGGCCTTCATCGACGTGCTGAACACCGCCAAGGTCAAGCAGCTGCTGGCGTCCCAGGGGCTGGAGCCCGCCCCTTCGCCCAAGCCCGAGCAACTGGGCAGGTTCATCGAAGCGCAGGTGGGCAAGTGGGCCGGCGTCGTCAAGCAGTCCGGCGCGCAACTCGACTGAGGCCCGCCATGAACACCTCCGATTCCCGCCCCCAGGGCGCATTGGCCGGCATCCGCGTGCTGGACATCTCGCGCATCCTCGGCGGCCCCTACTGCGGCCAGATTCTGGGTGACCATGGCGCCGACGTGCTCAAGGTGGAACCCCCACAGGGCGACGACACCCGCACCTGGGGCCCGCCCTTCAAGAACGGAGTGGCCTCGTATTACCACGGGCTCAATCGCAACAAGCGCGCCATGCACCTGGACCTGGGCAGCACGCAGGGCCGCGACGCACTGCTGGCGCTGGTGGCCGAGGCCGATGTGCTGATCGAGAACTTCAAAACCGGCACGATGGAGCGCTGGGGCATGGGCTACGCGGAGCTGTCACGGCGCTTCCCGCGCCTGGTGTGGTGCCGCGTCACGGGTTTCGGGTCCGATGGCCCGCTCGGGTCCCTGCCCGGCTACGACGCGGCGGTGCAGGCCATGGCGGGCATCATGAGCATCAACGGGGAAGCCGAAGGAGGCCCGCTGCGCGTGGGCCTGCCGGTGGTGGACATGGTGACCGGCCTGAACGCCGTGATCGGTGTGCTGCTGGCGCTACAGGAGCGCCAGCGCAGCGGCCGCGGGCAGTTCGTCGAAGCAGCGCTGTACGACAGCGGCCTCTCGCTGCTGCACCCGCACGCGGCCAACTGGTTTCAGGACGGCAATTCGCCCCGGCGCACGGGCAACGCGCACCCGAACATCTACCCCTACGACACGCTGGCCACCGGCACGCAAGCGCTGTTCGTCGCCGTGGGCAACGACCGGCAGTTCGCCAGCCTGTGCCGCTGCATCGGCCTGCCGCAACTGGCAAGCGATGCCCGCTACGCCAGGGCCGGCGACCGCTCCGTGAACCGCGTGGCCCTGAAGGCCGCGCTGGAGGAGGCAATGCAGGATTTCGACGGTGCTGCCCTGGTGGACACCCTGATGGCCGCCGGTGTGCCCGCGGCGCCGGTGCTGTCCGTCGATGCTGCGCTGTCGCATCCGCACACGGCGCACCGGGAGATGGTGGTGGACCTGCCGGGCGGCTACCGCGGCATCGGTGCGCCGGTGAAGCTCAGCCGCACACCGGCCACCTACCGCCATGCCCCCCTGACGCCAGGCACGGGCTTCGAGGGCTGACCGCGCCAACGGCAAACCTCAGCGGATAGGGAAGGCGTACATCAGCCCGCCCTTGTTCCACTGGTTGTTCAGGCCGCGTTGCAGGCCCAGGGCAGACTTGGGACCGACATTGCGCTCGAAGATCTCGCCGTAGTTGCCCGTGGCCTTGACCGCGCGGGCCAGCCAGTCGCGGTCCAGCCCCAGGAGCTTGCCGGTGTCCTCCGAAACCCCCAGCAGGCGCTGCACCACGGGGTCGGTGCTGCCGGCCTTCTGGCGGTCCACCGTGGCCTGCGTAACCCCGTATTCCTCGGCCTCGATGAGGCCGTAGACCACCCATTTGACGATGGCGAACCATTCGTCGTCGCCACGGCGCACCATGGGACCGAGCGGCTCCTTGGAGATCAGCTCGGGCAGCACGACATGTTCGGCAGGGTTCCTGGCCTCCTTGTTGCGCACCGAGGCCAGACCCGAGGCATCGGTGGTGTAGCCCACGCAACGGCCTGCGAAATAGGCCGCGGTGGCTGCCTCGACCTTCTCGAACACGGCAGGCTTGATGCCCAGGTCGTGGGTCTTCGAATAGTCGAGGAGGTTTTTCTCGGTGGTCGTGCCCGACTGCACGCACACGGTCTGACCCTTGAGCTGCCTCATGCCCTTGATGTTGCTCTTCTTGAGCACCATCACGCCCTGGCCGTCGTAGTAGGTGACGGCGGTCTGGTGCAGTCCCATCGAGGCATCGCGCGTGAGCGAAAAGGTGGTGTTGCGCGAGAGCACGTCGATCTCGCCCGACTGCAGGGCCGTGAAGCGCTGTTGGGTGTTGAGTGGCACGTACTTGACTTTGTCGCCATCGCCCAGCACCGCCGCCGCCACCGCGCGGCAGATGTCCACATCCAGGCCCGACCACTTGCCCCCGGCATCGGCCACCGAGAAGCCGGCCAGCGCCGTGTTGACACCGCAGACCACCAGGCCCCGGGCCTTGATGCCATCCAGCGTCTTGCCGGCATGGGCCGACCAGGGGGCTGCGGCACAGGCAGCGGCAAGGAGCAGGCGGGCGGCGGCCGTGCGCAGGGGAGAATGGATCATGAAAGGCGTGCTCCTTGGAAAATGCGGGTGCAGTGCATGCTTGGTGTGTGCACCGCCTGCCGCCACCTTGTGGGTGCGAGATTCTGGACGATAGCTGCTGTGCGACTGCATCGGGATTTACGAGGGGGAGCCGTCAGGCTACACGGTTCGCAATCCCCCGTCGAAAAGTAAACAGCTGCTTACACCGACCGGGGCGGTGGATGGTGTGGCGGTCAAGCCAGATTTTTCTGCAGAAACTGCGCCTGGCCCATCGCCGGGTCGAGTGCATACGGCGCGAAACCTTCGCGCAGGTACAGCGCCATGGCGCTGGTGTTGCCTGAGAGCACCTCCAGCGTGAGCTTGCAGGCCCCGCGCTCGCGCGCAATGGTCTCCACCAGCGCCAGCATGCGCTGCGCGATGCGCTGGCCACGCCAGCCCGGGGCCACCACCACGTCGTGTACGTTGACCAGGGGCTGGCAGGCAAAGGTCGAAAAGCCCTCGAAGCAGTTGACGAGGCCGACGGGCACAGGCGCCGTGTCCGCGCCCTGCTGCGCCCAGGCGATCACGCTGAAGGCCTGTGGGCGCTGCTGCAGTGCAGCGGGCAGGCCTTGCAGCACCTGCCGGGGCAGCGGCTGGCCACCGCCCGCGGCATCGCGTGCATAGCCGTCGAGCAATTGCACCAGTGCCTGGGCGTCGCCGGGCTCGGCATAGTCCACGCGGCGCACATCGATGGCTACGTCGGGCATGGAATCAACCGGCACGCGCGGCATCGGCCAGGCGCTGGGCGCTGCGGCTGGCCAGTTGGGCTTCGCGCGCCTCGACCATCACGCGCAACAAGGGCTCGGTACCGCTGGCACGGATCAGCACGCGGCCGGTGGTGCCCAGCTCCTGCTTCACGGCCTCCGTCTCGCGGGCCAGCACCGGGTTGGATTTCCAGTCCTGCCCGGGCGCCAGGCGCACGTTGAGCAGCACCTGGGGGTACAGGGTGACATCGCTGAGCAGTTCGGGCAGCTTCCTGCCACTGCGCACACAAGCCTGCAGCACCTGCAAGGCGCTGACCAGACCGTCGCCCGTGGTGTGGCGGTCCAGCGCCAGCAGGTGGCCCGAGCCCTCGCCGCCCAGCGTCCAGCCGTGGCGCGCCAGCTCTTCGAGCACATAGCGGTCACCCACCTTGGCACGCACGAACTGCACGCCACGCTGCTGCAGCGCCACCTCTACGGCCATGTTGGTCATGAGGGTGCCGACCACGCCAGGCACCTCTTCACCACGGCCGAGGCGATCGGCGGCCATCAGGTACAGCAGTTCGTCGCCGTTGTACAGGCGGCCAGAGGCATCCACCATCTGCAGCCGGTCGGCATCGCCATCGAGCGCGATGCCGTAGTCGGCGCGGTTGGCGCGCACCGAGCGCACCAGCGCCTCGGGATGCGTGGCGCCCACCTCGTGGTTGATGTTCAGGCCGTCGGGCGCGCAGCCGATGGACAGCACCTCCGCCCCCAGTTCGTGGAACACCTTGGGTGCGACCTGGTAGGCCGCGCCATGGGCCCCATCCACCACGATCTTCAGGCCTTTGAGCGTGAGGTCCTGCGGGAAGGTGCTCTTGCAGAACTCGATGTAGCGGCCCGCCGCGTCGTCGAGCCGGCGCGCCTTGCCCAGGCTGGCCGAGTCGGCCCAGACGGGGGCTTCGGCCAGGGCTGCCTCCACCGCCAACTCCCAGGCGTCGGGCAGCTTGGTGCCCTGGGCACTGAAGAACTTGATGCCGTTGTCGGGGAACGCATTGTGGCTGGCGCTGATCACCACGCCCAGGCTGGCACGCTGCGCGCGCGTGAGGTAGGCCACTCCCGGCGTGGGCAGCGGGCCGAGCAGCACCACGTCCACCCCGGCGGAATTGAAGCCCGATTCCAGCGCGCTTTCGAGCATGTAGCCCGAGATGCGCGTGTCCTTGCCGATCAGGACGGTGGGGCGTTCTTCGGTGCGGCGCAGCACGCGTCCCACGGCATGGGCCAGGCGCAACACGAAGTCGGGGGTGATGGGGGCCTGGCCCACGGTACCGCGGATGCCGTCGGTGCCGAAATACTGGCGTGTCATGGGTGGAATCTCCTCGGGTTCTGTCGCTTGTTGGTTTTGCCTCGCGCCCGCCATCGGGCGCACTGCCATCACGGCTGTTGCTGCTGCCGCTCCATCGTCTGCATCGCGTGCCAAACGGCCAGCGCCGCCACGGTGTCGGCCACATCGTGTACGCGCACGATGCGCGCACCGTTCACCACCGCCAGCAGTGCCGCCGCCACACTGGGCACCATGCGGTCGCCGGCCACGGCCAGCCCTGTCACCGCACCCAGGGACGACTTGCGCGACCAGCCGGCCAGCACCGCGTAGCCTGTGGCCACCAGCTCCTGCTGGCGCGCCAGCAAGGCGAAGTTCTGCGCCACCGTCTTGCCGAAGCCAATGCCGGGATCCAACGCCATGCGCTCACGGGCTACGCCCAGGGTTTGCAGGGCCTGCGCGGCCTGCAGCAAAAACGTGAGCACCTGGGGCACCACGTCACCAGCCATGGGCGCCACCTGCATGGTCTGCGGATCGCGGTGCATGTGCATCAGGCAAACCCCGCACTGCGGGTGGGCGGCTACCACGGCCGCCGCACCGGGCTGGCGCAATGCCCAGACGTCGTTGACGATGTCGGCTCCCAGGTCGAGCACAGCCTGCATCACCTCGGGCTTGTAGGTGTCCACCGAGACCGGCACGCCCAGCGACACCGCCCCCTGCACCACCGGCAGCACGCGGGCCAGTTCTTCGTCCAGCGGCACCGCCGGGCTGCCGGGACGGGTGGATTCACCACCGATATCCAGGATATGGGCGCCGTCTTTCACCAGTTGCTCGCAATGGCGCAACGCAGCCGCCGTACTGGCGTGCTGCCCGCCGTCCGAGAAGGAGTCGGGGGTGACGTTGACGATGCCCATGACCTGTGGCTGGGCAAGGTCAAGGGCGAAGCGGGAGGTCTGCCAGAACATGGAAGGGGGAGAGATGGTCCGCCGGTGGGACTGAAGGGCGCCTCCAGGGGCGCTCAGGCAGAGTGGCCGCTCGGGAAATGGATGCGAGGAAGAGGAAATGGATGTCCTACCGGGCCCAGCCACAAAAAACGGGGCACTGGGCCCCGTTGGTGCGGTCAAACCGCGGGTCGCTGGCCTTGCCTGGATCAGGCGGCCGACGGTGCTGCAGGTGCAGCTTCGGTGGCCACGGCAGGTGTGCCGCCGCCCGGGGTGTCGCCACCCGACGAAGGCGTGCGCGGCGTCCAGTCCTTGGGAGGGCGGGGCGGCTTGCCGGCCATGATGTCGTCGAGCTGCTCGGTATCGATGGTTTCCCATTCGAGCAGGGCCTTGGCCATGGCGTGCATCTTGTCGCTGTTCTCTTCGATCAGGCGGCGCGCTAGGTCGTACTGCTCGTCGATGATGCGGCGCACTTCGCTGTCGACCTTTTCCATGGTCTGCTCGCTCATGTTCGTGGTCTTGGTGACCGAGCGACCCAGGAACACTTCGCCTTCGTTCTCGGCGTAGACCATCGGGCCCAGGGCCGTCGTCATGCCGTAGCGGGTGACCATGTCGCGCGCGATGTGCGTGGCACGTTCGAAGTCGTTGCTGGCACCGGTGGTCATCTGGTTCATGAACACTTCTTCGGCGATGCGGCCACCGAACAGCATGCTGATCTGGTTGAGCATGTACTCGCGGTCGTAGCTGTAGCGGTCCTGTGCGGGCAGGCTCATCGTCACGCCCAGGGCACGGCCACGGGGGATGATGGTGACCTTGTGTACCGGATCGCACTTGGGCAGCAGTTTACCGATCAGGGCGTGGCCGGACTCGTGGTAGGCCGTGTTGCGGCGCTCTTCCTCGGGCATGACCATGCTCTTGCGCTCGGGGCCCATGAGGATCTTGTCCTTGGCCTTCTCGAAGTCCTGCATTTCCACGGTGCGGGCGTTGCGGCGCGCAGCCATCAGGGCCGCTTCGTTGCACAGGTTGGCCAGGTCGGCACCGCTCATGCCGGGCGTGCCACGGGCGATGATGCTCGGGGCCACGTCCTGCCCGATCGGGATCTTGCGCATGTGGACGTTCAGGATCTGCTCGCGGCCACGGATGTCGGGCAGCGTCACATAGACCTGGCGGTCGAAACGGCCGGGGCGCAGCAGGGCCGCGTCCAGGATGTCGGGGCGGTTGGTGGCAGCCACCACGATCACACCCAGGTTGGTTTCGAAGCCGTCCATCTCGACCAGCATCTGGTTCAGGGTCTGCTCGCGTTCGTCGTTGCCACCGCCGAGGCCTGCACCGCGCTGGCGGCCCACGGCGTCGATTTCATCGATGAAGATGATGCAGGGGGCGTTCTTCTTGGCGTTGTCGAACATGTCGCGCACACGGGCCGCGCCCACGCCGACGAACATTTCCACGAAGTCGGAGCCCGAGATGCTGAAGAACGGCACCTTGGCTTCACCCGCGATGGACTTGGCCAAGAGGGTCTTGCCGGTACCGGGAGGGCCGACCAGCAGCAGACCCCGGGGAATGCGGCCGCCGAGCTTCTGGAATTTTTGCGGGTCTTTCAGGAAGTCCACGACTTCCTTGACTTCTTCCTTGGCCTCGTCGCAGCCGGCCACGTCCGCGAACGTGACCTGGTTGTTGTTCTCGTCGAGCATGCGCGCCTTGCTCTTGCCGAAGCTGAAGGCGCCGCCCTTGCCGCCGCCCTGCATCTGGCGCATGAAGTACACCCACACACCGATGAGCAGCAGCATGGGGCCCCAGCTGACCAGCAAGGTCATGAGCAGGGAGCCTTCTTCGCGGGGCTTCACGTCGAACTTGACGTTGTGGCTGATCAGGTCGCCCACGAGACCGCGGTCCAGCACCGATGCGTTCGTGCGGATCTTGCGGTCGTCGTTGGTGACGGCCACGATCTCGCCGCCGCTCAGCCCCTCGGGGATGGTGGCACTCTTGATACGGTTGTTACGAACTTCTTCGAGGAATTCGGAGTACCCGATATGTCCTGCGCTGGCGCCGCCACGGGTGTCAAACTGCTTGAATACCGTGAACAGCACCATGGCAATGACCAGCCATACGGCAATTTTTGAAAACCACTGATTGTTCAAGCGGGGCTCCAGTTGCAAGGGAGAAAGGGCGACGGTCACAAAGCCGTCACGGCCTATATGTGGCCCATTTTAGGTCTTTCAAGCCAAGGCGCCATGGCTATTCCCCCTAGCGGCCATGGGCACCACTCGGGATTTGCGGGGGTTTTTCACATATCGGCAGGGGTTTTGCCTCTCAGGCAGCCCCTTTTGGAGATTTCGACGCATCACGCCGATTTCTTGAGCCCCATGCCGACCAGGAAGGTTTCTGACGATTTATCGCGCGATGCCTTGGGCTTCACGGGTTTAACCACCTTGAAGGTCTGCTTGAACAGCGTGACCAGATCGCTGTAACCGCTGCCGTGAAAGAGCTTGACCACCAGCGCCCCATCGGGCTTGAGGTGGGTGGTGGCAAATTCCACCGCCAGCTCGACCAGATGGGAAATGCGGGCGGCATCGGCCGATTCAATGCCCGAGAGGTTGGGCGCCATGTCCGAGACCACCACATCCACCACCCGGCCGTCCAGCGCCGCCTCCAGTTGCGCCAGCACCGCCTCTTCGCGAAAATCCCCGTGGAGGAAGGTCACGCCCTCAACGGGCTCCATGGGCAGGATGTCCAGGGCGATGATGGTGCCGTTGAGCTG
Organism: Acidovorax sp. AC410; assembly: GCF_979253235.1. Lineage (NCBI taxonomy): Bacteria > Pseudomonadati > Pseudomonadota > Betaproteobacteria > Burkholderiales > Comamonadaceae > Acidovorax > Acidovorax sp. AC410. The sequence continues at coordinate 6,893,505 of NZ_CEEDCG010000001.1, forward strand.
CCCCGTGGCCGCGCCGCCCGGCGACAGGCGCCGGCGCACGTACTGGCTCCAGGCGCCGGGCGTGGAGCCCAGGTCCACGACGGTATTGCCGGGCTTGATGAGGTGCAGTTGCTCATCGATCTCCTTGAGCTTGTAGGCCGCGCGGGCCCGAAAACCCTCTTTCTGGGCCAACTTGACGTAGGTGTCGTTGACGTGGTCATTGAGCCACGCCTTGTTGACCTTTTTGCTTTGGGTTTTAACTTTCATTGCGTTTTTCTTTCAGCCTCGATAATACGGCCCATGCCCCAAATTCAATTGACTCCCGCCGAGCGCCGGGAATACCGCGCCGATGCCCACCACCTCAACCCCGTGGTGCTCGTGGGCGGCGATGGCCTCACCCCCGCCGTGCAAAAGGAAATCGACGCCGCCCTGAACGCCCACGGGCTGATCAAGGTGCGCGTTTTCAACGACGACCGCGCCGCGCGCGAGCTGATGTACCAGCAGCTCACGGCCGACCTGAACGCCGCGCCCATCCAGCACATCGGCAAGCTCCTGGTGCTGTGGCGCCCCCAGCCTGCCAAGGAGCGCACCATCGACGAGGACCGCATGCCCGGCCCGCGCGACGTGAAGGTACTCAAGTACAGCAAGCGCGCTGGCCAGCGTCCCGAAGTCAAGCAGTTGCGCGTGCTGGGCAACCAGCGCCTGACGCCCGGCGGCCAGATCAAGCGGGCCAAGAAGCCCAAGCTCAAGTCCGTCAAGAAACGCCAGGCCGACTGATCCGCATGGTCGTCGCCGCCACGCCTCCTGCAGGCAGCGCTGCGGCCCCCGGGAGCCAGCGCCACATCCTCTGCATGAAATGGGGCACGAAATACGGCCCCGAATACGTCAACCGGCTCTATGCCATGGTGCGCAGGCACCTGTCGGGTGACTTCCGTTTCATCTGCCTGACCGACAACAGCGCCGGCATCCGCAGCGAGGTGCAGTGCCTGCCCATCCCGCCGCTCGACCTGCCTGCCGGCATTCCCGAGCGCGGCTGGACCAAGCTCGTCACCTTCAGCGCCGACCTCCATGGCCTGCGCGGCACGGCCCTTTTTCTGGACGTGGACGTGGTCGTCACCGGCCCGCTCGATGATTTCTTCACCCAGCCGGGCGAATTCCTCATCATCCACGATTACAAGCGACCCTGGCGCGTTACGGGCAATTCGTCGGTGTACCGCTTCGAACTCGGTGCCCACCCGGAGGTGCTCGCCTACTTTCGCGGCCATTTCGCGCAGATCCGCGAGCAGTTCCGCAACGAGCAGGCCTACCTGTCGGATTTTCTGCACCGCCAGGGCAAGCTGGCCTACTGGCCTGCGGCCTGGTGCCCGAGCTTCAAGTACCACGGCATTCCCGCCTGGCCCAGCAACTACTGGAAGGCGCCCTTTGTGCCACAGGATGCGCGCATCGTGATCTTCCACGGCGAGTGCAACCCACCCGACGCACTGGCCGGGCAGCGCAACCGGCGTTTTCGCTACATCCGCCCCGCCACCTGGGTGGCAGAGCACTGGCACGAGTAGTCGGGCTCAGGGCCCGGGCTGCGCAGACGCGGGCCCGGCCCCGTCTTCGGTGAGGGCTGCCGGAATCTGCACGGTGCGCCACAGCACCACCAGCGCACACACCCACTGCAGCACGTACATCCCAGTGCCCACGGTGTGCCATAGCCGCAGGTCCTGCCGCGCCACAATGCGCGGCGACACGCCAAACTGCACCAGCAGGGCGAGCAGCAAGCCCCCCAGCACGAAGCCCAGGGCGGCCCTGGCCCAGGGCTCCTGGACCACCTCGTGCCGGCGCCGGGAAATGAGCAGCAGCAGCATGCAGCAGCCCACGGTGACCCAGGTCTGCGCGGCAAACAGCTTCGCCGCCATCTGCCCGGCGATCGCGGCCGAGGGCAGGTGGGCGAACAGCAAGGGCACCACCAGGAAGCCCACGGTAGTCAGGCTGCCCCACCACAGGGCGGCAGCCAGGGCCGGAAGGCGCGCAGCGATCATGAAATCAAAAATCCAGGCCTCAGATGTAGCTGACGGCGACGACCTCGTAGCGGCGGATGCCACCGGGCGCCTGCACTTCGGCGGTATCGCCCTCTTCCTTGCCGATCAGTGCGCGCGCGATGGGGCTGGAGACGTTGATCAGGCCCTGCTTGAGATCGGCCTCGTCCTCACCCACGATCTGGTAGGTCACCGTGTCGCCGGACTCTTCGTCTTCAAGCTCCACCGTCGCGCCGAACACCACCTTGCCGCCCGCATCCACGGCGGTCGGGTCGATGATCTGCGCGGCGGACAGCTTGCCCTCCACCTCCTGGATGCGGCCTTCGATGAAGCCCTGGCGGTCCTTGGCGGCTTCGTACTCGGCGTTTTCGCTCAGGTCCCCCTGCGCGCGGGCGTCGGAAATGGCCGTGATCACCCAGGGGCGGTCCACGGTCTTCAAGCGGTGCAACTCTTCGCGCAGCTTCTCCGCGCCGCGCTTGGTGATGGGAATGGTGGTCATGTCCGTCGTTGTTCCGGGTTGTCAAAAAAACGACACCGCCGGGCGCAGGCCGGGCGGTGTCATGGACATGATTATGCCGCGTGTTGGGCGCGGGTCCAAGCACCCCAAAACACCCGCAGGAAGAGGTCCGCCTTTCAGTCCCGCCCGGCACGCTCGATGCTGGCGGCTGCCAGCGCCGGGTCGGAAAAGCAGATCTCGTGGCTGCCCTGGCACTCCACCAGGCGGAACAGGCCCAGCCGCTCCGACAGCCGCGGGTGCCAGGGCAGGCTGTGCGGCAGCGCCACGTCCTGCTGGGCATTGAGGTAGCTCTTGCCGATCTCCAGCGCGGCCAGGGGCACGGGCAGGCGGGCCGGTTCGGTGAAGGTGCGGTAGGGGTGCGCGTTGAGCAGCGCATAGCTGCTTTTCGCCAGGGCCTCATCGGCATCGTTGATGAAGGCCTCGCGCCAGATGGGGTACGGCAGCATCACCGCATTGCCGTTGGCCGCCGCCAGCTGGTCGAACAGCGCGCGGTAATGCGGTGGCACCAGGTCGTTGAGGCATTCGCCGTCCTGCGGCACGAAGGCGTTCCAGTACACCAGCCGGCGGATGCGCCCCGGCAGCCGCGCCGGCATGTGGCTGATGACCATGCCGCCATAGCTGTGGCCCACCAGGCGCACCCCGTCCAGGTTCTGCCCTTCGATGAAGGCGGCAAGCGAATCCACCGCATCGGCCAGCCCCACTGCCGCGCGGTCGTCGCCTGGGCGGTTGCCCGCCAGCGTGGGGCAATGCACGGTATGGCCGCGTGCGCGCAGGTGGCCGGCCGTGGCCTCCATCTCGGCGCCGGTGTGCCAGGCGCCATGGACCAGGACATAGGTATCTGCCATCGTTGTCTCCTTCGGGTATTTTTTGCCAGACCGGGCGACATGCCCTGCCCTGGCGATACCTTAGGAAGAAGACGGGTCCCCGGATGGCCTGCGAGTGCCAGGGCACTGTGCCATGCGTGCCAGCAGCTCAGCCGCCGCGCCGCCACTGCGCAGGCGGCATGCCCATGGCGCGCTGGAAGGCGCGCGCGAAGTGCGATGCATCGGCAAAACCGCAGCGCCGCCCGATCTCGGCCACCGCTACATGGGCCAGCTGGGGCCTGCGCAGCAGTTCGCCCGCACGCACCAGGCGCATCTGGCGCAGCGTTCCCGCAAAGGTGCCTCCCTGCGCCGCAAAAGCACGGTGCAGGGTGCGCAGCGAGACACCGGCCTCCTGCGCAAGCGCCTGGGCCGACACGCCGGCCTAGTCGATCCGCCCGCGCAGCAGCGCGCACAGATGGGCATGCAGGCCCTGCCCCGCAGAGGCCGGCTGAGGCGCAGACGGCTCCAGCGCGGCACACAGCAAGGCACCCAGGTGGTCCGACAGCAGCGCGGGCGGCAGGGCCTGGGCGGACGCCGGGTCGCGCGCGAGCTGCACAGCCAGGGCGCCCAGGCTTTGGCCCCAACCCTGGTCGCGCCAGGCCACGCGGGGGCCGCGCGCCTCGGCCTGCGCCAGCCACTGGCCTACCCAGGTCCGCGGCAGCTGCAAGGAGACGCAGCCCACGCCTTCGGGAAAATGCAGCCCGTAGGGCCGGGCCGAATCCACCAGCGCCACATCGCCCGGGCGCAGGTGGGCCACCTGCCCGTCCTGGCGCACATGCCATGCGGCCTCGGCCTGAGCAATCAGGTAGAAGGGCAGTTGCCGGCTGCATGCGATGCCGGCCGGGGTGCGGTACACGTCCTGGGTGGAAGCCCGCACCTGGTTGACCGAGAGGGTGGCCACCGGCAGGCTTTGCAGCACCCCGTCGAAAGTGCTCGCCTCACGCGAGCTGCAGTCCATCTCCAGGAAGGCTTCGCAGATGGCACCTACCCAGTAGTCCAGGCGCGCCGCGGGCGCGACCACGTCGGTGGTCCACCGGCGCAACGCGGGAGAGGCGGATACAGGGGCGGCAGGCATGGCGCCAATCTAGCGGCAGGAGGCGCCTGCACGCAACCGGGCATGCCCGGCCCCGAAAAGAAAAAGCCCCATGAAGGCAGCCAGTCTGCGCTCCACGGGGCTCGGTGGCCACTCCTGGCCGGCGTGATCAGGCGGCGAGTTGCGCGTGCAGCTCCTGCACCGAGTACACGTCCAGGTTGTCCAGGTACTTCATGCCTTCCACGGCCGCCTCGGCGCCAAAGATGGTGGTGAAGGTGGTCACGCGCGCCAGCAGCGACGAGGTGCGGATCGCACGCGAATCGGCGATCGCGTTGCGGCGCTCTTCCACGGTGTTGATGACCATCACGATCTCGTTGTTCTTGATCATGTCCACGATGTGCGGGCGGCCTTCAGTCACCTTGTTGACCACCTGCACCGGCACGCCGGCCGCATCGATGGCGGCGGCCGTGCCCTTGGTCGCCACGAGCTCGAAGCCCATGGCCACGAGCTGGCGCGCGATGTCCACGGCGCGCGGCTTGTCGGCGTTCTTCACGGTGAGGAACACCTTGCCCGAGGTGGGCAGCTTGGTGCCCGCGCCCATCTGGCTCTTGACGAAGGCTTCGCCGAAGGTCTTGCCCACGCCCATGACTTCGCCGGTGGACTTCATCTCGGGGCCGAGGATGGTGTCCACGCCCGGGAACTTCACGAAGGGGAACACAGCCTCCTTCACGCTGAAGTACGGCGGCGTCACTTCCTTGGTGATGCCCTGCGAGGCCAGCGTCTGGCCGGCCATGCAGCGCGCGGCCACCTTGGCCAGCTGGATGCCGGTGGCCTTGCTCACGAAGGGCACCGTGCGCGAGGCGCGCGGGTTCACTTCGAGGACGTAGATCACATCCTTGCCATCGACTTCCTGGATGGCGAACTGTACGTTCATCAGGCCCACCACGCTCAGGCCTTCGGCCATGGCAGCGGTCTGGCGCTTGATCTCGTCGATGGTCGGCTGCGACAGGTAGTACGGGGGCAACGAGCAGGCGGAGTCGCCGCTGTGTACGCCGGCCTGCTCGATGTGCTCCATCACGCCACCGATGAAGGTGACGCCCGCGGAGTCGCGCACGCAGTCCACGTCGCACTCGATGGCATTGCTCAGGAAGCGGTCGAGCAGCACCGGCGAGTCATTGCTCACCTTGACGGCCTCACGCATGTAGCGCTCCAGGTCGCGCTGCTCATGCACGATTTCCATCGCGCGGCCGCCCAGCACGTAGCTGGGGCGCACCACCAGGGGGTAGCCCAGGGCGGCGGCCTTTTCCAGGGCCTCGGGCTCGGTGCGGGCCGTGGCGTTGGGCGGCTGGCGCAGGCCGAGCTCACCCAGCAGCTTCTGGAAACGCTCGCGGTCTTCGGCGGCATCGATCATGTCGGGGCTGGTGCCGATGATCGGCACGCCTTCGGCTTCCAGGCCCAGGGCCAGCTTCAGAGGCGTCTGGCCGCCGTACTGCACGATCACGCCGACCGGCTTTTCCTTGTCCACGATCTCCAGCACGTCTTCCAGCGTCACGGGCTCGAAGTACAGGCGGTCGGAGGTGTCGTAGTCGGTGGAGACGGTCTCGGGATTGCAGTTGACCATGATGGTCTCGTAGCCGTCCTCGCGCATCGCCAGCGCGGCATGCACGCAGCAGTAGTCGAACTCGATGCCCTGGCCGATGCGGTTGGGGCCGCCGCCGAGCACCATGATCTTCTTGTTGTTGGTCGGCTCGGCCTCGCACTCTTCCTCGTACGTGGAGTACAGGTAGGCGGTGTTGGTGGCGAACTCGGCGGCGCAGGTGTCCACGCGCTTGTACACCGGGCGCACGTTGAGCGCACGGCGTGCTTCGCGCACGGCCTTCTCGGTGGTCTTGAGCAGCTTGGCCAGGCGGCGGTCGGAAAAGCCCTTTTGCTTGAGCGTGCGCAGCGTGCTCGCATCGATCGCGGCCAGTGCGCCATCGCCCTTCTCGGCCGCCAACTGGTCGATATCGAGCTCGATCTTCACGATCTGCTCGATCTGCACCAGGAACCAGCGGTCGATCTTGGTCAGCTCGAACACCTCGTCGACCGACAGGCCCATGGCGAAGGCGTCGCCGACGTACCAGATGCGCTCGGGGCCAGGCTCGCCCAGCTCCTTTTCGAGCACTTCGCGGTCCTGGGTCTTCTCGTTCATGCCGTCCACGCCCACTTCCAGGCCGCGCAGGGCCTTCTGGAAGGACTCCTGGAAGGTACGGCCCATGGCCATGACCTCGCCCACGGACTTCATCTGCGTGGTCAGGCGGCTGTCGGCCGTGGGGAACTTCTCGAACGCGAAACGCGGGATCTTGGTGACCACGTAGTCGATGGAAGGCTCGAACGAAGCGGGCGTGATGCCGCCCGTGATCTCGTTGCGCAGCTCATCGAGCGTGTAGCCCACCGCCAGCTTGGCCGCGACCTTGGCGATCGGGAAACCCGTGGCCTTGGAGGCCAGCGCCGAGGAGCGCGAAACGCGCGGGTTCATCTCGATCACGACCATGCGGCCGTCCTTGGGGTTGATCGAGAACTGCACGTTGGAGCCGCCCGTGTCCACGCCGATCTCGCGCAGCACCGCCAGCGAGGCGTTGCGCATGATCTGGTATTCCTTGTCGGTCAGCGTCTGCGCAGGGGCCACGGTGATCGAGTCGCCGGTGTGCACGCCCATCGGGTCCAGGTTCTCGATGGAGCAGATGATGATGCAGTTGTCCGCCTTGTCGCGCACCACTTCCATCTCGTACTCTTTCCAGCCGAGCAGCGATTCTTCGATCAAGAGCTCGTTGGTGGGCGAGGCTTCCAGGCCGCGCTTGCAGATGGTCTCGAACTCTTCGGGGTTGTAGGCAATGCCGCCGCCCGTGCCACCCAGCGTGAAGCTGGGGCGGATCACGGTGGGGAAACCCACCTGCTTTTGCACGCCCCAGGCCTCTTCCATGGTGTGGGCGATGCCCGAGCGCGCAGAGCCCAGGCCGATCTTGGTCATCGCGTCCTTGAACTTCAGGCGGTCTTCGGCCTTGTCGATGGCCTCGGGCGTGGCGCCGATCAGTTCGACCTTGTACTTGTCGAGCACGCCGTGGTGCCACAGGTCCAGGGCGCAGTTGAGCGCCGTCTGCCCACCCATGGTGGGCAGGATGGCGTCGGGGCGCTCCTTGGCGATGATCTTCTCGACCGTCTGCCAGGTGATGGGCTCGATGTAGGTCACGTCGGCCGTGGCCGGGTCGGTCATGATCGTAGCGGGGTTGCTGTTGATCAGGATGACCTTGTAGCCCTCTTCGCGCAGGGCCTTGCAGGCCTGCACGCCGGAGTAGTCGAACTCGCAGGCCTGGCCGATGATGATCGGGCCAGCGCCGATGATGAGAATGCTTTTGATGTCTGTACGTTTTGGCATGTTGCGTCGATCAGTCGATCGTGGGTTCGGCTGCCTGGGGGCTGGCGGACGTGGCGGCTGCAGCGTCGCGGCGCGTGTTGATCTTGGCGATGAGCGCCTGCGCGCGCTCGGGCGGCAGGTTCTTCTGCATCAGCTGCAGCAGGCCATCGCCCTGCACCAGGGGCAGCAGCACTTCGGTTTCCGCGTCATAGAACGTCGCGTCCCAATCGGCCATGGCTTCGGCGAAGGTCTCGTCGTCCCAGGTCTTGCCCTTGGCCACCAGCGTGACCAGCGGCATGGCCTTGTTCTCGATGAAGGACTTCTTGTAGGGCTTTTGCGCCCAGCGCTCGATGAACCATTCGCGGTGCGGCGACGGCAGGGTCAGCACACGCTTGTGGATGGCTTTTTCGAGCGAAGCCTGGGGGAAGCTGAAGAGTTTCATGGCGCAGTTCCTTGGGTGGGCTTATTGGGTGCGCGCGCTCCGCATCGCGTCGGTGAAGCGGTCGAACAGGTAGGCGATGTCGTGCGGGCCGGGCGATGCCTCGGGGTGGCCCTGGAAACAGAACGCCGGCTTGTCCGTGCGCACCAGGCCCTGCAGCGTGCCGTCGAACAGGCTCACGTGTGTGGCGCGCAGGTTGGCAGGCAGCGAGTCCATCTCCACCGCGAAGCCGTGGTTCTGGCTGGTGATGCTCACGCGGCCGGTGTCCAGGTCCTTCACGGGGTGGTTGGCACCGTGGTGGCTGTGGGTCATCTTGAAGGTCTTGGCGCCAGCGGCCAGGGCCATGATCTGGTGGCCCAGGCAGATGCCGAAGGTGGGCATGCCGCTCTCGACGATGGTGCGCGTGGCCTCGATGGCGTAGTCGCACGGCTGCGGGTCGCCGGGGCCGTTGGAGAGGAACACGCCATCGGGCTTCATGGCCAGCACGTCGGCAGCAGGCGTCTGCGCTGGCACCACGGTGACCTTGCAGCCGCGCTGGGCGAGCATGCGCAGGATGTTCTTCTTGACGCCGTAGTCGTAGGCCACCACATGGAACTGCGGGGCCTCGAGCTTGCCGTAGCCCTTGCCCAGCGTCCACTCGGTCTCGGTCCATTCGTAGCGGACCTTGGTCGACACCACCTTGGCCAGGTCCAGCCCGGCCATGTTGGGCGCGGCCTTGGCGGCGGCCAGGGCCTCGTCGATCAGCACCTGCGTCACCACCTGGCCTTCGGCCAGACCGACGATGGCGCCGTTCTGGGCGCCCTTTTCACGCAGCAGGCGGGTGAGCTTGCGGGTGTCGATGTTGGAGATGGCCACGGTGCGTTCGCGCACCAGGTACTGCGACAGCGTTTCGGTGGAGCGGAAGTTGCTGGCCAGAAGCGGCAGATCCTTGATGATCAGGCCTGCGGCATGGACCTTGTCGGCTTCGATATCCTCGGGGCTGACGCCGTAGTTGCCGATGTGCGGATACGTCAGGGTGACGATCTGCTGGCAATAGCTCGGGTCGGTCAGGATTTCCTGGTAGCCGGTGATGGAGGTGTTGAACACCACTTCGCCGACGGTGGTGCCGGTGGCACCGATCGAATTGCCGATAAAGACCGTGCCGTCTGCGAGCGCCAGGATGGCGGGCGGGAAGGTTCCCTTGAGAGACAAAAGCACTGGGTTCTCCGAATGGTTACGGTCGCCCGGAGTCGCAGGAAGAGGTCCTGGGACTGCTGTTTGTGGGAAGTTTGCTTTGGGTGCGGCCGGGCGACGTGTTTGCGGGAAAGCCTCCAATTGTAGCCTGAGAGGCCCATCTTGCCGGATTAACCCAGCACCTTGCCCTGCATTTACCGCCACTTGCGGGCCATCGGTCCGCTGTCGCATGGTCAGTCCGGCTATGTGCCGCGCTATCACTTAAATAGCAAATTTCATTGTAACAAGCGGCGACAGCTGGTGCATGGCTTTTGTCTCGCCGTTCGCGGCGGCGCCGGCACGCCCACAACGCGGTGTGGGATCCGAGAAGCTTTTCACGAACCGACACAACTTCCCGGCGCGGCGTGCAGGCCGAGCCAGGGCCCTCCGCTAGACTTTCCCGCATCGTTTGACACCACCGAGAGAGACGGGATGACCAAGACTTCGATCGCACTGGCGTGCGCACTGTTTTCCACCCTGGCTGTCGCCCAGGACCTGGCGGCCTACCCGCAGGTGTTCTCGGGCCCGCAGGGCCTGGAGGTGGTGCTGGCGCCCACCACGGACGGCAAGGCCGCACTGATGCGTGTGAGTGGCCTCAACAATCCCATCGACAAGGTGATCTTCCTGGGCAAGCAGGAGCAGCGCGGCAGCGGTACCGAGGCCTATGTGACCACGCTCGATGGCCGCGACTGGGGCCTGGTACACAAGCAGGCCAACCGCTATGGCGGCGGCGAGCGCTATGTCACCTACCTGCCAGGCCGCCAGGGCGCGGTGGACCTGGCCTTCGACGAGAAGAAGAGCAAGGCCCTGAATATCGCCGAATTCAAGACCGCCCATGCGCGCCAGCAAAAGGACGGCGTGCAGGAAAAGCTGGCCCGATTCGACCGCGACAAGCACCTGGCCTCTGCACAGACGGAACTGGCCAACACCGACACGTCGGCCACCGCTGCCTGCGGCAGCCCGGTGAAGACGGCAGTGGACTGGAAGTCCATCGACGACGACAAGCTCAAGAAGCTGAGCATCGCCAGCTTCTGCGGTGAAGTGGCCTCGCAGATGGACAGCATGTGCAAGGGCCATGCCGGGTTCAAGGCCAAGGCCGCGTCGCTGGGCCTGGTCCAGTGCCAGTTCGGCGCGGAGATGAAGCTGCGTGTGGAAGGCCAGAAGCTGGTGTTCACTACCCACCAGGATGCGCCCAATCAGGGCGACTTCATCCAGCAATTCCTGCGCAACCAATAGGCAGGCAGGAGCGCCGATCAGCGCCCGGCCGCCAGCGCGCGTTGCGCTGCGCTCGCGTGCAGGCAGATGGCTGCCGCGGCGCCCACGTTGAGGGACTCCTCCCCACCGGGTTGGGCGATGCGGATGTGCTGGCTTGCACGCTCCTGCAGCACGGCGCTCACGCCCTGCCCTTCATGCCCCATGACCCAGGCACAGGGCCAGGGCAGCTCGGCGCGGTGCAGGTAGTCGCCCTGGTGCGAGCTGGTGACGAGCATGGGCAGCTGCAGGCCCGCCAGATCCTCGGGGGCCAGGCCCTCGACCAGGTCGAGCGCAAAATGCGCGCCCATGCCGGCGCGCAGTACCTTGGGCGACCACAGGGCGGCGCTGCCCTTGAGCGCCAGCACCTGCCGAAAGCCGAAGGCCGAGGCACTGCGCAGGATGGAGCCGACGTTGCCCGCGTCCTGCACACGGTCGAGCACCACGGCGGCCACGCCGGGCCGGGGTTCCCGGGCCTCGGGCAGGTCGAGCAAGAAACCCATCTTCGCCGGCGACTCCAGCCCACTGACGTCGGCAAACAGCGCATCGGCCAGCACCACGACCTTGGGCGCCGCCTGGCCCCATTCAGGCTCTGCCGTGGGCCACAGCGATTCGGCGAACACGGCCACGGCCGGCGCCACGCCGCGCTCCAGCGCCGCGCGGCACAGGTGGTCGCCTTCGAGCCAGACACGGCCCTGCTTGCGGTAGGCGCCGTTGTCCTGCGCCAGGCGGCGCAGGTCCTTGACCCAGGCGTTGTCGCGCGAGTGGATGGTGGTGATGGAAGAAGATGTCATGGGGCGGGAAAAAGCGGCCGCAGGCCGCCGGGCATCATGCGCTGATGCTTTCGGAGGCGGGCTGCACCAGCACCTGCGCCACGGGCGCGAACGAGCGCCGGTGGTGGATGCAGGCGCCATGGGCGCGCAGGGCTTCCATGTGTACCACGGTGCCATAGCCCTTGTGGGCCGAGAAGCCGTAGTGCGGAAAATGCGCGTGTACCTCCTCGCACCAGCGGTCGCGGTGGACCTTGGCGAGGATGGAAGCGGCGGAGATGGACTTGACCAGCGCGTCACCCTTGACGATGGCCTCGGACGGCACGTCGAGCCGCGGCAACTGGTTGCCGTCCACCAGCACGCGCACGGGCTTCAAGCGCAGGCCCATCACGGCTCGGCGCATGGCCAGGAGCGTGGCCTGCAGGATGTTCAATTGATCGATTTCCTCCACGCTGGCCTCGGCGATGGCAAAGCACAGCGCCTTGGCGCGGATCTCGTCGAACAGCGCCTCGCGGCGCAGGGCTGTGAGCTTCTTGGAGTCGTTCAGCCCGGCAATGGGGCGCAGGTCGTCGAGGATGACGGCAGCCGCCACCACGGGCCCGGCCAGCGGGCCGCGGCCGGCCTCGTCCACGCCGGCCACGAGGCCGGGCGGATGCCAGTCCAGGCTCACCTGTTCAGACAGCAGCGGTGGTGGCAAGGATTTTCTCGATCGCATCGGCAGCCAGTTGGGAAGTGTCGCGCCGCAAGCTTGCATGCAGCGCGGAAAAACGCTGCTCCAAAGCCGTGATGGTAGCGGGATGCTGCACTTTTGCGTCAAACCACTGCAGCGTCGCGTCGCACAGCGCCTGCGGCGTGGCGGCATCCTGTATCAGTTCGGGCACGACGAACTCGCCGCACAGGATGTTGGGCAGCCCCACCCAGGGCTGCAGCTGCTTGCGCTTCATGAGCCACCAGCTCAGGGGGTGCATGTGGTAGCCGATGACCATGGGGCGCTTGAACAGGGCCGCTTCCAGCGTGGCCGTGCCGCTGGCGATCAAGGTCACGTCGCAGGCAGCCAGCACGGCGTGCGACTGGCCGGTGACGATCTGCAGCACATCGGCCACGCCGTGCGTGCGCGCGGCTTCTTCAATGCGCGATTGCAGTGCGGGCACGGCCGGCACCACCATGCGCAGCTTTGGGCGTGCCTGGCGCAGCAACGCGGCAGCCTGGAAAAAAGCGGGCGCGATGTACTGCACCTCGGCAGAGCGGCTGCCGGGCAGGATGGCCAGCACCTCGTCGGCATCGGACAGGCCCAGGCGTACACGCGCAGCGCTGCGGTCCGGCATCTCGGGGATCACGCTGGCCAGCGGGTGGCCGACGTAGGTGGCAGCAATGCCATGGCGCGCGAGCAGTTCGGGCTCGAACGGGAAGATGCACAGCACATGGCCGGCGCTCTTGCGGATCTTCTCGACGCGGTCGGCCCGCCAGGCCCAGATGGAAGGGCAGACGAAATGCACCGTCGGAATGCCGGCGGCGCGCAGGTCGGCTTCGAGCCCCAGATTGAAATCGGGCGCATCCACGCCGATGAAGATGTCGGGCCGGTCGGCCAGCAAGCGTGTACGCAGCTGCTTGCGGATGCCCAGCAGCTCGCGCAGGCGGCGAAACACCTCCATGCTGTAGCCATGCACGGCCAGCTTGTCGCTGGGCCACCAGGCCGTGAAACCGCGCCTGGCCATCTGCGGCCCACCGATGCCATGGGCGGTGGCGGCCGGCCAGCGGACCTGCACGCCATCGAGCAGCAGGCCGGCCAGCAGATCACCCGAAGCTTCGCCAGCGACCATGGCCACGCGGGGCGCCTTGTCCTTCATTCAGCAGTCTCTTGGCAAGGGATCAGCGCGCGATGCCGTGGGCGGCGCTGTCGAGGAAAGCATCCATCAGCGCCACATCGCCGGCCGCTTCGGGCATCTCCCCGGGCAGGGCCAGGATGAGCTTGCGCGCCTCGTCCAGGGTCAGGCCCTGGCGGTACAGCAGCTTGTGCATCTCACGGATGGCGGCGATGCGCTGGGCCGAGAAATCGCGCCGGCGCAGGCCCACCAGGTTCACGCCACGCACGGCCAGCGGACTGCCGTCCACCACCATGTAGGGCGGCACGTCCTTGTTGACGTGGCTGGAGAAACCGACCATGGTGTGTGCACCCACGCGCATGCGCTGCAGCACGCCCGTGAGACCGCCCACGGTGGCCCAGTCACCCACATCCACATGGCCGGCCAGCGTGGTGTTGTTGGCCAGGGTGGTCTGGTGGCCGATGGTGCAGTCGTGTGCCACATGCACGTAGGCCATGATCCAGTTGTCGTCGCCCACCGTGGTCTCGCCGCGGTCCTGCACCGTGCCGGTATTCAGCGTGCAGAACTCGCGGATGGTGTTGCGGTCGCCGATCACCAGGCGCGTGGCTTCACCGGCGTACTTCTTGTCCTGCGGAGCGGCACCCAGCGAGGCGAACTGGAAGATGCGGTTGTCCTGGCCGATGCTGGTGTGGCCCTCGATGACGCAGTGCGCACCCACCGTGGTGCCGGCACCGATCACCACGTTGGCGCCGATCACGGCATACGGCCCGACCTGCACCGAAGGGTCCAGGCGGGCGCCCTCGGCGACCACGGCGGTGGGATGGATGTTGCTCACGTTCGACACCGACTGGAAAGAATCAACCCACCTGGCGCATGGTACACATCAGTTCGGCCTCGCAGGCCACCTCGTCGCCCACGCTGGCCAGGCCCTTGAACTTCCAGATGCCACCGCGCACGCGATCGATGGTGATGGTGAGGATCAGCTGGTCGCCCGGCTCCACCGGCCGCTTGAAGCGCGCCCCGTCGATGCCGACGAAGTAGTAGATGTTGTTCTCGTCCGGCACCTTGCCCATGGCGTCGAACGCCAGCAGCCCCGCAGCCTGGGCCAGGGCTTCGAGGATCAGCACACCGGGCATCACCGGACGGCCCGGAAAGTGCCCCATGAAGTACGGCTCGTTGAAGGTGACGTTCTTGATCGCCTTGATGCGGGTGTTGCTCTCCAACTCGATCACCTTGTCCACCAGCAGGAACGGGTAGCGGTGCGGCAGTTGCTTGAGAATCGCGTGAATATCCATCATCGAGTTGTTCTTCCGTTCATGCTGCCTTGAGAGCTTGCTCCAGCGCCTTGATGCGCTCTCGCAAGCTGTGCAGTTGTTTGAGTGTTGCAGCGTTTTTTTCCCACCGCGCATTGTCGTCGATGGGGAACATGCCGGTGTACTGGCCAGGCCGTGTCAGCGAGCGGGTAACGACCGTGGCCGCCGAAATATGCACGTTGTCCGCCAGCTCCAGGTGACCCAGCACGATGGCGCCGCCACCCACGGTGCAGTGCGCGCCGATGGTCGCGCTGCCGGCCACGCCGACGCAGCCGGCCATGGCCGAGTGCTTGCCGATGCGCACGTTGTGGCCGATCTGGATCAGGTTGTCGAGCTTGACGCCATCCTCGATGACGGTGTCGTCCAGGGCTCCGCGGTCGATGCAGGTGTTGGCCCCGATCTCCACGTCGTTGCCAACGCGCACCGCGCCCAGTTGCTCGATCTTGACCCACTGGCCCTTCTCGGGCGCAAAGCCGAATCCGTCGGCCCCGATCACCACGCCTGAATGCACGATGCAGCGCTCGCCGACATGGCAGTTCTCGCCCACCGTCACGCGCGATCTGAGCACCGTGCCGGCACCGATGTGCGCACCGCGCTCGACCACGCACAAGGGGCCGATGGTGGCGCTGGGATGCACCTGCGCCGAGGCATCGACCACCGCACTGGCATGCACCCCGCCCTGCCCTGCAGGCGCGGTGTGCTGGCGCCACAACTGCGTGGCGCGGGCGAAGTAGACATAGGGGTTGTCCGCCACGATGCAGGCGCCGCGTGCCACGGCAGCCTCGCGCATCGCCGGGGCCACAATGACACAGGCCGCCCGGGAGGCGGCCAGTTGCTGCTGGTAGCGGGGGTTGCTCAGGAAGCTGAGGTCACCCGGCCCCGCAACCTCCAGCGGCGCGATGCGGGAAATGACGGTATCACCCGCCCCCCCCTCCAGCGTGCCCCCCAGCGCATCGACGATGTGCCCGAGACGCAAGCTCACACGCCACCTGCCCAGCGCTGGTGCCGCTGCTTACTTGGCAGGCGCTGCATTGAGCGCCTTGATCACCTTGTCGGTGATGTCGTGCTTGGGATTGATGTAGGCGACTTCCTGCAGGATCACGTCGTACTTTTCGGCCTCGGCGACCTGCTTGACGACCTTGTTGGCGCGCTCCTGCAGGGCTGCGTACTCTTCGTTGCGGCGGGCGTTCAGGTCTTCCTGGATCTCGCGGCGCTTGCGCTGGAAGTCACGGTCCTGGTCCACCAGCTGGCGCTGGCGGATGGCGCGCTGGCTTTCGGCCAGCGTAGGGGCTTCGCGCTCGAATTTTTCGGAAGCAGTCTTCAGGGAATTGCCCATGTCCACGAGATCCTTCTCGCGGCGCGTGAATTCCTGTTCGAGCTTGGCCGACGCCGCCTTGGCCGAGTTGGCCTCGCGCAGGATGCGGTCGGTATTGATGAAACCGGCCTTGAAGGACTCTTGCGCTTGCGCGGGAACCGCCATGGCAAAGCTGCCAAGCAACATGACCAGGGCGAAATGGCGGGAAAGGGAGTTCATTAGAAAGACGTTCCAATCTGGAATTGCAGTTTCTGGATTCTATCGCCAGCAAACTTGCGTACCGGTTGTGCAAAGGCCAGGCGCAGCGGGCCCAGCGGGGAAATCCAGCTCAGGCCCAGCCCCACGGAGGCTCGCATGTCGCTGGCGGTTACTTTTTCATGCTCGCCATACACATTGCCTACATCCATGAAGGTAAAGACGCGCAGCGTACGGTCGTTGCCCGCACCCGGGAAGGGCGCGATCAGCTCGGCATTGAGGGTGACCTTCTTCGGGCCGCCCAGGGAGGAGCCCGTCACGTCGCGCGGGCCCAGGGTACCCTGGTCGAAACCACGCACCGAGCCGAGACCGCCCGAGTAGAAGTTCTTGAACACGGGGAACGGCCGGCCATTGAGGCCCTTGCCGATGCCCAGTTCACCGTTGAAGGCCAGCGTGAAGCGCTTGTTCAGCGGAACATACTGCTGGTACTGGTAGTTGGCGCGCACGTAGCGGGCGTCGCCCGCCACCGACCATTCGGAATTCAGGCGCTGGTAGCGGCCCGAGTTGGGGGCCAGCGCGCTGTCACGGTCATCGCGCGACCAGCCGACGGTCAGCGGGATCGAGGTGCTCTTGTAGCCGAAGTTGTCGGCATAGGCCAGGTAGGTTGCCGGGATGTTGGTGCCAGCCTTGATGGTGGTCTGCTCCAGCCCCCCCCGAAGAACACCGTATCCGTCTCGCTGAAGGGCACGCCAAAGCGCATCGAACCGCCGGTGGTCACCAGCTGGTAGTTGCCACCCTGGTCCTCATAAGGCTTGTCGGTGCGGTAGTACAGGTCCACCGTGCGCGAGATGCCTTCATCGGTGAAGTAGGGATTGGTGGTGCTGAACACCAGCGTGCGGCGGTACTTGCTGGTGTTGACGTCCACACCCAGGTAGTTGCCGGAGCCGAAGAAGTTTTCCTGCTTGATGCCGAAGGACAGGGACACCTTCTCGGCGCTCGAGAAGCCCACGCCCATCTGCAGCGAGCCCGTGGGTTTTTCGGCCACGTTGATCACTAGGTCCACCTGGTCGGGCGAGCCCGGCACTTCCTGCGTCTCGACGTTGACTTCGGTGAAGAAGCCCAGGCGGTCCACGCGGTCGCGCGAGAGGCGGATGCGTTCGCCGTCGTACCAGGAGGCCTCGTACTGGCGGAATTCGCGGCGGATCACTTCATCGCGCGTGCGGTTGTTGCCGCTCACGTTGATGCGACGCACATAGGCGCGGCGCGAAGGCTCGACCTGCAGCACCAGGGCCACGCGGTTGTTCTCGCGGTCGATCTCGGGCACGGCCTCCACGCGCGCAAAGGCAAAGCCGAAACGGCCGAAGTACTCGGAGAAGGCCTTGGTGGTCTCGGTCACCTGGTCGGCGTTGTAGGGCTCGCCGGGGCGGATGGTGATCAGCGACTTGAATTCATCCTCGCGCTCCAGGTAGTTGCCTTCGAGCTTGACACCCGAGACCACGAAGCGCTCGCCTTCGAACACGTTCACGGTGATCGAGATGCCCTGCTTGTCGGGCGAGATCGCGACCTGGGTGGACTCCACGCGAAACTCCAGGTAGCCGCGCTGCAGGTAATAGGTGCGCAGGGTTTCCAGGTCGGCATTGAGCTTGGCACGCGAATAGCGGTCGGACTTGGTGTACCAGCTGAGCCAGCCGCCCGTGTCCTGGTCGAACAGGCCCTTGAGCGTGGATTCGCTGAAGGCCTTGTTGCCCACCACGCGCACTTCGTTGATGCGCGCGGGCTCGCCCTCGACCACCGAGAAGGTGAGGTTCACGCGGTTGCGCTCGATCGGGGTTACCGTGGTCACCACCTCGGCGCCGTACAGGCTCTTGTTGATGTACTGGCGCTTGAGTTCCTGCTCGGCGCGGTCGGTCAGCGCCTTGTCGTAGGGGCGGCCTTCGGTCAGGCCGACTTCGCGCATGCTCTTCTTGAGGGCATCCTTGTCGAACTCGCGGGTGCCGGCGAAATCCACGTCGGCAATCGTGGGGCGCTCTTCGACCACCACCACCAGCACGTTGCCCGAGGCTTCCAGGCGCACGTCCTTGAACAGGCCCAGGCCAAACAGCGCGCGGATGGCCGCAGCGCCCTTTTCGTCGTTGTAGTCATCGCCCACGCGCAGCGGCATGGATGCGAAGATGGTGCCGGGCTCCACGCGCTGCAGGCCCTCCACGCGGATGTCCTGCACCTTGAAAGGCTCCAGTGCCCACGCCGCGTTGGCGACAAAGACCATGGCTGCAATGGCCGATGCGGTACGCACGCCCAGGCGATTGATTGGATTTTTCATGAATGAAACTGGAGCCGCCCTTGCAAGGCAAGGGCAGAAAAATGGTTAGCCAAAAAGCCGGGTGATATCGTTGAACAGGGCAATGGACATCATGAGGAGCAGCACTGCGACGCCACCGCGCTGCAGCCGCTCCAGCCATGCGTCCGACACTTGCTTGCCCGTCACGCCCTCCCAAAGATAATACATCAGGTGCCCACCGTCCAAAACAGGCAGCGGCAGCAGGTTCAGCACCCCCAGGCTCACGCTGATCAGCGCCAGGAACACCAGGTACTGCGTGAGGCCCAGGCTCGCCGAACGGCCGGCGTAATCCGCAATGGTCAAGGGCCCGCTGAGGTTCTTGAGGGACGCCTCGCCGATCACCATGCGCCCCATCATCTTCAAGGTGAGCAGCGAAACATCCCAGGTCTTGACCACGCCGGTCCAGAAACCTTCGAGCACGCCGTATTCAACGGTTACAAATTCAGGGGACGCACCCACGTAGGCACCGATGCGGCCGACTGTTGCGCCGAGTTCGGGCTGGGCGTCGGGCAACACCTCCAGCGTGAGCGAGCTCCCGGCTCGGTTGACCAGCCAGGGCTGCGACAGCGGCTCCGTGCCCCGCATGGACTGGCGGATCAGCTCGCGCAGTTGCTGCCCGTCGACCACCTCGGTGGCGCCGATCTTGAGCACCACGTCGCCCTGCTGCAGGCCTGCGCGTTCCGCCGCACCCTTGGCCATCACCTCGCCCAGCACCGGGCGGGTCCAGGGGCCGAGGATGCCGATCTTGCGAAACAGCTGGGCATCGGCCTCGCGCGCGTCGATCTTCGACATGTCCAGCACCATCTCGCGGTGCGCGCCGGTCTGCGGCTGCACGTCCAGGCGCACGGATTCCCCCTCCAGCGCGCCGCGGGTCAGCAGCCAGCGCAGGTCTTCGAACGAGCGCACGGGTTCCAGTTCATCCGAACCCAGGGCCGCACGCTGCACCAGTTCGCCGCCGCGCAGGCCGGCACTGTGGGCCACCGATCCCGCCACAGGGCTGGCCAGCACGGCCTTGGGTTCCTCGACACCATTCCAGTTGACGATGGAGTACAGCAGCACCGCCAGCAACAGGTTGGCAAGCGGGCCGGCGACCACAATGGCCGCGCGCGAGCGCAGCGGCTGGGTGTTGAAGGCCAGGTGGCGCTCTTCGGGCGCCACAGGCGCCTCGCGTTCGTCGAGCATGCGCACATAGCCGCCCAGCGGGAAGGCGCCGAGCACGAATTCGGTCGGGGAACCCTTGGGCCGCCAGGTGAACAGCGGCTTGCCAAAGCCCACGGAAAAGCGCAGCACCTTGACACCGCAGGCCACGGCCACGCGGTAGTGGCCGTATTCGTGAACGGCAATCAAAAGCCCCAGGGCAACGACAAAGGCAACAAGGGTCAGCAGCATGGGAGGCTCCGTGGGTCAACAGGGACAGCAGCGGGGGCCATCGGGTGAAAGATGGAACCGGTCAGGCGGCCAGCAGGCCGGCGGCCTGCTCTGCCGCCCTGCGCGACTGGGCGTCCAGATCGAGCAGCGCTGCCAGGGAATCCGGCTTGGAGGGCGAAACCGCGTCCAAAGTTGCAAGGTTGACGGCGTGGATGTGGTCAAAACGCAGCCGGCCCGACAAAAACCGCCCTACGGCCACCTCGTTGGCCGCATTGAGCACGGCCGTCGTGCCTTCGGCCGCCTTGAGCGCCTGCCAGGACAGGTGCAGGCCGGGGAAGCGGATGGCGTCGGCGTCCTCGAAGGCCAGCGCGCTCAGCGCCGAGAAATCGAGCCGGCTGGCACCGCTGGCGATGCGCTCGGGCCAGGCCAGGCCCACGGCAATGGGCACGCGCATGTCGGGCGTCCCCAGTTGCGCGAGGATGGAGGAGTCCTTGAACTGCACCATCGAGTGGATGATCTGCTGCGGGTGGATCACCACCTTGATCTGGTCGGGCGCCAGGTCGAACAGCCAGCGCGCCTCGATCACTTCAAGGGCCTTGTTCATCATGGTGGCGGAATCGACCGAGATCTTGCGCCCCATCGAGAAATTGGGGTGCGCGCAGGCCTGCTCGGGCGTGATCTCCGACAGCGTGGCCGGGTCGCGCTGGCGAAACGGCCCGCCCGACGCGGTCAGCAGGATGCTGTCCACCCGGTCCGGCCAGGTGGCGGGGTCCTCGGGCAGGCACTGGAAGATGGCCGAATGCTCGCTGTCGATGGGCAGCAGCGTCGCACCGCCCTCCCTGACCGTCTGCATGAACAGGCCGCCGCCGACCACCAGAGCCTCCTTGTTGGCCAGCAGCAGGCGCTTGCCCGCACGCGCAGCCGCGAGGCAGGGCGCGAGACCCGCGGCACCGACGATGGCGGCCATCACGGAATCCACGTCGGGGTGGGAGGCAATAATTTCGAGCGCGTCGGCCTCGTACAGCACACGGGTGGCCAGGCCATTCTGGCGCAGCTTGTCCTCGAGCTCACGG
This sequence comes from Acidovorax sp. AC410, assembly GCF_979253235.1. Lineage (NCBI taxonomy): Bacteria > Pseudomonadati > Pseudomonadota > Betaproteobacteria > Burkholderiales > Comamonadaceae > Acidovorax > Acidovorax sp. AC410. Next base: position 6,914,412 of record NZ_CEEDCG010000001.1, read on the forward strand.
GCATGGGGCGCGCTGGCCATCACCGCGAAACGGGGCGCGAACTGCGCGCACTGCGCCAGCATCAGGTCGACCTGCGTGGCCGCGCTCAGCGCAAAGACCTCGAAGCGGTCGGGGTGGCGCGCCACCACGTCGAGGGTGCTGGTCCCGATGGAGCCGGTGGAGCCGAGAACGGTAAGCCGTTGTTTCATAGAGGGGTCGTCAGGCTCGTGAGCATCATCGCCAGGGGAAGGGTGGGCAGCAGGGCATCGACGCGGTCGAGCACGCCGCCGTGGCCGGGCAGCAGGTTGCTGCTGTCCTTGACGCCGGCGCTGCGCTTGATGAGCGACTCCACCAGGTCACCGGAAACACTCATCGCCGTCATGAACAGGGCCGCCACCACCAGCAGCCACCAGCCCTGGCGGGCCATGCGGCTGTAGAAACTGAGCACCTCGGCCTGCCAGTGGGCATCGGCCGCCACCCAGGCGAACGAAAGTACCAGCACGCCCGCCAAACCACCCCACACACCTTCCCAGCTCTTGCCGGGGCTGATGGACGGGGCCAGCTTGCCCTTGGTGAAGCGCAGGCCGAAGGCGCGTCCCGCAAAATAGGCAAAGATGTCGGCCACCCAGACGAGGACCAGCACCGACAGCAGGAAGTTGATGCCCACATGGCGCGCCTGCACCACCGCCAGCCAGGCCAGCCACAGGGCCAGCACGCCGGCGACCAGGCGCACGGCCGCCGGGATGCGCGGCCAGCCGGGAACGCCAGCGCGCAGCAGCCAGGCCGTGCCCAGCACCCACAGGGCCCCGCCCACAATCCACAGCACCGTCAGCGGCTGCGCGAGCCAGCCCAGCGCCCACGAGCCCAGGCACAGCGCCACACAGGCGGCCCCGACGGCGAGCGAGCCCGCCTGGCCAAAGCCGCACAGGCGGCCCCATTCCCAGGCACCGGCGGCCATGAGCACCAGCACCACCACGGTGAACGGCAGGGGCGAGCCATAGAACAGCGCTGGCAGCAGGATGGCCAGCAGGACAAGGGCAGTGATGACGCGCTGTTTGAGCATAGGGCCTTTCAGCCCGGCATCGGATCGGGATGCGCGGACAGGAGCTGTTCAGAGGTTTTGCCGAAACGGCGTTCCCGCGCACTGTAAGCCGCAATGGCTTCGTCGAGGGCGGATTCGTCGAAATCCGGCCACAGCCGGTCGCTGAAGAACAGCTCCGAATAGGCCACCTGCCAGAGCAGGAAGTTGCTGATGCGCATCTCCCCGCCGGTGCGGACCACGAGGTCCGGGTCGGGCACGTGGGACATGCCCATGGCCGCGTTCAGGCTGGCTTCGGTGATGGGCTCGCCCTTGGCAGCCAGGGCCGCCGCGGCCTGGGCAATGTCCCAGCGCCCGCCATAGTTGAAGCAGACGTTGAGCACCAGGCGCGTGTTGTGGGCCGTGGCGGCCTCGGCCTGGGCCAGGCCATCGCGCACCTTGGCCGAGAGGCCCGCGCGCTCGCCCACGAAGTACAGGCGCACGCCGTCCTTCATCAGTTGGGGCACCTCGCGCGCCAGCGCCATGGCCAGCAGCTCCATGAGGCCGGAGACCTCTTCGGCCGGCCGGTTCCAGTTTTCGGAAGAGAAGGCAAAGACGGTGAGCACGCCCACGCCGCGCTGCACGCAGGCGCGTGCGCAGCGGCGCAGTGAATCGACCCCTTGCTTGTGGCCGGCCAGGCGCGGCAGGAAGCGGCGCGTGGCCCAGCGGCCGTTGCCATCCATGACGATGGCGATGTGGTGCGGCACCACCTGCGGTACAGACATGTAGAACGATCGAGCCCGTGAACCGGGGCTCAAACCGCCATGATTTCCTGTTCCTTGGCCGCCACCAGCGCATCGACTTCGGCGATGTGCCGGTCGGTGAACTTCTGCACGTCGGCTTCGGCGCGCTTCTGGTCGTCTTCGGACGCCAGCTTGTCCTTGACCAGCTTCTTGACCGCCTCATTGGCGTCACGGCGCAGGTTGCGGATGGCGATCTTGGCGCTCTCGCCTTCAGTGCGGGCCAGCTTGGTCATTTCCTTGCGGCGCTCTTCGCTCATCGGCGGCATGGGCACGCGGATCAGGTCGCCCATGGAGGCCGGGTTCAGGCCCAGGTCGCTTTCGCGGATGGCCTTTTCGATCTTGGCGCCCATGCCCTTTTCCCAGGGCTGCACGCTGATGGTGCGCGAGTCGATCAGCGCCACGTTGGCCACCTGCGACAGGGGCACGAAGGAGCCGTAGTACTCGACCTGCACGCTGTCGAGCAGCGAGGGGTTGGCACGACCCGTGCGGATCTTCTGCAGGTTGTTCTTGAAGGCCGAGATGGACTGGTCCATCTTGGTCTCTGCGTTCTTCTTGATGTCGGCAATCGTCATGTTTTTCTCCTCGGGGCGGACCAGAGACGGGCCGGCACGCAGCCAGCCCGTGCATCGTCATCAGGCGTAGACCAGCGTGCCTTCGTCCTCGCCCATCACCACGCGCTTGAGCGCACCGTGCTTGATGATCGAGAACACCCGCACCGGCAGCTTCTGGTCACGGCACAGGGCGAAGGCGGTCGCATCCATGATGCCCAGGTTGCGGGACATGGCCTCGTCGAAGCTGAGCTTCGTGTAGCGCGTGGCCGTGGGATCCTTCTGGGGGTCGGCAGTATAAACGCCGTCCACCTTGGTGGCCTTGAGCACCAGCTCGGCGCCGATTTCGGCACCGCGCAGGGCCGCAGCCGTGTCGGTGGTGAAGAAGGGGTTGCCCGTGCCGGCCGCGAAGACCACGACCTTGCCCTCTTCGAGGTACTGCAGCGCCTTGGGGCGCACGTAGGGCTCGACCACCTGTTCGATGGCAATGGCGGACATCACGCGGGCCACCAGACCCTGCTTGTCCATCGCATCGGCCAGGGCCAGAGCGTTCATCACGGTGGCCAGCATGCCCATGTAGTCGGCGGTGGCCCGGTCCATACCGACCGAGCCGCCCGCGACGCCACGGAAAATATTGCCCCCACCGATCACCACCGCCACCTGCACACCCAGGCGGGTGACCTCGGCGATCTCCTCCACCATGCGTACGATGGTGGCGCGGTTGATACCGAAGGCGTCATCCCCCATCAGCGCCTCACCAGACAGCTTGAGCAGGATGCGCTTGTGGGCTGGTGCAGCGTTGGACATGGGAAATTTCTCCGGTAGGTGGTGCAGGGCTTTGGTGGGGTTGTTGCAGGGAGCGATCAGGCAGCGGCCTTGGCGGCAGCCACCTGGGCGGCCACTTCGGCTGCGAAGTCGTCAACCTTCTTCTCGATGCCTTCGCCCACCACGTACAGGGTGAAGCCCTTGACGGTGGTGTTGGTGGCCTTGAGCATCTGCTCGACGGTCTGCTTGCCGTCCGCAGCCTTCACGAAGACCTGGTTGAACAGCGAGACTTCCTTGAGGTACTTCTGCACGCCGCCTTCGATGCGCTTGGTCACGATCTCGTCGGACTGCACGGGCTTGCCTTCGGCTTCGGCCTTGGCCTTGTCTTCCGCTGCCTTGGCAGCAGCCACCGAGCGTTCTTTTTCGATCAGGTCGGCAGGCACGTCGGCGCTGGTCAGGGCCACGGGCTTCATGGCGGCCACGTGCATGGCCACGTCCTTGGCAGCCGTTTCGTCACCTTCGAACTCGACGACCACGCCGATGCGCGTGCCGTGCAGGTACGAGGCCAGCTTGCTGGCGCCGCTGAACTGCTTGAAGCGGCGGAAGGACATGTTCTCGCCGATCTTGCCGATCAGGCCCTTGCGCACGTCTTCCAGCGTGGGGCCGAAGCTGTCTTGCTCGTAGGCCAGAGCGCCCAGGGCAGCCACGTCGGCAGGGTTGTGCTTGGCGATCAGTTCGGCAGCGGCGTTGGCCAGTGCGATGAAGCTGTCGTTCTTGCTCACGAAGTCGGTTTCGCTGTTCACTTCGACCAGGGCGCCGGTGGTGCCGCTGATGAAGCTGGCGACCACGCCTTCGGCAGTGATGCGCGAAGCGGCCTTGCCAGCCTTGGTGCCCAGCTTGACGCGCAGCAGCTCTTCGGCCTTGGCCATGTCGCCGTCGGCTTCCGTCAGGGCCTTCTTGCATTCCATCATGGGGGCATCGGTCTTGCCACGCAGTTCGGCAACCATGCTTGCGGTAATTGCAGCCATCTTTGTTCCTTCGGTGTTCAGTTCAGTGAGTCTTCAGATTCGGGCTAAAAAAAAGGGGGCTAACCAGGAGCCCCGCTTTTGTTCGCGACGGATCGCGCAGCCGGGCTATCAGGCGGCGGCTTCTTGCACTTCCACGAATTCGTCGCTGCTCTCGGAGGTAGCGGCCTTGACGACTTCGTTCACTGCGTTGGCACGGCCTTCGATGATCGCGTCGGCGATGCCGCGGGCGTACAGCGTCACGGCCTTGGCCGAGTCGTCGTTGCCGGGGATCACGTAGTCGATGCCTTCGGGCGAGTGGTTCGTGTCGACCACGCCGATCAGCGGGATGCCCAGCTTCTTGGCTTCGGCCACGGCGATCTTGTGGAAGCCCACGTCGATGATGAAGATGGCGTCAGGCAGTGCAGCCATGTCCTGGATGCCGCCGATGTCCTTCTCGAGCTTCTCGATCTCGCGGGTGAACGTGAGCTGTTCCTTCTTGCTCAGGCTGTCCAGGCCGGTTTCCAGCTGGGCCTTCATGTCCTTCAAGCGCTTGATCGAGGTCTTCACGGTCTTGAAGTTCGTCAGCATGCCGCCCAGCCAGCGCTGGTCAACGAAGGGAACACCGGCGCGCAGGGCTTCGGTGGACAGGATTTCGCGGGCCTGGCGCTTCGTGCCGACCATCAGGATGGTGCCGCGGTTGGCAGCCAGTTGCTTGGCGAACTTCTGTGCTTCCTGGAACAGTGGCAGCGACTTTTCCAGGTTGATGATGTGGATCTTGTTGCGGTGGCCGAAGATGTAGGGGGCCATCTTGGGGTTCCAGAAGCGGGTTTGGTGACCGAAGTGGACACCGGCTTCCAGCATTTCGCGCATGGTAACGGACATAAAAATACTCCAAAGGTTAGGTCTAAAATCAGCCCCAATATTTGCAACGCCGTGTTTCCCACGAACGCTGCAACACCTTGACAGGGCTGGTTTGCGATTGGTTTTGCTACAAGCCGCCACGCGCAAAGCGCTACTGCTCCCAGCAAAACCCAAGGATTCTAGCACACCCATGCTTGCCGACCTTCTTGCCACCCGCGCGGCCCTGCGGGCTGGCGCCAGCACCCCGGCCGCCGAACTCGAACGCTGCATCGCAGCAGCCCAGGCCCCGGCGAATGCCCACACCTTCCTGCAGACCCGGTTCGATGCGGCACGCACCACGGCGGTGCAGCCCGGCGTGGCGCTCAAGCCCCTGGCCGGCCTGGCGATCTCGGTCAAGGACCTGTTCGACGTCGCCGGCCAGCCCACGGCAGCAGGCTCCACGGCGCTCGCCGACAGCACCCCGGCGCAACAGGACAGCCCGGCCGTGGCGCGCCTGCGCGCGGCCGGTGCCAGCCTCATCGGCCGCACGAACATGGTCGAATTCGCCTTTTCCGGCGTGGGGGTGAACCCCCACTTCGGCACGCCCGCCGCCTGGGACGCGCGCTTTGGCGCCCTGCCTGGCCAGGCGCGCGTGCCCGGCGGCTCATCGTCAGGGGCGGCGGTATCCGTGGCCACCGGCGCGGCCTTCGTGGGCCTGGGCTCGGACACGGGCGGCTCCATCCGCATCCCGGCCGCCCTCAATGGCATCGTGGGCTTCAAGAACACGCAGCGCCTGGTGCCCACTTCGGGCGCGGTCCCCCTGTCCACCACGCTGGACACGGCCTGCGCCATGACGCGCAGCGTGGGCGATGCCATCGTCGTACACGAGCTGCTGTCGGCCACCCGCGTCACGCGCAGCCCTGCCCCGCTGGCCGGCTACCGCCTGGCCGTGCCCACCACCCTCTTCCTGGACGGCATGGACGCCACGGTGGCCCAGGCCTTCGAGCGCACACTGGACACCCTGCGCCGGGCCGGCGCGCGCATCGACACCATCGCCCTGCCCGAATCGGCCCAGCAACCCGCGTACGGCTTCTCGCCCCCCGAAGCCTATGCCTGGCACCGCGAGCTGCTGGCACACAAGGGGGACCAGTACGACCCGCGGGTGCGCGCCCGCATTGAAAAGGGAGCCACGCTCGCGGCCTGGGAATACCTTGCCCTCATCCAGGCGCGCTGCGCCTGGCAGGAGCGCATGCACGCCGCCATCGACGGCTATGACGCCCTGCTCTCGCCCACCGTGCCGATCACGGCGCCAACCATCGCCAGCGTGGCACCGGGCAGCGAGCGCGACGGGGAATTCTTTCGCGTCAACACGCTGCTCCTGCGCAACACCAGCCTCGTGAATCTGCTGGACGGCTGCGCTCTGTCCCTGCCCTGCCACGTGCGGGGGGAACTCCCGGTCGGCCTGATGGTCTGGCATGGGGCCTTGCGCGACGACGGTGTGCTCAACGCCGGCCTGCGCATCGAAGAAGCGCTGCAAGAAAAATAACAATTGCCGTTTGCTGCAAAGCAGCAAACGCAAGCCATACTTCCCATTCATGAAGATTGCCATCGTGGGCGCCGGCATCATCGGCGTCACCACCGCCTACGAACTGGCCCGCGACGGCCATGAGGTCACCGTGTTCGAGCAGCGCAACGCCGCCGCCGAAGATGCCAGCTTTGCCGCCGCCGGCCTGCTGGCCCCCGTGCTGCCCAGCCCCTGGTCCCTGCCAGGCATGGCGCCTGCCGTGCGGCTCCTGGGAGCGCAATCGAACGTGCGCCTGGCCCAGGGCTTTGGTCGCGCCGACGTGTCCTGGCTGTGGCACTGGAAGCGCCTCGCAAAGCGCGGCCCCGGCCCGGCCACCGCACTCGAGCGCCTGGCCCAGTACAGCCTGGCGCGCACCCTGGAGATCGCAGCCGGGCACGAACTTGACTTCGAGGCCAGCCCCGGCCGCCTGCTGCTGCTGCGCACCGAACAGGACCGGGCCCACCTGCAACCCGCCTTGCAGTGCCTGCGCGATGCGGGCGTGGCCGTGCAGGAGATCGATGCCGCCGCCGCACAGAAGCTCGAGCCCGGCCTGTCGCCCGAAACACCGCTGGCCGGGGCCATCTCGCTGCCCGGCGCTGCCGCAGGCAACTGCCGCCTGTTCGCGCAACTGCTGCGCCAGGGCACACAGGCGGGGGGCGTGCAATTCGCCTTCGGCACGCGCGTGGACCGCCTGGCGACCAACCCCATGGGCGTGGTGGTGCAGGGCGAGGCCACACCGCGCCGCTTCGATGCCGTGGTGCTGTGCGCCGGCATGGCCTCGGCCAGCCTGCTGCCGGCGCTCGGCCTGCCGCTGCCGATGACGGCCCTGTACGGCTACTCCGTCAGCGCGCCGCTGCGCGAAGACACGCACGCCCCGCAGGCCAGCGTGGTCGACATGCAGCAGCAGATCAGCATCACCCGCCTGGGACTGCGCGTGCGCATCGCCGGAGGCGCCGAGCTGGGCAGCGCCCACGCGGAGCACCACGCCCCGACCCTGGCGCGCCTGTACCGCACCCTCAACGACTGGTTCCCCGGCGGCGCACAGCTCTCGGGCGGTGTGCAGGCCTGGCGCGGCGCACGCACCATGCTGCCCGACGGCGCGCCCGTGATCGGTGCCAGCGGCATACCCGGCCTGTGGCTCAACACCGGCCACGGCACGGGCGGCTTCGCCCTGGCCAGCGGTAGCGCCCGCGCCATCGCCGACCTGGTGGCCCAGCGCAGCCCCGGGGTGGACCTGGACGGCCTGGGGATGCGGCGGTTTTAGGGCCGCAAGGGCACGACCCGCCCCTGGCTCAGATCCGAAACACGCGCGGCCCCCAGCAGCGCCATGTTGCGGTGGATCTCCTGCTGCAGCAGGCCGATTCCGTGGGCCACGCCGGCTTGGCCGGCCACCGCTGCGGCGTACAAAAAAGGCCGGCCGACGAACACGAAGCGTGCGCCGAGCGCAATGGCCTTGAGCACGTCGCTGCCGCGGCGCACGCCGCTGTCCATCATCACCGGGATGTCGGGCACCGCCGCGACGATCCCGGGCAGCACGCGCAGCGGCGAGACCGCGCCGTCGAGCTGGCGGCCGCCATGGTTGGAGACGATGATGCCATCCGCCCCGCAGTCGCGTGCCGCCTGCGCATCCGCCACGCTGAGGATGCCCTTGACCACCAGACGCCCCTGCCAGAGCCGGCGTATGCGCCGCAGGTGTTCCCAGTCCAGGTGGTCGCGCGCGCCGAAATCCCGCGCCGCGTTGCGCGACAGGATGGGTGCGCCCCGCGTGGCCTGGGAGTTTTCGAAATGCGGCATGCCATGGCGCAGCAGGGTGCGCGCAAAGCTGCCCAGCAGCCAACGCGGATGCGACACGCCCTGCCAGGCCAGCGACAGACTGGGCCGCAGCGGGCTCGAAAAGCCCACGCGCACGTGGTTCTCGCGGTTGCCCGAGACGGCGGTGTCGGCCGTGACCACCAACGTGCCGTAGCCTGCACGCGCCACGCGCTCCACCAGCGCCTCGATGCGCGCCACCTCACCCGGCACATAGGCCTGGAACCACGCATCCGGATTGGCGCGGTGTACGTCCTCCAGCGTGATCAGTGCCGTGCCACTGCAGACCATGGGAATGTCGGCCTGCCCGGCGGCCTGCGCCAGCGCCAGATCCCCCTGGTAGGCCGCCAGGGCACACATGCCCATCGGTGCGATGCCGAAGGGCGAGGACCAGGTGCGGCCCCACAGCGTGGTGGCCTGCGAGCGCTGGGCCACACCCTGCAGCACGCGCGGGACGAAGGCGTGCTCCGCAAACGCACTGCGGTTGCCGGCCAGCGAGGCATCGGTTTCGCAGCCACCGGCGACGTAGCCGAACACGGGGCGCGGTAGCAGGCGGCGCGCGGCGGGCTCGAAATCCTCCAGCGACAGGATGGGGCGCAGGCGCCGCGGCGTATGGGCCGCCACCGTGCGCGAGCCACCCGAAGGGACGGTCAGGGTCTGGGCAGCGGTCATGGCCAGCCTACTCGATGCGGATGTTGGCCTCGCGGATCAGCGCACTCCACTTGGCATGCTCGGCCTTGATGTGGGCGGCGAACTGCTGCGGCGTGCCAGGCGTGGGCTCGCTGCCTTCTTGCGCGAGCTTTTCCTTCACGTCCGCGCGGGCCAGGATCTTCTGCGCCTCGGCATTGATGCGCGCCACCGCCTCGGCCGGCATGCCGGCCGGCCCCACCAGGCCCAGCCAGGTGGTGGCATCAAAGCCCGCAAAGCCCTGCTCGGCCACCGTGGGCACGTTGGGCAGCGCACCGATGCGGCGTGCCGAACTCAGCGCCAGCGCGCGGATCTTGCCCCCCGCCAGTTGCCTCATCACCGAGACGGTATTGCCGAAGTAAGCCTCCACCTGGCCGGCCAGCAGGTCGTTCAAGGCCGGGCCCGCACCCTTGTAGGGCACCTGCAGCAATTCGATGCCCGCGCGCCGCTCCAGCAACTCGCCTGCCAGGTGGCCCACCGTGCCATTGCCCGCCTGCGCCAGGCCCACCTTGCCGGGCTGTGCCTTCGCGGCCTTCACGAAATCGTCCAGGGTCTTGAGTGGCGAATCGGCCCGCACCACCAGCACCACGGGCTGATCGGCCACCGAGACGATGGGGGTGAGGTCCTTGAGCGGATCGAACGGCATCTTCGGGTACAGCGAGGGGTTGATGGCCAGATTGGCCGCCTGCCCCATGCCGATGGTGTAGCCATCCGGCGGCGCCTTGGCCACGAAATCCAGGCCGATGTTGCCGCCCGCGCCGGGCTTGTTGTCGACCACCACCGTCCAGCCCAGCAGGGAGCTGAACTTCTCGGCGATCAGGCGCGCGGTGGTGTCGGTGCCGCCGCCGGGCGGAAACGGCACCACGAAGCGCAGGGGCCGCGCAGGGTAGCCCACAGGCGACTGCGCCAGTGCCGGGGCAGTGCCGGCTGCGGCAGCCGCCGCTGCCGCCATCAGGAATTCACGTCGTTGCATGCTTTGTCTCCTCGTTGTGGTTCTTGAACAGTGCCCGCGCGCTCAGACTGGGCAGCCCCGCTGGCGCAGCAGTGCGTTGAAGCGTTCGGGGTCGGGCGTGCCGGCCCGGTTGCCGGCGCGGATCTTGTCTTCACGCGCCGCATGGGCACGTACCAGCGGCAGCAGGGCCGCGGCCTGGGCGGCAGGCACGCACAGCACGCCATCGGCATCGCCCAGGACCAGATCGCCCGGCGCCACGCTCATGCCTGCGCAGGCAATCGGCACGTTGACCTCGCCCGGGCCATCCTTGCTGGGGCCGCGGTGGGTGTGGCTGCGCGCATAGGCGGCCACACCGCCCTCGGCCCACTCCGCCAGGTCGCGGATCGCGCCGTCCACCACGAAGCCGGCGATGCCGCGCGCCACGGCGGTGGTGCGCATGAGCCCGCCGATCAGTGCCTGCGTGGGATCGCCAGCACCATCGATCACGATGACGTCGCCGGGCTGCGCCATCTGCAGCGCGACGTGGATCATGAGGTTGTCGCCCGGGCGTACGCGCACCGTGATGGCCGGCCCGCACAGGGTGAGCTTGAGGTCGCCGTGGTAGGCAGCGAGGCCCAGGGCGCCCACGCCGCGGCCCAGGCAGTCGCTGGCATGCGCCGCAGGCACTGTGCGGAAGGCAGCCACGAGTTCGGCGTCGAGTGCGCCCACGCGCGGGTTCACGGCATAGCCGGGTGGCCAGGGAGGGTTGTTGGCAGTGGTCATGGTGTCAGGCCGCAAGAGCCTTGGTGGAAAAGACATGGGGATTGGCGCAGCTGCGCACGTCGGGCAACTGGCCTTGCAGGTAACCGAGCACATTGCGCGCAGCACCTTCGGCCATGGCATCGAGAGCCGCCGCCGTGGAGCCCCCCACATGCGGGGTGAGCACCACCGAAGGCAGTTGCGCCAGCGCATGGCCGGCGGGCAGTGGCTCGGTGGCCATGGTGTCCAGGCCGGCACCCGCCAGACGGCCATCGGCCAGGCGGGCGATGAGGGCCGCCTCGTCCACCACCTCGCCACGCGCGGTGTTCACCAGCAGCGCACCGGGCGGCAACAGATCCAGCGCGGCGCCGTCGATCAGGCCGCGCGTGGCGGCATTGAGCGGCACGTGCAGGCTGAGCACGTCGCTCACCGCCAGCAGCGAGGCCAGCGCAGCATGCAGCTGCACGCCGGGCACGGGCGAAGGGCCCTGCAGCGCAGGATCGAAGGCATGCACCTGCATGCCCAGGGCCTGGGCCACGCGCGCCACGCGCTGGCCCACCTGGCCAAAGCCCAGCAGGCCCAGGCGGCGGCCGGCGAGTTGCAGACCATCCTGCGCACGCGTCCAGCGGCCGGCGCGCAACTCGGCGTCCAGGCGCACGATGCCGCGGGCCGCGGCCAGCATCAGGCCGATGCTCAGCTCCGCCACCGAGGCCGCGTTGGCGCCCGGCGTCACGTACACGGGAATGCCCTGGCGGGTGGCAGCCTCCACGGCAATGTTGCTCACACCCACGCCGTGCTTGGAGATCACCCGCAGGCTCGGGCAGGCGGCGATGGCCTCGGCAGACAGGTCCACCGTGCGCGAGATCACGGCATCGAAGGGCGTGGCGGCCAGTTGGCGCAGCACTCCGGCGCTGTCGTTGGCACCCCGCAGGAAGTGGACGGTGCAGCCGTGCTGCTGCAGCAGGGCCAGGCCGGAAGGCGCCAGGCGGGGTGCGGTCACGAAGATCTGAAAGGTCATGGAGCGCGATTCTCGGAACCACAATCCATTCCGTCTATTCGATAATGATCATTGAATCATCACTTTTGGATATGAAACGATGGACTTGCACCTGCGCGACCTTCGCTTCTTCGAGACCGTGGCGCGGCTGGGCCACCTGGGGCGTGCCGCCGAGGAGGTGGGCCGCTCGCAGCCCGCGCTGACCAAGTGCATCCAGCGGTTGGAGGACCTGGTCGGCAGCCCGCTGTTCGAGCGCGCGGGCCGGGGCATCCGCCTCACGCGGGTGGGCGAGGTGCTGCTGGCGCGCTGCAGCCTGCTGCGCTCGGCCAGCGACGAACTGCTGCGCGAGGTGCGCGACTTCGCCGAAGGCTCGGCCGGCCAGGTGGCCCTGGGCAGCGGCCCCATCGCTGCGGAGCACCTGGTGCCCGAGCTGTGCCGTGCCGTGCTGGCCGAGGCGCCGCGCGTGCGCATCGATGTGGTGGTGGGCCCCAGCGCCGAACTGCGCACCCAGTTGCGCCAGGGCCAGCTCGACCTGCTGGTGGGGCTGGCGGTGGACGGTGACCCCGAGCTCGAATCCCATGGCCTGGTGGAGGACGTGGTGGTGGTCGCCGCCGCGCGCACGCACCCGGTGTTCCGCCGGCGCACGCTGGAGATGCGCACCCTGCTCGACTACGGCTGGGCGCTGCCCAGTGCGCACATCCCCAGCCGGCAATGGCTGGACCTGGCGTTCAGCGCGCGCGGGCTGCCCACGCCCGAGGTGCGGCTCGAAAGCGGCTCCATCGCCTTGCTGCCGCGCATGGTGGCCCGCACCGACCTGCTGACCTTCGTATCGCGCCACACCCTGGCCCTGGAGCGCGGGGCAGCGCTGCGCGAGGTGGCACTGCCTGCCACCACGCTGCGCCGCATGCTGGGCGTGACGCACCGGCGCACGGGCTACCTGTCGCCCGCCACGCAGCGCGTACTGACTCTGCTGCGCGAGCGCAGCGAGGAACTGTTCGGGAACATGGCGCCCACAGAGACACCCGCCCGCGGGCGCAGAAAGGCCCGCCCAGGGCCTTGACGGCGCACAATGCGCGGCATGCACCGCATCACCCCCGCGCACCCCCATGCACTGCACCACACCGCCGCCACGCGCCGCATCGAGCGAGAAGCCGCCGCCGACCTGCCACCCCACACGCTGATGCAGCGCGCCGGACTGGCCGTGGCGCAACTCGCCCAGGCCCTGGCACCCCATGCAAGCACGGTATGGATCGCCTGCGGCGCGGGCAACAACGGCGGCGATGGCCTGGAGGCCGCCATGCACCTGCGCCTGGCCGGGCGCCGGGTGGTGGTGACCTGGCTGGGCACGCCCGAGACCGCACCGCCCGACGCACGCCAGTCGTGGGAGCGGGCCCTGGCCGCCGGGGTGGAATGGGCCGATGCGCCCCCCACCGACCTGACCCGGGCCGACCTGTGCATCGATGCCCTGCTGGGCATCGGCATCACCGCGCCGGCACCGGGTGCCACACCACGCCTACCCCATGAGCGCCTGCTGGCCTGCCTGCGGCAACTGCAGGCCAGTCCGGCACCCGTGCTGTCGGTGGACCTGCCCTCGGGCCTTGGTGCAGACACCGGCCAGTTCGGCGCGGGTCTGGCGTCCGAAGCCTTCCTGCACCATGCCCCCTCGCCACGCCATACGCTGAGCCTGCTCACGCTCAAGCCGGGCCTGTTCACCGCTGCCGGGCGCGATGCAGCGGGCAGCGTATGGCTCGATGACCTGGGCGTGGCACCCGGTCATGAGCCTCCCAATGCCTGGCTCATGGGCCCACCCCTGGCCGCGCCGCGCGCGCATGCCAGCCACAAGGGCAGCCATGGCGATGTGGCCGTGGTGGGCGGCGAAGGCCTGTCCCAGCGCGGCATGGGCATGGCCGGCGCAGCCTTGCTGGCGGCATCGGCGGCACTGCACCAGGGCGCGGGCCGCGTGCTGGTGGCGCTGCTGGATGCGGGCCACCAGGAAGTTGACCTTCAGCAGCCCGAGCTGATGCTGCGCCGCTTCGGCGCGCTGGAGCTGGAGCAGCTCACCGTGGTCTGCGGCTGCGGCGGTGGCGAGGCGGTGGGCAGCGTGCTGCGCGAAGTGATCGTGCATGCGGCACGCCTGGTGCTCGATGCCGATGCGCTGAACCTCATCGCGCGCGACGCAGCGCTGCATGCCCTGGTGGTGGCGCGCGGCCAGCATGGCCAGCCCACCGTGCTCACCCCGCACCCGCTGGAGGCCGCACGCCTGCTGGGCCTGACCATTGCCGAGGTGCAGGCCGACCGGCTGGATGCCGCCCAGCAATTGGCCGCCCAGTTCAACTGCGTGGCCGTGCTCAAGGGCTCGGGCACGGTGGTGAGCGCGGCCGACCGCGTGCCCGCGATCAACCCCACGGGCAATGGCCGGCTGGCCACCGCCGGCACGGGTGACGTGCTGGCCGGCATGGTGGGCGCTCGCCTGGCGGCGGGCGCCAGTGCCTTGCGCGCCGCCAGCGAAGCCGTCTACGCCCATGGCCTGGCGGCCGACCGCTGGCCCGAGGGCCAGGCCCTGACGGCCAGCGCACTGGCCCGGCGGATCGGCCGCTGACCGCCCCCGCCCCGGGCATCACGGCACCAGCAGCACCTCTTTCAGGGGTTTGAGCACGCTCGACGGCGTCATGCCGAAGGTCTGGCGGAACATGCGGCTGAAATGCGCCGAATCGGAAAACGCGCCGTGCAGGGCAGCGTCGGTCAGGCGCGGGCTGGTCGCGAGGCCCGCCATGGCCAGGCGCACCTGCGACCACACCCGGTAGCTGCGCAGGCTGACGCCCATCTCGGCACGGAACAGGTGGTTGAAGCGCGAGGCCGACAGCTGCACTTCGGCCGCCAGTCCATCGCGCAGGAGCCGGCCGTCCCCCGGCGTGCGCAGGGCCTGCAGGCTGTGCCGTACGCGCGCATCGAGCGGTGCCGCCGGCGCCCACGGCAACCGCAGCAGGGAATGCAGGTCGAAGTGGCGCAGGTAGCCCTCCATGGCGCTGCGCGCACCCACGGGAATGGCCACATCCAGGACCACAGGCCCTCGCTGATCGAACTGGCGGCGCAGGCCGCGGGCCTCGCGCGAGTCGGGCTCCAGGTACATCAGCGCCACCTGCTCGCCGCAGGGGTCCAGCAGGTGCTGCACGCCCGCATCGACCAGCGCGCTGTGGCAGGTTTCGACTTCACCGGGCTTGAGGTGCAGGGCGAACCGGCCCGACAGGCCGATCAGCAGCACGGGGGCGGCATGGCAATGCCAACCCGTCGCGGGCAGATCCCCCACATAGAGCGCGCGGTCAGACCCGAGGGTCAGGGTGCTGTGTGTCGGCATAGCCCAAACATGCAAGTTTTCAAACGCTGCTCCCGGTAGCCTTCAAGCGCAATCCATCCCCCACCACGGAGACCTGTTCTTGAAGCGCATCCTCATTTCTACCGCCGCGGCACTGGCACTGGCCACCACCGCGCTCTATTACGGCACCCCCAGCTGGTTCAAGCAACCGTTGCTGGACCTCAACCGCCAGCTTTCGGGCCTATCGGCCAAGACCGTCCGCATCGCAGGACACGAAGTGCATTACCTGGACAGCGGCCCGACCCAGCCCGGCACGCCACAAGGCCATGGCGACCTGCCCATCATCCTGCTGCACGGCATTTTTGCAGAGAAGGACCACTGGGCGGATTTTGCGCGCCCCATCACCACCACGCACCGCGTGATCGCACCCGACCTGCCGGGCTTTGGCCAGAGCACGCGCGACGAGGCCCTGCCCTACGACTACGCGGCCCACACCAGGCGCCTGCGCGAGCTGATGGATGCCTGGGGCATCGACCGGGCCCACCTGGCCGGCAACTCGATGGGCGGCACCGTTGCGGCACTGCTGGCGTTGGAACACCCGCAGCGCGTAGCCAGCGTGGCTTTTATCGGCGCACCGCACGGGCTGCGCTCGCCGCAGCCGAGCCGCATGGACCAGCTCATCGATGCCGGGCAGCGCCCGCTGGTGGCCGCCGATGCCGCCGGGTTCGATGCCATGATGGCGCTGGTGTTCGAAAAGCGCCCATTCCTGCCCTACCCCATCCTGCACGCCACAGAACAGGCGGCCGCGCGCAATGCAACATCCAACGCGCGGTTGTGGGACGCGCAGCTCAAGGACCGGCATCTGCTGAGCCAGCGCCTGGCGACAGGCCTGCAACAACCCACGCTGGCCCTCTGGGGCGAGCAGGACCGCGTGTTCGATATTTCGGGCAGCGAGACACTGCGCACCCTGCTGCCGGGAGCGCGCATCGAGCGCCTGGCCGGGATCGGCCACCTGCCCATGATGGAAGTGCCCGGCGACACGGCGCAGCGCTACCTCGCGTTCCTGCAACAGACAACACCGCAGGACCCGGACAGCCGCTCAGCACGGCCCTGAAAAAACCAACCCGCGCAAACGCGGGCTGTTCGGTTCGTCGGCGTGCCAGGCTCAGCCGCGGCGCGGCTTGCGCCCCTTGCTGCCGGGCTTGCCCTTGGCGGCCGCCTTCTTCACCGAGGCCTTGAGCTCCTGGATCGGTGAACGTGCCGCACGCTCGCGCGTGAGCGAGGCCATCTCGGTGGCCGAGGGATCGGCGGCCTTGGCCTTGGAGCGGCCACCGCTGCCACCCTTGCGCGGGCCCTTGCCGGAACCGCCGGGACCATCCTGCGACACGCCCTTGTCCTTGAGCGCGCGGCCAACCAGCTCCTCGCCCTCGCGCACCAGGCGGAAGTCGATCTTGCGACCGTCGAGGTCCACGCGGCTGACCTGCACGCGCACGCGCGCGCCGATGGCGTAGCGGATGCCGGTGCGCTCGCCGCGCAGTTCCTGGCGCGCCTCGTCGAACTTGTAGTACTCGCCACCGAGCTCGGTGATGTGCACCAGGCCTTCGACGTACATGGCGTCCAGCGTCACGAAGATGCCGAAGCTCGTCGCCGCACTGACCACGCCGCTGTACTCCTCGCCCAGATGCTCGCGCATGTACTTGCACTTGAGCCAGGCCTCCACGTCGCGGCTGGCCTCGTCGGCACGGCGTTCGTTGGCGCTGCAGTGCAGGCCCGCAGCCTCCCAGGCCTGGACTTCGCGGCTCGGCGGCTTGACGTCCTTGCGCGGCTTGGTGCCCGGCGCCGCCACGCGGGACGCCAGGCGCTTGGCCAGCTTGGCATGGGCTTCGCCCGGCGTGGGCAGCGAGGGCAGCTTGTACTGCGTCTTGGCCAGGATGGCCTTGATCACGCGGTGCACCAGCAGATCTGGGTAGCGCCGGATGGGGCTGGTGAAGTGGGTGTAGGCCTCGAACGCCAGGCCGAAGTGGCCACTGTTGACTGGCGTGTAGATGGCCTGCTGCATGGAGCGCAGCAGCATGGTGTGGATCTGCTGGGCGTCGGGCCGGTCCTTGGTGGCCTCGGCGATGGCCTGGAATTCCGAGGGCTTGGGATCGTCGCCGATGGTCATGCCCACGGCCATGGCCTTGAGGTAGTTGCGCAGGATCTCCTGCTTCTCGGGCGTGGGGCCTTCGTGCACGCGGAACAGGCCGGGCTGGCCGCCCTGGGCGATGAAGTCGGCGCTGCAGACGTTGGCGGCCAGCATGGCCTCCTCGATGAGCTTGTGCGCGTCGTTGCGGGTGCGCGGCACGATCTTCTCGATGCGGCCGTTCTCGTCGCAGATGATCTGCGTCTCGGTGGTCTCGAAGTCCACCGCGCCGCGCTGGCGGCGCGCAATCAGCAGCGCACGGTACACGTCGTGCAGGTTGAGCAGGTCGGGCACGCGCTCCTTGCGCTTGCTGGCCTCGGGCCCGCGCGTGTTGGCCAGGATGGCCGCCACCTCGGTGTACGTGAAGCGCGCATGGCTGTGCATCACCGCCGGGTAGAACTGGTAGGCATGCACCTCGCCCTTGGCGTTGACCAGCATGTCGCAGACCATGCACAGGCGCTCGACATCGGGGTTGAGCGAGCACAGGCCGTTCGAGAGCTTCTCCGGCAGCATGGGAATCACGCGGCGCGGGAAGTACACGCTGGTGGCACGGTCGTAGGCATCGATGTCGATGGCGCTGCCGGTCTCCACATAGTTGCTCACGTCGGCAATGGCCACCAGCAGGCGCCAGCCCTTGCCGCGGCCCACGCGCGCGGGCTCGCAGTACACGGCATCGTCGAAGTCGCGCGCGTCCTCGCCGTCGATGGTGACCAGGGGCACGTCGGTCAGGTCCACGCGGCGCTTCTTGTCCTGCGCGCGCACCTTGTCGGGCAGTTCCTTGGCCTGCGCCAGGCACTCGGCCGAGAACTCATGCGGCACGCCGTACTTGCGCACCGCGATCTCGATCTCCATGCCCGGGTCATCCACCTCGCCGAGCACTTCGGTGATGCGGCCCACGGGCTGTCCGAACAGGGCCGGCGGCTCGGTCAGTTCGACCACGACCACCTGGCCGGGCTTGGCGGCGCCCGTGGCGCCCTTGGGGATCAGTACGTCCTGGCCGTAGCGCTTGTCTTCGGGCGCCACCAGCCACACGCCGCTCTCCTGCAGCAGCCGGCCGATGATGGGCTGCGGCGGGCGTTCGATGATTTCGACCACGCGGCCTTCGGGGCGACCCCGGCGGTCCTGGCGCACGATGCGCACGCGCACGCGGTCCTTGTGCAGCACGGCACGCATTTCGTTGGGGGGGATGTAGATGTCGCCTTCGCCGTCATCACGCACGACGAAACCATGGCCATCACGGTGCCCCTGCACGCTTCCTTCAATTTCGTCCGACAAATGCGCGGACTGCGCGCCGGGGGTGGTTTTTTTGATATACAATCTGAGTCTTTCCTGAAATGCCCAGGTGGCGGAATTGGTAGACGCACTAGTTTCAGGTACTAGCGAGTAACATCGTGGAGGTTCGAGTCCTCTCCTGGGCACCAAGTTTAACGAGAACCAGTGATGGTTTTCAAAATATCGAAGCCGCTGTACCCACAGCGGCTTTTTTATTTTCCGCAGCCCATGCACCTCGCGCCACGCACAAGCCAGGCGACCACCGAAAGATGGGCAATGCACACGGTCCCGTGCCTGCACGACCAAATGCCATCGGCCGCATGCGGACATGCCCCTTGCGCGGTCGCTCGCACGCCGCAAAAAAAGCAGCACGCAGCGAACAATTTTCAAAAAAGTGGGCAACTTTGCTGGCGACCCCAAAAAAACGTTCTATAATTCAAAGCTGATCTGAAAGCCCAGGTGGCGGAATTGGTAGACGCACTAGTTTCAGGTACTAGCGAGTAACATCGTGGAGGTTCGAGTCCTCTCCTGGGCACCAAACAAAGAAAAAGCCGTTGCATTCGCAACGGCTTTTTTATTTTGCGACTGCACTCACAAGCAGCTCCCACCGGCGCATGGCCCCCTGTGCCCAGGGCACCGGCACACGCCCACACCCACCCACCTCACCAAAGACAAAGCGCCTTCGCATCCATGCCCCTGGGCATGCACACGAAGGCGCTTCGAAGGCAGCGCAGGACCCACGAGCCCCGCATTAACCCCTTACTTACTTGCGCAGCAGGTTCTTGAGCACGTTCTGCAGGCGGCGGGCCGTGGCCGCGTCGCTCGGGCTGGCCAGCACGCGGGCAGCATCCTGGCCCCAGGTCTGCTCGGGCGCGGGGTCGTTGCGGCGCGTGAGCAGCTGCAACTGCAACAGGCGGCGCGCGGAAATGTGCTCGGCCGGTGTCGGCACCTCGGCCGCCATCTCCAGGCGCAGCAGCGCTTCGGCCGCATCGCCTTTGGGCGCGGTCGCCAGGGCCTGCGTCCAGGACGTACGCACGGCCGGGGTCACGCGGCCACCGAGGTCCTGCGTGCTCGGCACCTGCGCCGCGTCGCGCTTTTCCCAGGCCGTGAGCAGCTGCGTGAGCGCCTCGCCGTGGGCCTGCGCGGCCAGCTTCTTCAACGCCATCTGTGCGTGCTCCATGGCATCGCGCTGGGCACGGAAGGCCGTGTCGCCCAGGCGCGGGCCGCGGTCTTCGTAGGCCGGGCGGTCGCCGAAGCGGCCACCGCGGTCACCGCCGCGGTCTGCACCCCGGTCGCCGGGACGGCCATCGCGCGGTCCGCCACGGCCCGCATCGCCACGGCCGCCATCACGGCGCTCGCCAGGGCGCGCACCGCGGCCGGGGGCTGCGGGTGCATCCTTCTTCATGCCGGGGCGGTCATCGCCACGCACGGCCACCACGGGGCGGGCGGGCTTGGGCGGTGCCACGGGCGCGGCGGCCGGGGCCGCAGCTTCACCGTCAGCACCCGCCTCGGCCGCGGGCGCTTCGCCCTCACCGGCTGCAGCAGCAGCTTCGTCGGCCTGCGCCACCGATGCCGCAGCGCTTTGCTCGCTCTTTTGGGCGGAGGCGGCTGCCTCGGCGGCCTGGGCCTGGCCGCGCAGCGCGGCCTCCAGGGCCTGCACGGCGGCGCGGATCTGCTGCGCATCGCCCGTGGCGTTGGCGGCTTCCAGGGCCTTGGAGGCATCGAGCACCACGCGGTCACGCGCGCTCAGTTCGGTCACGGCCTTTTCGCGGTCGGCCGACTTGCGGTTGAAGGCCTCGTCGATGGGCTTCCTGAACGCATCCCACAGCTTCTGCTCGTGCTTGCGGTCCAGCGGCACGGTCTGCGCCTCGGCCTGCCAGCGCTGCTGCAGCGCCTTGACGGCGTCGATGCGCAGCATGGGCGCGGCACCCAGGGCCACGGCCTCGTCGATCATGGCGTGGCGGCGGGCCAGGCTTTCCTTCTGCGCGGCTTCCAGCGGCGCGGCAGCGCCGGCAATGGCCTGCTTCCACAGCGGCTGCAGCTCGGCAAAGATCTTCTCGCCCACATGGCCGCCTTCGCGCCAGCGGTCGCCAAACTGGTACAGCGCGCGGTTGATGCCCTTCCAGTCGCCCGAAGCGGCATGTTCCTGCGTCCAGGCCTTGACCTCTTCGATCAGTGCCAGGCGCTGGGCCTTGTGCTCGGCAGCATCGGCACGGATCTTGTCGAGCCAGGCTTCCACGACCTTGTGCGCGGCGTTGCAGGCCTCGTCGAATTTCTTCCACAGGCCGTGGTTGGGCGCACCACCCTGGTCGGCCTGCTTCCACTGCTCGCGCAGGGCGCGCAGGGTTTCCTGCATCTTGCGGCCACCCAGGGCCTGGCCCTCGGGGCGGTTGAGCAGGCCTTCGGCCTTGGCCACGAGGTCCTCGCGCACCTGGTCGGCACCCCAGCGCTGCCAGCCTTCGAGCTCGCCAGCCGCCACCAGGGCGGTATGCACCTGTTGCTCCAGGGCGGCATCGATGTGCTTGCCGTGGTTCTTGAGCACAGCACGCAGTGCGGCGGCAGCACCAGCACTGGCCTTGCCATGGCCTTCGGCGGTTTCCTTCTCCAGCACCACCAGGGCCTCGCGCACGGCCTGCACGGCCTTGTCGCGCACTTCGGGATCAACCTTGGGCTTGTTCTGCGTGCGGGCCGGCTTGGCAGCGCCAGCCGCCGCGCCTGCGGCAGCTGCTGCTGCAGCGGCTTCGGTGGGCAGGCCACGGGCGGCGCGCAATTCATCGGCCCACACGGGCACGGGTGGCAGGGGGGCGCTGGCGTCTTCAGCAGCGGCAGCAGCCTGGGCCACGGCGGGCTGGAAGGCATCCCATACCACCAGCAGTTGCGTGCGCGAGGCATCGAGCAGCGGCGGGAAGCGTGCTTCCACGCTGGCCCAGCTGGCGTCGCCCGTCAGTTCCTGGGCCTGCTCCTGCCAGCGGGCCACGTCGGCGCGCAGCAGCTCCAGCGCGCCATGCGCGTCGCGCCAGGGCTTGGTGGAGAGCACTTCGATGCGCTGCGCGAGCAGCACGGCAGCCTCGCGCTGCACCTGCACGCGGTGCTGCAGGTCTTCGATGACCTTGACCCGGTCGGCCACCTGTACCTTGAGCAGGGACAGCGGCTCGCGCGACAGCGGCGCGCCGGCCTTGGCCGCATCGCGCTGCCATGCCAGGGCATCAGCGATGTTGAGCTTGGGCGCGGACAGCAGGGCCTGTGCCTTGTCGGCCCACTCGGCGGCAATCACTTCCTGGCCCTTGGCGCGGCGGATCTCGTCGAGGCGTTCGCGCACGGCGCGGGCAGCACCCTTGTCGCGGCCGCTCAGTTCCTTGAACACTTCCTGCAGTTGCTCTTGCGCAGGCTGCGTGGCCAGCCAGTCGCGGATGCGGGAGGCGCGCTCGCCCGAGGTAGCGGCAGAGAAGGCGCCGCCGGTCAGTGCATCCAGGGGATGCGCCTCTTGGGTTTTGGCCGGGGCCGGATTCACTTCAGGTGCGTCGGACATTTTGCTGCGGGAAAAAAATGGAAACATGGATCCAATGGATTACGAACGGCCATCCCTGCTCCGGGTGGGTGCGCGAGGCCACCAAGGCTCGCGCCAGCCAAAGCAGGTACATGGCAGAAAACGGGCTATTTTCACCGGGTTCGTGCAGGCGGGCCACCAGCCGTCCTGGCGAAACATCCCTCGGGGATGTCCTGTCCAGGGCCACCCGGTGTGCGGGCATCTGCACCCTGCTTCGCAGGGTTGCGGTGTCTCCCACGGGCCTGCGCCCGCTCTGGGAATTGCCCCCATTATCTATATATATGCGGCAAGGGCCCATTCAATGCCTTGAGGCAGTTCAACACAGGCCCGTGCAGACCTGCGTGGGAGCCCTGCAGCACAACGCCCCACACATGCCTGTGCCGCATGGAAGGCCACCTGGCCGGCACCTGCACAACCCCAGCCCATCGCAGGCCAGGCGCGGGCCCACAAACAAGAAAGCCCGGGGGACTTTCCGAAGTGGACAGTCTCCCGGGCTTGACGGCTGACACAACGGTCTTTGCCATCGTTTCGCAAGGCGGAGATGAAGGTCCACCATGCGAGGAGGCAAGGTATTGCCTCCAGGGGGTGCCGTGGAAGTTTCATCTGCTGCACCGCGGCACTGAATGCCCATCGGCGGGAGAGTTCGCTTCGTCTGGCGATGCCTGAAATCAACAGGCAGACGAACCTTACCAAAGTCGGCAGCCGACCTCAACCCGGTTTTGCAATGGTGCGGTAAAAGCCGATTGAATTTGACACATGGCCGTCACCGGGCTGTGGTCGGCCAGGCAACCGCTTCGGGCGAAAAATGGCAAAACCCTGTGTTTTCTACCAGATTTTTCATGCTTTTTTAATCTAACGATTCAATTTGTTAGTATTGACTAGGTATTTGGTGACCTCCTAGAATCCGCCAGCCTCAAAAATGGCTAGTAAAAACCCCAACCCGCTGCCGAACCCGGCTAAGTCAACTCACGGCCCCTCTTGCTTTTTGCAGGCCCTGAATTTGATGGCGTACCAATCCAGGTGATACGCCTGATCCTGCCAACCACCCGTGGTGGCAGGGCCTCAGGGAAGCGCCCCAGAAAGGAAGAGCTATGACAGCGTCAGGAAAAATAGTCTCCGGCGTGCGAACCTTCGCAGCCGATGTGACCGAAGGTTTTCTTGAAATCACCCACAGCAGCTTCGCCCTCATCGGGCTGACCGTTGCATTCGTCGTTATCGCCTTGAGCGCCCGGCCCGATCTGCGCCAGGCCGGAGAAGAAAAGCTCATGAACTGGCTGCAGGCGCGCCAGGTCGCCGTGCTGGGCATGCCCATCGAGCCCGAAGCGAGCGAGCGCGCCACCGCCGGCAACCCCAAGGACCTGCCCAAGGAGCAGGCTGCCGTGGCGTTCTGGCTGAGCAAGAAGTACCGCGTGGCCCCCGAGCCGCTGAGCGTGCTGGTGGCCGAGGCCTATGAGCTCGGTGCCCGCAACAAACTCGACCCGACCCTGATCCTGGCCATCATGGCCATCGAGTCGAATTTCAACCCGTTTGCGCAAAGCTCCGTGGGTGCACAGGGCCTGATGCAGGTGATGACCACCGTGCATACCGAGAAGTACCAGAACTTCGGCGGCCACTTCGCGGCCTTCGACCCGGTGACCAACCTGCGCGTGGGCGTGAAGGTGCTGCAGGAATGCATCGCCCGCGCTGGCTCGCTCGAAGGCGGCCTGCGCTACTACGTGGGTGCGGCCAACCTGCCCGACGACGGCGGCTACACCGCCAAGGTCCTGGCCGAGCATTTCCGCCTGCGCCAGGTGGCCGGTGGCCGCGCCATGCCAACCAACCCGCCCGCCACCCTGTCCACGCAGGCGCCGGTGCAATCGGTCCCCGCCTCGGTCAAGCTGCCAGCCCCCGCCTCGCCTGCCAATGGCGGCAGTGACAAGGTGGCCTTGCTCTCGCAGCCCTCCTGAGACCCACATTCCTGGAGCGGCCGCGCCGCCTGGGATACACTACGCAGGTACGCAACTGGCGATAGGCGCAGCCCCGCAACCGGGCTGCCGCTGACGTGGAAACCGGCAAGGGCTTGCCCCTTGTGAACCACTGGGGAGCGTGCCGCACGGGTGTCATGCCCGCCGCGTTCAGCCGTTCGCCTGGGCAGCCCTTGTTTCAAGGGACACAAGTTCATAGGACTGCCACACATGTACGACCGCAATATTCTTGTCGAACAAGCCGACCCCGAGTTGTTTGCCGCCATCACGGCCGAGAACGCCCGGCAAGAGCACCACATCGAGCTGATCGCCAGCGAGAACTACGCCTCTCCCGCCGTGATGTGGGCCCAGGGCACCCAGCTGACCAACAAGTACGCCGAAGGCTACCCCGGCAAGCGCTACTACGGTGGCTGCGAGCACGTGGACGTGGCCGAGCAACTGGCCATCGACCGCGTCAAGAAGATCTTCGGTGCCGATGCCGCCAATGTGCAGCCGCACTGCGGTGCCTCGGCCAACGAGGCCGTGTTCCTGGCCTTCCTCAAGCCCGGCGACACCATCATGGGCATGAGCCTGGCCGAAGGCGGCCACCTCACGCACGGGATGCCGCTGAACATGTCGGGCAAGTGGTTCAACGTGGTCTCCTACGGCCTCGACGCCAATGAAGTGCTGGACTACGACGCCATGGAGAAGAAGGCGCACGAAACCAAGCCCAAGCTGATCATCGCCGGTGCCTCGGCCTACAGCCTGCACATCGACTTCGCACGCTTTGCCAAGGTGGCCAAGGACGTGGGCGCGATCTTCATGGTGGACATGGCCCACTACGCCGGCCTGATCGCCGCGGGCGTGTACCCCAACCCCGTGCCCCATGCCGACGTGGTCACCAGCACCACGCACAAGAGCCTGCGCGGCCCGCGCGGCGGCATCATCCTGATGAAGGCCGAGCACGAGAAGGCCATCAACAGCGCCATATTCCCCGGCCTGCAAGGCGGCCCGCTGATGCATGTCATCGCGGCCAAGGCCGTGGCCTTCAAGGAAGCGCTGCAGCCCGGCTTCAAGGCCTACCAGGAACAGGTGATCAAGAACGCCCAAGTCGTGGCCGAAACGCTGACCGCCCGCGGCCTGCGCATCGTCTCCGGCGGCACGCAAAGCCACGTGATGCTGGTCGACCTGCGCGCCAAGGGCATCACCGGCAAGGAAGCCGAGGCCGTGCTGGGCGCCGCCCACATGACCATCAACAAGAACGCCATCCCCAACGACCCTGAAAAGCCGATGGTGACCAGCGGCGTGCGCATCGGCACCCCTGCCATGACCACGCGCGGCTTCAAGGAAGAAGAAGCGCGCATCACCGCCAACCTGATCGCCGACGTGCTGGACAACCCGCGCGACGAGGCCAACATCGCTGCCGTGCGCGCCAAGGTGAATGCGTTGACGGCGCGCTTCCCGGTCTACGGCTGATCCGGCACCGCCATGAAGTGCCCTTTTTGCAGCCACCAGGAAACGCAGGTCGTCGAAACCCGGGTGTCTGAAGAAGGGGACTTCATTCGCCGCCGGCGCCAGTGCGGCGCCTGCGACAAGCGCTTTACCACCTACGAGCGGCCGGAAGTGAACTTCCCGGCCATCGTCAAGAAAGACGGCCGGCGCATCGAGTACGAGCGAGGCAAGCTGCTCGGCTCGTTCAACCTGGCGCTGCGCAAGCGCCCCGTGAGCACCACGCAGATCGACAGCGCCATCGAGCGCATCGAGGAAAAGCTGCTCAACCTGGGCCAGCGCGAAGTGCTCTCCAGCCGCATCGGCGAACTGGTGATGCGCGAGCTCAAGAAGCTCGACAAGATCGCCTACATCCGCTTTGCCAGCGTCTACCGCAGCTTCGAGGACATCGACGACTTCCGCGCCATGGTCGACGAGGTGCGCAAGTAGCACCTGCGGTGCTCGGTCGCCAGCAGACTTTGCGCGGCTGGCCGACAATGCACGGGTGAAGACCCGCCATTTCCTGCAGCTCGTGCTGCTGTCTGCCCTGTGGGGCGCCTCCTTCCTTTTCATCCGTGTCGCGAGCCCCGTGCTCGGGCCCAATGTCATGGCCGCCCTGCGCATCGGCTTGGCCACGCTCACGCTGATCTTCATCATGCGCGTGGCCGGCGAGCGCTGGCCCTGGCGCCACTGGCGCGAGCTGGTCGGGCTGGGTGCGCTCACGGTGGCGATCCCGTTCCTGCTGTACTCCTGGGCGGCGCTGTACTTGCCTGCGGGCTACAGCTCGCTGCTCAACACCATGGCCGTGCCGTTCAGCGTGATCGCTGCCGCCTGGCTCAAGGAAGACACGCTGAGCGCGCGCAAGTGGCTGGGCTGCCTCTGCGGCTTTGCCGGCGTGGCGCTCATCGTGCAGCTCGGCCCGGTCACGCCCACACCAGCACTCATCATTGCCGCCCTGGCGTGCATGACAGCATCGGCCTGCTACGGCGTGTCCACCCCGTGGATGAAGCGCGCCACCACGCGCATGCCGCCACTGGCGATTGCGGCCGGCATCCACGGCACGGCCCTGGTCATGCTGCTGCCCGGCGCGGCCTGGAGCCTGCCCGAGGCGCAGTTCACGCCTACGGCGCTGGCCGCCGTGGCGGTCATGGGCATCGTCACCTCGGGCCTGGCCTACTGGCTCAACCTGCGCGTGCTCAGCCAGGTCTCGCCCGTGGCGGCCATGAGCAGCGCCTTCATGATCCCGCTGTTCGGCGTGGCCTGGGGCCACCTGTTCCTGGGCGAAGCCCTGGGCCCGGGCATGCTCTGGGGCGGCCTGCTGGTGCTGGTGGCCACGGGCCTGGTGACGGGGTTCAATCCGCTGCGCTGGCTGGGCGCCGGATCGCGCTCGTAGGAGATTGCCTACAGGCCTGTTCGCCCAGGTCCGGGGCGGCGATGGGCGCAGGCTGCCGACAATGAGGACATGGACCCTCAGCCGCAGCCGACCGTCGCCACATCCCTCCCCACCCACCGCGCCCCGCTGCAGCCCGAGCAGCCCCCACCCCAGCACGCCTGGCAGTTCTTTCGCGCCGGCGGCGTGGACCAGGTCATCATTCAGAGCGGCGCGGACATCGCCCACCTGGCAGAACTCGACCAGAAGCTCTGGGTGGCCTTGGCCTGCCCCACGCGCGGCATCGAGTTCGATGAACGCACACTGGACCTGATCGATACCGACAAGGACGGGCGCATCCGCCCGCCCGAACTGCTGGCCGCCTGTGCCTGGGCCTGTGCGCAACTGCACAGCGCGGACGAACTGGCCCGCCCCGGCGATACGCTGGAGATCGGCGCCATCGACGACCGCACCGAAGACGGCGCAGCGCTGGCCGCGGAGGCCCGGCGCCTGCTGGCCATGGCCGGCAAGCCCGAGGCCACGGCGATTGCGCTGGCCGACGTGCTCGAACGCAGCAAGCAGCTCAGCGGCATGCGCTTCAACGGCGACGGCATCATCACCGTGGACACCGCAGGCAAGGACGACAGCGTGGCGCGCGAGGCCATCGCGCACATCATCACCACGCACGGCAGCATTGCGCCCACCACCGACAAGCAGTTGCCCGGCATCGACCGCCAACGCGCCGAGGCGTTCTTTGCCGAGCTCGGCCAGCTCAGGGCCTGGGCCGCCCAGGCGCGTGGCGCCACCACCGGCCTGGCCCTGGGCGAGCGCACCCTGGCCGCCACCGAGGCCATGAACGCCGTGGCCGCGAAGGTGGAGGACTTCTTCGCCCGCACCCGCCTGGCCGCCTACGACCCGCGCGCCGCCACGGCACTGAACCCTTCGCTCGATGAGTACAGCGCCATGGCGGGCCAGGACCTGGGCCTGGCCTCGCCGGCCATCACCACCTTGCCCCTGGCCCCCATCACCCCCGGGGGCGCCCTGCCCCTGCGCCACGGCGTGAACCCGGCCTGGGCCAAGGCCCTGCGCAACTTCCGCGAGCGCACGGTGGAGCCCCTGCTGGCGCGCAGCAACGCCGAAAGCCTGACGCAGGACGAGTGGCAGCTGATCCAGAAGTCGCTGGCGCCCTGCCAGCAGTGGCTGGCCGACCGACCTGCCACCCGCCTCGATGCACTGGACGAAGACGTGCGCGAGGTGCTGCTGGCGGGCGATGCCGAGCAGCGCGTGATGGCCCTCATCGACGAGGACGAGGCCGAACAGGCCCACAACGAACAGGCGCAGGGGCTGGAGAAGCTGCTGCGCTTCAAGCGCGACCTGCTGGAGCTGCTCAACAATTTTGTCTCGTTCTCGGCCTTCTACCAGCGCCGCGGTGCCATCTTCCAGGCCGGCACGTTGTACCTGGATGCGCGCAGCTGCGACCTAGTGGTGCAGGTGCCCGACGCCGCGCGCCACGCCAAGCTCGCCGGCCTGGCCAAGACCTACCTGGCGTATTGCGACTGCACGCGCAAGGGCCAGAAGATGGGCATCGTGGCGGCATTCACCGCGGGCGACGTGGATTTCCTCTTCGTGGGCCGCAACGGCGTGTTCTACGACCGCGATGGCCACGATTGGGACGCGACCATCACCCGTATCATCGAGAACCCCACGAGCATCCGCCAGGCCTTCTTCTCGCCGTACAAGAAGTTCGTTCGCATGATCGAAGAGCAGGTGGCCAAGCGCGCCTCGGCCAGCGATGCGCGCGCGCAGAAGTCACTGGGCACGGCCGCCAGCACCCTGGCCAGCACCGATCTCAAGACCGTGGGCACCAACGCCAGCAGCGTGACCGTGCCCGGCACCCCACGCCGCACCGACGTGGGCACGGTGGCGGCCATCGGCGTGGCGCTGGGCAGCATCAGCGCGGTGCTGGTGGGCATCTTCGGCAAGTTCGTGGACCTGGGGGTGTGGATCCCGCTGGCCCTGATCGGCATCGTGCTGGCGATCTCGGGGCCGAGCATGCTGATCGCCTGGCTCAAGCTGCGCCAGCGCAGCCTGGGGCCCATCCTGGATGCCAGCGGCTGGGCGATCAATGGGCGCATGCGGGTGAACACCCGGTTGGGTGGATCCCTGTCGCAGGTGGCCAAGGTGCCGGCCAATGCACGGCGCATGCTCGATGATCCGTTTGCGGAGTCCAAAAGCCCTGTGTGGGTGGGGCTGGGGGTTCTGGTTGCCGTGGTCGTGGTGGGGTTTGTGGCGTGGCGGGCGCATTGGCTGGATCGGTGGGTGCCGCGGGTGACGGTGACGCCGCCGGTGGCTGCACCGGCTGTGGTACCTGCGCCTGGGGCCAGTGGTGCTGTACCTGCTGCTGCGGTGGTAGGGCCAGCTGCGTCCGTGGCTGCGCCGGCGCGTTGAGTTCAGGGTTTCTTTTCAGCCGTTTGCCTGGGTTGAGGGCGGAGGCCGGGATGTGCGCCCGGCGGCGCAGTAACTTTCTCTTGGCCGCCAAGAGAAAGTCACCAAAGAGAAGGCGGCCCCCAGTCTGCGTCCCCCGTTCGCCCTGTCGGGCGAACGGGGGCAGCCTGCGATGCTCGGATCTGGGGTGGTGCCGCAGAACTCGCTGCGTTCTTCGAACTCCGCTCAAACAGCTGCGGCAAGTCAGATGACGAAGCGTGTGTGTCCTTCGGCACACACGCCCACCCCAGCTCCTGCGCTTCTCGGCGCAGCCAGAAGGGGTGGGGAGCGGGGACAAAGACGGCTGCTGCTGCGCAGCTGCGCCTTGGGTCGGGGACGCGCGCGCTGCGCGCTGCCGACTGTTGGAGCGCGATCGCTCTGCCCAGGCCAAGCGCAGCGAGGCAGTTGGGGCCGAGCGAAGCAATGGCCCGTGTGGAGCCCGTCCCCCCCCTTCTGACCGTGCCGAGAAGCGCAGGGCCTGGGGTGAGCGCGTGCCGAAGGACACGCGCATCGTTGTCTGGCTCGCCGAAGCTGTCTGACCGGAGCTGCCTCGCAGAGGCAGCGCAGGGAGTTCTTCGGCGTCACCCCAGGACCGAGCATCGCAGGCTGCCCCCAGCGCCCGATAGGGCGATGGGGGACACGGGCAGCGGGGTCGCCTTTTCTTGGCCTACCTTCTTTTGGCGACGCTGACCCGTCCTGCCCTGCGTTGACACCTTCCCTCCCCAAAAAGGAAAAGTGTCATGGAATCAAGGACCAAGCGCACGCAGCGCGACTACACGATGGCCTTTAAGCTGGCAGTTGTCGAGCAGGTAGAAAAAGGCCAGTTCACCTACAAACAAGCCCAGGTGCATTACGGCATCCAGGGCAAGTCGACGGTGCTGGCGTGGCTTCGCAAACACGGCAGACTGGGCTGGCCGCGTGCGGCATCATTGACGGCAATGCCCATCGACAAAGCCCCCAGCCCCCTCACACCCGAGCAAGAGATCAAAGCGCTGAAGGCGCAATTGCAGCAATCCCAGCAGAAGGCGCAGTTGTTCGAAGCCGTGATCGACGTGCTGCGCAAGGACTATGGGGTGCGCATCGTAAAAAAGCCTTCTGGCAAGTCCTCGACCAAGCCCTCATCCAAGGGCTGAGCGTGAGCAGGGCTTGCCAGCACATGGGCGTGAGTCGCCAAGCGTATTACCAAGGGCGCTGCCGACATGCCCAGCGCGTGGAGCACGCCAAGGTTGTCGTTCAACAGGTCAAGGAGCTGCGCATGCGCCAGCCTCGGGTGGGCACGCGAAAGCTGCATCACATGCTGCGTGAACCATTGGGCCTGCAGGGCATTGTCTTGGGCCGGGACGCCATGTTCGACGTGTTGCGCAACGCCAGGATGCTGGTTCCTCCTGGACGTGCGTACCACAAGACCACCCACAGCCACCACCGCTTCAGGCGCCATCCCAATCTGCTCAAGGTCGGGCCACAGCAGGTGCATGCTGCCCACAGTGAGCAAGTCTGGGTGGCCGACATCACCTACCTGCCCACCGCAGGCAGGTTCGTGTACCTGAGCCTGGTGACGGATGCCCACTCCCGCAAGATCGTGGGCTGGCACGTGCACGAGAGCTTGCAGACCGAGGAGGTGGCGCAGGCGTTGCAGATGGCGCTCAGGCAGCGCCAGACCCGCCAGCGCCTGGTACACCATTCGGACAGGGGGATTCAGTACTGCTCGACCTACTACCAGCAGCTTCACCGCAGCCATGGACTTACCTGCTCGATGACGGACGGCTACGACTGCTACCAGAACGCGTTGGCCGAGCGGGTCAACGGGATTCTGAAGACGGAGTTCCTGTTGAGCCGGCCACAAGACATCCATCAAGCCAGGCGCATGGTGCAGCAGTCAATAGAGATATACAACCACGAGAGGGTTCATCTGTCGCTGAAAATGCAAACACCCGATGCGGTGCATCGGGCGTCATTGGCCGGGTTGCTCCGGCTTGTTTAACCGTTTGAGGTGTCAACGCTATTCAGGACGGGTCACGCAAAAGAAGGTAGGTGCGCCGCCGGGCGCATATCCCGGCTCCCGCCCTCAACCCAGGCACACAGCAACCACAACTAACGGAGCAAGCTCACCCCCGCACAGCCCCCCGGAGCAAATCCGCCACCTTCATCCTCTCCAACCCCGCACTGCTCCAGAACGACCCCAGACTCTCCGCCCGCTCCAGCAACAGCTTTTCCACCAGCGGCTCGACCGAAGTAGCCAAAGGATCCACCAGCAACAGATACCGCGGCTCCGCCACATCCGCCGCATCCGGATCGGCCTGCGCGTCATTGATCTGCCCCACCCAATCCAGAGACAGCAGGGCATCGAGCACCGGTTCGAGCTGCAACACGTCAAGCCGCAGCAGTTGCGCCAACTCGCTCGCGCGCAGCCCCTTCTGCACATGGCGGCGCGCCAGGTACAGCTCCTGCAGCACCTCCACTGCCAGCTGGAAGGTCCACCCCGCCACCGTGCCACGCCGGGCCACGCCCGCGAGCAGGCTGGGCAGGTAGGCGGTCACCACCGCACCCAGCAGCACGATGACCCAGGCCACGTAGATCCATACCAGCAGGATCGGCAAGGTGGCGAAGGCCCCGTACACCACCGAGTAGGTCGGCACGTTGCTCAGGTAAATCGCCAGCACCCGCTTGGCCAGCTCGATGCAGACCGAGACGAACAGGCCGCCGGCCCAGGCGTGGCGCCACTTCACCGGGGTGTTGGGCACGTAGTGGTACAGCGCCGCCATGCAGCCGGCGAGCACGAAGAACTGGATCGAGTCGAACAGCAGTTGCACACCGCTGGGCAGTGCCTTCACCAGCCCGCCCGAGGCCGACATGACGTACGAGGTGACGGCCAGGCTCACACCCAGCAGCAGCGGGCCCAGGGTGATCACGGCCCAGTAGATCAGCACGCGCTGGCCCAGGGGGCGCAGGCGGCGCACGCGCCAGATGTCGTTGAGCGTGCGGTCCATGGTGAGGATCAGCGCCAACGCGGTGGCCAACAGGATACTGAAGCCCGCCACGCCCAGGCTGCTGGCCTTGGCGGCAAATTGCGTGAGGTAGCCCAGCACCTGGCGCGAGATGCTGTCGGGCACCAGGCTGTCGACCAGCCAGCGCTGCAGCACGTCCTGCACCTTGCCGAAGATGGGGAAGGCCGTGAACACCGCCAGCGCCACCACGAAGAACGGCACCAGCGCCAGCGTGGTGGTGAAGGTCAGGCTGCTGGCCGTCAGGCCCAGGTGGTCCTCACGAAAGCGCTCGCGCAGGGTCAGGGCCGTCGTTTTCCAGGGGAAATGCGACAGCTGCGTGATCAGCGCTTCGATGCGCAAGGCGACAGTCTGCAAGGTCAAGGGCATGGCCGATATGATCCTAGGCCCGGCAAGGGGCCACAGGGGGTGTGAAAACGCTGCATCGCAATGACTGCGGGCAGGCGACATACACCGCGCATTGTGGGCCCAAGCGCGCTGCGGGCCGCAAGCACAATGGCCACGGACTGCCCACTGACCCCGCCCATCGCACCCGGACCCACCGACAGTTTTTTTTTTGAGCCCCTGTGCCATCCACCCACCGACTGCCAATTGCTGCACCGCCACCGATGACCGCTTCCCTCCCCGTCTCCGACCACGCCATTGCCGCCACCCGCTGGGTGGCCACCGGCAGCGTGATGGCGCTGATCGTGCTGTGCCTGGCCTGGGAGCTGGTGCTGGCCCCCGTGCGCCCTGGCGGCTCATGGATTGCCCTGAAGGCACTGCCGCTGTGCATCCCGCTGGCCGGCATCCTCAAGAACCGCATGTACACCTACCGCTGGGTGAGCCTGGTGATCTGGCTGTACTTCACCGAGGGCGTGGTGCGCGGCTGGGGCGACAAGCCCCCGTCGCAGTGGCTGGCCTGGGCTGAGGTGCTGCTGTGCCTGGTGCTCTTCACCGCCTGCACGCTGCACGTGCGGCTGCGCCAGCGCAATGCGAAGGCCATGGCGGCGGCCAAAGAATTACAGGAAGGGCAGGCACCATCCCCCGCCGCCTGACACGATACAAGCGACAAGCCCTACCCGACAATCCACCTATCACGCTGCAATGCCTTGGCGCCCGCCCCGGCAGCAGCCCTGACCGCTGTAGACGAAAGGCCAACGACATGACCACCACCCTCCTCGACACCCTGCGCACCCTGGTCGGCCCGGCCCACGTGCTGACCGATGGCGACCTGACTGCCTGGGAGCAGGACTGGCGCCGACGCGTGCGCGGCAAGGCCCTGGCCGTGGTGCGCCCTGCCAGCACGCAGGAAGTGGCCGCCGTGGTCAAGGCCTGTGCGGCCGCCGGCACGGCCATCGTGCCGCAGGGTGGCAACACCGGCCTGGCGGTGGGCTCCACCCCCGACGACAGCGGCACGCAGGTGGTGCTGAGCCTCACACGCATGAACGCCGTGCGCAGCATCGACACCGACAACCTGACCATGACGGTGGAGGCCGGCTGCATCCTGCAGAACCTGCAGGATGTGGCGCAGAACGCGGGCGTGCTGTTCCCCCTGTCGCTGGCGGCCGAAGGCAGCTGCACCATCGGCGGCAACCTGGGCACGAATGCCGGTGGTACGCAGGTGGTGCGCTACGGCAACGCGCGTGACCTGTGCCTGGGCCTGGAAGTCGTCACCGCCCAGGGCGAGGTGTGGGATGGCTTGAAGGGCCTGCGCAAGGACAACACCGGCTACGACCTGCGCGACCTGTTCATCGGCAGCGAAGGCACGCTGGGCATCATCACCGCCGCCACGCTCAAGCTCTACCCCGAGCCTGCTGCGCGCCTCACGGCCTGGGCGGCCGTGCCCTCCATGGAGCATGCCGTGGCCCTGCTGGGCCTGGCGCACAAGCACCTGGGCGCGGGCCTCACGGGCTTCGAGGTGATGGGCCAGT
This sequence comes from Acidovorax sp. AC410, assembly GCF_979253235.1. NCBI lineage: Bacteria > Pseudomonadati > Pseudomonadota > Betaproteobacteria > Burkholderiales > Comamonadaceae > Acidovorax > Acidovorax sp. AC410. The sequence continues at coordinate 6,948,632 of NZ_CEEDCG010000001.1, forward strand.
TCGCGCTGAGCCTGGTGGGCAAGCACATGCCGCAGCTGCGCGTGCCCTTCCTGGGTGACGAGAACGCGCCCTGGTGCGTGCTGCTCGAAAACTCCGACAGCGAATCCGAAGCGCATGCGCGCGGCCGCTTCGAAGCGCTGCTGGAGACCGCCTTCGAAGCCAGCTGCGTGACCGACGCCGTGGTGGCCGAAAACCTCACGCAGGCCCAGCAGCTGTGGCACATCCGCGAGAACATCCCCCTGGCGCAGGCCGAAGAGGGCTTGAACATCAAGCACGACATCTCCATCCAGATCTCGCGCATCCCCGCCTTCGTGGCCCACACCGATGCCGTGCTGCGCCGCGAGATCCCGGGCGTGCGCCTGGTCAACTTCGGCCACCTGGGCGACGGCAACCTGCACTACAACGTGCAGGCGCCCGTGGAAGGCGATCCCAAGGCCTTCCTGCGCGACCACGAAGAGCATGTGCACCAGCTGGTGTACGACGCGGTGGCCGAGTTCAGCGGCTCCTTCTCGGCCGAGCACGGCATCGGCGAGCTCAAGGCCGACAAGCTCGAAAAGTACCAGTCGCCCGTTGCCTTGTCGATGATGCGCGCCGTCAAGCAGGCGCTGGACCCGCAGGGCATCATGAACCCCGGGCGCGTGCTCAACCGCTGAACGCTCCGTCCCTTGCAGGAACCCCGCATGACGACTGCCCCGGTGTCTGTCCGCCCCGCCACTGCAGACGACTACGCCGCCTGGCGCCCGCTCTGGGACGGCTACAACGCCTTCTACGGGCGCTTCGGCGCCACGGCCCTGCCCGAACACATCACGGCAAGCACCTGGCAGCGCTTTCTCGACCCGGCCGAGCCGATGCACTGTCTGGTGGCACAGGAGGAAGGCAGCGGCGCGCTGCTGGGCCTGACCCACTGCCTGTACCACCGCAGCATCACGCGCATCGAGCCGGTCTGCTACCTGAGCGACCTGTTCACCCGCGAGGCCGCGCGCGGGCGTGGCATCGGCCGCCTGCTGATCGAAGCCGTGTACGAACAGGCCCGTGCGGCCGGCTCTTCGCGCGTGTATTGGCAGACGCAGGAGACCAATGCGGCTGGTCGCTTGCTGTACGACAAGGTGGCCAAACACCACGGGTTCATCGTCTACGCGAAAGAGCTGTGACGGACCCGATTCACTGCCTCCAAACGTAAGCTCTGCAAGCGGCAGAAAAACCTTGCAGCATTACGGCCGGTAAGGCCAAAACAGGCCTACCGCAGTGGTCCAATCAGCGCCCTTTTCGCTGCTTTGATACCCTGCTTTGAATCTGTTTTTTTCCTGGCCCCGCGCCGCGCGTGGGGCCACGGCCCTGGCGCTGGTCCTTGGCGCCGCCGCCCCCTCCCTCGCCCGCACTCCCACCACCTTTCTCGACAGCATCGCCGGCCTGCGCAGCGCGCAGCCCACGGGCTTCGTGCATTGCCCGCAGTTCTTCGTGGGCGGCAAGCCGCCGCCGGTGCCGCGCCGCGCCCAGCAGCGCGAGCTGTGCTACGAGGCCTTTGCCGTGCTGCACAGCGGCGAGACGCGCACACCCGTCTACGTGGCCCAGCGCCTGAACCGCCAGGTGCTGGAAGGCGCCGACGAGAAGCGCTCGAACAAGTTCTTTGCCGATGCCCGCCTGCCCCGCGGCGAGCGCGCCGAGCTCGACGACTACAAGCGCTCGGGCTACAGCCGCGGGCACATGGCACCGGCGGCGGACATGTCCACCCCCACGGCCATGGCGCAAAGCTTCTCGCTGGCCAACATGGTGCCGCAGGACCCCAGGCAGAACGGCGGCCCCTGGGCCCGCATCGAGCAGGACACGCGGCGCTATGTGCTGCGCGCCCGAGGCGACGTGTACGTGATCACCGGCCCGGTCTTCACCGCCGAGAGCCCAGCCATCGGCGCCAACAAGGTGCGCGTGCCGGCCTACCTGTTCAAGCTGGTGTACGACGCCAGCACACAGCGCGCCTGGGCGCACTGGCAGGCCAACCGCGAGGGCGAGCGGGCAGGCCCGCCGATCAGCTACCAGGAGCTGGTGAAGCGAACGGGAGTGGAGTTTCTGCCGGCGCTGGCCGCCGCACATTGACACCGCCCCGAGGCGCCTCCCATCGCTTCGGGCGGCAAGGGGGCCCTGGACGGGACGGGTGGGTTGCGGCCAACGGAAACCGCATCTGCAAACTCGCATTCCTTCGTTGGATGGCGTGGCCTGCCTGCGCAGAATGACCTGGTCGGTGCCCCTGGGAACCAGGCGCCGCCTTCTTCGTCTCCCATCTCAACGCAAGGACTTCACCATGTCACTGCTTCGCCACCCCGAAATTCTGGCGCCCCGCGCGCTGTCCGTGCTGCGCATCATCTCGGCCTTCCTGCTCCTGCAGCACGGCACGGCCAAGCTGCTGGGCTTTCCGCACGTCGCGTATTTCGACAACCTGCAGATCGTCTCCCTGCTCGGCCTGGCCGGCATACTCGAGCTGGTCGGCGGGGTGCTGCTGCTCATCGGCCTGTTCACACGGCCCACGGCCTTCGTGCTCTCGGGCCTCACGGCCTTCGCCTACTTCATCGGCCATGCCACCAAGGGCCATGTGCTGGCACCCTCTCTGAACCAGGGAGAGGCTGCCGTGCTGTTCTCCTTCGTGTTCCTGTATATCGCGGCGGCCGGGGCGGGGCCCTGGAGCGTGGATGCGCGCCGCACCAAGGCGCCAGCGCAGGCCCCGTTGCCCGTGAGCGCCTGAGCCCGCCACCGCGAGCTCGGTTGATTTGGCTATATGCAACTGACACAAAAGTCGTTCCATGGGTGCCCACCCCTTCCGACAATCGCGCCCACCCCGCCCGTCTGCATTGACGAACCAGGAGCCCCTGCCATGCTGCCCGTGACCACCGAAGACCTTGACCTCAGCCCGCCCGATGGCGCCTTCTGGATGGCGCTGCGCAACCTGGCCATCGGCGCGCTCGTGGTGTGCGCGGTCGCATTGATCGTGGGCTTTCTGGTCGCCACGTCTGCCCACGCAGAGCCGGCCCACCATGGCAGCCCGGGCACGGCGGCCCGCGTCTGAAGCCAGGCCTGCCATGGCGCGCACCGCACTTCTTCTTCCACCGTTGTCGCCCGCAACGCAAGCGCGCCGCGTGCTGGCCCTGACGGCGCGGGCCTGGGGCGTGACACCTGGCTCCCCTGCGGCGCTGGCGCGTCGGGCGCCGCATGGCTATGTGCGCATGCGGGTGTCCAAGCGCACCCAGGCCCAGGCGGCACGTGCTTCCTTTGCAGCGCTGTCCCGCCCTCTTCTGGCGCATTCTTGGTGACCGGCCTCTTGCGGCCAACGCCCTGATGCTGCTCCCTTCCTCCCCCTTTACCGCAAGGCACACCCCATGACATCCAGCATCAAGGCCATCAACGTCCGCAACCAGTTCCGCGGCAAGATCCGCGAGATCATCCGCGGCTCAGTCGTTTCGGAAGTCGATGTCGAGACACCCTACGGCATCGTCACCTCCGTCATCACCACACGCTCGGTCGATGAGCTGGCGCTCGCGGTGGGCTCGGAAGTGGTGGCCCTCGTCAAGTCGACCGAGGTCTCCATCGCCAAGCTCTGAGAGCTCAGCGCCACCCGCAGCACCCTCTTTCCAGCCCGCGTCCGCACGCCACCCATGGGGTGCGTGCCGGGCGTCGTTGTCGTTTCAAAGCCCCTGCCATGACCACACACCGCCCCCAGATGCACCTCGGTGCCTTTTTCTTCGGCGTCGGCCACCACCTGGCCGCCTGGCGCCACCCCGACGTGGACCCGGGCGCAGCCAGCCGCATCGAATCGCTCAAGGAGTGGACCCGCATCGCCGAGGCTGCCAAGTTCGATGCCATCTTCTTCGCCGACAACGTGGGCCTGCCCGGCCCGCCGGACGACGTGGTGGCCAGGAATGCCCTGCGGTATCCGCTCGATCCGCTCATCACCCTGGCGGCGCTGTCGCAGTCCCCACCCACATCGGCCTGGTGGCCACGGTGTCGTCCACCTACCTGCCGCCCTACCACCTGGCCCGCAAGTACGCATCGCTGGACCAGGCGAGCGGCGGGCGCAGCGGCTGGAACAGGGCGTGTCATCACTTATTTCGCCCCCGAGCTGGTCCCGGCAGGCGGATGGATGCGCGAAGCGCGGCGCAGCCAATAGCGGGCTATTGGCAAGCCATGTGACAAAGCAGACGCCGCATGCCGGGGCCAGCCCGAAGGGAAAGCCTGCAGCGCGGCGCATTGCGGCGTTGCCCTTCGCTTGCGTAGCCGTGCTACGCGACACTCAGGGCGCCTTGCACTGCACCGCGCTGCAGGCTTTCTCGGGGGTGAAATGAGTGATGACACGCCCTCACCTCGGGCAGCGATTTCGAGGCGCGCGCTTTCGGGCTGGAGCAGCAACTCGCGCACGCGCACCGCTATGCCCGGGCCCACGAGTACGTGAAGATCGTCAAGGGCCTGTGGGACACCTGGGAGGACGAGGCCTTCATCCACGACAAGGTGGCCAACCGCTTCTTCGACCCGACCCGGCTGCACCGCGTGGCCCACACCGGCGAGCACTACCAGGTACACGGCGGCCTGCAGACGCCACGCGCACCGCAGGGCTACCCGGTGCTGGTGCAGGCGGGCTCCTCGGGCGATGGGCAGGACCTGGCCGCCGCCACGGCCGAGGTGGTGTTCACCGCGCAGCAGAGCGCGGCCGAGGCTCGGGCCTTCTACAGCGGCCTCAAGGGCCGGTTGGCGGCCCATGGCCGCACGCCCGAGCAGCTCAAGATCCTGCCCGGCATATCGCCCTTCGTCGGGCGCACGCAGCAGGAGGCGCAGGACAAGTTCGACCAGTTGCAGGGCCTGATCGACCCGGTGCTGGGCGTGGGCCTGCTCTCTACCTTCCTCGGGAATGTGGACCCGTCGGGCTACGACATCGACGGCCCGTTTCCGCAGGACCTGCCGGTGACCGAGGGCTGGAAAAGCCGCCAGGAACTCTTCGAGGGCATGGCCCGGCGCGAGAACCTCTCCATCCGCCAGCTCTACGAAAAGGTGGCCAGCGCGCGCGGGCACTGGACCCTCGTCGGCACGCCCGAATCCATCGCCGACCAGCTCGAACACTGGTTCACCACCGGCGCGGCCGATGGCTTCAACGTGCTGGCCCCCACCCTGCCGCACGGCCTCAGGGACTTTGCCGAGCTCGTGATCCCCGAACTGCAGCGCCGCGGCCTGTTCCGCACCGAGTACCAGGGGCGCACGCTGCGCGAGCACCTGGGCCTGGCACGGCCAATGCATCCTGCGGCACGGCAACCTGCATAGATGAATTGGTTGTTAGGTATGCACGATTCATTCGTTCCCGCGCGCCCGGCTCGGCCCTAGAGTCTGCCGCTTGGACCCACGAACGATTGAACAGGGAAACGATATGGCTGGACGGGGCATGGAACAAGACAGGAGCATGCAGGAACAACGCAAGGCAGCGCAGCACGGCCGGCCTTCACTGGCCGGGCGCGCCCTGGCCCTGGCGGCCGCCACCCTGCTGGGCCTGGTACCCCTGGCCGCGCAGGCCGAGGGCAAGATCAGCATTGCGCAGCAGTTCGGCATCGGCTACCTGGTCCTCGACGTGGTGCGCGACCAGCAGCTCATCGAAAAGCACGGCAAGCAGCAGGGCCTGGATGTGCAGGTGGAGTGGGCCAGCATCTCGGGCGCCACGGGCATGAACGAGGCGCTGCTGGCCGGCTCGCTGGACGTGGTGTCCGCCGGCGTGCCGCCCATGCTCACGCTGTGGGACCGCACGCGCGGCAAGCAGAATGTGAAGGCCGTGGCGGCGCTGGGTTCGCTGCCCAACTACCTGCTCACCAACAGCCCCACGGTCAAGACCTTGAAGGACCTGGGCGAAAAGGACCGCATCGCCGTGCCGGCTGCGGGTGTGGGCTTCCAGTCGCGCACGCTGCAGATCGAGACGGCGCGCGTGTTCGGCAAGGACGACTTCAAGCGCTTCGACAAGATCTCGGTGAGCCTGCCCCACCCGGAGGCCACGGCAGCGCTGATATCGGGGGGCACGGAGATCAACACGCATTTCTCGAGCGCGCCGTTCTACTACCAGGCCCTGGCCGCCAACAAGAACATCCACAAGCTCATCAGCTCCTACGACATCCTGGGCGGGCCGGCCACGTTCAACGTGCTCTACACCACGCAGAAGTTCCACGACGAGAACCCCAAGACCTACAAGGCGTTCTACGCCGCGCTGGTCGAGGCGGCGCAGATCGTCAAGGCCGACAAGGCCAAGGCGGCCGACATCTTCATCCGCGTGCAGAAGTCCAAGCTCGCGCCCGAGCTGGTGCGCAAGATCGTGGAAGACCCGGAGAACGACTTCACCGTGTCGCCGCACCGCACCTTCGTGTACGCCGACGAGCTGGAAAAGCTCGGCGTGCTCAAGAACAAGGCCGCCTCGTGGAAGGACTATTTCTTCGAAGAGGCCTACGCGCAGCCCGGGTCTTGATCCACGGCTCGGGTCTGGTAAGGTCCGCGCCCATGTCCACGCCTTCGCTGCACCCTTCCACGCCCGCTCTGGCGGCATCGCTGATCGACGATCCTTTTTACCAGGCGGTCACCGTCGACTTCGCACACGATGCAGCCGCGCGCCTCGCGGTGCTGGCGCACTACCTGGACTGCGCCGTGCGCGAGGCGCAGCGCGGCGGCCTGTGCCACACGCTCGACGACCCGCGCCTGGGCATGGCCATCTGGGCCCTGCCACGCCCGGCGCAGATCGAAGCGGCCGACGCCCAGGCCAAGTCGGACCACCTGCAGAGCGTGCTGGGCCCGCGCGGCATGGACCACTACCGCCAGATCATTGCCTTCATGGGCCCGCGCGCCAGTGGGGCCGAACTGCAGGGCGCCTGGTACCTGTCGATCCTGGGCATCGACCCTGCAGCGCAGGGCCAGGGCCTGGGCGCACAGTTGCTGGTGCCCACGCTGGCAGCGGCGGATGAAGCGGGCGTGGCTTGCTACCTGGAGACGTTTTCCACACGCAACGAAGGCTTCTATGCCCGCCTGGGGTTCCGCGCCCTGGCTTCGCACCTGGAGCCCACCACGAATGCGCGGTACACGATCATGGTGCGCGGGCTTCACAGGTGACGCTGCAAGCGTGCCATCGTGATGGGACAACGAACGGCACGGGCGTGGCTCAGGCCAGCACCGGACTCGACACCCGCTGAATACCCATCGCCTGGAGTGTGTCGGCGATGGCGTCCACCGCTCCAGGAATGCCCGCATCACCGAAGTGCCCCATGCAGCCGACACGGAACGTCTCGAGCTGCGTCAGCTTGCCGGGGTAAAGGATGTAGCCGCGCCTCTTGACCTCCTGGTAGAAGGCCTTGAAGTTGTAGTTGGCATCGTCTGGTGCATGGAAGGTCACGATGATGGGCGCCTGGATTTCGGGATCGAGAAAGGGGCGCAAACCCAATGCCGCCAATCCATCGATCAATGCCTTGCAGTTGCGCGCGTAGCGCCCGCCACGGGCTGGAAGACCGCCCTCCTCCAGGTACTGGGTAATCGCCGCGTCCAGCGCCGCCACCACATGCGTCGGCGGCGTGAAGCGCCATTGCGTGGTCTTCTCCATGTAGACCCATTGGTCGTAGAGGTCCATGCTCAGCGAGTGGCAGTTGCCCTCGCATCCCTCCAGAACGCTGCGATTGACGATGACGAAGCCCATGCCGGGAACGCCTTCGAGGCATTTCCCGGATGCGGCAACGACGGCGTCGAATGGCGTCTGACGGGCATCGATCTCCAGTGCGCCAAAGGAGCTCATCGCATCGATGATCAATCCGCGGCCGTGCCTGGCGACGACCACGGCGATTTCGTGCAGCGGATTGAGGACGCCGGCCCCGGTTTCGCAATGCACTACCGCCACGTGCGTAATGCTTGGGTCGGCGGCCAGTGCGCGGTCGACATCGGCGGGTGACATGGGCTTGTCTTCCGTGTAGTCGATGGTGCTGACCTTGCGACCAATGACCTTGCAGATTTTGGCCAGGCGCTGGCAGTAGGCACCGTTGTTCGGTACGAGCACGTGGCCGTCGCGCGGAACGACGGTGCCGATCGCCGCCTCCACGGAAAAGGTCCCGCTCCCCTGCAAGGGGACGCACTCGTGCGTCCCTGTGCCATGCACGATGTCGAGTACGTTCTTGCGGATGCGTGCGGTGATCTGGTTGAAGTCCGAGTCCCATGATCCCCAGTCGCGCAACATGGCTTGGCGCGTGCGGGCAGAGGTGGTCAGAGGGCCAGGGGTCAGCAGGATGGGGGTGGGGGTTTGGCTCATGGTTTGTCTCCAGGCGGGGAAGGGAACCGGGTTGGAAGGTGAGGGTCAGCTGCGGGCCAGGTTGCGCCAGGCCTGTGTGCGTGACAGCAGCACGCGCGTGAGCAGTGAGTAGGCAATGCACACCAGCGTCGAGGTGATCACGATCAGGCTGGCCAATGCAGACGCGGGGCCGATGTCACCGGCATCGTCCAGGTGCATGATCGCCACCGAGGCGAGGATGGTCTCGGGCGTGTAGAGAAAGATCGCGCACGACAGGCTGGCCATCGACACCACAAAGAAGTAGCGCCCGATATCCAGAATGGCCGGCAGGCACACCGGCACGGTCACGCGCATGAAGGTCTTGAAGAACGGCACCTTGAGGGACGCCGACACGGCCTCGAACTCGTTGTCCAACTGCTTGAGCGCCGTGATGGCGGTGAGGTGGCTGGATGTGTAGTAGTGGATGACCATCGAGATGATCAGGATCGCCATCGTCTGGTACAGAAAGTTCAAGGGATTGCCGGGATGGTTGAAGAACATCACATAGCCCAGCCCGAGCACCAGGCCCGGCACGGCCATGGACAGCACGGCCATCAGGTGCATGGCGGGCCGCATCAGGCCGAGGTTGCGCGTCTTCTCGATGAGGTAGGCGCCCACGAAGACGATCAGCGAGCCGGCCACCGCGGTGACCATGGCAACGAGCAGGCTGTTGCCGTAGGCGGCCGCCATGTCGCTCTCGATCAGCACGAAGTGGTAGTGCTTCATCGTGAACGAAAGGTCGTAGGGCCACAGCGAGATCAGCGAGGTGTAGATCGCCATGCCGATGGTGGCCAGAAGCAGGCCGCAGACCACCGTGCAGAACAGGGTCAGCAGCGCATCGGCGACCTTGCGCCGCTTGGGGACGTATGGCACCGAGCGGGCCGTGAGCTGCGCCTTGAGCTTGCGGCGCACCACATAGTCGATCACGAAGGAGATGACCGACGGAATCAGCAACAGCATGCCGACCACCGCACCGATGGAGAAGTTGTGCTGCCCCACGACCTGCTTGAAAACGTCCACCGACAGCACGTTGAAGTTGCCACCGATCACCTTGGGCGCACCGAAATCGCTGATCACATAGGTGAACACCACGGTGGCCGCGCTGATGAGGCCGTACTTGCACGAGGGCAGCGTGATGGTCATGAACTGGCGAAACGGCCGCGTGCGCAGCGCAGTGGCCGCCTCGTACAGCCGGCCGTCGGCGAGCGACAGGGCCGTGACCAGAATCATCAGGGCATGCGGGAAGGTGTTGTAGACCTCGGCGAGGATGATCCCCGGGGCCCCATAGATGGACATGCCGCCGAGCAGGAACTTGAGCGCGCCCTGGTTTCCGAACCACTGCACGAACGAGATGGCAGACAGCAGTGATGGCGCCAGCAAAGGGATCAGCGCGATGAGCCGAAAGACGGCCTTGAGTGGCGCCGGAATGCTGCTGCGGGTCAGTGCATAGGCGAACACGAAGGCCACAGGCACGGAGATCGCCACCACGGCGGCCGACACCCAGATCGAGTTCCAGGCCGCGCTCAGAAGGCTCGGCGTCTTGAAGTAGGTGATGAAGTGCGCGAGGCCGACGAAGCGGCCACTCTTGTCCTGCACGGCCTGCGCCAGGATGGTCAGCAGCGGGGCCACCAGAAAGACCAGCAGCATGGCCATCACGGCCAGCAGGATGGCCCGCGCGATGGTCTCGTCACGGCTCCAGCGCAACAGGGGCCGCGTGGGGGTTGCCGCCATGGCAGCAGCGGGGCGGGACAGCGCGGTCATGGCCCGGGCCTGCGCGCAGAAAAGGCACGGATGCGGTTGGCACGCAGGGCAATGTCGATGGTGTTGCCTTCGCGGATGCCCAGGTCATGGAGCTGGTTGAGGGAAAAGTGCAGTCCCAGCGTTTGCCCATGCAGCGCATCGGCCGTGACCTCGGCAATGCACAGCCCACCCAGGAACTCGACCTTGGTGACCAGCACCTGCAGCCGGTTGGCGGTGGTGTGGTCCAGGTGCTCGACCGCACGGTCCTCGGGGCGCAAATAGAGATTCACGTCTTCGCCCGGCTCGAACCGGCCATCGCAGGCGCTGCACTCCAGCTCCATGTCCCCCACCTGGAAACGCTGGTTCCCCAGCGCCACGGAGCGCAGCACGTTGACCTTGCCGACGAAATCCGCCACGAAGGGGGTGGCGGGCCGTTCGTAGATGTCCATCGGTGTGCCGACCTGCTCGATCACCCCATGGTTCATGACCACGATGCGGTCCGCCATGGACAGTGCTTCTTCCTGGTCGTGTGTGACCATGATGGTGGTGATGCCCACCTGCTTTTGCAGCCGGCGGATCTCTCCACGCAGCCGGATGCGCTCGAGCGCGTCGAGCGCCGACAGCGGCTCGTCCAGCAGCAGCAGCCCAGGGCGCGTGGCCAGGGCCCGGGCCAGCGCCACGCGCTGCTGCTGCCCGCCAGACAGCTGGCTGGGGTACTTGTGGCCAGAGGTCGGCAGGCCGACGAGTTTCAGCAACTCCTCGACACGTGCCTTGATTTCCCCCTTTTTTGCGCGGCTGTTGACCAGCCCATAGCCCACGTTTTCGGCAATCGAAAGATTGGGAAACAGCGCGTACGACTGGAAGACGATCCCATAGTCCCGCCCATCCGGGGGCAGCCAGGAGACGTCCTTGCCGTCCTGCAGGATCTGCCCGGAGGTCTGTGTTTCCAAGCCCGCGATGATGCGCAGCAGCGTGGTCTTGCCGCAGCCCGAAGGGCCCAGGAAGCACAGCATCTCGCCCTTGTTGACACGCAGATGCACGTCGCGCAGCGCGCTGAAGGTTTCAAAGTCCTTTCGAACGCCCACGATCTCGAGCGCGGCAGGGGGCGCGGCAGGTATCTGGCTGGCGATGAATCGGGTGTCGGTCATGTCCATTTTTCGCACTCGTGGTTATGGGGCTGATGGGATGCCGCCGGGCCTCTTACTTGGGCTCTGCCTTGCCTTCGTAGCGCTTGCTCCACTCGGCCAATATGCGCTCGCGGTTCTTCGCGGCCCAGTTGATGTCGTTCTTGGCGAGCAGCTTTTCGTAGTTCTCAGGAATACCCTCCAGCTTCGACACCAGGCCGGGATAGGCCACGACGGCCCACCAGCGCGACGAGATCTGGTTGGCCTCCTTGCTGGCCATCCAGTCGGCGAACCGCTTGCCCTGCTCCAGCTTGGTACTGGTTTTCATGAGGCTGGTGGCTTCGATGTCCCAGCCCAGGCCTTCCTTGGGGAAGATGAGATCGACCGGTGCGCCGGATTTCTTGACCTGGTGGGCCCGGAACTCAAAGGAAATGCCGATCGGAAACTCACCGGCACCGGCCTGCTTGCAGGGCTTGGACCCCGAATGCACGTACTGCGCGATGTTCTGGTGCAAGGCATCCATGAACTTCCAGCCCTCCGCATCGCCCCACATCTGCAGCCATGAGGACACATCCAGGTAGCCCGTACCGCTCGAAGCCGGGTGGGGCATGGAGATGGTCCCCTTGTAGATGGGTTTGGTCAGGTCCTTCCAGCTTTCGGGCTTGGGCAGACCCAGCTTCTGGGCCTCCACCCGGTTGAAGCAGATCGTTGCCGCCCACACGTCCATCCCGACCCAGGCCGGGGGCCTTGCGGTATCGGAGTAGGCAGGGTTGAGCTCCTTGAACCCCTTGGGCTCGTAGGCCAGCAGCATCCCCTCCTGCTGCAGCAGCGCGAGGCTGCTGGCCGCCAGGCCGGCCACCACATCGGCCTGCGGATTGGCTTTTTCGGCCAGCAGCTTGGCAGTGACGATGCCGGTGGAATCGCGGACCCACTTCACTTCGATGTCTGGGTTGGCCTTCTCGAAGGCGTCCTTGTAGAGCTTCATGGCATCGGTCTCCAGCGCCGTGTAGACCAGAAGGGGCGTCTTCTGTGCCCAGGCAGTGCTGCCCGCCACAAGGCTGATCGCAGTGAGAAATAGGGCCGCCGCTAGGCGGCTTGTGCTTGCTTTCATCGTCATCTGTTACTCCTGATAGAGGGCTTGCTATCCCTTGGAAGGGCTTTGGCGGGCTCCGGCACATGTTCTTCCATGCTCGGTGAATGCAATGTAAATTGCCGACTAAAAACTGTCAATAGTAAATTGTTGACAGTTTTCAATATCCGCGTAAGATCGCCATCCATGACCTCAAGCCCTCATTCCGCCGCCCTCGCCTTTCTTCAGACCAGCTCGCTGCCCATGCTGATGCAGGAAGAGATCGAGCGTTTGATCATGACCGGCGAGCTGCCCGTCGGCAGCCGCATCAATGAGAGCGAGCTCTCCCAGCGCTTCAACACCAGCCGTGGCCCCATCCGCGAAGCCCTGCGCGCACTGGAAGAGGCCGGACTGGTGCGCAACGAGAAGAACCGTGGCGTGTTCGTCCGGGAGATCGCCTTCGAGGAGGCGGACGAGATCTATGAGCTGCGGGAGGCGCTCGAAGAAATCATCGGACGGCGCGTGGCCCTTGCCATCCAGCCCGATGCGGTCGAACGCCTTCGCGCCATGCTCGAAGCCATGCGCTCAGCCGCCCTGGCGCAGGACGTGGAGCAATACGCGCAGCTCAATCTCCAGTTCCACGAAATCCTGCTCGACACCGCAGGCAGTCGCAAGCTCACCGAAACCTACAAGCGCCTGGTCAAGGAACTGCACCTCTTTCGCATGCGCGCACTGGACAGCGGCGGTGGCCTGCGGGTCTCCGCAGACGAGCACAGCCACATTGTCGAAGCCATTGCCAGCGGCAATCCCGATGCCGCAGGGCTCGCACTTCGCCAGCACGTTGCCGACAGCCGTGCCCGCATGCACAAGGCGTTCGGTCGCACCGAGACGCCCACTGCCGCCCTCACCTCTCAACCCCATCAAAAGGAAGTCTGAAATGACACAGGAGACACTGCAAGTCAACGCCCGCAGCTACCGCTGGATGCTGCGCCCGATCGTCATCGTTTGCGTTGACGGCTGCGAGCCCGCCTACCTGGATGCGGCCATTGCCGCAGGCGTGGCGCCGTATCTGGCGCGCATGCGCAAAACCGGTGCGGACCTGCTGGCCGACTGCGTGGTTCCATCCTTCACCAACCCGAACAACCTGTCGATCGTCACCGGTGCCCCGCCCTCGGTCCACGGCATCTGTGGCAATTACTTCTTCGACCGCGACCTCGGCCAGGAAGTGATGATGAACGACCCCAAGTACCTGCGCGCAGGCACCATCCTGGCGGCGTTTGCCGATGAGGGCGCCAAGGTGGCGGTGGTCACCGCCAAGGACAAGCTGCGCAAGCTCCTGGGCCACAAGATGAAGGGAATCTGCTTTTCTTCCGAGAAGTCGGACCAGGCAACCATCGAAGAAAACGGGATCGACGACGTGGTGAACATGGTGGGCATGCCGGTGCCCTCGGTCTACAGTGCAGAACTGTCGGAGTTCGTCTTCGCGGCAGGTGTCAAGCTGATGCAATCGAGCCGCCCGCACCTGATGTACCTTTCGACCACCGACTACGTCCAGCACAAGGCGGCTCCCGGCAGCCCTGCAGCGAACGCCTTCTACGCCATGATGGATGGCTACCTGGCGCAGCTTGACGAACTGGGCGCCACCATCGTGCTCACGGCCGACCATGGCATGAACGACAAGCACGGTGCCGACGGCTCGCCCAACGTCATCTACCTGCAGGACGTGCTCGACGAATGGTACGGGCCCGAGAAGGCACGGGTGATCCTGCCCATCACCGACCCCTACGTGGTGCACCACGGCGCACTCGGCTCCTTTGCCACCGTCTATGCGCCCGACGAGTCCACCGCTGCGCAGTGGATCGAGCGCATCAAGCAGGTGCCGGGCATGGAGTCCGTCCTGTCGCGGGCCGAGGCGGCCAAGCGTTTCGAGCTGCCGCCCGACCGCATTGGGGACATCGTCGTGGTCAGCAATCGCGACACGGTGATCGGTACCTCGGCCAGCCGGCATGACCTGTCGGCGCTGGAGGTTCCGCTGCGCTCCCACGGCGGCGTCTCCGAGCAGCGCGTGCCGCTGATCTGCAACCGCCCCGTCACAGGCATCGCATCCGGCCGCCGGCTGCGCAATTTCGATGCCCTCGACATCGCACTGAACCACGCCCAGTAACCGCATTGCGGAGCACTCCATGAGCCAACCCAGTCTGAAGCCGGCGACCATCCATCGCGAGGCCTTGCGCATCGCCGGTGAGAGGGTCTACTGCGACCGCAGCATCGAGGTCACCTACCCCTATACCGGCGAAGTGATCGCCACCGTGCCCAAGGCCACGCTGGACGATGTGAGGCGGGCCTACCGCATCGCCCGGGACTACAAATCCACGCTGACACGCTACGAGCGCTACAAGATACTGATGCGGGCGGGCGAGATCATTGCCTCGCGCCTGGACGAGATATCGCGCACCATCACGCTCGAATCGGGCCTGTGCCGCAAGGACTCGCTGTATGAAGTGGGCCGTGCCTCCGATGTGCTGCTGTTCGCGGCCAACCAGGCGCTGGTCGACGACGGGCAGGTGTTCTCCTGCGACCTCACGCACCATGGCAAGAGCCGCAAGGTCTACACCCTGAAAGAGCCGCTGCTGGGTGCAATCACGGCCATCACGCCGTTCAACCACCCGCTGAACCAGGTCATCCACAAGGTTGCGCCCTCCATCGCCACCAACAACCGCATGGTCCTCAAGCCCAGCGAAAAGACGCCGCTCACCGCCTTCATCCTGGCCGACATCCTGTACGAGGCGGGCCTGCCGCCGCCCATGCTGTCGGTCATCACGGGCGATCCGCGCGAGATCGCCGACGAGATGCTGACCAGCCCGGATGTCGATCTGGTGACCTTCACCGGCGGCGTGGCCATCGGCAAGTACATCGCCGGCAAAGCCGCCTACAAGCGGCAGATTCTCGAACTCGGCGGCAACGACCCCATCATCGTGATGGATGACGCCGACATCGAAGAGGCCGCAACGCTCGCTGCCAGCGGCTCCTACAAGAACTCGGGCCAGCGCTGCACGGCGGTCAAGCGCATGCTGGTGCATGAGGCCGTGGCCGACCAGTTCGTTGAATTGCTGGTCGCCAAGACCCGGGCGTTGAAGTACGGCGACCCGATGGATCCCGCCACCGACATGGGCACGGTGATCGACGAAGCGGCCGCCAAGCACTTCGAGGCCGTGGTCAACGAAGCCATCGCTGCCGGCGCAAAACTGCTGTGCGGCCACGAGCGCCAGGGTGCGCTCTATGCGCCCACGGTGCTCGACCGTGTGG
Source organism: Acidovorax sp. AC410 (assembly GCF_979253235.1). NCBI lineage: Bacteria > Pseudomonadati > Pseudomonadota > Betaproteobacteria > Burkholderiales > Comamonadaceae > Acidovorax > Acidovorax sp. AC410. Next base: position 6,964,179 of record NZ_CEEDCG010000001.1, read on the forward strand.
ATCCCGAGATGACCGTCGCCAAGCAGGAGACCTTCGGGCCCGTGTCGCCGGTGATCCGCTTCAAGGACATCGACGACGCGATCCGCATCTCCAACGGCACGGCCTATGGCCTCTCGTCATCGGTGTGCACCAACCGGCTGGACCACATCACCCGTTTCATCCGCGAGTTGAATGTGGGCAGCGTGAATGTGCGCGAAGTGCCCGGCTACCGGCTGGAGCTGACGCCCTTCGGTGGCATCAAGGACTCCGGCCTGGGCTACAAGGAAGGCGTGCTGGAGGCCATGAAGAGCTTCACCAATACCAAGACCTATTCACTGCCCTGGTAGTACCCGAAGCGCCGTCGGCCACCACAGCTATCGGTGGCCGCACGGCGCCGCGAGGGTCCTGGAGCAGCCCGCGTTGGCCTGGTTCGAAACCAAGGATGTATTTCCATGAATGCCGATGAACGACCTCGCCGCACAGTCCATGCCCGCCAGCGCCTGGGGTGGGCCCTGGCGTCGCTTGCCTTGCTGGGCCCCCTCGCCGCCCGTGCGGCCGACAAGGACTCCGCGCTGACCGTCGGGCTGATTGTCGCGGGAAGCGTCGAGAAGGTCGTCGAAGACTGGAGACCTTTCACGGAAGCTCTCGCGAAAGAGCTGCAGATTCCGGTCAAGGTGTTGGCCTCCAAAAACTACGCAGACATCTCCGGCGCGCTGATGGACGGGCGCGTTCAGCTGGCATGGATCAACAACAAACTGGCGATTGATCTGGTGGAAAGCGACCGCGCGACCGTCTTCGCGCAGATGGTAAGGGTGGACGGTTCACGCGGCTATCGCTCGGTTCTCTTTGCCCGAAAAGATGGCCCCATCCAGTCGCTGGCCGATGTGGTGGGCCGCCCAGGCGCCTACAGCTTCGGTTCGGGCGACAAGAAGTCCACCTCCGGCTACCTGGTGCCCAACTACTACGTGTTCGCCAAGAACAAGATAGAGCCGCAAAAGCACTTCAAGCAGATCAGCCACGCCAACCACCTGGACAACTTCCTGGCCGTTGCCGACGGGCGGGTGGACCTGGCCACGAACAACACGGAGGAACTGCCCCGCTACCAGGCCGAGTTTCCAGACAAGCTGGCGCGGGTTCGCGTGGTCTGGGAGTCGCCGCTGATACCCAACGATCCCATCCTCTACCGCAAAGACCTGCCCTCCGCCACGCAGCAGCGCATCCGCAAGTTCTTCACCGCCTATGGGCGCAGCGACGCGGAGAAAGCCACCTTGAAAGCCATCAATGGCCTCTCGGGCTTCCGGGCCTCCTCCAACTACCAGTTGCGCCCTGTGGTGGACCTGGAACTCTTTCAGATGCTGACCACCGCCATGGACGGCAAGGCGAATTCGCCGGAGCGCTTTCAGTCCGTGATGGAGGGCTTGACGAAGCGCGCCGCGCGCCTGGACACCGTGCTCAACGCCACCCGCCTGGATGGCCCGTGATGCGGGAGCGCCAGATGAAGCGATGCCTCCACCCGAAACTCCCCACAAACAGCCCACCATGAGCCTCACCATCCCGGACATCACCGGCCTCTTCCTGTCCAGGGGCCACGCCCAGTATGACGGCGAGCCAGTGACGCAACTTGAACATGCGCTGCAGTCGGCCCACCTGGCCGAGCAGGCGGGCGCCGGCAGTGCCCTGATCGCAGCCGCGCTGCTGCATGACCTGGGGCACCTGCTGCACGAGTGGGGCGGCACGCCCACCCAGGAGGGACTGGACGACGTACACCAGTACCGTTGCATGCCGTTTCTGCGCGCGCTTTTCGGTCCCGGGACGCTGGAGCCGATCCGCTTGCATGTGGACGCCAAGCGCTTTCTGTGCGCGCGCGAGCCGGGCTACCTCGCAGAGCTGTCGCCCGACTCCAGGCGCAGCCTGGCGCTGCAAGGCGGTGTCTTCAACGAGGCGCAGGCCACGGCCTTCGAGGCATTGCCCCATGCGATGGACGCGGTCCGTTTGCGGCGCTGGGACGACATGGCCAAGTCGGCCACTGCGGACACCCCTTGCCTGGAGCACTTCGTGCGCCATCTCGAAATCAGCGCGGCCGAGCACCGCCAGCCCCTGGCCTCCTGAGGATTCCCATGCGTCCCTTCTGGATCGAACAAGCGCTTTTCATCGACGGCGACCTGGCCCCAGCCCTGCAGGGTGAACACAGCGCCGACGTATGCATCGTCGGCGGTGGTTTCACGGGCCTGTGGACGGCCATCCAGACCAAGCTGCAGGCCCCCGAACTCGATATCGTGATACTCGAGAGCGACCTTTGCGGAGCCGGCGCAAGCGGGCGCAATGGCGGCTGCCTGCTCACCTGGTCGGCCAAGTTCCTCACGCTGCACCGCTTGTTTGGAGAAGCCGAGGCGGTGCGCCTGGTCAAGGCATCGGAGGCGGCCGTGGGGCACATCGGCGACTTCTGCCGGGCGCACGACATCGACGCAGAATTTCGGCAGGACGGTACGCTGTACACCGCCACGTCACAGGCCCAGATCGGCACGCTGGATCCGATGGTGCAGGCGCTGGAGGCGCGGGGCATCCACTCCTACCAGCACCTGCCTGCACACGAGGTGGCCTCGCGGTCCGGCTCGGCGCGCAACCTGGCCGGGGTGTTCTCGCCGGTTGCGGCCACCGTGCATCCGGGCAAGCTGGTGCGCGGGCTGCGGCGCGTGGCGCTTGCCATGGGCATCCGCATCCATGAACGCACCCCGATGCTGGACTTCACCAACGACCAACCCACCGTGGTGCGCACACCGAGCGGCACGGTCAAGGCGAAGAAGCTGGTGCTGGCGATGAATGCATGGATGGCCAGCGCCTTTGCCCAGTTCGAGCGCACCATCGCCATCGTGTCGAGCGATATGGTCATCACTGAGAAATGCCCGGACCTGCTCAAGGCCATCGGGCTCGACAACGGCGTCTCGGTGCTCGACTCGCGCACCTTCGTGTACTACTACCGCAGCACCATAGACGGCCGCCTCATGCTGGGCAAGGGCGGCAACACCTTCGCCTGGGGCGGTCGCATGGCGCGGGTGTTCGACGAGCGCTCGCCCTACGAGGCCGAGTTGACGCGCGCCCTGCATTCGTTCTTCCCAAGCCTGCGCAGCACGCCGATCACCGCCAGCTGGAACGGGCCGTCGGACCGCTCGGTGACGGGGTTTCCATTTTTCGGCCGCTTCAACGGTGCGCCGCATATCTACTATGGCTTCGGCTATTCGGGCAATGGCGTCGGCCCCACCTACATGGGGGGGCAGATCCTGTCGTCCCTGGTGCTGGACCAGGACAACGCGTGGACGCGCAGCCCGCTGACGAGCGGCCCGCTGGGCCAATTCCCGCCGGAGCCACTGCGCTTCGTGGGCTCCATCGTCGTGCGCAACGCCATCCGCCGCAAGGAGCTGGCGGAGGATGAAGACCGCCAACCCTGGCTGGCGGACCGGATGCTCAGCAAGCTGGCCAGCGCTGCCGGCAAAGCCGACAAGGCCTGACGGCCGATTACCCCCCATTGCGGCTGAAAGCCCCGTTCAGGGCTGTTGGCCCAGCGCAGGGTGCTGCGCAGCCCAGTCCTGCGCGACCTGCCAGCTTGGCGGCACGCAGCCGCGCTCCTGCACGCACAGGCTGGCGCTGGCCAGGGCGTGGCGCAGGGCCTGCTGGTACACGGCGGCTGGCAGTGCCGCGATGAAGTCGGCCATGCCCGCAGGTGCCGAACGGTCCTGTTGCGCATGGGCGCGCAGCAGGTAAGCGAGCAGGCCCGCGAGAAAGCTGTCGCCTGCGCCCACGGTATCGACCACGGCCAGGGGTTGGGCTTCCTTGGCAAACCACTGGTCAGCACCCTCCCCTTGCTGCTGCAGCAGCCAGGCGCCCTCGCCGCCCAGGGTCAGGGCCATGAGGCGGGCGCGGGGGTTGGCAGCCAGCAGGTGGCGGGCGCGCTCCAGCGTACCGGTGCCGGGCACCTGCAGGTGGTCCAGGTCTTCGTCGCTGGCCTTGATGATGTGCGCCTCGGTCAGGGCGGCGTGGACCTGTGCGCGGTAAGCGGGCAGGTCGGGCATGACGGAGGGGCGCAGGTTGGCGTCCACCACCACGCAGCGGCCCGCGGCGCGCTGGGCCTGCAGCCAGGGCAGGTAGATGGCTGCATCGCGCGCATCCAGGGCCAGGGCGCCAGTGCAGACCAGCTGCAGTGCCTCACCGTGGGCGGCACAGGCGGCGTTGAGCCCCGCTGGGCTCACGGTGCGGTCGGCCACGCCTTCGCGGTAGAAGGCGTAGTCGGGGTGGCCCTGCTCGGTGAGGTTGACCACGGCCAGCGAGGTGACCTCGCCCACGGGTGTGGGCAGGGCCAGTTGCACGCCATCGGCCGCGAGCTGCGCCGCGAGTTCACGGCCCCAGCGGTCGCGTGACAGGGGGTTGAGGTACTGCGTGCCCACACCCTGGCGCGCCAGCGCCCGGCCCAGGTTGTAGAGCGCACCGCCCAGGCAGGGCTCGTAGTTGCCATCGGCACGGCGGATGAGGTCGATCAGCGCTTCGCCGGCAATGGCGACCTGCACGGGAGAATGTATGGACATGGACAAAGAACGGTTCAGAAATGGGGCAGCAGCGCAGGGTACAGCGCCTTGAAGCGCGCATGGCGCTCCTGCAGCAGGGCCTGCTGCGCGGGCTGGGGGGCAAAGCGGGCCTCGGCTGGCAGGCCCTGGCACCACAGGGCTTCGTCGCCTCCGCAGGCCATGGCGGCCAGGCGCGCGGCGCCCAGCGCGGCGGCTGCATGGGCGCCGTCCGGGCGCTCCAGCGTGCAGTCCAGGCCGCTGGCCAGCAACTGGGCCCAGGCATCGCTGCGGGCACCGCCGCCGACCAGGGCGAGGGAGGTGTTGGATGTACCCGCCTCGTCGCCCGCAGCCGCCTGCATGGCCTGCAGCCCGTCCATGAGGCCGAAGCCCACGCCCTCCATCACGGCGCAGGCCATGTCGGCGGCATCGTGCTCGGCGCGCAGGCCCATGAAGACGCCGGTGGCTGCGGCATTGTTGTGGGGCGTGCGCTCGCCGCTCAGGTAGGGCAGAAAGAGCGGGGCCTGTGCATGGCGCGCCAGGCCCATGCCCTGCACGGCGGCGGACAGCTGGGCCTCGGGCTGCCCGGTGATGCGTGCCAGCCAGCCGAAGGCGCTGGCGGCGCTGAGCATGACGGACATCTGGTGCCAGCGGCCAGGCAGCGCGTGGGCGAAGGCATGCACTGCACGCTCGGTGGCAGGCGCGAACCGGTCGGACACCCGGAACACCACGCCCGAGGTACCCAGCGACACAAAGCCCTGCCCTGCCTGCCGTGCGCCCACGCCCACTGCACTGGCGGCGTTGTCGCCCCCGCCACCGGCCATGACCACACCGGCAGGCAGGCCCCAGCGGGCGGCCACGTCGGCTCGCAGCACGCCGGTGGCATCGCTGCCCTCGGCCAGGCGCGGCATGTGGGCACGGGTCAGGCCGCAGGCGGCGAGCAGGGTGTCGCTCCAATCGCGGCGGGCCACGTCCAGCCACAGGGTGCCCGACGCATCGGACATGTCGCTCACCGCATCGCCCGAGAGCTGCAGGCGCAGCCAGTCCTTGGGCAGCAGCACGCTGCGGATGCGCGCAAACACTTCAGGCTCGTGCTTGCGCAGCCACAGCAGCTTGGGTGCGGTAAAGCCGGGCATGGCCAGGTTGCCGGTGATTTCGCGCGAGGTGGGCGCGGCCTGCTCCAGCGCAATGCATTCGGCCGCCGCGCGGCCATCGTTCCAGAGGATGGCAGGGCGCAGCACCTCGCCCTGCGCGCCCAGCACCACGGCGCCGTGCATGTGGCCCGACAGGCCCACGCCGCGCACCTGTGCCCACGCGGCGGGCGCCTGCGCACGCAGCTGGGCCACGGCGGTTTCGGTGGCGGCCAGCCAGTGGGCCGGGTGCTGCTCGCTCCAGGTCGGCTGGGGGCGGTGCTGGGGCACAGGCGCATCGGCCACGGCGTGCACCTGCTGGTCTTCGCCCAGCAGCAGCAATTTGACACCCGAGGTGCCCAGATCAATGCCGAGGTACATGCGCTAATCCTGAAACACGGGGGAAAAACACTGTCATGCCTTGATCCCGAAACGACCCGCACCCTGCTTGCGGTATTCGCTGGGCGTCATGCCCTTGATGTCCAGGAAGCGGCGGTTGAAGTTGGCCATGTTGTTGAAGCCCACGTCGTAGGCAATGTGGGTGATGTAGCGCTCGGACTCCATGAGCAGTTGGCAGGCGCGGTTCACGCGCACCAGGTTCACGAAGTCGGTGAAGGTGTTGCCCGTGGCCCGGCGAAAGAAGCGCGAGAAGCGGCTCTCGGTCATGCCCAGCTCCTGCGCCAGGTCGGCGGCCGACAGGGGCTCGGCCAGGTGGTCGGTGATGCGGCTCACGACGGCATTGATCTGGTCGAGCTGGGTGTCGTTGTCCTCGCTTTGCAGCTGGGTGCTCGACAGCAGCCGAAAGTCGGTACAGCGGGCCAGGTCGCTCAGGAACTCGCAGAACGCGCCAAACCGGGCCAGCCCCTGGCGGGCCTTGATGCGCTGCCAATGCTCCTGCGCCTGTGCCTCCATGCCAAAGAATTCGATGCCGTGGCGGGCCCGCTCGAGCAGGGGCAGCACCTCGCGCAGCTCGGGGATGCTTTCGCTGCTGGCCATGAGCGGGGCATGCGAGAACTGGATCACCAGGTCGCGCAGCGGCACGCCGCCCTCGGGCAGGTCCATGCTGATCCAGTTGTGCGGCAGGCGCGGCCCGGTCAGCACCAGATGGCCTGGCTGGAACTGGCCGATCCAGTCGCCCACGAACACCTTGCCCGAGGTGGCAGTGATCAGGTGCAGCTCGTACTCATCGTGGTAATGCCAGCGCGCCAGCGGCGTGGGAAAACCGTGCGACAGGCAGCGGATGAACCCCACGGTTTCCGGCGGCTCATAGCCCAGCTCGGGCGAGCGCACATAGTCGTGCTCCAGCTCGGGCTTGGTCTGGCGTGGGGAGACAGGTGTCGTCTTCACGGTCATGGCGTCATTCCTGTGGACAAGCCGCTCAACTTACATCAATCACCCGCGCTCTGCACGCTCGGCCACGAAGACCTGGACGCGGGCGAAGGCCTGGCGCAACGTGGCGACCAGGCGCGGGTCGGAGGCCATCTCGCCCCACAGCGTCGCATCGGCGGCGTATGCGGCGACCGGGTCGGCCGCATCGCAGATCGCGTGCGCCACGGCCGGGTCCATGGCCTGGTCCTGGTAGTCGTAGGGGATCTGTCCGGCATGCCAGCGCTGCAGGTAGGCGAGGAACAGCGCAGGCAGCATGGCGACGCTATCGAACGAACCCTTGCGCGCCAACTGGTCGCGGATGGTGGGTGCGATCATGCCCGGGATCTTGGAGAAAGCGTCCATGGCCACGCGCTGGTTGGTATCGGCAATGGCGGGGTTGCCAAAGCGGTCCAGCACCACGTCGCGGTACTGCTCCAGGTTGATGGGGCACGGCAGCAGTACGGGGATCGCATCGTCGGTCACGTAGTCGTAGGCCATCTGGCGGATGGCGGCATCGTGCGTGCCTTCGTGGATGTACCGGTAGCCCGCCAGCGTGCCCGCCCAGGCGATGCAGCTGTGGGTGGCGTTGAGCAGGCGGATCTTGGCCTCCTCGTAGGCCTGCACCGAGTCCACCATCTCGACGCCCACCTTCTCCCATGCGGGGCGCCCGGCAATGAACTGGTCCTCGATCACCCACTGGATGAAGCTCTCGCCCATGAGCGCCGCCTTGTCGTCCCAGCCGGTGGCGGCCTTCACGCGCTCGGCCACGTCGGGTGTGGGGCGCGGCGTGATGCGGTCAACCATGGCGTTGGGGCTGCTGGTGTTCGCAAGCACCCAGGCCTTGAGCGCAGCATCGCCCAGCGCGTCGATGAACTGCAGCAGGCCGCCGCGCGAGCGCTCGCCGTTGTGGCGCAGGTTGTCGCAGTTCATCAGCGTCACAGGGCCAGCACCGGCGCGCATGCGCGCGCGCAGGATGCTCACCAGGGCGCCGTAGATGCTGTGGCCCGCCTGGCCGGCCTGCACGGCTGCGAGGTCGGCGCGCAGGTCCGGGAACGTGGACCAGTCGAGCTGGTTGTCGGCATCCAGGTAATAGCCCGCTTCGGTCACGGTGAACGAGATGATGCGCGTGGCGGCATCGGCACCGGCCGTGATCAGGGGCGCCAGGTCGTCCTGGTAGGGAATCACGCGCTCGATGGATTCGATGCGGGTGTAGCTGCGCTCGCCCTGGGGCGTGACGGTTTCCAGCGTGTAGCACCCGCCCTGGGCCTGCAGCGCCGCGATGGTCTCGGCCATGTCGGGACGCAGGTTGCCGCCGACGATGGCCCAGCCCCCATCCTGGGGCTGGCCCAACTGGCGCAGTTCGTGAACGTAGACGGCCTGGTGGGCGCGGTGGAACGAGCCCAGGCCCAGGTGCAGGATGAAATTCATGGTGCGTGAATGCGAAGAAGAGAGGTCTCAGAGGTCGAAATTCGTGGGCATCATCACCACGTCGCGGATGGTCATGCCGCGTGGCCGGGTGAGCATGAACAGCACCACCTCGGCCACTTCGGCGGCCTCGATGAGGCTGCCATTGGCCTTGGCCTCTTCGAGCTTTTCCGCAGGCCAGTCGGCCAGCAGCGAGGTGATGACCGGGCCCGGAGAGATGGCCCCCACGCGGATGCCGTGCTTGAACACCTGGCGGCGCACGGTCTGCACGAAGCAGTTCACGGCCCACTTGGACGAGGCGTAGACGGGCTCCCACGGCGTCGGGAAATGGGCGGCGAGCGAGCTCGTGACGATGATGTCCCCGCGGCCGCGCTCGATCATGTGGGGCAGCACGTTGTGTACGTTCTTCATCACCACGTTGACGTTGAGCTGCAGCATGCGGTCGATGGCGTCGGGGTCGGCGTCGACCAGATCTCCGCCCACGTAGAGGCCCGCATTCGCATGGAAGATGTCGAGCTGGCCGGCGATGGCCAGCGTGCGCGCCAGCAGGCTTGCGCACTGTTTCGCATCGAGCAGATCCAGCACCAGCGGCGAAGCGCGCTCGCCAATGGCCGCGCAGGCCCTGGCCAGTGCGGTTTCATCGCGGTCGATCAGCACCACGCGCGCACCGGCGTCCGCCATGGCCTTCGCGCTGGCAAAGCCGATGCCCGAGGCCGCGCCGGTGATGGCAGCCACCTGCCCTTGCAGAGGATGCGCGGCGGTCACGCGCCCTGCCCCGCCACGACGTGGCCTGCCGGGTCGAACCAGTGCGCCTGCGAAGCGTCGATGTCCAGACTCACCGCATCGCCCGCACGCAGGCCGGTGCGGTCGTTCTGGCGCGAGACGAACTGCGCACCGCCGGGCGTGCTCACGTAGATCAGCGTTTCGGCGCCCAGTGCTTCGATCAGGTCCACCTGCCCGCTCACCGGCGTCGTGCCGGTGCTGCGCACCGCGATGTTTTCCGGGCGCAGGCCGATGGCACCGCCCACTGCACCCGCCGGTGCCTGCTGCTGCACCGGCGCGGGCAGTTGCTGCAAGGGCACCACGTTCATCTGCGGCGTGCCGATGAACTGGGCGACGAACTGGTTGGCAGGCTTGTCGTACAGCTCCAGCGGCGTGCCGACCTGCTCGATGAGCCCGTCGCGCAGCACCACCACGCGGTCGGCCAGGGTCATGGCCTCCACCTGGTCGTGCGTGACGTAGATGGTGGTGGCGCCCAGGTCGCGGTGCAGCTTGGCGATCTCCACGCGGGTCTGGCCGCGCAGCGCCGCGTCGAGGTTGGACAGCGGCTCGTCGAAGAGGAAAACCTTGGGCGCGCGCACGATGGCACGGCCGATGGCCACACGCTGGCGCTGCCCGCCCGACAGTTCCTTGGGCGTGCGCTCCAGGTAGGTCGTGAGGTTCAGGATGGCGGCGGCGCGCTCGACCTTCTCGCGCACGATGGCCGGATCCACCTTGGCGAGCTTGAGCGCGAAGCTCATGTTCTCGTACACGCTCATGTGCGGGTACAGCGCATAGCTCTGGAACACCATGGCCAGGTCGCGCTTGCTGGAGGGCTGGTCGGTGATGTCGCGGCCGTCGAGCATGAGCGAGCCGCCGTCGATGTTCTCCAGCCCCGCGATCAGGCGCAGCAACGTGGACTTGCCGCAGCCCGAGGGCCCGACGAAGACGATGAACTCGCCTTGCTGGATGGTGAGGTCGATGCCCTTGATGGCGCGGTGCTCACCGAAGAATTTCTCGATGCCGCGCAGTTGGAGATAGGCCATGGAATCGGGTTCCTGAAAACTTGATTGCGTTAGATGGGAGAGCTGCGCGCTACTTCACGGCGCCAAAGGTCAGGCCTTGCACCAGTTGCTTCTGGCTGAACCAGCCAAAGACCACGATGGGCGCAATCGCCATCAGCGAGGCCGCCGACAGCTTGGCCCAGAACAGGCCCTCGGGGCTGGAGTACGAGGCGATCAGCGTGGCCAGCGTGCCGGCCTTGGCGGCGCTCAGGTTCAGGCTCCAGAAGGCCTCGTTCCACGACAGCACCAGGCACAAGAGGCCGGTGGAGGCCAGGCCGCCCATGCCCAGGGGCAGCAGCACCAGGCGCACTTCCTGCCACAGGGTGGCGCCATCCATGCGTGCGGCCTCCAGAATCTCGCGCGGGATGTCCTTGAAGTGCGAGTACAGCATCCACACCATGATGGGCAGGTTGGACAGCGCGAACACGATGATCAGCACCAGTTGCGTGTCGAGCAGGTGGCTCTTTTGCGCCAGCACGTAGATCGGCACCAGCGCGCCCACGGCGGGCATCATCTTGGTGGAGAGCATCCACATCAGGATGTCCTTGGTGTACTTGCCCTTGAAGAAGGCCATGGCGTAGGCTGCGGGTGCGGCCAGCATGAGCCCCACCACGGTCGAGAGCACGCTGGTGATGACCGAGTTCTTGGCGTACAGCAGGTAGTCGCTGCGCTCCTGCACCTCGTGGAAGTTTTCGAGCGTGGGGACGAAGAACAGCTGCGGCGGCACGGCAATGGCCTGCAGCTCGGTCTTGAACGCGGTGAGCAGCAGCCAGGCCAGCGGGAAGAACAGCAACAGGGCCACGCCCCAGGCAGCCACGGTGCGCAGGGCCAGCAGGCCCAGGGGGTAGGAGGATCGGCGTCGGGTGGTCATGTCGGTGGTCCTTCTTCTTGTATTTACTTATCGAGGTTCTTGCCGACCATGCGGATCAGGAACACCGCCGCGATGTTGGCCAGCACCACCGCGAACAGCGCGCCGGCAGAGGCCACGCCCGCGTCGAAGTTGAGCAGCGCCTGCTTGAAGATCAGGAAGGTGACGTTGGTGCTCGCATCGCCCGGGCCACCGCCGGTGGTGGTGTAGATCTCCGCAAAGATGCTGAGCAAAAAGATCAGCTCGATCATCACCACCACGGCCACCGAGCGCGCCAGGTGCGGCACGTACAGGTAGCGCAGTTGCTGCAGGTAGTTGGCGCCATCCATGCGCGAGGCTTCGAGTTGCTCGTGGTTCATGCTCTGCAGCGCGGTCATGAAGATCAGCGTGGCGAACGGCAGCCACTGCCAGGACACCATGACGATCACCGAGAACAGCGGCAAGTCCGTGAGCCAGTCCACCGGCTGCGCGCCGAAGAACATCCACACCTGCGCGAGCACGCCGTAGATGGGGTTCATCATCATGTTCTTCCACATCAGTGCGTTCACCGTGGGCATGACGAAGAACGGCGAGATCAGCAGCACCCGCACGATGCCCCGGCCCGCGAACGGCTCGTTGATGAGCAGCGCGATGGCGATACCGAACACCACCGTGATGAGGATCACGCTACCGAGCAGCAGCAGCGTGTTGACCACCGCCGTGCCGAACGAAGGGTCGGTGACGAAGTACTCGAAGTTCTCCAACCCGGCAAAGCCGGTCTGGTCCGGCTGCATCAGGTTGTAGCGGATCAGCGAGAAGTAGATCGTCATCACCAGCGGCACGATCATCCACAGGAAGAGCGTGGCCATGGCTGGCGTGAGCAGCAGGCGGGGAAGCAGGCGGTTCATGGGGATCCCGGGAGAAATCTGGCGTTGCCGGCGGCGGGCCGGCAATGCAATGGGCGTTGGCGGATGCAGTGGGCGTTTCGAGGTGGAACTCCCCGCCGCACATCTGTGCGGCGAGGAGTCACAGGCTTCGATCAGCCCCCAGTGGCCGCTGGCGGCTTACTTGTAATAGCCGCCCTTTTTCATTTCGCGATCGGCCGAGACCTGGCTGGCCTTGAGGGCCGCGTCCACGCTGGTCTTGCCGGCCAGGGCCGCGCTCATCTGCTGGCCCACAGCGATGCCGATGGCCTGGAACTCAGGAATCGCCGCGAACTGCACGCCCACATACGGGCTCTTGGGCAAGGTCGAATCGGTCGGGTTGGCCGAGTCGATGGCCACCTTCTCGGCCGCGGCAAAGCGCGCTGCCTTCTGGAACTCGGGGCTGGCGTAGGTGCTCTTGCGGGTGCCGGTGGGCACGTTGGCCCAGCCGTTGGTCTTGGCCACGAGCTGCACGTACTCCTTGCTGGTGGACCAGGTGATGAACTTCTGCGCAGCGTCCACCTTCTTCGAACCGGCGGGAATGGCCAGATTCCACGACCAGAGCCAGTTGGCGCCCTTGGGGGTATTCATGGTGGGGGCCTGGGCAAACGCCATCTGGTCGGCGACCTTGGACTGCTTGGGATCGCTCACGAAGGATGCAGCGATGGTCGCGTCGATCCACATGCCGCATTTGCCCGAGTTGGTCAGCGCCAGGATTTCGTTGAAGCTGTTGGCCGACGAGCCGGGCGGGCCGTAGTTCTTGAGCAGGTCCACGTAGAAGGTGATGGCGTCCTTCCAGGGCTTGGATTCGAGCTGCGGCTTCCACTGCATGTCGAACCACTGGCCGCCGAAGGTGTTGACCAGCGTGGTCAGGAAGGCCATGTTGTCACCCCAGCCCGGCTTGCCGCGCAGACAGATGCCGTACACGCCGTTCTTGGGGTCGTGGATCTTGGCGGCCAGGTCCTTGATCTGGGGCCAGGTGGGGCGCTCGGGCACCTGCACGCCGGCCTTGTCGGCCAGGTCCTTGCGGTACATCAGCATCGAGCTTTCGCCGTAGAACGGGGCGGCAAACAGCTTGCCATCGATCGACAGGCCATTGCGCACTGCGGGCAGCAGGTCGTCCACGTCGTAGGCGGCGTCGGTCTTGAGCTCCTGCAGCCAGCCCTTCTTGCCCCAGATGGGGGCTTCGTACATGCCGATGGTCATCACGTCGAACTGGCCGCCCTTGGTGGCGATGTCGGTCGTGACGCGCTGGCGCAGCACGCCTTCTTCCAGAGTGACCCACTTGAGCTTGATGTCGGGGTTGGCCTGCTCGAAGTTCTTGCTCAATTTCTGCATCTCGATCATGTGGCCGTTGTTCACGGTGGCAATCACGAGTTCGGTCTGCGCATGCGCAGCGGCGCCGCACAGCGATGCCGCCAGGGCGGCAACGGCCAGGGCCAGGCGGGTGTGTGGACGGGTGGAACGGGGCATCGAAACGTCTCCTGCGTAGTTGGTATGGATCTGCCACTCAACGCCGGTCGAATGGCTGGCATTGGTGGACTGAACGATACCGATGCTCAGATGCTCAGTTGATACTTTGAAAACCCATACACATACTAATTTTCGCCAGAATCTCAGGATTTATACCTAGATGCGTCAACTGGGTATGCGTATTGTCGGCCCGAAGCGCCCGCCAAGCCTTGCGGGGAGCGACACACACCTGGACCGGATGCCCCTGCTGTGCGCTATCGACTATTTCCAAAACTGGAACAGTCAGTTCGCGACCAGGTGGTTTTTCTTTGATCACCTGCGGCGTACAGTTCAACCCATCGATGAGCCGAACCCGCAAGGCGACTCACCGAACCCGGTTCGAAGTTGTTTTTGCTCCGGTTTTCTTGAGACGCTTTTACCTTTAAGGACTTTCATCATGAACACGACCGCACGCTTCCTCTCCATCGCCGCTGTTGCCGCTTTCGCCTCTTTCGGCGCCCAAGCCGACGAAGCCGATGCTTCGCAATTCGCCACGAAGTTCGAAACCAACCGCACCCGCGCCGAAGTGGCCGCTGAAGCCGCTACCGTGGCCCAGACCCGCAGCATCGAGCCTGCTGGTTCGCGTGTCGTGACCTACAAGTCCACCGCCGACCGCGCTGCCGTGCGTGCCCAGGCTGCTGATGCTGTGCGCACCGGCCAGATTTCTTCCGGCGAAATCGGAGCTCTGTAAGCCGCCCCGGATTGAACAGACCCCCTACCTCCAATCAAATCAAGAATCGAGATCACCATGAACAAGACCGCACGTTTCCTCTCCCTGGCCGCTGTTGCCGCTTTCGTTTCCTTCGGTGCCCAGGCTGACGAAGCCGACTCCTCGCAGTTCGCACTGAAGTTCGATACGAACCGCACCCGCGCCGAAGTGGCTGCCGAAGCTGCCACCGTGGCACAGACGCGCAGCATCGAGCCAGCAGGTTCGCGCGTCGTGACCTACAAGTCGACGGCTGACCGCGCTGCCGTGCGTGCAGCGGCTGCCGAAGCCGTGCGCCTGGGCCAGATCCCTTCGGGCGAAATCAGCTCGATGTAAAGAATGCGGGCCTTCCCATGGTGGTGGTATCTCACGGTCGTGGGTGCCGCCACCATGTGGAAGTGTTTCCCCCTGGTACTCGGGCCATGGCCCCTGTCGCCAACCCTCAGCAAGGCCCTTCGGGGCCTTTGTTGTTTGCACAAGAAGCTCAGTCCACCAGCGTCTTGAACATCACGTGGGCATCCACATAGCCCAAGCTGCGGTGCCTGAAGGCGCCCGGCAGCGTGCCCACCACGGCAAAGCCCAGGTGCTGCCACAGCCGCACGGCGCGCACGTTGCTGGCCACCACCAGGTTGAACTGCATGGACCGAAAGCCCATGGCCACGGCTTGCCGCTGGGAGTGCTCGCACATCAGCGAAGCCACGCCCAGCCCTTGCGCCGCCGGCGCCACCACATAGCCGCAGTTGCACACATGGGCGCCCAGCCCGGTCTGGTTGGGCTTGATGAAATAGGTGCCCACAATCTCCCCACCCACGCCGCAGGCGACGAAGGTGGCAGCAGGCAGTTCCACCCAGGCCTTGTGGATCTCGGCCTCGGTGCTGTCCGGTGCAAAGGAATACGTGTCCCCTGCCTGGAAGGTCGCGCGCAGGATGGACCACACGGTGGGCCAGTCGGCGGCTTCGAGAGGGCGGATGGTGACGGGCGCGGCAGAAGTTGTCATGGCGAAGGTGCAGGATGGAAGGCAGACGCCCTATTCTCCCGCTCCGCATAAAATCCGCAGTCGGCAACGGCCATCCTCTGGTGGCTGCGCCCCACCGTGAGTGATCGATCCCATGACCCAGCCTTCTGCCGCCGTGGCAGCCACTTCCTTGCCCACCCGCCCCGTGCGCTCCCAGTACGAGGACTTCATGCGCCACGTGTTCACGCACGGCGTGCACAAGTCCGACCGCACGGGCACGGGCACGAGCAGCGTGTTCGGGCACCAGATGCGCTTCGACCTGAAAGAAGGCTTTCCGCTGGTCACCACCAAGAAGGTGCATCTGCGCTCCATCATCCAGGAGCTGCTGTGGTTCCTCACGGGGTCGAGCAACAACAACTGGCTCAAGGAGCGTGGCGTCACCATCTGGGACGAGTGGGCGCGCGAGGATGGAGACCTGGGCCCGGTGTACGGCGTGCAATGGCGCAGCTGGCCCACGCCGGACGGCGGCCACATCGACCAGATCAGCGATGTGATCAAGACACTCAAGTCCAACCCCGATTCGCGCCGCATCATCGTGAGCGCCTGGAACGTGGCCGAGCTCAACAAGATGGCGCTCATGCCCTGCCACGCCTTCTTCCAGTTCTACGTGGCACCCGCGCAGGAGCCCGGCGGCCGCGGCACCCTGAGCTGCCAGCTCTACCAGCGCAGCGCCGACATCTTCCTCGGGGTGCCCTTCAACATCGCCAGCTATGCACTGCTGACCCACATGGTGGCCCAGCAGTGCGACCTGAACGTGGGCGACTTCATCTGGACCGGCGGCGACTGCCACATCTACAGCAACCACCACGAGCAGGTGCAGACCCAGCTGGCACGCACGCCCTACCCCTATCCCACGATGCACATCAAGCGCCGGCCGGACAGCATCTTCGACTACCAGTTCGAGGACTTCGAAGTGCTGGACTACCAGTGCCACCCGGCCATCAAGGCCCCAGTCGCGGTCTGACCCCCCTCGCCTTCCCATGATTCCTGCAGCGCAGGTGCCGCTGCGCCCTGCCTGACATTCCCTGTCTCCCTTCACGAACTACAAAGAGCACCCACTATGTCTTCCGGCGGATTTCACGTACACGGCCCCCACGACCACGCAGTCGAGCATGCCACCCAGGGCCATGGCGACGACCACGCAAGCAGCCACGGCAAGGAAAGCGGCGGCTCGTCCATGAGCAAGATCGCCATGTTCACGGCCCTCGTCGCCACGGTGGGCGCGATCTTCGCGTACATGGGTGGCGCCACGCAGGCCAATGCCGGCCTGCTCAAGAACGACGCGGCCATCAAGAAGACCGAGGCCTCCAACCAGTGGAACTACTTCCAATCCAAGAGCACCAAGCAGTCCCTTGCCGAACTGGCCCGCGACCTGGCGCCCGATGACCGCAAGGCCACCTACCAGGCCAAGATGGACCGCTACGAGACCGAAAAGAACGAGATCAAGGTCGCCGCGGAAAAGCTCGAGGCCGACAGCCACAAGTTCGACCGCCAGAGCGAAGAGCAGATGCACCAGCACCACCGCTGGGCCCAGGCCACCACGGCGCTGCAGGTGGCGATCGCCCTGGCCGCGATTGCCCTGCTCACCCGCAAGAAGTGGCTGGAGTACGGCATGTACGGCGTGGCAGGCATTGGCCTCGCCGTCGGCGTGCTGGCAACCCTGCACATCTAAGAAGGCGTGACCGAACCCGCCTTCTACAGCCGGAGCAACTAGCTATGCCTCTACATATGATCTACGCGCGCGCCGCCAACGGCGTGATCGGCAAGGACAATGTCTTGCCCTGGCACCTGCCCGAGGACATGGCGCACTTCAAATCCCTGACCCAGGGCTGCCCCGTGGTCATGGGCCGCAAGACCTGGGACTCGCTGCCGCCGCGCTTTCGGCCGCTGCCGGGCCGCACCAACATCGTCATCACCCGCCAGGCCGATTGGCATGCCGAGGGAGCGGTGCGCGCCGCCAGCCTGCAGGAGGCCCTGCAGCACGCGAGCGCCGGCCAGACAGTGTGGGTGATCGGCGGCGCCCAGGTCTACGCCGAAGCCCAGCCCCTGGCCGACCGCATTGAACTCACCGAGATTGCGCAGGACTTCGAGGGCGATGCCCATGCACCCGTGCTCGATGCCAGTTGGCACGAGACGGCGCGCAGCGCGCATACCTCTACGAACGGGCTGCCCTACAGCTTCGTGACGCTGGAGCGCAGGCGCTGATCACTTCGTCACCATCACGAAACGCACTGGCTTGGCGCTCCGGGGAAGCAAAGCCCAATCCACCAGCCTGGTCACAACCGCCGTGCATACCTTGAAGGGCTGCCCAGGCAGATGGTCTCCAGCCCCCGGATACACAAAGCGGACCTCGATCTCGCTGCTTCGTTCGACAGCATCCTCGATGTACAGGCCGGAGCAGCCATGGCCTTGCAGGCCCCGAGAAATACCCACCAGCATGAAGCGCTCAAAGTCCACGATGGGCCTGCCGCCCCCAGAGCGCGTAACCCGAGGATCCGGTTCGCCCTGGCCCTGTGCCCAGACCTCCAGCCACTGCGCTTCACTACGCACCAAGTAGTCGGCCCGTGGCCATGCCCTGTCGTAAGCCGCGTCGTTGTGCAGCCGCTGCACTTCAATCCACTGGTCTGCAGTATCTGCAGCAGTGGGGCCGGCACTGGCACTCAATGCCGGCAACAGCCCGAGCAACATACCTGCGGCGTTGAGCCAGCCCATACCAACGGATGCCATGCGATGCCTCCCGAGATCAATGTAGCTGCGAAGTGGAAAATCGCCGAGCCTTCAATGACCGAGGGCCGCGCCGCAAGCGGAAGGTCAGAACAGCTTGGCGCAGTTCACCGGCAGTTGGGCAGCCGTGCTCCCCTGCAGCACGCCCATGCTGCCGATCAGGTTGCCCTGGCTCACCGACAGCGTGAACGGCAGGTTGAAGCTGGTGGTGCCGGTGAACGACGAGGCCGTGGCCGTGCCCATGCCGTATCCGTACAGCGAATTCGCCGGGCCCAGGGCCGCGATGGTGAACATCGAGGGGCCGCTGGGCTGGCCGCTCACGGTGACGAACACGCCGGTACCGGCCACCGCGCACTGGTAGACACCGTCGAGCGGGCCGCCTGCGGCCATGGCGGCGCCCGATGCGCCGGCCAGCGCTGCGGCCGCGGCCAGGGTTCTGATGAATCTGCTGCTCATGTTTGCTTGTTCCTTTTTCTTTTCGGGAGGTTGCGGCAAGGGGCCGGGCCGCTATCGCCCGCTTCGCACCGTCGCGCCCCGCTGTCTGAACCGCCAGGCGCCCAGAAGTTCAGCACCCGCCAGGTCGGCAAAAAAAAGCCCGCACGGAGGCGGGCAGCAACTTGCTTGTCGCAAGAGGGGATGCCGCTTGGAGGCCGGCAAGGAAATAATAGGCCGGTGCGGCCGCCAAGGCTGTGACGCGGAGCACAGCTTGCTGCGCATCGCACCCCATCCCGGGATGGCTCAGAGCGCCGAGCCCACCAGCGTGATATCGACCAGGCGCGTGCTCAGGTGCCCATAGCCGTCGTCCAGGGTCACGGTGAACTGGTCGTGGCGCTGCTGGCCGCTGGCCAGCAGCGGGTCGATGGTCTGGTTGCCGACGGTATAGAGCCAGTTGACCTGGCCGGTGTGGCCGTCGGAACGCACCTGGGCGGTCAGCGTGCCGAGGGCGCCGGCCGTGGGCGTGACGCTCACCGTGTGCGCCGCGAAGGCCGGGTCTGCAAAGCTGAAGCCCCCGGCCGTGGCCAGCGTGGCCGTGGCGTTGGTGCCGCCCAGGTCGGCCACCTTGCCGGGGGCGCTCCATTGGTAGCCCTGGTTGAAGCCCATCGTGGCCGAAGCCACCTTCTGCAGCGCCACGGCCGTGGCCGGGTCGATGCCCAGGTCGCTCGCCACCTTGTCGCCCGCCCCCAGCGAGCGTGCATCGAGGCCGGTGAGCGTCTCGAACAGCACCAGGCCCGAGAGGTAGGAGCCGTACTTGCTCGCATGCAGGTTGTCGTCGTGCCACAGGTTGATCTTGCCGCCGCCGGACACGCTTGTTCCGCCCGTCTCCGTGTAGGGGTCGCGGATCGCCAGGCCATTCTGCACGGCGGTCATGAAGGCCGTGCCCACCGGCGCAACCCCCACGAAGTCGGGGTTGACGGCGGCCAGGTTGGCGTAGGCGCTCTGCAGGTCGGCTGTCATGCCCTCGAGCGTGAGGTAGTAGGCCGTGGCCTGCGTGTCCGACCGGCTGATGTCCCCCGTGCCCTCATAGGCGCCGGCGCCATTGAGGGTGCGCGAAGTGAGCATGTCGTAGGCCCCGGCCACCATGTCGGGCCGGGCCCAGGTGGCATACAGGTACATGTCGGTCGAGGCATCGGCGTTCGGGTTGCCCGCGATCGTGGTGCCCGGCTGGGTGGCACTGTCGGCTGCGCCGGTATGCACGAAGTTCTCGATCGCTGTGGCGTACTTCTGGAACTCGCCGATGTCGGCATTGGCGCCCGAGGTGGTGGTGAGCGTGGCATTCGCGGAGATGCCGAAGTCCGATTGGGACGGATCCGCCGCGAAGTAGGTGGCCGTACCGTCGGCCGTGAAGTTCACCGTGAGCGCGGCACTCGTGTCGCCGCTGCGCGTGAAGGTATAGACCAGGTTCTGGCCGGCGTTCTCGTACACGCCCGCGGCCGAGCTCAGGCCCAGGGTCACGTTGGGCAGGCTGGTGTCCGTGCCGGCGGCGAAGTCGTCGTTGACGATGGTGCCGCTGACGGCGCCGAGCGTGCCCAGGTTGTAGTCGGAGCCAGTGCTGGTGAGCGTGAGGCGAATGGCCTCGTCGGCCTCCACCGTGCTGTCGGCATGCGGGTCCAGGGTGATGCTGGCCGAAGTCTGCCCCGCCTTGATGGTGATGGAGCCCGTGTTGGAGGTGAACGAGACATTTCCCGTGGTCGTGGGGGCACCCGTGTCGGCGCTGGTGGCAAAGCCATTGCCACTGCTGAAGCGGTAGGGCGATGTGCCGCCGCCCCCCGATGCCGAAAATACGCCCGAGGCGGTGGTGTACATCTCCAGGTCCTGGCTGGCAGACACCGTGGTCGAGACCGATGGCGAGGTGCTGCCATCGCGAACGGCCGTGAAATTCACGACCAGGTCGCTGGTCGTGGGACCGGTGCGCGTGAAGGTGAAGACCAGGTTGGCCGTGCCATCCTCGGTCACCTGGCCGGGGCTGGCTGCCAGCGATACTGTGGCCAGGGCCGGGTTGGTGGCGGGCGCAGTGGGGTCGTCGTTGAGGAGGGTGGTGCCCACGGCGGAACTGGTGCCCACGCGGTAGTTGCCGGCCGAGGCGGCCAGCTTGAGCGCCAGGGTTTCGTCGTACTCCTTGGCACCGTCGGCCGTGGGGGTGATGACCAGGTTGGCCGTGGCGCTGCCCGCCGCGAAGGTGATGGAGCCCAAGCCCGAGGGCAGTGGTTCGTCCGTCTGGTCCTGCAGCACCACCAGCTCCCATTTCTGGCTGGCGATGTTGCCGCGCATGTCCCAACCGGCCGCCGAGGAGTTCAGGTAGTGGCCCTTGAGCGTGGCCGCATTGCGGGTGGAGAGCGACACGTCGTAGCCCAGGCCCACCTGGTCGGCGAACTTGTCGAACAGGCCCGCCACGCCACCCCAGGGGTGCGGTTCGTAGAGGTTGGCACCGGTCAGGTTGGTGAAGCTCCCGCCATTGGCTGGCGAGGTCAGGTCATGCACGCCGAAGGGGTTGGTGGCCGCATCGTAGGTGTTGTACGACATGGCCGGGTCGATGCGCGCGAAGGTTGCGCTGTTGCCCACGAACAGCACCGGGTTGAACACCGTGGCGATGTCCACGGCCGCGGCCGCGCCCTTGTTGCCGACCGCGTCGCTGAAGCTGTCCTTGGCCACCACAATGTGCCCGCCCGCGTCGAGGTGGGCGGACGCCGTGGCCGTGAAAGTCGCCGTGCGCACCAGACCCGTGCCGCTCAGCGCACCCAGCGTACCGCCAGCGGTCGTGATGTCCGCCGCGGTGAAGCTCGCACCCGGGTTTTCGCTGAAGGTGAACGTGATGTTCGCGGTGCCGCCGGTCTTGAGCGCGGCCGCTGAACTCGTGATGGTCAGCACCGGGGCCTGCGTGTCCACAGGGGCTGGCGTGCCGCCGCCCGCGTCACCGCCGCCACCGGATGCCGGTGGCGGGTTGCTGCCCTGGCCGGCAGACACCCCGGGCGCCAGTTCACCCACGGCCTGCTGCTGCACCACGGCCGTGAAGGCCGGCCCCGTGAAGCCATTCGCCGCCGCCTGGAAGTTGCCCGTGGCCACCGAGCCCGCCGCATCGGTGGCCGCAGCGGCCACCTGGCCCAGCACGGCCACCGTGCTGGCCGCGCCGACCGCATCGTTGGCGGCATCCACCACCTTGCCGATGAGGTCCAGGCTGGTGGCATCCAGCCGCAGGCCATAGTCGCCCGCGGCATCCGCCACGATGGCGCGCAGGAAGGTGGCGTCCGACAGGTTCGCCACGCCGCCGGTTCCCCCCGCCGCGCCGGCGAGGGCATCCGCCAGGGACGCGATCAGCGTGCCCGCTGCCGCGCCGGCCTGGCCCGCATGCGGCGTGGCCACGCCCGGCTGCCCGGCCTTGGCCTCGGCCGCATCCAGCGCGGCCGCGCCGATGCCAACCACGTTCACCAGTGCCACCGCCACCTTCTGGTAGCCCAGGGCCACGGCCTTCTCGGCGGCGCTGGCGCTGCTGCTGGCCAGCACGGCCAGCGGGTCGTAGGTCAGCAGGTGGATGCCGGCCGGCAGGTTCAGCACCTTGGCGAGCAGGGCCATGGCCTGCTCCACCGTCGTGGTGGCACCGCCCTTGTCCATCAGCGCCTGCACCAGGGTCGTGATGGGGTTCACCACCGTGCTGCCGGCCGGTGCGGTGAGCATTCCCTTGAAAGCCTTGTTGGTGAGCAGGTCGGTGCCGCCGGAGGCCACCAGCGTTCCCTGCACGCTGGCCGGCAGCGTGAAGCCGCCTGCGCCATCGGTGGTGGTGGACCACTCGCCCGCATCGAGCCGGTGGTTGCCATTGGCGTCGGCAAACACGGTGGCGCCCTTCACGTAGCCATCGGCCACATGGCCCTGGATGCCGGCGGCGGTGAGCCTGCCGGCCAGCGCCTGCACGCCGCTGATGCCCATGGCCGCGCTGGCATCGGTGGCGCCAATGCCCTGCAGCAGGGTATGCACGGCCGCCGCCACGCCCTCCCCGGTGAACAGCGCGCCCTTGTTCTGGCTGGCCAGCGCGCTGTTGAAGGCGTTGGCCGCTTCGGCGCGGTGGTCCAGCGCGGTGTAGATGCCCAAGTCGGCCTGGACCAGGAAATCCATCAGCTTGGCCCAGGTGGTGAGGCCCTGCTCCTGCGCCAGCCGCGCGATGGCCAGGCCGTCGTCCGCCGAGAGCACCACCCCCAGGCCGTTGAGCGCCAATTGCTGCACCGTCGCCCCGACGCCCCGGCTGGCGGCCATCTGGCCCACGGCCGCCTCGAAGGCGGCGGCCACCCGGCCGTAGTGGCCGTCAGCGGCGACCACCGCCTCGAATTCGGAGAGCAAACTGGCCGACGCAGCATGGCCGGTGGCGAGGATGAAGATCTGCTGCAGGATGTGGGGTGCGTTTGGCGTAGACATGGCGATGCCCTTCCGGTACGGAATGCGAAATGAGAGGCGGTGAATGGGGAAGAAACAGGCGCGAGGCCTGGCGGGCAGCTGCGCAGAGCTCCGCGCTACCCGTGGTCAGGGCTCAGAGGCTGAGAGTTTTTTGACCGTGCCCGAAAGGCACGTCACAACGCTCTGGATCTAGGCGCAAAGCGCAGCCATAGCTCGGGCTATGGCGAGCATTTGCAACGACGAGCCAGGGTGTTTTGGCGTGCAAGGCGGGCATGGACGAAAGACTCTCAGCCTCTCAGGCCTGCACGCGAGCAGATGCGTGGGAAAGGTATCTGGCCCGCAGAGGCGGCGGGCCGTGCTGCGGCCGCTTGCAGCAGTGGGGGATCGAGTGGCAAGGCTTGTCTCCAGCGTTGTAATTTGGCGCAACGATAAGCCTGCAGCGTCATCAAATCCAATAGTATTTTCAGGGCATCTGCATATGTCCAGCATATGCACTTTGGTCGCGTGAAGTGGCAACCCGAACCGGCTTGCGATGCTGGAGAAGCCCTCTGTGCCAATCGCGGATAGGATGCACCCCAATGCCGTCGCCGCGAGCGATGGAGATTGAACTAGCAAGGACCGATGATGGTGATGAAGATAGCAACCTGGAACGTGAACTCCCTCTCCGTGCGCCTGCCCCAGGTGCTGGCCTGGCTGGCCGCCAACCCGGTGGATGCCATCGGCCTGCAGGAGTTGAAACTCACCGACGACAAATTCCCGCACGACGCCTTCAAGGAAGCCGGCTACGAGGCCGTGGCCTTTGGCCAGAAGACGTACAACGGCGTGGCCATCCTGAGCCGCCACCCGTTGGCGGACGTGGTGCGCAACATCCCGGCGCATGCAGACGAGCAGGCGCGCGTGATCATCGCCACGCTGAACACGCCCACCGGCCCGCTGCGCCTGATCAATGGCTACTTCGTCAACGGCCAGGAGCCCGGCTCGGAAAAGTTCGCCTACAAGATGCGCTGGCTGCAGGCCCTGCAGGACCTGGTGCGCGCCGAGATGGCGGCCCACCCCCGGCTGGCCCTGGTGGGCGACTTCAACGTGGCGCCCGAAGACCGCGACTCCTACGACCCGGTGGGCCTGCGCGAGACCATCCACCACACCACCGAAGAGCGCGACCACTTCAAGGCGCTGCTGGAGCTGGGCCTCACGGACAGCTTCCGCATGTTCGAGCAGCCCGAGAAGATCTACTCCTGGTGGGACTACCGCATGCTGGGCTTCCAGAAGAACCGGGGCCTGCGCATCGACCACATCCTGGTCAGCGAGGCCCTGCGCGCCAGCGTGACGGCCTGCGTGGTGGACCGCGCCCCGCGCAAGAACCCGCAGCCGAGTGACCACGCACCAGTGGTCGTCACGCTGGAATAATCGTCACGCCGTGGCGTCGAAGGCTGCGCTGTACTGCACCACGCCGGCGGGCACCTGCCCCGCGAACCCGACGGCCATGAAGTACCCGGGCGGCACGCCCGGCAGCACCAGCGCGGGCTCCCCGCAAAAGCCGAAGCGCGTGTAATACGCAGGTTCTCCCAGTACGACACAGCCGGCCGCCTGCGGCAGGGCACGCAGCCGCTCCAGCGCCAGCCGCATGAGCTGCGACCCGATGCCCTGGCCCTGGTAGGGCGGCAGCACGGAAAGGGGCCCCAGGCCATACCAGGTGCCGCCCGCAGGCGCCGGAGCGATGGTGACGGGCGAGACCGCGACATGCCCGACAATGCGCTCGACACCCGCCACTTCACCATCCAGATCCCCATCGACCTCAGCGCCCTGCTCCATGGCCACCAGGGACACCGTCAACTGCCCCAGGGCTCGCAGTTCGCGCACGATGAACTGCTCGGTATGGGAGGTATGCGCGGCATGCGCAAAGGCGGCGATGGTCACCGCTTCGATGGCAGATGCATCGCCAGGCAGTTCGGGGCGAAGATGGATGGTGGTCATGGGGCAAGAGGTGGGGCCAGCAACGAAGAAGGCAGGCAAATGCCTGTCCCTGCATTGTGCAGGCACGCCAGGGCTCAAGGCCTGGGGGGCGCCGCCGAGAAGGCGTAGTGCGAAAACTTCCACTGCCCATCGCGCTGCTTGCGCAGCACGAACAGCTCCTTGAACGCTGCCGGCCCAGCGGGCTGGTCGCTGCCCTGCATCTTGAGCGTGCCCGCCGAGCGGCTGCGCAGCAGTGCCGCATCCTTGCCCAGCAGTTGGACCTCTTCCACGGTGAAGGCCAGCTTCAGCGCAATCGCCTGAAAGGTACCTGCGTAGGCGCTTCTGAGCGCCTCGCGTCCCACGGCAGCAGGCGCGTCGGGTGCCATCTGCACGCCGTCTTCGGTGTACAGCTGAACAATGGCGGGAGTGTCGGCACGGTTGAGCGCCTCTTCGTAGCGCTGCAGGGTCTGTCGGATGGCAGTGGCGTCCGCTGCGGAGCCGGCATGCGCGGCAAGGGACGACATACCCAGCAAAGCGGCCGTGGATGCGGTTGCGACAAGGGCTGCGACGCCCCGGCGGGATGGGTGGTGGTGTGTCATGGGAAAGGTTCTCAGGTCAGCGTAAAAAAACGGGAATCGGGGGAGGCCGGCGATCAGAGACGCACCCAGGCCGGTGCGGCCGCCGGGCCCCAGCCCAGGAAGAAGCCGAACTGGATGTTCATGGCGCCCACGGGCTCCAGAAAGCGGCTGTTGCGCAACGCCCCGGCATCCACGGGCTCGAAGCCCAGTGCACGGGCCAACGCCTGCACCCGAGCCTTGGCATCGGCGTCATCGCCCGCCACGAACACCTGCACGGGCGCCTTGCCCTGGCGCGCATCGGCCGCCAGCAGCTGGGCAAAGATGGTGTTGAACGCCTTGACCACCAGCGCTCCCGGCGCGGCCGCCTGAATCGCCTCGGCGGCCGAAGTGGTAGTACCCAACTGCAGGCCCTGGAAGTCCGCCGTTACCGGGTTGCTGATGTCCACCAGCACCTTGCCTTGCAGCGCGGCGGCGTGCAGGCCCTCAAGCACCTGCACGCTGGCGCTGTAGGGCAGCGCCAGCACCACCATATCGGCTACGGCCACCGCACCTGCCACGTCCAGTACCGGCACGCTGCCCGAGCCCTCGGCGAGCGCAGCCGCCTTGCCCGCGTCGCGCACTCCCAGCACCACCTCCACGCCGGCCGCTGCCAGCGCCCTGGCCAGGCCGCTGCCCATGTTGCCCGCGCCGATCACTGCCATCTTGGTTGTCGTCATGACTTTTCCTTTGTCCATTGGTTGGTTGAAGCAAGGGATTCAGTGTCAATTCAAATCCAATTCAGATAAATATCTAGAATGACTCGATATTCGAAACAATTGGATTGCAATGGACCGCTTCACGAGCATGGCCGTATTTGTCAAGGCGGTGGAGCTGGGCTCGTTCCGCGCGGCGGCCGATGCACTGCAGATGTCGTCGCAGTTCGTGGGCAAGCACGTGCAGGCGCTGGAGCAGCATTTGGGCGTGCGGCTGCTGCACCGCACGACGCGGCGGCAAAGCCTCACCGACTTCGGCCGTGCCTACGCCGAGCGCGCCCAGCTCATCCTGGCCGAACTGGAACAGGCCGAACAACTGGCGGCCGAGGTGCGCTCCGTGCCCACCGGGCGCCTGCGCATCAATGCGCCGGTGAGCTTCGGCATCAACACGCTCGCGCCATTGCTGCCTGGCTACATGAAGGCCCACCCGCAGGTAGAGGTGGAACTCACCACGTCCAACCGCGCGGTGGACCTTGTCGAAGAAGGCTACGACGCCGTCTTTCGCGTGGGCGTGCTGCAGGACAGCGGGCTCATAGCGCGGGTACTTGCCCCCTATCGACTGGTGGCATGCGCCTCACCCGGCTACCTGCGCGCCCACCCCGCCCCGCTGGCCAATCCGTGGAACCTGCAGCAGCACGAATGCCTGGGCTTTGCCCATACCGAACTGCGCACGCACTGGGGCTTCGATGGCCCCGAGGGCCGCGTCGTCGTGCCCGTGCACAGCCGCCTCGTGGCCGACCATGGCGAGCCCCTGGTGCATGCCGCCGTCGCCGGCCTGGGGATCATCCTGCAACCGCTGGATGCCGTGCAGCACGCCTTGCGCGATGGCCGGCTGGTGCAGGTGCTGCCGGGCTACACCGTGCCCTCGCGTCCCCTGCACCTCGTCTATGCACCGGATCGCCGGGTGACACCCAAGTTGCGCAGCTTCATCGATTTTGCGGTGGGGCATTTCGCACCGCGATAAAAGCCCCGGCCCAACGCACACCGCCGCCATGGGTTGAACCCATGGCGGCGGTGGCGGGGAGCCGCAGCGGTACTTCTTGCTCAAAGCACGGCCACGGCCCTCACGGTGGCGGCCCGCCCGTTCCCTGCCCGCCTGAGTACGGGCGGACAGGATGCCGGGTGGGCCGGCGAACCGGTCAACGTGCAGGATTGAAGCTGTCGCGCAAGGCCTTCACTTCGTCGTGGTTGCGCTGGGCACCATCGGCCTGACGCTGCACCAGGGCACGCAGGTCCTGGGGCAGGTTGGCCTTCAGGGCCTTGCGGTAGCGGGCCACCGCGGCATCCTCGCCACGTTCGCATTCTTCCAGCACGGCCTTGTCGTCCTGCGTGGACAGGGCGGTCTTCACAGACACCCAGCCGCGGTGCAAGGCACCCGCCACGGTACCGCCGCTGACGGGTTCACCGCCACGGGCGCGGATCTCGCGCTCGAGCTCGGCGGCAGCGGCCGCGCATTCACGTGAGTGGCGCTGGAAGATGCCCTTGAGCTGGCCCGAATCGGCGTGCTCAGCACTGGCGTGGAAGCCATACTCGCCATCGCGTGCCGATTCCAGCAGGTCGTTCAAAGTATCGATCACCTCGTCGTTGTCGATCTCGCCCGCGACTTCCAGGGGCTGGCTGTTGTAGGCGCGTTCATAGGCAGCACGGGTGGCAGGGCGAACGTCCGTCCAGGCCAGACCGGCATCCGAATGGCGCGCACGCCAGTCATCGGCCAGGCGCGGCTCGATGGCGTCGAAATCGCCTTCGTAGCGGCCTACCGAGCTCCAGCCCAGCTCATAGGCGGGACGGTACTGGTCGTAGCTGCGACCGCCCACGTAGTAGGGCTCGCGGTGGTAGTTCTCGCGCCAGTAGGTGTCTTCGTTCGTGGGGTTGACGGCTTCGCCAGCGGCCTTGCCAGCCAGTCCGCCAGCCACAGCACCCGCCACACCACCGATGGCGGCGCCTACGGGGCCACCGAATGCACCGGCGGCGGCACCCGCTGCGGCACCACCGAGGGCGGCACCCACGCCCGTGCCTACGGGATGTGCGCCAGGTTCATTGGTCAGGGGGTCACGGTTCGCATCGTTGAAATCGGCCATTAGAGGTCTCCGGTTGGTTGGACAGTGGGTTCATTGTGGGAGACCCCTCGCGCCTACAGAGTCGGCATGCAGAGGGTGCGGGTGTAGGACATCCGGCCCCGCTCCGAGGCCTCGTCAAAGGCTCTTGTCACCACCTGAAACATGGGGCCCTGCGGCCTCCCCCAAAAACACCGCCCGGCACGGTGAAAATACCGCATGCCACTGCCCGAAACCACCCCCACCGCCCCCGCACCCGGCCATCTGGAATCGGCCGAGCGCGGCGAGTTCATCGAACTGCTGCTGCATGCATCCGGCACCCACCTGCGGGTGCGAAGTGGCTCCATCGGCAAGCCTTGCCTGGTGCTGCAAACCTCGTTCAAGACACCCGAGAGGGCTTTGGCCAGCCACCAGCGCCTGCACAAGCAATGGCAGGAGCAGGGTTTCGTGCCTTGCAGCCCCTCGGCGCCCGTGGTCGACGGCAGCGTGGCCGACGAGCTGTTCTGCGATGCGCGCACGCCGCACCCACTGCTCGATGCCTTCCTGGCCGTCAACGGCGCCGACGAACTGCGCGGCCAACCCCGGCGGCTGGCGCTGTTTCGCCAGGGCCTGCGCTGGCACACGGACTTCGACCTGGAGCGCATCGCAGACTTCGGGCTGCATGCCGGCGTCATCGTGGAGGGGGATGTGGAGGTCGCTGGCGTGTTCAGCCAGCTGACCTGCACCTACCCGGGGCAGACCCTGATCAGCGGGAGCATCCACGCCGCCAGCTTTGGCCACGGCGACAGCCACATGCGGGTGATGGGCGACGTGAAGGTGGACAACATCGTCTACGGCGAGTACAACGATGGAAGCTTGGTCATCGACGGCGCTGTGCATGGCCGCGCCTTCATCACCCTGGACCACGACATGTACGCCGAAGGCGGCTATCACCTGCCGATCTGTGAGTGGAACATGCAGGAAAACTGGTCCGACTGCCTGGATCCCGAACTATTCGAGTTCGATGATGAGGAGGCAGACGAGCCAGGCACCATGGTGTCAGCGCAAGCGATACGCCGCCTCATGCGCGAAGGGCGCGACCCCTTTCGCCCCGGCGCACGGCCGGTGATGCGGGAGCCGGAGCCCGAGCCCCCACCACCGCCTCCACCACCCTCGCCCTTCGCCGAGCGCGTGCGCGGGCTGGCGGATGCAGAGGATGTGGAAGGCCTCACCCGATTGATCGAGACCTGGCCCGACCACAGCGAGGAATGGGAGCAGGCCCTCCTCGGGCGCCTGTACGCCCCCAGCACGACGCCAGAGCAGCGGGTGCGTCTCAAGGCCTTGCAGAAGAAAAAGCCTTAGAACCTGTTTACGATCTCGCAGGGGATCGCGGTGGGGCGCAATCGGGATGAGTGGATGCTTCGGATGCGCCGCATGGGCCCATGCCCATGCAAGCAGCCGGGGCGTCCAATCGCCCGATTTCGCTCCAACCCTTCGGGCAGTGGCCTTGGCGGGCGGTCTGCGGCGTTGCGGCGCTTGCCAATAGCCGAGCTATTGGCTGCACCCCGCGCCTTGCATACCACCCGCCAAGGCCGCTGCGCGACCCCTGGGAGATCGCAAACAGGTTCTTAGCTCAGGCCGCCGCTACCTCGGCCTGCACTCCGGCTGCCACCTGCAGCACCTCGCGGGCCTGGTCTGCCCCCAGCTCGGCACCATTGCCGGCCCAGGCGACAAACTGGTCCGGGCGCACCAGTACCAGCCGGGCGTTGTAGCGCTCGTGCTCGCCAGCGCCCGGCCCTTGCACCACCGCCAGGGGCAGCGATTGCCCGGCGGCTGCATCGCGAAAGGCCTGGACCTCCTGCGCACTGGCGCCGAAGGCCAGCAGCGTAAAGCCCGTCCCGAATTCCTCGTACACGTTCCGGCCTGAGGGCAGCACCGCGGGCGCCAGGTGGTGCCCGGGCCGGGCGTCGAAGCGGTGCGACCCCTTGGCGCTGCTGGTGCGGCCTTCGCTGCCCGAGACCACCGCTGAGCCCTCATAGTGGGGCTCGAAGGCATGCACCTCGCCCACGGCGCCCTGGGCACGCGCCTGCCAGGCGGCCTCGAAGGCGGCCAGGTCGCGCGCCGGGTCGTGGGTGTCGAGGAACTCGCGGTCCGTTTCGATGGATTTGGCGATGAAGTCGCGCATGGTGGAGGCAAACACCGGACGGCGCTCGCCGTCGTACGAATCGAGCAGGCGCTCGCCGCCCCAGCCCTGCAGAACGGCCGCCAGCTTCCAGCCCAGGTTGCGCGCATCTTCGAGCCCCGAGTTGACGCCATAGCCCCCATAGGGCGGGTGGCTGTGCGCCGCATCGCCGGCGACGAAGACGCGGCCGTTGCGGTAGCTGTCGGCCAGCATGAAGCGCAGGTCCCAGAAGCCGATATGCTCGAACTCCACGTCGAACTGCGCACCCACCGCTTCGTGCAGGTAGGCCGCAAAATCGAAGTTGTCCTTGGTCGTGCCCGGCGGCACCGGGGCGTGGAAGAACCAGGTGCTGCCCAGGTCCACCCGGCCGAAGAACTTCCAGTAGCCCTGGAGATCAGGCTGCAGCACGTTGTAATAGGACTTGCCGGGGTAGCGCTCGAGCAACTGGTGCAGCCCGTGCGAGCGGAACACCAGCAGCACCATCATGCGGTCATGGTCGGTGCGGGTCTGGGTGATGCCCGCCTGCTCGCGCACCACCGAACGCGCGCCGTCCGAGCCGACCGCGTAGGCGCAGCGCAGCACGCGCTCGCCGTTGCCGCCACGCTCGGCGATGGTGACCGACACGCCAGTGCCATCCTGCACCACGGCCTTGGCCTCCCAGCCGTAGACGGTCTGCACCGAAGGCAGCTCGGCCACGCGCGCGCGCAGCACCGCCTCGGTCGCATACTGCGGCAACCGTTCATTGCCGGTGAAGTAGTAGGGCTTGACCAGGTCGCGCTGCAGCCAGTCGTAGCTGTGGGGGCCCAGCAATGTGCCGTGGGCTGTCAGCCCGCCGATGCCGTACTCCACGGGGATGGTGCGGGCGGCACGCAGCTGCTTCTCCGCCCCCCAGAAGTGGAAATGCTCCATGGTTCGCTGGGTCAGGTTCTGGCCCTTGGGGATGGGCTGCGGCTGCGCATAGCGCTCCACGACGATGGTGCGGATTCCGCGCTGGCCCAGCTCGATGGCCAGCCCCATGCCGACGGGCCCACCACCGACGATGACCACCTCGGCGTCCTGCTGCTCTGCCATGGCCTGTTCCTGGTTGCTCATTGCGTTCATTGCTTTCTGCTTCATTCTGCGGTGATGCCCTGGGCCTTGATCAGGTCCGCCCAGCGCTTGGCGTCCGCCGCGACGAGCTTCTTGAAGGCATCGGGCGTGCTGTGGGTGGGTGTCATGCCCTGCGTCTCGAAGGCCTTGGCCACGGCGGGCGCCGCCAGCACCTCGCGCAGTTCGGTGTTCAGCCGCTCCACATAGGCGCGGGGCGTGCCGGCGGGCGCAAACACGCCGTACCACATGTCCACATTGAGGTCGCCGAGCTTGAGGCTGTTCAGCGAAGGCACTTCGGGAAGCAGCGGATGGGGTGTTTCGGAACTGATGGCCAGCGCCTTGAGCTTGCCCGCCTTCACATGCTGCAGGGCCACGTGGATGGGCAGGAACATCGCGTCGATCTGCCCGCCCAGCAGGTCGGTCACGGCAGGCGCCGTGCCGCGGTAGCTGATGTGCGTGAGCGAAATCTTCGCCCGGTTCTTGAGCAGCTCCATGGCCAGGTGGTGCGGCGTGCCCGCGCCAGGCGAGCCGTAATTGAGCGCACCGGGCTTGGCCTTCGCGCGTTCGACCAGCTCCTTGAGCGACTGGATCTTCGCGCCTTCGCTGGCCACCAGCAGCAGTTGCCCCCAGCTCGTCTGGCCCACGGGCTGCAGGTCGGTCAGGGGGTTGAAGCCCTGCTTGGGGTACAGCGCCATGTTCATCACCAGCGTGTTCACGCTGACCAGCAGGGTGGCCCCATCGGCCGGTGCGCGCACCACCTCCTGCGTGCCGATGATCCCCGATGCACCCGCCTTGTTGTCGACGAAGAAGGGCCGCTTGAGCCGCTCGGACAGCGGGGCCGCGATCTGGCGCGCGATCAGGTCGATGCCCGTGCCGGGCGTGAACGGCACGACCAGGCGCACCGGCGTATCCGCACCACCGGCCTGCGCCCGGACCAGGGGCGCCGCCACCGTGGCCAGGGCGCCGAGCACCAGGCGCCTGCGTTGAAGGGAGGGCGGCAGCAACGGGGTGGCAAGGGTCATGGTTTTGTCTCTTTGGAAGTTGGACCACAATTACAACGACAGTCTTGATTTGAATCAAACGGAAATTTCTGATGAATTCGTCAACAAAGCTGATGAATGTCAGCAGCCGCCAGCTCCACGCTTTTTTGGAGGTGACACGCCTGCAGAGCTTTGCCAAGGCGGCCGAGCAGGTGCATCTGTCCCCCTCGGGCATGAGCATGCTGGTCAAGGAGCTGGAGGAACAGATGGGCGCGCGCCTGTTCCACCGCACGACGCGCTCGCTCACCCTCACCGATGCCGGCCGGCGGCTGCAGCCGGTGGCCGAGCGCATCGTCGGCGAGCTGCGCACGCTGGGTGCGGTGCTCGACGGCAGCGAGTCTGCCGTGCGCTCGCGCCTGCTGGTGGCGGCCACGCCCATGATCTCGGCCAGCCTGCTGCCCGACGTGGTGCGCGGCTTTGCAGAGACGCATCCTCAGGTGCAGGTGCATCTGGCCGATGTCGAGGTGGGCACCGTGCGCCAGGAGGTGCTGGAGGGCGAGGCGGACATCGGCTTCGGCTTCTTCGTCAAGCCCGCAGTGGGCCTCTCGCGCCAGCCGCTGTGCAAGTTCCGGCTCATGCGCATCAGCCCGCCCGGCGCCGGCAGCAGCGGCCTCGCGGAAAGCCTGCCCTGGAGCAGCCTCGCAGGTCTGCCCCTGGTGAGCCTGCCCTCGGGCAATCCGATCCAGGTGGTGATCGAAAAGCACCTGTCCCGCCTGGGCCGCACGCACGAGGAACGCCCGCGCATGAACCTGCTGGGCACCATCATCGGCATGGTGCGCGCCGG
The DNA here is from genome assembly GCF_979253235.1 of Acidovorax sp. AC410. Taxonomy (NCBI): domain Bacteria; kingdom Pseudomonadati; phylum Pseudomonadota; class Betaproteobacteria; order Burkholderiales; family Comamonadaceae; genus Acidovorax; species Acidovorax sp. AC410. The sequence goes on from NZ_CEEDCG010000001.1 coordinate 6,997,476, forward strand.
CCGGGGCCACGCCATCATCCCCTCGTTCGCGATGGAGGAATGCCTGCGCCAAGGCCTCGGGGTGGCCATGCTGCGCGAGCCCGTGGCGCACCTGGACCTGTACCTGGTATCGCGGCGCGGCACGCAGCCCAAGCCTGCAGCGCTGGCATTTGCGGCGGCGCTCAAACGCGCCGCAGCGCGTCTACCGGGCTAGCGCCGCAAGGACGCCAGCAAGGCAGCGAAAAGAATCAGCGAGCCCCCAAGCACCGTGCGCGCCTCCAGCTGCGAGGCCGACAGCAGCACCGAGGACACGCTGGCGAACACCACCTCGGACAGCATCACCACGGCCGTGGTGCCGGCTGTGAGCCGCGAGGCGCCGAACTGCAGCGCCCAGTTGCCCAGCATCAGCACGCCCGACAGCAGCAAGCCCGTGACAGCCCAGGTGGCGTTGAAAGCCGGGAACGCCTCCACCACCCCGAACTGCATGCCGACGACCGCCGCCAGCAACGCCATGAGCATGCAGCCGCCGAACATGGCGAACATGCGCGCCTGCCCCGGCACATCGTGCAGGCGGCGCACCGTGACGTTCACCAAGGCGAACATGAAGCCGCCCACCAAGGCCAGGCCATCGGCCATGGACAGGCCCTGCAGCAGGCTGGCAGGTGAGGAATCCCCGGGCAGCAGCACCAGGACCACACCGGTGAAGGCGAGCACCAGCCGCGCGATGGCCATGGGCGTGGGCCGCTCACCCAGGATGCGCCAGGCCAGCAACACCGCCCAGGCGGGCATGAGGTAGAACAGCAGGATCACGCGCACCACGTCGCCCACCGTCACGGCCCAGTTGAAGGCCACGTTGTTGAACCCCGAGGCCAGCGCCAACAGCCACAGCCCCGGGTGCTGGCGCACCTGCGCGAGGATGTCCGGCCGCAGGGTCAGCAGGCCGAGCAGCACCACGGCGTACATCGCTGCCGTGGCCCACAGCGGGTGCAGGCCTGCCCCGTGCATCAAACGGAACGGCCACCAGGCCAGGCCCCAGACGAAGGCATTGAACAACAGGGCGAAGACGGGCAGCGGCGATTGCATGGAGAAAAAGGAGGCGCCCGCAAGCACTCCGGGTGCGGGCATCGGTCAACGAAGGGGGCGTGGCGCAAAAGGCCGAAAACCGGCAAGGCAAAGGCCCTGTCGCCGGGCGATTGTGCCTGTCCTTCGGTGGCCGCGCTGGTCAGCCGCGTTCGGCCGCCTGCAGCAGGTCCCCGGGCGTGTAGCCGAAGGAGCGGCGAAACCAGCGCGTGAAGTGCGCCTGGTCGGCAAACCCGCACTCCGCAGCGACCGCGGCGGCCGGCTCGCCCGCCAGCAGCAGCTGCCGGGCGCGGTGCAGGCGCACGGCACGCAGGTAGTCGCCTGGGGCCATGCCCACCCATTGCGTGAGCACGCGGTGAATGCGCTCGCGGCTCACCCCGCAGCGGTTTGCCAGGTCCGCCACCGACAGGTCGCCGCCAGCCACGGCCTGCTGCACCCGCTCGATCAGGGCGCGCACCGCGGCACTCGGGGGCACCGGCTCCACGGCAGACGGGTCGGCAGGCAGGCTGCGGCGCAAGGCCGGCACGGCGCGCCGCAGCCAGGCCTGCACCTCGGCCGTGGTGACCAGGCCGCGCGCGCTTTCGGCTAGCCGGGGCATGCGCGCCACGCCGCTGCGCGGGGGAGGCCGCAGCCCTTCGTGCATGAGCCAGTCGCTGGGCACATACAGCATGGCCACCAGCACGCTCCCCTGGTACTGCGGCGCGCTCAGCGCCCCTGTATGCACCACGCCCGGCGCAATCGCGATCACGTCGCCCGTGCGAGCCACGAACGGACGGCCTGCCACGCTGCAGCGGCATTCGCCGCGCACGATGGCGCCGAACGACCATTCCTCGTGCCAGTGCGGCACCCACTCCTGCCCCGGCTCCTGGTGCCGCACCTGCTCCAGGTCGAACACGCGCAGCCGGCGCACCTCGGAGCGCAGGTTCAGCGCCATGGTGGCAGTCCCTGCGGGGCGGCAGCCCTGCGCTCAGGCATCGACCGCGCCTGCGACGGTGATGCCGATCCAGCCAGCGCTGGCGTCCCCCGCCACCAACCCACCCAGCAGGCCGATGTCCTCGCACGGATGGGGGCTGAGCTGCAGCGTGGCCGTGGCCTCATGCCAGCCCGCACCGACGCGCGCCCCGATGGCCGGCTTCACCAACGCCAGGGCCGGCAGTTGCGCAGGCTGCCGCAGGTCCGGCCAACCCACAGCACCGATGGTCGGCATGCCCAGAAAACCCAGCGCGCGGCCGGGCTGGCCCGTCAGCGTGGCCTGCGCCTCGAACACGCGGCGGTCCTTCACTGCCAGGCTGGCGCCCAGCCGGCTGCCGGCGCGCAGCGGTGCTGCGGCAGGGTGGTCCAAGGGCAGGCTGCGCGTGAGCCAGGTGCTGCCCATCTTCTTGGGCCAGCCCTGCAGCAGCCCGCGCACCAGGGAGATGTCCTGGTCCACCCAGATCGCCGGGCAGTACATGCTGCGGCTGCCATCGGGCCGCTCCACCTCCAGCACCACGATGGTCTCGCGGTATTGGGCCAGCACCGGGTCGAGCAGTTCCTCGCCGTGCCGCGTGCAGGCCTGCCAGTCGGCAAAGTGCACGCAGCCCGAGCCCAGCGGCCTGCCCGCCGCCGGGGGCACGAGCGGCACTGCGCACTCAGCATCGAACTGGAAGGACACATTGAGCAGCCAGCCCGCGTAGTGCCACGGTGGCGGCGGCACCAGGGCCGACCGGCCCGTGGTGGTGAAGGGTGCGGTAAAGCCCTGGTGGGACCAGGCCGGGAGAGAAGCGGCAGATGAAGAGGTCATGCCCGCGATGGTGCCCACGGCCTGCGCGCACGGCTAGAACGGATGTGAACCGGGCACCGCTGCAGCACCGCCATGCGCGCCGGCCCGGCGGGCCAGGTACGGCTGCACGAACAGATAGATCCCCGTCAGCAGCAACACGGCCAAGGGCGCCAGCGGCGCATACGTGACCCATGCAGGCGGCGCTCCCCGGCCCAGGCCCATGGCCGCGAAGTTGGCCATGACGGTCAAGGTGAACACCATGGACACCCAGCGGTGGGTGCGCCGCAACCAGAGCCCCAGGCCGTTCATCGCGTGGCCCCCTGCGCCAGCTGGATGATCTTCCAGCCATTGCCCGCAGGATCGCGAAAGCCCGCATCCACGTTGCCATAGCGGTCCACCGGCTCCTGCGTGAACTCCACGCCGCGCTCGCGCAAAGTCGCGCAGAGGGCTCGGCAGTCGGCCACATGCCAGACCAGCGGCGGCATCGCGCCCTTGGCGACCATGGCGCGCAGGGTCTGCGCCGTGGCGTCATCGTGCAAGGGTGCCCCCGGGGCGAACAGGCCAAGCTGGAACGAGGGCTGCTCCGGGTGCTGCACCGTGAGCCAGCGGTAGCTGCCATTGCGCACGTCCGTGTGCACACGAAAGCCGAGCTGGTCCACATAGAAGGCCAGCGCCTTGTCCTGGTCGTCCACGTACACGCCCACCACACCAATGCCCTGGGTGGGCGGGTTCATCATTGCTGTCGTCATCGTTCGGTCTCCTGGGTTGTCGAAGACCTGTTTGTACCGGCCACCGCGCGGCGGCGCTTCTCCAAAACTGCGATCGTGAGGTCCGGCCGCTCTGCGGCCTTGAGGATGCATGCCGGCACGCTGGCGAGTGGCCTCGCCTCGGCCCGCGCCTCGCGCCGCAGCACGCTGGGGCTTTTGCCAGTGATGTCGCGAAAAATGCGGCCGAAGGTGCCCAGGCTCTCCCAGCCGGTGGCAAACGCGATGTCGGTGACGGGCCAATCGGTGTCCCGCAGCAGGGTCGAGGCCTGCTCGATGCGCCGCGTGAGCAGGTAGCGGTGCGGTGGCACGCCGAAGGCTTGCTTGAACGAGCGCGCGAAATGCGCCTCGGACACCCCGCTCACCTCGGCCAGCCGGCCCACCGGCCAGGCCTCGTGCGATGCGGCATCCATCCGGTCCTTGGCGCGCAGCAGGCGCCGCAGCAGGGCTGGGTCCTGCAGGCTGCCCACGGCCGGCAGTACTGGAGTAGAGGTATTGGTTGTAGCGGGTGGAGTCATGGGTCCTCGGATCAGCGGTCCCATTGTCGGCGACCCTTGCTGGCACCAGCCAGCGCTGGCTTGCAGTGAGCTCAACAAATATGCAACAATTAAAGTTACTTGAATTCCAAGCAGCCATGTCTATTTCCTCCACCAGCGCCAACTCAACCGCTCCGTTCGCCGATCCCCAGGCCGTGGCGTCCTACGCAGACCGCACCCGCCGCCTGGTGCCCGGCTCGGACGACCTGCAGAAAATGGCCGGCGTGCTGCTGGCCGAGCGTGCCCCGCCCCTGGCCAAGGTGCTCGTCGTCGGCGCGGGCGGCGGCGCCGAACTGGGCGTCTTCGCCCGGGCGCAGCCACAGTGGCGCTTTGTGGGCGTGGACCCATCCGAGCCCATGCTGCAGCTGGCGCGGACCACGCTCGGGCCGTTGGCGGAGCGCGTGGACTTTCACCACGGCTATGTACACACAGCACCCGCAGGCCCCTTCGATGCCGCGACCTGCCTGCTCACCCTGCATTTCTTGCCCCTGGATGAAAGGCTGGCCACCCTGCAGGCCATCCACCAGCGCCTGCAGCCCGGTGCAACCCTGGTCACGGCCCACCTGAGTTTTCCGCTGGCACCGCCGGCAGAGCGCGCGCAGTGGCTGGCCCGCTATGCGGCCTTCGCTATCGCCTCGGGGGTGGACCCTGAGGCCGCGCAGCGTGCCGCCACAGCCATCGACACCGCCCTGCCCCTGCTCGGCCCGGGCGAGGAGGAGGCGCTGCTGGCGCAGGCCGGCTTCAGCGGCATCCGCCTGTTCTATGCGGGGCTGGCGTTCCGCGGCTGGGTCGCGCAGGCTTGACGGGCTATGCCCTCAGCCCATGCCGCTCATGCCACTCGGCCAGTGATTCGGACGGAAACGCCTGGTAGTGCCTGTGGCCTTTGCCCTTGGGCACGTCGACCCAGTTGGCCACGAATTCGAGCATGCCTTCGACCACCTCCGGCGGCTGGGGCAAGGGGGTGTCGATGGCAGAGGCGTGCGGATGGACCAACTCGGGCCAGCGCGGATCCCACAGCCACAATGCGCTGCCGCATTGCAGGCAGAACTTGCGCTCGGCCTTGGAGCGTTTGGCGCGCTGGCCCTCTTCGCGCATCACCGCATGGTAGGTGCCCAAGTGTTTGGCCCCCTGGACCTTGAGCGTGCGCGCATCGCCGCCCAGGTTGATGGCATAGCCGCCCCCGCCCGCCGTCTTGCGGCAGATGGAGCAGTGGCAGTGCATGAAGGGCACGGGGCTGTCGGCTTCGAGCGAGAAGCGGACGGCGCGGCAATGGCAGGAGCCTTCGAGGTGCATGGCAGGTCCTCAGCTTTTGGATTGGGTCCCGCAGCCTACACAGCCTGGCAAGGGGGGCCTGTAGGAGTGCCGCGCATCTCCAGACAGCCAAAAGCAAAAGGGCTTCGGAAGATGTCCCGAAGCCCCTTTGACAATGCCCTGCGGGCGGAAAGCTCAGCCTTCGTCCGGCGCGTCCAGGCCCAGCTCCTGGATCTTGCGGGTGATGGTGTTGCGGCCGATGCCCAGGCGCTGCGCGGCTTCCATCCGGCGGCCGTGGGTGGCGACCAGGGCCGTGCGGATCAGGCGCGACTCGAAGCGGCGGGTGAGGGCATCCCACACCTCGGGCTGGCCGCCGGACAGGAGCTTTTGCGCCTCGGCCTCCAGCGCCTGCTCCCAGCTCAACACCGGGCTGGCCGACGCGGCGGGGGCAGCCGCGTCGGCAGCCCAGGCAGCAGCCGGCGCGGCGGCCACGAACTGCGGTGCCGAGGGTGCGACGGCATGCAGCCCCCCCACCATTTCGGGCGGATGCGCAATGGCGGCCACGGGCATGGCAATCACCGGCTGCGGTGCTGCGGCATGGCCGTCGGCCACGGCGGCACGCGCAGGCGCCTGGAACACCGGGGCCTCCAGCACCTCGGGTGGCAGGTCCTGCAGCGAGATCACCTGCGCGGGCGCCATCACCGTCAGCCAGTGGCAGATGTTCTCGAGCTGGCGCACGTTGCCGGGGAAGGCGAACTGCTCCAGCCGCGCCAGGGCCGAATCGGCAATGCGCTTGGGCTCCACGCCGAGCTGGCGCGCGCTCTGCTGCAGGAAGTGGCGCGTGAGCATGGGCACGTCTTCGTGGCGCTCGCGCAGCGCGGGCAGGCGCAGGCGGATCACGTTCAGGCGGTGGAACAAGTCCTCGCGGAAACCGCCTTCCTTGACGCGCTTTTCCAGGTCCTGGTGGGTGGCGGCGATCACGCGCACATGGGCCTTCACGGCCGCGTGGCCGCCCACGCGGTAGAACTGCCCGTCCGACAGCACGCGCAAGAGGCGCGTCTGCAGGTCAAACGGCATGTCGCCGATTTCGTCGAGGAACAGCGTGCCGCCCTCGGCCTGCTCGAAGCGCCCACGCCGCTGCGTCTGCGCACCCGTGAAGGCACCGCGCTCGTGGCCGAAAAGTTCGGATTCGAGCAGGTCCTTGGGGATGGCCGCCGTGTTGATGGCCACGAAAGGACCTTCTGCGCAGGGCGAGTGCTTGTGCAGCGCGCGCGCCACGAGCTCCTTGCCCGATCCCGATTCGCCGGTGATCAGCACCGTGACCTGGCTCTGGCTGAGCCGGCCGATGGCGCGGAACACGTCCTGCATGGCGGGCGCCTGGCCCAGCATTTCGGGGGTTTCGGCCTGGCGCTCTTCGGTCACTTCCTCGCGCTGGCTTTCCTCGACCGCGCGGCGGATCAGCTCCACCGCCTTGGGCAGGTCGAAGGGCTTGGGCAGGTATTCGAACGCGCCGCGCTGGAAGGCCGACACGGCGCTGTCCAGATCGGAATACGCCGTCATGATGATGACAGGCAGACCGGGCTGCAGCTCGCGTACTTTTTCGAGCAGTTGCAGGCCCGATCCCCCGGGCATGCGGATGTCGCTCACCAGGACCTGGGGGGCCTGGCGGGCGGGGTCACCGGCGGTGATGTCGGCCAGCGCGTCGAGCACTTCGCGCGGATGGGTGAAGCTGCGCGTAGGCAGGTTCTCCCGGGCCAGCGCCTTCTCGAGGACGAAGCGGATCGAGGGGTCGTCATCTACTATCCAGATCGGCTTCATATCTTTTTCTTACCTTCCCTGTGGTTGCGTGTCAGGGACCTCAGGGCAAGGGGATCAGGATACGGAAGTCGGTGCGACCCGGCACGCTGTCGCATTCGATCAATCCGTGGTGCCGTTGTACGAAGGTTTGCGCCAACGTGAGTCCCAGCCCCGATCCGCCGTCCCGACCCGACACCAGAGGGTAGAAAATACGCTCTTTGATGGCATCGGGTACGCCCGGTCCGTTGTCGATGACATGCAATTCCAGTGCCAGCCGGTAGCGCTGGCGACCAAACGTTACTTGTCGGGCCACGCGGGTGCGCAGGGTGATCACCGCATCGCCTGCGGCCACGCGTTCTGCCAGGGCCTGGGCCGCGTTCTGGACCACGTTGAGCAGCGCCTGGATGAGCTGCGCCCGGTCGCCGCGAAACTCGGGGATGGAGGTGTCGTAGTCGCGCTGCACGCGCAGGCCGTGCGGGTACTCGACCAGCACCAGCGAGCGCACGCGCTCGCACACTTCATGGATGTTGACGTCGCCCACCAGATGCGGGTGGCGGTGCGGGGCCAGGAGGCGGTCCACCAGGCTCTGCAGGCGGTCGGCCTCGTGGATGATGACCTGGGTGTACTCGGTGAGCTCACGGCTCTCAAGCTCCATCTCCAGCAGCTGCGCAGCGCCGCGGATGCCGCCCAGCGGGTTCTTGATCTCGTGGGCCAGGTTGCGGATGAGCTCCTTGTTGGCCTGGGCCTGGTCGAGCAGGCGCTCCTCGCGGTCCTGGCGGGCCTGCTGCTCCAGCGGCCACAGCTCCACCAGGATCTCGCCGGCCTGCTCCGCCGCCGCCACATTGACATGCACGGGCACGGGGTCTTGGTGCAGGCGCTTCAGGCTGGCCTCGTAGCGCAGCGCTGCAAAATCCTGCACGCGGGCACCGGCCAGCGCGGTCTGCAGCAGGGCCGGGTCGGTGAAGAAGGTGGAGAAATCGCCCCCTTCCAGGGTGCGGCGCGACAGGCCCAGGGTGTTTTCCAGCGCCGCATTGGCGAACTGCACGGCGCCGTCGGCGCGCAGCACCGCCACCAGCGTGGACATCAGATCCAGCGAATGGAACCGATCGGTATCGGACGGGGAAGTGTTGTCGGGGGGAGTGCTCACGCGAGGGGGTCGGCTCAGTTGGCAGGGGCCACGCGGCCCAGTTCGCGCTTGATGCCGGCGATGTCGCTCTCGCTGCGCGAGACGCTGGCCTTGAGCTCGGCAGTGCGCTCCATGTAGCGCTGCGGGTTGCGCAGATCCAGGGCATTGCGCTCGGGCGCACCACCGTTGTATTCCTTGACCAGCTCGGCATGGCGTGCCTCGGCCTTGCGCAACTCGGACTCGAGGATGGCGCGCGCATCGGAGTCGCGGGCCTTCTGGTCGTTGGTGCTCACGCGCGGGGCGTTCGGCGGCGACGCAGACGGGGCGCTGCCAGCGGCAGGCGCGGCGGCGCCGCCCGCAGCCGCGGCAGGGCGCGGGCCCTGCACCACGGTGACGTTGCCGCCTTCGACCAGCTTGCAGCCGCGCTCCTTGGCCTGGGTCGCGTTGTTGGTGTACTCGTTGCCACAGCGGTAGATGCGGTCCTGCGCCCAGCCGGCAACGGGGGCCAGGGCGGCAAGCAACAACAGGGTGGTGACAGTCTTCTTCATGGAAATTCCTCGCGCAGCAGCTTATGCAGGGGACAGCCGGTGAGTATCCCCCAATCATCCCGCATCGCCAATTGCGCAAATACAGCGGCAATGGGGTTTAAGGCCGGGCCTTGCGGCGGGCGGCGGGCCTGGGGCATGGCTGCAGGCACCGCCCCATCCCCTACAGAGGCGCGGCCGCCTGCGTTGGTTCCGTGGCCGGTGTTGTGCCGACGCCATGAAAAAAGGCGGCTTGCGCCGCCTTTTGGGGTAATCGCCGGGTGGGGCGGATTACAGCGAGTAGTACATGTCGTACTCGACAGGGTGAGGAGCCATGCGGAAACGCGTGACTTCGGTCATCTTCAGGTCGATGTAGGCATCGAGCATGGAGTCGGTGAACACGCCACCCTTGGTCAGGAAGCTGCGGTCCTTGTCCAGGTATTCCAGGGCCTGGTCCAGGCTGTGGCAGACGGTAGGCACCAGCTTGTCTTCCTCGGGTGGCAGATGGTACAGGTCCTTCGTGGCGGCTTCACCGGGATGGATCTTGTTTTCCACGCCGTCCAGGCCGGCCATCATCAGGGCCGAGAAAGCCAGGTAGGGGTTGGCCGATGGATCGGGGAAGCGCGCTTCGATGCGGCGGCCCTTGGGGTTGGCAACGTAAGGAATGCGGATCGAGGCCGAGCGGTTGCGGGCCGAGTAGGCCAGCTTCACAGGGGCTTCGAAGCCGGGCACCAGGCGCTTGTACGAGTTCGTACCGGGGTTGGTGATGGCGTTCAGGGCACGGGCGTGCTTGATGATGCCGCCGATGTAGTACAGCGCGAAGTCCGACAGGCCGGCATAGCCGTCGCCTGCGAACAGGTTCTTGCCGTCCTTCCAGATGGACTGGTGCACGTGCATGCCGGAGCCGTTGTCGCCAGCGTAGGGCTTGGGCATGAAGGTGGCGGTCTTGCCATAGGCGTTGGCCACGTTCCAGACCACGTACTTCAGGACCTGGGTCCAGTCGGCGCGCTCGACCAGCGTGCTGAAACGCGTGCCGATTTCGTTCTGGCCAGCGCCTGCCACTTCGTGGTGGAACACTTCGACCGGGATGCCCAGGGATTCGAGGATCAGGGACATTTCAGCGCGCATGTCCTGCGTGCTGTCGACGGGAGGCACAGGGAAGTAACCGCCCTTGACGGTGGGACGGTGGCCGCGGTTGCCGCCTTCGAGCTTGGCGCCCGAATTCCAGGGGGCTTCGTACTCTTCGATCTCGAACATGACCTTGCCGGGTTCGTTGGACCAGCGCACGCCGTCGAAGATGAAGAATTCTGGCTCGGGGCCGAAGAAGGCCGTGTCGCCCAGGCCGGAAGCCTTCAGGTAGGCTTCAGCGCGCTTGGCGATGGAGCGTGGGTCGCGGTCATAGGCCTTGCCGTCACCGGGTTCGATCACGTCGCACTGCAGGAACAGCGTGGTTTCTTCGAAGAACGGGTCGATGTTGGCGGTGTTGGGGTCGGGCATGAGCTGCATGTCCGAGGCTTCGATGCCCTTCCAGCCAGCCACCGACGAACCGTCAAATGCGTGGCCCGACGTGAACTTGTCTTCATCGAAGTGCGAAACCGGCACGGTCACGTGCTGCTCCTTGCCCCGGGTATCGGTAAAACGGAAGTCAACGAACTTGACCTCGTTTTCCTTCACGATCTTCATCACGTCTGCAACGGTCTTGGCCATCAGGTTCTCCTGGGTAAAAGCGCTTGTTGAAAAAAGAATTTGCCGAAATAAAAGCAGTTTGCGTGCCAGCGGGGTGCAATCACCGCACTATCGCGGAGCAGCGGGCCGACCTGGGGTCTGGCAAGAACTGTTGAATGCACACAATTGGTGCGTCGCAATAGTCCCCATTGCACATCACAGGTTGCGCACCATTTCAGGGCCAAGTTCTGCACCAAATTCGTGCAGACCATTTTGGAGGTCCGTCCATGCAGCGGGAAGCGCCTGCGCCGGGCCTTTGACGCCCAGTTCGATGTGCCGCCCGTATTGTGGATGATCCACGCTGGGCAAACTGAACACCCGGACACCTGGGTGCGATTTTTCTATGCGCTCCATCAGCGGAGTGAGTGCCGCCTCCAAGGCTCCGAAGACGACCACCGAGTGCTCGGTCTGGGGCGTGCGGTTGAAGTGCTCGGCGTACAGGGTGTCCAGCACCCACTCGATCATGGGCCAGGCCATCACCGGGAAACCCGGCACGAAATGCACGGCACCACCCTCCCCGCCCGGGCTGTCGCAGGTGAAGCCGGGAATCTTGTTGTACGGGTTGGGGATGGTTCGGGCCCCGACGGGGAACATGCCCATGTTGAGCCGGTGTACGTTGTCATGGCGCTCGGGCTCGTAGGGCAGGCCCTGCTCGCGCGCCACATCCTGCATGCGCTCGCGGATCAGGCGCTCGGCCTCGGGGTGCAGGGCCAGGTCCGCCCCCAACGCACGCGCCGCGCACTGGCGGGTGTGGTCGTCCGGCGTGGCGCCGATACCGCCGCAGGAAAACACCACGTCACCCGAGGCAAAGGCGCGCTGCAGCGTGGCGGTGATGCGGGCCGGGTCGTCCCCTACGTAGTCCGCATACGACAGGACCAGGCCGCGCGCCGCCAGCAGCTCGATGGCCCGGGGCATGTGCTTGTCGGCCCGCTTGCCCGAGAGGATTTCGTCGCCGACGATGATGAGGCCGAAGGTGGGGGTCATGGGGTGCGGGGAGCGGTAGGAAGGGCGTCGGGTGCCGGCAGGCCGCCCACCGCAGGCGCAGGTGCGCTGGCGGGGGAAGGCGGGGTGTCTTCGATGGCCGGTGGGGGCGACAGCGTGTCGAGCGGCAGGCGCGAGGGCACGGGCATGGTGGCCCGCACGTCGTCCTCGCGCAGCTCCTGCAGCGCCGCCAGGCAGAAATGCGTGAACCACAGTGAGGAGAAGGCGAACACCAGCATGTAGATCCAGATCGCCAGCGGCACCAGGATGGCAAACGCCGCCACGAACAGCACGCCCGAGGCCCAGACGATGCTGGGCGCGGCGCCCAGGTAGCCGGTGATGATGCCGATGCCCAGCAGGCTGGCGCGGTGGCGCTCGAACAGGCGCTTGCGCTCTTCCTTGCTCGCATGCTCGGCCAACGCATCGAAGGCCATCACGCGGTAGGTGAGCCAGCCCCAGATCAGCGGCGGCAGCACCAGCACCAGCGGGGGCACCAGCCACAGCGGCACGGACACCACCAGCGCCACCAGCGCCATCACCGTGGAGCCCACGGACCAGGCCACGCTGGCGAAGAAGGAGCCGCCCTTCTTGCGCGCGAGCTCGGGAAAGCGCCGCTCGGCGACCAGGGTCACGAGCGCCGGGGTCATGAGCACCGCCACCAGCAGCAGCGACACCACGACCAGCACCGGCGTGGCCGCCAGGATGACCATCATGGGGGCGAGCGCGGACACCACGCTGCCCAGGCCCCAGCCCTCGAGCCAGCCCCAGAAATTCTTGAGCATGGGTGACGCATCCAGAAGTGAGTGCATGCTCTGCACCGCCACATCCCAGTAGAAGTAGCCCAACCCGAACGCAAGCCCCGCCATCAGCAGCAATGGCAGCAGCGACAGGAGGATGACGCGGGGGCGCATGCAGTAGGCCGCAGCGCGCCAGAAAGAGTCCAGCAGTAGTCCCATGCGCGTGAGCATACCGCGAGCCTCGCGATCGCTGGATGACATCCTTTGGCACGGCAGGAATCCCCAGGCACCGGCAGGCTTCGCGAGGCTAAGCAGCCGCCGCTGGTTTCGCAAATTCGCCATGCACGGCACCCACAATGGCAGCAAACGCCTGGCCTGGCACTTCCAGAGTGCTGGTGCGCTCGCCCGTGCCGCAGAACACGGCCGCCAGCGCCGGCACCTGCCGGTCCACCAGCACCTGCACGCCGTCCTGCTGCACGAAGGGGCCCACGCCGCCGGCCTGCATGCCCAGGCGTTGGCGCAGCAGCTCCTCGCTCAGTGCCGCGAGCTTGGCGCGGGAGGTACCCACCGCCCGTGCCACGGCACCGTAGTCCACCGGGTCGGTGGCGCGCAAGGCCACCAGCACGATGCCACCGCCACCGGCCTGGAAGGCCAGGGTCTTGACCATCTGCTGCACCGGGAACCCAAGCTCCATGAATTGCTGCGTTGCGTGCGCCTCCGGGTGTTCATGCACGCGGTAGGCCACCTGGGCCTGCTCCAGAAGGGTGACCGAGGCGGGGGCGAGTGGCATGGAAGTCAGCTCCTTGGTGGCCGATGGGAAACGGGACCAGACAGCATAGCGCTGCCAAGCCCGCCCTCCCCCGCCCGTCAGGCGCGCGTTTCCACCGCCCCTGTGCCCTGCCCCGCCGGCACCTGGGCGGCAGCCTCGCGCCGTGCATAGCGCTGCGCGAGCACGCCACAGACCATGAGCTGCATCTGGTGGAACAGCATCAGCGGCAGCACGATGGCACCGGCCACGTTGGCGGCAAACAGCACGTTGGCCATGGGCACGCCGCTGACCAGGCTCTTCTTGGAGCCGCAGAAGACGATGGTGATCTCATCCTCTTTCGAAAAGCCCATGCGCCGAGCGCTCCAGGTGGTGAGGGTCAGCACCAGCGCCAGCAGCACCGCGCACACCGCCAGCAGGCCGGCCAGGGCCATGGGCGGCACCTGGGACCACAGGCCGTCGATGACGGCGTGGCTGAAGGCGGCATACACCACGAGCAGGATGGAACCCTGGTCCACCACCTTCATGACGGATGCGCGCTGCTGCAGAAAGCCGCTGATCCACGGGCGCAGCAGGTGACCGATGGCAAACGGCAGCAGCAGTTGCACACCGATGCGGCCCATGGCGGCCAGCGGATCGCCCATGGCCGCGTTCTGCGACATGAGCAGGCCCACGAGCAGCGGCGTGAAGGCCACACCCAGCAGTGTGGATGCCGAGGCGCTGCACACGGCCGCAGGGATGTTGCCGCGCGCCATGGAGACGAAGGCAATGGCCGACTGCACCGTGGCCGGCAGCGCACACAGATAGAGGATGCCGGTGTACAGGTCGCGCGTGACCAGCGGCTCCAGCACCGGGCGCAGCGCCCAGCCCAGCAGCGGAAACAGCACGAAGGTGCTGGCCACCACCACCAGGTGCAGGCGCCAGTGGCCAATGCCGGCCAGGATGGCCTCGCGCGAGAGCTTGGCCCCGTGCAGGAAGAACAGCAGGCTCACGGCCGCCGTGGTGACCACCTCGAGCGCCTTGGCGAAGCCGCCGGAGGCCGGCAGCAGGCTGGCGGCGATGACCGTGGCAACGAGGTAGAGCGTGAAATTGTCGGGAAGCAGGCGGGAGCGGGCCATGGGAGCAAGGGCATGAAAGCCCCGTGAGAAACAGTAGGCACCGATTGAACCGTGTTTGCCACCCCAAGAGAAATGGATTGATTTGATGAATTTATAATAAATCCTCATGAATCAAGGGTGTGCCATGGCCTATTTCCCCACGCGCGGCCCACGGCGTGCGGCGTCTGCTTTGTCGCACGGCTTGCCCATGGCCCGCCATGGGCTGCGCCGCGCTTCGCGCATCCATCCCCACGCCATGGCCCGCGCGAAGGGGAAATAGGCCATGGCACACCCTAGTTTGCGCCAATTGCGCGTCTTCCAGGCCGTGGCCCTGCACAGCAGCTTCACGCGCGCTGGCGACCAGATCGGCCTGACCCAGCCCGCCGTGAGCCGCTGCGTGACCGAGCTGGAGCAGCACCTGGGCATCAAGCTGCTGGACCGCACCACGCGCGAGGTGGTGCTGACCGAAGCCGGCCGCAGCCTGGCCGTGCGCCTGGCGCGCGTGCTGGAAGACCTGGACACGATGCTGCTCGATGTGCGCGGCCTGGCCACCCAGCGCCAGGGCCGGGTGCGGGTGGCCAGCAGCCCCACCCTGTCGGCCAACCTGCTGCCCGAATGCATTGCGCGCTGCCGGCAGGAGCACCCGGGGCTGGAGCTGCTGCTGCTGGACCGCATGCAGCACGACGCGCTGGCCAGCGTGCTCTCGGGCGAGGTGGATTTTGGCGTGGTGATCGAGCCCGAGCCAGGGCGCAGCGATGAGCTGCATGCCGAGCCCATCCTGTCCGAGCCCTTCTGCCTGGTCTGCCCGCCCACGCACCGGCTGGCGCGCCAGCGCAGCGTGCGCTGGGCCGCCCTCGACGGCGAATCGCTGGTGCTGCTCGACCACGCCTCGGGCAGCCGCCGGCTGATCGACGATGCGCTGCACCAGCATGGCGTGCAGGCACTGGTGGCCCAGGAAGTCGGCCATGTGACCACCATCTTTCGCATGCTGGATGCAGGCCTGGGCATCTCGGTGGTGCCCACTCTGGCCCTGCCGCCCTCCGGGCTGCAAGGTCTGGAGGTGCGACCGCTCACACCCCGCGTGGAGCGCGCCATCGTGCTCGTGCGGCGGGCCAACCGCGCGCTGGCGCCCGTGGCCGAAGTGGCCTGGGGGCTGGTGCGCGACGTGGCAGCGAAGCGGGCCTAAGCCTTTCCGAACAAGCGCAGCACCCCGCGCCATTGCTGCGACCAGAAGCCGCGCCCATAGTCGCGCGTGCGGCCGTCGGGCCCGGGCTCCACCTGGTCGCGCACGCCCGTGGGGTCGTAGCGCTGCTCGAAGTTGGCAGTGCGCATCAGCATGTCCCACCAGGGCAGCAGCACGCCGAAGTTGTGGCCGCCCAGCACCACGCGCGGGGCCTTTTCTCCCGCAGCCGCCGGTTGGATGGTTTCGTGCCCGATGCCAATGCTGTGGTGCAACCGGTGAAAGCGGGGGCTCACCCACAGGCGCTCACCCAGGCGGCCGAACCACAGGCGCACATTGGCGTGCTGGAAACTTTCGCTCAGCTGGGTGATGGCCACGATGGCCACGAACTGCCCCGGCGCCACGCCGATGAGCTGGGCCACCACCACCAGGAGGGTGTCGCGCAGCATGTCGTCGAGGATGTGGTTGCGGTTGTCGCTCCACATCGTCATCTGCTGCTGCGAGTGGTGCAGCGAATGCAGCCGCCACCACCACTCGAAATGGTGCTGGCCGCGGTGGATCCAGTAGTCCACGAAGTCGAACACCACCAGGTACAGCAGCAGGCTGACCCAGGCCACGTCGGTCACGCCGGGCCAGAGGCCATCGAGGTGGAAGGTGCTGATGCCCGACATGCGCAGCTCGCCGAACACCGCGTCCATCACCGGGTCGATGGCGAAGAACAGGCCCACGCGGAACAGGCCCAGGCGGTGCAGCAAGGTGTAGAGGATATCGGTGCGGATGGTGGCGCGGTTGGTCACCGGCTCCACCGGGCGCCAGCGCTGGAGGGGACCGATGATGGCGATGATCACCACCAGCTGCAGCAGGCCCACCAACAGCCAGCCGGTGGCGTCATAACCGTCTTCCAGCAGATTGCCCAGGCCGCCCGCGAACATCAGCGGCTGCACCACGGTCTCGAACAGCCACTGCTGCGCACCGTCGAATATCGAACTCAGCCACTCCATGCGCTATCCGCTCCTGTTGCCATCGTCGTGGGTGCCGTGCTCGCCCGGCATCACCGCACGGCCTTTGTAGCGTAGTCTGGATGCTCGCGCAGTGTCCGAAAGCAGAAACCCCGCTCTTTCAGGCCCACGATCAGCGGCTCCAGCACCGCGGGCGCCCAGGGGTCCGTGCGCGACCAGATACCGAGGTGCGCCAGCAGGATATCGCCCGCGCGGATGTCGCGCAGCGCCTTGCGCAGCAGGGCATCGTTGCTGGCCTGCGCGGTAGAGAGCTCGTCCCCGAGAAAGCCCGCAGGCGACCAGCCCACGTGCGTGTAGCCACAGGCCTTGGCGGCGGCCAGCAGCTGCGGTGAGGTCTTTCCGCCCGGTGCGCGGAACAATGGCATGGGCTTTTGCCCGGTGATGGCCTGCAGCCGGTCGCCGGCCTTGGTGATCTCGGCGCAGTATTCGGCGCCCGTCATCGTGAAATCCTGCCCCGCGCGCGGGCCGGCCGAGGGCCGCACCTTGAACGAGGGCTGGGCGACGCTGCCCAGGTCGGCACGCCAGTAGGTATGGTCCCAGGTGTGGGAGGCAAAGGCATGGCCTTCGGCCGCACGGGCACGCCACCAGGGAGCCCAGTGCTCGCCCAGGCTGCCATCGCCTTCCTTGGTGCGCTCCTGTGCCGCGAAAAAGGTCACTTGTACGTTCTGGCGCTTGAGCACCTCGGCCATCAGCGGGGCCACTGCCATGTGGCCCGTGTCCAGGGTCAGATAAACGGGCTTTGTGCAGTTGCCAGCCTGGCCGGTAGCGACGCCTTGCGCCATCCCGGCTGGGACGCCGGCGAACAGGGCCAGCGGCAGGAGCGCCTTCAGGCTCCAGCGCGACGAGGACGCTGCAGGACGGGGCAGCATGCAGCAGCTACCGAGGTGCGTGCTGCAGCGTCCAGACACCGTGCGGGGACTTGCCCACCGGCACCTGGCGCACCACCTTCTTCGCCTCGGTGTCCACCACCGAGAGCTTGCGCGCCCAGCGCGAGCTCACATAGATCCAGCGGCCATCGGCCGAGACCTCCATGCAGTCCGGCCCGCCGGGCACGGGGTAGCTGTCCACCACGGCCATGCTGGCCATGTCGATCTTGCTGATCGAATTGGCGACACGGTTGCTCACATACAGGTGCTTGCCATCGCCCGCCGCCCGGAATGCGTGCGCGCCGTTGCCGGTCTTGATCTTCCTGATGCTGCGCGGCTCACGGCCCGAGACGTCGAACACCTCGACGCTGTCACCGCCCGTCAGGCCCACGAAGACATGCTTGTCGTCGGGGCTGCCGTACACGTCGGCCGGCATGGGGCCGGTCTTGAGGCGCCACTTGACCACCTGTGTGGCGATGTCTATCGCCACCAGCTCATCGCTGTCCTGCATGGACACGTAGACCGTGGTGCTGCGGCTGTCGATCCACATGTGGCTCGGGGTGCGGGCGGTGTTCACGCGCGCCACCAGCGTGGGCTCCTTGCCGTCCCAGCGGTAGAAGTCCACGTGGTTGAGCCGGTTGGCGGCCGTGATCAGCCACTTCATGTCGGGCGTGAAGCGCAGGTGGTAGGGGTCCACGATGCCGCGCACCGTGCGCTGCACCTGCGCCGTGCGCGGGTCCAGGAAGGTCAGCGTGTCACCCAGCGCATTCGCCACGATGAGCGAGCGCTCGTCGGGCGTGAGGTACAGGTGGTGCGGCTCCTTGCCAGTGGGGATGCGCGCGGTCTCCGTCCACGTCAGTGGGTCGATCACACTGACGTTGGCCTCCAGCGAGTTCAGTACAAAAATCGGTGGCGCAGGTGCTGCTGCAGGCGCGGCCATCACGCTGGCACCCCACAGCAAGGCCAAACCGGCCAGGGCGGCGCGCGCACGCGCGGGAGAGAAAATCTTCACGGACAACCAAGCACTTTCAGGACAGTCTGCAAGTGTAGCGCCGGGAGTCCCGGCACCTGCGGTGCAATGCGTAACATCTGCACATGCAGACCGATTGGATCAAGAAGGCAGCGCCTTGATGCGCTGCCAGAGGGCTGACCACACGGCCATGGACACGAAAGCGCCACGCTCAGGCTGGCGCCAGGGTCAGCACCTTGAGGTCGTCCGCACTGAGCCATCTCCATTGACCGGGCGCCAGATCCGCCGGCAGCGGCATGCTGCCGATCTGCGAGCGGTGCAGGCCTTCCACGCGGTTGCCCACTGCGGCCAGCATGCGCTTGACCTGGTGGTACTTGCCTTCGGTCAGGGTCAGGTCCAGGCGGTGCGTGTCCACCACCACGCAGGCGGCCGCGCGCACCGGCTTGGGATCGTCGTCGAGCACCACGCCGGCCAGCAGCTTGCCGGCCTGGACCTCGTCCACAGGATGCTTGGTGGTGACCTGGTAGACCTTGGGAACATGCTTCTTGGGGGAGCTCATGCGGTGGATGAACTGGCCATCGTCGCTGAGCAGCAGCATGCCGGTGGTGTCCTGGTCGAGCCGGCCCACAGCCTGGATGCCCTGCACCGCCGTCTTGCTCGGCCGCTGGCGCAGCGGGGCCGGCAGCAGCGTGTAAATGCTCGGGTAGGTGGAAGGCTTTTGCGAGCACTCGGTACCCGCAGGCTTGTGCAGCAGCACATAGGCCTTCTGGTGGTACGGCCAGTCCACGCCCTGCACGCGCAATTGCAAGCCCTCGGGATCAAACTCGGCCGCAGCCTCGGTGCATGGCACGTACTCCCCCCGCACCCCGGTGGTGCTTACTGTCACCCAGCCCTGCTGCACCAATCCGGCGCACACGCGGCGGGTTCCAAATCCCTGGGAATACAGAATGTCTTGCAGCTGCATGGCGGTGGCAATCAGGTGAATAAAGATGGGGAGATCCGGGAGGGGTAAAGCTGGCCCCTGTCTGGCAGCGGCCGCATTTCGGTG
>NZ_CEEDCG010000002.1:0-111003 GCF_979253235.1 Acidovorax sp. AC410
CAGCGAGAATCATTGCTGCGATCCTCATTGTTTCAGGGTTGGTGTTAATGAAACTATCCAGCGCCTGACATCGAGGTTATTAATGATGGGTCTCGTTACTGGCCTTATTAACCTCTCAAATTATGAGGTCAGGGACTCCAAGTCGACAGACGACGAAATGCACTTCCAGGTGGACGCACCCGATCCCATCGCGTGCGAGAAATGTGGCGTGCAGGGTGAAATCGTGCGGTTCGGCAAGCGTGATGTTCCTTATCGTGATTTGCCCATCCACGGCAAGCGGGTCACCCTCTGGGTGGTTCGTCGCCGGTACACCTGCCGGGCCTGCAAGACCTCCTTCAGGCCCCAGCTACCGGAGATGGTGGACGGCTTCCGCATGACGCGGCGGCTGCATGAGTACGTGGAGAAAGAATCCTTCAACCACCCCTACACCTTCGTGGCGGCGCAGACTGGCCTGGACGAGAAGACGGTACGCGACATCTTCAGCGCTCGCGCCGAGTTCCTGGGGCGCTGGCACCGATTCGAGACGCCTCGCATTCTGGGTATAGACGAGCTGTACCTGAACAAGCGCTACCGCTGCATTCTGACCAACATCGAGGAGAGAACCCTGCTCGACCTGCTGACCACCCGCCGGCAGGACTTGGTGACCAACTACCTGATGAAGCTGAAAGACCGGCAGAAGGTCGAGATCGTCAGCATGGACATGTGGAACCCCTACCGTACGGCGGTCAAGACGGTGCTACCACAGGCCCGTATCGTGGTCGATAAATTCCATGTGGTGCGCATGGCCAATGATGCCTTGGAGAAGGTGCGCAAGGGCCTAAGAAAGGAGCTGAAACCCTCCCAGAGCCGAACCCTCAAGGGAGACCGGAAAATCCTGCTGAAACGCGCTCACGAAGTCTCAGACCGAGAGCGGCTGATCATGGAGACCTGGACAGGCGCATTCCCGCAACTGCTGGCCGCCTACGAGCACAAGGAGCACTTCTACGGCATCTGGGATGCCATCACGCGCTCCCAGGCAGAAGCCGCCCTGGACGAGTGGATAGCCACCGTCCCGAAAGGCCAGAAGGAAATCTGGAGCGATCTGGTCAGAGCGGTGGGCAACTGGCGCGAAGAGATCATGACCTACTTCGAGACGGATATGCCCGTCACCAATGCTTACACGGAATCCATCAACCGACTGGCCAAGGACAAGAACCGTGAAGGGCGTGGTTACTCCTTCGAGGTGATGCGGGCACGAATGCTCTACACCACGAAGCACAAGAAGAAGGCCTCAACTGCGAAGGTCTCTCCATTCTACAAGAAAACCATCTGTTACGGACTGTCGGATTTCGCAGAGGAACTCAATTACGGGGTCGATCTATCAACCATCTGAGGGTGGTATAAGGTTGGTGGGGTGAAGGAGCCCCATCAACCATTAAATCCGGATACCCTTTTCTTATAGGTGTTCGACATGAGAATGCCGTTAGGCGTTAACGCACTCTTCACTTGCGTAAGAAACTCAGCCGTCGCCATGTGCTCGGGTATGTAGTCTTTATCAAATGCATCAAGCATCACCACATCAAACTTAACACCATCACGAATTGCCCTCCTAATATGAACTCTTCCATCTTCTGCGAAGACTCTCAGAAGTTCATTATTAGGCTTGAAATTGAAAAACCGCTCTGCGACATTTATCACCTCCTGATCCAGCTCAACAGCATCGACCATCACATCGGGATATTTTTCTCGGATAGCCATGGGAATACTTCCCCCGCCAATACCGATCACCAAAACACGCTTGACGTTTGGCACATATTGCAGAGCATCAAACATCCTCTGCGTATAACCAAAAACCAATTTTGTCGCCGGAGCATCCTTCTCCATGCAGCTCTGCCTCGCGCTGCGGCGCCCAAAGGTCAGGCACCTGTGTGTAGGCCCGTCGAGGACGATGATGTTGCGGTACATCGACCGCTGCACCCAAATGGGCTTTGTCGCCCCAAAGACTTGCGCCTGGGCGTCCACCGCCGCCAGCAGGGCCAGCGCGCCTGCGACCAGGGTTTTAATCATCATTGCGGATACGCAGTTGGTACGACAGGCTTGCTGCTACAGCGGCCACGAGCAACGAGATAACAGCAAGCATGGCGATCAGGCGGTACACATCGAAGACCAGCACCAGAAAAAAGCCGGTGCCTATCGTGCCTGCGGCAGAGCCAATGGTGCTCACGAAGTACACCAGCCCAGCCTCGCGACCGCTACTACCAATGCCGCGCACCAACAGCCGGATGCAGTACGGGCTCACCATGCCGGAGATGACTGTTGGAATTGCAAAGAGGCACATGCTGGAGATGATGCTGCCCCACCGTGGATCGGGGAAGGCAATGGAAATCGCCTCAAGCAATGGCTCTGCTTCAATTACTGGCAGTGTCAACAGGGCTTCTGCAGCCAGCAATGCAGCCAACTTCCAGAGCCTAGGTTGCCGGGTAGAGAAAACCCCACCCAGTAAATAACCAAAAGACAAGGCAAGCATATAGGTCGTGAGAATACCTCCCCATACGAATATGCTAGAGCCGAAATAAGGCGCTAGAAGCCTTGAACTAAGAAGTTCGACAGAAAGAACGAAGAACCCGCTCCATGCAACCACGATGTATGTAGTTATTCGCGCCGCATGCGCGCCTGCATTACTCGCCATATTCGCCATATACACCGTCAATCGAAAATAAAAAGGGCGCTTTCACAGCGCCCCATTAAAACCACGCTAAATTATCGCCACGGCTTTTTAGCTTCTAAAAAAGTGCCGCTTAGTAAGGAATTTGGTCATCCGTATCGTCATAACCACCCGCAGGTAATTGCGCTCCACCCTCCTGGCCCTTCGGACGGCCATGAAGTCGCAGCTCTGTAGCGATAAGCACCAGTTTGGAATCCATTGCGGGGGTGCCATCACCGTTTGTGCGCGTCTTGCTTTCCCACACGTTCTTATCCAACCGCCCGCGCACCGTTATCTCGGCTCCCTTGCCAGAATACTTCTGCAGCCGCTCAATATGATTGGCCTGAAAGAACGTAATTTCAGCCCACAACGTTTGATCGACCCACTCACCCGACTGGCGATCCTTGTAGCCGTTCTCGATACCCAGATTCACACGTCCAACAGGGTGTTGGCTATCTGGGTTAACGATCTCAACGTCAGTTGCTAAGCGGCCAGTAACTTGAAAGCTATTTTGAATTCGAGACATTGCGACTTCCTTTTGTCAGTGAGTAGAAACCTGTGTGGGGTAATTCGCCATCAGCCAACGCCCCCAGCGCGCCGCAAGTGGCACCAGCTTGCGCCGGTAGATCGTGTTGTATTGAGCCGTGGCCGAGTGGTAGGTGGCGACACGCACCCAGTAGTCGTGATTGCCAGGGGCATCCAGCCGCTGCCGGAGGAACCACGCGGCCAGCTCGGCGTTGTAGCAACCGCGCCATGCCGCATCGGTCTTGCTGACGTGCCGAAACACACCCGATTGGGTGTCGAAATGCATGGTGTTGATCTGGAAGTGGCCCAGGTCGTCGGTGCCGTTCGTGTTGCGCACGAATTGCCCATTCTTCCCACCCTCGACCGAGGCCAGTGCCAGTAGGACATTCGCAGGGACGCCCTGGCGCATCGCCGCTTGGATCACGCAAGGAATGTCTGCAGGGCCGACACGGTGCTGGGGATCATTGACGTTGAGCACTGGCATAGCCGCCGCGCCCACGACCGTCAAAGCGCTCGCGCACGCGGCCAGCCCTGCCAGGGCTTTAGCGAAACCACTTCTCATTGTTGAACCACGACTTGAAAGCGCCTTTGACGTAAAGAACGCCGTTTTCCACTTGCCATGCCCGGTAGCTCTTTTTTAGGAAGAGCACGAACATGCACAGGGCCAGTGCAGCCCAATTGATCGACAGCAGAAGGCTTGAGCCCTGCAACAGCATCCAGCAAAAGCCCAGGAAAAAGACAACCGCAGCGCCCAGGAATATCCGCGAACTCAGGGTGTGCGACTTCACAACCGACGCACGCTCCTCAGTGCTTAACCCGTCAAATAACGTGAGCGACTGCTCTTCACGGATCGCCATGAGGGTCGGGGTCACAGTGCTCTTGTCCCGCCCGCCCAGAAGCATGAAATCACACTTGGTGCAGGCCCAGGTATAGGCCATCTCGGTGTTGTCGCCCTCCTGCGCTCCCTGCACCCGCATCACCCCACCAGAACAATGCGGGCACAGGGGGTTGGTCAGCGTGTCATACAGCGCCTTGATGGTCTGGTTGTTCTGCCGAAGGGTGTTCACACCCAAAACGCCAGCCGGTATCTTGACAAAGACGTACTTTGCAGCGCCTTTAGCTTTTCCAAAAATGCTCATGTTGACGCCAGATATATAGCAATGTTCAAAAAACAGTCGTTACGCTTATTTGAACAGAAGACCGGCATCGCATCAATCATCTTTCAAGGTCTTTTTCATGAGCGCACCACAGAAGGCGTCCAGCTTGGACAGGCGCTCCTGGGCCTCGTGCACGTCCATCTTGGCGGGCATTGGAGGGTCGATGTAGGCGGTCTGTTTGATGATTGCCTTGCGCGTGGCCAACACCTCTTGCTCGGCCTGCCACTTCGCATCCAGGCTCTCATAGGGCTGACCCCGGCCCAGCATCTCAATGTCTTTGAGCAGCGCTTCATCGCCCACTGAAAGCTCGGCGTCGAAGTCTTCCTCGGTCTGGGGTGCATCCACGGCACCGGCCAGCATCAGGTGTTGGCGCAAAAGTGGCAGCGCCCGCTCCTTGAAGGCGTTCGCTTCGCTCTGCGTAAGAACGATGCTCGTGGACACATAGTCGTCATTCAGACTGATCTCGTCATCATCGGCTGCAGGTGCAGATCCCGTAGCGGCTGGAAAGGCCGCAGGATCAGCATTCAGAGCCTCACAGACCTCCAGCAAGCGGCTGCGCAAGCTCGGCTGGCCCCGCGCCGCCTCGGAGGCACCAGCGGCCTCCTGGGCGCCATCGGCATCCGATGGGAACTCAGGCGCCTCCTGCAGGAACTCTGGTGCTTCGGGAGTCTCCGGCACCTCGGGTAGGTCAGAACGCGCCGTAGCAGGCGCCGTCACCGGCGCTGCAGCAACTGCAGGCGCCTTGCTACCCACTGCACCAACCAGCTCGTTACCCTTGCGGGACAAGAACCAATGCATCACCGCAGCCGCCGCATCAGGGCGGCTGAGCCGCGTGGAATCCGGCGTCACGTAGTTGTGCGCAAACAGATTTCGCATCGAGGTCAAGATGGGGTCAGCCTCCACGGCCTGGACCAACATGACACCGAGTGATCCGTCGCTCAAGGCGCCTTGCAGCAGCTTCACCGCCTTGCGGTTCTGCGGCAGATCGGCTGGCTCCGGTGCCTGAATAGGCAGGAAGTCATTGATGCGCATTTCCTTGGGCGTCTTGCCACCACCCGTGTAGAAGCCCATCCCCCGGATGACACGCACCCCCCCGCTCTGCCCTCCCCGCTCTTTCTTGCCGATCAGGAACGTGAACTCGCCGTTCTCCTGCATCGCAAGATCGTCGTAGTCGAGCCGATTGCGCCGCTCGATGGTGATGTTGTCTTGCTGACGAAACACCTCATTGACCGCCCCGGACTTGCGCTCGAAGCCAGACATGCGAGCTTCATCTGCCTCACCCGCAGCACCTTGCACCCGCTTCCACGTCTCACTCTCTTGCCCGGAGGTGATGCGGCCGATGGCACGGATGTTGGTGTTTTCCCAGGTCGCATCGGCTTCTTCTGCGGAGGACTTCTTGAGCGAGGAAAAGTCCTGCGCGGCGAAGATCACGGAGAAGCCAAGCGAACGAGCCTGAGCAGGTGCCACGGCGAAGCCGATCACGGCGTAATAGCCGTACTCGTCAAGGATGGTGTAGAACGGCACAGCGGCATTGGTGGGCCGGGAATCAATGATCTCTCGGACCAGGCCCTCCACGCGATTGCCCAGGCACCCGGCCATCATCTGCTTGATGGAGCCCACGATCATCTTGCCGAGCATGCGCATGGAGTCTGGCGCCCGCTCCAGCGCGGGCAGCAGCACCACCAGCAGGCGCCGGTTAATCACCACATCGTAGAAATCAACGTCGCCCACCTTCGTCTTGAAAATGTGGCCGTAGTTGAAAGTAAGGTCATTGAAAATCCGGGTGAGCTGCATGACGATGAAGCCATGCTGCTCAAGCGTTTTCGTCTCCTGCTTCTTGATCTTGTTTTTCTGGTATCCGGGCAGCGTCAGGAGGTACGAGCGCAGCGGTGCGCACACCACATCGAACGTCTCACCGTACTTGCCCTTGTGCTCCCACACCAGTTCCTCGATAGCGTTCAGCTCGAAGTATTCGAGGTAACTTTCCGGCGCCAGATTGATGTACCCCTTGTCGCGCAAGAAAACGAGGGGGCGAGTTAGCGCAGCCACAAAGCTGATTGCTCGGCCCTTCCACATATCACCGCCACCACCGGAATCGTCCATCAGGGCCACGATCAACTCAATCAACATGCCCGATGAGGTATTCCCCATCATGTTCATGTTGTTCGTCACTTTGTCGTACTGCTTTTCAACGAAGTCGCGGCCAGAGGTGATGAAGTTGATGATGAGCAGGTCATCCTCACGGCCAACACGGCGGGCCAGCTTGAAGATGTTTTTCTGCAGGGCGGGATCGCCCTTGCCGTCCGTGTAGATGAACCCCGTGTTCTGCACCAGGGCGTTGAAGACGAGGCCCAACAAGTATTCGGTCTTGCCAGAGCCCGTGGTGCCCAGCACGAGCTGGTGGGTGCGCAAGTCACTGTCGCCAGCGTAGATTTGCTCGCGCGTCTCAAGATCGTTGCCCAGCATCGTGATGCCAGAGCCAAGGCCTTTGCCCTTGAGCGTGGAGCCATCGCGCAGCTTCGACTCAATGGGCATGCGATAGGGGAAGTCGAATGCTCGCCCGTCCACGTTGCCGTACATCCGCCAGAACAACCAGAGGATGAGCAGCGCAAACTCCCCTGCGAAGGGAAGAGGCTTGACGATGGCGAATGCCACAGACAGGCCCACCACAATCAACAGGAAGATCGCGCCGCCATCGGGTGACGAAAAGAATTCCGAGATTTTCTGACCCGCGAGCCGCGTGTCTTTACGGCGTCGAGAAGCCCTTACCTCATGCTTGCGCGAAGCACCCCTGTACTGAACCATTCGTAACCCCTTCGCCTACAGCAGCATTCAACCCAGCGCGTGCGCAGGTGACTCGAACCATTCCGCCAACAACTCTTTGGCGATCTTCTCGATCACAGAACTTTCCATCGCTTCGTCCACAAAATCGGCATCCGCGAACTGCTCTTGCTTGCGCCGCTCTACGAGCTTCTTGCACGAGCCGGACGGAAAGCGTTTGGCGAGCAGCTTGCGTGCTGCATCACGAGGCATTGCCTCATAGAGCATCATCCGCAGCTTGCGATCCTCGGCGGTCGTAGAGAGCGCCCACAGCCGCATCGGCCCCGGCGTCAGCGTGAACAACTGCGAAAAGGGGGAACTCTTCGTCTCAAACTTCGCCAGGAAGGTGCCGCCATCGGCATTAGGGCCGTGCACAAAGTTGACCAACCCCTGCTCTTCGACGGGCGACAAGCCGATGTTCTCGCGCATCCAACGGCGCGTCTGCTCGGTCCCTGAGTCCATGATGAACTGCGTGGTCGCAACCTTGCAGAGGTCGCCAAAGTCTTCCATAAGCTGGCTGGCAAGAACGATCTCCATATTCCACTTCCGAGCCTCACGCGCATCGGTCAGCACTTGCTGACGCAGGATCGGATGCCCGCCCGTCTTGTGAAATTCATCCATGCACAGCACCTTGTTTTCGTCAACGATCTCGTTGACCATCTTGGTGAAGTACGGACGGGCATACGCCTCGAAGAACGGCAGGTCTTCACGCGAATAGGCCACCTTTTTCATGAACGACTCGCGGGCGATCATGAACATGAGCGAGGTCTGTTTCTGCGCAGCCGCAGAGCCCAGCATCGCCACGTCTTGCAAGTCCAGTGAAACGACGCGCGCAGCTCCCAGGTCGAACTTCGTGTAACTGGCGAACACAGGAAAGTCACCGACAGCTTCACGCACCCCAGTAACAAACGTGGGGATCAGATCGCGACCGCCTTCTGTCTTCGTCGTACCGTACTCAGACTTGACCTCTTCGGAGCTGGCAACTGCTGCGAGGTCAGACAACGTGGGAACAGCGTACCGCTGGGCGATTTCAGCCTCGTAATACTGCTCAGCCTTGAAAAACGCATCCACAAGCTCCCAGTAGCTGGTGGCGGGCATGATGGTGATGCCCAGCTTTTGCACAGCCTCATCGAGCAACCGATGGTGCCCAGGTCGATAGCGATTCGGTTGAGCCTTCTCCAGCCGATCCGACTTGCGCATGTATGCAAGGTCGATGATTCGACCGACGAACGTGGACATGCCTTCAAAGGCCCTGCCATCACGCTCGGGCGGCGTAACCAGGGCCGTCATGAAGTTCTTGAGAAATTCACGTCCACGAGGCAGCGGCTCACGCTTCGTGAGCGGCGTGTCCATGGTGTTGATGCAGTCCCGCTCGTTGTTCTGCAGTCGCTTGTAGACCGCAAGGTGCCGCATGTTCTCTGGCAGCGCATCCTGCACCAGATCAATGAATCCAGCCGACGAGATACCAATGTCGATGATGCCCACAAACGGAAGGCGCTGGATACCGGGCAACAGGCAGGACTCGAAGTTATTGGAGTTCATCAGCACCGACTTGCCATAGCCTGGGCGCCCAGCGATCAGCGTGATCCATGTGGTTTGTTCCGATGCGAAGCGCTGGTAGTTGAGCACCTTGCCATCGCGGCTGCGGAAGATGATGGAGCCACGCGCAAAAGGCGATGCGGGGCGGGTCAGCGGCAAGAGTCCCAGCGCCTCATACAGGGGCGCAGGGCACGCGGGAGCGTAGTGCTTAGGCGAGAGGCCCACGCAGCACGTCTGAAAGGCATCCATGACGTACCCAGTGCGCTCAGTGACCGACGACTTGCCCCACCCTTCGAGCGCGCGGAGCACCTTGGACTTGCGCAACCGCAGCTCACGCACGCCTTCTGGCGTGTAGTCAGCCCAGGTCATGGCCGCAATCCGCAACTTCACAATCGTCTCGCCATCGCGCTTGCGCTCCTGCAGATCGCGAAGCGCAAGGTTGATGTTGCGATTGATCTCAGAGGTGAAGCCCAGCAGGTTCGCGAAAAGCTGCTTGAATCCTGTGCCCTGCAGGCCATCGCCTTCGATCATCACGGACAGGGTGTAGGGCATTGACCGCGAGCGCCCGTTTTCCTGTGTGTCGGAACGATTGAGCGCCGAGAACAGGTGGTTGAAGAACTTGGGCTCGCGCGGTGGGGCGCTGACGAACAGCGGCGCATAAATGCGGGTGCCAACACGAATGGTGGTCGGGTCAGGGATCTGTGGATTCGAGATCGTCCCAATGTCCGCAGAGGCTGTCATCACCTGCTCAGCGATGCGCGGATACAAGAACTCGCTGTAGTCCTCGTGCCTCGCGTTGTCCTTCCAACGGAATGGAATCTTCTTCCCTGGCAGCGCGGGCTCCCAGCCTGGGCCGCTTATGTCTGGATACACGCTGGAGCGCACTGCGCGCAAAGCGTCTGCGGCGTTGAGAATTTCAGCGTGGCAATTGAACTCCGGCGAGCACAGGTCCGTCACGACCTTGGTCACGTAGGCATTGTGCCGATCACGCAAGAATGAAATAGGCCGCAACAGGTTCTGCGCATCACGAGTGGCGGGCCATCCGCTTTCCTTGCGAAACGTGTTGACCTGTTCCTGAAAAATCTTGCCCTCGATGGGGTCCAGCAGCGACGGGCGGGACCAGAACACCAGATAGCACTCTTCGTCGTAAACGTAGTCGCCATAGCGATCCACAGTCTCATCAATCAGGTCGTGAACAGCCAGAGACAGGCGCTTGGCCGTAGCGTGCTGCTGCTCTGCATTGCTCACCAGGGCCTCACGGCCATCGAGGTCACGGCGGAAGATCGCTTGAAGCTGGTGCCCCCGATGGTCCAAGAAGATGCCAAGCGACCCCGTGACGAGCGACAGCAACTGCCGGAACTGATCCTCACCCAAAATGCCCTTGCTGCCATGAAAACGAACGATGGTCGCAAAGCTGCCATCAGAGGTGACAAGGCTCCGGCCCTCGTCCACCGTCTCAATGTCGCAATAGTCCTGCACGCTCATTTTCACCGACTCCAAGATGGAGACAATCACCGACTCAAATTTTTCCAGCATGACTCACCCTTTCGACAAACTGCTCGATAAAGCCATGAGCCTGCGCGGTACGCACAGCCTCATCCGACTCCCTGTCCACCAAAATCCCGTCCAGCTCCAGCATTTGCACCACGCTTGCATGCGAGCGCAACACCGCTTCGATCTGGTACAGCCCACTCTTGCCCTGCTCGCCCTGGCTCATGCCGACTCCCTGGCTTCAATGAAACTAGCCATGGGCGGCATCAAGCCCACATCCATTGCAACGTCGAGGATGTGCTTGATGCCACCCTCGGGCACCCGCACAACGACATTGCCCATGCCGTAGGCAATCAGGTTCACGCCCCGGCGTGACTGCATGCGCTGGGCATAGTCAAACATTTGCATGCGGTCGATGGCACGCATCCAGGCCGCACGCGCGGTGAAGCCAGTGATCCGTCCCACTCGCGGCTGCTTGTTCATCAGTGCTGTCCAAACCTGCTCGGCCACAAGACCGAGGCTGTAGGACAGCTCGTCCATTGCCCCTTGTGGCAGCTTCTCCGCATAGCTACCAAGGCTTTCATAGCCCTGCTCGCAGATCATTGCGGCCCGCAGCTCCACATCCGCGTACTGGCGCACAACGCGCCACTCAACATCAGTCAACCACTCGCGAATGGACTTGGAACCGCTGCCCCAGGACAGGGCCTCGGCCATGATCGGCTTCACGTTGGTGATACGGCAGCGAACCATGAATGGCTGCTCCATGTTCTCCAGCTCGGCTTCTGACAGCTTTTGCTTTGCCAACACCCAGCCTGTATCGGGTGGCACCTTTTGGGCGAGCATGCGTCGCGCATAACCCAGGCGATTGCAGCGAAGCGTGGCGCTGCTGGTGGTGCCTCGGCCAAAGCTCACGGGCTGTATCACGGAGACGCTTGGATGCCCCGCAATCGTCTCGAAGGTGGAGTAGTGCACCTCGGGGATGCGGCAGCGATCTAACCCCATGGTGGTCGCGTAGTCGTCATTGAGACGGCCATGGCTCTGGACCTTCACATTCAACTCCCGACAGGAGTAAGCCACCACGCGATGCGCAATCAGGGACAGAGCCTCTGCTGTGTCCTTGGCCTTGCCGGTGTTGCGGCCCAGGCCAAACTCCGTGGCTATCTGCTCGAAGGAAGTTCGCAGCCAACTGTCATTGCGGAAATTGGCATGCATATTCAACTTGGCAGCAAGGAATGCCGAGTAGCCGAGGTTTGTCAGCCAGATCACATCGTTGGGCAGCTCCGAGATACCTTGAATGCGGCGCGCGGTTGTGCCACCGATGGAGGCCCACCCGGCTGTCAGGGAGACGACTGAGCGATCCCCCGACCCCATCACCGAGCTGGGGTCAAATACTATGGCTCCAATGCGCATACGACTGGCTCAGACGTGCTGCGGGCGCAGCGTGTCGAGCAACGCAGGCCAGTGATTCATATCCAAATACTGGCTGTGTGTTCGCGTGAGGTAACCGGCAATTTGGCCGTCACGAAACGCGGCTTCCGTTGGAATCACGCGAAGCCCATCGAGCGTTTTGTTGCGCAGCGCAAACGCTGCATCGTCGAGCTTGGACAGGCCCACCGCAATCTCATGGCCGTTGGAGAAGTCGGCTTCAAAAACGCGCTTGAAAATGTCTACAGAACGGCTCTCGAAGATCGCATACAGACCCTTGAGCCGCGACTGCACATCCTCGTTACCCACTGCCATTGCGCAGTGGTAGATGCGCATCAGATTCGTGATCTCAGCTTGGGTCAATTCAGGCACCACTGCCAGGAACATCGCGCCGCGCATCGCGGCCAAGCCCAGGTGAAAGCAGAGATGGTCAATATTGCAAATCGTCACGAGGTTCGATTCGCGGTTGTTCGTGTGGTCATCATCAAGGTGATGGACCTCTTGGTTCGCTGTGCTGGCAAACCCGCAGAACCAGCAGCGCCGACCATCGCGGTCGAGCACTTTTTTGCGCACTTCCAGAAACACGGCATCCGCCTCATTGCGGTCATGCTCAGACTGCTCCATGCGCCACTGCTTGCGCTTGACGCTCAACACCGGCAAATTCGCGAACCGCGTCAGGAAGGCCTCGGGCCTCGTAGGCGGTATCAGTTCCATGCTTCCCATATTCGTCCGTGATGCGGTGATTGAGCTGTGACTGCGGCCCAGTGATAGCACCTGGGCCGCTGGTTCGGATTAGCCCGTAACGGTGTTACGCATCATCCACATGATGGTGCCAACGCCCGCCATCGCACCACCGATGAACAGACCCACGACAGCCGAGAGTGGCTTTTCGCGCTCATCCTTGGACGCCTTCCAGAGGGTGTACAGCGAGATGGCCACGACCACGAAACCGCCGATTGCCACGAGCTGGATCAGCAGAGATGCGCCAGTCTGCGCGGCACCGTCGATGTTGCCTGCAATGTCGTCAAACTTCTTGCCACCAGAAATGTCCTGAGTCAGGTCGGTCTTGCTGATTGCGTGCGCAGGGAGAGCCAGCGTGCCGCTGAAAAATGCGACGACCAACGAGCAGGCGAGATATGCCTTGTAGCGAGCGATGGCTGCGAGATTGAGGAAAGCTGCTTTCATGAGTGAACTCCGGTTGTAAAAAAGTAAAAATTAGGGAACGAGATCAGAACGGGGTGAACATCGAGATGATGTTGAAACCCAGTGTGTTGTTGACTACATCGGCAAACCACTTGAAGTTCCAGCAGAGCACGCCGCCGAGAGCCCAGCCAAAGGCTGAGCCCATATGGGCCTGCTCGTTGTTGTAGTAGCGATTGACAGTCATAAGGGCTTTGAACATAGCGATGAAGCCCACGACTTGCATGATCGACAGCAGCGCGATGGTGGCGACGGCCCCCTTGTCCGCCAGCGATCCACCAGCGCTGTACGCCATGTCCGTTGGCATGATCCGCGACGCCACATAGTCATCCGACACAGTGCGGGACATGATGCCCATCAAATTGAGGGTGGACAGCGCGCTCAAGAGCGCACCAACCAGCAGAGAGATCAGCGCCGATCCAGTCGAAAAGCGCTGACGGCCAGCAACGTACTTCAGCGCGTTGTCATGAGACACCCCCCACAGCTCGACCAAGGCAGAGCCGACGAGATACAGACCAACCAAGGCTGCGATGCCTTGGATCATCATCAGCAATGCAGGGGCGACTTTGCCTGCATTGACGAGCAAATCGAGTAGATCGGGGAAGCCGGTGCCCATGGTTCAGTGCTCCAGAAATGACGTGCGCAAAACGGCTCTCAGCGTTTGGCCTGAACATCGACAAGTACCTGCCCATTGGGCGCTACACGCTTGATGACAAGAGCACCGTCCAGAGGGATCGTCTCGCCCTCGCTAACGCTCCACTCGTCGTTGCCATTGCGAATCCATGCACGATTCCCGACCGAAGCCAGAACCTTCGAATCGCCGCCAGTGAGTTGCATCGACTTGTCCTTGGATGCACGACGCTCAGCCGAACGCTCCGCAGCCGCAATGCGCTCACTGCGCGTGGGGCGAGAGTCTTGCTCTTCGGGCTTCACAACGTTGATCCGCGTGCCAATGCGGGCTTTCTCCAGATTGCCTACGCGGCTTGCAGTCACTTGAATGTTGTTGTCCAGCGTTGTGAGATTCTTGTTCTGCTGGTCAACCGCCGAGGCCATTTGCGAAAAAGCGGCTTGTGCACTTTGTGCATTGGAATCGACCTTCTCACGCAGCGCCTTGACCTCCAAGCGAAGCTGCTCCAGCTCGACCGATACGCCATTGACTGGCGATTCAAATTGAGCTGGGCGGCTTCTTACCGCCTTCTCGGGTTTGCCAGACGCCGAGATGAGCGCGCCAGCGATCACCATCACGACGACAAAGACGGCGGCGGCGATCCCGACCAGTTGGCCGAACGACATTTTTTTGAGATTGATTGCCATGATTTCTCGCTTTGCGTTCAATAGTTGCTGTTCAAAGGACCGCGATACCTGTTGTCATAGCCGGTGCCCTGGTACTGGCTCGGTGCCGCTCCAGTGCCGCCTGGGGCGTAGCCGTATGGGGTAGTTCCATAACCGGGATTGAAGGTGCCCTGCCCTGCCTGCGGGAACCCCACGGGGGTGGGGGCGTTGACTGCATTCCCCTGCCCACCGGACTGTTGGAGCGCCTGCTGCTGGGCCAACTGTTGGGCCAACTGCTGGGCAGTCAATTGCTGCGGTTGTTGCTGTTGCTGTTGCTGTTGCTCATCACTATTTGCAGGCAACACGTCCTCTAAGAAATAGAGCACGAAGCCCGTCTCAGCGGGTGTTGAGTACGTGCTGGGCTGATTGAAGCCGCGACGCCGAATTTCGGCGCCAATTGCAGACCCCATCTCACCGACAGCAGAGCCAATCACTTGCCGGTCACGAGGCATCTCATTGGTCGTGATGATGCCGCCTGGGGTGGACACAGTTGTCCCCACTGGCTGCTGATACACACGGCCTGCGCCTTGGAGCAACGCTGCCGCTGCAAGCGACGAATAGCGGCTGAGCGTGTGGTGGTCGATCTTCTCTGCCATGCCCATCTTGGCATCCTGCTCACGCAATGCCACTGCACGAATGCGCATGGTGCTGCGCTCGTCCTGGGGGGCCAAAGTCATGAAGGTGAGCGAGATGTTGTTGTAGCTCTGCTCAATCATGCCGATCAGCTTGGCGCCCTTCCATGGACCACTGCGAACGGTTGCAAGGACAGTGCGCCCATCGTCAGTGTTGGCTTCCGAATCAAGGGTAGCGAACATAGTGTTCCCAGCCTTGATCGTTGGCTTGCGGGACGCCGCGCGCATTGCGCTTGCAGCGGCTCCGCTGCTTGCACCACGAGCGGGGGCCACGTAGTAGGTGGACTGGGTGTAGGCCCCCAAATTGTTGAGGCTGTCACTGCCTTGGGAGGCAAACATGCCGCCGATCTGTTTCACGATTTCTTGCGAGACAGATTCAACATATTTATCGCGATCACCTTCCGCCTGCTTCTGATCCGTTTCCAGCTTCGCTGCAGCACGTTGCAACTCTTGGTCGCGGCGTTGCTGCTCCGCTTGCTGTTGCGGCGTCTGCTGCTGTGGCGCTGCGCCCGAAGGCATGGGCTGTGCCTGCATGCTGCGTGCGCTCCCGTTGGCCTGGGCACGAGCAGCCTCTTCTTCGGGGGTTGCAAAGCCCGCGAACTTGGCAGGTGCTCCAGGGGATTCCTGCTTGGAGCTGGCACCGATGTTGTAGTCAAAACCGGGCTGGTAGCTCCCCCCTTTGTTTTGTGCTTCCTCGGCCTCGCGGCGCGACTGCTCTGCGCGGCGAGTAGCTTCTTCGGGCGTCACCGCGTTGGTCGAAACGCGATTTTGTGGAGACGTAGGAGCGTCCACCTGGGCCTTGCTTCCAACCACTGGTGCATCACGCATATTCGTCGCTGCAAGCACACCAAAAACCACTACGACAACCGCCGCAGCGATCAGCGCAAGTTTGCCTGGGCCAGAGCCAAAAGTGGCACGCAGGTTGCGCCGCCTCACATCGGCATCAGCCTTGCGCGCGGCACCATTTGCTTGTGGGTTCACAGCAGGTTCAGGGCTGAATCCCTGGTCTTCTGCTACTGCATCGGGGTTAGCGCCCGTACCGTTGTTGTTTGCGTCGCTCATCTGCTGCTACCTCACTCAAAGAAAGCCGTTTGTGCACGTCCACCGATGGTGAACGTCGCAGCTTTTGGCACACCGACATAGCGGTACACGGACACTCCGCTGGTGCTGCGAGCTGCAGCGAAGTACGCTGGATACTGGGCGTTAGCGCGAGCTTTGACATACAGGTTGCGGTCATAGACCCAGGCCTCGGCGCCGTCCAAGCCAGTCACCCGCAAACGCTTCGCGCTCGCAGGAGGCACGCCATCAAGGAAGTACGGCATAGCGTTGTCCAGCCCTGGAGCAGCTTGCATAGACACCTCAGCCTCGGCATCAGGATTGCGCCCCGGCACCTTGGCATCTACGCGCATATCAACCTCTGCTTGACCAGTTGTCAGGACAAAAATCACTGGTGTCGATTGGCCGCGCAGCGTGACCGTCACGTTGCCATAGGCTGCTGGCGTGAGCGCTTCGATGCTCAGCACGTTCGTCGGCGTTTCGGCCTGCCCGCCCTGCCCGCCCTGCCCCGCTCCAATGACACGGCCATCACTGAACAGTTGACGATTCATGCTGACCTTTTCGATCATCCATGGCTGGCCGCTCACATCCGAAAACACAAGGCTTGTCTGCTGCCCACGAGACAAGCGCAGTGTGGGTGGTGCGACGCCTGGATCGAGATTCACAAGCAATGTGCGAGTCACCGGCTTTGCGGGGTTCAGATAAGGCATCGAACGCTGCTGCTGGCGTTCGATGTAGATGGACTTCAAGCGCTCAACCTGCTCGGGCGTGAGCTGCATGTTTTCGATCTGGCGAACGGCCCGCTCCACAATGGCCTCAGCAGGTGGATACACCACGCTGGGACCATCAGCAGTTGAGTTGACAGTGCCCGCTGGCATCACGATAGGAACAGGAGCATTAACCTGCTGCCCCAGTCTGTTTGGTGGCGCAGCTTCGCGAGGTGATGCTGCAGGAGCGGGTGCAACCGGCACAGCAGCAGATGCCGCCGCCGCAGGCGCCGACTCTGCTGCAGATGAGGCTGGCGCCAACACCTGCGGTGCCTGCTGGGGAGCAGGCGTTATTGGTCCCTGTTGCGCAGCGGCTGCGCCGTGCAACAGGAGCGCCGCAACAGCCGTTGCGACAGAAGAAAAAGCTGCTTTCATCATCATTCCCTACATGCCTTCAACGTTGACTTGCGATTGGGGACAGCACCAGGGAATCGACAGCGATACCCTTCAAGTTCACTGCGCTGGCTTCTTGCTCAAGAATCGTCACATGGGCCAGGAAGTCCTGGCGTGATCGTGGCTGGCTCTCACCACCCGAAAAGAACTCGATAGCCACGGGCACGATTGCCACCCAGTAGCGCTTGGTGCCGCGACGGCCCTCTTCCTCGATCTGCGGCGTGCGTGTCGCCATCGTGCGAAGGACAAGACGCCCCTTGATGACACGCTCAAGATTGCCGCTTTCTTGGAGCGAGGCGAGGTACTGCTTGCGTCCAGCATCTGTGAAACGCTTCGTGGCAACATCGTTGATCGCGGGCCGGTAGTTCACGTAGTCGTAGGTGTAGGCCTCAACCACAGTGTCTTTGGCGTACTCAGTCAGAGCAGCGGGAGTGACGCGCACTTGCGCGTCACTGCTGACTGCACACAGCGCCCTGTTGTCAGTCGTGGGGATGTAGCGGTACTTTGGGAACAGAAACAGTGCCGAACTCACCGACACCGCAAAGGTCGCACCCAACGTGAGCGCCAATCCCCAGACCCTCACATTGCGTTTTTTGAGAGTGATGTTTTCTTGGTGCAGACGCGCGACTTCGCGCAGCACTGCAGCAGCTTCACCAGGGGTCTTGTCGTTGGCGATCTGAGCAAGGATCGCGTCGTCAAGCTGACGCCCCTCAAGCTGATCCTTGCCGTTGTCCGGTTTTGTGTTCTCAGTTTTTGCCATAGCGAATCTCTCCGGTGCGGCTGTCCAGCACGCAAATGTGATCGGTCGCGTCCCAAAAGATCACGTCCTCATAACTGGTTTCCGTAAGGAGCCAAGCACACGAGCCCATGAGGCCCAAGACCAGCACCACTACTGCCACCTCCCCATAGACGGCTGCGCGGTCGTAAAAGCGATTCAGACGGCGCAATGTGCGCACGTCCGAACTTCCATCACTGACCCCCCAACTCGTCTGGCCCGAAAGCCAACCCCGAACGCTGTGCAGACGCATGAATACCTCTCGTTGGGCCGCATTCTACAAGCCATTTCAAAATCCGCAATCACGCAATTTTGCGATTTCTGCGTATGTTGCTGTTGCAATGCACTCCCTTATGACATTGGAGACATACCTTTATGCAACATTCTGAAGCATTCCAACGATCAATCACTGGACTCAGATCAGCAGAACGCTGCGCACCGTCTCGCCCACTGGGAAGGAGCAACAAAAGGATGGATTTCAGGGCCAGTTGAGCGCGCCGTGTACGTGCCGCGTCTGCGCCGCATCTGCGACGTTTATGAGCCGCGTAGGTGTCGCATTGGAGCCGTTGCGGTATACATAAGGTGCAACCGCCCCTCCTGAGTGCCGCATGAGTGCTGCATGGGAGCCAGTTGGGCGCCGCCTACGTGCCGCTCCCGTGTCGCATGCGTGTCACATGATTACAAAATGCGTATCGACGCAATGTTGCGAAATTTAACAATTGCAACTGCGCGTGCAAGTGTGCAGGCGCAAAGCACGGTCGTGCTTTTGAGTCAACTTTTATCTGGCTGGGGGCCTGGGCGGGGCGATGGCTCACTCCACTGCGCAACGTCCTGGGGCGCCTGCACCTGCGTGTAGCGCACGGCCAGCAGGGACTCCCTCGCAGCGCGCATGCTGCGCCCGGTATAGCCCGAAAACTTCCGTGCGTAATGCCTGTGCGCTGTCTCCTCGCTTGAATGCCCAAACAAGGCAGCAATCTGACGGCGGTCCTGACCATCTGCTTTTGCATTTGCAACAGCTTGATGGCGCGTCCCGTAAATAGACGGAACGCTTCCTTCCCACCCTTTACTTAGAAGCGTTCGGCGTATCGCTCTCTGCAAAGAGTCATAAATCTTTTTTGTCTTGTCTCCATAAGACAACCTAGAAATCTCAGGCGTGTACAACTCCTTGATTGCAGCAAGCCACTTTCTGATATAGGAAAGATTTTGCTCTGTCAGGTTTTCAAGCATGATTATTCGATGCTCTCCATTAGCCCTTTCAGCGGATTGCTTGGCGTTATATACCCGCAACGCAGTACAGGTTTCAATCTCGCCATCTCTACCGATAACAAACTCACCCAATGGATCTGTCTTTTGATGCTTGATGAGCGCCGCATTTAGCCATTCAATTGGCCGCAAGCCAACCACGAGGTTCGCCCGAATAAACAACAATCCGTGCAAGAGATTCAAGCTCCTGTCATCAATTGCAGCCTTAGAAAGAATTTCTACTGCCTCATCGGGAAAAGCCTTCAAATTTGGACTTGAAGTCATGCCCGATTTTTTTGGAAGTGCGCTCGTCCCTAGAAACTGAATATCTCTGTATGCAGACTCATAACGGTCAATAACTAAAGCACCCGAATCCATAAGTGATTGCGCTTCCGACGCAATCCAAAATAAAGCAGCGGCCTTTTCAAGGCGCGCTGTGGCTCGGGTAATTTGGCTGTTGTCCACGCGATCCGAAAGATCGCGCACGAGCATCTCAGGAGTTAATCTTGAAATTTCGCCGCCAGCCACTCGGCTGGCGGCTTGTCTTATCTTTCTCGAATACAGAACAATGGTATCTGCAGACAGTGATTGACCCACTCGTTCCTCAGCACCAATACGAGAAAGCAGATCAAGCGCCCGCGTTCCTCCTGTTATCGAATTTTCGTACATAGCAATTATTTATTTAGCTCACAAAAGTAGGTATTTTGCGGATGCAGATCAAAAGAGGGCAGGGTGGCACAGGGCAAAACCTCCAGTTCGGCACCAGCTCAGCAGACCGTCCAGACCTGGCGCAGGGCCTGGCACCAGCTCGCCGAAAGGGCGCAGATCTACGCGCATCCTGTGACCAGAAACGTGTGCTTCGGAACCAGAAAACACGCCCCCAGGAGTCCCGGCACGCGGGCTCCGGTAACAGACGGGGGTTCCAGATCATCGGTGTTTCGGCGGCAGAAGGGGAAAAGCATGGTCGCAGATTGGTCGGCTTGGTCACAGATGGGCGTTACTCCGCCAAATCTTGGATGTATCGCCGCCAAAAAATGGATGTATCGCAGCACAAACGACCCCTCAAAAGTGCCCAGAATGAAGCCCATGCCTACGGATTTCCGCAATTATGCGGATGTATTGCAGCATGGACAAGGGGCACAGACGGACAGTCCAAATTTCGCGGCAAAAACACGCGGAGTAACGCCCATGTGGGCTTCTGTGACCAGAACCTCGCGCTGCCTGCGACCAGAGGACAGGCAACAACTGCAGCATGCGTGCCGCAATGGTGCCAGATTGGGGCGCTTGAGTGCCATTTACGCACCGCATCTGCGCCGTGAGCGTGTCGCATCCGTGCTGTTTGCCGCCAATTTCAGGCGGGTACATAGCGCAAGAGGCGC
This sequence comes from Acidovorax sp. AC410, assembly GCF_979253235.1. Classification (NCBI taxonomy): domain Bacteria; kingdom Pseudomonadati; phylum Pseudomonadota; class Betaproteobacteria; order Burkholderiales; family Comamonadaceae; genus Acidovorax; species Acidovorax sp. AC410. The sequence goes on from NZ_CEEDCG010000002.1 coordinate 20,417, forward strand.
CAGATAGGTGCCGCATTGGTGCCGTATAAGAGCCAGAAGAGGACCGTTTGCGTGTCGTTTTGGTGCTAGAGAACGCATTTTTGCGCTCGAATTCATGAACTTGGGGATGCTTCTTTTGCCTTGGCGGGGTATGATCCCCGCGTGCGAAAGTGCGCTCCAAGCACGCCACAACATCACAGTTTGTCGTTTTATCGTCGTTTCACTTTTTGAAGGAGTCTGCAATGGGATTGAGATTGACTGCATGTGCGAGTCTGGCCGTGGCGTTCACGCTGTTGGGCTGCGCCACTCCCCCCGCGCCCATGGACGAGGACTTTGCGTCCAAGCTGATTGCCGAGAAAGCTGCGATTGCAGCAGGCGCTCAGCGCGATTACGCGGCGCTGCTCGCCGAGGACTATTCGACTGTCCAAAAACGGCAGGCCGCATTTGACACTGACACCATTGACGTGGACTACATCGGTAATCCACGCGAGCTGGTGCAATCCCTCGCTTCGCGCTATGGCATGGCATTCAGCGAGACAGGTCGTCCCGCTGAATTGCGTCCTATCAATATCCGCATGAAAGGGGTCACACCTGATTCAGTTCTCCGAAATATCGGCAATCAGATGCACCTCGCGGCTGATCTCGTTCTGAATCGTCCCGGCAAGTCACTCACCATTGAGTACAAGAACCGCGACAGCGAACAGAATCAAACAAAGGGAGGCTAAGCGCTATGGCTGCTGATATTCCTGTGTCCCTTGAGCAATTGCAGGCGCAATATGACCGCCCTGCAATGGTTCGATCCGCCGATGATTCTTCATCCAGTATCAAAATCGAAGCCCTCAAAGAAGCCGCTTTGGGCATTGGAGTCAAGGGTGGATTGCGAAAACAGCTCGCCCACATCAATGGCGTGATCGAAAGAAAATCGCGTGAGCTGGATACGGTTTACGATTTCGGCAATCTGATGATTCGGGATCGGGTCGTACCCGCAGTTATCACCGAAGCCCGTGATTTGTATAACCAAGACGGCGCATACGCTCTGCGTTTATCTGGTGCCTCTTACAAAATCGACCAACAGCCGCGATTCTCGTCAGTACCTCCGAACTGGCGTGATTACCTTTGGTTCGGCAATGCAGACAAAGATGATGATGTGGCATCTGGCAATATGCGGCCAAAAACAGATTATGAGCGCCAGCTTTGGCGTGAATACATCGGGAAAGGTTGGCAGCAGGGTATCGACCAAGCGAACGTCATGCTGCAATATGGGCTCGACCGCCTGAACCGGGACTTGACTGGAATGATCCGGTTCCACACATTCGTGCTGCAGAACAAAATCACGATGCCCGCCATTGCGACGCAGACATGGGCATATTCGGCACAGCAGAATGAAACCATTGCTGTCGATGAAACGCTTCTGCGCATCACGACCTTGCCTGAATTCAACCCCGCCATTGACAAATGGCGTGCGTCTGTAAAGACCTCAGAGATCGTGCCTCCTATTCCAGCGCAGCCTACGCAGTCCATGCGCCGGATTTCGCCAAAGTTCAACCCCACGCCCGATCCAGCACAGCCGCCAGCTCCTGAACGGCGCACGCTGCCCCACGGCCAGGATGGCGAAGGGCAGGGTGCCGCAGGTGTCTGATATGAGCGAGCCCGTGGGCAAGCTGCGGGTGGAGGCCGGTGGCTTGCTGCCACGCGCTGCTCGCCTTACCGACTTCGTGCCCCCACAGCGCTTCATCGTGCCGGAGCACTTGAAAGGCGTGATGCTCGAAGCTCAGGCACACAATGCCAGTGACGTGTACATCCAGCCTGGGTTGCCGATCTGTGCACGGATCAACGGCGACCTCATGGCTCTAACGCCCAGCACTCTCGATGAGAGCGAGGTCATGTACATGATTAAGTGGACGAGCAACCGGGACACCGCTGAAACGGACATACTTTCAGGAGTCCCGGTCAATGCTCGGTACGAGCTTTTCTCGCCAACTGAGAGAGACGCCCGTGGCGCAAAGCTGCGCTACGGCTACCGCGTCAACATTTCCCCGATTCTCAACCCAGGTGGCACGTCTGGCCAGATCGTGCTGCGCTCAATCCCAAACGAGCCAATACCGTTCTACAAAATCGGGTTGCCAGAGACGCTTGTGCGCGATTGCATCCCCGAGAGCGGACTGGTCTACATCGCCGGAGCTACCGGATCAGGCAAGACCACCACTTTCGCGGCCATCATCCGCTACATCCTGGAAAACGACACACCCATCAAGGGCAATCTGTTGACGCATGAAGAACCAATTGAGTTCACATACGACCAAATCAACAGCCAGCATTCAATCATCGTGCAGTCTGAGGTGCCACAGCACTTCAAGGATTTCTACGCAGCCAATCGCGAAGCGATGCGCAGAAAGCCAGGACTTGTACTGGTTGGCGAAATGCGTGACGAAGAAACCATTCGTGCCGGTGTGGAGCTATCTCTTACTGGGCATCCAGTTTTTGCCACGGTGCATGCTACTGATGTGCCATCGGTAATGCGAAGACTCATATCGCGTTTTCCATCAAACGAGCGTGCTACCGCTATTTACGACATTGTTGATACTGCGCGGATGATAATGGCGCAGCGCCTTGTAAAAGGCATTGATGGAAAATTGATCGCTGTACGTGAATACTTGAAGTTCAACGACGAAATTCGCGACGAATTGGCCGAGCTGGACCAGATGGGAAAGATTACCAGCGTGATCGCCAGAATCGTTGAAGAGAAAGGGCACTCCTTCCGCAAGGAAGCCAGCACGCTGCTCGCCGAGGGGCGGATCACCAAAGCTGTCGCTGAAAGCATCTTCCCACCGCAGAAGGAGCAACAGCTAAAGGCGATCCTGGCTAGTCAGGAGTCCTGAGCACCTCGCTCCTACGTGTTGCATCGGTGCCGTTTAAGCGCCGCTAATGCGCTGTGAAGGTGCTGCATAGGGTTGTTTAGGTGTCGTTTGCGTGCCACACGGGCCGCTTGCGTGTTGTATTGGTGTCGTTTTGGTGTCGCCTACGTGCCGCGAGTGCTACACTGCACTCACGATGGCGCGCAGTGCCATCTACGTGCCATGAGCTGGTCCCTTGGGACTTGTTCATGGGTATTTGTATCGACTCTTGTTGCTGACAAATTGAAGGGGGATTTATGTCAACTGGGCGTTATCACTGGAGCAATGTCTCTGGAGAAGCCAAATTTTTCATAATCAATGCGTCGGCAAGTGTGCCGTGGCTAGCGCTGATTCTCTTTCCGCGCTGGTCCACGCTCGCAATTGCATTGATATTGACGGCTTTTTTGCTGTACGTGCAATTCAAGAAAATGAATTTCAGGACGTTTCTCAAATCGAAAAAAACGTTTTTCCTGGGTCATTCGATACGTGTTGAGCGGCCTTTCAAGGGGCAATGATGGCAACCAAAAAAAAGGAAACCTCCCAAATGAGCGAAAACAATAGCGATAAGGATCTCTTCGTTGGCGTGGATGATGGTCACTACGCCATCAAAATCGTTCTGGAGACTGGTCAAACGTTCTCGATCCCCTCGCGGGCCGCTGCAGGCAAACACCTGATTTCGCTACGCGATAGCGACGATGGCGTGTTCTACGACACCGAAGAAGGCCGCACCTTCACGGTGAGCGCTCAGCTCCCCAAGTTCGAGGACACGCGCTTTATGGACTACCCCAAGTCCGAGCTGAACCGTGTGCTCGTGCATGACGCACTGCGCCGCGCAGGCCTGGGTGGCCGCAACGTGCGCATCACTACGGGCCTCCCCGTCAGCTACTACTACCTCGCAAACGGTGAGAAGAATCAAGCGCTGATCGACGCCAAAGTTGCCAACCTGGGCAAGCGGGTCAGCTACGGCGACACCCCCCTTGCCAAGATCGTTGCCAACACCGTGACAACCGAAGCGGTTGCCTCGTTTGTGGATCAACTGATGGACCTCGACGGGAACCCCTCGGGTGACTTCCAGAATCTCTCCGAGATGCCCGTGGGCGTCATTGACGTGGGTGGCAAGACAACTGATTGCGCAGTTCTCTTGCCTGGAATGGTCGTTGACCCCAGCCGTTCGGGCTCGAACGATGTGGGCGTGCTGCAGCTCATGGAAAACGTTGGCGCAAAGCTGCTTGCACACCTGCAATTGGACGCTGCGCTCCCGGCCTCGGCCATTGAAAAGGCATTGACCACAGGCACCGTCCGCTTGTATGGCAAAGAGCAGGACGTGAAGAAAATCATTGACGACGAAAAGGAGCGCCTGACGCAGCAGATCATGAGCGCAGTCCGCACGAAGGTCGGCAGCGGCGCTGATCTCGATCATGTGCTCTTCGTCGGTGGTGGGGCACTGGTGCTGAAAGAGCAACTGCTGAAACACTTTCCCCATGCTCGCGTGCCAGACGAACCAGTGTTCGCCAACGCGCGTGGCATGCTCAAGTTCGCCAAGCATGTGGTGGGGGCCTAATGGCGAGCGAAGGCAAGTGGGTTAGGGCTTCGACGGCTTTGAACGGCAGCTACGAAGCCGAAAGCGACTTGCAGAGCGATCTCCAGAAGACCGACACATCCAACAGTGGAAAGCTGTTGCGTGCGTTGATCCGGGCGGGCTTCAAGGCCAGCCACAGCAGTCATGGCAGCGCTGCGGCGACTGCCGTGACACACCCAGGTGGAGGTCAACCGCATGAGCCCTAAACGCCATGGCATGTATCTCTCACCCGAAGACGATCAGCAACTGTTGCAGGAGCTTGAGAGTTGCACGGTGAAGGGTCGGAAGTCGGAGTTGCTCCGCAACTACGCACTGCTCGGCTACAAGCTCGCGCTGGACCTGTGCGAAAAAACGCAGGACCACGCGGCGCTGACGACAGCGCTTGCCGCGCTGTTTGGCGCACAGGAATCACAACATGATTTCCGGCAAGCGGCCGAATTTTTGAAGGTCAGAGGCCTGCGCAAAGGGCAGGGCGGCACAACGCAGATCGCTGCACAACCACCTGCTCCTGTGCAGGCGGTTGTGACGGCACCTGCGCAGCCGTCCGAGGCGCTGCGCGAGCCGTCCCAGCCTGACGACAAGGCGGCACCGCTGATGGCGCACGAAGCGCAGCCAGCGGCTACAAAACCGCGCTGGGGCGCTTTGAACTCGCTGGTAGGCGGTGCGACTCAGCCCAAACCAATTACCTCCGACGAAAAAGGGAGTGACTGATGGCCAGTGGTGCGAGCGGCAGCGGCAACGGGCGCAGCGTTGACGATTTCACGATGATCCTGGCCCTCCTTGCAGGGTCGGTGATCGCAATCTTCATTGCTTGGCTCGCGTTTCATACCGAGCTTTCGATGGCGTACACCTACGTGCGCCGAGCGGAGTTGTGGTGGCTCGACATGATCGGAGCCACAGGCCTTCCAGGCGCTGCTGCAGTCAGCAAATGGTTTGCCAAGGGCTGTGCTGCAAGCGGCTTGTTGGAGCGCTGCACGCGCGATTTCAGCACGATGAGCTGGAGGGAAATTACCAATCTCGCCTTCTATGTGAATGTGATTTTGCTGCCCTTCATCATGCTTTTTGCGTTCAAAATTTTCGCAAACATCCAGTCCAAGCATCCGAACAATCGGTTCTCTAAAACCTTCAACGTGGACAGCTTTGTTCGCGAGAAAAAGCCGCTCTATCGCCACCTGCGCATGTTCGATGCGCTGGACTTGATAGAGGCGCCCCTGGATCACCCCGTCTTGGGCATGTCTCAAACCTCGCGCCAGTTCGTCTACCACCATCGCCTTATCGTGGACAACGGCGAGCCTGGAGACGGCTGGATAGAAGAGGCAGATGGCTCTGTCACCCCGGTGCTGGATAGAGCCAAAGCGGAGCGTGTGCTGCGAGAGCAACTTGGCTCTGTTTGGACCGGGGTTGCAAACCTCACACCAGCAGAAACGCTGTTGCTCGCAATCGCCATCCCGCGCGTAGCAGCCACCGATGGCTCGCTGGACGATGCTGCTTTCAAGGCCTGTCTTGCCGAGTCCAACGAGATGGTCAATTGGTGCTGGGATCAGTTCAAACCACCGCCAAAGGATAGCGACAAGGCTGACAAAGCTGGTATCGCAACAGACCCACTCGCATGGCTTCAACCTCAGATTGATTTGACGGTGCCACGCACCGTCATTGCACGCCATATCGAGAGCAAGCCTATGCAGGCCATCCTGGGCAAGCACGCCTACGTGCGGACGATCCTGTTTGCCATGTTCACCGCCGCGCGCAGCCTGGGCGTGCTGCCGCCCGCAGACATGCGCTGGATGCGCTTCTTTGATCGCACGCTGTGGTATGTGCTGCAGAACTTCGGTCGCCAAGGCGCCTACGTGGAGGGCAGTGCGGTCCACGTCCACTACTTGTACGAAATCAAGTCCAACAACCCATTGATCGAACCGCAACTGGACAAGGCAATTACGGCCCTGGATATGGCCCTGACCGCCTTCCGCTACAGGCCATCGGATCGTGACGCTTACCGGGCTGGGGCACGGTCAATCGCGGAAGCGCTACCACCCGAGTTAACCGAGCAAAAAGACCAATCAGAAACGCCTGATGACCGCCAAAACGCCAAGGTTGTCAAAAATTAGTCGTTACGCTTTTCTAAATCGGTGATAGCATCGTGTGAGCTTCAAATGGATGTTGCTCATGGAATTGACACGCAAAAAACTCGCTATTGCCGCCGCTGCGGTGGCCGTCTTAATGGGTGGGGTTTGGCTCGTTGCCAGCCGCACCGCCTCCCCTCAACTTTCTGCAGATGGCATCGCCGACTTCAAGGCACCGCCTCGTTCACCTGATCTCAGTGGAGAAATCCACGACAAGATGGCGGCACTGCAACCTCCAAACGCAGAGCGGCCAGAGGTCAAGCTGCCACCTGCGCCACCATCGCGTGGATTCGACGCTCCCCCAACGCTGCCGACCGTAGGCACACCCACGGCTCAAGCGATAGGGGCGGGTGCCGCAGAAGCGGCGCAAGCTGCTCAGGCTTTGCAAAACGACCCCGTGATGACCCATCTCGCACGCTACGGCACACCTGTGACCAAGCAGGTGATGCCTGTTGGTGGCTTGACGATGTGGACCCTCATCAGCAAATCCGGCAAAACCGTGAAGCTGTACACCACCGCCGATGGCAAGGCCCTCGTTTCCGGGGTGGTGTGGAATCTGGAGAGCGGCGCCAACGTATCCGAATCCGCTGCGCTGCCCATGCCGATGCCCGGTGGTGACCCCAACTATGCGGCACGCCTGCCTCAAGTTGTGGCACCGGCCACGCCCACAAACAACCTTGTGACCGGCAAGCACTCAACCCCGTCCGCATTCGACGGCAAGGCCCCCAACCAGATCCCCGAAGCCATCAAGCTCGTTGATGGCTTGGCTGGCTTCAAGGAAGGGAAGGGCGGTCCAGCGGACACGCTCTACATCATCATTGACCCCCGGTGCCCATACTGCCGCAGCGCCTACCTCAAGACGCGCGAGCATGTGGCCAAGGGAATGACCATCAAATGGATTCCCACTGCCGCCTTGGGGCGCCCTGAACAGGGCCTCCCCCTGGCGACGACCATCCTGCGCTCCAAAGACCCCAGCGTGATGGAGCGAGTGCTGGGCAAGCACGAGCAAATCGCTACCGAACCTACTGCCGCTGACGTGGCAGCTCTCAACAACAACCTCGACTTCATGTTCGAGGCCTTCAAGCAAAACAACGAACCCAGTCCCGGAGTCCCCGTGGCGTTCTTCGTTGATCGCCGCTCTGGCAAAGCACGAATGATGATGGGCCTGTCTGAACAGGCAGTTATTGACGACATTCTCGGCAACCCCAAGAAGTAAATTCCATGGCAAAACAAACTCTGCCCGATTTCGCTCCTGAGCTGCGCGTTGTTGCAGCAGGAAACGCAAGCAACCGTCTAGTCGTCGTGTTCGATACGGCCACCGACCTTGACCTCAAGCGCTCGCCCCGCGTGGTGATGATCGACACCGAAGGCGTCACGAACATCACCACGGAAGTGACCGATGTATCCACCCAGGAACTGGTGGACCGTGCGCTGTACCAAGGCAAGATCAACCTGCTCACCCAAAAGGGCGAAGCAGAAGCTACTCGATACCTCCTGGCCGAGTTTTCGCTGGAAGTTGAGGGCAGCGGCAAGCGCAGCAAGGAAGGGAAGCTCAACTTCCCTCCAGCGCTGGAAGTCGAACAACAGGTTCTCCAGGGCGTGGCCGACGCCTTCACCGAGGCAAGCCTGGAAATGGTCTACAGCAGCGGCGCAGGAGCCGCCCCGACCACCGCAGCCTATGAACAGGCTCCCGCTGGCTCTCCTTGGCTTGCCAGACCAGCCCTGGCCTACGCTGGCGGCCCAGCCGCCCCTACAGGCTCAGCGCGCAGCAGCGGCGGCAAAAAGGGCTGGAGCAAAAAAGCAACTTGGTTTGTTGGCCTGCTGGCCTTGCTGCTTTTGGCCGCAACGCTCAAAATCATGCTTTCGTCCTCTGATCCCGTTCAGTCCGCCGTCAACAAGGCGCTTGCAAACGACCCTCGCGCCCGCGACGAACAGATCGAGATCACAAGGAATACTCTCAGAGAAATGGGCCTTGATCCAGGCAAAAACGGCGACCTGGGCTGTCTCGCGGCCCCATAACACCGGATGCTTTCATGGAAGGTAGGGTGCCCAGTCTTCGTGGTGACTTTGCTCTCATCCCCACCCGCCAGCGTCAGGCTTGGCGGGATGCTGCTGCGCGGCATTTGACGAGCATCATGCGTGACCGCGACGACAAACTACTGCCCAAATGGAAGCAAGACGAACAACTTGAGCCAGCGCGACTGTTTATTAAGTTATTGCGCGAGCAAGGGGTGGACGACTTGCCTACCATAGCGGGTCTATACACATCAATAGAGCCACGTCCCACGTATGCGCGAACTCAGTAACGTCGAAAACGACCCCGCCGCCCTAAAAGCACTGAGCGAGGAAATAGCGGCTTTTTGCCTCCGAACTCGCTACCTCTTGATCCCGTCACCGGAGCAACTGACCGATGCGGTCATCTTGCTTCGGCGACTGGTTCTGATCTCCCACAAGGTCTTGCCGATCAAGAGCTACTTCAACCTGCTGCGCGATCTGCAGCGAATAGTGCTCACTTCGGCTGTACTCGCACACGAGCACACCAAGAACATGCCGGAGGACACTGACGAGGCTGTACAAGCGAAGCGCAGGGCCTATCAGCATTACGACGACCAGTACAACGCAACCCTGGCCGTCCATCCTGTTGGGGAAGTGGAGGGCGAGCAAATCGCCGCCCTGGTGCGCCATCGCCTTTGCACAGAAGACGTGTTCTGTGCTGCCTGCTCGTTCTTGCAGCTCGAAGTCTCCAAACGCGGCTCCATCTACTACATCCGGGGCGAGTCGCCTGAATTCTCGGAAACGAAGAAGAACCGCGACCCCCTGGTGATGGACAACGAGATCACCTTGAAAACACTGGCGAGCAACCTCGCCCGCCCCGATCTTGAACGCGGGGCGGTCGAGCAGACCCAGATCACATACGGATTCAATCTGATGGCAAAGCTCTACCAGCTTTTCATCAAGATGCCGGTTGTCATCCAGTGGATAAAGGACGGCGAGCACCTTGCAAACCCGCGCCGCAAGGTGGACGTGCGGGCGCACTTCAACCTCACGCTGCGCGATTACGACACGGTGATGGTCATGGCCCGCCAGATGGGCATGACGGTCCTCAAATCGCGAAAAGAGGCGAGCGCCATCAAATGGACGCTCAATGCAAAGATCGAGGAGCGCGTCCTGGCGCACGCCAAGCTGACTGGCTACTCGCCGAACAGGGCATTGAATTCCCTGCTGCACGACCTGTTCATGCTCATTGACGCACGCAAACGCGGTAAAGCACTCCAGCCAGCAACGCCAGAGGCTCCCGCTGCGGCCCCTCCAAAACCCGTGGCACGCCCGGTTCGTGTCAAGGCAAAACTCTCTCAACCCAAAAAACCGCAACATGGAGCGCGGAATGGCAAAACAAGAACAAAGCGACGCCCCTGAGATTCCCGAGGAAGACAAGAAGAGGCTCCAGAAAGCCACCACCTTGTTGACCGCATACACCAACTTCATGCGTTGGGCAGGGAACTTCCGCCGCGATGAGATCAAGCGGCACCCGCGCCACGCATCTGTGGTGATGCTCAGTACGATGCAGTCCAGCCGGTTTGCATTCGCGGTCGAGGGCAGCTCTCTGCTCCTGGCCGCGCAGCCGTTCGAGATGACTTGGCTTTCCGCCATGCCATTTGACTCGGCCTATGTCTCCGACAGGCTGTATCTGTCCACAGATGGTGCGCAGTGTATGGAGGTGAACCTGCCTCCACTCACCATAGGTATTTGGTGCGATCAGAAAGCCAAGCGCGAAGAGATGGCCCAGGCCAACTATGTCGTGCCGGTGGAGATGACCGTCCACGAGGGCCAGATCACCGATGTAGGCAGGCCCCAAGGCCTCGGCATCAAGATCAAGCGCGGGGACGTTGTTGCAGCTCTCAACGAGGCCACGAGAGAGCGCCAGAACAGCCGCGACATGGCGCGGTACTTCTAACGGTTCCACCCACAAAAAAGCCGCCTCGCAGGCGGCTTTTTTTATGAGCTGCCCTCAGATCGACGGGCCATCATTCCAAGGATCGTTGGACCCAAGCCCGATCTCGTCCATCTGACGAGAAGTCGCGGCTCCATTCTTGAGCCACTCCACATCGAGGTTTTGTCCCTTTTCTGCAGACTCGATGATGCGCTCGCGCTCTGCCATAGCAACAAAAACGCCATCGAGCGTTTCGTTGCTGGGGGCCTTGTAATCGGCCAGGAGCGAGTCCACCACCGGGGGAGGGAGCTTGTTCAGCGCTGCCCGCGTCTGCTGGCCATGGGCCGACAGCGCGGACTGCTTGGAAATCAGAATTTCACGCTCTTGCGATGGCAGAACGCTGGATGACATGGCCTGGAAGGACGCTGGAGACATAGACACCTCGCTCACATCGACGGCGAAGGGCCGTCATTTGGTTCGTCGTAATGCGAATACACCATGTCGGCATATCGCTTCAAATAAATCTGCTCGGCCTGCAGCAGCAGCTCGGCGACCTGGGGCCGGTTGGCCTCCGGCACTGCCAGGGCCGTCTCGCTCTGAAACTGCGCGCGCAGCTCCTGCCGCGCCTTCGCGCCCATAGGGAACTGGTCAATGCCCTGCATGGCAGTCACGAAGCTCTCCTGCAGCACGTTGATGCCGTCAGCATCGTTGCTGCGCAACGCAGGGATGGAGTTCAACGTGGTCAATGCTGCGGCGTAGACGCTGACCATGGAGGAAAGCTCCCGCTCACGGGTTTCGTTGACCCGAGGGGAGACAGTGGCGTGTGTAGCGCGCTCTTTGAGGAACCCGCTCTCGCGAGCAGCGAGGGTGTGAATGCCCGTGCGCACTGACAGCGCTCTACTGTCTTCGCCAAGCATCTCATCAGCCATGGAATCAATCGCATAGCTGTTCTCGGGAGTGGATGCAAGCTGGCGCAAAGCGGCAATGCCTATCGCGGCCTCGCTTGCTCTGCGGACGGACAAATTCGACATATAGCTTTCATGTGCTGTCATGATGGTGCCATATCGTCTGAGTAGCTTGAAGACTCGCGCAGGTCTGCTCTGGCCTGCAGCAAATCCCTTGCACGTTTGGCCGCACCGTGCTGAACAAGGTGCATCGTGGGCGACGATGCAATGTCCACCAGCACGCTGTCCGGTGTGTATGGGTTTTCGACAAAGGCCTCAACAACGCCCAGCGCCTTCGAGGTCTTGTCGAACATTTCCCGAAGCTGCTCCGATGACTGGCACACGGGGACGAGATATGGAGCGAAATCGCTCTCGTAACCCACCATTAAAGCACTAAAAATAGCAGCTTTTTTAGTTGTCAGACCTGGCTCGTCTAAGCGCATGTGCCCCCCAAGGCTCGCAGCCACGTTCAACCGTGTCCGCTGGTCATTGCTGACTGCCAAGGCTGCAAGTGTGTCCAGCGTCGCATCAGGCCGTGCTGCCAGGGCCTGCAAGGTCGATGTGTGACCGCTGCAGTGCTCAATCAGTGCTGCCTGAACCTCCGGTGCAATGCGGCGCTGCCTCAGTGTCGCCTCGGAGACAATAGGAGCGTCGCGGCCTTGCTTCACCAGCTCGGCCTGTTGGGCTGGCGACACACGGTTGATCTCGGCGTAGATCAGTTGTGTTGCGAGCGCCTGCGAAGCGTCCGCCATGTTGGCGATGTGTCGCTTGAAAGCAACTTGCATCGTTTGACCAACAGCGGTCGCCGCTTCGGTCAGCTTCTCAACGAGGTTTCCTTGGACCTGGGCCAAGTTCAAAACCACACGAACTGCCAATCGTGCAGGGCGATCTTGATTGAGTTGCCTGCTCAGAAAGTCGTTCTCCGACTCAAAGCGAGCAACTACCGGGAGCTTCTTCATCGTCATAGTGCTCCGTTCGTTATGCGTTCAACAGGGTCGTCTTTGTGCCCAGCAGGACTGTTTCGCTCATCTTCTGGGGGGAACACCACCACCTCGCCAAACCCCTCGACCCTCAACGTGAGCAGCTTTTTGCCTGTGTCCTTCATTTCCCGCGTAATCGCTTCACCGATGGCGCGCATCGCGCTCGCATCAACGTGAGCGGGCAGCGCGGGCACCTCAAGGCGGTACTCGGCATCGAGGTCGCGTGTCAGCAGCACCTCAAGCGTGGAGCCCGGAAAAAGTCCACCCACCGCACAGTCGGCCCGCGCCTGGGCCGCTGAGTAGGCCAGCGCCTGGAGCGCTGCATAAATCTCAACGTTGGAGACTTTGATGGCGCTTCGCGCGAGCACCCACTGGGCTCCATCCGTGTAATTCAATTCCTGCAACGGCATGTTTTCTCACTTTTCTACGATGATGGCACTCGCCGAGTATATTTTCTTCATTGAAAACACACTAGCATCCTGAGAGAATCTTAGGACTCGGTTACATCACTTCGGGACACATCAATGGCAACAATGCCTTTCACCCCCTGCACGGCAGACCCATGCACAGACGTAACAGTCAGCATCCTGCAGACAGTCTTCGGGCCAGTTATTCGCAATCTCACACTTGGAGCGGACCCTGGCACGGTCGATCCGGTTGTGAACGTGATCGCGACGATGATGAGTTACTTCAACAGCGGGGTGCTGACCGTTGCGATGCTGATCGTCAGCTTCATCACCATCATGGGCGTCATCAACACGGCCAACGATGGCGAGGCCTTCGGAAAAAACTGGTCGTCCTTGTGGACACCCGTGCGGATCGTTTCCGGTGCGGCGGTGCTTCTGCCCACGGGCACCGGCTACTCGTTCATCCAGCTCATCGTCATGATGTTCTCGCTGTGGTCGGTTGGCTTTGCCAACGGCACCTTCAAGATGGGCGTTGAAAACGGCATCATCGCTGGCTCACTACAAAATGTGAGTCAGCAAATCGGGGTGGGCTCTAGCGCAACAGCGAATAAAGACTTCCCTTTATTCAATATGCGAGAGCTTGCATCTAACTACATGGTCTCGGCATATTGCGCAAAAACTGTTAATGCAGTTTATGGCGACGGTATTGTTTCTGGCCTCGTGCCACCGAATGTCAGTTTGAATACGGGCGGCACACCTGACAGGCAAGCCACCGAAGCTGGTATTAAAACCACATACACATACGAGTTCAAAGACAGAAATCTTTTGGCTCCGCTGGCTGGTGGGAACGCAGTTTGCGGAACAGTCAACCTGTATGAATATCAGCATGCAACCCCGACACCGAGTTCCACACCAGTGCTGTTGTCCGCAGTTTTTGACGATGCGGCGCGTGATGCCAATAATCAAGCGATCAGCCTGTTGCGGGACGCCATCCTCGCTGCAAAACTTTCCGCAGTCAAAGACATGATGCGAGAAATCGACAGTTGGGTTGCGTCCTGGCCTGGAGACATTAATCAGGATTGGAGCACTGTCAGCGTCAATACCTTCAACACTATTGCCGACAACGCTCAGACAAATATGCTGTCGAACCTCCGGTCGCGCATGCAGTCTGACAATACCCTCAAAGGGTTGATGGAGCGTTTCACAAATGACATTACCAAAGACGGCTGGGCAATGGCGGGCGGCTATTACCAGCGTCTGGGAGGCATCCGTGAAGAGCTGCGCAAGATTTACGCAGAGTCACCCGGTACTGTGACGCAACCAGCTCTGCGCTGGCTCCCGGAAGATGCCAAGGGCAACTTGGTGCGACAAAGCGCAATCATGCCCGCTGTCATCGCACGCAAGGCGCTTGACGGCTCTGGCTACACCCCCAAATCCATCACTGACACAGGCAATGTCGCAAGCATCATTCCTGTCGATCTGGACGATGTGGACATTGACCAGATGGGTGAGCGTGGCAACAAGGTTATGAATTCACTTGTCGGCAGAGTGATGGAGGCCGTCACGAACACGGCGACGGGCGCGGACGGTAATGCAGATGCCATCGCTCGTATCAAGACTACAGGAGATATTCTGGCTGTCGCCAATGGAACGCTCTCTGGTATTGGCAAGCTGCTTGATACTGCTGTGACCACAGGTCGTGTAATTGCTGCGGCAACAACCGGCGTGCCCATCGTGGGTGGCGTGTCGAAAGCAGCGGATATTCTCAGCGAGTTCTTGGGACGAAATATCCTGCAACCCATCGCGGAAATATCAGGCTGGATAGATATTCTTGCCTTCTATTTCGGTGTTTTCCTGCCCAGTTTGCCTTACACGATCTTCATCGTGGCGGTTGTTGGGTGGCTGCTGGCCGTCCTTCAAACTGTGTTCGCAGCTCCGCTTTGGGCCGTTATGCACATGACGCCTGACCGGACATTCGTTGGTAGTCAAACACAAGGCTATTTGATGTTCCTGTCGCTGTTTATGCGGCCTGTACTCATTATTGCAGCGCTTTTTGCTGCAATGTTGCTTGCTAATCCCATCGTCTTGTATGTATCGAAGGCATTCTGGGCAATGCGGACAGCAAATGTTTCGAGTGCTGAATCCCTGGGATTCTTTGTCCAATTCCTCACTTGGAAAAACTGGATGATTATGTACGGCCTTATGCTGGGGCCTATCGTGTACATGATCTTCGGTCTGACAAATACACTTCCTGATGCAATCCTTACGTGGATCGGCGCCGGAATCAAACCGCTGGGTGAAACCCAGGCCACGGCAGAGATGCGCAGCGGCATGGAACGCCATGGAGCATCCGCACGCGGCGCAGCCCTTGGCGGCGCGGCAGGAGCCCGCCGCTTGCCACCCGCTGGATCGGGTAATGCAGGGCGCAGCGGAGGCGCCATGCCCTCTGGCGGCTCAGGCCTGGGCTATGCCGGTGCTGCAGCAGGCGGCGCAGCGGCAGGTGCTGCCTATGCTGGTGGAGCGGGAAGCGACGCCAATCGCGCCCATCGGCCAATCTCCGACACTGGACAGTCCAAGGGACATGACACACCAGACTATGTGCCGCCCGAACAGTCTCCGGCCACGTCCAGCTCGCGCGCTGCGGGAGCTGGTGCTGCAGGCGTTGCAGCAGGCGCTGCTGCGCAGAACTACTCGTCGGGCCAGGACCGACTGGTCAACAATGAATCCTCAACCTCATCCGCAAGAGCTGACGATGCCACAAGTGGCGGTACTGATGCCAATGGCAACAGACCACTCTCCAACGAAGCAGCCTCGACTGCAGGCGTTGGTGCCGTGCTGAATTCGGATACCGCAGAACCATCTGGTACAGCTAAAAACCACATGCTCGATGACAATGAGAGCGACAGAAGCGCTGCAGCCTAAAGAAAACCCGTGCGCAAATTTTCTAATTAGCGCATACTAATTACAACGTGAAAGGAGTACCCAATGTCCGTTTTTCAAGACCCTCGACTTGCTGAGTCCGTTGGCTACAACACTGGACATGCTCACGGCCATGCAATGGGCCTGGAGCAGGGGTACACCAATGGCTGGAACGCTGCCACGATCCACAGCGAGAACGTGATCGCTGAACGTGACGGGGTGATTGAGCGTCTCCACGACGCGAACGCCAACCTACAGTACCAGCTTGCACAGATGCAGCAGCTTCTTGAACTGCGGCAGGAGCAAGCCCAGTCGCTGCGAGCCGACTACGAGGGCATGCACAAGGCATTCTTGGGTGTTGTGGCTATTGCCACACCTGCAATGAAAATTGTTGCGCATCAGCCGCTCGCGGCCCGCGATACCTTCATCTCCGAGTACGGAGACAATGCGTACAAGCTGCAAGGGCGGGAATACGTGACCGCCCATCGGTTTCCTCACAATCAGCCACTGGTGAAGCAATACCTCTCGATTGGGCACCACGTCATCAACGAAACGATTGCACAGATCAAGAAGCAGCAAGCCTCACCATCTCCAGGCGCAGCGGCCACAGCCTGACGCACCTCAATCACGGTTCCTCCCTTTAACCAGCGCACTCCGCTGGTTTTTTTTTGCCTGCTGTGTTCAGCACGCAGCAGCTCGTGCACAAACCCGCCTCGGCGGTCCACCGGAATGTCGAAATGTCAGGAGGGAAGGCAGACGCCCTGGCCAGCGTCGTGAGCGACTTCACCGAGGCCGCAGGGGCATCCTGCAGGAAGGCCGCTCAGGAAACCACCCAGCCCGACCCCTTGCCAAAACGTTTTTAGGCCCTTCCTGGGCTCGTGGGCAAGCGACAGCGGTATTTCCAACCGGCTTCGCCGCCCCCTCTTCCTGATTAACAGGTCGGAGGGGGGTGCCGCTGCGACGGCAGCGGGGGGAGGGCTTGCCCTCCCATGGGGTCTGGGGCGACAGCCCGCAGCGGGGGAGCTGCCAGCAGGCAGCGGGCCGGAGGCCGAGGGGCGTCGAAGCGCCCCTCCCACAGAGGTAGTTCTTCTACGGCCTGGGGGGGCCTATTCCGCCCCCTTCGGGGGCCTGTTAATGGTATTGGGGGGATGCCGGGCGGGAGCGCGAAGCGCGGGCGTAGGCCGAAGGCCGGAGGAGCTGGCGGGGGGCGCAGCCCCCCAAGAGGCGGTGACTTCGTGCACCCCGCGAAAAAATTCGCGAGTTATCCACAGGGTGCGGGCCTAGTTAAAAAACCAGTTATAAAAAAGTTAAAAGACAGTTAGAGGGGTGTGGGTAACCCCAAAAACGCCTTGTGAATCATAGGCTTAGGCGAAGTGCGGCGGTGTTCTACATACGAACTGGCGGGGGTCAACATGCGAACTTGCAGGGCTCAACATACGAGTAGGCGGGGGTCAACATGCGAATTTGCCCGTCTGGACGGGGGTCAACCTACGAAGAGTGCCTTCAAATCGGGGGTCAACATACGAATCGTGTCCGCCCCGTCCGCGCGGCGTACTTTTTGATACGTTTTGCGCCTTCAAGGCCCCTGTTCCCTGCCATGGGTGGCTGCTCATCCCGAAAACGGGGGTCTAAATACGAACTCTGCGGGGGTCTAAGTACGAATCCGGGTGCCTGAAGGAGCTTCGCGGGGGTCAACATACGAACAGAACCTGCCCAGCATGCCCATGCCTGCTCTGAATTGTCGCTGCCGGGGGTCTAAATACGAACTTTTGCCCCCTAGTCCTGGCCTCAGCCGGCCAGTAGCGCGCCCTGGCGCGGGCCGGGGGTCAAAATACGAACGGCAGGCGAGCGAACAGACCAGGCCCCCCACCCCCTCAAAAGCGGCTTGGAAGGAGCCTTTCCTTGGGGAAATGGCTCGTGCATCGCGCTGCAATGCTGCTTGTGGGGGTCAAAAAACGAACTGCCGGGGGTCAACCGACGAACAGCAGTGCTCGCCACAGCCCGTGGCGCAGCGTCTTGCCCGTGAGGACGGGGGTCTAGTGACGAACACGCCCAGCGTGCAGGCACCGCTGGATCACTCCAGCGACGCGCGGCGGTTGTCTATGTACGAATCCAGGGAGGGAAGGGTGCCGAGCGCTTGCGGTAGCGCAGGCGGCACGAGCAGCTTGCTCAGGCGCGGAAGACGGTCACGAGGCCGGTCTTGGATATGTCGTAGGCCTTGAGGAAGCCCACGCTCACCAGGGCCTCCAGGGCACGTTTCATGGTCTTCTTGGCCTCGCGCAAGCGAGCAGATTTACGGCTCGCCTGGGCCTTGGCATCGAGGTCAGCATCCTCCGGTGCATCGACCTCAATGCCAGCTCCACGCAGCAGTGTCTCCAGCTTGTGCGCGTAGGGTTCTTGATGGGTGGAGAAATAGGCATGCAGCCATGTGGCCACGCCCTCGGGGAGGGCCAGTCGAGTCTCCCAATCTATCCGGCTGTACATGCGCTCGAACAAGAACAGCAGCCTGTCTTCCTTGTCGAAGACTTTGACAGTCCAGGGCTTCTGCTCGTCCTTGCTGTACTCGTAGCCCGCGATCAACCGGGTGCTGCAGCCCTTGTCGAAGCGCTGGCTGTAAACCTCGATAGTGCCTGACGAGAGGCGACGGATCGTGCCCAGCAGGCGCTGGTAGCTGGGGCCGGTGGTCGGCCACCTGATGGCCTTGAGAAAACTGTGCGGCGTGAAAGTGACGGAAGGGCACCGCGCCGCCTTGGACAAATGCACGAGCTGCAGCCAGACGGTTTCATCGTCCTGGCGCAGTTCCTCGCCGATGTAGAAAATCTCCCCGCCACCCAGGATGGGAGTGCGCAGCGGGTTCTGGGCAACGAACACGCTGCGCGGCACCTTGCGATTGCGAGCGCTGCAAAGACCGCTACGGAAAACTTCGTTGGGCGCAGCTCGCTCATCCTCCGGCCACATCATCAACTGCCCGTCGCTATGCAGCAGCTCCAGCTCTTCGCTCTTGCGAGCTGCAGCGCGAGCCATCTGTTGGTCCACCAGTTGCCGCGCCTTGGCCGTTGTCCGATCCTCTGTCATAGAACCCCTCCGCAGTTGCATGCTGCCGTAAATCATACACACTCATAAACACCAACGAATAGCAGCCTGAAAGGCCTCAATTAGTGTGGAATAATTATGCCACGATTGGGCATTCTTTGACTCAGGAGGTGTGAATGAACGACTACCATGAACAACAGAAGGAATGGGGCAGACGCGCCGATAGCGTGCAGGCCCCTGCTGCACAGGCCTACGCTCGGCTGCTCGCCCTCACCGAGGAACGCGACAGCGGCCAGATTCAGCGCGTGGCGCAGTTCGTCGCAGCCACCTACAACGGCACGGCGTTCCCACTTGACCCGTTCATCCTCCGAACCCTAGACGTGGACATTTCAGACGACATGCTGCTCTGCCTTGACGCACTGCGATGGGGGCGAGCCGATCTGCACTCCCTAGTGCCGGACGGCGCTCGCCGCATCGAGGCGATGTGCACCAAGTGGGGTCTGAGATCGGACGGTGACAAATGACTGAATGGGCAGGCCTTCAACCGCCGCTCGATCCAGCGCTCATCATCGGGAAAACCGATGTGGGTGCTGTGCTGGTGGATACGCTCAGCCTGCTGCAGGAGGCGTCAGACTACCTGAAACGACTCCCTCGGGTGCCTATTACCCAGCAGCTCATTGCCAAGCTCGAAGCGCACCAGCTCGCACCAGCTACGCTGACTGCGCGTCGGGTAGCGGAGCAGCTTGAGCACGAAAAGCTGGCGCGCTGCGCAGCGGCATACACAACATACGGATTGCCAATCATCGAATGCGAGGTGCAAGGGAACGCACTGCGGATGAAGCTGGGCCACGCGCCCTCATCAAGCGCACGAGCCATCGCGATGCTTGAGGCTGGGTGCGAGCTGCAGCTTGAGCCAAAGACGAGTTTCCGACCGCCCAGGTCAAAGCGTAGTTGACCGTAGCAGTGCACGACAAGCGGATGTTGCTATACGCAGAATCGAAGTCCCAGGAGAAACGATTTTGCAGACGATAAGCAGCTCGATTTTGGAAGGCGTTCGCAACGCCTTCGGCGACCCGGCCAGCATCCGCCGTGTTCTTGCCACATACCCACACATGCGCACCAGCCTAAGCGCCCCGGCACGCACCATCAGCGCCCGCAACGTGCCCTCCTGGCACGAGCTGGGCGCCCCCCCGCTCTTGGGCTGGCCCAGACGAGAGAAAGGTCATCTGGTTGGCTGGAAGGCGTCTGGTCAGGACGGCTGGCAGAGCTTCCACATCGTGCGCCCGGAGTACGCACGGCTTGCCCGCGTCAAGATTACGCAAGCCACCGTGGATTTGCAGGACATAGACGGATTCGCTGCATCCAAGTCAGACCTGAACAACTTTGCCTCCACCGACCAAATGGTCATCACCAATTCGCAGGAGCTGATTGCCGAGATCAGCCCGCAGCAGTTGGCCAAGGCCCTTGCTCACAGAGAAATACGCATCATCCACTCTCCTGGCTCCGACCACTTTGCCCGGTACTTGTGGGATGCCCCTGTCTCGCGACTGTGGCTGATGAACTCAGGCGGGAGCCACCATCTCGCAGCCGCAAAGCTCATTGCGGCACGCCTGGGCCTGCCAGTACCCTTGACTGGCGACCTACACACGCACTGGCTGGATGCCTGCGCTGTGGCGTCGCTCAGGACTGAGTTTGAGCTGTTTGCTCTGACTGACGATTCCTTGGAAATGAACGCCTTCGCAGACGCCATGAGGGCCGTTCGGGCGACGTGGCTGTCTCACCCATTACCAAGGCCCTATGAGGGCTCCACAGCCATCCTGCTGCCGCGCAGCGAAGGCCGCTCGATGCGAGTGGCCCTGGAGATGCGCAAGGCCGGGATGAAAGACCTGGGCGAGCACCTGAGCGCCCTGGCAACGGCGCTGGACTGACTGGTCAGGATGACTGCATATTGAGGGTTGCCGGGTCAAGAACCATTGCCATGCTCGCAGCAATGTCCTCGTTTGAAATCACCCCCACCTGCAGGCCCAGACGCGCGATCACGGGCAGGCGCTCCAACTTAGCCATGACCGCGACCGCTCCGGCGCAGGTCATGCGCTCAGAATCCAAAGTTTTATGACAGGTGAACGTGAGAAAGTCGTCGGCCAGCAGCCCTTTGATGATCCCCTCAACCCGCCCAGGCCTCAGCTCGATGGCCGCGCCATCGCACCTGAACGGGCAGTTTGAGCAGGGGCGCTTGGTGATGGGCATGGCCTTCCAGCGTCCGATTTAGCGCAAGACCAACTTGCCGTCTTCGGTCAGCGAGTACCGAATAGCCATGCCTGGGCGCCAAGGACCGCTGAGGTCAGCGTCGTACAGCGCGCCAGAAATGTTGTCCCTGAAAGTGACATTGACGAAGCGAACCATCTTGGTCGATCCACCGGCACCAGCTCCAACGGCAGCTCCACCAATGACGCCGATGGCAGTCGCGAGCTTGCGGCCGTTGCCCTTGCCGATCTGGTTACCCACGACGCCACCCAAGACCCCGCCAGCAACTGCGCCGCCGGTGCTTGGCTGGAACTCAGGCCGCAGCCCTTCCTGCGTTTCGATGACCGTGCCCATCCGCACGGGCAGGCTCTGGTGTGGGTTGGTTGCGCATCCGGCCAGGATGGCCGCAGCAAGCACCAGGGGAAAGAATTTTGCTCGGATCATGGATACCTCTCTACGAAAAAATGAATCAGCCCGAACGGCTGTCTACGTTGAATGGAAACCGGATAGACGCTTTCAAGTCGGCACCGCTGACGCGCAGCTCCTCCCCCACATCCAGCTCTGCGCGTGGGTTCGCCAGGAGCCACGCCTTGCACACGTTGCTGTCGAAAAACCCAACGTCATGATCGCCCACGGTGTAGGCACCAAGCCGATCCGAAGGGCAGGCATCGAGAACCGCCTGCAGGTCCGTAAGCCACTGCTTCTCGGCCTGGGTGAGTGGCTTGGCTATATGTCGGGTACGTGCCATGGCCCAGCTCCTGTCAGTACGACGCTGGCCCAGCACCGACGCGACGGAGCATTGCCGCCACGGCTTCAATGCCGAACATCGAGTCGTCAGGCTGCGCGGTGCCCGCAATAATGGCAACCGAGATTGCAGCATTTCGCGCGGCCACTCGTTCGCGCCAAAGAGCTTGCAGGCCGCAGACAAGCAGCGTGCGGTCAGCATCGCCGACGAGCGCTTTCAGATCCAGTTCGTTGTCCATTTGTTCTTCCTTGGTTAGCCTGATGCACTGGCAAGCGCATTGGCGAAAAAATGCCTGCAGGCCTTTGCATGGTGTCTCTCAATTTTTTTGGACTCCGCATCTGCTGACCAGCTCGCGCTGGACATGCTGCTCACGGGCATCCTTGTGCGGCGTGTAAGAGGCTTGAGTCTTTCACGCTCGCCCGGTGCCAGGGGTGCCAGCCATGAACTGGACGTGCGCAACGCCTCATCATCGAATAGCACCTGATACTCAAACCCGTAGCGAGTGCGAATGGCACAGAGCACCGAGGCAGGCGCATACAGCTCAAGCGATCCAGGCTTTTGTCGCCCCAGTTCGTTGAACCTGCTGGGCGGGATCGCCAGGGTGCGTATGGGCGCCGTGGGTATGACGTTCATCACATCCAAAGCCGAAATCCGTTCGCCATGCCCAGAAGGCGAGGCGATCAGCATCTCGCCTTCGGAGTGCATCCCTTGAAAGAACCAATAGGGCAGCTCTTTGGGAACCTCGTACATCCGGGACCACTGTGAGGCCTCGCGGATCACGCGCTTTGAAGCCACTTCGATCAGCGTCAATGGGGTGAGGCTCAGGATGCTGTTCAGCATGCGGCCCTCGCGATCCCTGGAGCGTCCACGTTGGCGCCATGGCGCCACCAAGACACGGATTCAAAAGGCGATGCCTGCATCACGAGGTGTTGACCACCCATCAGGCCCACGGCGAAGTCGCGGCAGACGCCCAGACCGAACACATCAGGGCGCTGCGTGGTCACGGCCTCGTTGACCACGGCATCCTCCGGCGCATTCTTGCGATAGCCGAAGGAAGGCGCGGCCAGGAATGGGCACACCTGCAGTGCATAGATCGCACAGTCCCGATGCATGGGTCCATCGGTGTAGCACCTCGACTCCGTTGAGCGAGGGCCACCTACGAAGGCCATGCGTGAACCCAAGGGCTCACCGCACAGGGCGCAGCAGCGGCGCTGAATGAGCGCCGCTACCTTGTACGGGTCCATAGTCCGAAAATCGACCATCCCATCGACCACGCGAGCATGCGCGGTTATGGGGTAGCCTCGCGGGTCACGCGCTAGGCGGGCCATGCGCGCGGGCATAGCAACCGCACTCAGATCGCGCCACGCCTTCACGATTGGGCTCCAATCACGAGGCGGCGAGCTGCGCAAGCGGCTTGAATGCATGCGGCCATAGATGATGAATTCAGGTCCATGGCCTAATCATACACACTAATAAGGCTTGTGCAACCTCAATCCGAGCGACTTCACCGCAGACCCGCGTCAGGCCTTCGAGGATCGTTTCTTTGGTGCTGGCTTTGCCGTGCGAAGGGCATGCCGCTTCTCACTGAATTGGCGCACATCGCCTGCTTCTGCCAATCGACGCGCCGCTTCTCTGGCGCCAAGTGATAGCGCCCCTTTGCCGATGTGCATAAACAGCGCGACGCTATCAGGATCGAGCATGACGTTGTAGCGCTTGCCGTCCTGCACGCCATCTGCTGCCTTGACGCCCGCGCCGGGTGCACGCTTGATAGGTGCAGTCTTGGGTGTGGTTTCTTCCATGTCTATCAACTCAGTTGGCGGTGGTGCATGACCACTCTTTGTTAGCTGCATGACCACTCTCTGTTAGCTGCATGACCACTCTCTGTTAGCAAAATCAGCGCATGCATTCTCCATGCTGGACGCATTCGCCAAATCATACCCATCAATTACACATCAATAAGCATTGACAAACAAATCGCTACCAGCTCTCCATCCGCAGTATCGTTTCCAGCGCGGGACGCTCGGTCGGGCGCTTCAAGACCCGCGCCATGCTCACCTGAGAGAAGGCGATCAGGATGGACATATTCAGTGCGAGCCATGGGTTGGGGGCCACCCAATCCATCGGGTCCACCCGCCCCCCAGCACATGCCTGCCACAGATCCCAGTGCTGCAGCACATCAGGCAACTCGCTGACCTCGCAGCCAGCCAGAAACGCCAGCTCGCCAGGGTTGCAGGGGTAAATTCCCACCCAGTAGGTGGCAATCTTCCCGTTCAGATAGCAGCGCAGATCGCCATGCTCTGAGCGCTCTCCAAAAACCACACCTGATGCCTGGGCTCGTTGCGCCTCCGTGCTCTTGCTCATGAGGAACCGGCGCAGGAACTGGCGGGGCACCCCTTGCTGCGGCGCCTCGACCCAAAGCGATGTGTGACCGCACAAGCTCAGCAACGTGGGCGCGTTTGCCTTCACTCGCTCGGCGTACCACGCGAGCACGTCGTCCTTACGAGCTGCAAACTCAGATGCGGCCAGCTCACCAATACGGGCGGCAAACTTGATCCGCGCAAGTAGGGCACGATCTTCGTCACCGCCCATTTGGCCGGTGCCGGTGTAGGCCTCTACGGGCACCTCACAGCCATACCGATCTTCCATCCAAAGGCTGGCCGAGGACTTGACCTCGCTACGCAGTACCGCGCTGAACCCGGCAGGCTCAGCCGACTTTGGCCGCAGCGCTTGCGACAGGGCAGCGGGCCGGGACACCTTGTAGCCACGGCGCCAGAACTTTTCCACGATCAGGTCGAACATCAAGGACAACCACACCAGCTCCAGGGGGTGCAGATCAGCAATGTGCGTCAACGCAATCGACACATTCTGTTCACTGGCGACGGCACGATGCTCAGTGCGCTGGAAATACAGTCGCTCACTTTCACCGTGATAGCGCAGGCCCAGGTAGCCATACGGAAACCAGCTCCGGGGCACAGGCCTTTGTTGATAGCCATCACCTGTTTCGCTCACCTCCAGCGGCGGCTCTTCGTACTCAGGCACATCCGAGAGCACAAAGAGGTTGCCCCCGTTTTTGACCACAAAGCAGAAATAGCTCTGATAAGTCTCTTGATGCCGAATCAGGTTCAGCGAAATGCCGGAAGGCATGCGGGTGGCCGCTGCCACCATCGACTCCAGGCTCCACCACTGCATCACGGTTCTACTGCAGTCGGGGCGACGCCCCGCCGCATCCGATGGGCCTTCAAGGAACTGCTCGACGCGCAGCCTTTCGATACCGCGCAGCGCATCCCGTCGCAGCAGCGCCATGGAGTCATCACGGGCAAGGAGCTGCTGCACGCCAGGATGGTCTGCAGCACCGCAGCCATTCAGCGACTCGGCCACGGTGGCGAAAAATGCCGCTCTGGCCTGCACCAGCTCCGGCGTGCCCAGCAGCTCCATGAGGGCGCGCGGCTTTTCCAGCCGGGATGCCAAGTGCTCCGGGTCATTGAGCAGCGACAGGGCGCTGCACTCGATCCCAGCAAGGTAGGTTTTCAGGAAGTAGGCCAGCAACAAGCTGGCCGTGACCCCATCGGGATCAAGATGCATTGCATTCTCAACCTCGGAATACGTGTCCTGCAGCCGCCACGCACCGATGCAGACGCCAAAAGAACTGCCCACACCACTTGCGATCTCGCCCCAAATGCTCAATGCTTGCAGCAGATTCGACGGACCCATTTTCACGGGATCAGCACGCACATTCACCACCTTCGTCATTCGTCAATCTACTGGCCTGCACCATCGCAGGCCTGGTTCTTCCAGCATTGCTTTCGCCACTCCCAAGGCGGTACAGGCTGCGCTCCCCCTGCAGCCCAGATGCCAAGTCCTGCAGCCCTGGCTTGGGCTTCAAAGGTCGCTGACTGGGGGTTGCGGACGTAGGAGCGGTTGAGACGGTTTACCCATGCCATCCCGCGCCTCAACTGCTCTGCATTCACATCCAGTCCACCGACATAAACCGTGCAAACGGATCGGCCCCAGTGGTCGTTTTCGTAGCAAGTCGCTGTCGCGTTTTGCCCCCTCGCTAGGGTGGCAAGCGATTGCTTTGCAGCTTGGCTGAACGGTTGCCCAGGCCTACCACGTCCATGTCCGATCTCAGGGCTATCAAGATCGGAAAGTCGGACTGTGATCTTGGAGAAATCAGCTTGCAGAATCGTCAGGCTGTCGCCGTCATCGACGTGGATCACCTTGCCAGTCAATGACCATGGGGCCGCACTTGCAACCTGCCAACTCAGGGCAAGTGCGCCACCGATCAAGATCGCGCGTACCACGCCCTTCATGTCGCGGCCCCTGGTGGCGTTTCGGCTGCACGAGCCTCCATGATCTTGATTGCATCAAGAACATCTACAGCAACGCACCTTGCCATCATTTCCTCCAGGGCCGATTTGCCAAACACAGATAGTCGAGCAGTGCGGATGAGCGAGGCCTCCCGCCGCTCCCCGCGCCCAGAAGGCCCCATGGCATCGGCGAGCGACTGGTGCCAGCTTTCAGCGCAGCAGAGTGCGGTGAAAGCAGTGGCACGCTCAGCCTCGTTCATGTCGGCAAGCGCCTTGCCGCGCAACGCATGTATGGCGCGCATTTCTGAGCGCGCTTGCTCGGCCCCCTCGCCCTGCCCGGAGTAGGCGTCCACCAACCCTTTGCGATCTTGGATCGCGGAATGGATGCAGCGCTGCAAGATCGTGTCTGGCTTCAATCTGGGCATGCCGGATCAGCAGAAGGAGACGAAATTGCCCAGGTGGTCCACCACCAACTCACCCTTGAATTCCCCACTCGCAATGCGAGAGGGAAGGGCGTGCATTGGGAAGACGACCATGGTCGCGTCGGACAGGCGACAGAGCGTGAAATAGCTGAGGCCAGAGAACGAGTCCGTGTCTGTCAGCCGGATGGTCTGATTGCTTGAGCCGGATGGAGCTTGCATCAGCAGTACCCCATGTGGCGGCGTTCTGCCGCCACCTCTGCCGCGTAGTCCCGCCGTGCTTCCTCCGCACGGCGCTTCGTCACCAACGCGCGCTTCTCTGCGAAGCTCAGCGCGGACACGTTGGGCACCTGGACCTTGCCGCTGCCCTTGCACTCCGTGCAGGTCACGTCATAGGCGCCGCTCATATAGCGCTGTTGCTCATCGCCGTCCATCTCGGCCCACTCCGTGGACGTAAAGCCGTTGGAGAAGGCTGGATTTTCAACACGGCCTTCGCCTTCACAGCAGGAGCAAATAGCCCAGTGGTATTTCTCGTTCATGTGCGCGCACCCGTGGTTAGATATGCGCGTTATTGTTACACACAATTAATGATTTTGGAGCAGATTCTTCTGCGGCTCACGGCTCGAAAGTTTCGGTGGCCGTCGCTGCATCACAGACCCGGCTCAGAATCGCTCTCGCGGCCCAAGTGCGCGGGTGAGGGTTTGCCATCCGTCTCATGGGCCACTGCTTGAGCTGCAGTGTTCACACGGTCGCGCAACGCTGCCTTCTGCTCATCCGTCAGTGCTGCAGGGCTCGCACCAGCAATAGCCCGGTACACGTCATCCGCTGACTGCTTGTCAGCGTTCAGACTCTTGGCAATGGCGGCATCCTCCACGGCCCGCCAATCGACCTTGGCGCCGCCGCCAGCTCGCTCGATTGCCTCTGACCCCATCTCCGCAAACGTGAGCAACGCTCCCGTGGTCATGGCCTTGAGGCTGTCCAACATTCCGGCGCGCTGGTCCTGCGCAGCCGTCCAGGCTGGTGTAGCTGGGGCCATGGCCTGCTTGTATGCGCGCGGGTTGCCCAATCCACCCAGACGCACCTTCTTGACCTGGGACTCCAGGCCAAGCCTGCTCATGTCCCATTCCTTCTTCATGCGCTGCCAGAGCTGGTCAGGCACGCGGTCGCGATTGGCCTCAAGGGATGCCGTCATACCGGCGTCGATGCGCTCGATCACGCGCTCGGGCTTGAGCACGTTGCAGCGGTGGCCGAACGCGATCAGCGCCGCACGATCTGGATAGGCCGAAGACTTGTTGAGCTTCAATGCCATGTCACGATCCTGGGTGATCCTCCCTGTGCGGAGGTTCTCCACGTCATAAACCGAGGTCGTCACCACATCAAACAGTGGCGATAACCTGATGCTCTCTGGCTTGTGCGGTGAGTCGTAAAGCAGTCCGAAATTTTTCAAATGCGCGTCCCCGTTTCTGACCATCGTGCTCAGGCAGAAATAGTCAAAGAACCGTTGCTTGGACTCAGTGGCATTCGGCCCGCAGTAGGCCTCAATGATCGTTGCGATGTTTTCATACGAGCCGGTGTACTTATAAGAACCGTATTCGTCGTATGTCAGATTTGCCAGAACTGACATGTCTTCAAAGCCAAAACGCTCCCCCGTCTCAGTTCTATCGAACCTGCGAACAACGAACAAGCTGCCGTCATCGCTCAGGTGAAACTCCGGCACGTCGATGCCAGCGCGCTTGGCCGCATCCATGCATAGAAACTCGTTTTGCGTCAGGTTCTCGTGCTGAATACTGGACGCCTTCACGATGAGATCAGACAGGCGCGCTGTGGTGTGCATGATGGCCGCAACGCCATCGCTGGCATCCGCGTCTGGGACCATAACTTTGGGCTGGACCCCGCTGACTCCCGATGCCAGATAGGTATCCAGCAGGTGATCGAACAGCTCGTCCGACGCCTTGGAGCCAAGCAGTTCACGCAGGCCAACACCGGCACCAGGGCGGTTGACCTGTTCGGAGGGATCAAAAACTGTAAGCCTGCCGATCTGGTCGTGTCCCACGATTGAAAGGAGCGACATGTCATCGAGCTTGCTGAAAGCCTTCCCGTAGCGCTCACGAATCTTGTGTCGCAAGTTACCCTCGGGCAGATTCATCGCGAAGATGGGATGAGGCTGGCTACTGTTGTAGCTCGCCGCCCGCAGCGGCATGCCCAACGCCAGCTCTGCCTGCTTGTCTTGCGTGTCGTAGTTGAAAACGTATTGGGACTCGCGCAGCAGCATCCCACTATGGCCCTGGGGGGTTTCCACCGCCAGGGCCTTGATCTTCCCGCGCAAGCCCTCAGCCATTGTCCAACCCTGCAAGCATCTTGCGCATGCTCTCCGCGTCAGGGCGGGCATCGGTGATCTCCACCAATTTGCCCAAGGCTC
Organism: Acidovorax sp. AC410; assembly: GCF_979253235.1. NCBI lineage: Bacteria > Pseudomonadati > Pseudomonadota > Betaproteobacteria > Burkholderiales > Comamonadaceae > Acidovorax > Acidovorax sp. AC410. Next base: position 49,337 of record NZ_CEEDCG010000002.1, read on the forward strand.
CGAGCGTGGCGAAAACGATGTGCGAGCCCACGTTCTTGCCCCTCTCAAGGTCTGCGATGGTCTGCCTGCGGGTGCCCACAGCGTGGGCGAGATCGTCCTGCGTTTTGCCCAGCGCGATGCGCTCCTTGCGAACCATTTGGCCGAACGTCCCGCTGTCTTGGGCACGCTTCGGCCCCTCGGGCCTGTCCGGGGTTTTGATGGTCACTCTGATGCTCATGCTGGGCTCCTTCGCGGCGTTCCGCATGTTCGCAGTATCGAACATTTGCAAAGCTGCGTCAATGTTTTGTTCGTTTAACCGAACAAAACCCCACCCCATGGAACTCGGACAGGTCCAGCCGCAGGACGCTAGTCTTTCGGCGCCAGGAAGATGCCGAACCCAGTGACAAACCCCAACAGCAGCAACGCGGTGGACAGGAGCATCAAAAAGGCGCGCAACACGAAGACTTCAAGGCCTGCCAGCGGATCAAGGCTACTGGCCAGGGCAAACGCGCCTACGGCCAGCAGCATGCACACGGACACGATTACGGTGGCTAATTTCAACCGGGCGAACCGGACTGGCCTCTCGCCCGCTTGGGCCGGGAAGACGCCTTTCACGCCCTTTTGCCTCGCACGAATGGCGCGATCTTTGTGGTGATCGAGGGGTGGTAGATATAGGGCTTGACGCCCTTTGCTGCGGCATCCGCTTTGATGCCAAGGGTGGCGCCCATGCCGTGCAAATGCAGCTCCGTGGCACCCTGAGTCAATGCATCCGCGAGAGCTGCGCGGCACGCGGCGATCTTTGTAGGGTGCGCTTCTTTTCGGTGCGCTACAGGCGCCGCAATCGCGGCAGCTTCTGCCGCACGCGGCACAAACCAATACCCGACCTCATCCTCGAATACTGTGTACTCGGCTTTCATCACTCTCCTTCAAGGAACGGCGAACCTGTGCAAGATGCGCCACTCAACGAGTGCCTACCAATATAGCCAACTATGAATACTGCAACTACTGGATCGAAGGCAGGCCTCTCACGATCTTGACCGTCTCAACGCTAACGCGGATAACGCGCTTTACCAAATTCAAAATGTACATCGGATCGTCGTGCTCGCGGCACCAAGCATTCGCATCGCTGCGAATACCGTTGTCTTTATCTGTGTAGTCCTGGTAGTGCTCCATCACCCACTCAACAGCACTTTTGCCATTAACTACATAATCGTAGGTTTCAGGTGGAATACCTTTCAATGTGATGCGACCATTGAAAAGAATGGCACTCTTATCCTTCTCCCTACCACCTGCCGACGCAAATCGCATCTTCTCAACTCGGTAGTAAGCAAAATCGTTGAGATCACCTTTCTCCTTGGCTACTTCTATTAAAGGCCAGGGCTCAACCGATTCATAATTCAAATGAAGCTCTGCAAGCCGACGACCAGCATTCTCGAAGGCTCGAAATTCAGGAGCAAAAGGCACGCGCGGGAGTACCTTTTTGAGATCGGACGAATACTGCTCCCGATACTCCGGCGAGTGCAGCACGCCGTAGACGTAATAGAAAATATCCTCTTTTGTAATAGATTGATCTACATATTTCTTTTGAAAGTTGGCGAGCGCCAAGTCTGAAACACCGTCTCGTCTTATGTAGCCATCAATTTCAGAACCATCATCCTCTTTCTCAAAATGGAAGCCTGACTGTTTTTTCTGCTCACCAGCTCGCTCATACCAATAAAGCGGGAAACACTGACCATTTGATAGCGTTTGAACATCAAATATCAAATTACTAATCAGGCACGAGAACTCTTTATTTCCACCTGCACCAGTAGCTTGTATAGCCAAATTTTTAGGCTGCGACGTTGGGTACAACTTCTCTTTGTAATACTCGTTGAATTGTGGATCGTAATATATCCAAGATTGACAATAGGGTCGATATGCAACCTTGCCAATTTTCCCAGATTCAAAAGTACCTTCACGACCCCGCGCTAGATGCGCGATCAAACTGCGCGTCCACTTGATTTTACGAGGATTTGCATCAATCAACTGACCAGCCATTTTCTCCCGATCTTTGGAAGAAGCAGCAGATTGAATAGCACCGCGATGCAGCGTTAGTTGATGATTGTAAAAACCAATCATCTTTTCCATATTGTCTGCAAGGACGCTTGGACTGGCGTTATATGCCCAGTTGTCTCGATTAGTTTGCACCCCACTTGAGCGCAACAAAAACACCGCATCATTAGCATCGTTTAGCGGGACGAACGACCCGAAGTCACCGCTGCGCTGGTTAATCCAATCGTGGTGCTCGTTCGGCTCAAGAGTCTGCCACGGCACGCTTTGGTGACTGCCGAAGCCTGTGATGATGTCCAGCTTCTGCTCGCGAGTAAGGTAATCACCGATGTCGTGATAACGAACAGTCGCCTTGCCCGTGTGCGCCTTGCGCTTGACAAGCAGGGTGATGGCGACCGGCGTGCGAGAACCTGAGCCAAAGACCTTGCCGCCTTCCTTGCGTGACAATTCGCCACTGGTACGCTGGTTGCCGCGCAGGTTGAACACGTACACATCCGAAAACTCTTCTTGAAGCGTCTTTCGGAAACCATCCATAGTGTTCCCGTCGATCCAGCCACCATTCGTAACAAAGCACACAATGCCCTCGTCTTTAACCCTATCTGCGGCCCACCGGAAGGCTCGAATATAGGAGTCATACAAACTGTTCTTGTTTGTAGAGCTGGTGTGCGCAGCATAGGATGCCGCAATTCGGCCATCGAGCTTGGGATAGCTCAAGTTGTGATTATTTTCACCTGTATCGTCCTGTCCAACTGAATAGGGTGGATTACCAATAATCACTCGAATGTCGCGCGCTTTTTGTCGGTCAGCTCGCTCATGGTTTTCTGGAAGACCCTCGTCAATATCGCCTGTTTGTGGCTCACCCATCTGGAACGTGTCCGTTAGCACGATCCCAGGGAACGGCTCATAGTCCTGCCCAGTGACACGGTGGAACGACTCTTCGATGTTGATGGCCGCAATGTAGTAAGCCAGCAGCACGATCTCATTGGCATGAAGCTCGTGGCGGTATTTGTAGGACAGCTTGTCTGCGGGGATCAGGCCTGTTTCGATCAGCCGCACAGGGAAGGTGCCGGTGCCGGTGAACGGATCAAGAATGTGGACGTTTTTGTCGGCTAGGCGCGTGCCGAAGTGCTCCTGCAAGGCTGCATCCGCGCTGTGCAGAATGAAGTCCACGACAGGGACTGGGGTGTAGACAATACCCAGCCGCTCGACCATACGAGGAAAGGCCGTCTTAAAGAACCGTTCGTATAGCTCAACGATGATCTTCTGCCGCCCTTTTGGATCGGTGATGCCCGAGGCACGCTCGCGAACGCTCGCATAGAAACCATTTAGCGTCTCGTGCTCCTTGTCCAAGGCCTGAGCTTCTAGGATGTCCATGATCTTCTGCATGGACTGCGACACAGGGTTCTTGCTGGTGAAGGCGTAGCCCTCGAACAACGAATCAAACACCGGCTTGGTGATGATGTGTTGTGCCAGCATCTCGATAGCATCGTTCTGGCTGACGCTGGGGTTCAGATTCTTGCGGACGCCCTTGAGGAACTCGTCAAAGGCCTTCTTGCCTTTGGAGTAAGGCTTTTCGAGCAAAGCGCGAATGCGCATCTGATGACGGTCGGCGATCTCAGCAATGTCCTTGGCCCAGTCCTCCCAGTAGCGACGGTTGCCGCACTTGTTGACGATCTTGGCGAACATTGCGTCTTGCCATTTGCCCAATTCAACCGGGTCAAAGGCGAAACCGAGCTGGTCGGGCACGCGATCAGTCTTGTCATTACCAGCACCGACGCCGATAACGTTGACGATCCCGTTGGCCTTCCCAGTTAGGTCGATGGTGGCAAACTGCTTGTCAAGGCGGTCATCGTGAGCGCGCAGGGCGTTGAGCACCTGCCAGACCACGCGGTACTTCTTGTTGTCGTCCAGCGCTGTTTCGGGGGAAGTGTCCTTGCGGATGCCGATGGGCAAAATCACATACCCGTACTTCTTTCGGCCTGACGGGTCTTTGCGCATCACGCGGCCAACCGACTGCACCACGTCCACCACCGAATCACGCGGATTCAAGAAGATGGCGGCATCAAGCGCAGGCACGTCAACCCCCTCAGACAAGCATCGCGCGTTAGTCAGGATGCGACACACCGGCTCTTCCTTGCCGATGTTGTCCTTGAGCCATGACAACCTCTGATTCCGCTCAACTACGTTCATGGTGCCATCAACGTGTTTGGCTTCCAGCGCTGGCAGGTAGTCAATCTGGTCGCCAAGGTCATTGGACACCCTCTCGAATTCGGCAGTCAGCAACTTGGAATGCTTGATCGACTGGGCAAAGGCAATGGCTGTGCGCATGGGCTGAGGGTCGCCGCTTATGTCCATGCCATCCTCGGCTGCGACGTGCTTTCCAAGGCCGTTCCAGCAGCCGACTACCTTCACTGCGTCATCCAGCTTGAGTTCATCGCCACTGTCGGCGATCCGCTGGTTCAGCACCTGACTGACGTGCAGCTCATCGACGGCGATCACCAGTACCTTGTAATCAGATAGAAGGTCGCGCCGCACCGCCTCGTCAAAGCGCAGGCGGTGAAACACGGGACCGAAGGTTTCCACGTCGTCCATCGAGTACACCTGCACATTCGACTCTTCGGCCTTGTTCTTGCTGGCCTCGGCGTAGATGCGGGGGGTGGCGGTCATGTAAAGCCGCTTTTTGCCCTTGATGAAAGCGTTGTCATGTACACGCACGAAGGCCGATGGATCATCGCCGGGCGCGGTGTAGCCCGCCGTCCGGTGAGCCTCGTCGCACACCACCAGATCAAATTCAATCCCGGTTTTTTGTTGCGCCTGATGCACCACCTCTATGGACTGATAGGTCGAGAACACGACAGTCACAGCCGTGTTGTCTTGCGTCTCGGCGATGGACTTAGCGAGCTTGATTGCGTTCGTCGTGGCTGGGTAGGCCAGCTCATAGATGCGCATGTCCTCTTCATTGCGGCTGGCTTTGCTGTCCGAGCACACAGCAAAGCAGCGCAGCGGCATGCTGGCGTCTGCCGTCCACGCTCGCAGGGTCTGCGACAGCAGGGCGATGGATGGGACGAGGAAGAGGATGGTTTGGCCCAGCTTAACCATCTCCTGCGCGACGATCAGCGACGTGTAGGTCTTGCCGGTACCGCAAGCCATGATGAGTTTGCCACGGTCGCTGGACTTGAAGCCCTTGAGCACGTCCGCCAAGGCTTCGCTTTGGTGCTCACGCGGGTCTTTCTTGGGCAGCTTGCGGAGCTGATCGGGCTTTTCGATGGAGAACTGCGACCAGTCGATAGGGGATGATTCCAAGTCCTCCAAGGTCATCATCTCGACCGGAATGGTCTGGTTTTCCAGCGCGTCCGCAGCGTTGTTACTCAGATTGGCTGTGGCGACGATCAGGCGCTGCGTGAAGCCACCCTTGCCTGACAGAGTGAAGAAGTTGCCCAGGTCGCCCAACGGAATAGGCGTGTCGTAAAACTTGCACTGGATGGCACAAAAGCCCTCGTCATCACGCAACTTGGCCACCAAGTCGATGCCAGTGTCAGGGGCCTTGTAGCCATAGGCCTCGCGCTCAGGCCAATCTTTCCACATCCACACATCCGAGAAGAGAGCGACATACTGCGGATCGAGCTTGAGGTAGGCCCTGATTAGGCGCTCGAAGCGGTCGCCGAGGTCACGATTGAAAGCGGACTCGCTTCGGTACTGCTGGAGAATGGTTCGGATCATGGCTTGGCTTTTTCTTCACTAGCACGTAGCGTTCTGGGTGCCGCGAAGTGACCTGAGTGAATCTGGCAGGCGGTTGGATTGCCCATGGTGCAGGGTATTGGCGCGGGGACTTCTGCCATGCTGCTGTCGGCAGTCCGATCAGGTGGCAAAAAGCAGGGAGAGGCCCGCGCACGCTCTTTTTCGATCATATCCCGCGCCATCCCTCGGATTCGCCGAAACTTCGAGCCAAGGGTCGCAGCTACAAAGGCTGCGTTCCCTTGCTCACAAACTGCTCGGCAAGTTGCCGAGGCAGGCCGTAGAAGCTCATGCGGCCCACGGCCACATCCACCCAGTCGCCACCCAGCGCTTCATGCGACAGCATTGAGCGCAGCACCAGAGTGGCAAAGGCATGCTCTGCCTTGCCATGTGGGTAGAACACGGCAAACCAGTCGGGAAAGAGGACGCGATGGCCGCTGCCATCCTCGCCAGGGCTCTCGACGGTGAAGGGGAGGGCGAGCACACCCGGCATCGCTTTGATCTTGCTGCTGGGCAGGGTATCGGCGACCCAGTAGGCGATGTTCTCGAACTCGCCTTCTGGTATCTCGATCAGCAAAAGCAGCTTGCCACTGCCCCATACGATCCCTTGGGCCAGCTCCACGTCCTTGCCGTCCTCGCCCAGGCTAGACGTGTCGATCACTCGAAGTCGCGGGGCGAAGTGCTGCAGCAGCGCAACCATCTCCATGGCGCCCGGTACGTCCTTCGCCTGCAGGGTATTGCGGCCCATGGCCCGCAACACCGAGGCCGCTTCGCCGAACTCCCAATCGCCACACATGGCGGCGTCTGTGAGTGTTGCGATCTCTGCCCGGATCGCGTCAGCGCGCGTCGCCCCGCCCATCACATGCACTGCAAATTGCTCACCACCAACTTGGTCACCTGGGTGGACTTCTGCATCATGGCATCGGTAAACACATCCTTGTTGATCTGCACCTTCATGTTGGCGGTGTAAGCGGGCTGCATGATGGCTTCACTGCGCACAAGCATACCGGCATCATTCAACAGGTTGACGTTGAACATAATCATTCCCTTGCAGCTTTTGCTGTAAGAGTAATGTCCAGTCAGCTTGTCGATGAATTTCGATGCGGCAGGGCCTGGAATACCAGAACCCTCGCCCTTGCCATAACGCACCTCAATATCGAATCCGGCTGGCATACCGCTTTTGTCCACAGTTTGCTTGCCATTGAGCATCTCAGTCCAGCCAGAATTCATCTTCTTATTCGTGTCTTCGGCCCATTGGTCATAGCCAGCACACCCTGAAAGAATTGAAGCAGCCGCTACTGCTGCTGCGAGCTTGAATTTCATTGCACTCATTAACTTCTCCTGTAGTAGACAAATTTCTCGTTCAGCCGATCACCTGACAGGCGACAGCCGACTGGTATTTCACCGTTGCGTTGCCCACGGACAGCTCAGAGGCGGCGCCGACCAGCAGCGTGGTCTTCTTGCCCGTCTTCTTGAAATAGGAGGCATCGTCCGTGTTCGCCTGCTCGTCCACGTCGAGCACGTTCAGTTTGTTCGCCATGCGTTTGCCCGACTGGGATGCAAGGTAGACGGCGGCTTTCACCTCCCCCGCCCCCTCGCTCACAAGCGCGGCCACAACCGTATCCCCAAACAGCGAGGGCTTGTACCCGGCCCGCGCTGGCAGATACACCCCATCTGGCCCCTTCGCCAATCCAAGCGCCTGGAATTGGCTCTCGATGGCCTTCGCGGAGAGCTTGGTCCCACTCTTACACAGCAAGAGGGTTTCGAGCTGGCTGCGGGCCTGAGCACCCTGCGGGCCTGCATCCAGCAACGGCACGGGCATCTGCGCCGAGGCGCTGAGGACCGAGAACAGCCCGCCCAGGATCACCAGTGATTTCTTCTGCATGACGTGTTGCCCAGGTCAGTGAAACGAAACAATCGCTCGACGATTGGCAGCACGCCCCTCGGGGGTGTCGTTGGTCGCGTAGTACACCCCCGACTGCTCTTTGACTCGAATCGACTTTGCCGGGATTCCCTCCTTGACCAGCATGTCTTTGACGAGCTGGGCGCGGGCAAGGGCGATGCGCTTGTTGATGGCGGCGCTGCCGGTGTTGTCGGTGTAGCCGACGATTTCAATGGATGCCGCGGTGCGAGCGCGCTCCAGAATTTCAGCCTTACGCGAGGCTGGCTGCGCTACGGACGCGCTACCAGTGTCGAAGCCAACGGATGCAGTGTCAGCACCATCTACAGATGGCGCCCTACGGTTACCCAATTTCCACTCGGCATCCCGCAGGCGCTCGCGCAGTTCGCGGTTTTCAGCCTCCAGCGCCTGGACGCGGGCCGCAAGTGCTTGCGGCTCAGCACCCTGGCCAACGGCAAGGGGAGCAGCCACCACAGGCGCGATTGGCACCGGCACGGGGACCGTGTAGGGCGCCTCGGGCGTCCCTTCACCGATAACTCGATACCCGGCCATCAGGCTCGGGTGCCCTGCAATCCCCAGGACGGCGATAGCGATCAGCCGATATTTCATCTCAACCTCCTATTACGTGTACTGAATAACTCGAATCCGCACAAATGCCTTTATCGTGAACCGCACGATTGCGATCCAGAGATAACCAAAAATCAGCATCAAAATCACATTCAAACCAGCAACTTGCACGCGGACCCCCAGCTCAAGATTAGGAATAAGGACCGCAGGAACCCAAAACATAACCAGGGCCACGAGAGGGATCGTCATGGCTTTTTGAATGAGCATTGGAACGTCATCACGAAATTCCTTCGTCTTGACGCCATACCAAATGACCGCCACGAGATAACCGGGAATGCATAGGAATGCGCCGATCAGGACGGTCAATGCCATTGAGCCGATGCCACCCAGAAAACCGCCATGCTTGGCCGCGCCGACCATGCCAAAGGTCTGCAGGCCCACCCCGAAGATGAATGAACCGAAGATCAGCACCAGCGGCCCGCCGCACAGCAGCAGAAGCATCACGGCCCTCGGGCTGATCGTGCCGCGCTCAGACGGCACCCCATAGCTCACATGCGGCTGGCGGGCGCGCGCACGCGCAGGGCGCCTAATCCTTCTCGTCATCTCGATTTCTCCTGTTTGCTTCGTGCCGCTACTGCGGCTTCAAAAAGCTCTGCGTCCTCGCGTCGGGCGCGGCCAGCGATCTGGGCGTAGAGCAGGGTGGTTTTCGGGTTGGCATGCCCCAGCTCCTGCTGGGTGGTTTCCAGGCGCGCTCCAGCCTCCAGGCGATGCGTCGCCGAGGTGTGACGAAACCAGTGGACACTCATGCGGCGCAGCTCATCAGCGACGTGGGGATCGTCGCTGGCACTGGCAGCAGCCTTGCAAAGCTCGCTCACGAGCTTGTGCAGCATTCGCGACGAGATCGGTGTAGTAGCCCGATCCTTGCCTCGCACATGAGGAATCAAGGGCATCGGGTCATCGGGTGTCGGCCAAGGCGGGACTCCCATGGCCTCACGAAAGCGCATCAGCTCGCGCCCCAGCGTGTTGCTCACCGTGACACGGCGAATCTTCGCGCCTTTGCCCAGAACCCTGAGCTGCCACCCGTCAGAGTCACGCACCACGTCAGCCATACGGCCTGCCACGGCCTCTTTGCTGCGAATTCCCGTGTAATAGAGCAGAGCACACACCCACCGATTGCGCGCGGCCATAAGACGCTTGTGCGGCGCAACAGGCAGCTCGTGAGGGCGCAGCCACTCCCATAGGTACTTGCCTCCCTCTTGGGAGAGCACCTTGTCCGCTGCATCGCGCTCCACGACCTCGGGCACCTCCGTCAGCGCGAACACATTGCTACGCACATACCCAGCCGTCATCAGGTATTGGAAAAGCTGGCTCAGAACAGTCCGCGAAAAGGCAAAGCCCTGCGGAGACAGTGGCCGCTTGAGTGTCTGGCTCTTGTACAAGGGCTCGGCCAGCTTGCCCGCCTCATTGCGGGGGATCAGCAAGCTCACATCCGGGCTTCGGAGGGAATCGAGATGCGCCTGTGCGTCAGCCACCGTCATTTCGGCCAGGGTCTTTTCGGCCCTGGCGAGCCAGACCAACAGCCGCTCGCCGATTCGGCGGTAGGTTCTTTGCGTGTGAATTGAACGCGACCCGCGCGCCTGCAGCCAGATAGCCACCGCGTCTGCATCACCACGAGCGCCCAAAACAGACAGCCCGCCTTCGCGAAGCGATGCGGGCATGGGCGCAGACTCATGTACAGGCAGGTTCATAGTGATCCAGTCAGCATAACAGAGGAAGGGTTTTTCACTGGTAAATTCATGCCGTAAACGTGCTTTTGCAACAATCGACAAAATTGCATCGTTACGGTTTTTAACTTCTTTGCACCAAAGGAGCACGGCTCAGCGGCCACCCATGCCCGGTTGCCACTCAGCGAGCATCTTTTCCAGAGGCGGGAGGTCGGCGCGAAGCACGCGGATGGAATACTCCAGTTCAGCGACGTGCGCATTGAACAGCCGGAGCCAAAGAGGGTCACCACGAACAATCCTCTCCAGTGGCCCCTTGCGCTCTCGCTTGCCGAGAAGGTATTCCGGCTGTGTGGCCCGCTCTGCGAACGCCTTCTGATTGGCCTCTAGTTGGGCACGCAGCGTCCGCACCACGTACTCAAGGCCTTTGGGGGACACCTCCAGCGGCTCAAACTGGACGCCTGCGCAAGAGGCGGTCTGCCAGCCATGGCCTGGGCGCTGATAGCCGTGGTGGACCATAGTGCCTCGTGCCACAGCGATGCCGCGCTGGCAACAAGGGCACGTCTTAACCACCTTGCGTGGATTAATGGGCTTGGCAGGCCCCGCGCCGGGTGCGCGGCCCTTAACCACCTTATCGCGGAGCGACGCCACCATGAGAGACAGCGGCAGCACCTCGTCACAGAAAGCACGCATCGCATCAACAGCGGGGCCAGTTGCCTTGGTCTTGGCGACTTTCTTGGCCGTCGAAATCACGTCATGCAGGCCCATCACAAGGACACTGTTGTAGAGGTCTTGCAGATCCTTGGAAAGCTCAGCGTACCGACCGTGGAAAAACGGCTCGCTGACGAGGCGGGGCCACACCTCATACACCGCACGAGAGAGCGTGTCCTTGGCATCCTTCCATGCCGTATTGCGGATCGACCCTGCAGCGTCACCATCAAGGATGACCTCCAGGGCCGCGTCAAAGCTGCGCGTGCTGCGCAGGGCGCCGCGCACCAGGGGGAAGGACTCAGGGGTCAGTTCACTCATGGCGCGGTCTTTCAACGACGATCTTGCTTTGCCAGCTCTTCTGCGAACACGCGCTCATAGAGCGTGCGCTGCTCAGGGGTCAACGTGCGCAGGAGCTGGTTCAGCACTTCCATGCCAGCGAAGGCCTTCTGGAACTCGGACTTGCCAGCCTCCAGGGCTTTCAACTCCTTGGACACAGCAAGCCGCCACAACAGCAGGCCTACCTCGCCCCAGGTGGGCGTCATGTCGAAAGCTGCTACAGCTTGGCCTTGAGTCGTATCGGCAGTGGTCATGGATAACTCCTTGATTTAGAACGGTTTTTTTGCAGCGCTTCGGGCGAAACAGACACAACTTCTGTTGTGTAGACGGCTTGTCAAACCAATTACCTGGAACATTTCACCCTATGCACTGGTGCTGATAATAGCAGTTATCAGCACTTAGTCAATCGCTTTCGTACTGATATGGACGTTATACGTTCATGTATTAATGCTGTTTTTCAGGAACGGGCGCTACAATCGCATTTGCAAATAGCGAGAAAATTTGCAGGATCAATGAGAATTGGTTAGCTGCTGCACACCCCAATACAGAGCACCGATGCGGCACCCATATGACACCAACACAGCACAGAAAGGCGCTTGCATGTCCACCCCTGCAGAGAGTGAAATTCAGAGCGCACTTGAGGCCTACCCTGCATATAAGGAGGGCTCGGCATACGAGCGAACAAAGATTTGCTGCGAGGTTTTGGCAAGGCTTGGAGAGCGAATTCCTTCCTGGCTGGTGATCCGTGGACACATCAAAAAAGGATCTGCCACCGACATAAACCGTGGCATCAAAGACTTCCGTGAAGAACAGGGAGTCAGGCTGCAGCGGCTGCACCAACGGCCCGAGGGCCTGCCTGACGTCTTGACCCAGCCGATGCAGGCCCTATGGCACGCAGCGCTGACAGAAGCACGCTCAGACTTCGAGGAACAGCGTGAAGCCCTGCTGGCCGAGCAGATGGAATCGGATCGCGCCCTCAATGTGGCCATGGGCGAGCTGGAAGCCAAAACCACAGCGCTGACGCATGCCGAGCAACGAACAGCCGAACTCCAGGCCGAGCTGGAACGGGAGCGCGAACGAGGCAACACTGAAAGGGCCGCACGCGAACAGGCAGAGCGCATGGCAGCACAGAACATCGCCGAGCTGGGCCAACAACGCCGGGAAATGTCCCAGGTGATTGCGGCCAACACACAGGAGCTGCACACGCTCACAACCAGGCTTGACGACGAGCGCCGACGCGCAATGCGAGAGATCGACACGGCACGCCAACAGGTCGCGCTGGCCCGCCAGGAGGGCCTGCAGGAAGGTGAGCAGAAGGCGGCGAAGCTGGAGACGACCCTCCGGCGCGAAGTCGCCGACGCTCGCATGGAGCATGCCCAGGCGATGCGACGGTTCAGCGAGCTGGCCGAGGCCAACACCAGCCTGCGCGCAGACCACGCCCAGGCGATGCAAAGAAACGCGGAGCTGGCCGAAGCGAATGCAGCCTTGCGCGCGCTACTGAGCAAGGAGCGGCACCAACCTAAAGCGGCCCCCAGGAAAACTGCCGGAAAGGCCCCTGCTGCGCGTGTACGCAGGCTCAAGCGGCCACAACCACTGGCACGTTGACCACGGTGCGCGCAGCCTGCTCACGACGCTGGCGCGCCCGATCAAGTCCCATTGGACTGAGTGTTCACGTAAAAATGGCAGAGGTGATCGAGCGGACTCAATACTGTATTCTTATACAGTGCAAATGATTGTCTACCAGATGCGCGAACGAGGCCAGCGCAAACACCCCGCCCAGATCATCAAAGCCGGGGGCGTCAAAGGCTGGCTGCACTTCCGGCCTGCCCCGCTGGACGATTACTCGCCAGTCGTAAACATGCAGGCGTTCCTCACAGATGGTCAGGCTGGGCCAGAGCTATTGCTTTGCCTTACCAGGGCACGACTTCGGATCGACGGGGTGATGCAGATCGCGGGCACAGAATACTTTTTGCGCGGTCGCAAAGGCCGTGCCGACAGATGGCGGCAGTCATGGCTTTGCGTACCAGAGGGTCAAGAGGCAGAAGCTGTGCGGCGCATCAGTCTCATCCCGGTGCGGCCAACTGCGACTGGGTTTGTGGATGATGAAGATTAGGAGTGCTACTTTCTCTCGGAAGGGATCATTTCAAGGGCGAGCAAACTTGAGAGAACACCAGCGCTAGAGCCTCACCCGAGGCGTCGGCGATTCCGCTGGAAAAGTAGCTTTTCCCAAGTCGAAGTCCTGCGAATGCCAAGCTCTGCGCGAACCTTGACACACTCCGCGCGAACATCAGCCGCAGAGCACAACCGCGTGAGCAGCGAATCCATGGAGTGCTCGGAAAGTAGTCCAAGCCGCATCGCGTCATCAAGCAGATCGGCGACCGGATAACGCGCGTAGTAGAAACCACCCGCATGCGCCCAGAGCACCCCGACGACCAGGGCAATCGTTGCAGCAGTGAACAGCAAAGCATCAAAATCGGTCATGGTGCGGGTTCAGTCGAATTGCGTTGCGATCATATGCGCCCATCAAGGGGGTAGCAGGTGACGCACCTCTCGCCCATGGCCACCGACACAGCTCATGCATCTTTGGCTCGGTAGCTTTCTTCGCATGCTGCCGAACAGCAGCCGCCGTAACGCAGCGAAAGATAAACCTCGTCATAGAAAGCCACCGGCTCGCCGCAGCCATTGAGGCATGTGCTGTGCCTGGACAGCCAATCCTGCCGCTGGATGGCCGCAAGCCTTGCCTCCTGTGCCTGCTTGCGGGCCTTGGCTCGCTCTGCAGGCGTCCTGGGCTTGTAGGGGCCGAATCGCCCGTTCAATAGGCCAGCCACTTCTATCCTAGCTACTCGGCCCGCTCCAGGGGGTGGAGCCGCCAAAACTCGCCCTCTGAAATCTCCAGCGCACTCAGGCCGTAATGCCGTTCGAGGGCAGGCATCACCTTCGCAGCGAATGCCTCGCGGACAGCGGGCGCACCATGAAAAACTGAGCCACTGCACTCGAAGAACAGCGCTCCGTCAAGACCAAACACATCCACCCCCACCAGGGCGCCAACGGCATCCAAGCCCGCGTCATGGTGATGACCGTAGGGCACACGGAGAAAGCCGCTCCCACGGCGCTTTGGCACCAGAACCTGCAAGCCGCTGGCTACCCAACACCACAAAAGCCGCTTGCAGTCAGTCATACAAATGCCGCGTCAACTCGCGCTCAAGGCCGGGACGGAACTTGATTGCAACCAGTGCAGCCGGGGGTCCAGCAGTAGCTCAGCTTCAACTGGATCACCTCTTGATCGAGTTTCGCAAGTACCTTGCGCGCTGTCGCGGCCTCAACTCCGCGACTTGCATCTGCATGTGCGACGCCCAGGCGCTGCGCACGCAGCGCGGCATCCATGGCTGCACGCTCCTTTGCCGTAGGCTTGTTCCAGCAGCTCATACTCAACTTGCTGGCTCTGGTGGGATGGCGCGCAACAACCACGAGCAAGTCCACAATTCAAGCCCTAGCAGGGCCAGCGCACCCGCGAGCATCAAGCCATGCTCATTCATGCTGAAAACGAGTGATCGGCCAGCAGGCCCAAATGCACCGGGCCACACCGTTGCGAGGATCATGGTTACCGTAGCAACGCAGAGATATGCCACACCAACAAGCAGCAGTGGCATGCCGAACTTCGTAGCAGCCAGCAGCAGCGGTCGCATGCCAGGAGACACCACCATCACCCTTCTCTCAGGAAAATGCGGCGTCGATGCCGCGCTCAGGCCCGCTGGCGTTCTCCAGTCGGTCAACAAGGCCGAGGTCTTGCATGCCACCGATCAGGCCCATGAAGGCCCCCATACCTGTGACTCTGGCTTTGATGATCGGAGTGCGCGCGGGCTGTTCAAGCGTGACAAGCATCGTGTTGCCGCCAAAGCCCTCGTACTTCCGTTTCAGTTGCTCCAGTAGCTGGATGACTGCCTCGCTCTTCGGATGCGCGGCCAAGTCGCCCAGCACTTCCCAGGTGACTGTTTCGCCGCCGCCGTCCGACCTCGCGCCCTGCGTCGCTGGCTTGGGCTTGGTAGTGTCGGGATAGTTTCCCAATGCCTTGCGGCGCTTTGCATCTCCCATTGGTGGCTCCATTTCAATTCATCAAACACGGGTCTGTCACCGCTTCCAGATACCCGCCCTCAAGGCAGTCACGGTACTCGTCCACCAGCTCAAGCACCACGCGCGCATCATCCGTGGAATTGCGCCCTTCCAACGGATCATCGTGCTCCAGCTCAGGGCAAGATACCTCAAACCACATCCCGTCGAAGCTGTCGATCACGATGCCGTAGCGCGCTGCAATCCGCTTGGCCTTCGCCAGTGTCCCACGCGCTGCCACCTTGGCATCTTTCGGAGCCACCATGGGCCGGTCAAGCACCTCGAAAACGCCGAAAACCACGCCTGCCGCTGGCCTGAATGGAATCGACTCGAACGGCACCGGCATTCTGGACAGGTTGCACTGGTACATGCCATCACTGATCGTGCCGTAGTGGGAGTCGCCGTGCACCCCAAATTGCAGTATGAGATGGGAGGCCTGGAAGAGCTGCAGATTGCCCCTGAGCCAATCAGCCAAAGACTCATAGGCCGCGTCAATGCGGGTATATCGCACGCGAACACCAAGCTGCTCCATGGCTGCGGTGAGGTGCCGCACAGAGACTCCCTTGACCCAGCGTTCCCCGGTGAGTCCCCGTAGCACGCGCGCCGCGTGATCGGTGGTCACACCCAGGATCGTCGCCATGGCCGCAGGGCCGCAATAACGGTTTCTGCCTTTGATGGGATGGAAAGGTGCTTTCATCATCCTAGCCTCTCAGGGGCCCCTGCCGAACTGCTGTCAGTTGAGGCTGCATTCTCCAGCACAAGAATCCCGGCCTGCTTCACGTAGTAGCCGCGACCAGCTCCCGCACGCCCACCAGGGCTCCAGCCAATGAGGCCGCGATCCGCCATGCCGCGTGCCAGCCTAGCCGCCGCCAGAGCCGCGCCTTGCGGCGCTTTGAAGCTGTAGCCAGGATACGCCGCATAGCCGAGCGCCGACAATGGCAGCGTGACCTTGTGCCCGCTCACGGTCGGTGAGGCGAGCACTTGAAGAACCAACTTTTCCGAGTCGGCCTGCGAGGTATGCAAGTCCGAGTTGCGTCTGATCCTGCTCATGCCGCACCTACTTTCCAAGCTCTGCCATCTCGCGCGCCTGGGCATTCAGATCATCAACGGCAGCATCCGACAGCAGAATGCGGAGATCCGTTTGACCAAGTACAACAAAGTCGTCAGCGATCTCGCTGCAGCCAGCCTCTTGGAGTAGCTTCTTCGCTGCTTTGGTGAGCTTCTTTGGCTTTGCCATGGTTTCCCCTCAGTGAACGGTGGGCGCTTGCACGTCCACCAGCCGGTACAAGGTGTACGCATCCTCGCCTTCTGCGAGAACGACGAACTCGCCCGCCAGCAGCTCCTGCGTGAGCAGTGACACCAGGATGTTTGAAGCGGTAGCCAAGCTACCGCCCAATGCCTCGGTGGCCTCACCCATGAAGAACCCAACACGCGGCCCGTAGAGCGTGGCGCGTGGCTTCTGCAGTGGCCTCAGCAGCTCGATCGCTTGAGCAAAATTTAGGTCTTGTTTCACCGGCATGCTCGTCTCCCTCAATACCCGCGCAAGCCGTGTGCCTGCATCAGCACAGAGGCAGCAGAGCGCTGTGGCTCCACCATGTAATCCAGCAGATGCTCTGCCGACTTGTCAGACACCTCTTCATAGGCCGCCCTAGCGCTAATGCCGTAATGCTTGGCGATGCCGCCCAGTATCACGGCCTTCGCCTCGCTGTCGATCACCGCAAGGAACCGGACGTTGTTGTTGAGGACGCCCACAACAGCTCTTTCACCAAGTTTACGAATCTCCGCCCCCACCACACCAAGCCTCTCAAGCTCTTCAAGCAGCGCTACTGCCGTTTGATAGTGCACATGCAGCAAGCGCTCCAGCATGGAGGGCGTTGCTCGCTGTTGTGCAATCACAATTTCTGCAGCCCGCTGCACGAGGTCTTCTGGGATCGGGGTCATTTCGCTGTCCTTGAATGTGGCCTTATTATCCCACACTAATTAAGAAAACGAAACCTCCTACTTCGCTGCATCCTCATCGGCGACGAGAGCCCATTGCCGCGCAGCCATCCGTCTGATCCGCTTTGCGGCCTCCCGATTTGCGGCGATCTGCGCACCGCCATCGCGCTCGGGCCACTCTTCGTTTTCGAGAAATTCAGCGGCATTGTCCAGCGCATACGCCAAGTCAGCGCGTTTGAAATTGCCGGGATTCTTGGTGGCATCGGCATGGTTCAGAGATACAACATCAGGCATTGCTTCCCACCCCTTCGTTCATGAGCCTGGGTAGCGCCGGGGTTACCAGTGGCACCTTGGCGAGCTGAGCAACGGCACGCTTCGACAGCGGAATGAGGACCGACAATTTCAGCTTCAACCATGGGTTTTGCGCCTTCCATATCATCGGGTCGATCCGGCTGAGAATATGGTTGCCCGTGTACGTCCTGAGCAAATTCCAGTGCTGGAGCACGTCAGGCAACTCTGTCACCGCGCACCCTGCCACCAGTGCCAGCTCGGCAGCATTCGCCGGATAGATGCCGACCCAGTAGCTCGCCGCAGTGCCATTCATGAGACACAGCATCTTGGAGCCCTTCGCCCCTCCAAGAACAACCCCTGCAGCGCTGTACCGCTGCTCCCAGGTGCTTTCCTCCAGGCTCAATCGCCGCAGGAACTGGCGGCATTTCCGCTGGAGTCCCCGGCTGTTGCCGTCCACCTCCATGGAACGAACACCTCCCACGCTACCCTCGAAATGGGTGAATGAGGCTTGGAGCCCTTCATCCACCCACAGCACGTCATGGCCGCACCAGCTCAGCAGAGTGGAAGCATTGGCTTTCACCCGGTCCTCGTACCACGCCTTCACCTCGTCCTTGCGCTCGGTGAACTCTGCTGCAGCCAGCTTGCCTACGTGCGTGGCGAAGTTGGCTCGGGCGATGAACTTGCGGTCGGCCTCGATCCGCTCACGGCTCCCGAAACTGGTGGCATCGAGCTTGGCCATCTCGGTACGATTGCCCAGCTCGCGCTCCTGCTGCCAGTCCGTGAGGCCAAGGTAGCCAGGACTCGTCTTGGTGATCTCGCCGGTGCTGGCGTCCAGGGCGAACGTTTGCTCCGGCGCCGCCAGCAGGTTGAGTGCTTCGTCGGGGACATGGTGCCCGTACCGTTCCTCCATCCAGCGGTTGGGCTCGTGGCACTTCGCGCCCACCTCGTCATCCGATACTGCATCCGCCGCTACATCGGCCTTGCGCAGTGCAGGCAGGCCGACAGCCTCGTAGACGGGCACCGGCAGATTCGCAGTCCTCGCATGCTCTATGAGCGCATCCTGGGCTTGCAGCATTTCGGCGGTGTACGAGAGCTGCGCTGCCTTGTAGCCACGGTGCCAGAACTTCTCCACGATCAGGTCGAACATCATGGACAACCACACCAGCTCGGGCGGTGCAAGGTCCGCAATGGGCTTTAAGGGAAGCGCTACATTCTGGTAGGCCACCAGCCCGCGCTGCTCGGTCTGCTTGATGTACAGCCGCCCTGACTCTTCGTCATACCACACTCCGAGTAAGTCATACGGAAACCAGTTTCGCGCGGCACGCCTGTCCAGCTCGCGGTCAGGCCTGCGACTCATCATCCCCTGCAATGGATGGGAATACTCGGGCACGTCCGACAGGACGAACAAGTTGCCGCCATTGCGAATCACAAAGCAGAAATAGCTCTGGTAGCCGTCCGGGTGCCGGATCAGGTTCAGCGACACGCCAGAGGGCATGCGCGTCGCCGCTGCCAGCATACTTTGAACATTCCACCACTGGTGCACTACCCGGTTGTAGATCGGGCGAAAGCCCTCGGCCTCTGGCAGGCCGTCAAGGAACTGATCGACACGCAGCTTCTCGATGCCGCGCAGCGCATCCCGCCGCAGCAGTGCGATGGAATCATGGGTCTGCAGGAGCTGCTGCACGTCATCGCGCCCAGCAGCTCCATAGCCCTCCAAGGCCTCGGAGATGGCGGCGATGAATGCCCCCCTGGCTTCCACCAGCTCAGGCCTGCCCAGCAGCTCCATGAGAGCGCGTGGCTTCGCCAGCCGATCCGCCACACTCTTGGGATCGTTGAGCAACGTGAGAAGGCTCACCTCACGCTCCGCAAGGTAGGTGTTCAGAAAATAGCCCAGCAACAGGTTGGCCGTGATCTCGCTTGGATCAAGGTCAATGGCCTCCTGCAGCGCCGTGAAAGTCTCTTTCAGAGCCCACGACGAGATGGTCAAGCGGGTGGCATTGGGATCGACGCCGGTAATCTCCCGCCAGAGTTCCAGGGCCTGCAGCAGCTTCGACCGCGATGCACTCGAAGCGCTATCAACTCCACCCTCCTGCAGCGACTCATCATTCAAGCGGCTATCCATCACGCTAAGCTGCACTCGCCGTCAAGCGACTTGTTGATGACGCCGCACCGGATCAGCGACTCCACTGTTGCCGGGTGGACAGTTCGTGTTGTGGTGGGCTCCTGCAGGCGAAACAACCCTGTGCCAGGGTGGTGCTGCAACTTGCACCCAGCCTGCAGCTTCGTGACGAGCAGTGCCTGTGGATCGCTGAGTTTCATGCTACTCCTTCAACATGCCTTAAAAAAACCAGGCGCCGTTTCAACCGTAGGTTGTGAGGCGCAAAGGCCGTGCGGCCAGGAGCACCCCCGCCCTCCATCCTCCACCGCCAGGATTCCGGGCACTATGGACAAGCCTGCAGCTTGCCCACAGTAAAACCCTGACGCGCCTCACTATGGACATGGTGGACAACGCTCACGTTGCCCACATCCCCACAGCTCAGCCTTGCCCTACTCTTTCAATTTTTTCTAGGAGATGGAAGGCATGCGCTGCGCGCCGTCACCCAGGCACGGACTCCCAGAGCAGCCACAAGCCCAACAAACAACCCAGAATGAATGCGACTTCACACGCAGCAAAGATCGCAAAGCGCTGCGTCCGGGTTTGGAAAGCGAATCGAATGTTCACCGCGACGGCGAGAAGGCAGGCCATGACAAGCCCTGCCAATACCCCAGGCAAAAAATCAAAAATCAAACCCGCCGACATAGGGGTGATGTACTCGGCAATCGGCAGCTCACCCACACCCTTTGGAGCCGCCTGGAGGCGCTTGAGCACCCAGAGGAATAGTGGGCCGCACGCGAAGGAGCCGATGAGCCAAGTAATGGGCACCTGGGCGACTTCCCGCTGATGAGATTGCTTGTGCATGTCAGTGCTCAATTTCTGTTTTTGTAGCCACGCTTGATGCGTTCTATTTTTGAGCTTCATCGAGGCTGGCCGCAGCCTCGTCAACGCCATCAAGGGCAACATCCAGGGCGCTTACGGCCTCGTCCATCCTCTGCCCCCCACTCCCCTGCTGTAGGCTGTCAGGCAAATTGTCGAACGCCCCTTGCTCTTCATCACGCACCGATTCAATGCGCTCGCGCAGCACCTGCAGCTCATCTAGGATGGACTGAATAGCATCGCGCCGTTGCTTGTTCATTTCGGCACTGCACCAATGCCAGGGGATGCCTTGACACTGCCAAATGGAGACTCGATACCGAGGGCGTCGAATTTCCGCTGCCTCGCACTGGCCGTGTATTGCTCAGCCAAACGCGGGGCCGCCGACACACGTTGCACAAGCACCCGCAGCTCCGTCAGGCGCTCGGCGCTCGGGCTGGGATAGGCCTCGCGCCACTCGTCCACGAGCAACGACACCTGGGGGGTGTTCAAGGCTTCAAGGCGCTCCAGAAGCGTGCCCTGCTGCGCAGTGCGCTCTGCCTGCTCCGATTGCCCCACCACCATGAACGCGGTCAACGCAATCGCCGCCATCACCACCAACAATTTGAACATTTCCACCCCCACTATTTCGAGTAAATATCTTGCAGATAGCTGCTGTAGTGCGAGCATTGCGACACGAGAATGACCCTGCTGTCAGCGGCGCCGTTACGGTCGGGATTGCTTGCATCGGCGCATTCGCGGCATGCCCTCATGTACGCATTGAGAGCATCCGCCGCCGCTTCGAGCTTAGCTGCAGCAGCCAGCCCTGCCTTCTTGCGACTGGCCTCCAGAGAGGCCTGTGTGCTGCGCGCCATCGCTAGTCCAGGCCGTAGGCCGTAGCAAAAGCGGCTTGACTGGGGTAGGTTTCACGCTCGCGATCAAGCAACCCGTAGCTGACGATCAATCCGCCATCCACCTCAACGACCTCGATTTTCCTCGGTTCGTTGCCAGCAGCCTCGACATTGCCGAAGAAGCTGATGCTCAGACCGGAGCCTTCCCGGTAGGCGATGGCGACATTGTTGATGTGGCTCATCGCATTGCAGACAGCCACAGCCTGCGATTGATTCAAGATACGTTGGTGGGCCATGCTATTCCTGTGAATTAAGCGATGGCCCTATTATTGCGCACTAATTGGCCTTTTAGTACACACTAATAAAGATTTTTTGCGCTTGCTTGCGCCCCCGCCCACTCCAGCCACCGGGTGGTCTAAGCCCGTGCCGGAATGGTAAGGGCTCCTGCCTAAGCGCTCGGGCTGGCCGACAGCTCGTCATCTTCTGGCTGAATGCGCGTTCCAGCCGTCTCAAGGCCGCTCACCTTGACCCTAGCCATGCGTGCAATGTCCGCGTAGTCGTCCAGGGTAGGCTCTTCGCCGTTGACCGAGTGCAGGTGCAGGGAAAAGAAGCGCCGCTCACCTTCCTCAAAGTAAGCCCGATCCTCTTTCGGCGTGGTGGTGGAAAACCACATGCGCTCCTGCAGATGGCTGCAGGAAGGCTCGGAAAATCCGAAGTCTTGAACAAGCCGTTTCAGCTCGTCAAAATCCATGTCTTCGCGTTCGCGCTCGTAGCCACGGTACGCCACTTCGCCAGCTTCGACCGACTCGTCAGTCACCACCTCGAACGTGATGGAAACGGTGTAGTTTGTGCTCATATAGTTCCTTACGGGTACGGTGTAACGGTCACATGCCAGGGGTCGGTGAATCGCAATGTTCGACCTTCATGGTCTTCCACAGAGCCCGGTCGATCATGAAATCGTCGGCGACACTGCTGACGCGAGACGTGTACGCAACCACTTCCTCGCCCTCAACGTCTACCCAGCCCAAATCGAAGTCGAACCGAGAACTGGCGTTCTTGATCTTGCCGTCCACCACCTCGCCATGCATCAGGACAAGCTGCTGGCTCTCGTCCAGTTCGAGATACCACGCATCACCATCCAGCACTACGGCAGTTCCCTCTTCCTGGCTGGACAGGTAGCCCGCAAGGCGATTCTCTTCCTCGCATAAGTTGGCCCAGGCAGCACCCACCTCGCCAGGGGCATCGACAAACACACGATCAGTCCTGATCGGAAAAGACGGCGCCGGAGTACGCTCAATCGCAACACGCATGGAGACGGCCACCGCCGCGTCAGACACGTTCAGAATACGGTCGGCGTCGGGGGTAAATGGATCTCCGTTGATGCTGACCACGCCGCCCGTGGATGCACTTACGCGGATGGCCCTGCCATCGGGAGTGGTCATCGTGCTACGCACCCACTCCTTGGCCTGCGCCTGCACCCAATCCCCCAGCGTTGCGCCCATCGCACCGGCCACTCGTTGCGCGAGAGCCTGCGCCTCGGGCTGGGTCCGCGCCTCCGTAACGGGCATCTTGGCTTTCAGCGCGTCGAATGAGGCTATGGCCGCATCAAGCGCGCCGATCACTGACTTACGAGGCATGACCTCACCCTCAACGAGCACATCGTCGCCTTTGCCCAGCTTCGCATAGGCCAGGACCATGGACGCACCTGGGGGCGCCTCCAACACAACGTGCAAGGTCAGCCCATCGGGGTCGGTTCGCTTGAATCCCGCCCGCTCAGTGCCATCGGCAAGAGTCTCGACCGCGCCACCAAACTCCAGCTCAACATCCTCGCCGTATTCACGGAGCTTGGTCAACGCGAAATCGGCTTTGATGATCTCAGGTGCCATGGATTCATTGATGGAAGCCGTCACATCCCGCAGAGCCTGCATCTGCGCTTGCCAGCGCGGGTCTTGGTTGGCGGGCGGTAGCTTGCTATTGCTGACCTTCTGGCCCTCGTCCAGTGCCAAGAGTACCGAGGCGTCTTGCAGCTTGTGATGCGCCTCGTGAACACCGTGCAACGCGAGCTTGCAATGCACCAGCGCCTGAACGATCCGGTTTTTGGTGATGGCCGGGTCAGCATGCTCGTGCTGATCCCGAAGCGTTTCCAGGCGCTCCACGCTCGCACGGAGCACCTGATCGGAGTGCATCTCACCCATGGCGATCTTCGCCAGATCACTGGAAAGCGACTTGTTGGAATGATCCATTTTGATCCCCTCGGCGATTGATTGCTGGAGGTTTATGGTGCCGGGTCGGCATCGTCAAAGCTGCGCTCGAAATCCTCGAATGTCACGCGCCCCTCGACCACCTCGCGCAAGGCATTCAGCTCAACCGCTTTCAGCTCACGGAAGGAGGTTTCACGCACCGTCTGTGGCTCGTCGTAGCCGGATGCCAGCTCACCCTTGGCGTTCACCAGCCATGCATCGCCTTGGCCCTGGTGGTATCCCGGCTCGAAGTCCTTGGTTGGCACCACGTACCGGAACTCGCCATCTGCGATGCCGGAGTAGCCGTCATCGGCAAGATAGACGCTGCCGCTCTGTAGCGCTTCACTCATGTCCACGCGGCCATCTTTCACCAGCGAGGCCACGGGTACGAACTGGTAGCGGCCCACGTTCAGCCCGTTCACATCATGGAGCTGGAAGTCGTTTGCACCATCGCCGATCCGGGCAGCGGCATCACGCAGGATGCGCGACACCTCCTGCTGCGGCTCATCCTCAAAAGCAAGGTTGCCCAGCTCGATAGCCAGACGCAGCCCGCTATCGGGGATTGGCTCGCTGGGCACGCGGGAAAGCACCGCAATTTCTCCCACCCGGTTGCCGTTCACGTCACGCAGTGGAAAAGAGCAATCGTCCAGGCTCATGCCCTCGATCTTGTCGGCTGCATCGCCAACGATCCTGGCGATCTCATGAGTGCGGCCCATGTCCGCAAAGGCTGCGTTGCCAGTGCTTTCAATGGAAAGCACTACATACCCCCCAGGCGATGCCTGGGGCAACTCGTCCTCACGCGCGGGGGTTGTGTTCTTCTCTGTCGTCATTGCCTTTTCCTTCTCCCAGTTCGCGGACATGCTCTTGGCCGTTGCAAGCGCATCGTCCGCGTCGTTTGTGTAGTACGCAATCGCTTCCTGCCTTTCCTCGCACCATGCCCTGCCTTTGTCGGGATAGCGCTCGGAAAGCCTGTACAGGTTGACGGTGACACGCCACTCGCCATCGGCGTGCAGCGCAGTCATCCCTGGAAGTTCCTTGATCGCGTCTCTTGTTGCCTTGATAGAAGCCATTTTTTGTTCCACGAGTGCAGCGCCTACGGCGCTGGTCCACCTACCTCAATGTCGCTGTACTGGCCGTCCAACGCCACATCCAGCTCGAAGCCGTCCAGCGCGATCTCATCGTCCTGGTCCTGGGCGACGCCCGCATTCACCTGCTGTGTCGCTTCGTCGCCCAAGCGGAGGCCTCCAAAGTCAATCTCCACATCCTCATCGGCAGCTTGAGCAGCCGGTGACGGGGAAACAGGCACCGGCATCGGCCACACCACCCCACCACCCCCTGGCGCGGGTGGCGGGGTGGCAACGGGAGCGGCAGCGGGCATCGGCCACGCCACATGCCCACCCCCTGGAGTAGCAGGCGGTTCCGCAACAGGCTCATGCGTGACTGCGGGCTTGATCGGCGCAAAATTCGGCAGCTCACCCTTGATAATCTTTTTGAGGTCAATGCCCTGTTGACGCTTCGCATTGGGGTCAGCCGCGCCAATTGCGTTGTCGGAAAGGTGCCCTTCAACAATTGCGCGTAGCTCTGGGTCGAAGTCAAAGACTGCGTTGTAGATTTTCTCGGCGTCGCGAGCCGCCTTGAAGATCGCAGAACGGTCCTCTTTCAAGAGCTTGATGTAGTCATCAAGGTAGGCCGCGTGGTCTTGCAGACCACCCTCCACGCCCAGTGCGGCGCAGATCATGGCCGACGCCATCTCGGCGCGCAGTTCTTCCCACACATATTCGGGCGAGTCGCGCTTGGCATCCTCAACGCCACGATTCAGCCGGGACTCGTGGCCCGTCCAATGCGCGATCTCGTGGATGACAGTGCGGTAGTAGTCACCTGGGGTCTTGAAGTGACCGCGAGGCGGCACCGTGATTTCGTCGCCCGCTGGATCGTAGAAGGCTCTATTGACCAAAGCGCCCTTGGCAGCTCGGGTCAGTTCACGATGTTCGATCACGGCGCCGGTTGCCTGGATCAGGCGCTCTGCATGCTCATTGGCATTGAACGGGCGCCGTTCTTTCATGGGCGGCATGCCCACCACATCGGCCCCGTTGAACACCAGGGCATAGATGGGCTTTGGCCGCTCCACCCTGGCCGTGGCCTCCAAGTCATCGACCGGAGCCCACTGGTACGAGTCGTGGCCACGGAACCTGCTACCTGTGACGCGCGCATTCTGCGCCGCCTCAATGGTGTCCGCTTCCTTCATCCAGCCGAGGCGCCCGTAGGCGGCATATTTGCCGCTCTTGAGCTGATAGACAGCTTCGACAGCAGGCTTGTCTGTCCCTGCAGACCACTCCACATCCTTGGGCTTGGACTCAGGAAACTGCCAAAACATCACCGCCTCCGACACCGCTCCCTTGCGAATCGAAAGCCCTGCCTGCTTGGCCTGATTGAACGTCAGCCAGCGCGGGTCAGCCGAGTCGCGTGCGAGCTGGCCCATGAGCAGGTTCACAGCATTGGCACCGCGATACTCGCGGCCCTGCTTGCCTTTCTGCGGCGTGTAGGGATTGAAGGCCTTGGTCAACCCTCGATCCCAGCTCGCCTCCCACGGCTTCGTGCCCTCCGTTTCCATCAGCTCTATGACCTTGTTGGTCACGTCCTGGGTGAAATTCGGGCGTGGCTTCTTTTCGTCCATGCCTCAACCTCCTGCAGCCACGAGCTGCTGGCCGTCGAAGATGACGTTGCGCTGGTACTCCGCAACGATCTCTTCCAGAAAGTCCAGGGGAACCGCGTCTTCGCGCTCGGCAATCGTCACGTCGATTTCATCGTTCATGGAATCCTCACTTGTCCTCGAAAAAGAAAGAAACCTTGCCCGCTGGGTCCAGGCGCAGGCCTGCGGCGAATTTCTTCTTGGCAGCAGACGTGAACCCACTCACTGGAGCCAATGAGCCCGTGCGGATCAGCGTCAAGGCCTCACGCTCAGAGAGCGTTCGGCCAGCGATGTTTGCCCACAGCGTGAAGTCCCCTGTTGCACACGAGTACCTGGGCTTGTCGCCACCCAGATGGCGCAACTCACCCTGGCACCGTGGACACGGTGCCTCGAATGGCTTGGCGGCTGCAGCGGCGCCGCTGGCCTCCGCTGAATCGGCGAACTCGAAGCCCATGGAGAAATCGTCCTTGAGCACGAGGATCGCGTCGAATTTGCGCTTGGTCTTGCTGCTGTGGAAGCCCTTGAGCAAGCCCGTTCGGCGCTTGGTCAACAGCTCGGTCATCTCGTCGGGCGTTATCACGCGCTCCGACACCGTGGTCCAGATCCCAAAACCGCAACTGCATTCGAGCTTGCGGTTGCCGCGCAGCTCGCCGCCGCACTTCGGGCATGGGGTCTTAAAAACCCGCTGGGTAGGCTCTGGCATTGCCGAGGCCTTGCCCTTGAGCACGTCGATCATGCCGCGCGCACTCTTGCCAATGCCGGACATGAATTCATGGCGGGCAAGGCGCCCGTGCTGCACGTCCTGCAGACGGTGCTCCCACGAAGCCGTCATTTCAGCAGAGGTGAGAGCGGACAGGTTGTTGCGGGTCAGGAACTCGTAAAGACCGTCGCCCTTGTCCGTGGGAACCAGAAACTGCTCTTTGCCTTCACGGGTCATGTAGGGCTGCTTGGGCTTCTCCCTGCTACCCGTGCTCAGCAAGCCTTCAATGATGGACGCCCGTGTCGCGGGCGTGCCCAGGCCAGTTTCGCGGATCGCCGCGCGCAGCTCGGAGTCCGCAAGGGTCTTCCCGGCTTTCTCCATTGCTCCCAGCAACGTGTTTTCGTTGTAGCGAGCTGGAGGCTTGGTCTTGCTGCCAACCGCCTGGACACCCTGGTTGCGTACCGCCTCACCCTTTTCGTAGGCACAAAGGCCTGGAGCATCACCCTTTTGACGGTCGCCACCCCACACCACACGCCAGCCTGCATCAAGCATCACCCGGCCAGAGGTGCGGAAACGCTCGTCAGCCACCACCGTGATGCGGGTGGTGGTCTGGTACACCGCATCCGGGTAGAAGGCCGCGATGAACCGGCGCGCGATCAGGTCGTAGACACGCTGCTCGTCGTCGGAAAGACCGCTAGGCCTCGTGCCGGTAGGAATGATCGCAAAGTGATCGGAAATCTCGTTGTTGTCGAAAATCCGCTTGTTTGGCTTCACCCAGCCGCCGTCGATGACGGCCTGCGCCAATGCGGCATAGGCAGTCCCACCAAATTGGCCCATCAGCGCTGCTGCAGGGGCCACGTAATCCTCCGGCAGCGCTTTTGCATCAGTCCGAGGGTAGGTAGTGACCTTGTGCGTCTCG
This sequence comes from Acidovorax sp. AC410, assembly GCF_979253235.1. NCBI lineage: Bacteria > Pseudomonadati > Pseudomonadota > Betaproteobacteria > Burkholderiales > Comamonadaceae > Acidovorax > Acidovorax sp. AC410. The sequence goes on from NZ_CEEDCG010000002.1 coordinate 77,020, forward strand.
TACAGCGCCTGGGCAATGTCCAGCGTCTTCTTCGCGGAGAACTTGAAACGCTTGTTCGCCTCGCGCTGCAGCGTGGTCAGATCGAACAGACGCTGCGGCGCTTCCTGGGTGCGCTTCGCCTCCTCAGTCACGCTGCTGGGCGGGACACCGTGGCACTTCGCCACCAGGGCATCAGCCCTGGCCTTGTCGAAGATGCGCTGGCCCGACGAGGCCTCGGGCTCGGCACCAGCTTCGTCGTCGTCCACCTCATCAACAGCCTCGGCCTTTGAGCTGGCATCAAACCAAGTCCCCTGGTAGCTCCCAGCAGCGACACCAAATGTGCCGCGCACCTCCCAGAAATCCTTGGGCACGAACCCCTTGATAGCGCGCTCGCGCGCTACCACCAGTGACAGGGTTGGCGTTTGCACCCGCCCTACGCTCATCAGCTCGTAGGCGCCATTCTGGCGCTCGTGAAGGCGAGTCACACCACGGGTGCCATTGATCCCCATGACCCAATCGGCCTCGCTGCGGCAATAAGCGGCATCAGCAAGGCCCTGGTATGTCGCACCGTCGCTGCGGTGCTTCCAGGCCTCAAGGATGGAGTCGTGCGTCATCGACTGCAGCCACATGCGGCTCATGGGCTTGCGACATCCGGCGTAATCGAAGATGAGCCGGAAGATCAGCTCACCTTCGCGCCCAGCGTCGCACGCATTCACCACCTCTGTGACCGATGGGTCTTTCATCAGCTTGACCAGTTGCCGAAGCTGCGGGCCTGCGTCCTTGGTAGGACGCAGCTCAAACCGCTGGGGGATCACCGGCAGGTCATTCAGACTCTTGCCACCCTCGTCGGCCTCCTTCGAGAAAATCTCGATCAGGTGGCCGCGTGCATTCGACACAATCGCGTCGCTACGCTCGTAGCAGCCGTCGCCCTTGCTGAATCCACCCAACGCCTTCGCAATGTCACCGGCAACAGATGGCTTCTCGGCAACGATCAAGACTCTTCCCATCACCATCCCCTCAGTGCGCTTGGCCTGCTGCGTCCTGCTCAGCCTTATTGATGAACTGCTCAACGATCTCTTGCGCCTTGATGGCGCGGGCTTCCTCTTCGTTCGCCGCGAGCACGGCGACACGAATTGCCGCGACGCTGCCGTCGCAAGCACCTTTCGAGTAAGCGACCAGCACACGCATCACATACAGGGGATCGCGCTCACTGCGCCCCCCTTGGGTTTCGTTGATGTGCTGCGTCAGGGCACGGAGTGCATCCAGCAGATCGTTCTTGCGCGCAAACTCGATCAAAGGCCCAATCTCCACCGGCTTGAAGACAGGGTGGATCACGAGCGGCGTGATCTTCTCCGCGTCAATGGCATCCCAGAATGTGATGCCATCGGCGCCGACCATGACGGTCTTGCGGCCACCGTAGAGGTCTTCGACCTCCAGAAAAGTGGCGGGCCTATATTTCGTTCGCTTGTCCATATTCATGCTCCTGCGCTAAAGGCATTCCATCGTCCGTGACAACGGGAATGCCAAATTTCTCAACCATCTCAGCAACCATCAAGGCTGCTGGGTCACGGTGCGATCCAAGGTAATCCTCAACCATTTTTGCGAGGTTGCGGTGCTGGAACAGTTGGCCAACGTTCGCACTCCAGTCCCGCCCCTTTGCCGTCAACTCAAAATCTTCTGTCACCAGCCCACGCGCAGCGAATTTGTTGACATGCTCCACCAGCGTCGAAGGACGGCCAAGGCCGTTCTTGTGCATGAGATGCAGCAGGCTCTGCTCCTGGGTCCAAGGTTTGAATCCTGCCTCCGGCACAACCACTGGGTACAGCCGCAACCCAGCTTCCGTCTTTCGGTGCCAAGGCAAACCTGCAAGCTCATCAGGCAGTCTCTGCAGATCGCGCAGCGCTGGCTGCTCCAGCGTGCAACGCACTCCACAATCCACCAGATTGCGAGCGACGAGCACAAGCACATGCTCCGGCAGGGACAGCAGTTCTGCCACCCGGTTCAACGGCACCTCGAAGGTCGCGGGATTCGGTGCCTCATGGCCGTGCTCAACCTGCAGCCCATGTGCGCGCACGGCGGTGAAACGCTCCGCGTCGAAGGCGGCGCCGTTCATGCGGGCGATCACATCAAGTCGCCGCGCTGCGTCCACGCTGATCGCCTGGGCCATTGATCGCGGGTAGGTCATCTGTCCCCGCTCATACAAGTCCTGCATCGCCCTGGACACGTCAGCAACTTCGGCACCAGTCTCCACGCTCGACAGCAGGACAATCTCACCGTAGTTGAGGGGACGGGCGCCGACCGTCGATTCAACGCTACTGCCCACCGACAAATGCACATCCAGCATCACGGGATCAGGTATGTCATCGCCCGCAAACACTGGCCGCTGCGCAATCCAAGGCTCGCAGCCGTCCTCGGCGGTAGCTGTGTAGGTTGCAACCCCCACCACGGGCTTTTGCTGGGTCAAGGCCAGGAGCAGCGAGCCCTGCACTCTCCCCACCGCGCCCTCAGCACTGGACAGTGCGCCGACAAGGCGATCAAGCACACGCCTTGCATCGCCCTTTGCCGCCGAGAGCGGATCAAAGGGCGCGGCGTCCTCGAAGGCAGCATGGACCTCTGACGGAGACAGGGCACGAAGCCGTACACGCACCACCCGCGAGCGATCCTCGGGGGCAATGACCAAACGCCACACGTCTCGGGCGATCACGTCGCCCTCTTGGTCGTCATCAGTGGCGATGACGATCCGGCCTGTAGTGCTTTGCGCAGCCTCTCGGATGCGTTCGCACGTAGCTATGCGATCCTCCCGGATCGCATAGTTTGTCTCGCGAAAGCTGCTTGTGATTCCCAGTGGCGACAACCGCGCCGGGTTGCCTGCGATGTGGCCTGCGGTTGCCTCCACCTCGAAGCCACGCATCCCCGCTCGCCAAAGCACATCCTTCAAGCTCGCGCGCTTGCCGGGTGCTTCAATGATGACAAGCGTCTCAGCCATGGCATGGGACGCCCGTCAGGAACGCGCCGCCAACCCCGTCACCTCAGCGAAGTAGTCGCAGGCGAGAAACAGGCCATCGGAGGCCTGCTCCGCACCCACAGGCCCCGTGAAATTCATGTCTGCACGTTCCTCGGAGAGGCAGTAAATCTGAGCCTCGTCGTCGTCCAGGCTCAGGGTGACATTCAGGACATTCGTCGGCACGCCGTTCACACGGGACAGCACACCAAACTCGATCACCCCATCCGCATCGGAGAAGCTGGCCCTGACTCCATCCAGCTCAACGCCAGACACGAGCCAAGAAACGCGCAGCGGCTCAATGCCGTCGCGCGTCAACTCCGCCCCTGCAGCGGTCAGGTAGCCGTAGACACGGCCCCGAATTGCGTCAGCGAAGCTGGTCGCCATCATCACCCCTTACTCGAAGGATGGCCCATTGGGCAATACACGGCTCCACTGGATGCCAGAACCACCGGACATGGCCTCTAGATTCGCAAACTTCACCTCGACAGGATGGGATTCAATCCACGAAGCGCGTGCGTGGTACACCTCAATGAACCGATACAAGTCCTCGAAAGACATTGCAGACTGTGCAGCGCGCAGCACACCGATGGAGATCAGCTCAGGTGGCAAATTGACCTTGCGCAGTGATTCCGCCAATTCGGGATTGCTCGCATGCAACTCGGCATGGCTTGCAGCCACGACCGTGGGCTGCATGTCCTTGTAAACCATCGTGCCCCGGCTGCTGTCTGCCCCCACGGACATACCCTCGACGCCAAAGGCGCCATCGAGATCGGTGAACTGGTAGCGAATCACGCTTAACAGAGCCCGACCCAATCCGCTATTGGCGTATTCGGGCAAATCAACTTGCACCAGGGAGAGCTGAGGCGCATCGAACAGCTCGCGTTGCGGGTCGATGTAGTTCCCGAAAGCGAGGCTGCGTGCTTTGATCGACTGTTCCAGATTGCTCATCTCATACTCCATTCCGATGTGCGCCACCATGGCGGCGCGATGCCATTATGGCACCAATACTAACGCACATTCTCGAACTATGTTCAAAAAAACGTCGTTTCAATTATTGAAATTTTTTGGTTAAAGCGAATGAGCCCGGTGCTCAGGCTCGAAGTCCCAGAGCTGGTAGTCGGGCATTTGGATGCGCTGCGGGTCAGTGAACAGCACGTAGCGCTGCGGCTCCTTGCTGATCTGGTCCATCGCCTGGAACAACACGCGGTTGACCTCCAGCGGCCCGCTGGTAGCCGCGATCATCCCGATCCGCTCCATGCCCTGCTCCATGGCCCTCTTCACCGCGTCCGCGCTGGCCTTGTTCAGGTGCTCCAAACTGTCCATGGCGCCCAGGATTTTCGAGGTAGAGCCGTAGATCGAGCGAGCGATCCGGTCTACGTCAGGCCGCTCGCCGTTGGCGATGGCCTTGGCGATCTCTTCCGAAATGTCCTTGAGATGCCCCGCATAGCGGGTGGACTCGGCCTCGAAAAAGGTGGTCGCAGCTTCCAGATAGGTCTTGAGGTCCGCTCCGCGCCCCAGCGACTTCTCGGATGAGTAGGTTTCCTTCGCCAGCTTCGCCAGCAGTTGGATGCGATCACGGTGCTGCTCTTCCGGCGAGCTGCCGTCCTCGCGCCCCTTGCGCATGAGGTCAATCAGCAGCGGCATATTTTCGACCATGGCCTGCTGGACCCACGAGTCCTGCATCCACAGCAGGACATTGCGATCAACACGCTTGCCTGCATCGGCCATGGCAATCAGGTCAGGGATGACCAGCTTCTCCAGCACCGGCTCCCGCGCGATCTGGACTGTCTTGCGCGTGGCCGCGCCACGCTCTTGCCCGTAAGTGCTCATACCCGTGGCCCCTGTTGTTGGTTGCCGAAAGCCGTTGCCTCACGCCCCACTCGTGTGTTGCGCTCCAAGGTGAAATCAGGATGGATGGACTGTGCAGCCGCCTCGAAAACACGAGCCACATCCGCACGGTGTTCGAGCACATAGGAGTCGAACACCTCGACAACGAACGGGCCGACGCGGTGAAATGGAGCCAGCTTGTCCATGTTTCGCGCAGCGACCAGGGGGAAGGCCTCTTTGCTCTCAGGATCGAGCTTGTAGTCGTAGCCAAACTCGCCCATACCCACATAGCGCGAGACGCCCTGTGCAAGGCAAATCACCGAGGGCAGAAGCATGTCCGCAACGTCCTCGGGGAACAGGCGAGCCCTGTCATACAAAAACTGCGTGCCCTGCGCGTGCTCACGCTCAGCCAATCCCGTCACCAGGGTCATCAAAGACTCCCAGTTCTTTTCCTCAAAAGACATTTTTACCCTCCGATCTGCCCGACTGGGCAATGACGATCAACTCACAAACCTCGTATGTCTTGCGCATCACCCGGTCATGCTCTTCAAGCACATGCTCGTAGTTCATGCCGCCGATGCGCTCGTAGTTGCCAATGGCAAACGCTCGGTCGATCTCCTGCATGTCCTGCAGCTTCTCGACCGCCTTGCGTGCGCATGCGTTGTAGACCTGGGCCATCACATCCACACTCACCCCGTAAGCGCGCTGGATCATCAAGGCCTGCCCGTATTCCGTCATCCCGTCCACGCCCTGTAGCGCGTGAAATTCCGCTTGCGCTGCCACGGCATAGACCAGACGGCACGCCATCGCCTCCGTGTCCATCACGTAGAAGTCGAACAGGTTCACGAGTCCCATCATCACCGGAGCCGCGTGCAGTGTGGCGAGCTTGCGCGCGGCGCCAAGGTCCAACTGCCCCGATGATTTCGGGAACAACCTGGGCTGCTTGGCGCTCACCGCCTCAATCAGGCGCCCGAAGAGTGCCATCGGCAATTCTTTCGTGCGCCCCCCGATCTGACGCCACTTGAATTCTTCGGTCACGGTTTCAAGAGCCACAGCAGTGCACATCGAAAAGGCCGCGCCGTAGTCGGGATGGTCTTCGGGTACTCCGGCAATTGACAGGCATGTCTGACGGACTGCAGCAAGCCGCTTGAGCACATCCGTCATCCCACCAAGAATCTCCCCGTCGCCCAGGTCCGCACTGACGTGGTACACCCGCGAAACGATCTGAGCAGCCAACTTGGCGCTCGCACATCGCTGCCGCACGTCACCATCGGCGATCAAGCTGATCTGCGCCGTGGTGTCCGCCACTGACTCCCCCAGATCGGCCTCGGCCAGTCTGGTGACATGCATTGCGCTGGGATCAAATGCCCCCATCACACACCCCTCCACTAGAGCGCACGGCCAGCTCCGCGAGCATCAGCATTCCTTGCGAATGAGCCATCGGTACACACCCAGCAGATTCGCACACAGAAAGATCGTTTGCTGCGCTATCAGAGGGTGAGAACCCAGTCGGTATGCAGCAACAATCCAGGCGATGCTGGACACGATCCACAACACCCAAGCCCATGGGGCGAGCCGCCCCCGCCAAGCGAGCAACACCGCGCCGGAGATCCCCGTAGCGGCACCCAGCATCTCAACTGGAGACATGGCAAGCACAGCCGCCCACAGCGACGCGAGCAGGCTGTGAACATCAACCATGGGCCATCTCCGGTATCACCACCCAATGCCAATCGTTCTTGGGAGCGCCGCGAGACTTGATCTGGACCAGCATCGACTTCTGCAGCTTGATCCAGGCAAGCGCCTGCTCTTCCACGCGCAGCTTGGTGGCAGCACCGCGCCAGTACAGCTCGTCAATGCCGAGGATGACCTTGGTGGACACAGCGGCAATGAAATCCTCCGAGAAGTGCGTTGGCGACTGGGAAATGCAGATCAACGCAACACCGAATTTTCTAGCCTCCTTCGCGATGCTATTCAGGATGTTTTCTGGATCGGAATCAAAGAAAATATGCGCCTCATCGAGCACGATCACCGTGTTGGGTTGCGCCTGCTCACCTGACTGGATAGCTTCCGCAAACAGCTCCTGCAGCTTGAACAACACGAACAGCTTTCGCTCCTCCATGCCCAGTGCGCGAATGTCGTAGCGCCACACCGATGCCTGCGGATCAAATGGCGGTGGCTTCGGCTTGAACACCCCGATGGCATTCATGTTCTCCAGCCGATCCACCACGCCTTTCAACACATCGGTGCTGTCATAGCGCAGCAGATCATCAACCTCCCGCCCCGTGGAAATCGCGGTCACATACTCGGTATAGGCTTCGATGGCTTTCTGCTTGGCCTTATCAATGTCAGCCTGCATCTTCTCGTCAGAAAAGCCTCGCTCCCCTTTGCGCAAGGCTTCAAGCAGCTTGCGTTGATAGGCTGCAGACGCTTTGTTTGCCGCAGCCAGACAAGTGATGGCCTCCTGACCACTTCCCAAAAAACTCTGCTTCATGATGTAGCGGGCTGTGCGCAGCACATCAGAGATCGAGGGATAGGTTCGTGTCAGCGTCTTCGGAGGCCATCTGGTGATGGCACCGTCATACTCCCTGGCGTCTATGTACCAGCACCGCGCACCGGCATCCCACCGGGCGCCCAATGATTTCGCCGAGTCCTTTTCGGCCAGTGGCACGTCGATGTACAGCCTGCCGCTGCCGTCGCTCATCAAGTGCGCCTCTTCCTCATTGACAGCCCAGGTGCTGGGGTCGTCCTGGCGAAACCCATGGCGCTCATACACGTCGTACAGAACGTTGCGCAGGGTTGCCTGCTGCTTTGGCCCCAACTCACGCATGACACTGTTCATGGTCGCCATGAAGCCCTGCACGCGCTTGCGCACCCCACCAAAGTGAGGGTCTGCGCTCAGCTTGAGAGGGTTAATACCCACATCCGTCTGCTCGGAAAACATGACGCTGCTGGCGTTCGGGATGGCAATATCACCGTGAACGTCAAACACATGAAACCGCACAGGATTTCGGCTATCGCTAGTAGCACTCATCTCGCGCACCATGCGCTTGAGCGTGAACGTTTTTCCGGCACCCGTCATGCCGCAGATCAGCGCGTGACCATTCACCGTGTAAGCCGTGTCACTTGCCACAGGAACCTTGTTGCCAGCCTTCAAGTCCCGTGCTGCGTATCCCCATGTCACACGCACTTCATTCCCCCTTCGCGCGGTCGGGAAGACCTCGAATTGCATCGTCCCAGTACCTGGGCCGCTGTGCGTTCCCCGCCACCTTCTGCAGCCAGTTGGCTGACATATCCCAGCGCCGACCTATCGCCACAAAGGTCCATCCTTTGCGCACGACTTCGGCCCGAAATTCGGCGGGTGTCAATCGCTCCAATGGGGCGGTGTCCCCAGGCGATTTGTCTGTAGCCATGCCATATCCTTTCCATGTATCCAAATGACTATAGCAGCCACCCAACACCCGCCCATGGCGCATACGCCATGAATAACGACGAAACGCCATCTTCAAGCAGCTTTTCCACCATGAACATGGCGCATACGCCACATTTAGATACAAATTAAAGCTGCTTTTTTGCTGCGCACCATGGCGTATACGCCATGTTTGCGGCGCATAATACATGCATGCACAATCACATGGAGGATCGCAGCAATGTCCGGTAAATCCCTGAAAGCAATGGCCGCCGACAAAGACAACAACGCGGTGAAGAAGACTGACCTGTGGAAAGTCGATCCTCGCGTCTTGGTCGAAGTCGAAGGCTTCAATTTGCGCGACTACGACGACCCGGAGGTCATCGCTCAGATCGAGGCGTTCGCAGACGCATACGCTGCGGGGCGCTACGTGCCTGCGCTCATCGTGTGGACCGACGATGAGGGCCGCATCAGCCCTGTCGAAGGCCACCTGCGGCGACGTGGTGCAATGCTTGCCATCGAGCGTGGCCACGACCTGCCCTACCTTGAATGCGTGGGCTTCAAGGGAAGCGATGCAGAACGAATCGAAGTGATGCTGCGCTCTGCAGATGGTCTGCAGCTTCGCCCCCTGAACACAGCAATCGGCTACCTGCGACTGCACCGGAAGGGCTACACCAATCAGGAGATCGCCCAGAAAATGCACCGCACCGTGGCCCGCGTGGAGCAGTTGCTGCTGCTCGGCATGGCGAATAGCGACGTGCATGCACTGGTCAAGAGTGGCAAGGTGTCCGCAGACGCGGCCATCGAAGCTGTCCGCTTGCATGGCGAGGCCGCTGGCGAATACATGCAAAGCACGCTCAACAAGGGTGGAAAGGTCACTCGCGGAGCTGTGCGCGGCGCCGGCATCCCACCCAAGGTGGCAGGAACCGTGACGGGCGCCTTTGGCGAACTCTTCGGGAAACGCACGCGCGGCGGTGTTCTCGAAGGCCTTGCCCGCTGGGAAGCCAGCGGGATGCCGAAGGGGCAGAAAATCGAGGTGGACGCCGCGGCACTCCTGGCGCTGAAAGAGGCACACGATGCCCTGGAGTCGATCACCGAAAAACGCAGCAGCCGCGCATCGGAGCGCGCGGCCAAAGCCAGTCAGGGGAATCTGGAAGGTCTGGAGTAACCCGCTGCTGATCCTTGGCAGGCCCACCGCATCTCGGAGCAATCCGAGTCGGTGGGCCTTGCTGCGTCTACGCGCCCAGGCGCTGCAGGCCTGCAGCGCAGACCCCGTAGGGGGGAGCGTCGTGATGCTGGGCATAGCGGGGCATGCTCTTGATCGCGCGGATGCAGAGAATTGGTCCCGTTGTACAGCTCAACGCGACGGAGCGACCTCGGGACCGCCAGCCAGCTCGCGCATCCACTCGAATCCAGTTGTGAAATGAGGGATGTCCAAACCCGCATCTACGGCCTTCAATCCTTCCGACAACTGGATCACTTCGCGCAGCACTTCGGGCTTCGTCCCCTCCAAGTCCCAGCCGTCGCTGTGTCTTTCAAGTTGCACAAGATGACGGGCCTGGGTGAACGGTTGCCCCGCTACTTCGATGGATTCGCGCAGCGCCGTGTTGAGCTTGCGCGCCACGTCCTGGCCCGTACCCTCGATGCCCTCGGCAAGCTGCGTAGCGTGCCGCAGAAATTCCAAGTGAGCCTCCGGTGTGGCTACCATGTCCTTGTAGTCTTGCACTTGAATTTTCATGGTGTCATGTCCTGTGTTGATTCGTTGGTGAGCGTTGCACGGTACTCATCCAGCAGGTTGTCAAAGCAAGCCCGCAGCGCATTCCGATCCTCACCCGATGGGTTAGGGCTGGCCTCAATGTCGGCCACCTTTCGCCCATCGCCCGCGCCGTGGACGAGGTAGTCGCTGCGCCCGCCCTGTTCTTCAATCTTGTCCTGCACATAAGCCGCAAAGGCGCGAGCAAACAGCTCGCGAGTGGTGTTCCAGTAGGGCGCAGACCGAAGGTTGTCCAGCTTTTCTGCATCACGGCTGAACACCGATTGCTTGCGCAAACTACTTTGACCCAGCAGCACCTCGGGCACCGGCAGGCCACGCTCTGCATAGGCCTGCAAGGTGCTACCGAGCCCAAGAGCCTTGCCCATGTGCCAACAGTTATCGCGCATGTGCTTGAAGCCATCTTTGCCCAGCTTGCCGCGCCATTTCGTACTCATTTCATCGCGCACCTCGTCAGCAAGACTGTGCAGCACAGAGAACGAAATCACGCCAGCCTCCCCCAGAACACCACGGTACGGGTTGTTGTCCAAGGTATCGGGCAACAGTGCCTCTACACGCCGCGTGATCTCCATGCGCATGGAATCCATCGCATGCCCCAGATCAGCAAGGGCCTCGGGCCGCTGCTCCACGGGCACGCTGCCCAGCCAGGATTCCGCATTGGACTTGCTGCGCGCAGCATTGCGAGACGCCAGCTCGGTCAACTCCTCGACCGTGGCGTTGCGCCAACTGAGCCGGGTAGACAGGGTGCGCATCGAATCCAAGGGAGGACTCGTCATCTCGGAGGCATACGTTCCACCACCTGAAAGCGCCGCAATCTGGTGATCCAGAAAATGCCCCATCTCGTGCGCCAGCGAACCGCCACCCTTGAGCCGAGTGAGGTTGATGACGGTACGCCCCGGCTCATAGTGAGCAAGTGCCGCCCCCCTGCCCCCAGTTCCACGAGCACCGAAAGCAACGGCCAGCTTACCGCCCATGCTCAAGTCCTGGGGTCTGAGATTCAGCGCCTGGGCGAGATCGGCGAAGCTGTCGAACGCCGTATTGATGACTGCTTGCCGCTCCTTTTGTGGAAGCCACTCGCCATACTCGATAGCCCGAAACCCGAAGCGCTCAAGCAGCTCGTCAGCCGTCACGTCACGGCCATCGCGCCAGTCTTCTCCATTGCGGCGCAGGTGCTCAAGGTGCGGCACATGCAGCTCCTTGTCGATCTCCGTGCGGCGCTTGCGCTCTGCAGCTTCTTCCTCGGTCGCCGTCTTGGCTGGCTTGACCAGGGCTGTCCAGGGCTCTGCGTTCTCCATCCGCTGGGTTGCAGAGTTCCATGACCGCGTGGCCTTTTGGATCTTCCTCTCGGCAGCGTAGAAAAAATCCCTCTGCAGGAACTTGGAGGTATCCCTGCCTACTTGGTGCCACAAGGCACCACCGTAGATCACGCTGTCATCTCCTTGCGAGAGATATTCACCGGCAGCTACCGCTGCGCTCCTGAATTCAGCCTCGGTCTTCACGCCTTCAAAGAAGTCCCGCATCCGACCAACAGCCGTCACAAAATTGTCGGCGCACTCGCGATCACTGAGTGGGCTGTACTTCATGGGAACGGTGTTGATGCTGTCCTTGAACAGCTTCAAGGCCATCGCCACCTTCGGCTCCACCCCCGCCTCTTTCATGGCCGCATAGTTCAACGGAGGCCACACGTTCTGCTTGTTGACGTGCAACTTGATCTCAAGATCATTCATCGCCAACACATCGTCAAGGGCCATCGCGCGCTTCGCATAGTCCTTGCGCGCACCACCGATCTTCTCGCCCACGTCCACATGCTTGCGCGTGTCGGGCGCATCTATCGCCAACGGTTGCTGCACAGGTTTTGCCTGAACTGCCTTGGCTGCGGCCATGGCCGCATCCCGCTCTGCAGCGATCTCCGCATTGACCATCTTCTGCCACAGCAGGCGGGCGCCCAGCAGGGTGTCAAGCACCTTGTCTTTGGAAGCAATCCCCAGCTTCTCAGCACTCAGCGCCAGGGACTCGTAAGCACTGTTCTCGATGTTGTTGAGTTTGCGAAGACGCCAGCTACCGGCGTCGTTTCGCTCCAGGGCAGGCTCGGTGTCGCCAAAGACCGAATCGGCCAGGGACGAATGGCGCTCGACCAGGGCGTAGCCCTCGTTGAATACAGCCACCTGACCCCACACCAAATCTGGCGACTCGTCCTTGAGCTGCTTTGGATCGGCTATCCAGCTATCCAGGCGATCCAGCGCGGTCTTCAAGAGAGCGGCGTAGGCCATGCGGTCCCGGAGGTAATCAACCACGAGTGATTGCGGCACCGCGTCCTGCCGCAGCCACAGCGCGTTTTCTGGAGAGATCGTGCGCCGCAGATCGGGCATGGCCCAAACGTCGCGCAACGCCACGACCTTGCCCTGCCCCACCACAGCAATGGGAACACTGGCAGCAAAGCCGCTGCGGTGGTACTGCCCCTCCTTGAGCCCATCTGCCTGGGCGGCTTCCTCGTTCACGTAGTAGACCGCCAGCGCATCATCACGATAGCCAAGCTGCGATGCCTTGAGGGCAAGCGCTATCGCTATGGTCCTATCCCGATCCTGACCCAGCAAACCGGCTGTCTCCAGCGCCTCCCGCAGTGGCACTGGCTTGTCACTCTGACCCCATGGCTGCTGATTGGGAACCCAGACACCGATGGAGTCATTCACCATCGCCCTGCGCAGTCGCTCCCATCGAGCCTCGTAGCCTTGAAAGTCCTCGCTCGCAACCAGAACACGCTCAAGTGGCATGTCTTCAACATCATTCACCGTGAGGCCTGGGAACAACCGCTGCAGATCGGACAGCTTGATCGAATCGCGCAAGGCCTCCGCAGCGAAAGTGGGGTACTCGGCGCCATGGGCATTGAAGTCAGCAGCAGTCCCGGAGGCGAGCCGCGTACTGTCCATCGCGCTGAACCCCATATCGGCCAGCGCTTCACGGAACCGATCAGGGGTATACCGCTCAGCGACGGTAGGGTCCAGCACCTGGGCAATGGCCCGCTGCGCAGCCCAATCCCTGGAATGCGGCATTTCCAGCCGCAGTACCGTGCGCGTGCGCGCATCGGACTTTGGCAGCACACTGAGCTTGGCCGCGTAGCGGGAAAGATTGAACCACTTCACTGCGTCACTCCACAGCTTCCAGCCGTTCACCAACCTCTTTTTCCTGCAGAACCAGGCTGCGCAGCTCTGCTATCCCGGCAAGCACGTTGCCAGCCGTAGCTTGCTGCCCAGCTACGTGCGCAGCCTCCACATTCCAGGCGCTACCACCGCCCAGCGTTGTAGCGGCAAGCCCAGCCACGTATGACTCTTTCGCACCGCTGGTAGCACGCTCTAAAACGAGCTGGTAGCCCTCATCACGGGTGCCGGTTACGGTGACTTTTACGCGGTCATCCCCCTGACCATAGGCCAGATGGATGCTCGAAAATGCACCCTCTTCGGCCTCAGAACCAAAGGCAACCGCTGCGCCCAGGATCGCATCGAGACAAACAGCATCCGCGTCCTGCAAGCCAAAGTCGCTGGCCGATGCCCGCAGCAGGCTCAGCCGGGGGAAATGGGTGCGGTCGAACGACTCAGGGTGCTGCATGCTCTTGCTCGCCGCCAGTAAACTTCGCGCCCACCGCCTGCAGCAGCTCCCTGACGCGCTCAATGATCGCCTGGATAGCCGCTTTCAGGCGCTCAGCGTGCGATTCCGTCTCGCCACCAAACACGGGGGTTTCTGCTGCCAGCTCCTGCATCTTGTCCTTGGAGGCGTCCACCTTGTTGCGCGCCTTCATGGTCTTGGGATCGGTCATGTCGGCATTCATCAGCTCTTCGGCGCTGTGCTCGTATTGCCCTGTGTAGCTCTTGAGGGCCTTGTCCAATGACACTTTGGCCTGCAGCGCATCCGGTGATGCAGCGACCTCCTTCACGAACTTGTCGTGAAGCTCGGCCCATTCACCACCGGGCTTCATCTTTGCCATCGCATCGGGCACAGAAATGCCCGTCTTGCGCGCACGCTCTTCGATCTCTTCACGCAGAGCAGCCATCGGCGCAACCTGCCAAAACTTGTTCAGCGCCTTCTCGTAGTTGTTCGTTGACTTCTCAATCTGGTTGATCCGGTACTCGCTGATCGTTGGCATGACGGAAACGCGGTCGTAGCTGCTACCGGCAAACTCGGGCTTCGCCCCCCAATTGCCGATACCTCGCCCAGCGGCGCCGACTGCGGCACCGATGAACTTGGCAGAGCCGGATGCAAGGGAAGCAAGCCCGCCGATCAAAGCGCCGCCTGTGGCGACCAGCTCGGCGCCGACTGAGCTGCCGTACTGTGGCGCCTCGTCACCTCGCGCACCCCGCCCGCCACCGCCGCCAGCAGTGACCCCGGCGCGCAGCTCGGCGCCCTTTTCTTCGCGCAGTCCAAGAGACAACCGCTTGGAAATGTCAGCAAGCATCTTGTCGTGGGCCTTCGCATCGAGCAGCGCTGTGTTGGGGGCCTCTCCAGCCATCTCCGCGAGCACTTCTGCGAGCACGTCCAAGGGAATCTTCCCGCTGGAAAGGTCCACGCCCTTGGCCTGCAATGCAGCGATGAACTCTTTGTCCTCAAGACTGAACTGCCCCTTGCTCTTGCTCTCAGACTTGACCTCGGTGGTCTTCTTCATGCTCACGCCCACACTGGCGTTCACACCATCCTTGTCCACACCGACCTTTGCGTCAAAGCCCTTCTCAGTTTTAGAGCTGGATGACACGATGGCCTCTGCCTGGGCCGCAAGGGCGCTCTTTTGCGCCTGTGCGAATTGCACGATCTCCGCGCCGCCGCCGCGAATGACGCGCAACCCGCCAGGAACCGAACTGAGCGCATCGGCATCCAGGGCAAGCTCGGGCTTTTTCGATTGCCCTAAATCCTTGGACTTCGCCGCTGCAGATTTCGCGGCCTTTGGGTCTGGCCCAAAGCTGGGAAGACCATCTTTTACCTTCAACTCATCCATATCTTTCTCACTACTCATGGTCTTCTCCTACGCGAAATTGCCTTACTGGAGTGCCTTCGTCGCACCCTGCTTTACAGCGCGCTCGCGCGCTGCATCCGTCGCCCTGCGTTGCCTCTCAGATTTCTGAGCAGCCAACGTCGCCAGGAGCGCTTCCACCTTCTCGCGCTTGCGATAAATGGCCTCTTGCATGTAGTTGCTGACCGCCACCGTCTGGGCGTAGTCCACCCACAACGCGCGAGACGAAACCTGTGTCAGGTTTTTTTGCCACTCGGCGTCGATCATGCGCCGCTTGGACTCACGAGCGATCATTTCCGAGGGTGAAACATTGCTGTAGCTCTCGTAGCGCACTCCCGGCAACGAACCATACCCATCACGATCCGAGAGGAATTCGGGGATGGTCTTGCCCACAGCGTTGGCCTGGACGGCGACCGAATTGGCTGCGACAGACTGGGCATCCGTGTATTCCGCGTTGGGAGGGGTGCCATTGGGCACACTGCCATGCAGAATCTGGTACTGCTCCTTGGTGTTCTTGCCCAACACCGCGTTGTCTTTGGTGGCGTCGCCCACGAAGGTGTACGGATCGCACATGTACCCAGCCGGATCGGTGGTGTACGTGCCATCGCTCTTCTGCACGAAATTGTTCTTGGCCTGGAAAACCTGCTCGCGCTCCATCCCCTTGGTCACAAACACATTGCGCGCGTCCTCGCGCTTCTTCACTGTGTACTCAAGGTGCAAATGCGGGCCGCTGCTGCGACCTGTATTGCCAGACAAGGCCACGAACTGGCCTGCGCTGACCGTCTTGCCGACAGCAATGTCATTGGCATACCCACTCAAGTGCATGAACCAGACCACATCGCCATTGCCATTGCGGATCGCAAGAAAATTACCGGCACCCCCTGGCTGAACGTTCTTGTAAAGCACCGTTCCATCGAACGGCGCGTACAACTGCATACCCACGGCAGCACGCAAGTCTTGACCGCCGTGACCGCCGCCCTTGCCGCCGTTGTAATACGAGCGCCATGTGCCAAAGCGGCTTGTAGCCGCCATGCCACCCCCGCCCTTGGTCGGGTCCATGGCACAAGAGGCAGATGCCGCAAAAGCAGATTGCGGCATCAGGCCTGCTGCACTAATTGCAGCGACAGCGCCGAAGTATGCGAGCCACTTGGCAGACTTCATCGCCATGCTCACAACCCCACTTTATTCGCAGCGTTCTGACGAGCTGCGGCCTCTCCCGAGGCCTGCGCCTTGCGGGCCTGACCCGACTTGAGGTTGGCAGCAACTGCGCTTGCCAGTTGCGCCTCCATGCGCTCATATTGACGGTACTGCCGCTCCTGCAGGGTGAGGTCCAGCGCCTTGATCTTGAGCAGCTCCACCATCACGCCACGGTCATTCTGGGCAGCCATAACGCTGGACCAGCGCTTGTATTCAGGCGTATTGCCTGCGTAGCGCTTCACCTCGGTGGCGTATTGCATCGACAGTGGCAGATCGCCGTCACCATGCTCACCATGACCGCCGCTGGTGGTTTCCAGGCGAATCTGGGTCAAGGATGCCAGCGCACTGCTGCGCACCGCGTCTTTCTGGATTTTTGCCAGTTGATACGTCGCTGCAACCTGGGAAGAGCCGCCACCTTGGGGCACTTCGCCATCGGGCAGGCCAGCGACGAAATTGATGAACGAGGTTTTGGCCTTCGTCAGGTCTTCTTCCCCCGCCGTTGGCTTGAACAGCGTCGCCACATTCAGATTGGCCCCTGGCAAACTACCCTGCGCGGTACACAGGCCAGAACTCGCCTGATCCTGAGTGCAGAAGAGCTGGTTGTGCTCCATCTGCATCTCCTTCTGCGCGGTGATCGGATTGGCAAAGCGGCCCGGAGCTGCCTGAACGTCTGCGCGCAGCGCAGCCGCAGACGCACCACTCAAGTCAGATTCAGCACGCGCAATCCCCAGCCGCCCCTGGAACACGTAGCAAGGGGAGTAGCCCTGGCCGAAGTCACCGCCATACTCAAAGCGCGCTTTCTTCACGCGCTCTGCAGTTGCAAGGGCGTTCAGGCCTACTGCTACGTTCTGGTTTGTGTTGCGCAAGCCATCAGCGATCTGGTTGGCTGCAACCGCCTTCTGCTTGGTCATGATCGCTATCGCGCTAATCAGTCGCTCACTCTGGAACCAGAGCTGCGCCGACAGCGCAACGTCCATGGCCGTGATCTGCGCCGTCAAGGTGGAGGTCGCAGCCACGAACGCCGGGTACACCCATGTCTCTTGATACTGCGGTGGGCAAAACGCAGCGAATGAGGTCGCTGCTGTCAGTCCTGCAAGGCCAGTGACCACCCGCCGCTGGGCGCGGGTCATCCCGGTCTTGCCCGCTTGTGCTGCACGATTCAATCTTGTACGCATACCGCCCCCTTTATGGCCGAACTGCCTGCGCTGCCGTTTGTCGGAGCACAGCGTCGTACTTCTGATCGACCTCGGCCTGCATGTCATCAGTGCTGCTCAATACGAATGCCGCCAGATTGGCCTCCATCCGCTGGCCTTGCTCGTACTGCTTATGGCGCATCCACACCTCCAGGCCCGACATTTTGGTGAGTTCAACGACGAGCCCGCGTGTGGTCTGCGCGGCCATGGACGAAGACCACTGCTGCGCTTCCTTGCCGCCAAAATACTGGTTCACGCGCAGTTTCATCATCTCGTTGGCAGACTTGCCCCCGTAGGCTTCGCTGCGCGTGTTGTTGGCGTCGATCATTGCCAGGGAGTAAGCAGGAATCGACAACAGGGAATCCTTGCGATTCTTCTCGAAGGCATAGGCCTGCCCTGCAGGAGACTGACCAGCATCCCGCGTAATCCGCTCATCAGGGGCGCCTACCACGTTCTGGATGAACGCCTTGCGAGCCGCTGCCGCATCACTGCCTTGATCCACGCCCGTAAACAGCAGAGCCGCGTTCGTGTCACCGCCAGGAACACTGCCCACGCTGCAAAGGCCAGCATTGGCCTCGGCTGGAGTGCAGAACTTAGTCCGATGCAGATTCAGTCGGTTTGACATGGCACCCACGCGCGAATCCACCAGTCGCCCAGGTGCAACATCGAGCTGAGCCAAGGTCTGCCGCGCCAGTCCTGGCACGTCATCAAAGGCCTTGTCCAGCGATTGATTACGCGCAACAGTGCCACAGGCATCAAAGCCTTGCCCAGTAGTTGGCGAGTAGTCCAAGTAGGCCTTGACCGTAGCATCGTTGATGCGCTGCGCGCGGACAGCATTCACCAGGGTTTGGCCGGAATTGCGCGTGGCATCGACCACTTGATTCGCCGACACAGCCTCTTGCTTGGTGGCGATGGCCACAGCCGAAATCAACTGCTCAAACCGCAATTGGCTCTGCGCCATGAAAAGCGCCTGGAAGGCGGCGAGCTGGGCTGACACGGTGCCCGTCATCGCCGTAATCATCCCAATGGTCCATGTCTCTGCAGGCCCGAAGCCGTAAAGAGCGCCATAGGCCGCTCCCGACACCAGCACACCGGCACAGATCGCCCCGGCCGCGATGACCTTCGGGTTACCCAACGCTGCAGCCAGCGAGGCCTGCAGGATATGCCGCTTTGCGGCATGTCGATTACGTCTACGCATAGTCACTACTCCAAACGAGTCGAGCGGCGCATGCTCAACTGTCCAATGAAACTTTCCGCCACCATCGAACCGATGGCAGTGGCCTGCATGTTCTCAAGCCGCGCTGCTGCGCAGGCCTCGGACTTGCAATTGATGGAATGAGACGCCCTGGTGTCCACCACGTTGGTGATGTAGTTGTAGCCAGCCAGCTCCACATCAGGCGTCATCGTCTGCTCGCCAAATGGTCCTGAGTAGGAAGCATCCCAGGCCTGCATGCCGTTTGGTTTCAGCTCGCACAAGCCCTGCTTCGCTTCGGAGACAGAACAGAACAGCTCACGATGCTGGGTCAGCACATCCCGATCCGCTGCAGCACGGGATGGCGTGGATGCGGCAGCGAAGTTCGACACCAGAACACGAGTGTTCTTCTCCGACTGGTTGAAAACCTCAACCTGCAGGCGACGATCAAACTGCGCCTCGCACTTGAGCAGCATCGGCTGACCGAGGGACGGGTCGTAGTTTTTCACCACTTCACGTACACGCTCACTGGTCATCACAGCACCCATTGCCACCGCAAGTTGCTTGCGGGTATTGACCTCAGCGTCGCTGATCTGGTTCGATGCGACAGCACTTTGCTTGACCGCAATTGCCAGGGCGCTCAGCTCACGCTGCATCGTCTGGAACCACGACAACACCGAGGCCCAGCCAAAGGCATGGGCCTGGGCTGAGACTCCTACCAGGGAGGCCACCAAGGCCACCTGAGCCAGCTTAGATGCGACGGCCTTTTTCATGATGCGCGCATCACTGGAAAAGGTTGGTCAGCTTCTGCGTCAGGCTCTGCTGGCTTTGGCTCTGCTGAACCGAACGGCTCGAAAGAGTCGTGCCAGTGGTGACACAAGCATTCGCGGGGATCGTGCCATCCGCCTGCAGGTTGTTCATCCTGCAGCGGATGGTGTCGATTGCTGCTTGTGCATTGTTCACCGCCGTCTGCGCAGAAGCCACCGCCTGTTGCTGCGACGTGCAATCCGCGACGCAAACATTGGCCGCTTGCTGGGCTGCGGCCAAGTTCTGGTTGGCAGTCGCAAGCTGCGACTCAGCAGTGTTCAACTGGTTAATCAGTCCAGAGTACACGGCAAAGTAAGAGCCGGGGCCATTGCCCGTCATCCCGCCAGAACCTGTCCCGGTGCCCGTTCCAGTCCCTGTACCAGTGCCCGTGCCCGTGCCCGTGCCGGTGCCAGACCCACTTCCGCCCGCAGAATCAGGAACTGTCGCTTGTGGCTGATTGCCAAACGGTTGCCCGGTGTTGTACGTGCCGGATTGACCGATGTTGTAGTTGGCACCCAGGTTGGGGTCAAGCAACGACATGCCGCCAGAACTATTGAGGTTCGCGCTCAGGCCGTTCAGTGCACCGATGTATTGGTTCGCTTGCCCGATGGCCTGATTGATAGGCCCAGTCACCATGCCAGTGACCTTGGAAACAGCCGAACAAATTTTCTTCTTGGCGTAGGCAATCACGGCCTGTTGAGCCGCAGCGATGATGGTAGCCAACGATGGAATTGCAAAGGACAGGTCCAGCAACGCACTGAGGCCAGCGAAGCAGTCCGCATTCACATCGAAGAGTTGCTCAACGTTCGGCGAAGCTGATGCCAATTCAAGATGGGCCTTGAGTGACATATTGATCGCATTGCCCACAGTCCCTTGCTGCGTGCCGCTTGCGCAGGCCTGCGCGTCAGCGCGCATCTGGGCAGTGATGACCGACTCCTGATCGGATAGCAACGTGCTGGTTGGATCGCTATAAGACCCTCCACCACCGCTAGAAGCAGAGATGGCGTACCCGCCACCCAATGCTGCTACCCCGAGGACAACACCTGCCACGAAGCCCTTGTTGTAGAAGATTTGCATGAAATCCGACAACAAGCTCGTGCGGGACACCAACACCGGCACTACGTTTTCAGCGCTTCCCATTTTCAACCCCCATGATGGACTTGATCCGCTCAAGCCTTGAATTAGAAAAAATCTCCCCGATCAGTTGCGCCTTGGTGAAGGCCTCCAGCCTCCGACGCACGACCATCACCAACCGATCCGCTGGCTTGGCCTCACCAAGCAGCTTTTCTATCTGGTCGGCGAGCACAGGGTTCTGCTCGCTCGCCTTCTTGAGCAGGTAGAGGCATCGGCTGGACCGCATGCCACCTAGCAGCTCCAAAAACTCATGCGGCGCCACCTGCAGGCTGTCCATCCCCCCAGAGTTCAGGAATGCCTGCAATTGCGTCACAAATGCCTTGACCTCCAGTGCGTTCGCTGCCTCGTCCTCTTTGAAGTCCACCGCCCACGCATCAACACTGTCGATGCGAAGCAGGAACGCCAAAACCCGCGCGCTTTGGGTACTGCGCGCGAAGTTGGACATGATTGCGTAGCCACTGAGGTCAATCGGCGCTGCAGCGCCGCTACCTACTGTCATAAATCACCCCGGTAAACTCAACATTTGCGAAATCATCAAAATTGCGCCGTTTCGTTATTTTGACACCGATTGGACCCTTTGAGAAATCCAATTAGCCCAAGGAAGCAACAACCCCGGTATCGCGCGATTGCGCGAGCGCTGCAGTGCTCTCCCTGTTGGCCTTTTGGAGCTGCTTGATGATCTCCAAGTCCAGGTCGTGAACGAAAAAACGACTCACATGGTGGCCCTGGTTCATCCGGGTCAACAACTCCGGCAACTGCCCCTCATCCACCTTGCAGCTCATGGTCTTTCGGGTGCCCGCCAGCTTGAGCCTCAAGCTGTCAGGCGGTGTCTTTGGACCAATGTCGAAAATCCGTCCATCTGCCATCAAGCCGCCAGCATGTTTCTTGGTACCGGGAAGGCGCAGCATGTACTGCCCAGGCGTGCGGCGCGAAAGCACAATGCCGCCGTCCTCTGGGCCGTCCAGCAGGGCGTTGTTGAAGATCAGCATCTCCACGCACGGCTTGTAGCCTTTGTCAGGCAGCGCCTCAAACTTCGCGTCCACCGCGCGGATGTACTGAGCCACGTCATCGGCGTCCATGCCGATGGGCATGCTTTTCAGCTTCTCAGGCGAGATATGCGACCGCACAAGCACTGCGCGCTGCCGGTTGCCTTCGGCATCCGTGTAGAGAATGGGGTTGCCGAGGGCGTTATTGCTCGCAAGCTCCACGCTGCGGAAAATGTTGCCGCTCAGCACAATGGCCGAGCGAGTCACCAGCCCATCCGGCACATCGTTGTAGCCAGACATGAGCTTGTCGTACTCACGCTTGATCCAGCTCGCAATCCCGTTGTCTGGTTTGTCAGTGTTGATGCGCAAGCTGCTGAACTCGCCCAGCGATTTATCCTGATTGAACAGCGTGGCCAGCGAAACCGTCTTCACCCCGCTCTCGCCAGGAAACACCACACGCATGCGGTAGTCGCCCAGCAACGTCAGGGCCTCCGGCCTGGGCAAAGACACATCAGTCACATAGCCCTTGAGCGTCCCCTTGATCGGGTCATCAAACTCAATGAGCGTGCCTGGAAGCATCTGAGGCCATCCGTTCACTAGGCAGCGCATGCGCATCTCTGCACGCTTGGCACTCGTCGCCTTTTCATGCTCCAGGGCGTCGTGGATGGACTTGGTGCCCGCCTCAACCGCCTCGCGCAGCTCGTCCGGGAGCTGCCTGTGCACGAAGGCCTCGGCGGCATTGGCAACGGCCTCGCGAAACCTCGCGCGGTTCGTGCTGCCTTCGTCTCCATGCCCAAACGCCTCGTGGTAGTCGGCCATGCCCGCACGGATCATCTCGATCAGCTTGGCCTCGCGAATCGGCACGACCTCTTCCTCGTAGTGCAGCTTCACGATCTTCACCGGCTCATCGAAGGTCGATGAGGTGATCTTGAGCGTAGGCGCGACCAGCTCATCTTCTGCCACCACGCGAGCGCCCCACTCGTACACATCCACCTTGAACGGGTTGACGCCACGCTGCTCCATTTCCTCGACTTTGGCCTGGAATCGCTGGGACAAAGTAGCCAGAATTTCCTCTTGCTTGGCGACAGGCAGCATCACCAACCGACCCATCAGCTTGTTGATGTACGGATTGTCCTGGGCGCGGGCATCCAGCGAGTTTTCGTCCGTTGGCAGGTCAATGTCCAGATCACGCGCGAACCGCGGATTCTCGACCAGCCACTCCAGCGCGATCTCGTCGCCCAGGTCATTCAGCAGATCAAGCGACTCGTCCGAGATGTTCGAGTTGTCGCGGTTAGAGGTGGTGTTGGCAGAAAGGCGCCGCAGCTTCGAGTTGTGCATCATCGTCAGCCGCGACTCCGCTGGCAGCGCAGTCTCAAGGCTGCGCATGATCGGATGGCACACCTGATCGCGACGATTCACGCGGCCCATCCACTGCAGGTATTCGGCAATGTTTGCGGCCTTCTGCGCAATGATGAATTCACGCTGCCGAATATCAGAGTCTGCAAAGCGATTGGTAGCGTGCAATGAGATCCCCGTAGACCCGGCGCGGGTGATCGTGATGCAGTCGTACTGGCCGCTTTGGAAACCAGCCACGTTCGCCACCGCGTTGGCTTTCTTGTGCTCCGTGGGCACCCACTGCCCTCCCTCAAGCTCTTGATGCAACGACACAGTGCGCCCTGAAACCTCGGCTGGCTCATACCCATGTTGACGCAGACGCTGATTGATAACGTCCAGGGCGCTGAGCGGCATGTCGGGCAGCTCTCGGATCAGCGCACGCAGCGCCTTCGCTTCGTCTTGGTACTCCTCAGACGATGGGCGGTGTGTGCTGTACTCACCATAGCGCTCTTGAACCTTAATGACTCCGATGCGATCCAGCATCACCTCCAGCAGATCACGGAACTGCGGCGGCTTTTCGAGCTTGACCGCTGCCATCCTTGAGTCCACCTGCTCCTTGAGTGCATCCAGGCGCTCCTGCGCGTCTGCAGCGTCGTCGCCTGGGCGGGCCTTGATGCTTTCGATCTCATCGAGCAGCTCGGCCACGTTCGCGCGGCGCTGCAGAACCTCGCGAAGCAGGCTTTCTCCAGTGTTCTCGACCGCAATCACCGGCTTGCGGCCCTCCTTCAACGCTTGTATCGCGGCATCGGCAGCATCCTCAACCACCAACGACAACAGAAACTGCCGATTGAGGCTGTACAGACGTGATCCGAAGTTCATGCTGGACGCCTGCATGCGCGCACCTTGGCGTTCGTTTTCCGGGATGCCTTCGAGCTGCTTTTTGAACCCCGCATTCAGCTCGTTGACTTCCTTGCTCACATCACCAGACAGGTAGGACATGCGACTCAGGATGCGTGCAACCTTGTCGCTAACGTCACGGTTGAATTGAGTGCGCTCAGGCGATGGCTCGCGCGACGCAAACTCCAGCTTGGACAAGTCCAGCTCGCGACGGATGAACACCCCATCGCGGGCCATGTTGGAGCTGATGGCCTCCATCAAGGCCTCGCCACCTGCTTTCAGCGTCTCCGGCAGGCTTGCGAGATCGACGGACTTGGGGAACATCCGCGAATAAATGTGGAATGACGCCACCCCCTTGAATGGGGTAGCCGAGGCATAAACCACCGAATCCGTCTCGGAAAGGGCGGCGCCGATGGACGCACTGATGTTGGACTCGCCAGCAGCCACATGGGCCTCGTCCACCACGAAGGCCGTGCCCTGCCTGGCAATCTCGGCCAGAAAACCCGCTTTGCGGTTGATCTCAGGCCTGCGCTGGAACTGGCTGTACGTGGCGAGCACAAGATCAGTTCCTTCGGGCAGCACCCCAGCATCGAGCGCCGCCTTGCGTGCGCTGGACGACGTGGCCGGGTGCAACACATCGGAGCCAGACCCAAACTGCATGATCCCGACCCCTTCATTGAAGATGAACGGGCTGCGGAACAGATCGTCTGAACCTATGTCCTTTAGGTCACGAAAAATGTCCGTGAACAATTCTGGTTTTAGCGTCAGGAAGACCGGAACCTTGCCCTCCAGCTTTGCATAGCGCAGCATCGCGGCGCAGAAGCGTCCTTTACCGAAGCCCGTGAAATCACTGTTTGTGAATGCTCGGCCATCGTCCATCTTGCTGATCGCAAGGCCCAGCGCATCAACTTGCTCGGGCGAGAAGTACCCACCCAAATCTTCTTTTGCGTACTGCAGCTTGCTCGCCACATAGTCATCAATCGGGCCGACCTTCGACTCCAGATCGGCCAGAGCGCCATAGGTAGCACCGGCAAGGTTGATCGGAACCATGCCAGTCGGCGGCGCAACCTTGGAAGCCGCTTGGTAGGGAGCTTGGTACTCATTCACCTTGCGTTCTGGCACGCTCTTCACTGGCGCTGCAGGCGCTTCGCCCGCATCTACCTCGACAGAGGCCATCACCGGCATCTGGGCGGGCGAATCGCCCTGCAGCTCGAACTCAGGCCGCTCCGGCTCAACCACAGTGACGGCCTCGACCACCGCTGCTGGGTAGGTTGCCACGACGCGCTCGGCCCAATCCCAAGCCTCGGCGTAGGTACGAATCACCGGCAAGCGCTCAGGAATCTCTATGGTCAATGGCACCTCGCGGCGCGCACCGACTGAGAACATGCGCACATTGGCGCCCGCACCCTGCTTTGCGTACATCCGACCGTCCAGCTCGACCGCACCCAGCACCTCATAGTGGTCATAGACGTATTCGAGAAACGCCTTGGTGCCGCCACGAAACTCGCCCGGATTTCGCGCGTCATCACCCCCCAGGATCAATACCGAACGACCCTCTGGCTTGCGGGCTTCCAGGGTCTTGAGGGCAATGTAGTAGTCCGCACGCCGCACACGCGGCAGCTTCTCAAACGAACGATCCCGCTCCATGGCTCCAAATGGTGGATTCGTTATCGAATAGTCGAAGCCCTCGGGCTGTTCCAGCGCCCGTCGATAGTTCAGCTCCACAGCATCGCCAACCACCACCTTTTCGCACTGGTTGGCCTTGAGCACGCTCGCACGCTTGCTGTCCAGTTCGATAGCAAAGACGCGCCCCCCTTTGTTGACGAGCGTCAGCAGCCCGCCATTGCCCGCCGTGGGCTCCACGAACGTTTTGCCCTGAAAGTCCTCATTGCCCACCAGAAGGCGCTGGGCGATGACCCCCATCGGTAGCGGGGTCGAATACTGCTGCAGCGCTATCGACTCGGCAGTCCGCATACGCGCCACCGGCAGGCCGTTGTAGTAGTCCTCGGCCACGGTGAACGCGAGTTTGTCGATCTTCCGGGAGGGACGGCTATTGAAGGCTCGGTAGCCTGCAGCCTCGACCGCCTCCTGAAAGGCCTTTAGTTGCATGTCAGACACCTCGCCGTTGACGAGGTGGCGGGCATAAGCAGCTCGGGTGGCCCGCTCCATGTCAGACCAGTCTTTGCGGGCACCGGCCCTGATTTCCCCAAAGAACCCTTGCGCGCAATCCGCCAAGGACTCCGCGTCATCGGCGTACAGAAAGGCTCCGGCACCCAGCTCGCGGCCAGCCTTCGAGTTCGCTGCAACGATCTCGGCATCGCCGTTGTCATTGGTCCACTGGATCAAACGTCCCGTATTCGACTCGTGTACGAGATAGCCATCCTTGTTGCGGCCCAACTGGCGAGACTGCTGCAACGCAGTCCAGAGGTTCTTGCCAATCTTGTCTTTGAAAGCCGCCTGAAATTCGCGGGCAATCTCGTCGCTTTCCTTGACGACCATGGGGCAGTTGGGCAGGCCCAACGCTGCAGCCAGCTCTGCCCCTTTGATGCGCTGATCGTCACGCGCCAGGAAATACAGCCCGCGTTCGTAGGCTGGCGAGCCCTGAGTACGAGCAAAGCCCGCCGCAAGCAGCTTGTCGGCGTCTGCCTTGTCCTCAACATCCAGCAACAAGATGCGCTGCACCCCATCGCGCAGCCTTGCCGCACCGACAAAATAGCCATGGGAAGCGAGATCAAACCATTTCTTTGCAGCCAAAGCACTACCCTCAAAATCCACCAAAACAGGGCACAAACAGCACCCACACAACACCTATACGACGCGCATACAGCACCAATACGGCACAAATAAAAAACCACCAGGGCACCTGGGCGCCGTGGTGGTTTTCTTGCCGCTCATGAAGCGTTACATGCCTGGGCTGCTCTCGTAAGCAGCCTCTTTTCGGGGAGCTTTGGGGTCTTCCGGCAGGATAGAAGTCAGGGGCATCTGCGCATCAAAGTGCGCCAGGGGACTGACCTGGGGGAAGTGCTCCTGGGGCGATGCGTAGATCGCATAAGGCAGGCCATCGGGATGCCGCTGGATCGCGGTGACGGTGTTGCCATATCCGCGCTCAACGGTAGTGCGCTCGCCCTCCACTTCCGTGCGCACCAGATACCCGGCGAACTTCGGGTTTTCAATGTCCTTGAGGTACGTCTTCGCGCTGTCCAGACCGAAATTAATGCGCTCAGCGGCCACGATCTCGACCGTCAGCTCACCCGCCTTTGCCCCGTAGAAGAAATTCGCAGCCTTTTCTGGCGCCATGACGTGGGACACAGGAGGCTCATCATCGTCCAGAATTCCGGCAACGATGGCCCGTGCAAGATCGTTCTGTACATCCACATTGTCCAGGCCTGCCCTTTTGCCATCCAGCAACGCCTTTACGCTTGCATCCCCCGGCACTGGCAGACGAACCGTTTTGTTGTCGCCATACAGAGGGTCTTTCACCACGGATTCCTCCCGCGCAGGGAAAACACGCGCTGTCGCGAATTCAGTCCCCCCGTGGTAGACGCGCATGATGGCGTGGCCGTCACGGGCATTGCCCTGGTCATCCTTAGTCGCCAAGGCCGACCCCAGGGCCTCGCGCACATTGGAGCCATCCACGATGGTGGAGGTCCGCAGATATTCCACATGGGCTGACGCCTTGCCAGGGGCGCCATCTCTGGGCTGGAACAGGTTGATCGTGCCCAGGCCGTGTACCACCTCGGCCTCGGGCTTTGCTGCCATGGTTTGCGGCCAGTGTGCGCGGTACGTCCTGACGCCATGCTCTGTTTCGCCAAGCGGGCGAGCGCCATCGAACGCGATCAGCTTGATCTTCCCTGCCGCTTTCTCGGCCAGGGTTTCGCGGCGAAATTCGCCGCTTTCGTAGGACTGACGCAGACGGGCCTCATTGGCTTTGGGCATGTCCACCATCCGCTCTTCCACCGTGCTCAAGCGAACGGCCAGCTTCACGCTGGGATCGGTCACGGAGCGCCCAATGGCCCAGTCTTCTCCACCCGTACCAGGGCGCGAAAGCTCAAACCGCTCTACGGCCATGAAGACGCGCTCATCAAAAACGCGCCGCTGCTGCTGAGCCTGCGGCTTCAAAGCGTCTTTTGCCATGGAAGGGTCGAAGGTGCTGCTCATGCGGTTCTCCAAATAAACGAGGGAAATTACGTTGGCCGGAATATAGCCCGCATGAAATTGTACTGTCAACACATCGCCATTTTTACCGCGTACAAATTGACAAACATCATAAATGCGCCGTCGCGCTTTTTGAAATTTTCGATCAACTAACGCAACGATGCCTCTTTGAACATCAGAGATCAATACAGGAACAGCGCAACTGCATCGCCCGGACAGATCAACAAGATACGCCGCGTATTCAGCCGATAAGGTTTGGGAACTTTATTAATCTCGCGGATTTTCCCACCACCCATCGCGGCGTCTTTCCGATGCCATCCCAATCCTTACCAGCGGACAGATCGGAGTATTTCTGCGCGGCTCGCTTGCGGGGTTTTTGTCCATTTTCCCAATCCGCGCCAAATATCACCAAAGGCTCGATTCCATATTTCTCAATTAATGCCCTGGCCTTGGTAATTGCTTGAGCCCTGCCTGCAGCCCTCAATCGCTCTATGCGGGCACCAACATTTTCATGCAACTCCATCAGCTCACCGAGCGAAAGAGCATCTATATCCTCATCCGTCAACACAGGCACTCCTTTCACAATCCGCATCAGCGAACAAGCAGAGAATTAACCGGAGAGAAACGATCCCGCATCACCGTCGCATCCGATTCATCAATACGCGCAGAATCGGGAAGATGGCTTGCAACATCCGCAGCATGCTTTCCCGCAAAAATAATACGGTTGCCGTTGGGTATGGCCGACTCGTAGACACCGCCGAAAACATGCTGATAGGTTGCTTCCTCATACTTGGCAAAC
Source organism: Acidovorax sp. AC410 (assembly GCF_979253235.1). Classification (NCBI taxonomy): domain Bacteria; kingdom Pseudomonadati; phylum Pseudomonadota; class Betaproteobacteria; order Burkholderiales; family Comamonadaceae; genus Acidovorax; species Acidovorax sp. AC410. The sequence goes on from NZ_CEEDCG010000002.1 coordinate 105,698, forward strand.
CCAGTTTTCTTAGGGTAACCGGAATATCTGGTTGATATCTCCTTTGCTGGCAGCCTGTAATTCCCACTTTCTCACCGGAGAATATGGTTGATCAGCCTCCCTTCGCGGGTTAGTATCAGTCCATCTATAGGAGGACGACCTCCCCCACCTTGGGAAGTAATGACCAGGACGACCTGGCCCCGTTATATTTCGGAGGGGTCAATGCCTTGGGTATATCTTCTCGTTGCCGGTGTCCTTGAGATTGTGTGGGCTTACACAATGAAGCAATCTCATGGCTTCAGTCGGCTCTTACCATCGATCATCACGATTTCTACAATGGTGGCCAGCTTCTGGCTGTTAGCAGTCGCCATGCGAACTATTCCACTCGGAACTGCCTACACAATCTGGACGGGAATAGGAGCTGTAGGCGCTTTTCTTGTCGGAATCGCATTTTTGGCTGAACCGGTTAATGCAGCGAGAATCATTGCTGCGATCCTCATTGTTTCAGGGTTGGTGTTAATGAAACTATCCAGCGCCTGACATCGAGGTTATTAATGATGGGTCTCGTTACTGGCCTTATTAACCTCTCAAATTATGAGGTCAGGGACTCCAAGTCGACAGACGACGAAATGCACTTCCAGGTGGACGCACCCGATCCCATCGCGTGCGAGAAATGTGGCGTGCAGGGTGAAATCGTGCGGTTCGGCAAGCGTGATGTTCCTTATCGTGATTTGCCCATCCACGGCAAGCGGGTCACCCTCTGGGTGGTTCGTCGCCGGTACACCTGCCGGGCCTGCAAGACCTCCTTCAGGCCCCAGCTACCGGAGATGGTGGACGGCTTCCGCATGACGCGGCGGCTGCATGAGTACGTGGAGAAAGAATCCTTCAACCACCCCTACACCTTCGTGGCGGCGCAGACTGGCCTGGACGAGAAGACGGTACGCGACATCTTCAGCGCTCGCGCCGAGTTCCTGGGGCGCTGGCACCGATTCGAGACGCCTCGCATTCTGGGTATAGACGAGCTGTACCTGAACAAGCGCTACCGCTGCATTCTGACCAACATCGAGGAGAGAACCCTGCTCGACCTGCTGACCACCCGCCGGCAGGACTTGGTGACCAACTACCTGATGAAGCTGAAAGACCGGCAGAAGGTCGAGATCGTCAGCATGGACATGTGGAACCCCTACCGTACGGCGGTCAAGACGGTGCTACCACAGGCCCGTATCGTGGTCGATAAATTCCATGTGGTGCGCATGGCCAATGATGCCTTGGAGAAGGTGCGCAAGGGCCTAAGAAAGGAGCTGAAACCCTCCCAGAGCCGAACCCTCAAGGGAGACCGGAAAATCCTGCTGAAACGCGCTCACGAAGTCTCAGACCGAGAGCGGCTGATCATGGAGACCTGGACAGGCGCATTCCCGCAACTGCTGGCCGCCTACGAGCACAAGGAGCACTTCTACGGCATCTGGGATGCCATCACGCGCTCCCAGGCAGAAGCCGCCCTGGACGAGTGGATAGCCACCGTCCCGAAAGGCCAGAAGGAAATCTGGAGCGATCTGGTCAGAGCGGTGGGCAACTGGCGCGAAGAGATCATGACCTACTTCGAGACGGATATGCCCGTCACCAATGCTTACACGGAATCCATCAACCGACTGGCCAAGGACAAGAACCGTGAAGGGCGTGGTTACTCCTTCGAGGTGATGCGGGCACGAATGCTCTACACCACGAAGCACAAGAAGAAGGCCTCAACTGCGAAGGTCTCTCCATTCTACAAGAAAACCATCTGTTACGGACTGTCGGATTTCGCAGAGGAACTCAATTACGGGGTCGATCTATCAACCATCTGAGGGTGGTATAAGGTTGGTGGGGTGAAGGAGCCCCATCAACCATTAAATCCGGATACCCCATTTATCGAGAAAGATCGCCTCGTATTCGCGCTTGGATGCTTCCAACTCCGGCGAACCGCTCAAGGCGGCAATCACCCCGGGTATTTCCCGACCTTGCAACAACACACAATCGACATACGACGACGCGATAACCCACGCGCGGTCCTCAAGGGTCGCCTTGCTGGTGGCGATGGCATCGGCAAATACCTGGTCCTGGCGCGCGTCGAAGTCTGCATACAGCGCGGCCAGCAACCCTGCGCGTGTAGCGAAGTGGTCGTAAACCACTGGTTTGGTGACGCCCGCCAGCTCGGCCAGGCGGCCCAGAGTCAGGGCGTCGGTGCCTTCGTCACGCACTAATTGCCAGGCCACGTCGAGTAACTGGCGCAGGCGATCTTCACGGGACAAACGACGACGTGGGGCAGGGGATTCACTGCTTGACATGCTTATATACCAAAAGTAACTTATTCGACGTAACTTACTAAAAGTAGATTAAGCTCAAATGGAGTCAAAGTCATGCACGCACTGATCGTAGTTGCTCATCACGACCCGCAATCTCTCACCCACAGTGTGGCCGCCGAGGTGGGCGCGGGCTTGACCGCCTCTGGCCACACCTTTGAAATAGCCGACCTTGCCGCTGAAGGGTTCGATCCACGCTACACCATCGCCGACCATCGGGTGCACCGTACTCGGGCGACGCCGCCAGCCGACGTGCAGGCCGAACAGGCCCGCATAGACCGCGCCGACGCGCTGGTGCTGGCGTTCCCCATCTACTGGTGGTCAATGCCAGCGTTGCTCAAGGGTTGGGTCGACCGCGTATTCGTCAATGGCTGGGCGATTGATTACGGCCCCGATACACCGGTGCAGAAGAAACTCAGGCATTTGCACGTACATGTGCTGGCCCTGGGGGCGGCTGACGAAAGCGCCTTCGATCGACACGGTTATGCCAAGGCCATGAATACCCAGATCGACTACGGCATCTTTGATTATTGCGGGGCGCGGGTACTCACTTCCGAGTTGTTGTTGGACTCGGAAAGTGGCACGGCCCAGGCGCATTTGCACAAGGCCCGGACCGTGGGGCAGGGGTTGTTTGAGCGTGAGGCCATCGCGGGATAATTCAAGCGTCGCGAAACAGGTCGTGGGCGTCGAGCAAGCGGTAGGCAATCTCTGGGTTTTTCTCCAGGCCACGGCGAATGGAGGCGGGGATCGACTGGCGGGTCTTGCGGCACATGCCCGGCAGTTCGTCGATGACGATCTGGATCCCGCGCATGCTTTTGACCTCGGTATGCCCGGGCGCGATGTGGACGCGGATGCCGAGTTGGTCGTACATCCGCCGTTGCAAGTGTTCGAGGTCTTGCAGGCTCTTGAGGTTTTCCAGGCGCTCCAGCAGGATTTTTTCCTGCTGTCGCGTCAGTTGCAGAATGCGCAGATCAGCGCCGGGAGCTTCCAGCAGTTGTTCACGGTTGCAGACACAGGCGCCGGGTGGGCAGGGTTGGCGAAGGGTCATTGACGCTCCCGGCAAGGTTCAGTTGTAGGAGCGAGCTTGCTCGCGAAAAACTCACAGGCGCCGCATTCATTCAGCAAACACGCGTTTTGGTTAACGTTTTTCGCGAGCAAGCTCGCTCCCACAGGTTTGTGTGTCAGTAGCTCAAGTGAACGCCCAGGCTGGCCAGCGCTTTCCAGTAGTCAGGGTAGGTCTTGGCTACGCAATCAGGGTCTTGGATGCGAATGCCCGAGACTTTCAGCCCGGCCAGGGCAAAGCACATGGCGATGCGATGGTCGGCGTGGGTATCGATCAGTGCGGTGCAGGCGGTGCCAGCCAAAGCGGGGTCGCTGGCAACCAGCAGGTCATCACCTTCGATGGTCGCCAGGCCCGGGCGAATTTCGTTGAGGCCATCGTGCAGCGCCTGCACGCGGTCACATTCCTTGACGCGCAGGTTCGCCAGTTCAGTGAAGCGCACCGGGGTATTGTTGAATGCGGCGAGCACCGCCAGGGTCGGGATCGCATCCTGCATTTGTGAACCCACCACCGTGGCCTGCATGTTCGGGAATTGCGCGATCACGGCCTGTGCCTTGGCGTCGGGCTGGGTGAAATCCTGCGCGGCTACACCAATATCGATACGGCCACCGGTCAGTACTTCTGCGGCCCACAGGTAAGTGGCGGCGGAAGCGTCGGGTTCGATCAGGTAATCATGGGCGGTATAGCCCGTGGGGGCCACGCGCCAGGTGGTGTCGTCCACGATGTCTACCTGGGCCCCGAACGCACGCATGCAATCGAGGGTCAGGTCCACATAGCCACGGGCGCCGATGTCCTTGCCGGTCAGCGCCACTTCAATCGGTGCTTCGCCGCACGCCGCCAGCATCAGCAGGGCCGATACGTACTGGCTGGACAAGCCTCCGTCAATCTCAAAACGCCTGGCCTGGACCTTGCCCGCGCCATGCACCGTTACCGGTGGGCAACCGGTGGGGCTGTCGACCTGGATGCCGTTCTGGCCCAGGGTGGCCAGCAGCGGGCCGATCGGGCGTTTTTGCATGTACTCGTCACCGTCCAGTACCACGGTGCCTTGCACGGTGGCGACGGCAGCCGTGAGAAAGCGCATGGCGGTGCCGGCGTTGCCGAGGAACAACGGCTGGGCCGGCAATTGCAGCGAGCCTTGGCTGGTGACGACAAAGGTGGTGTCGTCCGGCTCGTCGATGGTGACGCCCATCTGCCGCAGGGCGACCGACATATGGCGTGTGTCATCGCTTTTGAGCGCGCCGCTCAAACGGCTGGTGCCCTTGGCCAGTGCCGCGAGCAACAGAGCACGGTTGGTAATGGATTTGGAGCCGGGGGGCGCGACCTTGCCAGTGAGGGGGAAGTTGGGCGGTGTAACGGTCACGGTTTTCTGCGAACTCAAGGTACAAGGCTCCTGGTCAAGGCGAGGTGGCGTGGAGTGGCCGACGTGCGGACCCGAATCATCAGGCAAACACGCCATGCTTGTCGAGTGAGTGGGTGATCTGCGTATTTTAGGGTAACCGGAATATCTGGTTGATATCTCCTTTGCTGGCAGCCTGTAATTCCCACTTTCTCACCGGAGAATATGGTTGATCAGCCTCCCTTCGCGGGTTAGTATCAGTCCATCTATAGGAGGACGACCTCCCCCACCTTGGGAAGTAATGACCAGGACGACCTGGCCCCGTTATATTTCGGAGGGGTCAATGCCTTGGGTATATCTTCTCGTTGCCGGTGTCCTTGAGATTGTGTGGGCTTACACAATGAAGCAATCTCATGGCTTCAGTCGGCTCTTACCATCGATCATCACGATTTCTACAATGGTGGCCAGCTTCTGGCTGTTAGCAGTCGCCATGCGAACTATTCCACTCGGAACTGCCTACACAATCTGGACGGGAATAGGAGCTGTAGGCGCTTTTCTTGTCGGAATCGCATTTTTGGCTGAACCGGTTAAT
>NZ_CEEDCG010000003.1:0-257374 GCF_979253235.1 Acidovorax sp. AC410
ACTGCAGCGCCAAGCGTTGTGGTGCAGGCCGTAGATGGCGGGCAAGTTAGGCGCTTTCATGGCTCAGTCCGCCATCGTTTCAGCTGCCACCGCTTTGCGAGGCCCGCCCAACACGGCATGGAACATCGCGTGGGTGTTGATGTAGGCGGGGCGTGCCTTCATGGTACGCAGCCAGCGCTGCAGGTTCGGCCAGGGCGCGTAGTCAACGCCGGCCGCTTCACCTACCGTGAGGATTCCGAGGCCGAGGTAGTCGGCCAGTGAGATGTGCTCACCCACCAGGAAGCGACCGTTTGGCCCGATCATGTCGGCATCGAGGGTACGGAGCAGCCGCTCCACCCGCGGCTGCGCCCATGACAGCACCGCTTGCTGTGCCTCGGCCGTGGGTCGGCGGTACTGGGGAAACACCTGCGGATAGGCCAGCCCGAAGAGGAGTTCGCGCGACAGTCCGGTGTTCAGCCAGTCCATCGCCTCGTTTACCCTGGCTCGCGCTTGGGTCTCTGAAGGGTAAGTAGCTGACCCAACGTGGTCGGCCAAGTACTTCAGAATAGCCGAAGACTCGGTGAGTCGGAACCCGCCATGCTCCAGCACCGGCACGGCCTGCTTCGGGTTGATCGCGGTGAAATCCGGGCTGAATTGCTCACCCGCGAACAGGTCCACCACCAGCATCTCGATGGCCAGCTCGTGATCGGCGGCAAACATCATGATGGGACGACTGGTGGTCGAGACCGGGTGGTAGTACAGGCTAAGCGCAGGCTCCACCGCTGCCGGTGAGGTACTTTGAAGGGGGGGCATCAATATCTCCGTTCTGAGGGTGCGACCCATTGGGCACGTTGCAAAGACGGAGACGACAATAAAAGGTGTCAGAGTTTTTCAGCTGCCGCCAATCCAGGTGGCTGACAGTCCTTGGCGGACTCGGCACGTGAGCGGCAGGATGTGACAGGGGCGCATTGGGCAGCAGCCGCGGTGTCGTAGTCGAGAACCTGGCCCTTGGCTGACAACGCCACGCGACAGCAATCCAACAGTTCTTGACGAAGCAAGCGTCGTCCCCTGCTGGCGCGGGTCTTAGCCGCCGACAGCGAAAGGCCTTGGTCGCGGGCCACACGCGCCAGGGGTTGACCGTCAAGCTCAGATGCGATGACCGTGGCGCGATAGGTATCGGGCAACCGCTCCGCCATTGGCCGCAGGCAGTTGGCCAATTCGACGACTGCGGCGCCGTCATCATCGGCCACAGGCGAGGCAAGGTCCTCTGGCAGTTCGTCGGTCGGTCGCTGCCGGCGATGGTGGTCCATCGCAGCGTTGCGGGCCACGGCATAGAGCCAGCCCGTCAGGTTCTGCGGTGCCTGGGTTTCATCGCGGCTAGCGAGTAGCGCCTTGATGACGACGTCGTGCAGAAGATCCTCTGCTACCTGGGCATCCCCGGTGTGCTTGCGCAGATACGCCAGTAGCGACCCACGCAACTCAGCGTATGCCTCAGTGATGGTGCGGATGGGTTTGGGCACCTGCATGGAAGCCGGCAAATGCCCACAGGGCGATATGTCGCCTGCGCAGTCTCGCTCACACGAAAGCAGATCGCGCTCGGCAACCGCGACGCTGGCGTCCGGCAAGCGCTTCTCTACGTTGTCGTCTGGAGCCCATACGTTGATTGTCATTTGCTGCTCCGTTTGGGCCGCGGTAGCGGCCAGTCGACACTTAGACGTGCGGCCAAGCCAAAGGTGACAACGCCTGATGACGGCAAGAGCCATTTGCAGGCGCACCAACGGGCTGCGTTGCGACCCTGAAAGGCCGACGGCGTCTTTGCAGATACCCAATTCTCCACCAGACACCTACCATGTTCAACACGCCCGCCGTAGCCCGCACCAGCATCCCCGGCTGTGCCACGATCATCCCCACGCGGCGCATGTCGCTGCGCGCCAGTATTGAACGGCTTCGGGGCCGGGCGATCAATGCCATCGCCGCCTGGCGCCGGGACCGGCACGACGCGCGCTATCTCGGCTACCTCAGCGAGATCGAGCTGAGAGAAATCGGCCTGTCCCGGTCCGCGTTGCGAAACATGGGCATTCACACGCGATCGGCGCACCAAAGCGACCAGGACCGGTTCCCATTTTGAATGGTGTTCCGAGGATCCCCCCCTGGTGAGGCGCTTCCGCCAGTCCAACAGGTTTGGTAACTGCGATGATCAATCCCATGCACAACACCGACGTGATTATCATTGGCGGCGGACAGGCTGCGCTGTCTGTGGGCTATTTCCTGCGCCGCACTGGACGCAGCTTCCAGATCCTCGACGCGGAGACCGGTCCTGGAGGCGCATGGCGCCATGGCTGGCGGTCGTTGCGGCTTTTCTCGTCTGCCAGTTGGAGCTCGCTGGCGGGCTGGCCCATGCCACCAGGCACCGACCGTTACCCCACGCGCGACCAGGTGCTGGACTATCTGCAGCGCTACGAGGAACGCTATGCCATGCCAGTGCAGCGGCCTGTGTGGGTTGACACTGTCACGCGCAATGAGCAGGGGCTGCTGGTCCAGTCGGCCGACAAAGCCTGGCACGCGCGGGCGGTGGTCAGTGCCACCGGCAACTGGCGCTGCCCCTACATTCCGACCTACGCGGGCAGCGCGCAGTTCCAGGGCTTGCAATTTCATTCGGCCCAGTATGTAGACACCGCACCCCTGGCGGGCCAGCGTGTGTTGGTGGTCGGCGGTGGAAACTCCGGCGCGCAAATCCTGGCCGAGGTCTCAACGCTGGCGCAGACCGCCACCTGGGTAACAGAACAACCGCCTCGCTTCCTGCCCGACGACGTGGATGGTTCGGTGCTGTTCCAGAGGGCTACAGAGCGCTGGCGTGCCCAGCAGGAGGGGCGCACGGTCGATGCCTTACCGGGCGGCTTCGGCGACATCGTGATGGTGCCACCGGTAATCGAAGCGCGCGCGCGCGGGGTGCTGGTGGCACGGGAGCCTTTTGAGCGCTTCGTGGCCAACGGTGTGCGCTGGCGCGACGGCAGTGAATCCGCCTTCGACGTGGTGATCTGGTGCACCGGTTTCCGCCCTGCATTGGAACATTTGGCGCCGCTGGGAGTGATCGACGCGCATGGCCGGGTCGAGGTTGCGGCGCACGGCACCCGAAGCCTGGTCGAGCCGCAACTGTGGCTTGTGGGCTATGGCGACTGGACCGGCATGGCCTCAGCCACGCTGATCGGCGTCATGCGCAGCGCCCGTGCCACAGCGCAGGAGATAGACGTGGCGCTTGGATCTGATACCCCTTGAACCGAGCCCGGTCCACGCGCCTCACGCCGACGCGTCAGTCACTGATTCGCGTGCGTACAAGTCCGGCAGAAAGCGTTCCAACTGCCCCACTTCTTCGACGTTATGAAGGATCCATGCGTCGCCCCGTGCGGTGTCGAAGACAAAGCGGCGGATCAGGCGATTCAGGGGCCGAGCCCAATCCGAGGCCAGGCCGATTGTCAGGCTGTTGATAAAGCGTGTGCCTTCCGGTACGGCCTCGAAGCGGTAGTCCATGGCTGCCAAGCGCAGGCCATGCAGACGGGGTCGATGCCCAAAACCCTGTTCATCCAGCCGCACGATGTCGCTCAGCACGTCGACCCGGTAGCCCGGATTGCGGTTCAGCAGCTCCACGATGTGCAACTGCGCACCGACCCCGATACTGCCATCGCCCAGGCGCCGCGTGTACGACACCTGTACATGGTCTCGCGGGTGCCAGACTCGGTACCGAGGCCAACGCCCACCTTCGAAGTCCATGTCACCTTCGAGGTGCTGGAACCACCAGGCCAACATGCGCGGCGTGATGCCCTGCAATACCTCATGCTCGATCCAGCAATGCAGCCTGCCGTCGGGTAGCACCTGCACGCCGCTGCGGGCGCTGGTCAGCGGCTTGGGCTGCCAATTGATGGGCAGGGGCGGCGGCATGGCGGTTGACATGCCGGGCATCACGGAAACTGTACAAAGGGGCCTGCCGGCGTCTTGCCCGGCGGCACGTAGGCAGGGGCCGGCTGGCCCGCCGGGCCTGCTGCTTTGACGTAGCGATAAATGGCGCTCAGGTCGGTGTCGGACATTGCGCGAAGGTTGAACCAGGGCATGGGTGGGCGTGGCGTCATGGTTCTCGCATGTTGCAGCCATTGGGCCTCGTCCATGTTTGCGAAGTACAGGCGAAGGTTGGTGGCGTAGGTGGTTCCCCAAGGGCCGCGCCAACCCAGTGTGTCGCCCGTGAGCCACTTTGATTCGGACAGTTTTCCGGCCGACTCGTTGTAGCCCGCCGTGTGGCAGTCATTACAGCCGGTGGTCTTTACCAGGTAGCGGCCCAACTCGACAGCGTCGCGGGGCCGTTGGGGGGCGGCAGGCGCTTGCGCAAGTGCAGCTGACGCTGCCAGCCCTGCGGCAAACGCTGCTGCGAGGTGTATTGCTTGTGACTTCATTCATGCTCCTGGACAAGGTTGTGCAGGCAAAGACGGTTCTGGCGGCCAAAGGTGGCAATGCGCGCTTCCGGCGCCAGTTCGGCGAGTCCTATCAACCGTGCCACCTTGGGTCGTAGACAGCGTCTATCCCTGCGAATGGTCAACCGCACAGCGGCGAGGAGCAAACCAAAGGAGGCCTACATGAATCGCATCTATATCTAGCTTTCCATGCACATGGCGCGCATGCTGATCCCGCAACATTTGGCACACCGCAGGACTGAAGCAAAAGTTCTGGTGCGGTGATGTGGTGCTCCCAAAGATTCGCGCGCCAACGTGTTGAAGGAAGCGGCCCAGTGCTGGCCCCGGCCGAGCATGCGCACCCGCTCTACCTCTGCGCCAGCACCAACCGGCTGGCCACATTGAGTCCATTGGTCACGGCCTTGTGAAGCATCCAGATCTGATGGACATCTTTCAACCATCGTTCGAATTCGACGAACTACGAACTTAGCAGAATCATGACTTCAATCCCCATCTCTCATTCTCCAGTGGCGGTCATTGGTGCCGGCCCGGTAGGCTTGGCCGCTGCGGCCCATTTGGTGCGACGCCACCTGCCTGTCGTTGTATTCGAAGCTGGCACGGGCGTCGCCAATCACTTGGACAAGTACCGGCAAGTGCGGCTGTTCTCGCCCTGGCGCTACAACATTGATCGTGCAGCGCGCGAGTTGTTGGCCGCCTCGGGCTGGAAGGCCCCCGAGGATGAGCGGCTGCCCACAGCCGGGGAGCTTGTCGACGACTACCTCACGCCACTGTCGCGCACGCCAGCTCTGGCTCCGCACATCCACTTCGGCGCGCGGGTGCTAGCGGTGTCGAAGGTCGGCTTTGACAAGGCCAAGACCGCAGGCCGTGAGCAGGCCGATTTTCTGTTGCAGGTGCAGACCGCCAGCGGCCTACGCGAGCAGCGCGCCCGTGCTGTGATAGATGCCTCGGGCACCTGGTCGCAACCTAATCCGCTGGGAATCCACGGCCTGCCGGCCGACGGTGAAACCGAGACAGCAGTCCGCGAGCGCATCGCTCACGGCATACCCGACATCCTGGGCGCTGATCGTGCGCGATACGCCGGCCGCAAGGTGCTGGTAGTGGGGGCAGGTCATTCGGCTGCCGGCAATCTGCTCGCGCTGGCGACGCTGGCCGAACAGTCGCCTGGTACGAAGCTGGCCTGGGCTGTGCGCGGGACCGACTTGCGGCGGCTGTTTGGCGGTGGCGAGAACGATGGCCTGCCCGCCCGGGGCGAACTGGGGTCGCGGCTTCGTGTACTGGTCGAACAGGGGCGGATGGAGTTACACATGGGCTTCGGCATCCACGAGATCGCACCAGAAGAGAACGTGTCCGAAGGCCTGCGCCTCATGGCCACCGATAGCTCCAAGCCGGCTATCCGGGGTATCGACCAGATCATCGCGTCGACGGGTTCGCGGCCCAATCTGGGCATGCTTCGCGAATTGCGGCTGCGCTTCGACCCCTGGCTAGAGAGCACTGATGCGCTGGCGCCGCTGATTGACCCCAACGTTCACAGTTGCGGCACGGTACGCCCGCACGGCCATCATGAGTTGGCACACCCGGAAGCCGGCTTCTACGCCATCGGTGCCAAGAGCTATGGCCGTGCGCCGAACTTTTTAATGGCGACCGGCTACGAGCAAGCCCGCTCCGTCGTGGCCGCTTTGGCAGGTGACCTGGCCGCTGCGAACGATGTGCAGCTGGAGTTGCCGGAGACGGGGGTCTGCTCCGTCGACCTGGCAAGCCCCGACCTGATCACCGGTGGTGGTGCTTGCTGCGGCGGCCCCGTCAGGACAAACACTTCTGCCTTGCGCGCTGTCGACGAAGTCGAGAAGACCGGCTGTGAGGCGGGTTGCGGTTGTGGCCCGAAGCCGGCGGTTGTTGGTGCGCCAATCGACCGCCCCCTGTCCGCTAGCTGTGCCTAAGAAACCACGACGCCCCGCACTGGTCCGGTAGCGCTACATAGACAGATGCTGCCGGCGCGCTTGATGCAGACCACAGCGCCTTTGCCTTGGGCTGGCGCTCAGCCATTTGCAGGGGAGTGCCCAGTGGCTGACGGCCGCGCCGAGCTTGGGCCTTCAGCGCCATACGGCTCCTGCGCGCAGGGCGCAGCGCCGAGGCATCTGTACATCGTCAACTCGACCCAGCAGCTTGAAAGGACCGCCCGTGACCATCACGCCTTTGTCCCCTTTGGACCCTCGCCACGCCGAGTTCCACCTCAGCATCCGGGTCGCCGATCTCGATGCCAGCATCGCGTTCTATGCGGCGTTGCTGGGAACATCACCCAAGGACCGAACGGCCAGGTTCGCGACCTTTCTCTCACCAGCGCTGCGATTGAACCTGGTGCTGGTGGTCAACGACAGCGGCCAGCCGCTCGACACGTATAGCCTCTACCACCTGGGCTTGGGACTGCGCGATCGCGAGGCAATCATCGCAAGCTACCACAGCGCGCTCGCACAGGGATTCGAGGTGGTCAAGCCTCCGCGAACCACCTGGCACGGCACGCCGCTGCACGAATTGTGGCTTCGGGATCCCACGGGCTATCAGGTCGAACTCTATGCGCGCCTGACACCCGATGAGCTGGAACAGATGCCCCAGGACAAGCGCGCAGTTTTTCTGGTGCCTGGCTCTGGGCCGTAGGCGTCGAATTTCAAGCATTCAAGTAGTCTCTCTTTCAGCCGCAAGGGGCCGCAGAGCCAGCATTCATCGACCCAATCCATGGGGCAGCGCGAGGTGGTGTCCCCGAATCGAATGCGATCTGCTGCTGGCGAGCCGACGTCGCCCGATCCGAACGCATTCAGCGTCGGCGGTGCTTCGGTCGGCGGCGCCTGTAAACCGTCACATAGTCGTAACACAACCCTCTTAGATTCGACATTTCCAAATATCTAAAAGGGTAGTGCGATGAAAAAGCTCGATGCGGCCACCATTGATTTCAATGACGAGAACTCGAACACGTCCAGCAATCCAACCTTCGACTCGGTCCTGGCAGCACGCCTGAGCCGTCGCGGCCTGCTTCGCGGGGGCGTGGGCACCGTGGGGACGGCGTTGCTCGGTAGCTTCGCGGTGGCAGCCTGTGGTGGCGGCGATGACGAAGTGGCCGCGGTTCCAGGGGAAACCTTGCTGGGCTTCACCGCCGTTGGCAAGAGTCTGGCCGATGCGGTCATCGTACCTGCTGGCTACACGGCCAGCGTGATTTATGCGCTGGGTGATCCGCTGGCGGCCACAACCCCCGCTTTCAAGAACGACGGCACCGACGCTGACTATGAAAACCGTGCGGGCGACCACCATGACGGCATGGAATGGTTCGGCCTGAGCAGTGATGGAAAGCTGTCGGCATCCTCGACGGACCGCGGGCTGCTGGCCGTCAACCACGAAGCCACGACTGACGAGACGCTGAGCTCGTTCTTCATGCATGCCAATGGTGGCACCACCACGCTGCCGCGTCCCGCCAGCGAGATCGACAAAGAAGTTGCAGCCCACGGCATTTCCGTCGTTGAGGTCAGGAAGACTGCTGGCAAGTGGGCCACGGTGCAGTCGTCCGCGTTCAACTTCCGCCTCACGGCATTGAGCGAGATGGAAGTTGCCGGGCCAGCACGCGGCAACGCGCTGATGGTCACGAAGTTCTCGCCCACGGGCACCAGGACCCGCGGTACCTTGAACAATTGCGGCACGGGCAAGACGCCGTGGGGCACCTTCCTCACCGGTGAAGAAAACTGGTTTGGCTACTTCACCCGCTCGTCGACCGACAATGCCGCCCGTGGCAATGACAAGAGCGTCACGTCGCTCAACCGCTACGGCCGTAACCAGGGCGCAGCCTCGCGCCACGGCTGGGAAAGTGGCGGCACCGAGGACAAATACGCGCGCTGGATCAACAGCAAACTGGGAGCCTCGGCCAACGGAAGCGACGACTACCGCAACGAGATGAACGGCATGGGCTACATCGTCGAAATCGACGTTCTGGACAAATCCAAGCTCGCGAAGAAGCGCACCTTCCTGGGCCGCTTTGCGCATGAAAGCGCCGCTTTCAGCACGCCAGTGGTGGGCCAACCCCTGGCTGTGTACATGGGCGACGATGCCCGCAATGAGTACATGTACAAGTTCGTGTCGACCGCACTGTGGTCCGCCGCTGACGCCAACCCCGCTGATCGCATGGCGACCGGTGACAAGTACCTGGACAACGGCAAGCTGTACGTCGCCAAGTACAACGCCGACGGGTCCGGGCAATGGATCGAGCTGTCGCTGGCCAACCCTTTGATCGCCAACTACGCCGGCTACAAGTTTGCCGACCAGGCCGACATCGTGGTGAACGCACGGATTGCAGGCGACGCCGTAGGCGCCACCAAGATGGACCGCCCTGAATGGGGTGGTGTGAACCCGGCCAACGGCGAGATCTACCAGACCCTGACCAACAACAGCAACCGCCGTGTCGAGCCATCGGGCTCCACGCAGTTGGCCCCTGATGCCTCCAATCCACGTGTCTACACCGACATGAAGGGCTCCACCGCACAGCCAGGCAACCCCAATGGCCACCTGCTGCGCATGAAGGAAGGCAGCGCAGGCGGCGCCGCAACCTCGTTCACCTGGGACATCTACCTGTTCGGCGCGGAAGCCGGCGCCGACAAGGGCATGGTGAACATCTCCAGCCTGACTGCCGACCAGGACTTCTCCAGCCCGGACGGTCTGGTGTTCAGCCCCTCCACCGGTATCTGCTGGATCCAGACCGATGACGGTGCCTACACCGATATCACGAACAACATGATGCTGGCGGCCATTCCAGGCCGTGTGGGCGACGGCGGCAAGAAGACGCTCAGCTACACCAAGGCCGATGGCAGCAAGCTCGACGTCGTCACCGAGGTGGGCAAGGCACCGACCCCGTCGACGCTCAAGCGCTTCCTCGTGGGACCTGTCGGATCCGAAATTACGGGCCTGTGCGAAACCCCGGATGGCAAGGCGATGTTCATCAACATCCAACACCCCGGCGAGAACACTGCGCACGCCAACATCGGTGACCCCGCCAAGTACACGAGCCAATGGCCCACCAACGCCGGCTACGGCCCTGGCAAGCGTCCTCGCTCTGCCACGATCGTGATCACCAAGAACGACGGCGGCCGTATCGGTAGCTGATCGGCCTTGAGAGACAGGGCTGGCCGATGCAGTGGCATGGGCCAGCCCTTTGTGAAGCAGTGGACACCCCGGCGTGAAGCGCCGAACTAACTGGATCACAGATTGGGCGACCGAAATGTGATCCTCCCGCAAGGTTTGACCATGATGAATGCGCGAATTCTTCCGCGAAGCGTCCTCGTCATTGATGGCGACAGTCTGGCGAGGCAAATTACCGCCACCTACCTGTCGCAGAACGGCTTTTCCGTGTTTCAGGCGGCCAAACCCTCCTTGGCGAGCGACTGCCTGTGCCGGACCAAACCAGACCTGATCGTCGTCCACTGGTCGTTTGCCCAGGCAGCGCCAGAGGCATTCATCGAGAGCCTTCGAACGTCCCTGGCCCATTCCCACACACCGGTCATCGCCATCGCACAGGATGAGGGCGAGCAGCAGGCCATTGAAGCGCTCGAAGCAGGCGCAGATGATTTCCTGGTCCGACCTTTTTCGCCAGCACTGTTGATGGCCAGAATGATGGCGGTATTGCGCCGGCGCGCGCCAGAGATATCGGACCGCGAGGTGACCGTCAATGCTCTGACGTTGAACCCGGCCCGGCACGAGGTCACCTGCGTTGTCGGACATCGGGAAGTCCGTATCGAAATCGGGCCCACGGAGTTTCGGATGCTGCACTTCTTCATGAGCAAGCCGGAAGTGGCCCACACACGGCTGGAAATCCGCAACAGAGTGTGGGGCGAGGACCAGGCGATCGACGAACGCACGATCGATGCCCACATCAAGCGCCTCAGAACGGCCCTTGCACCGACCGGAATGGATTCCATGATCCAGACGGTGAGGTTGGTGGGTTATCGGCTTTCACGCAAACCCTTGACCACCGATCTCACCAACGCGGGGATCCTGCCTCGTCCCCCGGCGCCGGTGCCCAGGGCTACCAGCCGCAGGCCGTTCATATTTGCAGCCCAGTGAGTGCATTCGCCTGACGCTGACCTGCACAGATCAGGACGCAGTTGACTTCGCGGCGTCCGTGCCCACCACCTTGAATCGCTTCATCTTTTCCCACAACGTCTTGCGGCTGATGCCCAGAAGCTCAGCCGAGCCAGACACACTGCCGTCCGCACGCTCAAGTGCGCGCTGTATGTGGCGCCGTTCCGCTTCCTCCACCATTGCCTGCAGGGGCACAAAACCCGCCGCCTCGTCCTCATGCCCATGCGATGGATTTCGCGTGGCCGGCGATTCCATGTCCAGCGGTAAATCGATGACGCCTTTGTCACTGAGAACGACTGCCTGCTCCAGGTAGGCGCGCAGTTGCCTCGCATTGCCCTTCCAGGTTCTCCCCATCAGATCTCGCATGAACGGCTCCGACACTGCGAGCACCCGGCCATGCTCGGCCGTCAGTTGTCCCAGCATGCGCTCGGCAAGCCAGCGTATGTCTTCAGGCCGCTCACGCAGCGGCGGCAATCGCAGATTGATGACAGCCAGGCGGTAGAAAAGATCCTCCCGGAATGACCCGGCCAGCATGTCCGCGTACAAGTCGCGGTTGGTGGCGGCAATCACCCGAAAATCGCTGACTGTGGTGCGCTCCGACCCCAGCCGGAAAAAGCAGTGCTCCTGAAGAGCCCGTAGCAACTTGGCCTGCATGTGGTGCGGCAGGTCGCCCACCTCATCCAGAAACAGCGTACCGCCGTGCGCGCGTTCCATGAAGCCTCGGTGCGCGCGCTGCGCCCCTGTGAAAGCCCCTTTCTCGTACCCGAAGAACTCCGCCTCCATCATGTTCTCGGGTACAGCCGCGCAGTTGACGGCAACGAAGTCGCCTTTGGCCTTGCGTGGATCCAGGCTGTGGATGAACTGCGCTGCCACTTCCTTGCCTACGCCCGATTCGCCCGTGAGAAGCACGGAAGACTTCTGCCCTGCGACCTTGCGGATCATTTCTTCGATCCTGCGCATCGACTGCGATACCCCAAGGACGGCCTCGTCGGTCTCAGGCCGGCTGGCGGAGGTGCAGCCATGTACTTGCTCCACAAGGCGTTCGATCTCGAAGGGCTTGGTGAGGTACTCCCGAGCTCCCGCCCTGATGGCCGCCACTGCGTCATTCACACTGCCATAGCCGGTCAGGAAGAACCATGGGATGGAACGGCTTGCCGGCGGCAAACCCGCAAACCAGTCGGTGGCCAATCCGTCGGGCAAGCGCACGTCGCTGATGACCACGGACCATGGCTCGGCGATGCGGCCGGCGGCCTCGGCCAGGCGGCGGCACCAGACCACCTGGTAGCCCTCCAGTTCGAAGCGCTGCTGCAGCGATTCGCCCATGATCGGATCGTCTTCAACGAGTAACAGTGACTTGCTCATTTGCATTGAGGTTGGGGATACAGAAACAGAGTTCGGTCGCGGTGGCCGAATCGGCGACCAGGAGAAAGCGACCACCGAACCGGTTGGCAATTTCGCGGCAAATCCACAGGCCGAATCCTCGGGGATCGTTGCCTCCCTCTGAGGCGACCCGTGTCTCCAGTTCAGCGGCCGTCAGGCGCGAGCCGGTGTTGCTGATGATGATTTTCAGGAACTGTGCGTCTGCCTGTACCCTGGCATGCGCTTGCCCGCCATCGCCAGCGGCCTTGATGGCATTCAGCAACAGATTGAGCATGACCTGACGCACCACTGCCGAGGGAACGCGAAAGGCCGATGAGATGTCCATGTGCAAGCTGATCTGCACGCCCAGACGCTGTGCTTCGGGTTGGACCAGCGTGACGACGTCGTTGATATCGCCAGGCTGCAGGGCCCGATCCTCCACACGCGCCTGGGGCAGCAGTGCAGCGGTCATGGTCTGGATCTGCTTGAGACCTCTGTCGATCAGATCGATGCTGCGAATCCGCGTCTCCTCGGTTGCGCCGTGGATGCGCAAGGTCTGGGCGACGGTGAGCAGGCCCGCCAGCGGATTGTTGATCTCGTGCGCAACTGCTGCAGTGATGCGCCCCACCGCAGCCAGGCGCTCGGCCGAAAGCGCGCGCTGTTCAGCCTCCTGGCGCACCTGCAGTTCTGACAGCAGGCGCCGGACCGCGTCACCGATGCGATTGAGCTCGGGATCCTTGGCCACAGGCAACTGGGCACTCAGCTGCGCGGCATCGGTGCGGCCGATGCGTGCAATGCAACTGGCGATGTGCGCGATGGGTCGCCCCATCCGCTCGCCCAGAAGCCACCCGGCTGGCACCAGCAGTGCGGCGGCCAGCAGCGCGCCTATCGCCGCAGGCTGGGCAACGGCCACCCAGTCGGTTGCAAAGGCTGGGGCATCGATCTCGACGTAGACGAATCCCAGCAACCCACCGTCCTCGCTGCGGATGGGCTCCACAAGTGTCAGCGCGCCATCGTCGGCCGGATGCTCGACCCGCTCGCGAATATCGTTCGCAGCCAGAGCAAGCTTCGCATGCGGTGACTCGCTCAGTGCCATCACCCCGGTCACCAGCCTGGAAGGATCAGAACCTGCGAGAAAGCGCCCCTTCGCGTCAAGGATTGCCGCGCGTGTCTGGCCCCGCTCTATGCCCGGCAGCAGGGCCGCCGTGTCGCGCAGCAGGGTGTATGCACGCCAGGTGTCGTCGGCGGCGAGCAGGGGCCGGGCCTGGGCCCTCAGAAGCACCATGGCCTGGCGCACGGTGGTCAATACTTCTTGCCGGGCGGAGCGCGCGGAAATCTGGGCCGCCACAGCAGATACCAGCAAGGCCGAAACCAGCACGGCCAATACCAGTCCGAGCGGGACCTGGAATCGGTAGGGAAGCCGGCGAAACATGGGCTCAACCCGCCTGCGCCTGCTCGTCGGCGAGGCGTTCGATGGATGCAAAGATGCTGGCAGGCTCCTGTGCGAACCCATCCAGGTTGAGGGCCTGCAGCAGGCTCTTTCCAAGTGCGTCCTGGTCCATACCCGCCAAGGCCGACTGCAGGCGCCGGGCTGCAGCGTCGTACATGCCGCTTCGCACCACCAACGGCGGAAAGCCGAAGGACTCGGATCGCCACACCACCTCAGTGGCAAATGCGGCAGCCATGCCCTGGCGGCGCATGGTTTCCCACACATAGCCGTCGATGCACCCCGCATCGGCCAGTTGTGCGGCCACGGCTTCTGCGACGTTGCGATGGCCATGGGCAAAGAAAGAGCGGCGAAGGTCGCGGGCTCGAAGATCTGCCTGCCGCAATTGGGCCTGCGGCACCAGCCAACCTGAGTTGGACAGCGGATCCGAGTACGCCAGCACGCGCCCCTTCAGGTCGGCCCAGCCCTCGATTTGTTGGCGCTGTCCCATCGGGCGAATCAGGTAGGAGCGATAGAGCGGCTGGCCTTCGAACAAGGGTACCGACAGCAACTCCAGCCGGGCCCGCTGCCGAACGAACGGGTAACCACACACCCAGGCACCTTCCAGATGTCCGCCGAACAGGAGGTCCAGGATTTCCTGGTACGACTCGCGGGTGGTGAAGGTCACATCGGCATGCGTACGGCCGGAGAGATAGCTCCCCCAGCGGGACAGAAACGCCGCCTGGTCGGCGAGGATCACTGCCGTCAGTCCAATGCGAATGCGCGGCACATTGCGGGCACTGGCTGCGCCGGCGCAGCAAGCCAGGGCGGGCAGCACCCGGAGCACGGTTCTTCGTTGCATCGTGGGTAGTGTGGTTACGAAACCGTAACTTAACTGCTTTGCGGTCGTTACCAAATTCGGACATACCCGTGGATGACCTCCGCTAAGTGATTGAAATCATTGGTTTCCGGTGCAGGCATCCAACTTGCGCCTATCCGTTGTCAGCACACACAACGGAGACACGATGGAAAACCCAAAACTCAGCCGGCGCATCTTCATGATGACCAGCGGGGGCAGCGCCGCTGCCTTGGCCACGACCCACCTGGGCTCCGCCCAGGCGGCGCCCTCCAGCACAGCGGGCGCGGGCGCCACCACGCTGAACTACCCGCGCCGGGCAGTCGGCAAGGCCCGCACCATGCCGGTGAACGAAGCCGTTACGTTCAACTATCCCGATGCCAGCTCCATGTGCTATGCCATCCGCATGGGCGCGCCGGTTCCGGGCGGTGTCGGCCCTGACAAGGACATCGTTGCCTACAGCGCCATGTGCACGCACATGGGCTGCCCCGTGACCTACGACGGCGGTACCAAAACATTCAAGTGCGGTTGCCACTTCTCGGTGTTCGACCCCGAGAACAGCGGCCAGATGGTGTGCGGCCAGGCAACGGAAGACCTGCCGAGGATTCTTTTGGAGTACGACGCACGCACGGACAGCGTGCAGGCCGTCGCCATCAACGGCCTGCTGTACGGCCGCCAATCCAACGTTCTGTGAGGAAGCGACACCATGAGCACTGACATCCGGGACCGTATCGCGCTGCCTCCCAAGGACGCGCAAAAGAGCAACATGACATGCCACTTCTGCATCGTTGGTTGCGGCTACCACGTCTACAAATGGGACGTGAACCGTGAAGGCGGGCGCGCACCGGGCGAGAACGCGCTGGGTGTGGATTTCCGCAAGCAGGTGCCGCCCATGGCGATCACCATGACCCCGGCCATGACCAACACCATCACTGACCACTCAGGCAAGCGGTGGAACATCATGGTCTTGCCGGACAAGGCGTGCGTGGTCAACAGCGGCTTGTCTTCCACGCGCGGCGGCAAGATGGGTTCGTACATGTACACCGCCGACGGGATCGGCAAAGATCGCCTGAAGACGCCTCGCATCTTCAGGGGCGTGGACTGGTTTGACACGACATGGAGCGAAGCGTTGGCCATCTACGCAGGCGTGACCAAAAAGATCCTCGACACCGACGGGCCCGCAGGCGTGATGTACGACTGCTTCGATCACGGCGGTGCGGGCGGCGGCTTCGAGAACACCTGGGGCACCGGCAAGCTGATGTTCTCGGCGTTGAAAACCCCCATGGTGCGGATCCACAACCGCCCAGCGTACAACTCCGAGTGCCATGCCACACGAGAGATGGGGATTGGCGAGCTGAACAACAGCTACGAAGACGCGCAGGTAGCCGATTGCATCGTGGCGACAGGGTGCAACCCCTACGAAACCCAGACCAATTACTTTCTCAACCACTGGGTGCCGAATCTGTCTGGCGGTACGTCGGACAAAAAGAAGAAGTGGTTTCCAGGCGAGGCTGCGGCGGCGGCCAAGCTGATCATGGTCGACCCACGGCGCACTTCCACCATCGCCATTGCCGAGCAGGTCGCCGGCAAGGAAAACGTGTTGCACCTGGACCTGGAGCCGGGCACGGACACCGCCCTGTTCAACACGCTGCTCACCTACGTGGTGGACCAGGGATGGCACGACAAGGCTTTCATCAGCTCGCGCACCTCGGGCTTTGAAGAGGCCATGAAGACCAACCGCATGTCCCTTGAAGAAGGGTCCAAGATCACGGGCTTGCCCATCGACAAGATCAAGAAGGCGGCCGAGTGGGCCTACAAGCCGAAGTCTTCGGGGCACCATCCCAGGACGATGCATGCGTACGAGAAGGGCATCATCTGGGGCAATGACAACTATGTGATCCAGAGCGCCCTGGTGAGCCTGGTCATTGCCACGCAGAACGTGGGGCGCCGTGGGACCGGGGTCGTTCGCATGGGCGGACACCAGGAGGGCTACACGCGTCCGCCTTACCCAGGCGACAAGAAGATCTACATCGACCAGGAGGTCATCCAGGGCCGCGGCCTGATGTACACCATCTGGGGAACCAACCCCTTCCAGTCGACCAACAACGCGCAGCAGCACCGCGAAGTGCTGACGCGCCGCGCCAACATCGTGCGCGAGGCCATGGCCAAGGCCCGCGGGGCGGATGTGGCGGCGATGGTGGATGTCATCTATGACGCCTGCAAGAACAAGGGCGGCCTGTTCGTGGTCGGCATCAACCTGTACCCGACCAAGCTGGCAGAGGCCGCGCACATGCTGCTTCCAGCGGCGCAGCCTGGGGAGATGAACCTCACCTCGATGAATGGGGAGCGGCGCCTTCGCCTGTCCGAGCGGTTCATGGATCCACCGGGCTCCGCCAAGCCCGACTGTCTGATCGCAGCGGACATCGCCAACACCCTCAAGGCCCTGTACTCCCAGGCTGGTAACGCCAGCATGGCGGCACGGTTCAACGGCTTCGACTGGAAGACGGAAGAAGATGCCTTCAACGACGGCTTTCGCCGGGCGGGTCGACCCGGTGCTGGCGATATCGACAGCCAGGGCGGTGACACAGGCTACCTGGCCACCTACGAGCTCTTGCGCAAGGCGGGCAACGATGGGGTTCAGCTCCCGATTGTCGAGGTCAAGGGCGGAAAGCTGATTGGCACACCCATGCTCTATGGCGATGGCAAGTTCGACACCAAGGACGGCAAGGCGGCGTTCAAGCCGGCCAGCTGGAATGGCCTGCCCGCACCCGTTGCGGCCCAGAAGACGAAGCACAAGTTCTGGATCAACAATGGCCGTGCCAACGAGGTATGGCAGACGGCCTACCACGACCAGTACAACGAGCAGGTCAAGGACCGTTACCCAATGGCTTACCTGGAAATGAATCCAAACGACACTGGGGCCCTGGGCCTGGCCGCTGGCGATGTTGTCGAGGTGTTCAACGACTACGGTAGCACCTACGCCATGGTGTACCCCGCCAAGTCGATCAAGGCGGGGCAAACCTTCATGCTGTTCGGCTACTTCAACGGCACGGCAGGCAATGTGACCAGCGATTGGACGGATCGCAATGTGATCCCCTACTACAAGGGTGCCTGGGCGAGCATCCGGCGGGTGGGCACATTGGCCGACTACAAGGCGACCGTGTCCTTCAAGGATAGGCACTTTGCATGAGTGCGGGGCCCAACCCGGCGGTGGGGGTACCCGAAGCCCACCAGGCCCCGCTCCAGCCCAGGACCAGCGTGCGGGCAGAGGCAGGGCTCACGGCACTGCTCGCACGCCGCAGGAACACATCTCCCAGGCGGCTTTCCGAGCCCGGGCCCGATGCGCGCGCCCTGTCGTCTTTGATGGAGGCAGCAGTCACCGCCCCCGACCATGGCCTGCTGGTTCCGTGGCACTTCATGCTCGTTCCGAAAGACATGCGGCAGGCGCTTGGCCGAGCGTTCGCAGCGGCATTGATCGAGCGCGATCCCGGCGCAACCGAGGTCCAGACCACGGCTGCCGCCGAGAAGGCCGAGCGCGCGCCCTGCCTGCTGGTTGCCGTCATGCACGCTGATGACGGCGCCAGCGGCATCACCGACCAGGAGCGCCTTGTGTCCCTGGGGTGCGCGATCCAGAACATCTTGCTCGCTGCAACATCCATGGGCTTTGCGAGCGGCCTGACCAGCGGCCGGTCGCTGGGGTCGAACGCCGTGCGCTCCCTGTTCGGACTGGAACGACACCAGCGTGCCATCTGCTTCATCGCACTGGGCACGTCCTCTGCACCGCCTCGCGAGCGCCAACGCCCCAATCCCGATTCCGTCTTACGCGTACTGTCCGCGTGAATTTTGCAAGAACCTGTCCACTTTGAACTCCATGGTGCGACTCGATGTCGCTTCATTGCATCCTCGTGATGCCCCAACAGTGTCGTCGTTTCCCTTACAGAACGATGAATTCCGTAGCGATACGGAGCATTTGTGACAGCCGAAAGGCTCTCTTTTAGCTGTCACGCACGATTGCCCTCAGGGCGACCGTTTGCGGAGCTGTATCCCAAAGGGATCCATCTTTCAGCACCAAAAGAGACACTCTTGCACGATCACTGCCCCCTGACATTCTTCGGAGTGGACGGTTGGGATGGTCAGCACTGAAATGAGCGCAACCGCTCGAAGTGTCTTGTTCTCTACTAGAACCATGCCTGGAACGGCATGTCCTCGTCCGCACATGCTCCTTGGGTAACCGAGGGGTGTGAAGCTGCGGATAAACACCCTGTGCCTCGGCACACAGTCTCAGCGTCAGCTGGGTCGAACCTGCGATTAGGACGCAGGTAGGGGGCCGAGGAATAGGGTACGGGAAAGATATCTGAACGCTCGCGTGAACTGTCGTGATCAATAAGCAGCTAACTCCTAACTCCTGAGAGATCAGGGAGCTGCGGCCAAAAGGCACGGTGCAGTGGTGCTGTGTGTCATGGAACCCAGCACGTTCCCACATTTGCACCCGGCAGAGAGAGCGTCCCTAACCCCATCGTCTGGCCCGCCAGCCGGATGGACACTTCGGGAAACGAGGTAAGCCCTATGCATCGCCCGAGTCGCAAGACCCGGGCAACCCGCGCGCAAGCAAAGGCCACGGTGTAGAGGGTAGAGGAATGGGTAGAAAGCGAACGCCAGCCTGTAATGGGTTGGATAGGGGTTTAGACGTCACCCTTTGGCGAAAGCCAGCAGACTTGCCCTAGGTGCGGCAGCGTGAAGCCGCTGCGACTTTCAACAAACCCAGCGGGTGTACTCACCCTCTGGGGCGGGTGCATCTATACGGGTCTCCTAACTGGAGGATGGTATGGAAAACATCCGCAAGGGTGCTGCGCCTCCAGATGAACACAGCGAATGGCATTCCATCGATTGGAGGCAGGTGCTGTTGTTTGTCGGGAAGGCGCAGATGCGCATAGCGCAGGCAGAAATGGAGAAGGATTTCCGAAGAGTCAAGCGGCTCCAGAGAAATCTCATCCGGTCTTGGCAGTGCAAAGCATTGGCTGTCAGGAAAGTTACCGACAACCAAGGGAAGCGGACGAGTGGCGTCGACCGCGAACTTTGGGACACGCCAGACAAGAAGTGGAAGGCGATCAGTGGTCTTTGCTCGCACGGATACAAGGCCCGCCCATTGCGGCGGGTCTACATCCCCAAGGCAAATGGAAAGGAACGCCCTTTGGGCATCCCGACCATGAAGGATCGGGCCATGCAGGCTCTATACCTGCTGGCTCTCGAACCCGCAGTGGAATGCAAGTCCGACCCGAACAGCTACGGCTTTCGGAAAGGGCGCTCAACGCATGACGCGCGGCAACACCTGTTCGCGTGCTTATCCAAGAAAGACTCGTCTCAATGGGTACTGGACGCGGACATCAGCGGGTTCTTCGACCACATCAACCACGAGTGGCTGCTTAAACATGTCCACATGGACAAGCAGATTCTTCAGAAATGGTTGAAATCAGGAGTAGTGGACAGGGGTCAGCTCCATCGCACGGAGGAAGGAACACCGCAGGGCGGGATCATTTCTCCGACGCTGGCGAACATCACCTTGAACAGTCTCGAAACGGGTCTTCAGAAGTTTCTCAAGAAGCAACTGGGGGTCAAAGGGGCTGTAAAGATGAAGGTAAACCTGATCCGATACGCGGATGACTTTGTGGTGACTGGCGACTCCAAAGAGGTGCTGGAAACCATGGTCAAACCTTGGGTAGCGGAATTCCTGCGCGAGCGGGGATTGCAACTGTCCGAGGAGAAAACCAGCATCGTGCATATCGACCAGGGCTTTGACTTCCTAGGGTGGAATTTCCGTAAATACGCGGACAAGCTACTCATCAAACCGAGTCACAAGAACGTGAAAGCGTTCTATGGCAAGGTCCGAGAGGTCATCGTCACATCGCTGAGTCTTCCAACAGCAACGCTGATAAAGCGCCTGAACCCAATCGTGAAAGGTTGGGCCAGATACCACCAGGGCGTCGTGGCCAAAGTGATCTTCAACAAATTGGACTACCAGATCTTCTGGCGGTTGATGCGTTGGGGTCACCGCCGGCACCCCCGCAAGATCAGGCAGTGGATTTACGACCACTACTGGGACAACGCCGGCACTCGCCGGCAATTTGCGGGAACAGACGTCGATCGCTGGGGCGAAAAGGTACAGGTTCGCCTGTACAAGCTGGCGGACACGAAAATTGTTCGCCACGTCAAGGTGAAGGGGGACTACAACCCCTTTGACCCAGCCTGGGAAGCCTATGGGGAAAAGCTAAGAAGGGATCGGATGGATAAAGCCGTCTGGGACTACGAGCGGCTCACTCTATGGATGCAACAGGACGGGCATTGCGCTCTCTGTCAGCAACAAATCGACGCAGCCGGTGAAGACTGTGAGGACCACCATATCCTCTACAGGCGGCTGGGAGGGAGCGATGCTCTCTCCAACCGGGTGCTTCTGCATTCGGTCTGTCACAGGCGTGTCCACGCCCTAGGTTTGGAGGTAACCAAGCCGGCCCCAGCACGGGGGCTTTAAATCTGGGTCGTTGGAGCAATCCAACAGTCCAGGGGTCGTGCTTGAGCCGTGTGCCGGGGAAACTCGCACGCACGGTTCTTAGGGGGGCTATAATCGCGAGATTATGGCCCTACCCGCCCTTCGTTCCATCTCCCAAGTTTCCTGCATTGCAGGATTGCTCCTTCTCGCCACTCCCGCCGCCCAGGCCAGCGATGCCCTTGCCACCAAGAGCAACTGCATGGCCTGCCATTCCAAAAACACCAAAATCGTGGGGCCGGCCTTCAAGGAGATCGCCGCCAAGTACGCCAATGACAAAGGTGCGACCGACAAACTGGTGCAGAAGGTGAAGAAGGGTGGCAGCGGGGTGTGGGGGCCCATGCCTATGCCACCCAATGCAGGCCTGTCTGATGCCGATACGCGGGCGCTGGTGGTGTGGATCCTGCAGATGAAGTGACAGGCTTTTGGCCGTGCAAAAGAGTGCGGCGCCCATTGCTCCATGGGCGCCGACACCCCTGGGCCCCTGGGCCCGCGAGGCAGCGTTAGCGCATCGTTAAGCGCAGCGCCAGCGCCGCGAGGGTGACCAGCAGCACGGGCACCGTGATCACCGCCCCCACGCGAAAATAATAGCCCCAGCTGATACGGATGCCCTTGCGCGCCAGCACATGCAGCCACAACAGCGTGGCCAGCGAACCGATGGGGGTGATCTTGGGCCCCAGGTCGCTGCCGATGACGTTGGCGTAAATCATGGCCTCCTTGACCACACCGGTGGCGGCAGAGGCATCGATGGACAGCGCGCCCACCAGCACCGTGGGCATGTTGTTCATGAGGGATGACAGAACCGCCGTCAGCACCCCGGTGCCCATGGCCGCGCCCCAGATGCCGTAGCCGGCAAAGGCGTTGAGCCACTGGCTGATGTACGCCGTCAGCCCCTGGTTGCGCAGCCCGTAGACCACCAGGTACATGCCCAGCGAGAAGACCACGATCTGCCAGGGTGCCTCGCGCAGCACCTTCTTTGTGCTGATCACGTGGCCCCGGCCCGCCACGGCCAGCAGGAGGATGGCACCTGCGGCTGCGGTGGCGCTGACCGGCACACCCAGCGGCTCCAGCCCGAAAAAGCCGACCAGCAGCAGCACCAGAACAACCCACCCCGTCTTGAAGGTGGCCGGGTCGCGGATGGCAGCGGCCGGCAGCTTGAGCTGGTCCTGGTTGTAGGTTGCCGGAATCTCCCGGCGAAAGTACAGCAGCAAGATGGCCAGCGAGGCCGCCACCGAGGCAATGTTCACCGGCACCATGACCGAGGCGTATTCATTGAACCCGATGCGAAAGAAGTCGGCCGAGACGATGTTCACCAGGTTGGACACCACCAGCGGCAAGCTGGCCGCGTCGGCAATGAAGCCCGCCGCCATCACGAACGCCAGGGTGGCGCCGGGGCTGAAGCCCAGTGCCACCAGCATGGCGATCACGATGGGGGTGAGGATGAGGGCCGCGCCGTCGTTGGCGAACACGGCCGCCACGGCCGCGCCCAGCAGCACGATGAGCGCGAACAGCATGCGGCCGCTGCCGCGCCCCCAGCGCGCCACATGCAGGGCCGCCCACTCGAAGAAGCCCGCCTCGTCCAGCAGCAGGCTGACGATGATGATGGCGATGAAGGCGGCCGTGGCGTTCCACACGATCTGCCATACCACGGCAATGTCGGACACCTGCACGACGCCGGTGAGCAGCGCCACGGCGGCGCCCGCGCTGGCGCTCCAGCCGATGCCCAGCCCACGCGGCTGCCAGATGACAAGCGCGATGGTGGCGATGAATATCGACAGAGCCAGAAGCATCTGCTTTCTCTTTCTTGTTGCTTGCGTGAGGACACTCAAGATCCGGGGATCATGAGCAAAACGCGCGGGGGTTTGGTGAACGGCGATTGGGCGAGCTGCTCGCCCTACGGGCGAGAGAAAAGCGCCCAGCGCTTGAATATTTCAATAGTAGTTGCATAATTGATTCCATGCAACCTTCTCAACCAATCACGATCTTCCACAACCCGGCGTGCGGTACGTCGCGCAACGTGCTGGCCATGATCCGCCACGCCGGCATCGAGCCCACTGTCATCGAGTACCTCAAGACGCCTCCCAGCCGCGAGAAGCTGATTGAACTGCTCGCCGACATGGACATCCCCGCGCGCGCGCTGCTGCGGCAAAAGGGCACGCCTTATGACGAGCTGGGCCTGCAGGAACCTGCTCTGTCCGACGAGCAGTTGATCGATGCCATGCTGGCTCACCCGATCTTGATCAACCGGCCCATCGTCGTGACGCCCGCCGGCACGCGGCTGTGCCGCCCCTCCGAGGCGGTGCTGGACCTGTTGCCCGCGCTGCCCGGCCCGTTCGCCAAGGAAGATGGCGAGCTGGTTATCGACGCGCAAGGGAAGCGGGTAGCCTGAGATCCGGCGGGCCAAACGGTTCTGGCAGCCGACCTTGGGTTGGTGGCGCTGCGGGTAGCAATCGGCCTGCAGTGCTGACATGCCGTACGTCCAGTCCCTGGGCTGCGTAAATCGTGAACTCCGCCAGGTTCTTGGCATGGGCTCCAATGCGCTCGATGGCCTTGGCTGCAAACAGCAGGTTCAGGCCTGCCTGGATGCTGGCAGGATCGTCTGCCATGTGACCGACCATGGAGCGTACAAACTCCTCCAGCGCAGCCTTGATCGCCAAGTCCTCGGCGAGCGAGTTCAGGGCGGAGGGGGCATCCATCCTTGCAAGCGCATCCAGCGAATTGCGCAGTTGGACGGCCGCCAACTCTCCCGCGAGCCGAAGGCTCGACGTCGGAAAGTCCTTGCTGCAGCTGTGCTCGCGGACCGCCCTGGCCATGCACGCAATCTTTACCGCCTCATCCCCCGCACGTTCGAGATTGGCCGTGGTCTTCGACAGCGCCATGAGCAGTCGCAGGTCCACAGCTGTCGGTTGTCTGCGGCTGATGATGGCGCACACTTCACGGTCAATCTCCAGCTCCAGGGCATTGACGTCCCGCTCCCTGTGCAACACCCTGTCGACCACCTCGGGCGTGGGGAACGCCACGCAGTACAACGCCTGTGCCACCTGGTTCTCCACCAAGCCGCCCATACTCAGCACCCTGCGGGTGAGGTCTTCGAGCTCGGCGTCAAACTGATGGTCCAGGTGCCGGCGGGGCATCGGGGCATTCAACCGAAACGGCCCGTGATGTAGTCTTCGGTTTCGCGCCGACGCGGCTTCATGAACACGTCCTTGGTCATGCCGAACTCGACCAGCTCGCCCAGGTACATGTAGGCGGTGTAGTCGGACACCCGTGCGGCCTGCTGCATGTTGTGGGTCACGATCAGCACGGTGACCTTGGACTTCATTTCTGCAATCAGCTCCTCGATGCTGCTGGTGGCGATCGGGTCGAGCGCAGAAGTCGGCTCGTCGAACAGGATGAGCTCAGGGTCGGTTGCCAGCGATCTGGCGATGCACAGGCGCTGCTGCTGGCCACCCGACAGGTTCATGGCCAACTCGCCCAGGCGGTCCTTCACTTCGTTCCAGAGCGCGGCGCTTTTCAAGGCGGCCTCCACCTTGTCCTCCATGTAGCTGCCCGACTTTTCTCCCCGCACCTTCAGGCCGTAGGCCACGTTTTCGAAAATCGACTTGGGAAACGGGTTGGGCTTCTGGAAGACCATGGAAATGCGCATGCGCACTTCGATGGGGTCCACCGCAGGATCGAGCAGGTCCACATCGTCCGGCAACAGGTGGATGCTGCCGCCGTACTTGTTTCCGGGGTACAGGTCGTGCATGCGATTGAAGCAGCGCAGGTACGTGGATTTTCCGCAGCCGCTGGGGCCAATCAGCGCAGTGACCTTGTTTTCGTAGACGGGCATGGAGATGCCCTTGAGTGCTTTGAAGTCGCCGTAGTGGAACTCCAGGTCGCGGGACTCGGCTTTGGTCGGCGGAACTGGCTCGTCTGCCTCTTGCGCTGCGTCGTGGGCGGCAAAATGGCGATGTGGAGTTGTTTTTGTGATCATGGGCAGTTCACCACTTGATGTTTTTGCGCAGACGGTATCTCAACCAGATGGCCGCCGCGTTCATGCAAAGAGTCATAAGGACCAAAACAAAGCTGGCTGCAGCGGCGTTCTGGAGAAAGGCGGGGTCGGGCCGGGACGTCCAGTTGAAGATCTGGATCGGCATCACCGTGAAAGGTGACGTCAACCAATCAAACATTCCTGCCGGTGGCGTGCCGCTGAATGGAACCGGGGGCAGGAAGGCGATGAACGTCAATGCCCCGATGGTGATGATGGGCGCCGTCTCACCAATGGCACGGGACATGCCAATGATCACGCCCGTCAGGATGCCAGGCAGGCTATAGGGCACCAGGTGGTGGCTCACCACCTGGAACCTGGAGGCACCGCAGGCGTATGCCCCTTCGCGGACATGAACCGGAATGGAGCGCAGCGCTTCCCGCGTGGTCGTGATGACAATGGGGAGTATCAGCAAAGCCAGCGTCAGCCCGGCGGTCAGGATGCTCTGGCCAAGACCGAACGTATAGATGAACAGGCCCAGGGCGAGCAGGCCGTAGATGATGGATGGAACCCCGGCCAGGTTCGTGATGTTGATCTCGATGACATCGGTAAACCAGTTCTTGCGCGCGTACTCCTCCAGGTAGATGGCACTGCTGATGCCGATCGGAACCGCCACTGCAGCAGTCACCATCATCACCAGAATCGATCCCACCCACGAGGAGAGAATGCCTGCATTGGCCGCTCGGCGCGAGGGAAAAGAGGTGAAGAACTCGACGCTCAGTCGCGGTATCCCCGTGATCGCCATGTCGAGGAACAACACCAGGAGCGTCATCACTGCGACCATGATGGAGAGGATGCCCAGCGCGCCGAACAGCAGGTCCCAGCGCTTTCTGGTGCGTATCGAAGCACGCAGCGCATTCGTCTTCGCGTTCATCAGTACACCTCCCGATAGCGGCGGCGCATCCAGTGGCCGATCAGATTGAATGTCAAGGTCAGCACCATCAGGGACAGCCCTGCGGCAAAGATCGTCTGGTAACCGACACTTCCGTGGGGAAGGTCGCCCAGTGCCACCTGCACGATGTACGCGGTGATGGTCGCTGCGGGTTCCAGGGGGTTGAGCGTGAGGTTGGGCTGCATGCCTGCTGCGACGGCCAGAATCATGGTCTCGCCGACCGCCCGCGAGATTCCGAGGATGTAGGCGGAGGCAATGCCGGATGTTGCGGCCGGCACTACGACCCGCATGGCTGTCTGCAGCCGCGTCCCGCCCATGGCATACGAGCCTTCGCGCAAGCTCATGGGAACCGCGCGCATCGCATCTTCGGCGAGCGAAGAGACGTAGGGGATGATCATCACCCCCATGACCAAGCCGGCGGACAGGATGTTGAACGTCGGCAGGCCTGGGTAGATCTTCTGGATCAGTGGCGTCACGAACATCAGGGCGAAGTAGCCGTAGATGATGGTGGGAATCCCGGACAGGATCTCCAATACCGGCTTGAGCACCTCGCGCACTCGGTGCTGAGCGAACTCTGAGAGGTAGATGGCGATCATGGTGCCCAGCGGGATGGCCACGGCCAATGCCACCAGTGAGCTGGTCAGTGTTCCGGACATCAGCACCCAGATGCCGAAGTGGGCGTCAGAGAAAAGTGGTGTCCATTGCTTGTCGGTCAAGAACTGCCAGATTGGTACTGCGCGGAAAAAGACCACGGACTCTTTGACCAGGATGTAGACAATGCCGATGGTGGTGAATACGGACACGCACGCGCACATCAGAAGGACGAACTCGATGAGTGTTTCCTTTTGCTTGCGGATCTTCTTGTTGCGTGCATATTGGGCCAGTTTCGCCGCGCCCGTTGCACGGGGCGGGCTGGTCCTGGCGCCAAGGGGGGCGGCTGGCAAAGTGCTCACTAGGGTGGTCCTGAATAAAGCTTTGGTTGAACCCACAGGCCTGCGACGCAGACCTGTGGGCTATGCCGTGCTTAGAACTTGGCTTCGCGCTTCTGCAGTTCTTCGATGGTGACGCCGACTTCCGCAACGCCGCCGAACACAGTGCCCTTCTTGCCCTTGGCCAGATGCTCTTCGTTGTTCTTGTAGGCGTTGGCGGGCAGTGGCACGTACTTGACTTCCTTCATGATCCGCGAGCCTTCCTTCATGTAGAAGGCGACGAATTCCTTGACCTCTGCGCGCTCCAGCGACTTGGAGTTGACGTAGATGAAAATGGGGCGTGCCAGCGGCTGGTAAGAACCGTTGATCACGTTTTGTTCGTTGGGGGCGACAGCTGCCTTGCCAGCCTTTTCCACGATGGGCAGTGCCTTGAGGGTGTTCTGGTTCTCGGCGTAGTAGGCAAAACCCAGGTAGCCAATGGCATTGACGTCGCCCGCAACGCCCTTGACCGTGACGTGATCGTCTTCGGTAGCGGCGTAGTCACCGCGGCTGGCCTTGGCCTTGCCGTTGATGGCTTCGGTGAAATAGTCAAACGTGCCCGAGTCCGAGCCTGCGCCATACAACTTGAGCGGGGCATCAGGGAAGGCAGGGTTCACTTGCTTCCACGAGGTGATCTTGCCCTGTGCTGCAGGCTCCCACATCGTCTTGAGCTCTGCAACCGACAACTGCTTGAGGAAGGTGTTCTTTGGGTTGACCACGACGGTCAGTGCGTCAAAGCCCACGGGCAGTTCGAAATACTCGACGCCGGCGGCCTTGCAGGCGTCCATCTCGGCCTTCAGGATAGGGCGCGACGCATTGGAGATGTCCGTCTCGCCGCGGCAGAACTTCTTGAAGCCGCCACCCGTGCCAGAGATGCCGACGGTGACCTTCATGGCTCCCTTCTTCATCTTCTGGAAGTCTTCGGCAACGCCCTCGGTGGGAGGAAACACGGTTGAGGATCCATCGATCTTCACGACCTGTGCGTATCCAGGGACTGCGGTCAGCGACGCGAACGCTGCGCAAGCGAGCGCGAGCTTGAAGGACATTTTTTCCATGGGAGCCTCGATAGGTAGTTGGTAAATTGCCGACATAACTAGAAATGTGGATATGTCGAAGCGAATTCTGTGCAGGTTTGGTGACAAATTCGTGACAGACCAAGGACGGGCACGAGCGAAGATGCGAATCAGATCGCCACGAAACTGTCATATGCTCTGGCGATAATCTGCCGTTTAACTCCACATGCCACCATGTCTGGTGCTCCCGCGCGTCCCTGATGAATACTGATCAAGCCGTCGTTGCCCTTGCCGCATTGGCTCAACCAACACGCCTGGGCATCTATCGCCTGCTCGTCGTGGCCGGCGAATCCGGGATGTCGGTCGGAAAGATCGGAGAACAACTCCAGCTGGCGCCTGCGACCCTGTCCTTCCACATGAAAGAGCTCACGCATGCGGGCTTGATCACTGGTCGACAGGATGGGAAGTTCGTGTTCTATCGAGCACAGTTTCCGCGGATGAACGAGCTGCTGGCCTTCCTCGCCGAGCATTGCTGCAATGGCTCGCCGGAGGAATGCGGGATCGAATTGCCCCAGTGCGTGGAAGACAAGCTCGCCCAGACCCGGGACCTGGCAAAACAAACTGCACCCCAGCCCTCCTGAGTTCCAGAGGTAGGCCGGTAGACGCCATGGCCTTCATATGCCCCTTCCACGCAAGGTGATGCACGACATTACAACGATTGTTGTATAGTCGTCCTGTGGAAAAAACAGCTGCAATATCCGTCTTTGAATCGCTGTCCTCACCTGTGAGGCTCGATGTATTCCGTCTGCTTGTGAAGCAAGGCCCTGCCGGCATGGTCGCGGGGGAAATCTCCACTGCCTTGGACGTCCCTCCTACCAATCTGTCGTTCCACCTCAAGGCAATGACCCATGCTTCGTTGCTGACGGTGGAGCAGGAGGGGCGCTACCAGCGATATCGCGCCAATATCTCCGTCATGGTCGAGGTGATCGCCTACCTGACTGCGGAGTGCTGCGCCGGCAATCCAGGTCAGTGCGTCGAGCTGAGCGAGTCAGCGGGCTGCGGTGATGGCGTGGCGCCGATGGAGTCCCCCGCAAAGGCCAAGAGGTCTTCGAAGGTTGCAACTGTGGCCTGAGGCAGGACTCGACCGCCTGTCTTCTTTCGGTCATTATTTCAATGTTTAATGGAATATCGAAATGAAAACAATCCAAATTTTCGATCCTGCGATGTGCTGCAGTTCTGGGGTGTGTGGTGTGGATACCGACCAGGCACTTGTGAACTTCGCAGCCGATGTGCGATGGGCTCAAGGACAGGGAGCTCAGATAGAGCGTTTCAACCTTGCCCAGCAACCCATGGCGTTTGCGGGGTCCCCGCTGGTGAAGCATTTCTTGGAGACCTCCGGCATCGAGTCGCTGCCATTGGTCCTGGTGGACGGGCACGTCGTACTGGCTGGGCGCTACCCGGAGCGAGGAGAACTCGCTCGGTGGGCAGACATCGCGCCTGAGAGCGTTGCCGGCGCCGTGCGCAGCTGCTGCGCAGGCGGCGGGCGCTGCTGAAGCTGACTGTCCCTATGCACATCCTTGACGCACCTCCCCGGTTTCTCTTCTTCACAGGCAAGGGCGGTGTCGGCAAGACGTCGATCGCCTGTGCCGTAGCAGTCCATCTCGCTGAGTCGGGATCGCGAGTGCTGCTGGTGAGCACGGATCCCGCATCGAACGTTGGTCAAGTATTCGGCATCGCCATTGGCAACCATTTGACGCCTGTGCCGAGTGTGGCGTTGCTGTCTGCGTTGGAGTTGAATCCCGAGGAGACGGCACTTGCCTATCGCGAGAACATCGTTGCACCGGTCAGAGGTGTGCTCCCCCCGAGGTGGTCACCGGGATAGAGGAGCAGTTGTCGGGCGCCTGCACCACGGAGATCGCGTCATTCGATGCGTTCACGGCCTTGCTCACCAGTGAATCCTTGGACAAGGACTTCGATCATGTGGTGTTTGACACCGCCCCGACAGGCCACACCATCAGGTTGCTGCAATTGCCTGGTGCATGGAGTGCGTTTCTCGACGCAGGCAAAGGTGACGCGTCTTGTCTTGGCCCGCTGGCCGGGCTGCAAAAGCAGCAGTCACAGTACCGCGAAGCGGTAGCCGCTTTGGCCGATCCATTGCGCACGCGCGTGGTGCTTGTGGCGCGCGCCCAAGGTGCTGCGTTGCGTGAGGCCGCGCGCACCTATGCCGAGCTTTCTGATACCGGTATTGAGCGGCAACATCTCGTGGTCAACGGCATGCTTCCCGAGAGCGAAGCGCTTCTGGACGACGTCGCCGCCGCGATATTTCGCCGCGAGACTGTCGCCATGGAGGGGATGCCCGAGGCACTGCTCGCTCTTCCCACGGACCGGATTGCACTCAAGCCTTTCAACTTGGTGGGCGTAGAGGCACTTCGCGCGCTGCTGGATGGGGATGAGTCTCCAGCAGAAGCCGTACTCGATGCCCCGCCCGTTATCGCGCCACACCTGGGCAGTCTGGTGGCTGAGCTCGCCAAGGAAGACCATGGCCTGATCATGCTGATGGGGAAAGGCGGGGTGGGCAAGACGACCCTCGCAGCCGCCATCGCCGTAGGGCTGGCCCAGCGCGGTTTACCCGTGTTGTTGACGACGTCGGATCCGGCCGCCCACTTGACTGAGACCCTTGCGGGAACTCTGGACAACCTTCTGGTGGGGCGTATCGATCCGCACGTGGAAACTGAGAGATATCGCCAGCAGGTGCTCGCCACTAAAGGAGCGAAGCTGGACCCGCAATCGAGAGCGCTCTTGGAAGAAGACCTTCGCTCGCCATGCACCGAGGAGATTGCCGTATTTCAGGCTTTCTCACGGCTCATCCGTGAAGCAGGCAAGAAGTTCGTCGTGATGGACACGGCGCCCACGGGTCATACGCTGTTACTGCTGGACGCTACGGGTGCCTACCACCGCGAAATCGCGCGGCAGATGGACAGCGCCGGACTTCACTACACGACCCCCCTCATGGATCTGCAGAACCCAGCCAAGACGAAAGTGATCGTGGTGACGCTGGCCGAGACCACACCTGTGCTGGAGGCCGCAAGCCTGCAATCTGACTTGAGACGCGCAGGCATCATCCCCTGGGCCTGGATCGTGAACAACAGCGTGGCGGCAGCACGCCCCGGCTCCGCCTTGCTTCAACAAAGAGCCCGCAACGAACTGCAAGAGATTGACGCAGTAGCCCACGAGCATGCCGACCGCTACGCCGTGGTGCCGTTGTTGAGAGAAGAGCCGACTGGCATCGAACGCCTGTCTGAATTGTCTACAGACGGACTCGATCAAGAAGCCTCTTTGATCACGCCCCCTGGCACCCGTCTCAAGGATTTCCCCTCCACCCCAACTGGCCAAGGAGCCTTCTCATGAGCGAAAAAATCTACAACGTGCTGTTCATCTGCACCCACAACTCTGCCCGCTCCATCCTGGCAGAGGCCATCTTGAATCAGTTCGGCGGGGGGCGATTCAAAGGCTACTCTGCTGGCAGTTTCCCCTCCGGGACAGTTAACCCTCTGGCACTTGCCACTCTGGAGCGGCTGCACGTTTCAGCTGTCGATGCCCGCAGCAAGAACTGGGAAGAGTTCGCTGCGCCAGGCGCTCCGCAACTGGACTTCGTGTTCACCGTGTGCGACAACGCCGCTGGCGAAGTCTGCCCCATCTGGCCGGGCCAGCCCATGAGTGCTCACTGGGGCGTACCGGATCCCTCCGCTGTCGAGGGAACTCCCGATGAGGTGGCGAAGGCTTTCCGCGACACAGCCCTTACCCTGAAGCGGCGCATTGAGTTGCTGCTGGCCTTGCCGCTGCACAAGCTAGACTCGCTGGCCATCAAGCGCCAAGTCGAGGATATCGGTCGCGCATAAGCACCACCACCAGCGCTTCATTTTCCAAGTCTATGACCACCCACATCCTCATCCTCTGCACGCACAACTCCGCGCGCAGCGTGCTGGCCGAAGGCATGCTCAACCACCTGGCCAAGGTCCGCGGCCTGGATGTGCAGGCCCACAGCGCCGGCAGCGCACCGAGTGGCCGCATCAACCCATTGGCGCTTGAAGCGCTGGCCAGCGCGGGCGTCAGGACGGACGCCTTTCGCAGCAAGAGCTGGGACGAGTTCACCGCCGCCGATGCGCCGGTGATGCGCATCGTCATCACCGTCTGCGACAGCGCGGCCAGCGAGGTCTGCCCGTACTGGCCGGGCACGCCCATCCAGATGCACTGGGGCTACCCCGATCCCTCCAATGCCCAGGGCGGCGACGAGGCCAAACGCCAGGCCTTCGAGATCACCCGCCAGGCCATCGGCTACCGCATGCTGCAATTGCTGGAGCTGCCCCTGGCCGAGCTGAGCGACGCGGACCTGCAAGCGCAATTGAACAGGATCGCGCACAGCTGACCGCGCTCTGGCCGCGTCCTTCCGTACGCGGCCTTCTCTAACACTTACCGGCCTCATGCATCCAGACCTGCCCAACCTCGATCCCCAACTGCTGCAGGTGCCCGACACCGCACGCCTGTCCGCACCGCTGGCGTCCACCCATCCCGCGCGCATCCTCATGCTCTACGGCTCCCTGCGCGAGCGCTCGTTCAGCCGCCTGGCCACCGAGGAGGGCGCACGCATCCTCACGGCGCTGGGCGCCGAGGTGAAAATCTTCAACCCCGAGGGCCTGCCGCTGGCTGACGGCGCCCCGGACACGCACCCCAAGGTCGTGGAGCTGCGCACCCTGGCCGCCTGGTCCGAGGGCATGGTCTGGTGTTCGCCCGAGCGCCATGGCGCCATGACCGGCATCCTCAAGACCCAGATCGACTGGATCCCGCTGGCCCAGGGGGCCGTGCGTCCCACGCAGGGAAAGACCCTGGCGGTGATGCAGGTGTGCGGCGGCTCGCAGTCGTTCAACGCCGTGAACCAGATGCGCGTGCTCGGCCGCTGGATGCGCATGCTCACCATCCCCAACCAGTCCTCGGTGGCCAAGGCCTTCCAGGAGTTCGGCGACGACGACCGCATGAAGCCCTCGGCCTATTACGACCGCATCGTGGACGTGATGGAAGAACTCATGAAGTTCACCCTGCTCACGCGCGACGTGTCGCCGTACCTGGTGGACCGCTACAGCGAACGCAAGGAGTCGGGCGAGGCGCTGATGCGCCGGGTCAACCAGGCGTCGATTTGACGATAGACATGGTCGGGCGGAAGCACCTCGCGTCCGCACGAAAAGAAAGGACGGCGTATGCCGTCCTTCATGCCTGTCTGCATCGTGATCTTGTGCTACTCATGTCGATGATCCTCCAAAAACAATTCAAATGCGATTACGCAGGCGGCACCGGCGCACGAGCCATCGGTAGGTTGCCACCCCGCGTGCTTGCAAACGCGCGGCAGCTTCCGTTCAATCCACATATACACAGAAGTCCACCCGGAACTCCGGGTTCTGCATGCCGCCCCCGACGAGCTTATACCCGCGGGGGTTGGTGACGATCCGGGTCCCCCGCACCTCGTAGTCCAGGCTGTCATGGATGTGCCCATGTATCCAGGTACTGGCCTTTCCCATCAGCACCTCCAGGTCACTCGCGTAGCAAGGTGACAGCGGGTGCCCCTCGAACTCGTCTGGTATCGACCGGGCATGCGGGGCATGGTGGGTGACCACCACCGTGTTCTCCGGATCACCCAGGCCCAGCTGTTCCTCCAACCACTGCCTGCTCGCAGCGTGCCGACGCCCAGCCATCGCCGGCACTAGGCGGTGCTTGCGTTCCTGCCTGTACGTCTCCGGCGGCCGAGTGATCTTGATCCGCTGGTAGTCACTCATGCGCTGGCGCGCCGTGTTCATCGCCAGCAGCTTGGCATCGGCGCCGTGCAGCGTAAAGTTGGTCCACAGCGTGCACCCCAGAAACCGCACACCGCCGAATACGACAGAATCGTTCTCCAGGTAGTGGACCTCATGGTCCTGGGCGAGCTTGCGCATCACATCAATGTGCTTGTCCCAGTGCTGGCCGTAGAACTCGTGGTTACCGTCCACGTAGATGATGGGCTTGTCCGGGAAGGTCTCACGCGCCCAGCGCAACCCGCCCGTGCCTTCGGTGGTGTCGCCGGCCAGGGCCACCACATCGACGGTCTTGAGAAAGACCGCGTTCAGCTGCGGCCTGAAGGGATACAGGTCCAAGTGCAGGTCAGAGTACACGAGCAGCTTCACGGGCGCTCCTTTGCGTCGCCTGTCTGTGGGTCATCAGGAATCCAGCGACCGTCCGCCGTCTGCTCCAACAGAAGCCGGGGGTTGAATTCCCGGTTCTCGTACTCGCCGTCAGCCCATCCCGGATACCCGCGCGGGTTGCAGACTACAAGGCAATGACCCACCTGGTACTGGAACGATGAGTGCGTGTGCCCATGGATCCACAACCCGGCCCGGTCGAGCAATTCGTCCGGCAGCTCTGAGCCGAAGGCGGCTGTAGAGAGTTGGTCCTTGTACTTCTGCGGGGTCGACCTCTTGCGGGGGTAATGGTGGCTGACCACCACCCGGTCCCTCGGCGCTCCTGGCTTTGCCAGCTCTGCTTCCAACCAGGCGCGGCTGACCCTGTGGCGCACGACAGTGGCTTCGGGCGTGCAGCCTTCAATGGTGCGGTAGTCCGCCATGAACCTCCGCGCCTCAGCCATGGACTTTGGCACGGTGTCGGCGCCGAAGTATTCGAAATCGGTCCACAGGGTCGCGCCGAGGAACTGCACGCCCCCGATCACGACGGCGTCGTTCTCCAGGAAGTGCACCTGCTCGTGCAGCGCGGCCTCACGGATTTCATCGAGCGTGTGCTCCCAGTGCCCGCCGTAGAGCTCGTGGTTTCCCGCGACAAGTACGACCGGCTTGTCCGCAAAGGTCTCACGCGCCCAGCGCGCCACCTGGAGGCCTTTGTGGATGTCGCCGGCAAGCACTACCGCATCGGCCTCCGCGGTGGCCACTGGATCGGGCACGAAGGGTTCGAACTCTACGTGCAGGTCAGACAGGATGAGCAGTTTCATGTTGGTTCCGGTGGGTGGATTGCTTGGATTCACGAGCTACTCCTGCGTGGCTTCTTGCGCACCCTGGTGGACAGCACAAAGCCGATTCGTTGAATCCGACTGGAGATCAGCCGCCCCTTCAGTAGCGGCCCTGGTTTGATGCGGACCATGAAGCCCTTGCCAGGGCTCAGCCGCGAGAAGTACACGCGGGTCCCCACCTTCCAACCCATCTCCGGCAAGGGAAAGCGGTAGCGGCTATCGAAGCATGCTCGTCCAGAAAACTCGGTTCGCCGTTTGACGGCTTTGGGGTTCAGAGGCATACCAGTCCTTGTGTGACCCACCCGACGTTCACGAAGTGGGTGATGTCGATGGGAGCCAGCACGTCGCGGTGCAAGTGGCCGTGATAGTTCACGAGCCGGCGGAAACCTTGGTCCACCGTCGCCGGGTAGTGGCTCGCAAACACGAGCCGACCCATGTCTTGCCAGAGCAGAAATGGGACCACTGCCTTGAACAGTTGTTGCCGCCCCTGCAGCACGCGTTCCCTCACGTAAAGGCACTTGCCATTGCGCTTGAGGTCGTGGTTCCCAAGTACCAGGACCTTGTGTCCCGGCGCCACGGTTTGGCCACGCGCCGAGAGAGATGGCTTGCCAAACGCCATCACTCATATCG
This sequence comes from Acidovorax sp. AC410, assembly GCF_979253235.1. Classification (NCBI taxonomy): domain Bacteria; kingdom Pseudomonadati; phylum Pseudomonadota; class Betaproteobacteria; order Burkholderiales; family Comamonadaceae; genus Acidovorax; species Acidovorax sp. AC410. The sequence goes on from NZ_CEEDCG010000003.1 coordinate 35,308, forward strand.
GCTGATATCGCCCCGAGGTCTTGCCTGCCGCGAAGCTCCATCAGCGCTCGCAGATCTTCATCGTCCTCGGGTGGTGCTGAAAGGTGATAGCTGCGGCCCGACCCCGTCTTGACCATTGCTCGCCCAAGATCGATTGCAATCAGTGGCGATGTGACTCTAAGTGTCATTGGGCTGATCATCGCGACGACATGCAGTGTCCCTGTTGCTCGCAGAAGGATTCGCCAACGGTCAAGTTCGACCTCAGGCTGCACTTGAACATCGGGGGCAGGACGGTTATTGAGAAATAGGATCTGCAAGGTGCTGAACTCGTTTTGAATGATTCGCCAAGCAGGCCTTCGACCCGTTCGCACTGGGTTGGCGCCACTCGTCTTCAGACTTACTTCTCGACCAGATTGAGGGGTCAGTCCACTGCTTGGCCGCCGTTGACCGAAGAATCGCCGGCGGCGATTTGAGAACGAAAATCATCAAATTTCCACCAAAATGCGACTAGTTAGACGTGGTCTTTTTAGTCGCCATAAGCGGAAATCGAGTGAATGCCCACTCGAAAGTCAGATCCGCCAAAAGCTGCTGTTGGCCGCGCGCTCAAGCAGCTGCGTGACGCTCGCGGCTTTACCCAGGAGGATCTGACACCGGCGATCAGCCGACGGCACGTTGGGCGTCTCGAGCAGGGCGAGCAGCTCCCCAGCATTGGCATGTTGGAACACCTCGCTGAAGGCCTGCAGGTTCATCCAATGACTCTCCTTGCCGTGGCATACGCGCGCAGATTTGATGCAGCATCGATTGAGAAGGTGCTGAAGTCAGTTCGGACCGATCTCTCTACACTGCTGCCCGAGGACGTCGCTTAGCCCTTTTTGCCTGCGGTGGGGAGCGTTCTCCGACCATGATGGCTTCAATTCCTGTCAGCATGGACAACGATTCGTCCTCGTTGGGGCGATTGAGTAGCCTGTTCACGATCTCGCGGTCGGCGGCCATGCTCAGCACCATCATCACGTCGCGTAACTGCTCAAGACTCCCTTCAAAAATGTGTTTTCCATTCGTAGGAGGCGTTGGATGTGTATTTGCGATCAACAGCAGCGCTATCGCGATCGCTGCATTTGGTTCACCGTCGGGACCCCGTGTGCCTTCGCCCCACAGCATGGCCCGAAGTTGATCTGAAACGCAGACCAACTGTCCGTCGCTCAGGCTTTTCGGAAGGATCGCGTCAAAGCCACCGGTTTCGAGGATTTCCGTCAGGTCCATCTCAGTGAAATGGCCGATTTGTTCTTTGTCTAACTGCAGCATGCTCGTCAAAAATTTAAAGGACTAGTTGGTCTCGTTTGGGACTGAGCGTGCGAAGATAGCTGAACTTTCTCTGTGTGGACCGCTTTTGAAGACGGCCCTGCGCAAATCGAAAGCTCCCGGTTGCCTTGCTGCGACATGCGCGCAACCATAGCGTTGTCTTGAACTTTCGCCCCCACCCGCCCCTGATGAGTCGATTGGATATTTCCCGTTTGGTTGAGCTCGACAGCCAGTTTCGCGAGCTAGCGAAGCTGCAGGGTTTTGGCACGCCCAGGTGCGGGTGGGTGAAGACTGTGCGCCTGGCCCTAGGTATGAACTCTGAGACCTTGGGGCGTCGTATCGGCATCTCTCAGCAGGGCGTGCGAAAACTTGAGCAATCGGAAGCCGATGGCTCGATTTCCCTGAACACGCTGGCCAAAATCGCAAATGGGTTGAATTGCGAGGTGCGCTATGTACTCGTTCCGAGGATCAGCTTGATGGATCAGGTCATGGCCAGAGCCATGGAGCACTCCAACGGAACGATACCGGCGGGCGCCGGCGGCACGCCGATCAACGTCGATGGCGAGTCGCTGGTTGTACTCGCGTCGCTTCTCTCACGCATCGACAAACGGGCATTTTGGTAGCTGACGTGGATCGCGTGTTGGAGGGCCTTGGGTTCGCTCATACACTTCGGCCCGACATACTGTAAGCCTCACCAGCACGGGCGCCCGTGTGCAAAAGGTTGATGGCGTCCGCAAGACGGGGTCTTCCTTGCCGGGTTCCTTCACCGTCAGCCGCTGGGCACAGGGCAGCAGAGGCTGTGTGCGATCCAGCGCCGGAATCTGGCTCTTCTCATCTACGCACAACACCATGGCCTCGGCGGATCCATGTACAGCCCCACGATGTCGCATACCTTCTCAACGAACAGCGGATCGCTGGAGAGCTTGAAGGTCTCCTGTCGATGGGGCTGCAGTCCGAATGCGCGCCAGATGCGCGATGCCGCCGCCTGACTCAGTTGGATGCGGACCCGTCAAGTCCCCTCGCCGAAAAGTCAGGATGGAGGCTGCGGCCAAGCGGTAAAGACAGCATGTTTGATCATGACTAGGCTCGCTAGAAAACAGCTTCGTCGTTGAGATGATCACGAGGTGCGGCGTGGTTCACCAGCCTAAATTGGTTTAGTGATACATGATGTCCGGTGCAAGCACTCGAACGAATGGCGATCAAAGCTGTGCGCGTCGCTCTTGCGAGCGCTGGCTTTTTGACTGCGCACATGGCGCTTGCTCGAAGTACGAGCCTTGCGCAGGGTGCGTTCGACCAGCGCCAGGTGTGACGCTGCTGCAGCCTCGGCACTGCAGCGGATCTCCTCGAGGCGCTCTTCGACCAGAGCGCGGTGGAGCTCGGCGCGCAGTGCTGCACGTTGCTGTTTGCGCTCAATGCGCTTGAAATGGCTGCGGGTCTTCGCCTTGACCAGCCCAGCGCGATCAAAGGTCTGGGTATGGACGAAATGCTTGACGAACTTCATGTTGGTGTGTCCTCTGAAGAGGCCACATCCCAGACGGGCATGTGGCCCGATGGGTGATGAAGGAGTGCAGAACTATTGAAGTTGCTGCTTTGGTGGGATCGTCATCAAGACGATGCTGCGGCGAGCCACAAGTGCGATCAGTGTAGGTAGAAAGGCGCTCACGTCAATTCCCTGTGGTGCTCGCCATCTGTGCGAGTGGCGATGGTCGGATGCCAAGCACGCGAGCTCAATGGACTGCATCGCCTGGGAAGGGAAATACCACTTCGAACAACGCAAGCGGAATCCTTCGGATCAACCGGACTCGTCGTTTCTCGCCCTTCGGGACTGCCAGCATCAGTCCTCGCTCCATGCACACCGCCCAAGCGTCCGGCGTCCCCGCTAATGCAGTCGAAGACCAATAGTAGGCCGCAACGAACAGATGAGGCACAACCGCCTGCAGAGCGCGAAGCTCCAGTGCGGACGGAACGTAGAAGTCGCTGTGGCCGTCGGCGGTCGCGCTGCGCGCCAGCCTCGGCAGCTGCAGCCCCGCATCTTCCATGACGGCCGTATTCGCGAGCCCATCGTCCCCAACCGCGTCGACAGGTTGCCAGAGGTCGCCATCGGACCACACCATGCCTTCCAACTCGCCGACCTCTCGGTCAGAAACCACCGTAACGTAGTCATCCGTACCGTCGCCGGCCGGGCCTTTGATCACAGCTCCAAAGAAGCCTCCCTCGCCTGGAAGCCGCGAGCCGAAGATGGGGAATTTGATGGTGCGCAATGGATTCATCGGTATGGTCGATACCGTTCCAAAGTACCCCGAGGCAATGAACTGTCAAGGGCATCTAGCTGCTCTGCAGCCAAAGAAAAAGCCCCCCGCTCTTCAGCGGGGGGCCACGGGGTGCGCACAGGGTTGCGCTGGTTCTTGCTCAGTAGAAGCGAATACGGCGGTCGCAGGCCGGCGCCTGAAGACGCGAGTCGGCAAATTCGCAATCGACAGCTTCGACAATCGCGCTTGGAGTAGATATCCCTTGCCCACCAAGCCACTCGGAGACGCCTGATCCATCTGGAAGGCCAGACTTCTTAAAGGAGGGCTGGTGTTCGCCATCGAGGTATACCCGAGCGAAGAAGTCAAAGCGATCGGCTTGAAAGCCGACTTCGACCGTAACGTCCCGGCTCCTGCTAGTTCTGCAGGTAAAAACGTGAAGGGTCATGTGAGACCTGTTGATTGGTTGATGATCCCGCTCAAACGCCATAGTGGCAGCGAACGAGGCGGCGACGCTCCAGGTAGGGGCGCCCTTGTGTGACGTTGACTGGCGTGCGGGCCACAAGGTTGCGAAGAGCTGCCGACCGGAAGACTGGCGAGTAGCGGTCAGGCCGCGCCAAGACAAACATCAGCTGCTCAGTACGACAGCCGTATAGCTGGCGCACGTAGCGCATGAACTGGCAATGGCGATTGCTAGGCACAGCTCACCTCCTCCTCAGAGGGCTCGAAGTCCGAGATGCACACTTCGTCGAGATAGGCCTTGTCGAGGACCGCAAACAGCGAGCTCGAATGGACAATCACTTCGCTGAGCGCGATAGCGCAAAGAGCGCTATGTCTCCAGGCCGGAATCGAAACGCCGTGTGCGCTCCCGAACCGAACTACAGCCCGGGTCCTTCCACCCGCGTAGTAGGGCTCAACCACGAAGGAGGCAAGCAGCTTCCCGCCGGCATCGAACACCTCCCCTGGGCGGACGTCGTACTCCATCTTGTCGACCTCCGCCAACGCCTCGGTCCTGGTGAGCAAGCGCACCCCTTTCGAGGAAAGCAGGTAGATCGCGCACCCGGCCGCGCTGTCGCGAAGGCCGCACTCGATGGCCGCCATCACATGCTCGTTCATCTTGCGATGCACCCCTAGCTGGCAAAGATCAGATCCATGGGGGCGGACGACCCAAAGGAAGCGCGACATGGGAGTCCAATCCCGCTGCAGTGCTTCTCGGTCCAGCTTGTAGAAGTCCGATTTGTACGCGAGCAGGTAGGGAAAGTTGGGCATCTCGACGATGGCAGCCATCATCGAGAAGATTTCTTGAAAGTTCATTCTCTAACTCCGAATGAGGGGCACCAGCATGGCGCCCCGTTGTGTTGAAGGGGACGCGAAAGCGCCGGTCAATATTCTTCTGGAAGAATGATCGTTGTCGAAGAACGATCGGCCTCGGTGATCACGTACACCTTCTTGCTATCTCCCACCTGGTAGCAGGAGAAGACACGATGACCATGCAGAACAGCTAGCCGATTGGCTTCCTGGTCGTGTTCATCGAGCTGGGCCCAATCACCAGATTGGTGACGCATCAAAAGCGCGAATGGGCTTTGTGCAAGCTTCGTGAACACTTCGTGCGCACCTGGTGTGATGCCGGCTGTGCCGAGAGGGAAGAGCGCTCGTGCGGCGCCAGCTGGGCCAGGTCGAGCGTGGTGCTGATGTGGATCCAATGGGACTCCTCATGAACTGGGAGTCCACCCGCGGGTAGAACACCCAGGGGTTGAATTGATGCGCGTGGAGCGCAGGGCCGTCAGGTAGACGGCGGTATCGACGGAGCGTCGAACTGGGCTGGATCCTAGCGCGATTGCTCGGCTTCTCCAAGCGCATGCGGTGCCGGTGGAGACCAAAAAAAAGGCCGCACCCTCATCGGGTGCGGCCAAATACTCTGTCGCGATTGCCCTCAGGCTTCGACAGCTTGCGTTTCCACTTCTTCCGTCGCCTCGGACAAGCCTGCAGTGCCCGCCTCGTCCTTGTCGAGGTCGAGCTCTGCACTGATGGCCACCTGCCGCGCTACCAGCTCCAGCAGCCGCTCTTGGCGATCGAATTCGCTGGACAGCTGGGCCTGCAGAGCAGTATTGCTCTCCTCCAGCGAGGTCACGGTCCGTTCGGCCAACTGCACGCTCTGCCCAACCTCCGCAATCATCGCCACGACGCTCCTTCCGTTGGCGACAACGTCGCTCACCAGGGGATCATCCAGCATCTTTTTGTCGCCGCTGTTGGGCAGCACAAGCTCAATGCTCTTGCTCGCCCGGTCGTATCGCCTCAAGTTCAACTCGAAGCCGCCGAGTGAGCCGATGCGCAGATCTCCCATCGACACTGACAGCTGCGAGGCCTTCAAGCACGCTGCACCAATCCGCTCGACCAAGGTCACACGTTCCGACGCAGCGTCTGCGATGGAGCCCTTAGCCGGAACGAAGGCAATCCCTTCCGATTCCGCCCGGGCTGCCAGCTGCGCGTCTTGCCGCAGCTTTGGCATATTGCTCTTGAACCAATCGACCCTTGCCGCATTGTTTCGGACTTGGCTCTTGATGCGCCATTGGTCCTGGTTCCATATATCTCGGAGCACCGAGAGCCGCTGCACTTCTGCATCGATCGTTGCCTTCTCAAGTACCAGCGGGTTGCCGCTGGCGATGGCGGTTATCTCAGCACACGTGAGCGCGCTGACCGATACATCAGCTACCTCACGGAGCGTGGATTCGCCAGCCATGATCTGCTCGATGAACCGACTTTTGACAGTTAGCAGATTCCATCCGAATGCGTCGAAACTTGCTTCTGTGCAGTAGCGCACCAACTCCACTTCAGGCCAGGTGTTCCCCACCCGAATGGCGCGGCCATCTCGCTGAACAATGTCAGAGGGCCGCCATGGGACATCGACGTGATGGAGACCCACAAGCAAGTCCTGCACGTTTGTGCCAGTTCCCAACTTGGAGGTTGACCCCATGAGAACCCGGACACTGCCAGCGCGCACCTGTTTGAACAGCTGCTCCTTAGCCTTGTCTGTCTCATAGTCATGAACGAAGGCAATCTCCTGCGCAGGCATGCCCGCGGCAATGAGATCTTCCCTCAACTGGTTGTAGACGGAAAAGCCTACTGTTTTCGGCGTGCTCAGATCGCAGAACACAATCTGAGTTCCGCGCCTGTGCGCCGTCGCCTTGTGGATTCGCATCACCTCCCGCCGCACCATTGCGAGCTTGGAGTCATCACCCACTACGGCATCTGGGTAGATCAGCCTCATGTCGAGAGCGGCCATCCGCCCCTCGTGAGTGATCTTGAGCATATTGTCCTCGTCCGGCTTCACGGATCGTGACCGCACCTTGTCTGCACGCTTGACTAAAGACTCCGTGAACTCTTGCAGCAGCGGTGTTCGTGGACTTACGACCACCTTTGGTTTTCCGCCAGCCACCTTCGGTGTCGGCAGCTTCAGCATCGCCTCTGTCTGAACATCGGCGACCATGCGGAAGATGGACATCAACTCAGGGACGTTCACGAATTTTGCGAAGCGCGAACTCAGGCGATAGCCCGATCCGTCCGGCGCCAGCTCCATACCCGTAACCGTCTCTCCGAACGTAGCAGCCCACGCATCGAACTCAGCCAGGCCGAGCTTCTCAAGCGTCTCCGGCTGGAGGTACTGCTGCATCGCGAACAACTCGCCAATCGAGTTTGTGATGCACGTGGCAGTGGCCATGCAGATGTTCTCCTGCCTCCGGCCCAACGTGCGTTCCAGTGCAAAGATCTTGACTGTAAGGTCGAGTGCTCTGTTGGAAAAGTTGGTCGGTAGACCGGCAATTCGGGGCATCTTGCTGATCTTTAAGGAACTCTTCCAAAGGTGTCCCTCGTCGATGAAAAATCCGTCGATTCCGAGGTCATCGAAGTGCACAACAGAGTCCTTGTCCGGAGCGCTGATGGCCTTCGCCACCTTCGCCTCGATGGTCTTCAAGCGCTTCTCCATTTCTTTGATCGAGCGCTTGCTTTGGCTATCCGATGCGAGGTTCAGCGCAAGCTGCGCCTTGCTCAGCATCTGGTCGACAAACTCCTGTACGGTCTCGGGTCTGCAGGCCAACCTCTCGAAGCTGGCCATTGTCATGATAACGGCATCCCAGTCTCCACCGGCCACCCGGCTCGCAAACTGCCTCCGTCGGTCTCCCTTCAGATCGTCTTTGCTTGCTATCAGCACATTCGCCGTCGGATAACAGCGCATGAACTCCGCAGCGTACTGCTCCAGCATGTTGTTCTGCACCACATGCAGAGGCTTCGCAGCCTTGCCCAGGCGCCGCATCTCCATCGACGCGGCGATCATGGTCAGGGTCTTTCCGGCACCAACCATGTGGGCCAGCAGCGTATTGCCGCTGGTGATGATCCGCCATATGGCGTTGAGCTGATGAGGATATGGCTCGTACACATCGGACAGACCTGGCAGCGCTAGATGGGAGCCATCCCACTTTCTCTGCACGATCTGATTGAACGTGTTGTTGTAGATTGAAGCGAGTTCAGTCGCCCTCTCGTCGTTGCTCCAGGCCCAGTTCCTGAAGTGCTCGCGGATCGCCTCGAACTTTTCACGCGCGGCCATGGTGGCTCTGCGGTCTGGTACTGACTTTCCGTTCACAGTGGTGGTCACCATAGGCGGTTGCTGATTCAGCGCCGCCTCCACAAGAGTAGCGAAACTTCGCTCTGGCGTGCCCCACTTCACTGCGCGTAGCGCCTGGCTCCCCAGGTAGTCCCGGCTGTGCCCTGCGTTCACTGACCAAACGGCCCCCGTCGCTGTGTATGTGACTTCGACGTCCTTCGCTTCCTTCAGCTCGAGCGTCTCGATAATGAAGTCTTTGATGACCTTCGTCGGTATCCAGGGAGCTCCGAGACGTGCTTGGATCTCACCCGGCAGAAGTGGCTTCGGCAAGGACGCTTCCAGCGCCTTCACGTTGTTGATGAATGCTGAGCCGGCGGCCTCCGCCTCTATCAGCTTCTCGCGGATGTTTCCGCATAGGTAGGCATCGGCTTCGACCCAACGTCCGTTGCTCGGGTCCTTAAATGCAAGGCCTTGCTCTGCAAGCTGGCGTACTACGAAGTCCGTCGTCTTGCGCATCCGTTGCGCCATATCTTTTAGCTCGATGCGGCCATGCTCAGCCAGGCTGAGCAGCATCGCATCCTTGACGTTATCCGCGCGGGCGGCCAGCTTTCGCTGGTTGACCGTACGACGGCTGAACATGTCAGCTTTCCTGGCTGTCTCGGTATCCGGGTCGTAGTGCTCAAGGCTGAGGACCAGCGGGCAATCGGGATCGTTCCGAAATGCGCGCACGTTCATCTTCTCAAACAGATAGCCGTGTCGTTGAACATAGCTGTCATACGCCGCATTCAGTGTTTGCTGAAGTGGCTTTAGACGATCATCGGTGGCGTTGTCCCTTTGATAGTCAATGAGTGCACGCGCAGCGTCTCGCACCTGGATGAAGCCAAGCACTCGCTCGCGTACTTTTCCCGCATAGAGCTCGTCGACATCCAGCCAGGCCTCGCTGCCTTCACTGATGCACAGACGGCCACCATGCAACACGAATGCGCCGGGTCTGGCGTCGCATGTTGGCAGGACCTTGGTCACGGTAGCGGCCGCGCGCACAAGGTGCCCGCTTTCGCCACTTGCCTCGGTGTACACGTCACTCGGCAGCGTCGCGGCCAGATCGAGGAGATGTGCATGCAGCTGCTCGTCGGTGCCGTTGAACACAGGGTTCAAGTGCATCTTCTCGCCGCCGCCGTATTGCCCTGATTCCAGCTTCAGCTGGCCCAGGACCCGCGATCGATTCTTGATGAACCAGGGGTTTAAATCGCGCCGCAGCTCGATGTTTGGATAGCCCGGCATCATCAGGCTCTGCCCGGGTATGAGCATCTCTACCGGTGCCTTTGTCGCAGCTGTAGCCCATTGGCTTGCAGCGTTGAATTTGGGCGTCGCGCGCTTGCGCAGCACGATGATGTCCGCCACCACTTCGGTACGCGCCTGGCGGCTGAAGGCCCCTCTCGGAAGCCTGATCGCTTCGATCAGTTCGGCATGAACATCCAGCCACTTGCGGACGGCCAGGTTGCCATCCATGGTGTGCGAGGAGGTGATGAAAACCACCAATCCGCCCGGCCGCACCAAGTCAATGGCCTTTCCAAACAGATAGTTATGAATAGTCCAATCGGCATAGTCCGACTTGGATGTATCCGGCACCTTTACGTTCATAAAAGGCACGTTCGAAATCACGAGGTCGGCCCGGCCCTTTGGAAGCCGTGCAGTCTCAATCCCGCAGATCTGGACACGCACACCGTGCGGCTCGTAGACCTGCCTGAGCACCGTCCCCGCAACAGAGTCAATCTCCACTGCAGCTATGTCGCTGCGCAACGCAATGTCGCGCGGCATGGCCGCCAGGATCAGGCCGGTACCTGCTGTGGGCTCCAGCACCCTGCCCCCTTTGAACCCGAGTTGCTTCACGATCGCCCAAAGCGCGCGTGAGATTCCGGGGTCCGTGTAGTGGGCGTTCGGTGTCGAGGCTCTCGCAGATGCCCATTCCTTCTCCGTCAGTATGGCTCGCAACTCATCGTGCAACTTGCCGAGGGACTTGCCTTCGTGGCCACCCGCGAAGACGCGCGCCAGACTACCCCACCCCGTGAAGCTGAGCATGAACTCAGCTTCTTGCGGCGTTGGTGGTCGTTGCTCGCGGTCCAGCTGCTTGGAAAGGCGCAGGATGTCGACGTTGCGCTGCAGCCGTTCGACTTCGCCAGATGGCGGCACGCCGGCGTCGGCGTTGAAGTGAGGCCATGTCTTGTTGGCCGCTACGTCCTGCTCCGGGGTATCGGACAGGGAGAGCGCCTCGATCGCAGATATTGCAACCGGGGCCTCAATGATTGTTGGTTGGATGATCTGGCTGGCCACCTTGCTGGCGGCCTGCGCGATCGGGTGTACCTGCACGCTCTTAGCCGGCCCGACACTGCCGAGCAGTTGATCGATGCCCGGGCTGGTGCTTGCAAGGTTGTCGGTTGGCTCGAAGCCAGGCAGGAAGAACGTGTTGGTGTCCTTCACCGCCTTGCGCGTGTGAATACGCATCGGGTTTCTCCATTGAGCACAGAGAGACCCGTCCCCCTACAGGGATTGGTATCCCTGTGAAGGTTGATAGGCGCGCACATAGCGCGCAGTCAGACAGCGTTGCCGTCTAAATCTGGAGAAATGGTCCGAGAACCTTTCGCAAGCACCTTCGCAGCAAGGCGTTTGAGAAAGGCCCCATTTGGGGCCTCCAGTGCAGTAGCTGGTCGGCTTCTACACCGAGGACTGCGTGATCAGCCAGTCACCGGAGTGCCTGCTGCTTTCGTACACCGCGAAGCGGTAGAGCACCGGAACACCGGCAGATGAATGACGGCCAACGACCCAGTGGCTGAAGTGGCCGCAGTGGTCCTGCGACATGTGTTGCCGGGCCGCGTAGAGAAGGTCCAGCAACCGGGCATGCTCAACAACGTTGAGCGGTTCGAGGTTGTCGACGTCGTCGCGGTGGCGCACCGCGAAGCTGAAGACGTCAACGTCGAGGTGGACTCGAAGGCCGTGAAGCACGTCCTTGCCTGGCTCCGTGACTTCGACCGAGGCCGAATGGTTGGTTTGGTTGAGGCTGTCGCGCACAATGCGCATCAGCTCAGGGAAGTGTGAGGTTTCCGTGTGCTTTTCCATGGATGGATTGGGAATGGCGCCCGCCATGCGGCCAGGCGCAGTCGTGGGATCAGTTCCCTCGGAAGCCCTTGGGATCAGAGGCCGTCTGGGAAGAGGAGATTGCCAAGCGCCGCAGTCTTGCGTTCAGCGTTGCGCGGCTGCGAGGCAGGAGGTTTGGCTTGCGGCCTGGTCTTCGTCTTCGCCTCGGCCTTGGTGGTCGCGCTGCTCCCTGAAGCCGGTCGCTTCGTGGATGCAGCCTTGGCCTTGCCTTGCTTCCTGGCACGCTCAAGGTCGATAGGCAGCGTGACCCGAATAGGGCTCTCGCTATACATGTCCATGCTCCTCCTCGAAGAACTTCGCCGACATGGTTGCCGGGACTGCTTCGGAGAAGCCGCGAACGGCGAAGGAATCTTCGTCGAGGGCAATAGTTTCGCCCACGCATTCAAGCGGGGACGCGGTGAGCGCGCCGCCAGGCAGGTAGACCACATGAGGCGATCCGTTGAGAGAGACAATGATGTTCTCTCCTTTCGAATACGCCCGCTCGGCCGCATCGTTCAGGGCCTGAAAATTCATTTGACACCCGTGTCGAAATACGGGCACTCCGCCATGGGCAGGGTGCCCATGGGGGTTGGATTTGATCGCGTGGCCACGCAGGGTGCGGGCCCGGATCGCTTGGGGTTGACATAGGTCAACGCTGCAGAGTGCAGGTGCACTTTGATGGTGGGATTCTATCCACCGATAGAAGGCTTGCAAGCGGGTGTGTCGCTGGCTTTACGGCTTTGCTAGAACAGGTTCAAAGTGCCGCTGTTTTTGCTCCAGAGGGCGACTTCACATGGCTTTCCAGCTCGCTTGACGGTGGCGATGATACCGTCCATGCCGCGGCCTCCGCGTTCCTCGAAAATGATGAACTGGTGCGCTGCCGTGAGTAGTGCCTCAAGAGCGCCTGCTGACAGGCGTGCACCATCCACGCCCGTATACTTGACTGGCATCCGGTGGGCCACCGCCCAGTCGTGCACCGCCCAGGACGCATGCCTGCCTTGCCAATGAAGCAGTTGCCACTGCCCGCCAGTTCGTTTGTGCAGGTTTTTCACCCTCTTGCTCACCTCTTCCGACGGCACCGCGCTCGCGCCCAGGACCGCGACGTAGGCACCTGACATTTGGGCCAGGTGCGCACCGGCTATGCTCTCGGCCACCACTTCCGAGAGGCCGAGGGCGCTAAGGTCCGACTTTAGCGTCGCAGTGCGGTCCATCCAGATGGGATGATCCGGATGTTGGTGTTGCAGCAAGGCCAGGCCCTGGAGGATGACCTTTGACCGGATGAGGGCCCAGTCGCTGCGCCAGTGGTCACGGTGGGCCTTGCTGAACTTCACCACCTCTTTCACGCTCGGCATCAGCATGGCCGCCTCTCGCAATTCGGGCAGCCCGTCTCCAAACTTTGCACACTCTACGAAATGGTGGAGTGAAGCGAAGTGCGGCCGGCAGTAGCCAAGCGCGCCAGGAGTTCTGGATGCCAGCCCCCAAAAGCTGAGATTCAACATTTCGTGCATGTCAGCATTGTTGCTGCGCGACTTGCGTGGCGAGGTCGGAGATGCGCCCGCGGCGGGACGCTTCTGTGGTCACCGGCACGTGGCCGCTTCCGCGCTCTGGGGAACCTGCCTCTGTAGCGCTGGCGAGGCCGAAACAGAAAAAGCCCACACACCCCCGTGACTGGGGGTGGTGGGCTTTTTCTTTGTAACCCTTTCGGGTGACCTCCATCAGTGGAGGCGTTGCTTGGACTTATCGAGCACGCGGGCAATGACGCCCTTCGCGCTCGCGGACACACCGTCGGCAAGCACAACCGCTTCGAGAGCGGTGCGCTGGCCGGCGCGGACCAAGATCTTGGCGACGCTTTCCAGGTCCTCCAAGCTTTCATCGTTCACGCGACCAGGGTTGGCAGCGAGGTTGATGCCAACTTGAAGAGGGAAGCGCGCAGCGTTATCAGCGAAAGTGGACATGTCATTTCTCCAAAATGAAAAAAGGACGGTCCACTGCCCGACGGGTGTGATCCCGTCCGGGTTGATGAAGGTCGTTAGACCAGGGTGAATCGGTCGAGAGACCGGGGGCTGAATCGTCAGCACGAACTGCTTAAGAGCAAGTGCCTCGTTTGTACCAGTCGTTTTCGAAATCCGCAAGCGGGTGAAGTGTTGGCCAAATCGCGGCGCGCAAGCCGAGCAAAGTCGCCATCGAAGGAGTGCGATCCGCGCGGATCAGCCTGGGCAGCCACGGACTCTTCTAGGCGCCTCGATCTGCGTGCCCGAGGCACACTTCAATCTCGAAGCTGGTCGAGCACTGATTGCAGATCTCCCGCCAGCTCACGCCCAGTTTGATGCCGAGCTTTAGGATCCTTTGCCATCGCCTTTGCCATTACGATGTGCAGCCCGTATGGTGCGGCGACGAACTCACTGAGCGTTGGCGGCGCTTCATGCACGATCTTGTACACCAGGTCGCTCATCGAGTCGCCGTCAAAAGGCACCCTGCCCGCGAGCATTTCGAACAGCATGACACCAAGCGCATAGAGATCTGCTCGGCCGTCGATTGGGTGCCCCTGAATCTGCTCCGGCGCCATGTAGGCCGGCGTGCCCATCACCACTCCGGTCTTGGTCTTGCTGCTGTCCGTAATCCGGGCGATCCCGAAGTCCGTGATTTTCAGCAGGCCAGTGGCTGAGTCGTACAGGACGTTCGCAGGCTTGATGTCACGGTGGATGACCCCTTCCAGGTGCGCATGGTCCAGTGCCAGACTGAGTTCTACGGCGATTTGAATAGCCTGCCTCATCGGCAGGCCACCCTGCCTGTAGATCGCACTGTCGAGCGGCTGTCCGCGCAGCAGTTCCATGGCGATGTAAGCCAGGTCCTGGTCCTCGCCCACGTCATGGATCGTCACAATGTTGGGATGATGCAGCCGGCCGGCCGTCCTCGCCTCGCGGAAGAACCGTTCCTTGGCATTTACCAAATCGTTCCCGTCGAACTCCATACCGAGCGCCATGGTCTTGATCGCCACGTCGCGGCTCAATCGTGGATCCCGACCTAGGTATACGACACCCATAGCACCGCGGCCAAGTTCGCTGACGAGTTCATAGCGGCCCAACGTCGGGTTCGTGAACCGCATCCCCTCTGCTGTGCTGACCATACTCCGCTGCGCAACGTTCCCGGCCACAAACAGGCTGTTCCCCAGCGCCGCGAGCCTCTTGGCCTCTGACCGCGAGTGCTCGTGTTCTGGGTCGACACCCAGGATGAATTCGTGGACCGCCTGGCCTTTGCTGAACTGCCGCTTTCGCTCGAAATCAAGCGCCAGTGATTGGAGGTTCGCGACGAGATCCTGGCCGTGATTGACACGGCGAAAGCGGTCAAACGCAGCATCAAGCTCACCCTTCCCCTGGTGGGACAGAGCCATCATCCGGTTGGCTTCAGAAGCCTCGCTGTCAGAGCGCTGCTTCCCGGCCTCTGCAAGCACAAACCGCTTGCTCATGAGCGCGATGTGAACGAGCACCAGAGTGGCCACGGGAAGACCCATGGGAATCCACACCCGAAGTGGTGAAGACATGCCAGCGTAGACCCCACCTATGATGAGCAGGACTCCCACGAAGGTGATGGTGATGGCGTGCTTGGCAGCCAGGCGAGGGAGCAGTGCAACTACGTAGATGGCGCTGAGCACATAGGCCATTGCGGTCAGGGCCCAGGCCCAGCTGGGCTGGTACAGGGAATGACCGAGCATGTAGCTGGAGATCTCCTGCGCCAAGTGATCCACCTGGTTGGGGAAAGCATCGTCCGCGGATGCGACTGCGCTTGCAGCAGCAGCCAGGCCGGATGCCGTTGCGCCGATCACGACGATGCGGCCGCGTACGGCGTCATCACCCACCTGACCGGAGAGGATGTCGGCCACCGACACCGTGTCAAACGCAGGGCTTCCACGCTTGCTTGCGTACTTCATGGGCATTGTGATGGAATGCGCGTCGGTGGGGATGTGCATGTTGCCCACTGTGACGCCAGTCCCCTGTGAGGTGTCGATGCTGCGGATGTCTTGTCCGGCGGCGAATGCCACCGTGGCGAGAGCAAGCGAGGGCATTGCGGCACCCTGCTGGCTGATGAACAGGGGCGCCCGCCGTGTGCGGCCATCGCCGTCGCGCAAGCCCGCCAGGCTCCCAATGCCTGCGGTACTGTCCCTGAAGGGCTCGATAGGCAGCAGAACGCGCTGCGCCGCCACGCTGAAGCCAGGATGGGTGGACGTGAACCACTCCGGCGACGGCGTCCTGGATGGGGGCGCCGTTCCAGTCCCTCCGGTAGCCCACTGCGTGAGCGAAGCCAGCTGGACGTTGCCGGCCCTGCGGATGCTTCGAGCAAGCGCTGCGTCTACGTCGAGCTCAGCATTCGCCTTTCGAAGCAGCGAGCCCAGGATTTGCTTTTCAGCGAGGGGGGTCTGGGACTCGGCCAGCTCCACCTGACGACGGATCCACTTCAGCCCATGGCTTTCCTGTGGTTCCAGGAACAACCCCGTGTGGACGATGGTGCTGGCGCCGGCGGCAGATAGCGCGTCGATCAAGTTCGCGTGCACCTCCCTGGACCACGGATAGCGGCCGATTTTCTCGATGCTCCGGTTGTCGATCGCGGCGATCACGATCTGTTCTGTCGGCCGCTTCTGCATGCTCAGCAGTGCCTTGTCGTAGAACCAGGTCTCGAGCGAGCTGATCATGCCTGTGCCCAAGTGGATGAGCAGGAGTAGCAACGCCAACATAGCGCCGACGAACCAGTCTTGGCGGAGCCGATGAGCAATCGAAGAATTCAAGGTAAGCACCGTTCTAGGGTCAAGGAAGGCGGCCTATCCGCGCCAGGCGCGTACGCGCCCGTCATCCCAATGGCAAAAGTTTTTCCCCGGATAAAAGCCCACGCCGCCTCCACCAAGCCAGAGGCCGAACTTCATCATCGACTCCAGCGAGACGCCAGGAATGCGACCGTCGTGAGCGCGCCCCTCGAGGTGCTTGGAGTTGCGTACAGCGCCCTCCGTCTTGTCGTTTGTCTCTTGAAAGCGAGCGCCGCTGGTGGTCTCTATCGGTCTCTGGATGCCGTGCCAGGTCAGCCAGGAGTTCGTGGCGTAGAGCATGTCCAACAGAACGATGCTCATGTACATCCCTTTCCCCGCTTGCCGATCCCGTAGCAACCAGCAGATCCTGCGATAGCCTTCCTCCACCAGCTGGCCATCCGCCCAATAGATGGTTCGCACTTCCTCACCGGTTGCTGGCCTGGTCAACCACACCCAGCGAGGTTGATTCCAGAACTGGTTGCTTTGCTCTTGGTCTTGCGGCTGGGCGAATGCTTGGGGCGCGAAGGCGGCCGCCAGAAGGAAGGTGCGCCGAGTTGGCGCCCCACCCTCTCTGCACACCAGGCCGGACATTCAATTGCCAGTGGTGCCGGTCGCAGCGTGCGCGCGGTTCATCACGAGGACGTCGGCGGTCGGGGACTGGGGCGCTGCATGCTGCTGGGTGTGGTTCCCCTTGTAGGCCATGCTGCCGTTCACGCGGGCACCACGGTGCAGATCGATGTCGTTGGAGTACGAAATCTCGCCTTTGACGTAGGCTGTGCCTGCGATCTCCAGGGCCTTGCGCGCATGCAGCTTCCCTTCGAAGTCGCCCTCGATGTAGATGCAGTCGGCATCGATATCGCCCTTCGTGATCGACGAGCCGGCGCCGAGGTGTACTGCGCCACCTTTGGTGAAGTTGATGGCGCCCTCGAAGGTGCCCTCGATCTTCAGCCCTGCGTCGGGCTGGTCGGAAGTGAAGGTGCCAGCGAAGGCGACGCCTGCACCGATCACAGAGGTGATCTGGGCGAGGGTGTCGGAGGAAATGGTGCGTGCGTCGGTTGTAGTGCTGCTGGTGTTCATGGTTTCTCTTTCAGGGGTCGAACGACTTCGTTCAGGATGGGTGATTGGCTGGTTGAGGTGGAGAGGTTCAGCGGTGTACAAGGTCAACTTTGTTGTGCCCTCCCTTGACGATGTGCAGATCTGAGTACGTGATGGCACCACTGGTCGTTGCAGTGCGAGCAATGAAGACTGCAGTGGCGTCCACTACCGCATCGAGCTCACCGAAGACGTGAATGCGATCGACCTCCGCGGCCCCTTTGAGGGTTGCACCAGGGCAAACCACGAGAAGGCTTTGGTTGTCCTTGGGCTGGTGGACCTGGCCCTCGACATGGCCCGCAATGGTCAGGGTGCCGGCGGTTTGGCGGATGGTCCCGCTGAAGCGTGCGTCCTTGGCCAGCAACGTGTCGCCAGCTGCCCACAGGTCATGCTTTTCAACGGTAGGTAAAGCACCCTGCACGGGGGGATGGAGCCACTGAGCTGCAGCTCGAACAGGCGCCAGGATGACTGCTGACTGTGGCTCTGTTTTACCCTGAAGCCAGGTGAGCAGTGGTCGCATCAACTGCAGTCCCATCATCGGACCCTCCTATCGATCTCAGGGAGGGCCGGCGGATGGGGATCGTTTCTCCGAGCCCAAATCCACAGCTTCGTGTTCCGTCGGGGCGCTTCCATGAGCAGGGTCTCCGTGCGTTTAAGCAGCTGGTGCGCGGGCATGCCCGTGCCGAAGATGTACATCTCGGTGAGCGTCTTTCCTGAATCCCGGAGTACGAACGTCGGAAGCTCATTGCTAGCCTGTGCGTAGGACAAGGGCCGGCTGAATTCACGGCTTGTGTCTATTAGCTGGTCGGCTATGGAATCTTCGGCGTTGCAGTTGGACGGGATCAGACGGCTGGTCGTGCGCATCAGCACGCAGTCGGCGGCGACGATGGATCTGTCGCGCAACGCCTCAACCCTGACGAGCGCTACAACGGCTGCTCCTGGCTCCGGGTGTGTGGCTGCGGCCCAGCCGCGGCGAGACATACGCGTGAGGTTGTCCGACAGTGCCCGCCCCAATAGGATCGCAGGTCCGTGCTGCTTCAGGCGGAGCACGTGGCCAGCTGCGGTAGGCGCAATCTCTTTGACCAGGCCTAGGATGAAACCTGAAGCAACTGGCTCCCCTCCCCTCGGCTGTTCCCAGAGTGGCCGTGCGAACTTCGCCCAGTGCGCTTCGATCTCGCCCCTGCGTTCCTTCGAGAACATTGGCGGGACATAAAGTATGTCCGCAAGGGCGACACCGTCAATGCGCGTGGATGCTGCGCTGTGCAGCAGCACATGCCTTGCCATGGTCCAGTCGCGGTGCCAGCCAGGCACCCAGCTGTGCAGCCTGCTGGATTCCCACAGGTGGTGGATCAGCGACCAGATGTCATAACTGGCCGCCTCGGGGCGGTCGGCATTTTGATTGCGTGCCGAGTTATAGGCCGTGAGCGGCCTTTCGGGGTGTTCGTCGGTCTTGGACACCGTACCAGGGCGACCGGTGTAATGGGCCTGCTCATTGAAGAATGGGCAGTCTGCGCGGTGCATATGAGCTTCACCCGGCCATACTGCCACGTGGAGCAGCGGACCACGTCGTTTGACTAAAAGGCGAAGGCCCGGTGGCTTGCAGTGGCACAGAGCATGGCCATGGACGTCTCGAATCCGCTCAAGATCCGCCTGGTGTTGCTGGGGCGTATGTCGCAGCGAGCCGGCTTCAACGAGTTTGCCGTTGAGCAAGACCTTCGATGCCGTGGATTGGACTGTCTGCATGCTGCCCCTACAAAAGCTTCCACACCGCGGTTGCGAGTGCGAATAGGGCAATTTTGGGCGGCTGGTGCGCGTGGCGAGGGGGTATATCCGCCCGAATGGGGATGTATTGGGCGGTCTATCGTGCTGATCCGCTAATAGCTAAGCGGCACGATGTCTGGTGATCCACTGTCGGGATCCGGATTCGGTGGCGTTGGTGCAGCGTTCTCGTTCGCGCAAAAAGGCACCGAACTATTAGCTGAGCAGCGCGTTTTGGTTGCCAAGGGCCTTTGCCTTGAGTCGCTTCGTCACGTAGACGATGTCGCCCTTCTTGACGTCGAAATCTGTGAGAAAGCCGACTTCCTTCAATGTCTGCAGAGCGTTCTTCACGTTTCGGCGGAAAGTGCTAAGGCTGGCCCCGGAGCGGCTGAGCTCGTACAGTTTGCTGAGGGGAAGCGGGATGGGATCGCGATGGCTCGAATAGAAGGCATGGAGCCAAAGCGCGACCGTTGCCCTTGTGCCTATAGCCTTGCGTGTCTGCCACTCGAGGAGAGTCGTTGTGTCTTCCATGAACAGTGAGGAAACCGATGGCTCAAATCGGACCATCCACTTAGCGTTGCCAGACTGTGGGTCCATCTCGTTCCAGCCGAAGGCGCGAATCAGGGAGCCGCTGTATGCGGCCGCGCCATTCGAGGTAGCAATCTGGATAGCCGTGACCTTTAGTCTCTGAATGCTCTGCTTCACCTTTTCGTAGGTTTCGGAGTGCATGCGCCAACCCATGTCCTTGATGAGCTCATAGCCGCTAAAAAAGATCTTGTCTGCGATTGGCTGGTTGCGAGCGAGGTTGATCAGTGCCATCCAAACCGTGAGGTCGTCCTGCTGTAGTTCCTTGCCCTCATATCGGACCTGGTAGTTCGAAAGACTGTCGATTCGGATGTTGTCGAGGTACTCTCGCGCGACTCCCGTCTTTACGCTAAAGATGCCACTCCTGATGAACGGATTTGGGACCCCTCTACTGTTGTCGTCCCAAAACGGCAGCACCTCCTGCAGTACCTTGCGGTCCAGTTCAGAGCGTTCCTCGTGGTCCTCCTGAGTCCTGGGCAGCTGGGCACGTTCTTTTCTTGCTGCGAGTGTTCGGGGGGCAAGTGTTCGGGGCAGTCGATTGCTAGCTTGCGGGATGGGAGTTCCGTCGAACAACTCTTCGGTGATCAGCCGCTTCGTTGTGTCCGTCAGTCCGAATTTTGGCACCTCAATCAGCTCATCCGCTATTTCGACTGAGGGCTGAGTTGCGGACGGTGATCGGGGTTTGGTGGCCATGCGTGATTGGTTGTTGGCCGTGATTACAGGCTGCGCACTCCATGAAGTCAAGGTGCACTATTAGCGGAGCAGCGCGATTTTTCGTCCCTATCCTTGGCGAGGGGGAGCTCGCTGCGTTTTTTCAGGTCGGTGCTCGCCTCTTCTTAAGACAAGACTTTTATAGACTTAAGAAAGGGGACTTAGGAGCGCTGAGAGCCTTTGCTGGCGCGGGCTACAGGCGGACTGCTGTGCTGGTGCGCTATTAGCGGAGTGCTCCTCCGCTATTAGCGGAAGGTGGGCAGCGCTATTAGCGGAGTGGCACACCGCTATGCCATTGCACAGGTTCTCCACAGCCTTGTCCAGAGAGTTGTTCACAGAGGGCCAGGTACTAGCGGAACAGCACGATTTTTGCATTCAAGGTGCGAGTGTGGCGCCTGCCGACGCGGAGTGTGCTCTCGAATAGCCAGTCTGTCTCCACGGGCTACTAGCGGAGCAGCACGATTTGCCAGGCTGGGGCCCCACTTCCGCGCCGGCTAGGGAGCCGTGATCGGCATACCGGCCCCCAAGACCATGCCCCGACTATTAGCGCAACAGCACGGTGTCCACCGTCTCTCGTCGCAGAAGGGCGATTGAAGTGTCTCATGTGCTCGAACTACTACTAGCGGAGCAGCACGATTTACACCCATCGTTAGCCGTTTGGGGCAACTCAGGGGGTCTCGACTCCCGTACTACTAGCGGAACAGCACGTTTCCTGCCAATTTTCGTCGTCTGGAGGCGACTGTGGAGGTCCCCACCTAGGGCTACTACTAGCGGAACAGCACGCCTGCGCTGCCACAGTCATGATGCCTTCGCCCCTAAGGGCGATGTGAACGTAAGTGCCTACTCTCCTTGGAGTTGAAGCTGGGTAATAAACGGTGTTTGCTCCTCTGTGTGGTCGTGCAGCTCCGCTAATAGTTCTAAGCCAACCACCAGGTCAACCCCTATTCGGCCCGTTACGGGCTGGTATTCCCCTTGGCACGGTCGACCTCCCCTGCTATGAGCTCCTGCAGCTTCGCCACGATGTGTTCGCGCGCCTTGGGGTCTGTGATGCTGGCTTCGAACGTCACCTTCCCTGAGTCCCAATCCTTGATCACCCCGATTTCCGCCCCTTCGTGCACGATCTTGTGTTGCCGGCTGACCTCGCGTGTGAGCGGGGCCGCAGCTTCGGAAAGCTTGGCCTTCAGACTTTCTAACTGCCGGGTCGACATGTCGCCAGCGGCCACCGCTCTAGCGTGCTTTTCCAGCATGGCGACTGGCACTTTCTCTGCCAGGAGCGTCAGCAGGTAGCCGGCGGTGAGAGAGAACTGCCTCGGGTGCTCCTTGAGCACTTCAAGGACGGTCGGCGGGAGTTTGAGGAGCGAAATCGTTTTGGAAATTGTCGTGCGCGGCTTTCCCGTCACCTGGGCGATGTCCTCGTGGGAGCCAACAATGTTCTTCTCGATCAACTCATTCCATGCAAAGGCGTCATCCATGGGCGTGGCGTCGGCTCGCTGGTCGTTCTCCGCATAGCTGAGCCGATACATGTCCAAGTCGGTTGGCGCCTCAAGTAATTTGAGCTCAATGTCCGCCTTGCCGATCGCCAGCAGTCCTCGTTTGCGGTAGTGGCCCCCCAACAATATGTAGTGACCTGGGCGCTCGGGGTGCCTTACGGCAGGGGCCGGCGTCATCTGACCATCCTTGGCCAGTGACGCCGCTCGTTCCTTCAATGTGTCGGGATCGTAGAACCGGCGCGCATTGAACGGGTTGTCATGGACGTGCGAGATTGGCGCGAAGATCGACGCCCCTGCCCTGCCTACTGAGTGTGCATGAGCGAAGTCTTCCTTCTGCGGCGAAGTGGACTCAAGGGACTTGCCAAGGGCAGCAGAGGTGCCAGAAGGCTGGGTCTGCAAAACGGCCGCAGCGTGCGCAAATCTGTCACCAGCGCGGTTTTCGGAGTCGGTCATAAATGCCGACATGTCACTGGTAAGGTCAAATTTCTTGGCCATTATTTTGCCTTTCCTTGTCGCTTGACCAGCTTCAGCACTTGATCGGTAAGCGCCTCCAATTCCCTTGTCGCGTCCTCAGCGCCTTTACCCAGACCATGGGTGGTGGTGCCAGCTAGCATTGAGCGGGAGAACGGCTTACGGTCGCTCAGATGGGAACTCAATGGTGGGAAATCCTTATCGCGCTTTAGCAACTCAAGAAATTGCTTGTCGTCGGCCAGGTGCATCCGCGCTGCGGTCGGGATCACCCGAACAGGGATGTCATGCCCCGCAGTCTCAATGGCCTTTCGTGCTAGCTTTTTTGCAGTGCTGAGTGCGGAAATATCCGGTGGAGACAGTTTCGTAGGGATAAGGATGAGGTCCGAAATAAGCAGCATTCCCCAGGTGGAGGGCTGGTCAACCGATGGCGCGCAGTCAGCGACGATGATTTCGTACTTGCCCGCCAGCTTGGCCATTTCGTTTGTAACGCCGCCCTTGTAGCCACTACCGCTCCACAAGGTTGCTTTGAAGTTAGCCCCGTCCTTCGCCGAGAGCCACTGCGATGCTGTCCCTTGAGCGTCCAAGTCGGCCACCAACACGTCGAATCCTCGTAGACCAAGTGCCCCGGCGAGCTGGCATGCCGTTGTTGTCTTACCGCTGCCGCCCTTTTCGTTGAAGACCGTGATGATGGTTGCTTGGCTCATTGATATCCCCGGGTGTGAAAGAAAGGGTGTTCCGCGCGGAACACTGCTATTTCTTATTGTCGTTCATGCCACTACCGTGTCAATAACTTTTTCTGGCCGTCTAGTCGGTTTATGTCGAGTAACCGAGCCGATTCTGTCGGTGCTCGGAGATTGGGGATCATTTTTAAGTCCTACGCTAAGAGTCGTGACAGCTTCATTGCTCAACAAAAACCCGCTGCCAGTGTTCTGAGTGTTCTGCGCGGAACAGTCACCTGACGCGTTCTCGACCTTTGCTGTTGTGGCGATCCTGCCAGTAACGACTGAAGCAAGCTGCTACTAGCGAGCTCAAGCAGCTGGCTTGCGGCTATGGACCTAAGCTTGGAACTGAGCGGCGAAAGTGCTGAGCGCAACCTGAACTGATTGAGAGTGTTCCGCGCGGAACAGGGTGGTGGCGTTCTGCGTGATTCTGGGAGCCCGACTGCTTGAGGAGAATCGCGCTCATCTAGGCAAGCTAGAGTTCCGCGCGGAACACTGTGCGAGCTCGGTCGCCTATGCCTGGTGGCACCTGCGCTGTGTTTGGTGCACATCGCAGCCGCCAGCTTCCTGCTTCACCACCTATCGACGGGGCGCTTGCATCGTAGCGGGGACGAATGTTCCGCGCGGAACAGCAACGTCCACCTCTATGTATAGTTTGCGGGAACTTGGAGTCATTGTCCCCGACCAGGTCATGGCGACCTGGAGGCGGTGGAATTTTCCCCACACACCAACACTTGGTGCCTGTTCCGCGCGGAACAGCTTACCGTTCGCTGGGCCAAAAGGGGAACGGGCAACAGTAACTGCGTATTTGATGTGCCAAACGAACCAGGCCATATGCCCGTGAACACTCGCGTAGCTAGAGGTTCGGAGCCGAATGGCGTCTTGTGTGCAGCCCGCTTCAGAGGGCGGACAGTTTCAGGGTCAAGTTGCGGTCAAGCTGTCACTTACAGGGGCATGGCTAGCGTGCCCTGCGGACTGTTCCGCGCGGAACACATTGCCGCGTGGACCGGTCGTGGCAAGAGAAAGCAAGCTAGTAAGCGAACACGCTTTCTGGTTTGACCACCCTCTAAACGTGATCCGCCGGCGCCATGTTCCGCGCAGAACACTCAGGCTGCTGCCTGCTCGACCTTCCCTGGAGAGCTGGTGCAGTTTGCTACGTGCTGTTCGGATAGCTTTCGTACCCCCCACGTGTTGCTCCTGTCATTACCGACTGAGGCCCTTTAACTTTGATCGCAATCTACAGCTGTCCTGCGGCGCTTGAAGGTGCGTATCAAGGTGCTAAAGCTATGACAACGAAGCGAACTGACTTCGAATGTTCCGCGCGGAACACTCGCATTCATTTGTCGTTTACGCTGTCAACGAGTTACTGCCCTCAACTAGGGCGGGTCCGCTCGGCCCAGGTGCATTTAAGATCCCACACAAAGAAGATTTGGCAGCTGTTCTGCGCGGAACATGTTGACATGTTGACATGGTGCGGGGCAGATGGGCAGTGGCACTTTAGGCAGCGCAATTGATTCGCCAGCCGTACTAAACCAGATGCCTTTGAAACATCGCAACTCGAGCCGGTCAGTGGGCTAAAGTTGGCGGGGTGCTGTGGGTGTCTGTGGCGTCATATCGCAGAGTCCAGTTGGCCGTCAGGCTGTTGCATAGGGGATCTGGCCAGGGCCTCTTGCGCGGTGTTCCGCGCGGAACACATTGCATGTCTACCGGGTCGTGGTTTAAGAAAAGGCATCGCGGGCAGCCCTCGAGCATGTAATGGTGGCCGCCACCTGATCCCGAATATCGGCCGCCCGCGAACTGTTCCGCGCGGGACATCCATTCAGGAGTATGAGGGGCAATCGAAACGCTGTCAGCCCTAAGATTGAGGGTTAGACAGGGAACTCGTTCACAGAGGTCGATGTTGGCCTTTAGCGTACGCGACTTCGAAGGCGTTTCGTTGAGACGAACGGAAAACGAGGATCTTGTACTTCCAGAGGCGCGTTGGAAGGCGGTGATGCGGAGTGTTCCGCGCGGAACACATGGGCTGGTTGCTCCCGCAGCAAGCTTACATCGGCCGGCTACGGAACCGCCGAGATTGCAGCTTTGTCCATAGACTGAAGCGTGCGCTCGAGGTCGCATGTTCCGCGCGGAACACCCATCAAGCCCACATCGCGCCCCTTAAAGACACTCGGGACGATTCATGAGTGGCATGGCATGCGCCCGGTGAAGTCGCAAAGCACAACCTTCAGAGGGGCGATGATCTCCAGCGGCGTAGCGGCCGTTCAGGCGGACAGTAACCAGTGATCCTTCCACGGACGGATGGGTACAGAGATGGCTGAGGTGCGAAGTGTTCCGCGCGGAACACTCGATGCTCCCGCCGTCGCTGAGAGAAATGGCTGGCCTGCAGGCCGTTGCGATTGCAGCTTTGCCCACACGCTGAGCGCAGGGCAGGAGACAACGTGTTCCGCGCGGAACACACTTTCGGCGAATCGATCTATCCGACAATGGAATATCTTTGTTGGTCACCATTCACGAAGCGCGGCTGCCCTACCCATTCCGATAGCGCCCACGGGGTGGACAGTTCACGCGGCGGAAGCTCCTCCAACTCACCCGTGGGACGTTGAGAGGCATTCCGGTTTGATCGGCCCGCTGTTTGTCTGTGGCATTCGAGTTGCCTGAGCCGCTTCATCCAATCGCCCAGCGAACGATGTCGTGTTAACTTTGCTGAGACAAACAGAAGGCATGGAGCGGAGTGTTCCGCGCGGAACAAGGGGTCACGCCTTCCTGGTGGGAGGTACAACAATCGTCGCTCCCTCCGCAGTGCATCATTCAGCCCTTGGGTGAAGGAAACCCCGCCGCCGATAGGTCACGCTCTATTGAGTTGTCGTGGTAATCATCGAGGATCTCGAACCCAGAAAGCACGTTGTCATGGGACACCATATAACGGCCATTAACGCGCATGATGGAGTACGAAAGCGGCCGGCGACCGCTGATCGGCGCAAACCGCTCATCGTCCGATTCACAGGTGAACGATCTGCATGTGGAGTCCTTGCACGAGCAACGGCTCACGATGTAGAGGCGAGACAGCTGTGGTAGCAACTCGGGCCAATCGCATTTCAGGGTGTCCTCCATGTCCTCGTAGAAGCGTGGAAGGGCGTCCTTCAGATACTTTCTATCTGTACTTGAGGTCATGGATCGAGTCTAAGAGGCTCCTGATTTATATCAGTGCAGTTTTCAAACGATACGGTGCTGTGAGAACCTCGCGCACCAAGCCCCGTGGTGCCCCCATTTTGCGCATGCGCACACTGCCCAGCCGGAGTTGCCGACTCGCTCCTGTACCGGAGACAGGCGTTGAGTCGTCGGGCTACGCCGCTTGTTTCTTCTTGGGGAATAGTTTGCCCTTCAGGAAGAACAGGGGCCATACCGTGAACAGGAATTGGGGGATTGCTCCCCTGACGTAGTGCTGGATAAACGCGACCCAAATAAAATGCAGCGCCAAAACGGCGGCAATAAACAAGCACACCAAAACCCACTTGGGCATGGGCTCCGAAGGTGATCTTGCCGTCACCGCAGCCTCTTGTGGGCGCGCTGGCACCGCTACACCCCGGGCCCTGAGCACGTCCTCGAGGACGCCATAGGCCGAGTCGGTCAGCGTGCCATTTCCATGCAATGCAAGCAGTTCTTCATTGTCCTGCTTCTCGTACAAAGATTTCACATAGTCGTTATCGGCAGGCATGGTCCCTCCCAAGATCCATTGCCGTTGATAGTGGTTTACTTTGCTGGCGATGTCCAGAGAAACAGCTCGACACCTAGCCTCAAGACGGGCCGACGAGCGGATTCGTAAACCGTGAGACCCGGTCGTCGTGAACGGCCGAGTGCATGTGCTGACCGCTGGTTGCGGTGCAGCACTTGGTGGCCACGGTGCGGTAGCGACTGACCAGGGGAGCCAAGTTTCGTCGTCAGAGGGATTCGCGGTCCCTGCACACTGGCCAAAGTCTGCCGCCTGGTGGGAGTAGGCGAGACCCCGCAGGTATGCGCTCGCTTGCCTGAAATTTAAGCATACGGCGCAGTGTTCGTCAGGCAACCACGCGCTCATGCGCCCGACAAAAAGCCTGTCTGTAGCTCTTTTTTTAGGCTGTCGAAGTTGGCCTAACAGGGAAACCGGTACAAGACTTAGTGAGAAAAGTACAAAACTCAATGGGAAAAAAATCGTTCCCAGCCATTGCAAATCAACAGCTTAGGCGAGCAAGGGCCACTTTTTTGGGGGCCATCTGCACCGCCTACAATTAATTTTGAGCCTTTTGAGTTACCGCTTATGATCTTATCGCTTGCTAGTTGAGCGTATTTCCTTCTTCGACGGGAAATCGCCTCAGCCTGAAGGCGTGCGGAGGGTCAAAGCGAGGTAGAGGAGGGCGGTGTTCCGCGCGGAACATCAGATACCACTTACCAAACGCAGCCCTCGCAGCAGGTCCCCGTGCAAGCTCACCATTGGCTCTAGTCCTGGCACGCCGAGGAAATCGATCTCATGTCCCCTGAAAACTCGACCGACCTGCCAGGCGTGCGGCACCACCGCCCCGTGCTGCTCGATGACGAGGCGGCGCCTGGCGGCGCGCTGGCCGCGCCGGGCGCCCGGCCCAAGCGCCGGCGGGGACGCCCGCTTGGCTCCAAGACGCGCACAGAGCATGGACACGTCACCGCAGACGAGTTCGCGTTTCTGCGTGCGCTGGCCCAGGGCGTGGACCTGACGGTGGCCGCGCGCCAGTACCTGCTGTGGCCTGGACGCATGCCGGAGCGGGCCGCGCTTGAGCAGTTCAACCGCCAGCTGCTGCAGCGGGTAGCCGCGGGGGCGGTGACCCTGGGTGACAGCGACACGGCGCGCGCCATGGTGCAGGATCTGCTGGCACTGCTCGCGGTGGGCAAGAGTCAACTACCCACCGTCCAGGAGATCGCCGACGCGGCGCCACCTCTTCTGTCCAGCCCCGATGCGCCCTCATCCCCACCCGCATTGGAGCCGGCGGCCGCGGTGCCGACGCTGGAAGAGTTTGCGAGCCAGTTCGACGAGGATATGTACGGCGAGGCCGAGCTGATCGAAATGTACGAGGCCGAATACCCCGGCGGCGTGGCCACTGTCGGCGCGCCCCCGGCGCCAGCATTGCAATTGCCGTTGGAACCGGCGCAAGGGGAGGGCGGGCCCCTGGCCGCAGCTGCGAGGCAGTCACCCACGCTGGCCAAGGGAAGCGCTGCTGCCCGCATCGAGGTGCTGCTGGGCGCCATTGACTGGCTGGGAGCGCGCCTGTCGGTCGTGCCCGAACTGGGACATCCCATCGTGCAGTGGATCCGGCTCAATGCCGACCAGCAGCAGGCCTTGGCTTCGGCAGGTCTGATCACATTGGGCAACCTGGTTGACTGGATAGCGCTGCGCGGGGAGCGCTGGTTCACAGGGGTCCCGCGTTACGGCGTTGCCCGTGCCCGGGCGCTGGAGGCCTGGCTCCTCAAATGGCGTCTGCAACCGGCACAGGGCCTGCCGAAGATTGGGCTGCAGCTGGCCAAGGCCACAGCCCTGGCGGTGGCCACACAGCCCGAAGGGCTCGTTCCGGTGCAGCGCGGGCCGGCGCCGGTGACTCAGGCGACCTGGCCCAGCCATTTGCGGGGCGAGCAGGGCGTGTACAGGAGCCAGAGTGCCAATACCCTGCAGGCGAACGATGACCTGGATGCCGTGCAGGCCTGGTTCAAGCTCATCCAGCGCAGGTCGCCGGCCACCCAGGCAGGTTACCGGCGCGGCATCGAACGGCTGGTCATGTGGGCCGTGCACGAGAAGAAGACTGCTCTGTCCTCGCTGAGCAGCATGGATCTGCTGGAGTTCCGGGATTTCCTGGTGAAGCCGCCCGAGCACTGGATGAACTCCAATACAGGCACACGTCGCAACGACGGTGGCGCTTGGCGGCCACTGCGCGGCCCCTTGAAGCAAGGCAGTCTGAACCTGACGTTTGCGGCGATCAGCTCGATGTACTCGGCCTGGCGCACGGCCAACTACCTGTCCGCCAATCCTGCCGAGGGCATACCCACCGGACCAGGCCGGGAGGAGGCCACCCTGGACACCAGCCGTTCATTGTCGGAGCAGGACATGGAGCTCGTGGCCATCACTTTCCAGCAGCTGCCCGATGGGCCCGGAAAGCGGCGGCTGGCTGCCATATTGCAGTTGCTGGAGACGTCCGGCCTGCGCCGTGCAGAGTTGGAAGGCGCGCGCTGGGGAGCGCTCTCGCGCGCCCGCGTGGATGGCCGGGATAGCGACCACTGGGTGCTGGCGGTGGTGGGCAAGGGGAACAAGAAGCGTGAGGTACCCATCCATGTGGACGCCATGCGGGCGCTGGAGGCACACCGCGGGGACCGGCGCGCGCTGCTCGCCAGCGGCGTGCTCAAGCGCTATGGGAACGTGCCAGATAGCGAACTCCCCCTGATCGGGGTTCTTGACGAGCGGCGCAGCAACAAGCGAGGAGAGGCGCCACCAGGTGCTGCAGCTGGGGGTGGGGCAGGGCTCCAAGGTGTAACGCCTGGGGGAGCAGAAACCGAGACTGGTGTCTGCGGGGAGCTGTCGGCGCCGGCGATCTATGCGGAGCTCAAGCGGTTCTTTGCGCTGTGCGGCCAGGCCAGCCGCAATACCGACCAGCAGGCGCGCTTCTCGAAGGCCTCCACGCACTGGATGCGCCACACCTTTGCGCACCTGTTGCTGCGGGTGACCGACAAGAATCTGGCGATCGTCCAGAAGGTGCTTGGCCATTCGTCCATGGCGACGACGGCCATCTACGTGAAGGCGGACCAGAAAGAAACCATAGCTGCCGTGGGGGCGATCAGGTCCGCACTGGGGCCTGGCTGATCCATCGGCCAGCTGCTTCTGGCGGCACCTGCCGGCGCCGTGTCAGAGTAGGGCAGGGGGGCGAGTGGACAAAGCGCCCTGGGTTGCCGGGCACGGGCGTGCGACACCCAAGCTATCTCTCATTCGCCTTCGCCAGGTGAAGCCCTGCGGTTCGCGTGGGCACGGGCGCTGTCGAGCAGGGCGCTCCACTCCTGCTGCCGGATTTGGCGGCCCAGGACCTTCTCGAACTGCTGGCGCACTTCCAGGCAGCCGGAATCGAGGTCGGGATCGTCGCCGAACTGGTAGGTGAAACTCAGAATGCCCCAGAAGCCTGTGCCAAGTTCCCTCCAGCCCCTGCAGGTGGATCCCGAGCTGGTAACCGACGTCCGTGGCCGCCGGCATCGGGTTCAGGATGGCGTTCATCTGCGGGGGGCGGTTTCGTTTCTGTGTCGCTTGGCGGGTGGCCTGCGCGCGCAGGTCTTCCAGCAGGGCCGGCTCCATCTGCGCGCCGCACGCCTTTTGCCAGTGCGCGATGGCAGCAGTGACAGCCGCTTCCTGGGCCGGGTTGGGGGTTGCAGATTCCAGCTGGGCCTCAAGCACGTCCACCAGCTGCTGGATGGCTTTCTCCCGTGGTGCGAGCGCGGCGTTGAATGCCGAACGTATCCGTAGTGATTGGGGGCTATCAGGGTTGCTCGCCAGCTCCCTTGCGGCCGCTGCCCAGGGCGACTCACCTGAAGGCGCTTTAGTGGACGAAGGAGGGCGGGAGCGCGGAGGGGACATGAAGTCAGTGTACAAGCGGCCGGCTCGCAATGTGTGCAGCAGCCTGCCTAGCTTGACTCACCCTCTTTCATTCTTTTGTGATGCGCCAGATGGATGTTGGACGACGCGGTTTCAGACCGCTTTCGGGATTGGAGTGGCGTCGCTACACTGTCTTGATCATGCCTCTTCGAACGCCTCTACTGGTACAGCATCCAATATTGGTGCCGGCGCTGCCTTTGCTTGAAAAAGCATTGCCCATATCTGCGCAGGACTTCAGCAATGGGGAGGTAGGAAACTTCCTGTTGGAGCTCGCGTCGCAACCCGAGTTTGCCGAAATGGACGAAGCGCGGCTCCAAGAATGCTTCGCCGTGGGCTTCGGCTACGGTTCGTGGCGTTCGGTGCTGAGCCGGGAAGGTGGTTGCATGGCCACTGAAGGCGATCTACCTAGTTCGGACTGGCGCCTGCTTGGTGTCATCGCCTGGCGGATGTATGCCGCCGGCTATGTTGGCTTGCTTTCTGCATTCATCGGCGTGTATGCGGCCTGGGTCGGTACTTCAATGTCGCTGCGCACTTCTCTCAGCCAGCTCGGCAAATCTAATAGGGAAGAACTGAAAATCTGGAGCACCAGACGCAGTGTTGGGCTGGAGGAAGCGTGGCGCCAGTGGGACGATATTACTGTTCTCGACAAGGGTCGGATCAGGATCAAGTGGGCTGCCGAGATTGCATTCGACGTGGCGTCGTCATGCTGGACAGCTGAATCAGGAGTCAGCTTCGACGAATTGCAGCTAGAGGTCATCGCAGGCGCTGTCATGGAGACCGAGTTGCTAGTAAATCGCAGCTGGTTTTTCCCTCACCCATGGCCTGTTGGGCTTCGCCCTACGCAGTTCATGGGCACCGATGGTGCTCTGGTGGGTTATGGCTGGAGATGGCCGGAAGTGGGCCTGGCTCATGCGCTCGTTTTCGGATCAACAAGCGACTTCAAGGCATCAGCGCTCGCACTTTGGAGCCGATCCAGTACGAACGATTTCGCGATGAAGGAACTCCCTCAGAATCTGGTGGAAGTCGAGTTCCGCAATCCTTGGAGTCGCCAGGCCGGACTTGGGGTTCGCACAGAAGCCGCGCACCCGGACCGCTGTGCGGCAGAGGACGCGCCTTCCTGGTATCGCTACCGTCTCTTCTCGGAGGGTAGGCAAGATCTTTCGGTTGAACTGGTTGCAACCGATGGCCATCGCTTGGCGCTGGGCGTGAACTTGCAGGTCGACGGCGAACCTTGGACTCGGCCGGTGAACTGTGTCCGACCTAGTGACTTCGAGGGCTTGGTTGGGCTGGCGTTGCCATCGTTCACGCAGGTCGAAGCGGAGGGCAATGACGTTCCATGGCTCCGATCGAAGGTTCCATTCGCTCTCGACATGGAAAGCTTCGAAACCGGATGCCGGCTGTGGGCGGCGATTGATCAGCTGAACGCCCTGGAATCAGCGTGGCTTGATGAATGTGAGCCCGATGCAGAGATCTCTTGGATACTGAAGCAATCTTGCGCAAGTGCCACCCCTGTTGTCGCAAGCGCCTCTCAGGGCTGGTTCTACGACGAATTTGTACGTGTGCGTGAGATGCCAGAGGCGGGCGAGGAAATGCAAGCCACCTACCCGGAGATGCGTTCACTTTCGAATCTGGTTCGGGGTGAATATGCCCTTGCCTTCTATGGCAAAAACGGGTTGCGTCACGGCAGAAAGCACCTGCGCCGAGACCTCCGGTTCATGGCCTACTGCGTTTTGCGAAACATGGGATTAGATCCCGATGTTGCTCCGTACGGTTCCACGCTGGGCGTGTTTCGTTTGGTGAGAATGGGTGGAGGCGAGTCAGCGGACCTTTGGAGCGATGGCGTCATGCGAGAGCAGCTGGCCGATGATGCCAGGCGCTTGTGGTCTGCCTACAGGCAAGCCACATCACTCCTTGACGAGCTCGAAAGTTCCTCGCAATCGAGGCTTGAACTGGTCCAAGGGTCTGACGGCACCTGTGCGCAAAGCGTCGGCCGCCGGCCAGGATGAGAGAAGGTCACGTAGAAGCGTCGTCTTTCTCAGGTCCCTTCGCATCTACCGATTGGCGGAGCTGATGCAGCTCAGATTTTTCGAGCACTGTCGCCAAGAATTTGCTGGAACGCAAACTCACATGTCGCTCGTAGTTCTTCGGGAGACACCTTCCGATCCTGGGGGATGCTTGCAGCGCCCCGAATCGCGTCGGTGACAGTAGCGAACGATTCAGTGCATTCCTGGAGCACTGTTTTTTGTTCGCCGGCGTCGAGAGCCGGGGCCACGACCTTCTCCCAGCTCTCTTTGAATTGGGGGAGCATGTGGCCAAACAGTTGGATCGTGTCGAACACGTAGAGAAGGTCTTGGTGATGTTTGCGAGGAGCACGTTTCTTCTTGATGAGGAATTTTTGCATCATGAAGCAAAGTGGATTAGCCACCTGCAGATCCACCGGAGCATCCAGGGGTACGCCGTTGACTGGTCCCACTGTCACCACCCATGGATCCACTAGAAGGATACCCAGGTGACGAATTTTCTGCGCTGAAATCCCGGCGGCCGTCATAGTGGTGTCTGGCTCCCCGCCGCGTCTGGTGCCCCTGCCCACCATTGGAGTCAAAAACTCTGCGTAGAAGCCGCTGGCCTCACTGCCCAACTTGTAGTGGGCTGCGGGTGGCCTGGCCTCTCCGGAGAATTCTTCCTTGAACCCCTTGTCAAGCAAAGCCGCCTTGATGCTCCCGGCCAATGGCACGCTGTTCTCGAAAGCTAGATCGGTGTCCCTGGTAAAAATCGGCTGAAAATCCAGCTTGTTTGCGTTCGGATGGAGGGTGTGCAAGCGGTGTGCCCAACCCCCCACGAAGATCAGATGAGCACGCCAGGGGTCCAACGCCTGGACCAGCTTTGCAAAGGATTCGAGGTCGTTCATTTGTCTGCCTTACCAATGAGGGGCTGCAGGACAGTTTGGAAAATGTGGTCCGCCTGCTCTTGTCCGCGTGAGGGGTGGCTTGAGACATCCAGCCAGGCTTGAATCACATCCGTGCAGCGAAAGCCGTCGCGGTGAACGGCGCCCTTGAACGTCGAGTCGGGCGCTATGGGCTGGCGCACTATGAAGTCTGGAGCGTCTGTTGGGGGTAAAAGAGTCACCCCTGCCCAAGCTGGGTTGTGTCTGTTGTTGGCAAAACCGGGCAGTTTTGGCACATACACATAGGGCGGCACGCCGCTGACATGTCCCATTCCCAGGGCATCCGCAGCCGCAAACAGGCCTAGACAGGTCTGCACAGTCTCGGCGCTCAGAAGCCTCTTCAACTGCTGCTGAATGCCGATGCGGACGGTAAACCGCATTGGCAACTCTGGTAGCGTTCGCATGTTCGCAGCGCGCCATCGCTCGAACAGCTCAGCGCGGCGCACAAGTCGAAGTGACCTATGCTGCTCATCGAGGAACCCTTCCTGCCGTAGATGCTGCAGAAACCTCGATGCACTCATTTGCGAACAGTTTGCGGCATTCGCCAGTTCAGTTCCCGAGCTGTATTGTTGCCGTGGCGCATCGAGCAGTTCTGCCTCGATTTCTGGCGCCAAGAGCACCTTGAGCATCCACTGGTTGAGGTCCGAAAACAAGTTGAAAGGTTTTGTGGGCGCAGATCCTATCGCACCCGAGTGCCGCCTTAGGTTCTGAGAAGTTACCTGTTCGCCCGGGGCCACTCCCGTCGAAACCTGGCTCCCGTCCTCCCAGCGCAACAGGCCCAACCCTTCAGGCGTGACGACGGCTATTGCCGCGTCCGGCCGGTATTTATCCAAGAAGCGAGCGACGGTTCCAAACATTGAAGCGGGTGCATGTTCAACGTAAAGCACAGCCAGAGGCCTGCTGTTTGCGTTGTCTGCTGCGTACCGCTGCGCCTGAATGATGGCTTGTGAGAGGAGGGGGATCACGCGGTCAGAGCGACCCTCAGACAGAGTCTTGATCTCGGCCACGTATCGCCGGCCGCCTTTGATCACCTGACCATCAATATCGGCGTAACCAGGTGCCTGGGAGGGCTCGGTGAAATCAAGTCCCTCTTTCCTGAAGAAACTGGCCACCTTTGAGTGTGCGTGGAGCGCTCGCGTACTGTGAAGATGGCTTGGCATGTGCAACCTTTGCTAAACACGCCCATGTTAGCAAACATGGGCGTGTTAGTAAACATGGGCGTGTTTACTAACACGCGCATGTTTAACGGAGCTTGTGCTGTGGGGTTGGCGTCTCCGCTTTCCATAGCCCGCTATGCACTGGTGTGCGATAGCGCAGCTCTGGAAAGCGTTGTGGAACCCACAGGCTCCACAATCGCTCTCGCTTGATTCCTGATGACTACTGCGATGGTGCAGCGTCTTCAACCTCAACAGCCGTTTCGTAGCGCACTTCGATGAGCTTGAGGTGGTTCTTCTTCAAGAACAGCGGAGCCGTCGCCAGCATCGCCGAATGCGTCTCGCCATCTACCGGCAATCGATATGCCTCCAGTATGGTTTTCACCACCCTGGCGTAGGCCTTGTTGAAGTCGGCGCCGGTGACCATCACACAGGTGCGCAAATGCGCCGGGTGTTGCTTGGGCAGAATGGTGATGCTCATGACGGCCCCGCGCCGCGTCGAGGGCTTGCAGTAGAAGACACCAGCTAGCGTGCCGTACTTGGCGAACAACTTTACCGGGCCATCGTAGGCAATAAGCCTGGCCTCCTCGCTCTCGTAGACGCGGGTTTCGGTGACCATTGCCATCTCGCCTAGCGCGGGCACCCCAGCCCGCTGCCAAACGATGCTAGGGAGGCCGTTGACCGAGCCCCACTCGCGCGGGTACATCTTGCCTAATTTCATGTGAATGTTCTCCGTGGAGGACGAAGGGCGCCCTCCTGGTAAGGCAGGAGGTGCCCTTCGTAAGTGTTGAATTTGCGGCCTCCATGAGGCAGCTACGCGACTGCCACAACGGCAGTCATCTTTGCGTCGATCAGGCCGCCAAGAGATCGCCCTGCACCTGCAGCACCGGCTTGAAGTTGCCGGGGAGCCAGGTGGCGCACGCACTTGGCAACCTGGTCAGGCGCCACAGTTCTGACGCCTGCGACGGCAGGTCCACCTCGAGCGTGGACCCTGTGCGTTTTGCGGGAAGGTGATTCCCGATTTCTTCGCAGCACTGGCGCTGATACACGCTGTCCAGCTTTACCGAGAGGTCAACGATGACCTTGGTTCCAGGCGGCACCATGGGAGCCGACTGGATTGCTTCGCGAAACCGCCGAATGGAGCGGGCGTAGCTGCCGGGATGTGTCAGCTCTGTGGCCCAGAGGCTTTCCACGAACTGGCCCAAGAGCTGGTACTCCCAACCGCCGCTGCGCCAGCTGCCGTCATCCTGCTGGACCAGGCGGGTGTCGCCATCGACCTTGAGGAATGCCGGGATCCGCGAGGTAGCCGCAGGTCCTTGAAGGGCAGGGGAGTAGCCCAGATCCGGCCGCGGGCCGCCCGCGCGCATGGAAGTGATGATCCGCCAGGGCGAAAGTGGCCCGTCCCCGTAGATGCAGGAAACGAGCTTGCTTTCAGCGTGGAGTGTGCTCAGGAAGCACAGGCCGGCTTCAAGATCCTGTGCCAACTCACCGCGTCCGTTTGCGACGAGATGGGCGAGCACATTGGGCGCGTCGTCGGACGGGATGCTTTGATCCCATCCTTTGGCAATGCGCAGCTGGACCGGTTGGTCCTCTTGTTGGAGAGGGCAGGCCAGCTGCTTGAGCCAGTCCGCGATGTATTGCTCCGGTGCGTCGCGGCCGCCACGCACCTGCAGGGCTCCGCTGACGCAATTTGCAGCCATGCCGAAGATCCGGCGCAGAACCGTTGCGATGGGGCCGATCGAAATGCACGACCAGCGAGGAGTGTGCGGGAACACGTTCTTCTCGTAGGTTTGCTCGTGGAGCACGTAGATGGTTTCTCCGCTATCGGTCGCGGTGAAGGCAAAGGCTTGCTTGCCCGTACTGACGGTTGCACCCATGGTGCTCTCCTTGAAGGTGTACCGAGAGCACCATCCCCACGGGATCTGGTGTCCCGGTGGGTTTGAATGAGTAGGCCTGGGGC
Source organism: Acidovorax sp. AC410 (assembly GCF_979253235.1). Classification (NCBI taxonomy): domain Bacteria; kingdom Pseudomonadati; phylum Pseudomonadota; class Betaproteobacteria; order Burkholderiales; family Comamonadaceae; genus Acidovorax; species Acidovorax sp. AC410. Next base: position 71,870 of record NZ_CEEDCG010000003.1, read on the forward strand.
CCAAGGTGACGTCGACTGCAGGCGATCAAGCCTGATGCTTCGATGTCGACCAGGTGGACCACAGTCCGCTGCCTGGTAGTGAAGCTCCCGCGAAGGCGAGGGCAGGGCGCTGGTTGTTTTTGCTCCTCAGCTGGGAGACTCCCTCGGTCGAGACCGTGAGAAATGCCCGGCCATTCTATCGGCGCGCTGCGGTTGGCCAAAGCCTGTGAGGTGTTGGCTCGAAATTCAGCCGGATCCTGGCTTGCCCTCGCTATCCTTGCGACGTATGTACATTGAACTGCATCGCACCTTCCGAGAACTTCAAGCGCCTGGGCGGGGTGGCGATGGTTACGTACTTCAGGCCGGTAGTGAGACCCTGAATCTGTCCGCGTTGCTTGAGTGCCGCCGGGTAGTCATGCTGGCGGAGGGAGGTTCGGGCAAGACTTGGGAGCTGCAGGAGGTAGCACGCCGGCTGCGCGGCGAGGGCAGGGCGGCGTTCTTTCTCAGACTTGAGCATGTGGCCGACGGCTTCGAGACTGCCCTCGACGTCGGACACATCGACGATTTCGAAGCATGGCTGGCAACCCAGGAGCCCGGCTGGTTGTTGCTCGACTCTGTCGACGAGTCGCGGCTGCGCTCACCGCAGGATTTCGAGAGGGCGGTGCGCAAGGTCAGTGCGAAGGCCGCCAAGGCGTTGGACCGCACGCACATTGTGGTGACGGGTCGGCCGTCGGCGTGGCGTCCAAGGTCGGATCTTGACCTGTGCAATCGACTGTTCGCTCACTCCAAAAATCACGGCGTGCAGCCCGGCCAGGCCACGGAGTCAACTGATGACTTCAAGGTGGTCAGGCTGGAGCCACTAACCTCCTCACAAGTGGAGGTCTATTCTGCCGCAGCGGGAATCGGGGAGATCACTCCGTTCCTAGAGGCCATCCAACGGGCTGATGCATGGTCTTTCACCCAGCGCCCTCAAGACCTGGAAGAGCTGGTGGGTTTCTGGAAGGAGAAGGGGCGGATTGGCTCGCGGTTGGAACTCATGTCCTCAAGCGTTCAGCGTCGCTTGCAGGACAGCCAGGACCGCGAGGTAGCGCGCCCTCTTGCCCAAGCCCGCGCGCAAGAGGGGGTGGAGACGCTCGCGGCCGCCCTTGTGCTCACGCGCAAGCAAAACATCCAGGTTCCCGATGGGCATCGGTCCGGTTCAGGGCTAAACGCTCGCGACGTGCTGGGATGGGATGCCGGAGAAATCGCTGGGTTGCTGCAGCTTTCGCTGTTTGACCCGGACGTCTACGGCACCGTCCGCTTCCATCACCGATCTGTCCTGGAGTATCTGGCTGCGCAGTGGTTCCGCAGGCTGCTTCAGCAAGAGGTATCCCGCCGCCGGGTCGAAGATCTCTTCTTTCGCGTTCAATACGGGCTTCAGGTAGTTGCGCCCTCGCTGCGTCCCCTCTTGCCTTGGCTGGCCATATCCGACCGGCGCATCCTTGCGCGCGTGCAGCAGATTGCTCCTGAGATCTTGTTCGAAGGCGGGGATCCGGTGCAGCTCCCGACCGCCGTGCGAAGCGCGGTCTTGACTGATGTATGCAATCAGCTGGCTGCCGGTCTATCCAACCACACGCCAGCCACCTTCAGCGCCATCCAGCGTTTTGCGTCCTCGGATGTTTCCGAGACAGTGCGAAGGCTGGCCAGGGAGTACAAGGGTCGGGAGGAGGTCGCCGGTTTTCTCATGGGCATGGTGTGGCAGGGGCGAATTGATGCCGCTCTTCCCGAGGCGCTTGAGATCGCTCTGTCAGCCGAAGCTCCTTCGGGTGCTCGCCGCGCGGCCTTTCGGGCGGTGGATGCGGTCGGAACCGTGAGTGACATGGCACTGGTTCGCAGCGAATTCGCCTCGGAGGGTAGTGGCTTGGACCGTCGTTGTATGGCCGAATTGGTGAGCCTCGTGGCAAAGCCTGACGCCGCAACTCTTCAATGGCTGATGGACTGCATTCCTCGTCTGGCAGATACCGACAAGCAGCGCACCACGGGCTTGGCGGGCGCAACGACACAGTTCTTTGAGCGAATTGACTTGGCTTTGATCCCAAGTGCGCTCGATCGGCTATACGAGCTGGTGATCGAACCTCCGTTGTTCGATCGGAGCGACTACAGCCTCTCGATCCGCCACCGGTGGCTGCGCCGGCCCGTAGGAGCTTTGCTGAAGCGGCTTATCCAAGAACGTCATGAGACTGCGCTCAGACCGAGTGCAGTAGGGGCCTTGCACGTGCTTGTACTGGACACCCACTACGACAACGAGGTTTCAGGCGTAAGAGAGATGAATCTGCCGCAGCTGGTGACGACCTGGCCGGACCTTAAATGGGCGTGGTTCTGGCACCTTGTGGCACGCCTGAGGTCAGAACGCAAGGTTGTGGACACCTGGATGGCCCGGGCGCTGATGCACCCGGTAGGATGGGACGCGCACGACTTTGATGGGGGCACTGGCGCCATTCTCGAAAGTGAGATCGTTGAGGACCAGAAAATGGCACTGGAACTCACTTACTCGCTGTTTGTGCAAGCTGGGCGGCCTCAAGCTCTGCAAGAGCGGTTGGAGAAAGTCGCCTATGACAACCAGGTGCTCGCGACGCGCCTGCAGCAGCTTGAGGCACCGCCCGAACCAGACGCAGCGCTTCAAGAGCTGGAACGGCAGAATTCCGAGTGGACAGAGCGCCAAATGGAGAGAGCGGAACTGGCCCGGCAGCAGCGCCGCGAAAATGCAGCATGGCTCAACAGCCAACTGGAATCGTTGTGCAACGCGGGTGGAGTCGATCCTTCCCACGTTAGTCAGGAGCAGGAGTTCCTGCTCGAGGTGATGCGCGAGACGGAACAGGGCAATCACTCGCGCTGGACGCGAGCTGACTGGCGCTGCCTGGAGGCCGAGTTCGGCGCGGCCGTGGCCCTTGCGTTCCGGGATGGCATGGTAGCGTTTTGGCGCAAGCATGTGCCACAGCTGCTATCTGAAGGTGCAGAGGTGAACAGAATGCCGAGTGCTGACCTGTTCGGCTTGGCAGGTCTGACTGTCTACGCGACAGAGGCCGAGGCGTGTATGGAGTCGCTCTCCGCAGCAGAGGCGCAGGTGGCTTTCCGATACGCCTTGAAGGAGTTGAATGGGTTCCCGGATTGGTTTCCCACGCTGTTTGCTGTCCACCCGCAAGCCCTTACAGGCATGTTGGTTGCTGAGATCGAGTTTGAACTTCAGATGATGGGTACGGAGGCTGCCAACCAATATGTGATTGCTCGCGTTCGCCACTGCAGAGAGTGGCTTGCGCCCTACTTGGCGCAGGACATTTTTGACTTGCTGTCCAGGCAATCGCCGGGACGCATTGAGCTGCTGGAAGATCTGCTGGCAACCCTCCAGGTGTCGGATCTTCCCGATGAAGCCATCGCGGCATTGGCCCAGCATCAAATGGGCGCTGGCAATCCCTTGCACCGCGCTCTGTGGGCAGCAGCGTGGACCAGTGCAGACCCAACCCCCGCTATTGACGCCGTTGAGCGTCACCTAAAGCTGATGGGCGACGCACCACAGCGGACCGAATTCGCGATGCAGTATGTGTCCCACCTGCTGGGAAACCGGCGGTCCTTGTCACGCATGCGCGGCGCGTACCGGTCGCCGAAGGTGCTGAAGCGGCTGTACCTGATAGTCCATGAGCATGTGCGGGCTGACGACGATATCGACCGCTCGGGAAAGGGGGTTTACTCACCCGCCATTCGCGATGACGCCCAGGAAGCCAGGGAGGACCTCGTGCGGCTGCTCAAAGAAATTCCTGGGCGCGAGGCCTTCTTGGCGCTGGACGGCCTTGCTCAAGAGCATCCGCGTGCTGAGTACCGCATGTGGATGGCGCGAGAGACGATTGCTAAAGCTCAAGCCGACAGCGAACGTGACGCATGGAACGAAGCGCAGGTGCGCGAGTTTGCTGAGAAGTACGACCGTGCACCGGCCAGCCACCGCGAGCTGTTCGACCTGGCGGTGAGCCGTCTGATCGACCTGAAAAGCGAGACGGAGGACGGTGACCACAGCCTCGCGTTGGTGGTCATCCTCACGGAGCGGGAGACGCAACTGCGTATCTGGATCGCAGGGTGGTGCAGCCAGCACGCTCACGGCCGCTTCGATATTCCGCAGGAGCACGAACTGCCCGACGGTAAACGTCCCGACCTGCGGTGGACTTGTTCGACGTTCACGGGCGCTGTCCCGACTGAATTGAAGATTGCCGACAACTGGACGGGCCCGCAGTTGTTTGAGCGGCTTGAAGGGCAACTCGCTGGTGACTATTTGCGGGACAAGGCGGCCAGCCTCGGAATCTACCTGTTGGTGTGGCGAGGAGTGAAGCAGAGATGGGCACTGCCTGACGGTAGCTTCGTGGATTTCCCGACGCTGATCGCAGCGCTGCAGACGCATTGGAAGTCCGTGGCCGACACGCATCCGGGCGTTGAAGAAATTCAAGTGATTGGCATCGATCTGTCGAAGCGTGGGGAGCGGGTTGGGAAGTCTCCGACCACGTTGGTGACAACAACGTAGACCAACGCGGAAACGGCGCGACCTCTTAGCGTAGCCAGATAACTGGGCTTCGATCGTGCTTGGTGCGCGGAAGCACCAGGCTGGCTCGTTTGTTAAAATCTATCTATTCTGCTACATCAATAGATACGATGTTTCTTATGTTAAATCAGACCAGTGAGGGATGACGCCATGAATATTCTGACTTGCGACTCCGCACCTTACACCGGTACGCGCATCAGGCTCAAGAAGGTTCGGCCTGGCCCAGCGATTTTGCAGTCCGGGTCTGATCAGGAGGACCTGCCAAATGGCCCAACGCCCTGGGCTCCCCCGACGGAGCCGACGCTGCTGTTTGAATGGGACATTCCTGCATATGAGCCGCACCATTTCCACTGGGTTGGATCACAGGTGAAAATTTGGGACTCATTCCAGAATACGCCGTGTCATCTTGATTTGAAGGTTGCGCACTTGGCGAACATGCAGCGCACTGGCGGAATTCTTGATGAGGGACGGCCCTATCGTGCCCATCTAGGCGTTGAAGTGGAGAACGACATCGATCCGGACCCCGAGTACAACCCCCACTTCGGATTTGTTGTCGCCACCCTGAATTACAAGAAAAGCATCCAGAACCTGCATCTTCAGTTCGATCTGACGAAATATTCAAAGGCGCTTTCAATGGCAGACAGTGCCTCCATCGTACTTCGCTGGATACAGGTACATGTTTCTGAGCTGCCGCCTGTGGACGTACTACCAATCCCGACTACGCCACCGCGCATACCTACGCTACCACCGCCACCCCCGCCACCAGCTCCACCTCCAGAAATTCCGCCGTGGAAGCCGATCGACTAAAGCCTGCCTGCCTGCTGAGATCTCATTGGCCAAGTCGGTCATGACGGCCTGGGTGGAACGGGCTGCTGCTACTAGGGGTGCAGTAGAGTGGCGCTGAGAGCCACATCTAGACACTATGCGCCATGACCCATCAGCACCGAAACCAGGCCAAGCACGAGGCAGACAACCACTCCATGCGCTTGGCGGTACTGATCGATGCGGACAACGCGCAGGCTGCCGTCATCGAGGGCCTGCTCACCGAGGTGGCAGGCCTTGGCGAGGCAGTCGTGAAGAGGATCTACGGCGACTTTACGTCTCCGCACAGCGCAGCCTGGAAGAAAGTGCTTCAGCGCCACGCGATCAAACCAGTGCAGCAGTTCGCGTACACCACGGGCAAAAACGCCACCGACAGCACGCTGATCATCGACGCCATGGATCTGCTGTACACCCGAAGTTTCGATGGATTCTGCTTGGTGACCAGCGACAGCGATTTCACCGGCCTGGCCATGCGCATCAGGGAAGAAGGCCTACAGGTGATCGGTTTTGGTGAGAGCAAGACACCGGAGGCCTTCCGGAACGCCTGCCACCGCTTCGTGCTGACCGAGATCCTGCGGCCCGGCAATGACCTGGTACCGCCGGCTGCGGCCGCGGAGAGCGAGGCCCCGTCCGTGCCCGCCACCAAGCCCATCGTGGTCGACCAGGTCGTGCCAAAGCCCGAGGTGCCCAAGCAATTCCTCCTGACTGCCCTTGAGCAGACCAGCGACGACGCTGGATGGGCTCACCTGGGCGCTTTTGGGGGATATCTTTCGAAACTGCAGCCGGACTTCGACTCGCGCCTGTATGGTTTCAAGAAGCTCTCCGATTTGGTCCGATCCATGAGCGACGTTCTCGAGCTGGAGGATCGTCCACCGTCGGGCCCCGGGCTCAAGCAGCTCTACGTCAGAGCCAAACGCGGGTAACGGCGCCCTGGCCTGGCATACCTGGCGCCCCTGTTCGGGGTGCCTTCTGCCGGCGCCAGTGAAGGTGATCGTGCTGCTCCGCTAGTACCTTTGATGGCGGTGTCGGCGGCAGCAGCCGCCGTCGGGACAAGCTGGAGTTGCCGAAAAAAAAGCCCGGGACTGCGAGAGTCCCGGGCATTTCTGATCTGGCTTGTCAGCCAAAGAGCGCCAGCTGATCGGCTGGCTCGAAGCGGAGAGCGGTGGTCACCTTCGCCGAGGCGTGGGCCGTTTCGTTCGGCCGCTTGAGCAGCACAAGCATGGTCGGCACATCCGTGCCGGCCGCAGAGAACTCCCCTGCAGGCCTTTCCTCGACGTGGACAGCATGCTCCTCGACGAACTGTGCAAAACCCCTGCTCGATGCGTCCTTGGCCTTGACCCAGTGCGTTGACGTGATGCCCGCGAACAGGCCGCCGGGCTCCAAGAACTGGAAAGCATGCCGCATGTGGGCCGCGTCTCTCCCTCCTGAAAACGGAGGGTTCGCTGCGATCCGGCTGTACAGCTTGCCCGGCTTGACTTCCAGGAAGTCTGCCGGGCCTTCGATGCTGAAACCCAGGCGCTGCAGGTGCGACACGTTCTCTGGCATGAGCTCGTAGCAGGTGATCGCATCCTTGCCCAAGACTTCGGCTGCGGCCATGGCCAGAGCACCCTGCCCTGCGTGCGGCTCAAGCATGGTCATGCCAGGCTTGAGGTCCAGCAGCTGGATCAGGCGTGATGAGAGCTCCGGTGGCGTCCAGAAGAACTCGTAGCACTTGCGTGTGAGCACCGTGCCTGTCTCTGCAATGGCGGCAAGCTTGTCCTTCGGCGAATGGTCGAAGACGTGCGCTTGCCTGCCGGTATGCCAACGTCCACCGAGCTCGATGAGCAAGGCATTGACCTTGGCGTAGAGCCGGCTGTCGAGTTGCCCAGCGAGTCGGACCTCCGTGCCATCGATGCTCGCATCCGCGAGAGCATCGCGAACAGCGGGGTCGACCTTGGCCGGCCGCACCGCGTACTTGGAAGCGCGCACCTTGGGCACACCACGCTTTTCTGCGGTGGTCGCAGCCGGGCCCATAGGCGGCTTGCTGCCCACCGACCAACTGCGCCCAAGCGCCCTCACCTCTGCTGGGTGCTCGACGCCTTCCACCTCGATGGTGAAAGCCGAACCGCGGGGGTCCGGATGCAGAATGACCTTGGTCAGCCCGCGCCCGCTGCTGACCAGTTTGCTTAGGCGCTGCTCAAGCGCGACCATGAGGACTGCGCCATTGGCCGAGCCATTGAAGCAGGCCAGGCGGGCGCGATCCCACTCTTGCGCGAGTGCGAGCACCTCTGATGTGAGTGCAGTCGCCTCTCCCGGCCGTGCGCGGTTGAAGCGTGACCAGGTGCACCAGATTCCGTCGAGGCAGGAAGTCCGATGGTCGAACTCCTCTTCGGTCAGGGTGAGCTGATCTGCTTCCTGGCCCAGGGCCTGCAGCACCAGGGCAATGTCGGGCGGCAGGTCCGCCAAGACCGAGACGGTCATGCTTTCCGCGCCAGTGCGAACGCTTCGGAGCACTGCTTGGCCATCGACCAGCAGCGTTCGGGATTCGACGCCAGGATCAGCTTCCACGTGCCAGCCAACGTCATCGTTTTCGTAGCCGTAGCTGCCAGGAACCAAAGACTCGACCGCAAGAATCGCGGAAATGCCGTGGGTCGCTTGAGAAATGAGGTCCAACTGAGGACGCATGCAGGTTCTCCAAAAAATGGAGGGACCTGGCCCATGGGACAGGTCCCAATGGGTGGTGGTTTGCCGCGCGCCTGGAGACAGGGGCAGCTCGGGAACGTGAAAGGACCAGCTTGCGGCGGGCCAGTCAGAACGACGTGGGGATGGGATATCCGACGGGGTCAGATCTGCCCAAAGGGCAGCAGTGTTGACTGCGACTTGGTGGCCCAGGTGCGGTCGGGGTGCGCAAACATGCGCTACTTCACGGGGTACGTGACGCTGACCAGCATTCTACGATCGAGGCAGGGGACTGTGCTAGCGCTTAAGGTGGGGTCGTCTCAGAAAACGGAAAATAAAGCACGTTAAGCTCCAATTTCGCGCAGGTACTGGTACAACGTTTCGCGGCTGATGCCAAATTCACGGGCCAGCTTTGCCTTTTGCTCGCCGGCCTTGACGCGTTGCAGAAGTTCAGCGGCGCGTTCGGGCGAAAGCGCTTTCTTGCGGCCCCTGTATGCTCCGCGCTGTTTGGCGAGCGCGATGCCTTCCCTCTGCCGCTCGCGGATCAATGCTCGCTCGAACTCGGCGAACGCGCCCATGACCGACAACATCAAGTTTGCCATCGGCGAATCCTCGCCGGTGAAGGTCAGGCATTCTTTGACGAACTCGATACGCACACCGCGCCTGGTCAGCTTTTGCACAAGGCGGCGCAGGTCATCGAGGTTGCGAGCCAAGCGATCCATGCTGTGCACCACCACCGTATCTCCTTCGCGCACGAAGGCCAGCAGCGAGTCAAGTTCTGGGCGCTGGGTGTCCTTGCCCGATGCCTTGTCGGTGAATACCTTTCCGACTTCGACCTGTTCCAGTTGCCGCTTCGGGTTTTGGTCGAAGCTACTGACCCGGACGTAGCCGATACGTTGGCCTTGCAAGATGCCTCCAAATAGAAAAGTGTCAGGAAGAAATCTATGGCCTCGCGCAGCTTGTGTCAATAAATTAAGCGATGGAGTCTATCCGGACGTTTTTGGGTAGGCTGTCCTGACGTCAGGTTAGAGCATGCCTCAGTCTGACAGTGATGAGTCGCAGGCGTTCGGATCGGCATCGGTTTCGCTCCCGGTCTTGGCGCGCGCCTGGAAGCGCTGATAGCACTCCAGCCCGCAGAAGTGCTCGACGTATTCCGCGCCTTCCGGGGTGAAGGCGGCATCGAGCGGGATTTCCTTGCAGCACACGCAGCAACTGGTGGCAGTCGGATCATTTGCATTCATGGTGGCACCCCTCCATTGACTGACGAAGACGGCGAATGCCGCCGCCGGCATCGGCTTGGCGAACAGGAAGCCTTGTCCTGTGTCGCAGTCCGCTTGTCGCAACAAATCAAGACTCGCCGATGTTTCCACGCCTTCGGCCACTACTTCCATGCCAAGCCCATGCGCAAGCTGAATCACGGTGCGCACGATGGTCTGGTCGCGGTGGTCGTTGGCGAGTCCGGCGACAAACGATTGGTCGATCTTGAGCGTGCTGATGGGGCAGCATTTCAGGTGTTGCAGGCAGGAATAGCCGGTGCCGAAGTCGTCGGCGGCGAAGCGCACACCGATCTGTCGCAAAGCTTCCAGGGCGGGGAAGATCGCCGGATCACCGAACGCAACCGATTCGGTCAGCTCAATTTCAAGATACGCGGCGGGCAACCCGGCATCGGCCAGCACGCCCTTTACCCACTTGTCGAAATCTGGCCCCACTTGGCTCGCCGAAACATTGACGGCCAGCCGGAACGGTTGCCATGCCAGCACCCGCCAGTCGCGCATTTGACGGCAGGCTGCGCCCAGCACCCATGCGCCGATTTCCGGCATCAGGCCGGACGATTCGATCACGGGCAGGAACTGGCCCGGCGGCAACAGTCCGAGCGTCGGATGACGCCAGCGCAACAGGGCTTCCGCGCCGACAATCTGCTCACTGCGCAAATCGACAATCGGCTGGTAGTGCAGCTCAAGCTGCCCGCGCTCGACCGCCTGCGCCAGTTGCGCCACTGTCCATTCAATTGGCTGGGAAGCGCTCATGATCGACCTCTGAAGGCCCGCAGCAGCCGCGTCACAGACAGGACAAACAAGCCGGTCAGCGTGAGGGCTGCAATACCCCAGTGCTCGCCGATGAACGCGCCGGCCGTCGTGCCGGCCAGCACAATGGCGAGAATCGGCAAATGACAGGGACAGGTGAGCACCGCCAGCGCACCCCACAGGTAGCCGGTGAACGGCTTGTGTGTCTCGGTCGGCAAGCGCTCGGGGCTGTTCATGGCAGACTCTCCGCTTGCTGGGCCGGCGCGGTCGGCATCGCGGCCAACTGCACTTCCAGATCGGCCAACGCTTCGCGTTGGCGTTCGACGAACTGACTCAGCACGGCAAGCTGTGCGGCTGTTTCATCGCAGTCCGCCGCATCCAGCGCCCGGCACAACCGCGCCAATGCGTCCAGGCCGATGCCCGCCTCAAAAGCGGCCCGCACAAAGCACAGCCGCTGCAAGGCGGCGTCATCGAACAAGCCGTAGCCGCCCGTGGTGCAGGCGACTGGCCGCAGCAATCCGCGCAGCAGGTAGTCGCGCACGATATGCACGCTCACCCCGGCCTCAAGGGCCAGTCGGGACACTGTGTAGGCGTTCATCGAACACCTCCTTTTCCTTATCCGGCGCAGCAGGACAGTTGCTTCACGTCCTTGCTGAAGGTCTGCGCCGCGAGCTTCAAGCCCTCGACCATCGTTAGGTAGGGGAACAACTGGTCGGCTAGTTCCTGCACCGTCATGCGGTTGCGAATGGCGAGAACAGCCGTCTGGATCAGTTCGCCCGCTTCCGGGGCCACCACCTGTACGCCAATCAGCCGTCCGCTGCCTTCCTCGATGACCAGCTTGATGAAGCCGCGGGTATCGAAGTTGGCGAGCGCACGCGGCACGTTGTCGAGCGTCAGCGTGCGGCTGTCGGTTTCGATGCCATCGTGGTGCGCTTCCGCCTCGCTGTAGCCCACGGTCGCCACTTGCGGGTCGGTGAACACCACGGCCGGCATCGCGGTCAGATTGATGGCGGCGTCGCCGCCGGTCATGTTAATGGCCGCACGAGTGCCGGCCGCTGCCGCCACATAGACGAACTGCGGCTGGTCGGTGCAGTCGCCGGCCGCGTAGATGTTCGGGCTACTGGTGCGCATGCCCTTGTCGATGACGATGGCCCCCTGCGCATTGACGGCTACCCCCGCCGCTTCCAATGCCAGGCTGCGCGTGTTCGGTGTCCGGCCGGTGGCGACCAGCAGCTTGTCGGCGCGCACTTCGCCCTGTCCAGTGGTCAGCACGAATTCGCCGTCCACATGGGCGACTTGGCTGGCTTGCGTATGTTCCAGTACCTTGATTCCTTCGGCACGGAAGGCGGCTGTGACGGCCTCGCCGATGGCAGGGTCTTCGCGGAAGAACAGCGTGCTGCGCGCAAGGATCGTGACCTGGCTACCCAGCCGGGCGAAGGCTTGCGCCAGTTCCAGCGCCACCACCGACGAGCCGATGACGGCCAGGCGTTCGGGAATGGTGTCGCTGACCAAGGCCTCGGTCGAAGTCCAGTAGGGTGACTCTTTCAGGCCCGGAATCGGCGGCATGGCCGGACTGGCACCCGTGGCGACCAGGCAGCGGTCGAACATCACGACGCGCTCACCACCCTCGTTCAAACTAACGATAAGGCTCTGGTCGTCCTTGAAACGCGCTTCACCGTGCAGAACGGTGATGGCTGAATTGCCGTCCAGGATGCCTTCGTACTTGGCATGACGGAGTTCTTCGACACGGGCCTGCTGCTGGGCCAGCAGCCGCTCGCGCAAGATCGTCGGCGGTGTGGGTGGCATGCCGCCGTCGAATGGGCTTTCCCGGCGCAGATGGGCGATGTGGGCGGCGCGGATCATGATCTTGGACGGCACACAACCGACGTTGACGCAGGTGCCGCCGATGGTGCCGCGCTCAATCAGCGTGACCTGCGCGCCTTGCTCGACGGCCTTCAGTGCTGCCGCCATCGCGGCTCCACCGCTGCCGATCACGGCGACTTGCAACGGGCGCTCGCCGCCGCTGCCCTTGTCGGCGGCACCCATCCAGCCGCGCACCTTGTCGAACAGCCCAGTGCGGTTGTCGGTCGGCGGGGCATCGGCGAGCATCGCTTTGTAGCCCAGGCCAGCCACGGCGGCGGTCAGTGCGTCCGGCGCTGTGCCTGGATCAAGGGCGAGCTGGGCCGCGCCCTTGGCATAGGACACTATGGCAGATTGGACGCCGGGTACTTTTTCCAGCGCTTCCTTGACGTGCGCCGCGCACGAGTCGCAGGTCATGCCGGTGATTTTTAGGGTAACCGGAATATCTGGTTGATATCTCCTTTGCTGGCAGCCTGTAATTCCCACTTTCTCACCGGAGAATATGGTTGATCAGCCTCCCTTCGCGGGTTAGTATCAGTCCATCTATAGGAGGACGACCTCCCCCACCTTGGGAAGTAATGACCAGGACGACCTGGCCCCGTTATATTTCGGAGGGGTCAATGCCTTGGGTATATCTTCTCGTTGCCGGTGTCCTTGAGATTGTGTGGGCTTACACAATGAAGCAATCTCATGGCTTCAGTCGGCTCTTACCATCGATCATCACGATTTCTACAATGGTGGCCAGCTTCTGGCTGTTAGCAGTCGCCATGCGAACTATTCCACTCGGAACTGCCTACACAATCTGGACGGGAATAGGAGCTGTAGGCGCTTTTCTTGTCGGAATCGCATTTTTGGCTGAACCGGTTAATGCAGCGAGAATCATTGCTGCGATCCTCATTGTTTCAGGGTTGGTGTTAATGAAACTATCCAGCGCCTGACATCGAGGTTATTAATGATGGGTCTCGTTACTGGCCTTATTAACCTCTCAAATTATGAGGTCAGGGACTCCAAGTCGACAGACGACGAAATGCACTTCCAGGTGGACGCACCCGATCCCATCGCGTGCGAGAAATGTGGCGTGCAGGGTGAAATCGTGCGGTTCGGCAAGCGTGATGTTCCTTATCGTGATTTGCCCATCCACGGCAAGCGGGTCACCCTCTGGGTGGTTCGTCGCCGGTACACCTGCCGGGCCTGCAAGACCTCCTTCAGGCCCCAGCTACCGGAGATGGTGGACGGCTTCCGCATGACGCGGCGGCTGCATGAGTACGTGGAGAAAGAATCCTTCAACCACCCCTACACCTTCGTGGCGGCGCAGACTGGCCTGGACGAGAAGACGGTACGCGACATCTTCAGCGCTCGCGCCGAGTTCCTGGGGCGCTGGCACCGATTCGAGACGCCTCGCATTCTGGGTATAGACGAGCTGTACCTGAACAAGCGCTACCGCTGCATTCTGACCAACATCGAGGAGAGAACCCTGCTCGACCTGCTGACCACCCGCCGGCAGGACTTGGTGACCAACTACCTGATGAAGCTGAAAGACCGGCAGAAGGTCGAGATCGTCAGCATGGACATGTGGAACCCCTACCGTACGGCGGTCAAGACGGTGCTACCACAGGCCCGTATCGTGGTCGATAAATTCCATGTGGTGCGCATGGCCAATGATGCCTTGGAGAAGGTGCGCAAGGGCCTAAGAAAGGAGCTGAAACCCTCCCAGAGCCGAACCCTCAAGGGAGACCGGAAAATCCTGCTGAAACGCGCTCACGAAGTCTCAGACCGAGAGCGGCTGATCATGGAGACCTGGACAGGCGCATTCCCGCAACTGCTGGCCGCCTACGAGCACAAGGAGCACTTCTACGGCATCTGGGATGCCATCACGCGCTCCCAGGCAGAAGCCGCCCTGGACGAGTGGATAGCCACCGTCCCGAAAGGCCAGAAGGAAATCTGGAGCGATCTGGTCAGAGCGGTGGGCAACTGGCGCGAAGAGATCATGACCTACTTCGAGACGGATATGCCCGTCACCAATGCTTACACGGAATCCATCAACCGACTGGCCAAGGACAAGAACCGTGAAGGGCGTGGTTACTCCTTCGAGGTGATGCGGGCACGAATGCTCTACACCACGAAGCACAAGAAGAAGGCCTCAACTGCGAAGGTCTCTCCATTCTACAAGAAAACCATCTGTTACGGACTGTCGGATTTCGCAGAGGAACTCAATTACGGGGTCGATCTATCAACCATCTGAGGGTGGTATAAGGTTGGTGGGGTGAAGGAGCCCCATCAACCATTAAATCCGGATACCCCATTTATCGAGAAAGATCGCCTCGTATTCGCGCTTGGATGCTTCCAACTCCGGCGAACCGCTCAAGGCGGCAATCACCCCGGGTATTTCCCGACCTTGCAACAACACACAATCGACATACGACGACGCGATAACCCACGCGCGGTCCTCAAGGGTCGCCTTGCTGGTGGCGATGGCATCGGCAAATACCTGGTCCTGGCGCGCGTCGAAGTCTGCATACAGCGCGGCCAGCAACCCTGCGCGTGTAGCGAAGTGGTCGTAAACCACTGGTTTGGTGACGCCCGCCAGCTCGGCCAGGCGGCCCAGAGTCAGGGCGTCGGTGCCTTCGTCACGCACTAATTGCCAGGCCACGTCGAGTAACTGGCGCAGGCGATCTTCACGGGACAAACGACGACGTGGGGCAGGGGATTCACTGCTTGACATGCTTATATACCAAAAGTAACTTATTCGACGTAACTTACTAAAAGTAGATTAAGCTCAAATGGAGTCAAAGTCATGCACGCACTGATCGTAGTTGCTCATCACGACCCGCAATCTCTCACCCACAGTGTGGCCGCCGAGGTGGGCGCGGGCTTGACCGCCTCTGGCCACACCTTTGAAATAGCCGACCTTGCCGCTGAAGGGTTCGATCCACGCTACACCATCGCCGACCATCGGGTGCACCGTACTCGGGCGACGCCGCCAGCCGACGTGCAGGCCGAACAGGCCCGCATAGACCGCGCCGACGCGCTGGTGCTGGCGTTCCCCATCTACTGGTGGTCAATGCCAGCGTTGCTCAAGGGTTGGGTCGACCGCGTATTCGTCAATGGCTGGGCGATTGATTACGGCCCCGATACACCGGTGCAGAAGAAACTCAGGCATTTGCACGTACATGTGCTGGCCCTGGGGGCGGCTGACGAAAGCGCCTTCGATCGACACGGTTATGCCAAGGCCATGAATACCCAGATCGACTACGGCATCTTTGATTATTGCGGGGCGCGGGTACTCACTTCCGAGTTGTTGTTGGACTCGGAAAGTGGCACGGCCCAGGCGCATTTGCACAAGGCCCGGACCGTGGGGCAGGGGTTGTTTGAGCGTGAGGCCATCGCGGGATAATTCAAGCGTCGCGAAACAGGTCGTGGGCGTCGAGCAAGCGGTAGGCAATCTCTGGGTTTTTCTCCAGGCCACGGCGAATGGAGGCGGGGATCGACTGGCGGGTCTTGCGGCACATGCCCGGCAGTTCGTCGATGACGATCTGGATCCCGCGCATGCTTTTGACCTCGGTATGCCCGGGCGCGATGTGGACGCGGATGCCGAGTTGGTCGTACATCCGCTGTTGCAAGTGTTCGAGGTCTTGCAGGCTCTTGAGGTTTTCCAGGCGCTCCAGCAGGATTTTTTCCTGCTGTCGCGTCAGTTGCAGAATGCGCAGATCAGCGCCGGGAGCTTCCAGCAGTTGTTCACGGTTGCAGACACAGGCGCCGGGTGGGCAGGGTTGGCGAAGGGTCATTGACGCTCCCGGCAAGGTTCAGTTGTAGGAGCGAGCTTGCTCGCGAAAAACTCACAGGCGCCGCATTCATTCAGCAAACACGCGTTTTGGTTAACGTTTTTCGCGAGCAAGCTCGCTCCCACAGGTTTGTGTGTCAGTAGCTCAAGTGAACGCCCAGGCTGGCCAGCGCTTTCCAGTAGTCAGGGTAGGTCTTGGCTACGCAATCAGGGTCTTGGATGCGAATGCCCGAGACTTTCAGCCCGGCCAGGGCAAAGCACATGGCGATGCGATGGTCGGCGTGGGTATCGATCAGTGCGGTGCAGGCGGTGCCAGCCAAAGCGGGGTCGCTGGCAACCAGCAGGTCATCACCTTCGATGGTCGCCAGGCCCGGGCGAATTTCGTTGAGGCCATCGTGCAGCGCCTGCACGCGGTCACATTCCTTGACGCGCAGGTTCGCCAGTTCAGTGAAGCGCACCGGGGTATTGTTGAATGCGGCGAGCACCGCCAGGGTCGGGATCGCATCCTGCATTTGTGAACCCACCACCGTGGCCTGCATGTTCGGGAATTGCGCGATCACGGCCTGTGCCTTGGCGTCGGGCTGGGTGAAATCCTGCGCGGCTACACCAATATCGATACGGCCACCGGTCAGTACTTCTGCGGCCCACAGGTAAGTGGCGGCGGAAGCGTCGGGTTCGATCAGGTAATCATGGGCGGTATAGCCCGTGGGGGCCACGCGCCAGGTGGTGTCGTCCACGATGTCTACCTGGGCCCCGAACGCACGCATGCAATCGAGGGTCAGGTCCACATAGCCACGGGCGCCGATGTCCTTGCCGGTCAGCGCCACTTCAATCGGTGCTTCGCCGCACGCCGCCAGCATCAGCAGGGCCGATACGTACTGGCTGGACAAGCCTCCGTCAATCTCAAAACGCCTGGCCTGGACCTTGCCCGCGCCATGCACCGTTACCGGTGGGCAACCGGTGGGGCTGTCGACCTGGATGCCGTTCTGGCCCAGGGTGGCCAGCAGCGGGCCGATCGGGCGTTTTTGCATGTACTCGTCACCGTCCAGTACCACGGTGCCTTGCACGGTGGCGACGGCAGCCGTGAGAAAGCGCATGGCGGTGCCGGCGTTGCCGAGGAACAACGGCTGGGCCGGCAATTGCAGCGAGCCTTGGCTGGTGACGACAAAGGTGGTGTCGTCCGGCTCGTCGATGGTGACGCCCATCTGCCGCAGGGCGACCGACATATGGCGTGTGTCATCGCTTTTGAGCGCGCCGCTCAAACGGCTGGTGCCCTTGGCCAGTGCCGCGAGCAACAGAGCACGGTTGGTAATGGATTTGGAGCCGGGGGGCGCGACCTTGCCAGTGAGGGGGAAGTTGGGCGGTGTAACGGTCACGGTTTTCTGCGAACTCAAGGTACAAGGCTCCTGGTCAAGGCGAGGTGGCGTGGAGTGGCCGACGTGCGGACCCGAATCATCAGGCAAACACGCCATGCTTGTCGAGTGAGTGGGTGATCTGCGTATTTTAGGGTAACCGGAATATCTGGTTGATATCTCCTTTGCTGGCAGCCTGTAATTCCCACTTTCTCACCGGAGAATATGGTTGATCAGCCTCCCTTCGCGGGTTAGTATCAGTCCATCTATAGGAGGACGACCTCCCCCACCTTGGGAAGTAATGACCAGGACGACCTGGCCCCGTTATATTTCGGAGGGGTCAATGCCTTGGGTATATCTTCTCGTTGCCGGTGTCCTTGAGATTGTGTGGGCTTACACAATGAAGCAATCTCATGGCTTCAGTCGGCTCTTACCATCGATCATCACGATTTCTACAATGGTGGCCAGCTTCTGGCTGTTAGCAGTCGCCATGCGAACTATTCCACTCGGAACTGCCTACACAATCTGGACGGGAATAGGAGCTGTAGGCGCTTTTCTTGTCGGAATCGCATTTTTGGCTGAACCGGTTAATGGGGTCTCCTCGTTTTCAGTGCAATAAGTGACGGTACGCAAAGCTAGCACTGGCGCGGGGGTGGTCTGGGTAGACCGTTGATTTCATTGACTTTCCTGTTCGCTTTGTAAACGGGTATGGTGGCCTCCCACTTTTGAGGTTCACGATGCAGGGTTGGCACACAACGTTTTTGGGGATGCGTGGGCTCCCCCGCGATATCAGCGACTTCGAGATGAAGGCATTTTTCACCTTCGATGGTGCCGAGCGCGACGCAATCAATGCACGCCGAGGTGATTCCCACAAGCTTGGTCTGGCGCTCCATATTGGTTTCCTGCGCATGAGTGGGCGTTTGCTCGGTGCCTTTCGGGTAATTCCAGTAGCCTTGTGGCGCCACCTTGGCAACGAGCTTGGCATTGCAGCACCAGAAGTCGCCTCGCTGAGAGCCATGTATGAACGCGGGCGCACGCTATTCGATCACCAACAAGTAGCCTGCACGGTCCTTGGATTCCAGTGGATGAGCGAGCACCAGCGCCGCTCACTGGTACGTGAACTGCGCGACGAAGTGGCGCGCTGCGCCGACCGCGATCAGCTACTCGTGCGGGCGCGTCAATGGCTGTACAAGAACAAGCTGGTGATCGTGCACGAGCGGGCAATTCGGACACTGATTGCGGCGGCACTTGCCCAGCTTGAAGTTGAAACAGGCACCGCCATCGCCGCCAGCGTTGATCCAGCAACACTTGATCGCTGGCGAGCCTCAGTTTCAGAGCTGCGCCCAGATGGACAAACCCAGCAGAGTTGGCTATGGGCTGCACCGGCGAAACACTCAACCCGCCAAATCAGCGAGGTACTGGAGCGCATCGACCTGCTTTACACGCTGGACGTTCATAAGCACCTGGCAGACATCCCCGATCTCATCTTGCGCCGCTACGCGCGCCGACTTGTCTCCAGGCCGCCCTCAGCCGGAGCCAAGATCAAAGAGCCAGCGCGCACCGTGGAGGTCGCATGCTTTCTTCGGTATTGCCTGTTCACCACCACAGACCAGTTGATCCTTATGGTGCAGCGCCGGATCGCCGATCTGTGGCGTCAGGCTGCCGCCGATGTCCCCGCTACCGTCAATTGGGCCGCAATGTACAAAACGCTGCTCGGCGAACTTGTTGCCTTGAGCGCGCAAGGTGCGGTGCCAGATGCTGAGTTGCGTGCCCGTCTTGAAGCCTTGATCACCGAAACCCAGAAACGCAAACCACCGAGCAGGGCCTCCCTGGTCCGCGAGGGATTGATTGATGGAATTCGCCCCGTGCGGTCGTTGCTCGTCGCCATTGCAAAGCTGCCCTGGCAGGCCACCGGCGAGCATCCTGCCATCGAGTACCTTGCCAAGCTGCAAGCTTTATATCTCAAAGGATCCAGAAAGCTGCCAGTTGAAGTGGTGGCACCAAGTCTGGGAATGATCTGGCAGGTTTCGATCTCCAGCCCAGACCGGGAACGGGCGTTTCAGGCGTTGGAGGTGGCCACCCTGTTTGCCCTGCGCCGCGCGGTGCGCAATGGCTCGGTCTGGATTGAGCACAGCCTGAGCTTTCGGGGTCGTGCGCGCTTGTTCTTCACGGACGAGCGTTGGCAGGCAGAGTCCAAGAAACACTATGCCCGTCTATCGTTACCCAGCAAGGCTGCCACTTTCTTGAAGCCTTTGCTGGCCAGAGTAACTGCCGGTGTCGATGCGGTGGCCGCTGCAGCCCGCAGTGGCGTACTGCGCGTGGATGATGAACTCCATTTGTCGCCATTGCCCGCAGAGGACGAAGACCCAGAAGTGACCAAGCTGCGCGCGGCTTTGGATCACCGCATCGGTGAGGTTCAATTGCCGGAAGTGATTCTGGCCGTTGACGCCCAGGTGCGCTTTAGCTGGATCATGCTCGGACGTGAGCCGCGCTCTACCGACGAGCTGCTGATGGTCTATGCCGGCATCATGGCCCACGGCACCAGTCTGACTGCGGTCGAATGCGCGCGCATGATTCCGCAATTGTCTGCCACCAGCATTCGCCAGGCCATGCGCTGGGCGCGGGACGAACGGCGTCTGAGCCAGGCCTGCCAGGCTGTGCTGGAATTCATGCAGCGACACCCGATTGCCGCCACCTGGGGGCGGTCCGATTTGGCATCTTCTGACATGATGAGCATGGAGACCACCAAACGGGTGTGGCAAGCCCGGCTTGATCCTCGGCGCAACACACCTTCCATTGGAATCTACTCCCATGTAAAAGACCGGTGGGGCATCTTCCATGCGCAGCCCTTTGTGCTCAATGAGCGCCAGGCGGGCGTGGCCATTGAAGGTGTCATCCGCCAAGAAAAGCTGGAGACCAGCCAGCTTGCTGTGGATACCCATGGCTACACCGACTTTGCCATGTCACATGCCCGTTTGCTTGGTTTTGATCTTTGCCCGCGGTTGAAGGAACTCAAACAGCGCCACCTCTTTGTGCCACGCGGCACCAAAGTGCCCGCAGAAATCGCTGCGGTGTGCGAAGCCAATGTCGACGTCGCTTTGATCGAAAAGCATTGGGATAGTCTGGTGCACCTGGCAGCCTCGGTCATGAGCGGACATGCCAGTGCGGTGGCAGCTCTTGCGCGGTTCGGTTCTGCCGCCCAGGGCGATCCAATCTATGAGGCTGGCGTGCAATTGGGGCGGTTGCTGCGTACGGCGTTTTTGGCTGACTACTTTGTCAAGGACGCTTTCAGGAACGAGTTGCGCCGGGTGCTCAATCGGGGCGAGGCTGTTAACGCCCTCAAGCGCGCCATTTATACCGGCCGGATCAGCCCGGCGCAGGCCAAACGTGTCGATGAAATGCAGGCTGTGGCCGATGCGTTGAGCCTGATGGCCAACATCGTGATGGCGTGGAATACCTCACAGATGCAGGCGGTCCTGGATCGCTGGTCGAACCGCCGCCAGGTCATTCCACCGGAACTGATCGGGAAGATTGCGCCCACCAGGCTGGAGAGCATCAACTTGCGGGGTGTGTTTCGCTTCCCGGTTGACCGCTATGCTGACCAAATCCTGCCTTCGCGGCCAAATGCATCGATAACTGGCACCAATGGATGAAACCGACCACGGTTTGACGCCACGAATCGCAGATTTGAAAGTGAACAGGAAAGTCAATGAAATCAACGATCTACCAACACCACCTCCGCGCCAGTGCTAGCTTTTCGTACCGTCACTTATTGCACTGAAAACGAGGAGACCCCGATTTACGCCCTCCTGACCGATGAAGAACTCGCAGAAATGCCTGCGGACAAAGAGCCTGTATTCCTGCTCGATGGGCAAACCGAGCAACCTGAGCACCAAACCAAGGAGATCGACCATGTTGATCCGGAATTACATGACGCCCGATCCGGTAACCATTCAACCTGAAACACCGGTTGAGGACATCGCGAGGCTGCTGCTTGCCCATCGCATCAACGGCGTTCCGGTGGTCGACGACGCTGCTCGGCTGATCGGCGTTGTGACTGCGGAGGACTTGATTCACCGGGGAGCGGACGAACGGCTTGAACCCCGCGAATCGATTTGGAAGGAGAACTCCTGGATTTCCTTTCTTGGCCCAAAGGGGACACAGCGCGACAAGGCCGAGGGGCGTACTGCCGCAGAGGTAATGACCACGGAAGTGCACAGCGTCGCGCCTGTCATGCATCCGTCCGTTGCAGTCCGGCTGATGGTGGATCATCACTTGACATCCCTTCCTGTCGTGGAGGATGGGAAAGTGATCGGCGTCATCTCCCGGATTGACCTCTTGAGCCTTCTTAAAGAACTCGAAAACCCGCTGAAAGGAGGGAATTGACATGATTGCCGCACTACTGATTTTTTTTGCCACTATCGCCCTGGTGATCTGGCAGCCGCGCGGGCTGGGCATTGGCTGGAGTGCGACGCTTGGCGCTGTCGTGGCATTACTGTCCGGTGTCGTTCACATCGGTGACATTCCTGTCGTCTGGCAGATCGTCTGGAACGCCACAGCCGCATTCATTGCCATCATCATCATTAGCCTGTTACTCGATGAGGCTGGCTTTTTCGAATGGGCAGCCTTGCACGTCGCACGCTGGGGCGGAGGGAAAGGACGTCTGCTGTTTGCGCTGATCATCTTGCTTGGTGCAGCCGTCGCCGCGCTTTTTGCCAACGATGGCGCAGCGCTGATTCTCACGCCAATCGTCATGGCCATGTTGTTGGCACTGGGGTTCAGTCCGGCGGCAACGCTCGCGTTCGTCATGGCGGCAGGGTTCATCGCAGATGCCGCCAGCCTGCCGCTTGTCGTATCCAACCTGGTCAACATCGTCTCTGCCGACTTTTTCAATATCGGGTTCAATGACTACGCTGCGGTGATGGTTCCAGTGAATATTGTCGCCATCATTGCCTCTCTGGCCGTGCTGTCGATCTATTTCCGCCGCAGCATCCCCGCACGCTACGACGTGAATCAGTTGAAACAGCCGAATGAGGCCATTCGCGATGTGGCTACGTTTCGTTTCGGCTGGGTGGTTCTGGCCCTGCTGCTGGTCGGATTCTTCGGCCTTGAGCCGCTAGGCGTGCCGGTTAGCGCCGTGGCTGCCGCAGGCGCCCTGCTGTTGCTCGTCGTCGCTGCGCGCGGGCATGTCATCAGCACTCGCAAGGTGATCCGTGAAGCGCCTTGGCAAATTGTCGTTTTCTCGCTGGGAATGTATCTCGTGGTCTATGGGTTACGTAACCAAGGCCTGACGGAGCATATCGCAAGGCTGCTGGATTACTTCGCACAAGGCGGCGTATGGGGCGCCGCCTTTGGAACTGGCTTCCTCACAGCGCTGCTGTCCTCGGCCATGAACAACATGCCTACGGTACTGGTGGGCGCACTATCAATTGATGCCACAAACGCAACGGGCGTGGTGAGAGACGCGATGATCTACGCCAATGTGATCGGTAGTGACTTGGGGCCGAAGGTCACCCCCATCGGCTCGCTGGCGACGCTGCTTTGGTTGCATGTGCTGGCGCGCAAGGGAATGACAATCACATGGGGGTATTACTTCAAGGTGGGCATTGTGTTGACCGTCCCCGTACTCGCGGCGACCCTGGCTGCGCTGGCATTGCGCCTGAGTCTCGCTTAATGCGAGCGGAGCGCTGTTTGCGGACATGCATGCATGTATTGGAGTAAAGAAGGGTGAGCGGCTTGGCGTATGGCTATTCTTTTGAGTGCGGTCATCGGGATACCGCTCTATATCGCCTTTTTAGCGGAACTGGATTTACTCGGCCATAGAAAGAAAAAGAGCATCCATGCCACGCCGTTCGATCCTGTCCACTGCCGAGCGTGACAACCTGCTGGCATTGCCGGACGCCAAGGAAGAGCTGATCCGTCACTACACGTTCAGCGACACCGACCTGTCCATCATCCGGCAGAGGCGCGGTCCGGCCAACCGGCTGGGCTTCGCCGTGCAGCTCTGCTACCTGCGCTTTCCCGGTGTCATCCTTGGCGTCGATGAGCCGCCGTTTCCGCCTTTGCTGAAACTGGTCGCTGACCAGCTCAAGGTTGGCGTCGAACGCTGGGGCGAGTATGGCCAGCGGGAACAGACCCGGCGCGAGCACCTGGTCGAGCTGCAAACGGTGTTGGGCTTCCAGCCCTTCACGATGAGCCACTACCGGCAGGCCGTCCAGTGGCTGACCGAGCTGGCAATGCAAACCGACAAGGGCGTCGTGCTGGCCAGCGCCTTGGTTGATCATCTGCGGCGGCAGTCGGTCATTCTGCCTGCCATCAACGCCGTCGAACGAGCGACCGCCGAAGCGATTACCCGCGCCAACCGGCGCATCTACGATGCCCTGGCCGAACCGCTATCGGACGCGCATCGCCGCCGCCTCGACGATCTGCTCAAACGCCGGGACAACGGCAAGACGACCTGGTTGGCTTGGCTGCGCCAGTCACCGGCCAAGCCGAATTCGCGGCACATGCTCGAACACATCGAACGCCTCAAGGCGTGGCAGGCGCTCGACCTGCCTTCGGGCATCGAGCGCTTGGTTCACCAGAATCGGCTGCTCAAGATCGCCCGCGAGGGCGGTCAGATGACGCCCGCGGACCTGGCCAAGTTCGAGGCGCAGCGCCGCTACGCGACCCTAGTGGCGCTCGCCATCGAGGGCATGGCCACCGTCACCGACGAAATCATCGACCTGCATGACCGCATCCTGGGCAAGCTGTTCAACGCCGCCAAGAACAAGCATCAGCAGCAGTTCCAGGCGTCCGGCAAGGCGATCAACGCCAAGGTGCGGCTGTTCGGGCGCATCGGTCAGGCGCTGATCGAGGCCAAGCAAGCAGGCCGCGATCCGTTCGCCGCCATCGAGGCCGTCATGTCCTGGGATGCCTTCGCCGAGAGCGTCACCGAAGCGCAGAAGCTCGCGCAGCCCGAGGACTTCGATTTCTTGCACCGCATCGGCGAGAGCTACGCCACGCTGCGCCGCTACGCGCCGGAATTTCTCGGCGTACTCAAGCTGCGGGCCGCGCCTGCCGCCAAGGACGTACTCGACGCCATTGAGGTGCTGCGCGGCATGAACAGCGACAACGCCCGCAAGGTGCCTGCCGACGCGCCGACCGACTTCATCAAGCCGCGCTGGCAGAAGCTGGTGATGACCGACGCCGGCATCGACCGGCGTTACTACGAGCTGTGCGCGTTGTCGGAGATGAAGAACGCACTGCGCTCCGGCGACATCTGGGTGCAAGGCTCCCGCCAGTTCAAGGATTTCGAGGACTACCTGGTGCCGCCGGCCAAATTCGCCAGCCTCAAACAGGCCAGCGAATTGCCGCTGGCTGTGGCCACCGATTGCGACCAGTACCTGCATGAACGGCTGACGCTGCTGGAAACGCAGCTCACCACCGTAAACCGCATGGCGCTGGCCAACGAGTTGCCGGATGCCATCATCACCGAATCGGGACTGAAGATCACGCCACTCGACGCGGCGGTGCCCGACACCGCGCAGGCGCTGATCGACCAGACGGCGATGATCCTGCCGCACGTCAAGATCACCGAACTGCTGCTGGAGGTGGACGAGTGGACAGGTTTTACCCGGCACTTCGCGCACCTGAAATCGGGCGACCTGGTCAAGGACAAGAACCTGCTCCTGACCACGATCCTGGCCGACGCAATCAACTTGGGCCTGACCAAGATGGCGGAATCGTGCCCCGGAACAACCTATGCCAAGCTGGCATGGCTGCAAGCCTGGCACATCCGAGATGAAACCTATGGGGCGGCACTGGCCGAGCTGGTCAACGCGCAATTCCGCCACCCCTTCGCCGAGCATTGGGGCGACGGCACCACGTCATCGTCGGACGGGCAGAATTTCCGCACCGGCAGCAAGGCCGAGAGCACCGGCCATATCAATCCTAAATACGGCAGCAGCCCAGGGCGGACGTTCTACACCCACATCTCTGACCAGTACGCGCCGTTCCACACCAAGGTCGTGAACGTCGGCGTCCGTGACTCTACCTACGTGCTCGATGGCTTGCTGCACCACGAATCCGACCTGCGCATCGAGGAGCACTACACTGACACGGCGGGCTTCACCGATCATGTCTTCGCCCTGATGCACCTCTTGGGCTTCCGCTTCGCGCCGCGCATCCGCGACCTGGGCGATACCAAGCTCTACATCCCGAAGGGCGATGCCGCCTATGACGCACTCAAGTCGATGATCGGCGGCACGCTCAACATCAAACACGTCCGCGCCCATTGGGACGAAATTTTGCGGCTGGCCACCTCGATCAAGCAGGGCACGGTGACCGCCTCATTGATGCTGCGGAAACTCGGCAGCTACCCGCGCCAGAACGGCCTGGCCGTGGCTCTGCGTGAGCTGGGCCGCATCGAGCGCACGCTGTTCATCCTGGACTGGCTGCAAAGCGTCGAGCTGCGTCGCCGCGTGCATGCCGGGCTGAACAAAGGCGAGGCGCGCAACGCGCTGGCTCGCGCCGTGTTCTTCAACCGCCTGGGCGAAATTCGTGACCGCAGCTTCGAGCAGCAGCGCTACCGGGCCAGCGGCCTCAACCTGGTGACGGCAGCCATCGTGCTGTGGAACACGGTTTATCTGGAACGGGCCGCGAATGCCCTGCGTGGCCACGGCAAGCCCGTTGATGACTCTCTATTGCAGCATCTGTCGCCGCTGGGTTGGGAGCACATCAACCTGACTGGCGATTACCTCTGGCGCAGCAACGCCAAGATCGGCGCGGGCAAGTTCAGGCCGCTACGGCCGCTGCAGCCAGCTTAACGTGCTTTATTTTCCGTTTTCTGAGACGACCCCAAGGTGTGCATGCAGCGCATGCTCGGCTGGAGTAAGTAGTTCTCGGGCACTATCTAAGGCCCATCGCAAATCATGTTGCGCTCAGCCCAATAGAGGCTTCCAAATGCCACAAGCGCAGTCAGCAATACAGAGGCCGGCGCCTCCAAAGCAAGTTCCGACCAGCGTTGCCAAGATGCAAGAGCGATGCCCGCGCAGCCAAGAAGCGCTGGTACTCTGAAAAGCTTCATGAGCGCTACAAGCAATTCAGCCCGAAGAGGGTGTCTGGTGCCAATCTGGCGGTACACGGTTCGCGCTGCCCAATATGCCAACAGATTCGAGGTAATCCAATAGCCCATGAAGACTATGCACACTTGGACCCAGAATCCGAACGGGCCCAGCCGATACGGCGAGACGAGTGCGGCCGCTGCGATGAAGCCTGTGACCGCATAGCCGCTGTGAAGCATCGCTCGCAGAGCGGCCAGACGGAGAAGTGTGCGGTCCATGGGCCGATACTTGGTGGGCATAGATGTCACTTTGGTCGGCGCGGCTGTTGGCACCTTCGGTCAGGCTGCGGCCAGCTGATAGCCGACGTTGTTGATTGCGTGGTCGTTCAAACCTCTCATCTGGATCAGGCCTGGGAGCGAGTTGGCCAGCGCGGAGCAGGCCCTCGACACGCTGACTGCATGTTCGAGGGCGGCCACGTGGCTCACGCCCTTCCCCAACGCAAGGGTTGCGCGTGCGATGGTCAGTGGGCCGTGCTTTCCAGCACTGAGGCTGCCCAATAACAGGCCGGACTGGGAGCGCGAAAGCGGCGCGAACTCACCGACCTCCCTGAACGCTACTTGCCGAGGCAAGTTCTCCGAGATGTCGCCGAAGATCGCGAGCGATGTCACGATGCCGCCGGCATCGTTCAGCACCACCAGCGTGGCGCCGTCGCTCTGGTGAATGCACACGAGAACACGTTCCATGGCTCCGGCAGGGCCCACGGGGAGGCTCACGAGCGCTGCCCTGCCCTCAAGTTCGTAGTCGGTGCTCAGCATGCCTTGCGCCCCTTGGTCAACACCACGCGCTGCGCGCCGTACAGGCCTGCGATGACGAGGACCGATGCGATCAGCACCACTGCGGGCATGTCCACCACCGGATCCGACCACGTGCGCCGGGTAGCCACTGCAAACAGGATGCAGCCGATCAGCGCGGGCACGCGCAGCAGCGCCATGTAGGCGAACAGCAGGTTTGCGCGTTGCCGCGCGAGCCCCCCTTCCTGCCCTGCGCCGGTCTTGGCCGTCAAAAGGGTCCAGAGCAGCCCAGTTCCCGCGAAACCATTCACGACCACCGCGGTCTGCGTCTTGAACGCATACAAATCGGCGCCTGCGAGAGATGCGGATGCGGTGGCAGCGGCTACGATCGCGACCGCGTAGGCGGTGTGGATGGACTCGCGCTTTGCAGCGGTGAGAAAGGTCGGCGAATGCCAGATGCGATTGTGGAATGGGCTTCGTACGGAGGGCATGGATTGTCTTGAGGCAGATGACGTTTCCACCATATCGCGCCAGGCCTCCCCGTTGGCCCCCTAAACGACCCGACCGGGGGAGCATCTCCCCTTTTTCGCGACTTGACGCCTTCTCGTTCGGGCGTAGGCTTGTACGAAAGATCACCAGGAATTGACACCATGACCGAAGAAATCAGCACCTCTCCCGACGGCACCGTGACCCTCACACCAAAAGGCCTGCGGATTCTCAAGCTCACCTGGGCCACTGCGCTTTTCGGAGCCGGCGCAACGGAGGAGACCCAGTACCCAAGTCTCGATGCGGCAAAGACCGCTGTGGATCTGATGTTGGCAGGTGTCCTTGAAGCGGACGGTACGGTGGCGGCCGCAGCTGACGCGACGATGGACATGAGGCTTCGTCACTAGGCTGCAGAGCAATCTGAGTTGGAAAGAGGCTCCCGGAACCTGGAACGACTACAAGCCTTCCGCGCTCCTCGAACCGCTACGCAAGTTGATGGGCGCCCAGGTCGATGCACAGCATCTCTATTCGGCGGTCAAGGCTGGCTGTTCGGTTTTCCTCACAAGCGACAAGACAGACATTTGGTCCAAGCGCGACGCGATACAGGCGCTCGCCAACATCCGGGTGCTCCACATGCCTTCTGAGCTGGTGACACTTGGGCAACTGGCGCAAGCGGGGGTAGACGTTGGGCCGCCAACGGAATAATTTGCGCCCCGAACGACTTCTCCGCCGAGCCCCCAATAGCCTACTTAATTAGTCGGGTATTTCCTTTTTTGCACGGAATAAATGAAATGGCGAAATGCACGGGCGTGCTAAGTCGTTGATTTATATAGAGCAGCTTTCCGATTTTGCAGACGGAAATGCAAAAGCACGAAATAGGGTTATTTTTCGGCGCGTTTTGCGGGAGTGCGTTTCGAGGTCATTTCTCCCTTCAAAAGCACGCTGGCATACCGGGCAACACTGAAGCTCATGGTGCCCCGGAAGTTGATGTGCCCGAAGTGGACCGGCCCGATTCGGCGCAGGATGCTGTCGTCAATGCGTTGCCCGCTGGACTTCAGACGATCTACGGTTTCCTGCAGTTTCATCGTGTTCCAGCCGATCACGACGTTCGTCAAGAGCGCATGCGATCCCGAAATCGACTTGAGCTCGTCGCGGCGGCGGCCTCTTTCGGCGGTGATTCGACCGTAGTAGATGGCCCGCTGAAGGAGGTGCACCGACTCACCGCGGTTGAGCAAAGTGTGGATTTCCCGCCGGAAGACGTCGTTGGTGAAATAGTCGCACAGGAACACCGATCGCAGCAGGCGGCCGTACTGGTCCAGGCAGCGGCGAACGTCATCCCCGGCCGCTGCGCTCCCGTGGCGGGCCAGCGCCCAAGCGACGCTCACGCGGCCAGACTTGATCGAGGCAATAAGGCGCATGGTCTGGTCCCAGCCTTCCCGGATAGCTTTTTCGGTGATGGCTGGTATGGTGATTTGCTCGAGGGCCTCGGACACCTTGATCGAGCGGGGTGTCCAGATCTTGCGGTCTGGTAGGCCGGCCAACTGGGGGCACAAGTCGAACTTCAGCAGCTTGGCCACGCTCATGCCTGAGTAGGTATAGCCGTGGGTGTCCACCGCCAAAAGGTCGACTTTGATGCGGTCTTCGCTGTGCGAGTTGTAGGCTTCGATCCCATGCACTGCCGGCGCGTCCTGGCGCGTTAACAGCACGATGGGTTGGTCAAAGATGACCGGGTAGCTGCCCAGGATATGGGTGTAGATGCCTGCCGCCGCGGTCTTGCGACGAGGATCGGTGCGGGCAATGGACAGGTGGCGAGTTGCGTCGAGCGCCATCATGTCCGAGGAGGCCTTCTTCCCATCGCTCCACAGCTTTACGATCGGAAACCGCTGTTGGAATGCCACCACGCTATCGTTGGCTGAGCGCAGCCGGCCAGGCGCCTCGAGCATGCGCATGGCGGCCGATACGCGGCTGACGGGCACGCCGGGAATCATGGCTGCTGCCGCCTTGGCGTCGATCTCTGTGCCGTGCGCGAGCAAGCCCGCATACAGTGCGATGAGTTCTTCGGCGTCTTCCGGCTGGCGGCCCAGCAGCATGGTGCTGATTTGGGTCCGACTGTCGATCTCCAAAATGACGTCCGGCAGCTGGGTTGCGCCAATCAAGTCGCTCAGGCGTTGATTCGTGTGTCGAAGTTCCGGGTCTTCCTCCGCGGCGCGAATCGCCGGTATACGCACGCAGCCGTCTTCATCGATCTCAAGCAGGCCTTTTTCGAGTCCGACCTCCACATCGGCAAGGCCGGCACGCAGCAACTCGTACTGGAGGTCAAGCGCTTTGCGCGGATCCAATTCCAGACCATAGGCTTCGCAGAGCGCGACTTTGTCGCGCTCCCACTCGTCCTGCGGAATCAGCAAACTCGCCTTGTTCTGGTAGGTAGCGCTGTGGTTCACATACAGGCTTCCTCCCCGCAGCCCCTTGCTGATGCGCATTAATGCGCAACCTTCAAAAGCCCTGAGTGCCGCCTGCCCCTAGCTCCTACCGCGATGCGACCGGCACCGAGCCTCAGGGAAATCGTGCTGATCCGCTAATAGTCGCACCAGCTCAGAACGACGACGCCCGCCGAAGCGTTTCCCGGGCGACCTCGTCCAGGATAAGTCCGCACAGGCCAGCGAGCGACTGATTGTGCGCGAAGGCCTGACTGTCCAGAAACGCGCGAGTTTGTGGTGCTACTGTCACGGGAAAGCGGCAAGCGTTCTGGTCCGCCACCGTCCCAGTCGATGCTGTTGCGGCCCCAGCGCTCGCCCTTGCCAAGATGTCGATCACGGATAGCGAGGTCGATGCGGCCGCGCTATCCGGTGCTGAAGCCGCTGGCGGTGGCGAGGTGGCGATGGCGGCCGTGGCAAGTCTGAACTGCCCTGCGTCGGAGAGCTCCACCAGGCCCTTGGTGCGGAGACGTAGCGCGTGAGCGCAGAGGCTCGCACGGACGGTGGTCCACCCGGGATTCTTTGCGAGGGCTGTCAGCAGCCCCAGCTCCAACGGAGACAAGACTTCCAGTTCGGGACCGCAATTCTTGACAGCGTCGAGTGCTTCCTGTTGACCATCGGCAAGAACGGCGTAGACCTTCCTTGGAGCGTATTCGAAGTCCACGGGGCTCGGTCCGCCCGACCATTCTCCAGTTTCCTTGTTTCGGGCGACGAACCAGATCGCCATGTGTTGCTCCTCTGCTTTAGCCCTTGATGATGCCTGTGCAGAGGATTTGATCCGATTTGTTCATCGCGCGGCCCGACCATTGATCCCGGTTGGGGCACTTTTGCGAGTGCTGCGGCAGCGCCCTGCACTTCGTGGGTGTCCAGTCATCACACGCCCAGCCAAACCATTTCATCGGAAGCCCTGTCGTAAAACGAGCCAGGCCATGTGCGTAAGCTCCCGGCAGAGTTCAAGCACGTTTTGAAGGAATGAACTGCCGGTTCTTGATCGGCCGTAGAGTCATGGACGATTAAAAAAATAGTTTCTTATGTTCTTGGAGTATTCAGTTTCCGCCTGTTGATACGCAACACCGTTCGGGCTTTGTATAATTTTCGTCTTGAACTCTTCGAACCATCTCAGTTGCCTTCGCTTGGTTACCTTAACGCTCTCAGGATCGGCATCGTAAATTTCCATGCGCCGGCGAGCAACAATTTCCCATCGGGTCAAATCTGAACTAGAGACATTTCGGCTGGCGTCCTTTCTCGACTCGCGTCTGAGAAGTAGATAGATTATTAATATGAGGATCGTGATCCACATCACAATCTGTAGCGGCAACGGAATACCACCCGTGCCCTCGGTTGAATTAGATGGGGAGGTGCCTTTGGATCTGACCAGCTCGTTTTTTGCTTTTTCAATAGCTGCCCGTTCCTCTTGGACCTTCTGTTCCAAGAGTAGTTCGGTCATAGCTTGAGCCTTGCGCTCATTCGACGTAGCTTGAGCGGCACTGTTTCCGACAAAGCCAGCGGCTGTGGCTGCTATCAATAAGGCACTCACCAAACTTCGCATAACAGCATCTCCCTAGGTAAATTTTTTCAACAACAACGGGTGTAGGCCATGCCTCTTCTCCAGCGATCATAGCCGAGGTCCCCTGATAGCCCCAGCATTGAATGAGTCCTAGGTATCGTTTTCCAATGCTCGCCAACAGTCAATGTAGCCAGCGAGCCCAAACTGCCACCGGTTTGCGCATGGTGGGTCATTTACGCGAACGGGTAGGAGTATATAATTGGGTATGAAAGAAAAAATGAAATATGCTCTAGGTCTTGTTGTGGCTGTCGCTCTCGCAGGTTGCAGTCAAAGCACAAGTGAAAATGCCGTGTCGAAAGACAGCGATATTCAAGCCGATCTCCGTAAGAAGTTGGTCAATCCGGAGTCCGCCAAATTTGGTGACGTAATCGAGTCAGCCGATGGTAAGTCGGCATGCTTGATGTTCGATTCGAAGGGTACGACCGGCCAATATATGGGGTGGGGGTCGGCCCTTCTTCACAAGCAGGGCGACAAGTGGGTAATAACTGCCGTCAATGGCAACCCAGCCGAGTGCCGCCTGAAGAAGTGAGCCACCTGTGGCTTGCGCTTGGCACCTCCAACTTTTACGCCGCCGGAGGCGTGTGCACGTGAAGGTGGGTGCTGGCCGCCAGTTACTTGGCTGCGGCCTTCTGAAGGCGAGCCAGCGCGCCAGCTGAAGGAGCTGTTGCGCCAGCCGCTGGCATAAACGTCACTGCACTCAACGGGTAGGGCATGTCGACGGTCGAGGGGAACGGCCAACCTGGCGGCGTGGCGCGCAGGCGCACCAGGGTGGGCTTGGTGGGGTGGGTAAGGAATGCCACAAACGAATAGGCCCAACCATCGAACTTGCCGCCATGGATAGTCCCGTACGCCGGCAGCGGGGCGTCCGTTGATGGTGTCTTGGACATCGTCGTAGCCTACCAGCCAGATGAGGCATGGCCTCGGCGCTGCGCGCGCCATTCCCATGGAGCCACTGGATTGGGGTCGGCCCACAGCCCTACCCTGCCCTGGCGCGCCTTGGCTTCAACATCCAGCAGTGATTGATCGGTGAGGTACTGGCGGTACACCCAGGCCATCCCCTGCGCCACCATGAGGCGGTTGATGTCCTGGCCATCGACCAGGACGGTTCCGATGGTGCGACCGTAACGGTCGGTGCCGCTGGTCTTCACGTGCACCACCTTCGCGAACACTGCCTTGGACAGGGCCTGCTTGGCGCGCGTGCCGAACTCAGCGCGGGACTCGGGGGCGTCGACCTGGCTCAGCCTCACGCGGACTGGCTTGTGGTCGACCAGCACGTCGATGGTGTCGCCATCAAGCACGCCAACGACCCGGCCGGTGATGTCAGCATAGGCGGTGCCCAGTACGGCCCATGCGGCGAGGACGACGAGGAAGCGGTGAAGTTTCATGAGTGTCTGAAGTGTGTGATGTGTGGCGGGGTTGTTGAAGATGAATTTGCCAGATTCGCCTCATCGGTCAAGCCCATTCGCGGACTGTGTCAGCTCTTTCCAAAGGCGCCCTATCCACCATGGGCAGCTTTGGAAAGCGCTGTGGGCCGCTGGCCCACAGTTCTCTCGCATGTTGGTCAGACGCGCACCGGCGCGCGACTAGACCTTGTTGGTTGGATGCGTGGGTCAGCTCGGCGCCCGCGCCCACTGGCCGCACGGGCGCGCGCCCTGGGCATCGTAGGCCGCGGTAAGCGCGTCGCCATCGACGCCCCGGGTGAGCGCGACCTTTGTGTGAGCGTCGGGATACTCGTGGCCGCATTCAATCAGCGAGTTGAGGGCCTTGAGCGCCGCCTCGAGTTGTGCGGCCGAGGTACGCGGCTGGGCCGAGCACTTCCGGCCTGCCTTCGGCTGAGACAGTTGGTGTTTCATGTGACTTCCAATCGGTGGTGCCGTAGGAGCCCCCGCCGGGGAGTCCCCGGCAGGGTTTGAAGAATGTGGCAGCTCGATCAGGGCGTTGGCGGCGATCGCCCGGCCCAGGCGTCCGCCACTGCCTCTTCGCTCATCAGCGCCGGCAAGAGTTTCGTGGTCACCTCGTGGCTCTCCACGGTCGCGGAGGTGCCCCCGGTAAGCATTCCGTCCCCGATGGCCTGTTCGCACAGTCTTGGGAGCAGCGCTGCCATGGTGGCAGCAGTCTCCCCATTGAGCGAGTAGGTCACGTCGACGGTCAATCGGATTTGCACTTCGGCTTGTTCTGCCTTCATATCGGCTCCAGAAATGTGGTCGGAGCCTCCCTATCGGGTAGAGCCCCGATCGGGTTGAAGATGTTGGTTCACCAAGGCGGCATGACAGGTGCTGGGCACCCTGGCATAGGCCGCTTGGCCAATCTGAGGTGCGTGCCGATGGACAGCAGCAGTTGGCGATGGTCAGAAGACCGGTGTTGGGCAGAGCAGTGTCAGCCCACGGGTGCAACCTGGTGCACCTGCCGAGGGTGTGATCCTCGAAGCATCGCGGCAGCATATTCGACCTGCTGGCCGGCAGCAAGCATCTGCGTCGCGGTAGCGCCTGCTCACCCCTAGAGCCGGGGCTTGCAGCTGTGGCCAATGGTTGGCGACTTGAAGCGCCGGGTGGCCACAGGGGCAATGCCTATAGATGGGCGCCCGGGTCAGGTGCCACTTGCGGCGTGGACGAAAGCCCGCAGCTTCTCGTAGTCGAACCGATGTTCGTCGAGCGAGACTCCAGTGGCCACCAGCACGTCGCTGAGCAATCCCCTGTAGCTCGCGATGTTCTCCGGGCTCATGCCGCTTGCCACGGCAAGGCCCTGGGAGCTTGTACCGCGCATCAGTTGGATCTTCTCCACCGTTGGCGGCTGGCCGGTGGCTTTACCGCTTGTGGTTGGTGTGAAACCTAGCGCACGGGCGGCACGGGCTGACTTGGCGGGGGTGGGATCCTCGGCCTGGTACTTGAAGGCCACGCTCGCGAAGACCCGCGGCTTCGCGCTGCCCGGGAAGACATCGCGCGCCCGGGCCAGCTTGAGCGCGGGCGCCCTCGCCTCTCCTGCGACGATGCCGGGTTCATCGATCCACACTGCGTCCAGTGCATTGGCTGCTGCCAGCTCGAATGCAGCGGTGGGGTCCTTCTCGGTGAGCAGGTTGATCCCGACACACAGAGAGCGTCCATCGGTACTGCGCACGCTCTTGATGGCCGTGGCCAGTGACGGCAGCTCGTGGTCAGCGCCTTCGTGGCTGATGAGGAAGACGCCGTACACGCCCGCATCGAGGGCGAGGTGTGCTTGTTCGAGGGTGAGCGGTCCATTCAGGTGATGGATGACCGCCCAGACGTTGACTGTATTCATGGTGAGATTCTTCTTGATTGGTGGTCCAAGCGCAGCGACAACCGGACGTGCCGATGCTACTGCGGTGCGGCCGGTTGTTGGCGCCCAGGCCTTCCACAGCTACCGGCTTACGACCAAATACCCCGGCGCCGCTGGCGCGCGGGGATTCAGTTCATGACGGTGGCACGTTCCTCGCAGGCAGGAGGCTCTGGGGTGATGTGCATGCCGAGGCATCAGTCGTGTGCGCGATCAGCTCCAGTTCCAGCGCGGTGCGCAGCCATGACCCCTTCAACGTAGCGGAAGTCCGCGGTCAGCTGAGACTTCAGTTGAGGGCCGAGGAATCGCATCAGCGTCTCCACGTAGGACTTGCGATCTGCTGGCTGGTAGATCGACATGGGGTCCACGCCGGTGTATTGGCGAGCCAGTTTCAGCAGGTGCAGCTCGAGGACATATCGTTGATGATCGCTTTCTGTCTTCGGACAATTGCCCGGGATCCTGGTTGCCAGGCCTGCCGCAGCGGCTTGGGCCGCGCACTGTGCCTGGAAGGTCTTCGCGTCCTCTTCCTCGAGGAGGTAGCTGAGCTTCGGATCCAGGATGACGGGCCGTTCCTCGCCCGAATCCACGAACGCCTGCGCCATCAACCACTGGCCCTTGGCGAGCAGCTGGCGCTGGTAGGCTTCGACGATCGGCGTCTTGACGGCCACATCTGCCATGCAGAAAGCCACGGCGTTGGCAGTCGCGATCATTTCTGGTGCGTCCGCCATGGCCTGCACCCTTTCGCGGGTGAGCTTGGTGTTGTCGGTGGACGCGCTGCTGCGCCCCCCTGTTGAGTTGGAGAGTTCCATGTGTTCTTTCTGAATAGGACATCGCCGTGTGGTGGCGAGGCATGCAGCCACGTGGTGGCTTGCGTTTGATGGAGCGTTACCGCGCTGTGCAGTCGCTGGGGCGCAGTCAGGCCAGGCGCCAGCCGGTACTGGTGGACACCAGGCTGCCAGCTTTGGTGAGCGCCTTGAGGCGTTCGTTGACCGCAGCCCATGTCATGAGGCGCAGGCTTTCGATGGCCATGAGCTGCGCGCGGCTGGCGTGGCCAGCGCGCACGGCAGCGAGGATCTGATCGTCGAGGGAGTTGGTCATTTCCGGTACAAGTGAAAACGCCCACTCACTGGCAAGCAGTGAATGGGCGCAAGGAGTTGGCCGGGCTGGGGGCCAGCTGCCGCCTATTGCGCGAGAGCGCGTCGTCCAGCGGCGGTTGGGCGGCCGGTCGAATCGACCAGGCCGTTGGCTTGAAAGAGCTGCTTGAGCCCTTCGTACTGTGTGTCAGGCGGGACCTGATGGCCGGACTTGATCGGGCCGGGAGTTGTCTTTGGGATTTTGGTGCTCCGTTTAGGCATGTGCGTTCTCCTGTGAGCTATTGGGGATAGCTTACCAAGATGCACGGGTTTTTCAAGGTCAGATGAGCTTGCAGTGGACTGCGGCTCGGTAGAGTTTGGGCATCTCGGTCGCCGGCAGGCGGCCCAAGACGTGCCTCTGGGTGGCAAACATCTGAGCCCTGATCGCGAGGTCGAAGCGTGTGGGCCGGTTCAGGCCGCAAGCGGCCAGTGAAACAGGATCAGACACAACGACTTCGTTTGCTGGAGGGCTGCTTTTGTCCACGCGCTGGGAGCTTCCATACGCGAGGACGTAGCGGCTCTCGCCAAGGACTTCGAGGACCAAGGCTGGGTGCAGTGAATCGGCCAATTTCTCGGCGAATGGAAACCGTACCATGACTATGTCGCCAGGGGTAGGCATTGCCGGCTCCTTTGGAATGGAGCCATCCCACTGGGGATGGCCCAGTGGGTGAATGCACGCGAGAACGGTGCGGTTGTTTGATGAGTGCGAACACTCTATTGCGCGCGAGGCGAAATCAGGCTGGAGCCTACCTCAAGGCTTGCTCAAGCGCCAGTAGATGCGGTGTGAGCCTATGCCCCGCGCTTGCCCTTGGCAGCGGCCGCCACTTCAGCTCGGAGGTCAGATGAGGCTCGGGTCCAACTACCGTCGTTGGTGCCTGTCCAGATCTCGCCCGATTCCAAGTCCACGGCCATCCACTTCGTGGGGCACTTGGTGGTCAAAGTGAGGTTCACATTGTCGGCGAGCTCAGCGACCTGGCGACCTGACAGTAGCTTGCGCTCTGCGCTCAATTTGACCCAGTGCAAGTGCCCGTGTCGCGCGACAGTTCCTGCCTTCGCGGCTTCCTGGATCAGTAGGTCGGCGATATCGTTCGCGCGGTCCCTGCTACGGGGGTTTGTCATGGGGAAGATCAGGGCCATGAGGTCCGAGCGACGGAACGGCTCTTGACCCTGGCGATCAAGGAGGCTCTGCAGGGCTGCGCGGTGCCGCAGTGTCAATTCAATCTTCATGTTGGGGATTCCAGAGGTGGAGTCGGTCAGTTGGTGCAGGGTGCCACGCTGTAGCCCCCGATGTCAGCGAGCGTGAGGCGTTTTCGCTTCCAGCGGCGCTGCGTAGCGTCGAGCCAGGCTTCAAGCCTGTCCAGGACCTCGGCTTGCGAGCGCCGGCCGTACTCTCGTGAAATCCTGTCCGTGCACCAGCGGGCTTTCGCGGCGTCGGTCTTGCCAGGCACAAAGTACGAGTCGGCCATGTAATGCATCAGTTTGCCGGAGTAGGTAGTGAACTCTCTGTCCGACACCTTGATGCCAGCTGCGCGCATCAGGTGCAACTGGCAAGCGAAGGCCTCAAGCTCCCTCACGGTGGCACGGTTGGTTCGAGGCTCGTCGTATGGCACATCGTTGAACACCACTTTCCGCATTCTGAAGTGGTATCCCTCGTCTGTCGCTCGCGTGCGAAAGGACTCAGGCCCGAACTGGCTCGCGTGGCCAAGTTCATGAAACAGGGTTGATACCGAAATGCTCGGGCCTGCCCTCGCGCCAAAGAGGTAGTTCCGATAGCCTTCAAGCCAGGGGTCGAATCGCAGAGCAGGATGGCCAGCGAACGGCAAGCGCGCGAGCCTGCCTCTGCATGCGGCCACGATGCGCCGATCTGTGGGGGTGCTCAGATCGCGCATAGGGGTGGTTTGCAGAAGCACAAGGTGCGCCGTGAGCCTGGAAGCAGGCTTGATGGCCAAGGGGAGCGGTTCGCTGGCATTGCTTGCAGAGTTGCTTTGATCAATTCAAGGTAGCACGGGAACGCGGTCACGCAAGGTTCTTTGACCTGCACTCAATCGGCGTTGTCGTCACTGCTGTCCAGGCCATGCGGCGAGGCGAGCCGCTAGTCTGGTGCACCGGGCCCCGGCGAGCCCCAGGGGCGTCACTCCCAGTTCCGCACATTGCTTGACCGCCGTGTCGCAGATCCCTCGCTGCCGCGCAAGGGCGGACTTTGGTGTCCGCACCGCACGCTCCAGCTGCTCAAGGGATTCAAGCTGCTGTTCGGTCAGCCAGGCCAGGACGGTGCCGAGTTGTACTGCCGCCGCTTCTGGGGTGCGGTCCCTGAAAAGTTGGCTCCCCTGGTCATGCAGGCCAGTATCTCGCGACGCCCGGAGTGTTGCTTGGTGGGCGGCTACCGCGAATTCTGATAGCTTCGCGTCGCCTTGGAAGTGGCCAATGCGAAGGCTCTTCCCTGTTGTGTCGTCGATGTGAATCTCACTGCCGCAGTTGCTCACCCACTCCACGTCGCGCACCTCGGGTGCGAGCGCCGAATGTGCCTGGATCACCTTACCCCAGATGCTCGTATTCATGCGCGGGTCCCCTACTCAGAAAGTGCACAAGATGCCGTCGCCAACGTCCATCCAATGGGTGGGCTGGTAGCCAAGTGCCTCGGCAGCACGGCGGGCGCCCACTGGGGTCGCTTCATTGTCTAGGCGCACGGTTTCAACGTGCCCTTGAGGCGTACCGATCCTGAGGTAGAAGCCCTTTGCTGGGTGACGCCGTGCGAAGGCGCGATCCATGATGACGACCTGGGCCGGGAAATCTGGCGGAGGCGTTCCGTCGAAGGTCTGGTTCGCGGCATTGGAAGTAGACAGCACGCATCGCCCGCTGAGATCCATGGATAGGTGTCCGGCCTTGAGGAGCGATTGAACCGTGTTCGGGAAGACGGTGCGCTCGCGCGCCTCTTCCTTTAGACGGTACAGACCGGACTCGCCCACGAAACGCAGCTGTGCGCCGCCAGTGACTTTGTCCAAGAGACTTTGCTGTGCCTCGCTCAGTTTGCGAATTCCCATCCGTGGCCTTTCCTCATTCTTCGATGCGCGCCAGTTAGGCACGCGGTTCAATGGCTACTGTACGGGAGCTCGCATCCGCGTCAATGGCCCCGAGTAGCTGCAGGTGACGCCGGTGGCCGTCGCCACAGGAATTTGGCGCTGATGTGGGGGGCTTTGATATGGGACCGCAGCGAGGATTAGAAGCGAGGCTCCCCTTCCCTGCCGGCCGCTGGTGTCGCACGGACATGTCCATCGATCAAGGCGCTTGCGCGAGCGGCCAGCACCAGGTGCAGCAACTCTGCGTCTTGTGCTGCATCAACTGCGTCCCGGTTGACTGCGGATGCCAAGGCGGACTTCAGCCAGTTAGATACATCAAAGGCCCCGAGCAGCTGGGCAATGGTTGGAAGCGCCTGTTCTCGCTTAAGGCTCTTGAGAGACTTGGCCGCCTCATTTTCCACGGCGAGAAGTTCAGCCCTGGCAGTGCTGCCCAGCCCGCCGCATTCGATATGCGCCAGGCTGGATAGCGTGCTCAAGGATCTGAAGGCAGTGTGGGCGTCCTCGTGGTCCTCGGCCGTGGAGATCGGCGCGCGCAGGCGCTTCAATTCTCTGTGCGCGGCCGCGACGATCGTTCTTTCGAGTGTGTTCATGTAGGGCCCTTTGGGGTGGCGGAGACAGAGAGGAAAGGAGGCATCGCGCCGGCTGGTTCAGTGCGGCGTTGCCGATCTGCTCGGTGTGTGTCCGATGCCTTTGGTGTAGCCGCTCAGCAGCTGCACTGTACGTACTGCCCCCGTGACAAGCACCGGCTTTACGTCCCGTAGCGGGCGCATCGGGCCCTTGGTCATTGAGCTCGCTATGAAATCATCCAGACACCGCTTCCCGTAGGGGTGAAGAGGCACGCTCGACGCAATACAAGGAACACACGAAATGCTACGTAAGGTCTTGGCCCTATTCCGGCCGGAAGCTCAACACGGTCTGGTGATGGTGCTCGAAAAAGTAGGTGGAGGAGTGCACAAGCGAGTGGATGAGAACCGTGAACTGGTGGAGTTGCTGCATAAGAAGGCTCCTGCGCTGCTTCAGGAGTTTCCCTGGGCCGAAGACTGGCTGCGCAGCAACGACGAGGTTTTCACTGCGTTAGGACGCTTGGCCACGTCACTGGGTGCAAACAACCCGCAATTTGCTGCGGGCCCGGGATTTCCCCGCACTTGGCCTGAAAGCTGCACTTCATCTGCGAAGGACAGTATGCCAATCGTGCCAGCTACGCCGAGCCAGCGATGGATCGACAACGCCTACCCACTTCAAAAGGTGACCGTGCACCTTCAAGGTACCAGGCACAGCAACCGTGAAGACATCATCAGCCAGCTTGAAGGGGTGCTGGAACGGCTGCGCGCCGGCGACCTGGTGGGCGAGGACCACGATGATGATTACGGCTACCGTTTCACCGTTGAACCTGCAAGTGCCGGCCCATCGTTCTTCGATACGCCAGCAGGGTACGTTTGATCTGGCTGGATCGAAAAAGGGCCCCATGCGCTGGCATGGGGCCCTTCTTGATTGCTCGCCCCACAAGGGGTGGCGCAGATTCCTCCGGTGTGAACTAGTGCGCTTTCAATGGATATCTCCTCCCGACGCCTGTTCGCTCTGCGCCGCGAGGACGTATTCAGCGCGGGCAGCTTCGAGCCGCGAGCCAAACGTGAAGTCACCCGGGGAGCCCAGGGACTCCCTTCGAGGATCGCAGACGATTCGCCATCTGCGGTCTTCATAGTTCCTGCTCACGCACCCGATCGCACCGCTGGCGTACTGCACGTTGTCGACGTACCACCCGCCATGTCGCCACGGGCTGAAGGACGGCGTCCAGTCCTGCGGCGGGCCAGCAGGTGGCAGGCTGGCGGCCGCCTGCAGGTCGACGAGCCCTGGGTGGTGGCGCCCAAAGTGCCGTGTGAGTCTGGTGACGAGCTCCACCTGGAAGGCGGCTGCGTCGGCGAGGTGGTTGCACCGGAGCCAGGCTCCCATTCCCTCGCTGATCTCGTACTCGAAGACTGTAGGGCCTTCGAGTCCAAGGCCTTGCGCCCGCGTCGCCGCAGTGCTGAGGTAGCGAGTGAACGTTGCCACCTCCGCCAATGCGCTCAGCTCGCCGCCGTAGTGCGCGAGCTCCTGATGGCTCAGCGGGCCCGTTTGCAAGAAGCCCTTGGTCAAGTAGGCGGCATGGACCAACTGGCCCAGCTTCTGTTGTTCGGAAAGTCCGTTGTGCATTCGGTTCAGTCTCCAGTTTGAAGAGGACAGGCACCGCCCCAGTGGGCATCTTGTGCCCATCTGGGGTTGTTTGTTGGACCAGTCCGGCAAGTGCCGGACCTTGTTATGCGTTGGGCGTTACAGCTCCAGGGTCGCCTGCGCTCTGAGGCGTTTCAGCAGTTCGATCCGACTTCGCTCCTCGCGCTGGCGGAACAGCACTGATCTCGCTTCGTAGACTCCCGTGTGTAGGTCCACCACATATCGCAGATAGGACGCAGTGGTGGGTCCTCTCCATTCGGCCCAGGCCTTCCGGATGAGTTCCTTCTGTTCCTCGGTAGCCGCGAAGAAGTCGCGCCTGCAGTCCCTCCAGAGGCGCGCGAGGCGCGCGCGCTGATCAATTTCAGTCTTGCGATTGCGCTCGCGGCGCCGGGTGAGCTCACCTTCCTCGTCAAAGGAAGGCGGCGGTGGCAGCAAAGCGGCTAGAAGCGGGAACTGCTCCTCGACCTTCTTCTTCAGCCGCTGAGGCTTCGACCGCGCCATTGCAAGCTTGCGTGGCGTCCAGTCAAAGTCCTCGTAGCGTGCGTAGCGAGTGAATCTCATGGCGTCGTCAGCTCCGTCCACTCGATGGCGAGCTGGAGCGCCTGGTCGTTCGGCGGATCGACGAGTTCACCGCTCGCGAGTTCGAACAGGGCATCGCCATCGCCATCGATGCTCGCAAGCGAGCCCTGGATGCCAAGGCCCATGCCGGCCAGCTCAGCCTCGACTTCTCGCAGGCGCTGGGTGTTCTGTGGATTCAATTGAGTCTCCCAGGTAATGGGTGGAACTCCCCGCCGGTGGGCAAGGAGCCCGACCGTGTGGTTGGATGCGCGCTGAAGCGCTTGAATTGACCAGTCTGGGTCCGCCGCAAGCGGGTGGTCCTTGTGACTGGCCTATGAGGTCGTCGCCGTAAAGGCGTTTGATGGGTGCCGGCAATCGCCGGGTTGGCAGCACTGAGGCCGAACCAGGCCATGCTAGCCGCGGGGATCTAGCCTGGCAAGCCGATGAAGTGTTGGGCTGCCTGTCGCCGGTCTGAGCCGTCCACCGAAGACGAAAACGCCCCGGCGATGGCCAGGGCGTTTCGGTTTCCTAAATGTTCAGGAGACGCAGCGTGCGCAGGGCCTCCCGGTCGCGTTCGGAGTCGGCGGAATCGATCCGCT
This sequence comes from Acidovorax sp. AC410, assembly GCF_979253235.1. Classification (NCBI taxonomy): domain Bacteria; kingdom Pseudomonadati; phylum Pseudomonadota; class Betaproteobacteria; order Burkholderiales; family Comamonadaceae; genus Acidovorax; species Acidovorax sp. AC410. The sequence goes on from NZ_CEEDCG010000003.1 coordinate 114,135, forward strand.
GTTCCAGGTGGGCGATTGCGCCCGCGATGCTGCAGAAGTCGCTCTCGCTACCTTCGCCCTTGGCCTGGCTGATGGCTTGGGCCACGTCCAGGGTGGCGCCGGGCGGACACACGTTTGCGTGTCCGAACGTGTGCTTCAGGTCGAGGTCGACCAGACGCGCATCCTCCGGCATGTCGGGCGGCAGTGAGGGGAGGAAATGGTAGGTGCCTTCCTCTCCGAGCCACTCATAAACCGACTGGTTCCAGAAGCCGTCTTTGGATTCGGAGTGGATCAGCCTGCAAGGAATTGCGCCGGTTGGCTTGAGCTGCTTGAGCGTACTGTCGAGGAGCGCGGCAACGCTATCGATCGCGTCGATGGGAATGTGGCCATCGGTACCGAATCCCAGGTTCGCGAGGCCCTGCAGTAGGTGCAACAGGGCATCTCTACGGGCTTGCTCCGCCTCGTACTCCGGGTCGGTAAACGACAGGGCGTATTCGGCATGCTGCTCTTTGAACACCAGGTTGTAGGCGGCGTCCAGGACGGCCTCCTCAATCTCGGACTCGCTGGCGCCGATCGGCACCTCCACGGTCACGTCCTTGTGGGCATAGGCTGTACGGCATACGGACAGGGTGACCGCGCAGGTCTTGGGCGCTTCTTGTTGGGTGGGTGTCATGTGTGTCTTTCGATTGCCTTTCCAGTCCAAGCTGGGGTGCGGCGGTGTTGGTGGTTGCGGTTAGCAAACAGCCGGGTAGGTCTGGCAGGCGTTGGCCCGTTCTTGGTCGTAGCGCGGGGCGTACGCGGAGTCGAGGCGGGCTATCGTGAAACAGAGGTACCGCTGTACAAACCAGGTCTTGATCTCTGCTTCCTTCCTTTCGGTGAGGTCGCATTTCCACGGGTTCGCGGCTGTGAAGTCCGGATCCCGCCTTGACCAATGAACGGAGTCGATACGGTGCCCGTCCAGGCAGATCTCCAAGTAGTGTTGTGTCGTGCTCATGGATTTCTCCCGGAGCGTGATCCGGTCCGCCATTGGGCGGTCGGATTGGGGAAGGATGATTCGAGTCATGGCTGCGAGCGTTGTCGCGTCAGGACAGACTTCCCGTGCTGGGACGTCGAGTCCCAGCGAGCTGGTGTTGGATGGGTAACAGGTTTGCCGCAAGGGCGTGGCCGACGGCTGACCTGCACTGCTGGTTCGGACAGATTGCCGATACCGCTGATTCCGTGGGAGGCGGTGCGGGTGCCGGCCATCCACGGAGGGGTTGCACCAAGAGGTGCGCGAATCGCAGAAGCGAACGTGGACGCATGGTAGCCGGCACCCTCGGGGCGGGCAAGCGCATGCGGTGTCGCCAAAAGAAAATCCCCGGGGCGCCGTCAGGCGCACCGGGGATGGTATGGGTTGGCCGAAAGAGCGGCCGCGGCGGCTAGGCTACCGCGGTTCGTGTGGCCATGGCGCGGATCTGCGCCTGGATCACCTCTACACCGGCAGTGCCGAGCACCGGATGGAGCTCAACTGCGCAAAGGGCCAGCGCGATCTCCAGTTCATCGTTCGCGGCTTCCTGCCCTGCTGGGGCCAGGTAGACGCGGCTGACGGACTCTGCATTGGACGGGCTGATGTCGTGGTCGACGATTTCGATCACGCCGCCGGCCTGGATGAGTGGGCGCAGGCCGTCGCAGAGGGCGTCGAACTTCTCGGGCTTGTCACCATGGCCGCCCCCTTCGCAGGAGACGTTGAAGATGATCTTGCCATCGGATTCCAGAGTAACGTGGGACTCGCCCATGTCTTCCGAGGCCTCGCCGGTGGCTTCACCAGGTGCAGCTTCCGCGAGCACCACACCGAATTCGATGAGGAACGGTGCGAAGGCGCAGAGGATCTGCTGCAGTGTCACGCCTTCCTTCACTTGAAGGTTGGTGTGGGTGCGAATGGACATGTCGTGACTGCTCATGTTTAGCTTTCTTGCTGCGTTCTGCCTTTGGGCAGGAACAGTGGATAGTGGTGCGAGTTCCCGAAGGGGACTCGCGAGGTGTTGGCTGGCTGTGGCCCTGCCCGTCTATGCGGTACAGAGGCTCAGATGGCCCAGCGGAAAAGGTTCGTTCAGTGCGGCTAGGAATGCCAGATCGGTCGCCTCCTTGGAGGCTCCGATAGGCGTTTCAAAATCAACTTGAAATCGCTGTCCGGCGATGACAATCCAGCCCGTGTGAATGCACTTGGTGTGTGCCTTATTTCACGGAAGTGCAGCTTTCGCTGCGTTGTGGCCTGGCGGCCGAGTTCTAGCGCTCGCAGCCCGACCGATTGGCGGCGGTGCCGTCAGATCAGCTGCTGTTGGCGCTGGTACAAGACCGTGCATCGAGCGATGAGGTCCTGCAGGTTCTGCTGGCCGTGGAGGCCCTGCTACTGGCGCAACTGGGTGCGGCGCAGGATTTCGTCGGTGGACCGGCTCAGGACCTTCGCGATGGTGATGACGCCCATGCGCAATCTAGTCCTATGGCCTTCGGTCCAGTCGCCATAGTCCATGTGGCAATGGCGCTCGATGTAGTCATCGGCCTGGCAGCCGAGGAAGTCCGAAGCGCCTTCGAGGTTGGCGTCGAATCGGTAGCCATTCTCGTAGTTCGCGACGAGAGCCCCTTTGTGAGGGCCCTTCAAAGTATGCGTGCATCAGGCTCATCGGCCATGAAGTTGAGCCCGCGATGTAGGGGGGACTATTCAGTCCCCTCGGCGGCGTATGCGAAGAGATCTAGAGTTTCCATTGGGGCTTCTGACGGAGCGCCACCACAAGGGCAGTGCCCGTGTGGGTGAATGGATTGAGGCCTGTTGCTCAGGCCGCTGGTATTGGGCTGCCCTTTGGGGGCAGGTCGACGCCTAAGCGTACGTGGGCGGATTGTGGACCCGTGCAGCACACGTTGCAAGCCTATGAGGTGTTGGCCTCCACGTTCTGACACTGGATGTCAGTTCCCGCACCCCAGCCGCGCAAGTTCACCGTTGCCGACTGTGGCCATTCGTAAGAAAATTGTATGGGCCATGCATTTAAACAGGTCGTTTCGGTGGACACCCCCACTACGCAGCCTCGCACGAAAGTACATCTCATGACGGAGTCTGAACAATACGATGCCCGGCTAAATAGGCTCGCAATGGAGCTGACGCCAGAGCAAATGCAGGCGCTAGAAGTAACGAATCCAGCCGTAGCCGGATTGGTAAAGCTGCGAAAGATGGAACTGGATGGAACTCCGCTCGAAGAGATTCGGGCCGAGATCAAATTACAGGCCTCTGCAAAGCAGCGCTCCACAGCAACAACCTTGTACTCTGATGAGAAGAAGAGTTCGCTGGCCAGTCGGATGGCGGCTAGAAGGTCTGATCTGTTAGCGGCGCAGCGCGTCCCCAGCCGAGACGTAAAGATTCTCAGCAAGGATCCCGTGGACATGAGCAGCCCATTTTCACAGGAGCTAGATCCCTCGGTGGAGTGCCACTCGAAGTTGGACGGCGGCTCGCCGACCTGAGTCCAGCGCCCATGAGGCGGCTGCCCCTTGAACTCACAGACATTTATCGTGTAGCCGCAGGCTTGTGCGAGATTGATGGGCTGCTCACGGTGCTGTATCAAGGCAGCTGCCTTCGGCATTTGCCACGGCCGCGCGCGATGTGGCGATGACTTCCTCGACCCTGGCCCAGGTGCGCGCAAGATGTGCACGAGCGCGATCTTGCTCTTCAAGTAGGTTTTCGTAGCTCGCATTGGCCGGGTTCTCTGGGCCTCCAGAGGAGGGCATGAAGGGGCTCTGATGGCTTTCAGTCTGTGAGCCCTCTCCTTCGCGCTGCGGTTGCGCGAGTAGCTCAAGCTGCAAGGCGACACCACCATGGTGGTCCAATGCCCAGAGCCAGGATCTGGCGGTCTCCTCGTGCCCGATAGCTCCCAGGGCTCCAAGGATTTGGAGGCTCATGCCCGGGGTCAGGCCCGCAATGTACTTTGCGCCTGCGATCGGCAGCCGGTGCGAGCCCGCCGCGGTGTCGATGGTGACGCACTGTGGTTGGGGGGCGTTGGTCATCGTTCGAACTGTCTTGCGAGAAACGATCCGCGCCGGCTTACGCGCGGCTTTGGCGCAACGCTACGCGGGGCGCATATCGACGATGTAGCTCAATAGCTTGACTGTGGGTCACACGAACGCAGATTGGATCGCAGGTCACATAGAGCCCGGCTTGGCGTAGGCGCTTGGCCACGCGGAAGGCAGCGGCGCGAGGCAATAGCCGCGCCTTGTGCCCGACCTGTCGCCCGCTAAGCAGGCCCCCATTTCCATGGTGGCGGACCTGGTAGAGCTTGCGCAGGGCGTCTGAGCCGCCCGGCTGAAGTTTGCGATGGCCCTCGGGCGGGCGACCATGCTGCGTGTGGAGGAACTGCGCTGATTTGGCCGAAAGGCCGTGCGCTGGGGATAGTGAGGGCATAAGGGCTTCCGTGGTGCGACGAGTCCAGTATTCGCCCAATGGCGGCCGCGTCAAGGCCCTGCATCTCCTTTGCGGCCGAGTGGAGTTTTGCCATGCTCCATTGGCGGTGTCAGCTGTGCCCTACGCTGCTATCCGGTGCTCGTAGTAAGGCCGTATCGCTTCCTTTGCGCGCAGGATGCGATAGCTCTCTGCCAGGTTGTTGCGGTCTGGCTGCAGCCAAGCGTCCAGATTGGAAGGATCGATGGGGATCACGCACCGATCGTGCCCCGCCTGGCTGACCTCCGGTGGCGGATCGTCGGTTACCAGCGCGAAAGAGTAGAGGTCCTCTTTTCCAGGGGCCGTCCAGTGTGCCCACACGCAGGCCAGCAGCATGTTGTGTTCAGGCCTTGGTTTGAATTCCAGGATCACGTCCTCAACCTTCTCGCCTTCTGCGAGTGAGCGCTGCTCTGCGCGGTGCCTGTTGACGTGTTCGTAGAAGGCGCTGGCGAGAACGACTCCATGGGTGATGCCAAATACGCCGGACCAGTAGCCTTCCAGGGAGGTCATTCTTGCGTTGTACGTACCAGGAAAGCGGTGATCGTTCGCCTCGGGCTTACCCGGCGGCCGGCACAAGTACCGCATCGGCCTCAGCACACGGCGTCCGTCTTCCCAGATCATCACAGGGAGGTAGTAGCCGGGGTAGATCCGTGAGTCGCTATCGCGTGGCTGGGCCCGGTTCAAGTGCGCGAGCTTCTGCAGGGCTCCCTCGATCTTGTCCGTGGCGATGCGCCGCTCTTCGCTCCACTTCTTGGTGAGCTTCTGGACCAGCTGGCGATCGGCCTCGGCAAGGCGCGCCTTTTGTTCAAAAACGAGTTGTTGCAGCCGCAAGGCTTCTGCCTCACGGTGCTGACGGATTAGCGCGGCGATCTCCGCCATCTTCGGATCAGGGTCGCTGAGAACAGCGTCTTCGAGGCCTTTGGGCACCGGAAATTTTGCTCCGCTGCTTCTGCGGACGAACAACCGGTAGAACTCGCGGATATCGAGGTCGACACCGTACGCTCGCGTGTAGCGCCTGTAGTCGGCCCAAACTTGCGCGCTGTAGCACATAGACCGAACTCCTATCGTTGGTGGTGGTCTTCGGGAAGTGATTTGCTATGGTATCGCGTTCGCTCCGCCAACCGCTTCGCCGGCAACCTCTGCATGTGAATGGCGTCTTCCTCTGCCCCCGCGGTGCTCTGACGAGCTTTCGTGGTCGGCGATAGAATGCGCGCAGCACGGCATTTTTGCTGAGCCGCTGGGCATCTCCCGGCCTTTCCACTGGCCTCCCGAGGCCAGACCATCGGGGCGCAACGGTTTCCGTCTGCTGACCTTGATTCCCAACATCCCCCACGGGCAAGCCATTGCCCATTGCGGCATGGAGCCTGTTCCAATCCCAAGTAAGAATTCCATGCACATTGCAACCAGGGCTGAGCCGCGCTCGCCTAGCGGTGCCCGGCGGTCCATCAGCGACGACGACCTGTGCTCCGAATGCTCAGCTTGCTCCTATCGCCCCGGCGAAACGAGCTCCTGTGCCAAGGGATGGCCCACGTCGCCATCACCTGACGGCTACATCACATCCTGCGCGTTCTACGCTTCGCAGGAACGCCGGTCCCAGTAGGGCCGGCACCATCAACCCGGTCGGGCAGCTCAGCCCGACTGGGGCAGCTGCTCGCCACACTTTGGAGACTTCCAATATGGCTCAACAGCAGATGAGTTTTGAGATTGCGGTGGACGAACCACCACTCATGGCCGAAGGTGAAATTCGCAACGCCGGTGAATGGCAAGTGCGCAATTTCCGCGGCTTTCAACAGGCCCGTGAAGGGCGTTCAGGTCGTTGGCGCTTCTATGTCTGCGGCTTCGTGCCGACGAGCTCCGGCGTCGCCGGCAGTTGCACTGTGCTCCGGGCCGACGGGACCAAGGAGTCTGTGAAGATCGACGCACGCGACCGGATACTGGTCGCTGGGCAGTGGTATGGCCGTGGGCATTGGAATCACTGAATGGTCACCACCATTACTCAGGCCCCAGCCAGGTACTTTGGACCCAAGAGCCATGCGCTTGGTACCGCTGCCACTGAATACGTGATCGGCTATGCCTTTTCTACGAGCGAGGCAGCGGTGCTTCACGGCTATAGCGCAGCGGGGTGCTTTACCGTTTCTGTGGGCACGAACACTGCTGCCTTCGCTACGCCTGCAGCTGCCTCGCATGCTGCATCGCTGACTGGGCTCAAGCCCGGCCGGTGGTCGATAGACCACCCTGACAACCGGTCGTTGGCATGCGCCTCGGCCTTCTTACCGATGCCTTCTGCTTCGTCTCTGACGCCGCAGTAGGCCGTAAAGACCCGGTCGAATAGGCGACCTTCAAAATGAGCCCCGGGCGTGATCTATCGATCGTGCCCGGGGCTTTTTGCGTTCCGAACGGCGGTGCTGCGGCCGAGGCTGATCAGCGAGAATCTGGCACTCGGGCAGCTTGAACGGAACAGATATGGACGCATCCCCCTCTTCCCCCCGCCTTCTGGCCATAGTGGCGGTGGAGCCGTCTCAGCGTGTGCAGTGTCAGCAACCAGCCTGCAATCACGGGGTCTATGCCGCCATCCACGTTGTCAGGGATGAGGGGCGCGTTCTGGTGTTGGGCTCCACGTGCTTTGAGAAGCGATACGGATCGTCCTCTGCCCTGGGCAGGCCAGCGTATGACAATTCCGGTGGATCAGGCCGCCGGCTCACGGCGGAGGAGCGGCGCCTGCTGGTGGAAAACACCGCAGCATTGATCGCCAGGTTTGAGGACGAGACTGAACGTGAAAGACAGGCCGCGCTTGAGCAGGAAAAGCTTCTCAGAGACGCCGCTGCCGCGAGGCAGCCGCCTGCCCCGTCCCCTGCCCTTCGATTCTCTGATGACTTGGGCCCGCCAGGCCGGCGCTGGCCTTGGCCGTGGCACTCGGGCAGCTCGGTCGCGTTGCTCACTTCACCCACTGGGCAGCAGTGGGTGCGGCAGGAGCACCGAGACAGGTTCCAGACGTTGGCGCCCTGGCCAGCATTCCGGGGGTGGCAGACCGAGTTCCCGACCTCGGTGGGTACCCCCGACGAGTACCTAGGCGCGCTTGTTGTGAGCGACATTGTCTCGGCGCTGAAGACACTCAAGGGGTTGGGCTACGCAGGTCCTATTCCGGGGTCGTGGCAGATGATCCAGCCAAGTCTCGATGGCTTTGCTCGATCCAGGGGGCGCTGGTAAATGGCGACCGTGCTCGCACCTCACCTTGGTCAGGCTCGAGGCCCAGCCGGGCTGCGACGCGCTGCCATGACAACGTCGAGGCGCGGCCGCTGTTCTCCGAGTGGCCCACACATCGCTTACCCCGTGCAATTCGCAGGGTGACCGTCAGTCACCCTTCGAACAGTCGGCATCACCAACCGGGTCTGCTGCCTCGTTCTCGTAGGGCTGACCCTCTGCGGCCGCCAGTGCCAAAGTGCCAGCGTCGAGTGCCGCCGCCCAGCTGTCGAAATCGCATTCCGATGCCGAGTGGGGCTTGAAGACCAGCGCCTCGTTCGCTTCCTGCTCAAGGACAATCCAGCGAAACGCTTCGTCGCTATCAGGGTCAGGGATGATCTGCAGGCAATACGAAGGCATGCGTGTCTCCAATGATTGAATCCGAGTTTACGTTGTGCATTTGCGCTCCATCATGGGTGAGGGTAGCACTGCGCTCAGGTAGGACGGGGCCGGATCCTCTGCCGCCGACGGTACACAACCTGCCAAGCTTGTAGAAGACGGATGGATGGCGCCCCATCCTCGACAGCAAGCTGGGGGTGAGTCAGAGGTAGCAGTAGCAGCCGGTAAAGCCCGGCACGACCGATCTCGGCAGCCAGCTGATGATTTTGTAACAGGCATCGGATGATCTTTGGGCGCCGATTGGCTTCCAAGAGCCCGAGAAGTCTGGAAAGCTTGCTACAAACCTTGCTGTCCAAAGACCCTGCAGCCAGGTACACCCCTACATGGGAAAACGCGGCACGGCCATACACTGTAAATAACTACAGTATTTGCACCCGATGTCAGCCCTTCTTCATTCCTTCGACCCACACGCCCTGCCGCCAGGCGTGCGCGAAGCCGTTTGGCTCGGTGGGGAGATGGGTCGCCAGGAAGGTGAGACCGTGGCCACGGGGTTTTCAGAGCTGGACGCGGTGCTGCCTGGGAGTGGTTGGCCAACCAGGGCGCTCACCGAGGTGCTGTCCGCGCAGGCGCCGCTTTGCGAATGGCGCCTGCTGGGGGGCGCTTTGCCCTCGCTCGTTGCCGGTGGGGGCCAGATCCTGCTCGTCGCTCCGCCGCAGCCGCCGCATGCCGGCGGCCTGCAGCAGCTAGGGCTGCCACCAGAACGCCTCGTCTGGATCCAGGCGAAGACGCCTGCAGAGCGCTTGTGGGCCACAGAGCAGCTGGTCAAATCCAATCCCAAGGGGGCGGTGCTTGCCTGGTTGCCGCAGGCTCGGGCCGAGCAGATCCGTCGCCTGCAGGTGCACGCTCAGTCCTGCCAGTCCCCAGTCTTCCTGTTTCGGCCTTTGGCGGCTGAGCGGGAGGCTTCGCCCGCACCTCTGCGCATCAAGGCAGCATTGGGTACCGGATGGCACATCGATGTGACTGTGCTCAAGCGGCGCGGCACCCCTTTCAGCGGGGTGTTGCGCCTGGTCGCAGTTCCAGATCGCCTTGACCGTGTGTTGCCCCCGCGCCTGCGCCGCATGGGCATTGAAATTGTTGCTCCCCTGCGCAGCCAGGAGGCCTCCCATGATTGGGATCTGGGCCGCACTGAGTCCCTCCAAGAACCCCGACTCCTGCACGGCCATTGATCTTCAGGGGCTGGCTATCTGGGCGTTGCAGTTCACGCCGCGGGTGGCCATGGCCGAAGAAGAAGCCGTGTTGCTCGAGATCGGGGCCAGCGTGCGCCTGTTCGGTGGCTTGGAGAACCTGCGCCAGCGCATCGAGGGGGAGGCGACGGAGCTGGGGGTAGACGCCATCTCGTGGGCCCCCACCGGCACCGCCGCCTTGGCGTTGCTGAGGTGCCGCGTAGGGGATGGGTTTGCCCGCCCTCTCCCTTCGATCCTTGACAAGTTGCCGCTGGAGACCATCACAGCCGTGGCGCGCCACCAGGGGACGCTCCACCGCCTGGGATCGCGCACCCTGGGCGACGTGCGCAAGCTGCCGCGCGGCGGGTTGGGCCGGCGCTTTGACAAGCAGCTTCTGACAGCGCTGGACCAGGCATACGGCCTGCGCCCGGAGGTCTATGAGTGGGTACCCCTTCCTGAGACGTTCTCGGCCCGCCTGGAGTTTCAGTTCCGGGTGGAGCACGCCGCGGCGCTGATGTTCGGCGCGCGCCGGCTCCTGCTGCAGATGTCGGGCTGGCTGGCGGCTCGCCACATGGGCGTCACCGCCTTTACTCTCCGCTGGTGCCATGACGCAATGCGGGCGAAGACTGCCGGCACAGGTGGCGAGCTCACCGTGCGCACCGCTGAGGCCACGCAGTCAGTTGAGCACCTGGGCCGGCTGCTGACAGAGCATCTGGCCAAGGTCGAGCTGCTGGCACCGGCGGGCGACATCGAACTGCTGGCCACCGAGACCATCCCGATCACGCAAGAGAGCAAGTCGCTGCTCCCGGACACCATCCGACAAGGTGAGGCTACCGCGCTGGTCCTAGAACGCATTCAGGCGCGCCTCGGGAAGGAGCGGGTAGTGCGCCCGCGACTTGTCGAGGACCACCGTCCTGAATGCATACAGCAATGGCTGCCAGCCGAGCAGCCACTACCGCGCGCCAGCGTGACCGACCACCATTTTCCACTGCCAGGCTGGCTGTTGGCGGAGCCCCTGCGCCTGGCCGAAAGAGACAACCGTCCCATGTACCAGGGGCAGCTGCAGATACTGCTCGGCCCGGACCGCGTCGAGGGTGGCTGGTGGGATCGACAGGGCAAGGTGGAGGGGGCGGCGCCGGGAACCGTGCAGCGCGACTATTTCGTGGCCCTCAGCCACCATGCAGGCCTGCTTCTGGTTTTCCAGCGCCGCCTTGCCGGTGATGAGACGGGCTGGTTCCTCCACGGGCAATACGCCTGACGCGAACGTTTGCCATGTCCCTGCCCTCGTATTGCGAGTTGCGCGCGCGTTCCAACTACTCCTTCCTGACCGCTGCCAGCTGGCCGGAAGAGCTGGTGGAGCGCGCGCATGAACTTGGCTATAGCGCTATCGCGGTGACCGACGAGTGCACCCTCGCCGGCGTCGTGCGCGCGCACACGGCGGCGAAAGAAGCAGGGATGAAGCTGCTCATAGGATCGCAGTTCAATGTGCAAGCTGAACTTCCCTTCGTGATGGTGGTGCTGGCGCAGAACCTCAACGGATACGGAAACCTTTGCGAGTTCATCACGGTCCTGCGGCGCTCATCTGAAAAGGGGACCTACGAGCTGCGGCGCAACTTGATCGAGGGCGCTGCACTGGCAGACTGCCTGGTGATGGTCTCGCCGATGCGGGCTGCCACCGATGAGCAGCTGGAGGAGCTCGGCCGGTGGACGTTGAAGCACTTCACTGGCCGCGCCTGGCTAGGGCTGGACCTCAATCGGCGCATCGATGATGAGCTTTGGCTTCACCGCTTGCGGCAGCTGTCCGCTCTGACCGCGCTCCCTCTAGTGGCTCTGGGCGATGTGCACATGCACTTGCGCAGCAGGAAGCCACTGCAGGACGTGCTCACGGCCACGAGAGTGGGCAAGCCTTTGACCGAGTGCGGCTACGAGCTCGAGCGCAGCGCGGAGCGTCATCTCCGCAGCCGCCTTCGGCTGGGCCAGACCTATCCGGCGGATCTGCTCGCCGAAACGCTGCGCGTGGCAGAGCGATGCAATTTCTCGCTCGAAGAACTGCGCTACCAGTACCCCGAAGAAGTTGTTCCAGCCGGGCACACGCCGAGCAGCTTTCTGCGCCAGGCCACCTACGAAGGCGCCGGCCGGCGCTGGCCTCATGGAATCAGCGCGAAGAACCAGGCCCAAATTGAGCACGAACTGGAACTCATAACCGAGTTGGGCTACGACCATTATTTCCTCACGGTCTACGACATCGTTGCCTTTGCTCGGTCAAAGAACATCCTGTGCCAAGGTCGCGGTAGCGCCGCGAACAGTGTGGTGTGTTTTTGCTTGGGCATCACCGAAGTGGATCCCGACAGGATGGCGATGCTGTTCGAAAGGTTCATCTCGCGCGAAAGAGCTGAGCCACCTGACATTGACGTTGACTTCGAGCATGAGCGGCGCGAAGAGGTGATCCAGTACCTCTACCGGCGGTATGGCCGCGACCGTGCGGCCTTGACGGCGGTGGTTATCAGCTACCGACCTCGCTCGGCGATTCGAGACGTTGGCAAGGCATTGGGCTTTGACCAGGTCACACTTGATGGACTGACCTCAGGCCAGCAGTGGTGGGATGGGTCTGAGGTCCGCACTGAGCGATTCCTGGAGCTGGGGTTGTCGCTGGATGATCTGGCAGTCCGGCAGCTCATTGAGATTGCGACCCAGCTGATGACCTTTCCACGGCATCTGTCTCAACACCCTGGCGGCTTCGTGCTCACGAAGGGGCTGCTCAGCCGCGTGGTGCCGGTGCAGAACGCGGCCATGCAGGACCGCACGATTATTGAGTGGTCGAAGGACGATTTGGACCTGCTCGGTATCCTCAAGGTTGATGTGCTCGCGCTGGGAATGCTCACCGCTATCAACAAGGCCCTTGCACTAGTCAGCCAACGCAGGGGCTTTGATTTCTCGATGCAAGACATCCCAGCAGAAGACCGCGAGACATACCGGATGGTCTCGCGTGCGGATACGGTCGGCGTGTTCCAGATCGAGAGCCGCGCGCAGATGTCTATGCTGCCGCGACTACGGCCTGTTTGCTTTTTCGACCTTGTGATTGCCGTGTCCATCGTGCGGCCCGGACCAATACAAGGTGGCATGGTCCATCCATATTTGCGACGGCGCCAGGGACTTGAGCAAGTGACGTACCCGAGCCCCGAAATCGAGGAGGTTCTTGGCTCAACGTTGGGTGTTGCATTGTTCCAAGAACAGGCCTTGAAAATGGCCATCGTTGTTGCAGGCTTCACGCCCGGCGAGGCTGACGAAATGCGACGCGCAATGGCTGCGTGGAAGCGAAAAGGTGGGATTGAAAAATACCGAACGAGGGTCATCGATGGCATGCGGGCCCGTGGGTACGACGACACCTTTGCCGAATCCATTTTTCAACAGATGCTTGGGTTCAGCGGCTACGGTTTTCCGATGTCTCACGCGGCCTCGTTTGCCCTTCTAGTTTACGCCAGTTGCTGGCTCAAAAGACACGAGCCTGCAGCATTCCTTTGCGCCCTTTTAAATAGCCAGCCAATGGGCTTTTACACGCCCTCTCAACTCGTGCAGGATGCCCGTCGGCACCGTGTTCAGGTCCGCCCAATCGATGTCATGCACAGCCTGGTCGAATCTTCGCTAGAGGATCTTCCAGCGGTACCCGCGGTGCGTCTTGGGATGCATCTGGTGGAGGGGCTGCGTGTGAGCGCTGCGGATAGCATCGTGAGAGCCCGTGAGGTCGCACCATTCGACAGTGCGGATGACCTGGCTAGGAGAGCGCACCTGGAGCAGCACGAGATGAAGCTGCTCGCCGCTGCAGACGCGCTGGGCAGTCTCTCTGGCCATCGCCGCCAACAGGTCTGGGATGCAGCGGGGCTCCACGCTGTACCTGAGCTGCTGCATGACGCACCGATCGATGAGGACTATCTTGAGCTTCAGGCCGCACCCGAGGGTGAAGAGATCGTGTGGGACTACGCCTCGACGGGGCTCACCTTGCGCCGACATCCGCTTGCACTGCTGCGCCCGCGGATGGCCGCCAAGCGACTGCTTTCGTCACGAGATCTTCGGCATATCCCGGACGGGCGGGAGGTTCGCGTGGCCGGCATTGTCACGTTGCGCCAGCAGCCGTCTACAGCCAACGGCACTGTCTTCGTGAGCTTGGAAGATGAGTTCGGTGCGATCCAAGTGATCGTGTGGTCGGCCTTGCGCGATGAGCAACGCAGTGTGCTCTTGGAGTCCCGACTCTTGGCGGTGAAAGGGGTGTGGCAGAAACGCGGTTCCGTGTGCAACCTGATCGCACATCGGCTGGTCGATCTGACGCCGTGGCTCGGACGGCTGGGAAAATTGGGAAGTCGCGACTTCAAGTAGTCCTCTCGCGACACACGTCCGCAGGTTTTGGACAGTAGCGGGCGCGCAACCCATCAGGGATGTGGCAACTGCGGCCACGGCAAAGAATCTGAGAGCGCTCGCTGAAGCCGGCCGCCAAGAGGTATCGTGTGAGCCCTTGGGAGGAATCCGATGCAAATAATTCAAGACATTGCCGTTTGGCTGTCGGAGCAGCCGGCGTGGCTGAGCGACTGCGCTCGCAGACTGATCAATCAGGGCAGTCTGACCGATGAAGACCGGGCCGACCTTGTCGCGCTAGTCAAGTCCCACCATGGTCTGACAGACCCTATGGGCCGACAGCCAGTCCCCATTGACCTCTCGGCAATTCCCGAGCACCCGCAACCAGGCGCAGACATTCGGTTGCGAGCGCTTCGCGAGCTACAGCACCTGAATGCCCTAGATTCCTCCCAGTGCCTCACATTCCAGCCCGAAGGGATCACTGTCGTTTACGGCTACAACGGCACCGGTAAGTCGGGGTACGCGCGCGCGCTTAAAAAAGCCTGCCGAGCTCGCAGTGTTGAGGCCGTGTACCCCAACGTCTACGCGTTTTCGGCGACAGTGGGCACGCCAAGCGCCACCATCGATTGGCTGGAAGCCGGTGAGCCGAAAACGGGGCAATGGATTGATGCCACCGAAGCTCCGTCAGCGTTGTCACAGATCTCTGTATTCGACTCAAACTGCGCAAGGGTCTTCCTCGACAGCCAGGCGCAGGTCCTATTTGTCCCTGGCGGTCTGGAAGTCATGCATGGGCTTGCAGCGGAGATGACAGAGATCCACGGGCGGCTCGTGGCTGAGATGCAGGGAGATAGTTTGGACCTCAGCCCGCTTTCCAACCTCGCTGGGCCGCATGTGGTGGGCCGGGAATACGAACGCCTGAGTTCTCGCAGTACGCCGCAAGAGTTCCAAGCACTGTCCAGTCTTTCGGAAGTTGAACGTCAGACCCAGACCGCCCTGCGAAAGCTCTTCAACCACCAGGATCCCGCCCGGCAGGCGGAAGGTATCAGGCGCCTGTTGCGGCGGATGTCCAGTGTCACGCAGGAACTTTTGGAGTGCTCCCAACAACTTCAAGACGTCGAGATACAGCAGCTACGCCAAGCGTTTGCCGCATTCGTTGCGGCTGAGGGCGCATCCAAGCTCATAACCGACAAGTTGCGTGCAGATGGCGCTCTAGTCGCAGGCACTGGATCGGAACCTTGGGAGGTGCTGCTTCGAAGCGCGATGACATTTGTGTCTACGCAGGCATACCCGGGCCACTTGTTTCCAGGTCCTGACCAGGGTGCCAATTGCGTTCTGTGCCAGCAGCCACTCACGGAAGAGGCGTCCACCCGACTGCGGTCCTTTGTGCAGTATCTGGAGAATGATGCCCAGCACCAGCTCGCGCAGCAGCGCGCAACCACCATCCGGATACTGCGCGCCATCATGGCCTTGAGCCCCGAGTCCCTTCCAACAGACACCGCACTGCTAGATGAGATCGAAGAAGATGAGCCAAACCTGGCTGCGTCTATAGAGGCCTATGCAGTGGCGTTGGCGGCCCGGAAAGCTAAAGTGGTCCAGATGGCTAGCTCGAGGACGATTGGGACACTAGAGCCCCTCCCTGAGCCTCCATTTCAGGCAATCGAATCGTGGGTTGAGCAGAAGACTGCGGTGGCACTGGCGCTGGAACAGACGATGACTCAACAGGAGCGCGCGGAGAAGCTTCAACAGCTCGCAGATCTGGACTCTCGAGAGCGTCTTGGCCCGCTGCTTCCACTCGTTCTCCAGGCCATCGAACAGTACAAGCGCAATGGTGCATTGATGGGGGCAATTCGCAGCTGCAGCACCGCAGCTTTGACCCGTAAGACGACTGAATTGTTCGACGCTCATGTTACTGAGGGGCTGAGAACCGCGTTTACCAACGAACTCGGCGTGTTAGGCATCCCGAACCAGCAGATCCTGCTCGAGATGATTGGGCAGAAGGGCGGCCGTCTGCAGCAGTTGAAGCTGCAAACCACTCCGCCGTTCTCTAAGACCCGGCTATCGCACATTCTCAGCGAGGGAGAACAGCGCGTCGTCGCCTTGGCGATGTTTCTTGCCGAGATTGGTGTTGGGCCTGGCAACTCCGGCCTGATTTTCGATGATCCAGTGTCTTCACTTGACCACCGCCGTAGAGATCGAATCGCACGACGGCTGGTCGTAGAGGCGAAGAAGCGGCAGGTCATTGTCTTTACTCACGACTTGGCGTTTGCACTGGCACTGACTGACTACGCTGATGACCAGGGGGTGAGTTACGCACACCGTCACCTGTCAGCCAATATGAATCGCAAGGGCCTGGCCTCTGAAGACTTGCCATTCGAGGCCAAGAAGATAAAAGGCCGCATCGAGGACCTTCGCGCGCTTGCCGCTCGAGCCAAGACAGCCCTCGAGACCAGCGCTGATTTCGAAGGATACAACGACCTTGTACGCAACGGCTACCGGCGTATGCGTGACACTTGGGAGCAGCTCGTAGAGGACGTCTTATTGCAGAGCACAGTGCGGCGCTATCGAGTGTCGGTTGAGACCACCCGGCTGCGATCTGTTTCGGTAGAAGACGGCGACGCTAGCGCCGTGTACAACGGCATGACTCGATGCTCCATGTTCACACATGAAGGTGGAACCGAAGCCCCTCCGACACTACCTGAGCCTGCTGAGTTCGCTGCGGACGTTGAAGCCCTTGCAGCCTATGCGAAGCAGCTGGAGGAACGCGCCAAGGTCACCCAAGAGCGAAGGAAGCTGGCCGGCCTGGGAGCCTAGCGACAAGTTTCTTGGGCGTTCAGAGTTCTTCAACAGGTGGTCGCTTTGATCCCTAGCATGCCGTTGTCTTTATGTGCGGAGTCGTTCAGCTGGGGCGAAACACAGCTGAAGGCAAGGCAGCAAAAAAAAGCCCGCGCGAGGCGGGCAACTTGCACTTGCAAGGGAGGGAGGCCGGTGAAAGCACCGGCGGGAGGATCGTACACGCACAGCGAGGGCCTCGGCAAGCTTCTGCGGTGTTCCCCAACGTGCGCTCAAACCATCGCAGAAAATCGCTTAGCAGCCTCAGCTGGGGCCGATGCGAAACACATCCACTCCCGAAGCGTCTCCAACTGGTTGCGGTAGTCCTGTCTAAAGAACTGGAACTGAGCCCAGGTCCAGTTTGGCGGAGCAAGCATCTCGTACTTCGATCGCTTTGCTCTGCTGACTGCCTCGCGAGACAACTCTGGTGTCATGTGGGCCTGCAGGTGGTGCCGCAATGCATCTCCTCCCTTGGCTTTGAATCCGGTCCCAGCCAGTGCGACGAGTTCCCTCAGCTTCGAGATAGCCATGCGTTCCAGCGCTTCTTGCGCCGAGGGAGGGGGACGCTCGCGCGCCAGCCCGAACTCGATCATCTGCTTTAGCTGAGCGGTGTTCACCCCTTCCAGATCATCGAAGAACTGATTCGACTTCCAAGACACGGAGAGGTACCGGTTGAACAGGGTCGCTGGGACACGGTCTGCGAGCTGAAACAGCGATTCGACGTCTCCTTCTTCGATCTCCAGCGACTCAAGGCTCGCGATATGGCTGTAGTTGGCGTAGGTGAGTCCGCCCCGGGCGTATAGCTCCTCTCGCGCAGACTGGACACTCCATTCTGGTTGTTCCGGCAGACATGGGGCACCAGCACGCAGGCCTTCAGCGACGGCCCGCGCATCCCTTCTAAGCGTCAACCAGGGAGGCCACAGAAAGCGCGCCTTCACGTAGACAGCGAAGACGTCCCAAATGCTGGTGTCAGCGTCCAAGAGGCGCATGCATCGCACGGCTTGTACTTCACTGACAGCGTGCACTATGACCAGTCGAGTGGAATCGCTGGTAGCTCGAAAAGCGTACAGCTCGCAAGGCTCTCCGTCGAGGGTTCCAGGTACCCGGCCGACGGGTCTGTTTGGGACATGGGTTGTCCCAGGAACGAAGGCCTCGTCGACCAGCGCGCGCTGCCCATCGACAACTCGCTGTTCCCGCTGGGCGAGGACCTCCGCATGCTTCGACAGCGCCTCTGCGTTTGGGGTCGTCACTCCGTCCGGGCCGGTGATCCTGAACAAGTACCTGATCCAGTATTGGCGGGGGCCCGGCTCCTCACCGCGCTGTACGAGGCAGCTTCCTGCCGTTGCATCGACGCTCATCACCCGGCCCTCGAAGGTGTAGCTGCCGGAGCCCCCCGATAGCCGCTCAATCTGTACTGGGTTGCCATGCAGCGCTGCGCGTCTCAAGGCATTCAGGAACTCGTTCATGGCCCAGCCCGGCTCACACGCCATCCGTTGCTGCGGGCATGCCCTTGGCGAGGTTTTGCATCTTCTGGGGGCGCGTCTGATGAGATCAGGCCCCCGGCGCGCAGCGCGAGGTGAATACGCTCCGCAGTCTTCTTGCCGACCCCGGGCGTCGAGCAGAGATCTGGAACGGACGCATTGAAGACGGCATGCGCGCTGCCGAACCTCGACACCAGGGCCTTTGCTCCCGTGGGCCCTATGCCTGGAAGCCCCTCTACGAGGAATTGTGTCAAATCTCCCAGATCTTTGGGCTTGTTGGCGCGCAGTGCGACCTCATAGCCCAGGCCTTCCTGCAGATGGCGCGCCAGGGTGACCAGAAGCAGTGCAGTTTCCGTGGCATTCGGGACGGTGACCACCGATACCCCCTCGATGGCCATCAAGTAGGACAGCGCCCCTCGGATCGCGTCGGGAGCGATCGCGGAGCGGGTCGCGTACGGGTTGCCTTCAATGATGAAACATTGACGCTCGTATTCGTCCTTCATCCGCCGCACTTGGGCGAACAGCCTGCGATCCATGATCGAGGCCACAAAGTCCGTAGCATCCTTGCGCTCAACGCCATAGTGCTCATGCGGTAGGTAGTCGGCACAAGGCAGCTCTTTCACCTCCACGGTGATCCCCTGCGTGCGGTGCAACTCGGCGAAGACCGGGGAGCGGCTCTCCCGGCTGTCGATGATGATGTGGGGCATAAGGTTTTCTCCTGGCCGGGCTGGCATTGTGCCAGCCGTGCTGCTCCGCCGGCATCTGCTTACAAAAGCCTGGTGTTACACGCGCACCAGGTGCCCTGGCCGGCCTGCAGAGCGTTGTTTGCCGGCGCTATGCTCACCGGTTGCGAGTTTCTGCGATAGACATGGATCGATTGATGGCACACCTACTTTTCAAATGGGCGCTCAGCGGCGAACGCTACGTCTTCACCGGGCTGGCCACTACCTCCCGAGGTCAGGTGCCCGAAGTTGATACTGAGCTGGTGGCAATCTGGTCCTGGCTGCAGAAGCGGAAAGTCCGCACGGGCGAATTCGACTGGACCGCAACCCGCAGGACCGTCACCTCAAAAGAGGAGGTCCTCGCGGTCGAGAAGGGGGCCCTGGTCGCCGACGGATCCACGGTGCTGCATCCGGTGGAGACGCGCCTGGTGCTATCCCTGCCGGAGAAGGTAGCGGTTCAGTTTCGATTCGAATTCAACGTGGTGGACGACAGGCGCTGACGTAGCACCGGCCTGCCCGAAAGGGTGGTCACAGAACACCTGGCGGCCGCGCAGCCGCCTGGCAGTCATGGTGTGAGCAATGGCAATCGGTCGTGGGCAAACAGCACGCCTCGTAGTTCGTCGCGCTCGACAGGGCTGATCTGCCCCAGGTCGTACAGGCCGTACACGTAGTACAGGCCTTCATTGACCAACACCCCCCGCTCCACTTTGTCGGCGCTCGTGAATTTGCCCAGCAGCTCCAGCCAACGACTTCTGCAGCGGTCGTTGGGCATTACCTCAGACAGGGTCTCGGTGATCGCTGATGGCATGTGTGATCCTTCAATGTGGCGAGAATTTTCGCCCAGCTTCAGGTCGCGCACTTAGAAGATTCACCACCGAACATCAAGCGCTGTGCCCGGCCGGAAGCAGAAAAGCCCTGGCGTCTGGTGACGCCAGGGCTTGGTGCTGGTGTAGATCTGATGAAGCACCAGCTGCTCGCGGTGCTCCCTTCGATCTGGGCGGCCCCGATCAGAGCCGAAGGCCTGGTCGTGAACTGCGTCCAGGTGGGCCGTAGAGGGCGTGGAACTGGCTGTCGTAGGCAGCAAGCCGCCTTTCCTGCTGACCTGGTGTGCTGCGGCCAGCGCCGGCGGTGGCCAGGGAGTTCGCTGCGCGACCTGGCGAAGCCTGCGCTGAAGCTGGCGTGGGGGATGGCCGCGTGCCGGATGCACGTGCTTGGAAGCTCATGGTCTGGGTCCCTACTTTGCGAGGCGACCCAGTCCCTCGGAGCGGTGTCGCCCCTGGGGTGAAAGTGATTTCTTGAGGCCGCCCTGGACGGGCAGCGGGATGTGCACATGGATGCACGTTCAAAGCGCGAGGCCGTGAAACCGCTGCAGGCTAGCTGGAAACGTCCACCCTCGCAAGCAGGTGAGTGCCTGGGGCCTTGGGCCGCGCAGCGACGCAGACAGTTGCCAAGGCTGACGAGTTCGCTATGCTTTCCGTCTCCCAGGGCTTTCGGCCTTGACGGTGCGTTGTATAGCACCCCCGCCCCCGTTCACGGGGCGTCCGATTCGCATGCGCAAGGCGCAACTGAACTGATTGCGCGCAGACCGCCTGCTCAACCTCGCCCTTCGGCGAATCAATCCCCGATGGGCCTTGTTGCCCCCGGCGCCAGGTCCATCCCAATTCCGAAAGGATCGCACTTTGGAACAACCTGAGAGCCGAACAACCACCGCCGTCATTGCTGCGGCCGGCGAACTGCTGATTCGCGCAGCTGCTCGGCTGGGCAACTTGTCCGCTGCAGAGCAGGCACGACTGAACGTCGCATCAGAGGGCAAGCTGATCGATGGCCTCACCTGGGCAATTCAGGCTGCCGTCGAGGTCGC
Organism: Acidovorax sp. AC410; assembly: GCF_979253235.1. NCBI lineage: Bacteria > Pseudomonadati > Pseudomonadota > Betaproteobacteria > Burkholderiales > Comamonadaceae > Acidovorax > Acidovorax sp. AC410. The sequence continues at coordinate 134,615 of NZ_CEEDCG010000003.1, forward strand.
GCCCGAGCTCCGGTCGAGCCTGAAGCGCCATCCTCCGCAGGGCTTCATCGGCAAGTTCTAGCCGTCCCTTGCGCGCCTACGGGCGTCTTGGGCATAGGATATTCATCAACCCAGAGGGGCACTAGTGCCCGACGGGTGGCGGTGCCTCTCGTAGCCATTGAGAGACCAATGACATCCACTAATTCCGCAACTATCCGGCCTGCAGATACTGCAGACTTTCTGCGCATCCTGGCGAGCGCGACGGCTGTCTCCATCGACAACGGGGCGCAAACTTGTGCCTGGTCCGTGGCCCAGGCCTCGGGCGAATGCGACAACCAGGTTGTGCGCTTCACCTGGTCCAATTCCGAGCACACCTTCGAATGCATCCTGACCGAGGGCGGAATAGCCGCCGGCGGATTTGAAAGCGACGGCACCTTTGTGTGCGATGACCATGAAGGCAACCGTGCAGAAATCAGGATGCTGCTAGGTCATCGGAGCCCTCGGGGTCGGTCACCAGAAAACGTCGCAGTGCTGGACAAAGCGATCGAGGCGCTATCCCCTGGATCCGCGTCGCGCCCTGAAGCTCTGGCAGCGTTGACCGCTCTGCGAGATGACCTGCGAAAGCACGAGGAACAGATGGCTTCAAGGGAACGGTGCCCGACTGGAGCCGACTACAACTGGCTGGTCGACCGCATCGGCTTGGTCTGAGCACCTAACCGCCGCAGTCGCGACGGTACTTTCTTCAACCCCCACGGGCGCTGCCCGTGGGGCAGTGCCCATCTTCAGCCAACAGGATTCTGAAAATGGACATCATTGCCAACACAACCCCAAAGCCGCCTCCGATTTGCGCAGCCCAGAGCTCCGAGGGTCTGGCCTGTGCAAGGGCCGCAAAGTGCTACACCGTAGCAGTCACTGGTGGCGAAGGCCTACCCACAGCTCCTTTCATGGCTCGCTTTGAAGTGGACGAGCAGCTGGCGCGAGAGAGTGTCAGGCTCGCAGCGGTGGTGGACGAGAATCACGTCTACAAGCTGGAGCGGCCAGACTATCGTGCCCAGTTCCTCCGCCACGATCCGGCGCCCTACCCGCGCAGCTCTGCGGATGGTGCTGATCTGATCCCACGGCGGACTGATCGCGACATGCTGGTGGTGACAGTCGACGAGTTCTACTTCAGCGCTTTCTGCAAGAACACTGACGTGGCAGTCGAGACCGAGGCCCAGCCCATCGCTGTGCTGGCGGATCACTTCGGCTTGGCCTACAGCTATTCACCCCTGTCCGGCGTTTCCATCGGGCAGGAGCCATCGACACAGCTGGAACGCGACATCGACCGCGCGCTGCTGCTGAGGGCTCAAGCCTTGGCCCTGCTGCAGGAAGCTCAAGCGATTGATCGCCTCAAGCCATTCACTGTGACCCACACCCATCGGGAGGGTGAGTCCACCTACGTGGTGTGGGCCCCCGCAGCGCTGACTCAGGGCCAAGCCGAGGCAGTGCTCGAATGCAATTTCGAGCCAGACCGCGACGAGACCCTGGTGATCGAGGGCCGCCATACGCTCGAGGAGCTTACTGGCGTGGCCATCGGCTCGCGTCTTCTCGACATAGTCGGCGCCGACGACCACTTGTCCTATGCCCCGGCATGACCTCGCGCGCCTGCTAGCCAGTGCGTCACGGACCCACTAGGGTCCAGGGGCATGCATCTCTACCGTGCAGGCCGCTTTCCATGCTGTCAGCACGGCGGGAGCATCGTGCGATGGTGCACAATCATGGAAGCGTCGCCCTCGGGCGACCGCTTTCCAAAAGGTCGACCGACTTGGGCCTTTTGGAAAGCGAGTTTCACGCGACCTGGCTTGCCTGGTCAACGAAGGTCCCAGCTGGGGACTGAAAACATCCAGCGCCAACAGCCTCTACGAGGCGATTCAATCCCTGATGGGCATTCGTGCCCACAGGGCCAGTGCCCGTCTTCAACCCCTTGGAGATAGGTTCATGAAATTCAACATGCCGTCCGGCAATGGCTCCGGCACTACCCCATCCCGCCCTGCCCTGGCGCTCTCGCCACTTGGCGACGAGATACAGCCCGCTGTGGTGCTGCTCACCCCGTCGGAAGTGGAGCTGCTTGCGGCCGCTGTGCAGTGCTATCGCGACCTGTTGGCTTCTCCGACTTCGGCCGATCGCGATGCCAATGGTGACGAGTGGGCAGATCGTGAAGTCCTTCAGTGCGACGCCCTGCTGGGGGACAAGCTGAAGGTGGTCTCCCAATGACGATGGGACTTTCACCCAACGCGGAGACGCCCATCCGGCAGCTGCGCTGCGAAAGCAGCTCATGCGCGATAGGCGGCCTGGCCCAACCCATCCCACTGCGTGTGCTGCAGGCCATCGGCCTTCACATGTGCCGGCTGAACGATATCGCTGCTGCCCTCTCAGGGGTGCGGCGCGCCCGCGGAGACGGGCACTTTCTGGCCGTTGAACTGGCGGATCGGGCTGGGCGCATCAGTGCTTCTCTCGATGCGCTTGGACAGGTCCATGACCTGGCGGAGGCCAACAATGTGCGGTTCGCCTTTCTCGCCGAGATAGCCGACCGCGGAGTTCCCGACTTCACACACTTCGGCTGGGCCACTGAGGCGCTGCCGGGCTGGTGGCGTGAGGCCCAACAGCTGGCCTCGCAGCCAACCTCTGGATAGCGTCGAACCGACGTCCTGGAATCTATTCACCCGGATGGGCACCAAGTGCCTTCCGGGCCGGGTGCTCGTCTCTTTCAAGTGAGAAAGCACTATGTCCAACGTCCCAATGGGGCAAATCAACGCACAGGTCAAAGACGGGCTTCTGGTGCGCGTCGGCATACCGCACAAGGGCGGTAAGCTGGCTTTTCATGCATTCAACGAAGGCTACTCGGCCATGGTGAGCGCGAACGCCTTCTGGAATCCGAAGAAGGGGGAATTCGCTGTGCCCGAGGCCTCGGACCTGTACGAGGTTCCGTTCGCACTCGACTCCGCGGGCTTCGTTGCGGTCTCGCTGTACCAGGCCAAGGGGCGGCAGCCCGGCATTGCCGGGGTGTTCCCTTGGACCTTCCATCAGTACATCGAGCTCGCCGGCCTTCTTCGACCTGAGTGGTTCAGCCAACCTGACCTTTGCGCGGAGCCGCAGCTCGCCGCGAGCCCGACGGAGGTCGACTATCGCGTTCGAGCAACAGCAACGCTGCTTGAAGGAACGCTGCGAATCATCTACGCCTGGCAGAACGAGCTGGCCAAGACCTGCTCCAACGACACCGTGGCGAGCATGCTGCCGCCGCCGGTGCCCATCCTTCAAGGGTGGTCCACAAGCGACTACCAGCGCAGCCTTGATCTTCTGTTGCAGGTCTGGCAACGCTGGGAGCCGTGGCTGGCACCGCCTCGCCTAATCGGGCTGGGTTCGGTATGCCGCCGCGATCTCCACCATCCAGAGCACGGTCTTTACGCCGTCCTGCGGTCGCTCGACGGGAAGTTGCCGGCGGCGTCCAAGGTTCACCTGTTCGGGGTGAAGGGAGCCGCGCTCCAGGAAGTGCAGAAGCTGGGCTGGGTAGGCTCGGTGGACTCAATGAGCTGGGACTTCGCAGCGCGCGTGAAGGCACGCAGCGCTGGTCACTCCAACACCTTCTCCCATCGGACGAAGGAGATGACCCGGTGGATGTCCGCTGCAGCCGCCCGGGTGATGCAAACAAAGGGCTCGCAGCTGCCTCTCAGGCTGTCTGCCTGAGTCCATTCTTCTGTGTCGGTCACCTCGTGGCCGGCGTTCAAGCCCAGACGGGCAAATCCGGCCCGATTGGGCTTGTGCTCGTCTTCATTTCTCATGGAGATCGAAATGTACAAACTACCTGAAGGCAGGTCTTCTCTTCACGACCACTGGTCTGGTTGTGAGCGGCGTGGGTTCGTCCCCACCGCGAACCAGCAGCTGGTTATCGCCGAGGTGCAGTCTGCACTTGATGCCGGGCTGTACTACACCAGCGAAGTCCGGGAGCACTGCGCTCGCGCAATTGGCCTTTCCGAAGAGGCTGACCAGGCGAACTTTGAGAACTTTCGCGTAGAAGGCGGCGTCTTTGGCATGGACTGCTACTACGCGCGGAGGTACCTGGATGCTCGCAAGGTCCACGCTGCTGAAGACGATGCGCGCGCAAGACTGCGCCCGTTTGTTGGTCAGAGGCTGGGCACGATCGTGTTCAGCGACTACAAGCGCTGTACTGGCGCTTTCATCTCAAAAGTGGAGGCAGAGAAGCTTGAGCTGCAATGCAAGCGGGGCTCCCACCTCTTGACCTACGAGGTATCCGTTTTGAACGTGAAGCACGCGATCGACCGCGCCGCCGAGAAGAAGCTCCGCAAGGATGACTTCGACGGCTTCGCGCCGCCAGTGGACACCCCTGCCCTGCCTGCGGTGTCCGAGTGTGTTGGCCAGTCGGCCCTGTTCTGAAAGGAGGATGAGCATGGTGAATCCACACCTTGGCGCCGCTGCGCCCGTTGCTTGCTACGGAACGTGCGAGGCCCCGCTCACTCTCGAGCAGGGCCGCGCAAGGGTCCGCAAAGACTTCCTTTGCTTTGCCAGCCTGGTGATGAGCCAGGTCCAGCTGCCTGATGGCCACTCGTTCGCACAGGCAACATCCCGTGCACTGGATCAGCAGCTGAACTGGAATCTGGGTTGCGAGATCTTGTCCTCAGACGCAGGGCTCAGCGTATTCGGGCGCCGCGCTGTCTACGACAGCAGCGATGAGTCTCAGCTAAAGGTGGAGGTTCGCTACTTTCACCCGGAGCTGCATTACAGGCCCACGATGAGAAGCTCGCCGAGAGTCTCTCGCCAGTACAACGACGGCTTCGCCGTCCACCTCTGGGTGGACCAGGGGCGGCCGTTTTGGGGAATGCACAGATCCCTCATCGCAGGGAGCGAATTTTGCAGGAACCAGCCATCACCTGAGGCTTTGGCTGAAGAGGTTGTCATCCGGCTGCGTCTTGCGATCGAGCGCCGCACCACGCCGGCCTCCATTGCGGCGCTGGCCAGCTGATCCTCTGGATCAGCAATTACGGTGCACGCCACGGGCCTTCGGGCCTGTCGCGCGCGCCAATAAATGCACCCAGGACACATCGGTAGATGTGCCTGGGCTGCAGTTCATCCACTCGGACGGGCACCAGTTGCCCAACTGGGCCGGTACCGTCCTTTGCAGGGTTCAGGAAAATGGCACCTATGACTCCAATCATTTCGGATTTGGTGGCTCGACTTGGACAGCCGGGTCGAGAAAAAGGACCTGGCATATGGGTCTACACCACTGTGCAGGGAGCGGCCACTTTGAACAAAGGTGACGACCACCCTCTGAAGAAGATCGGGCAATTCGCCACAGACGATCTGGCTCGGAAGGCGTGCGAAGATCACTTCAAGAAGGCTATGCGCGCAATGCTGAACTTGGGCAAGAAGTTGCCTGATGTTCGGTATGCGTGACTGCAATTCAACCAAGAGCCCCGCGCTGATCGAAGGATCAGCCGCGGGGCTTTTTCCTTGCTGCACGGGCTCTAACGAGAGCTCCTTGCAGCATTGGCGATATTCAACCGCGGGATCTAAGTGGGTCATCTCTCCGACTCCGCGTCGAGAGCGCATTTCTCTTTTCGCCTGGATAGGCCCCATTCAAAGGTTTGCGCACCGAGCTACTGGCGACACCGAAAAAATGGTCCTCGGCCCCGTGCAAAAGGGCTCTTGACATGGTGGACATGTACCCTAGTATCAGTGCAAGAATATTGCAGATAGGACGAGGATGTGGCCAAGAAAATTTGGAATTTGAATTACGTGGTGGGCAACCCTGCTATGTTCACGCGGGTAACCAAGTACGCAGGCAATCCAATGTCCCGCGCCGAGGCTTTGGCCAGCGCGGAAAAGATTGCTGCCAACGGGGGTGGCTGGCGCGTGTGGGTAGAGCGCACGGACACCGCCGAGCGCATTTTCGAGAGTGCCGCTGAGAAAGGCCATCGGGCCGAATTGGTGTCTAGCCAATGAGAGAAATGATGTCGCTACCAGATCGCCTCCTGTCAGGAACTGCTTGCCCGCGCACTATCTCCAGCCTATGGGAAGAGGGGCGTGTGGAGACGACCACCGCTGGGGAGCGCCAGTTGCTGTCGCTAGTACTGCCGCCCTGGCAACGCCCGTCGGTTTGGGATGTCGAACGCCAGCGGGCCTTCGTTGAGGGCATCCTTCTGGGATTCCCGCCTGGAGCCATCGTCACTGTCGCGCCGGACTGGTCTACTGGCTCTGACGGCAAGGTCCTCGTCAAACCTGGTTCGAACTGGCTCATCGATGGGCAGCAGCGCGTAACTGCGATTCAAGAGTTCATTGAAGGCCGTTTGCAGGTGTTTGAAGGCGTGCTTTATGCGGCCATCCCCAGGGCGGAGCAACTACGGCGGTTTGACAGGGTGGTCTTGACGCGCATCGAATTGCCCGCCACCACCGACGAAGCGACTCTTAAAGGCCTATACCGCCGCATGAATTACGGCGGTGTTACCCACACCCAGCACGACTTGGATCGGCTGGAAGCTGCGGCGGCTGCCGCTTGATAGGAAAGCATCATGACCGCAACTTGTGAGGGCACGGATGCGCCCTAATCACATCAGCATCGGAAGCCCATTTGCAACGATGGCGGGCATTGCATTGGATACACCGATTGGCGGTATGGCCGGGGTTTGCCGGGGTGGCCCCACCGCGTTCTTGCCGTCGCTTCGCCAACAATGATCGAGAGTTGTGAGGGCCGGGATGTGCCCCAAGTACATCAGCATCGGAAGCCCATGTGCAACGATGGAGGGCATTGCATTGGCTATACCGATTGGCGGGAGGGCCGGGGTTTGCCAGGGTGGCCCCACCGCGTTCTGTTCGTAGCGACGCAAACAATCTGAGCGGAAAGATGATCATGCAGATCAACAAGCCCAAAGGGCGCCTGGCCAAGAGAATGGCCTTTTACGCCCTCAATCGCCGCAAGGCGCAGGGTCGGTCTTTCCTCAGGCAGCTTCGCGCTGCCCTCCCCGCAAAAGCCGAGCACCAGCCCGTTGCCCCTCTCTCCACTGTGTACCAGGGTGAGTGGGAGGCTCCGACCTTCGAAGCCTTCCGTGCTGGCTCACGTATCTGCACGGAAAGCGACATGTCGATCTACGTCAGGAACGCAACCGGTGGTGGCTTGGAATTGGTTGCAGGCTACGTTCGTTTGAGGGCGATGCTGGACGTGCAGGGCAAGGCCTGGGTTCGCAACACATCGACCGACGAACAGCTTGAAGTGCATGAGGTGGGAGGCCAGCTGTTGGCACTGACGCCTGATGCAGTTGCTGCAGTGCAGTCTGTGGCCGCTACCTCTATCTCCCATGCCGCGAAACGCTGACAATGGAAAGAATGAGTTGATTACGAATGTGTAGTGATCCTGCAACCAGAACTGACAAGGGAAGGAGAGCAAGGCGTGCTTCGAAAAATTTGGGATCGCTATACGCTTACAGCAGCACAGTATTGTGCGAAGTATGGCCACGATGTACGTCACTGGCGACAAACAACCGGCCAGGGCAAGTTCGGTGATTGCGAACGCTGCGGCGCAAAAAACGTGCAAGAACCATATTCGAGTTGAAATCAAGGAAACCAATGAGCCACAGTGTCACGCTTTACTGCGAGGAGACCATGCAGATGGTCCACGTAGCGGAGCATTCATCGAGCTGGTTTCGAGGTGCGGACAGCGCTACTGTGGTGGGGGCCTTCTGCCTGGCTCACGCTGGCAAGGATTTGCGAGCAACGCTTCAGCAGCCAGGTGAGTTCCAGAACTGTATGGAATGGGTCGCATGGACGCCTGAGAACTGCAAGGATAGCTACTTCGCTGTAACTGGGCGTGACCTTGCAAAGCTAGAGCTGGAATAGTGAAGGAAAGCAGATCATGTAAAAGGCGACTGACTTTGAAATTCTTCGCGATGTGCAGGCAAGCGGCCTGCACAAGATCCCGCTGGCGAGGCAACCTGTTCGGGTTGCAACGCTGGTCAATGAGGCGGAGTTCATGCAGGACCAGCTATTGGTTCACCACAAGACGGTCTTCTTTGAAGATCGTCTTCATGACTGGGACTGGCGAGATGGGCAGTTTCGCTACTACACGCGCGACGCCGAGAGGGCTGATGTGCTTGTGGTCTATTCCTTGGAAGAAGTTCAGTCCAGCGCCAACTTTGACCCAATGACCGGCGCCGCGTTGGCACAGTGAGATAGGAAAAAAGACAATGGCAGAGCTTGATCGACTGGATGAAATTGCCCGGCAGGCATGGGATGGCAACTATGAGTGCGCAGGTGTGCTGTCTACGGGCGAGCTTCTGTACGTGGCGCTTGCGTCCGGCCGCATGCGGGAGTTAGCGCCTGGTGACTCCATTGCCTACGCGGTGGATCGAGTTGGGGCTGAGTGGATGGCGCACATGTTGAAGGTTTGGCGTGCGACGCCCCAGCCGCAAAGCTAAAAAGGATGATTCAATGGCAAAGTCCTGGGGAGTAGCGCAGTTCTACGGCATGGGATCAATGCAATACCTGCAGGAGTCCGGAGAGTGGCTGGCGGACCGCAATCTTTTCGATGGTGCCCCGATCGTGCTCTTCGAATCAATGGAGGAGGCGGACGCCCGTGCGGCTCAGTTGCCGCAGCATGGGCAACCTCACGGTGTGCAGTTCATGGTAGACAAACAGGGCAAGGTTCTAACTGCCCGCAGAAACAAGTAGGAAGACAGTACATGTTCCAGATTACCCTGACGCCCGGACTTCCCCCCCACTGACAGGCGCCTGCATCTTTCTACTGTGGGACGGCATGCTTTGCGAAGGCGAATTGATCAAAAAGGACGGCCGCAATGTGCTGGTCCACTACAACTTGGCAGCGCCTGGTGCTCCTGAGCGCATCGAGCATGCCGCAGATGGTGGGAAGGTGCTTGGGTACACGCCCATCGCAGACCGATCCCGAGTCACACCAAACTGATCGAGGAATGCACGTGAAAGACAAAGGCCTCATACCAGGGGTGAACATTAGCAAGCCCTTAATTAGAGAGCGCCCCATGAAGCAGTCACAACGGTCGCCCCAAGAGATTTTCAACCGCCTTGGGGACTTGCTCGCTGCTCGTGGTTATGAGAAGTCAAAGGCAAGAGGCAACTTTTACTGGCAATGGCAAATTTCCCCCGAGATGCCAATCTATGCTTGCGACGGAAAATTAGGACAGAACAAGCTTTTCATCGACGCATCGCTGACGGAACTCGCACAGACGTTAGGCTCTATCAAAGGTGTTGTCGCCTCGCGTAGCGGGGTCACAAAAAACCAGAAATTCGAAGCCTTTGTAGCCAAGAAAGTGAATCCACATACTCAACTTGTCGAGTATGAAGGATGGCGATTCCAATTCGTTGACGAGGTATCTGCCAATAAGTTCTTGGATGTGTGTGAGGATTACACGAAAAGCGGCCTCGATGCTGCCAAGTTGAAAGCACAGAGGTTTGAGCAGACCATTACGCGAGCGACGTCAAGGTCGAGCGTTGTGACCTCAAGGGTGGGGCAGGACATTTTTCGAAAGGACCTTCTTAGGCATTGGAAGTCCTGCGCAGTCACGGGGTGCAAAGTGACAGCAGCCTTGCGCGCATCCCACATCAAACCTTGGGCTGCCTGCGACTCAAAAGAGCGTCTTGACCCACTAAACGGCCTTTTGTTGGTGGCGAGTTTGGACGCTTTATTTGACGCAGGACTGATTTCCTTCGAAGACAGCGGGACGATCATCATTTCTCCGCGACTTCTGCAAGACGCTTGGCCAGCGCTCGGGGTTACCAGCACGATGCGCCTACGTAAGCCTAATTCAGCGCATGACCCGTACTTGGCATTCCATCGTGAACATGTCTACAAGAAGTAACTGCAACTAAAGGAAAGCAATATGCCTGAAAAATTAAAGAATCTCTCACTGGGGGCCGACGATATAGAAGCGTTGCTCCATATCCTGTGGCTGCGACTCGTGCATCTTTACTCTGAATATAAGGGGTCAAACAGTGACGATATCGAAATCAACAGGATTAAGAACATCGCTGAGCAGCTCGGTGAAACGTTTAAGATCGTCTTTGAAGAGGGGAAGTCGAAAGTTGCGCCCCGTCGTGGTTCGATGCCTACTTAGAAACCAAGGAAAGCTCCATGTGGCATGTTCTTTTGGCCAAAAGCATGGCCATCTCGCTGGCAATCGTGTTCGCGCCGGCGGCGCTATTGCTGGTCATCATTGCATTCGCGAATGGCGCCTGTTGGGCCTTTGGCGGTCAATGGTGCGCACCATAAATAGGCGAGGAAAGCACCGTGGTCACCAACAACCCCCCGAAAAGAGATATGGCCCGCATTTCGCCACACACAACCGTGTATCCAGCCAAGGCCTGGGCTTTCCCTGCGGTATCGTTTCGCACAGTTGCGGACGCGCTGGATCACATTTCCAACATTCAATCCTATGCGCCGTGCGGAATCTGTTCGTGCCCTGCAGGCAGTTTTGACCGCCACTTCCCCGGAACTCTTTGAGAGGAAAGAAGATCATGCAGATCAACAAGCCCAAAGCGCGCATGGCCAAGAGAATGGCCTTCTACGCCCTCAATCGCCGCAAGGCGCATCCAGTACCTGGCTATTGAATGGCAGCAGATTTACACCGACTGATACGGGAAACGAATCATGACATCTGAGCAGTATTTCGCGGCCTGCTGGCCAATACACAAACAGCTGGCTGATATCGCCGGCCAGACACGCGTTATGGCGCTGGCTAAATCCGCTCACATGGACAATCCAAGGTTCGCAGATGCTATTGCCCGGCAGGATGAGCTCCTCAAAGAGCTTTCCACTCTGGATAGTAAAGTCGTCATCTAGGAAAATCGTGCAAGAAGATTTAAGAGCGCAGTTGGTCCAGTTTCAGTGGGTTGGTTTCGACGAGACCCTTGCAGCTGATCAGAGGGCCGACGTCGAGATGGTTCACGCGAACGGGCAGTGGACCATCGCTTGGATGGGCAATAGTCCTGATATAAATGTCACTGTCGAACGACATGCATTGCTAGGGAATGACTGAGAGAAGTTATGTCGAGACTTTTTGACTATTGCGGTGTCGCTTCAATGCTTGCGTCTTTTGCCGCGTGGGGATCGCTGTATTTTGGATTGCGCCCTGCGCTTTCCTGGGCTCTACTCGCGATCACTTTCGTTGGCGCGGTTTGGTTTATCTGGTACCAATGTCGCCAAAAGGCCTTGGGCCTAGCATATCAGCACGGTCGGTGGGATTTGGCGTTGGCGTGCACTTTGCCCATCGCCTTCATGCTCTCAGTTCCCGTATTGATCCTGAATTTCTTTGGTGCTCTCACCCAATTGCAGTGAACGAAGTCTGAATATGGTTGTGGTGTTTGAGCGGCAGCTTCTCTCGCAGGATTGCTTCACCACGCTCAAGTCAGGCTGGAAGGTTGCTAGTGAAGGGCACTCGTGGAAACTGCGGTCACTGCCTGGCGAGAAGGCGTTCACACAGCGGCTCGGAGGCGCGCCCTTTTGGGCTTGACGCGTAGTCGGTCCAGCTGATACTTGGAGCAAGATAATTCCAAGTACAAAGGGCAGAAATTGCTGAACTCACTGCTGGACCTCACGCCGCTGACCCTTGTCGAGGTGGCGAGCCGAGCCGTAATGCGGGAGGCCTTCCGCAACCCCAGTGGCTGGCGCTTTGAGTGTCCCTACTGGTTCTATCAGCATCTTGATGCGGATGGCATGCTGGTTGTTGCCGGACCAGGGGGGCATGAGGCCAAGGTAAGCGCGGTCGATGTGATGAACCTGATTCCGAGGGAGCCGGTCAAAGTCATGGCGATGCCCCTGGCGACCTTCATGCAACGGCTGTCTCTGGACCCAATTGCCCGGCACAAGACGCTGTCCGCCGACTGCTACGAGCCTGCATCAGTGATGGCGGCCCGGCGCGAGCGCCGCGGAGACTTCAGCTACACCGTCTGGTTTGATCGAGCCGAGCTGAACACCAGCACCACGTTCACGGCGCCGCTTATGGACGGGGAGGCCAGGCGTATCAAACCGCTGACCAGGCGCGCGAATATGCCCGTACGCAACATGACGTCCCCCTCAAACTGGTCGGCCGACAACGCGGCAGCTTTGATCGGCCGCGTCCACTCAAGAAAAGCTACCGCGTTTTTCGACGCTGCTCTCCGGCACAACGCCGTCATGACCTCGAGGCTAGCTGCTTTGGATGCAGCTATTCAGTCATGAGCTGCCCCATTGGCCAAGCGTCAGAGTGCGGCACCGGCCGCCAGAACACCGCTGCCTCGACTGACGGATGGCGCACGCTCACTCAGCCCTGCCCTAGTTGCCCCTGGCGCCTTGATCAGGGCGCCCAGGACATCCCCGAGTTCAGCCTGGCCAAGGCGCAGGAATTGGTGGCGACCTGCCCGAACGAGCGTGGCCATGGCCCGGACTTTGGGGCGGCGCTGTTCGCCTGCCACCAGTCGAAGTCGGGAAGCGAGATTCCCTGCGCTGGCTGGCTCGCCGCCGTTGGTCATGCCCACCCTCACGTTCGCCTTGCTGTGTTGCATGGCCGCCTCGCGCCGGGGGCACTTGAAACGGGGCCTGGGTGGCCTCCACTGCACGATAACTACGGCCAGGTTCTCAGGAAGTTGGAGGCAGGCTGCGTCGACATAGCAGACTCTGGACCAGATAGGTACATCAAAAGGGGTTGACGAGGCACTGAGAGTCGGTACTTTGAATAGAGACCGACGACGAAAATGCAGCCTCTATGAGCCCCGAACCCGAATCCTTCCAACTCCCCCGCTGGGCCTACGTGACCCTCTCGTTCATCACTGCAGCCATTGGCATCGCGGCCTGCGGCGTAACCGCGCAGTTCTTCATCCTTGGCTTGGAGCGCCTGGAGCCTGACCCGATGGCGCGCAGCATGCTCGTGGCCACCGGCATGCTGATGATCGCCACGGAAATGGCGGCTTTCGGGCTCGCGGCCCTTCTACCGGCCAAGAAGCTGAGGTCCCTGCGCATCAAGCTCATCGCCACAGGCATTCTGCTGCTGGCGTTTGAGGCAGCAACGATTTACGCCACCCAGGGCGCTCTGGACCAGGCCAGTGAGGCTGCGGCCTCAGCATCGAGCCAGCGCGCGCTTGAACTGCAGGCCACCATCCACGCCCGTCGTGCAGCTGCGCAGAGCTTGCGCGACAACGGCACACAGCAAAGCGCGAGTTCTAACGCGTGGACGCGCACCCTGGGGGCGTCCGCGTTGCGTGATGCCCTCAAGGTGGAGGGTGAGATAGCGCCCCTCGCGAAGGAAATGGCGCAGCTGCAGGCTGCTGCAAGGCCCACCACGGCCTCTGTTCTTGGGCAGCAAGGGGTGATGGCCTACGGCTTGGCTCGGGGCCTTCTGATCAGCATTATGGGATTGGTCATGTTCGGCGCTGCTGGGGCGCTCATGCGCGAGGCGCTGGTCACTTCTACGGCCGCTAAACCTGAGGAGCCCGGCCGGGAACAGCAGGCGGTGCCTACGGGTAGTGAGCCACGTACCGGCCGTGGCCCTGCCTTGGTGCCGCGCCAAGTTCCCCCGGAAGTGCCCGCACCTCCACTGGACACTGCCGGGCTTGACGGCGGAAAGGAAGGGTGGATTAAGGCACTGGAGAACATCCCAGGCGCAATCGTGGCGCGGAAGCCCCGCTCCACGTCGTGCTAAGCGACCAACGGCCGGCGTCGCCACAGCCCCGGCTGGATGGCAACTGGACCGAAGGTACTGCCATTTGCGGGCGATAAACTGTTCCCGATTTTCAGGAGGTGCTGATGACAAATCCCGAGGCGGGCGACGACGGGTGCCTGGCCGGAGCCGACGTTGAGACGATTAACAGGCGAGAGGCCGATGCGTTGTGCACCTGGCTGGTGACCAGCAATGGATGCATGGCCGCGCGCGTCCTCCCGGATGGGTCTGTGGCGGCACTGCAAGACCTGCTGTTCACGCGGGCGATTGTGTTGGGCTGTGCCGGGGGCGGCTGGGCGCAGCGCTTTTGCTTTGAGGATCGAGGTTTGGCCGACCGGCGCTTCGCGGAGCTGGAGGGCGAGGACGATGTTCCTGCTGGCCACGTGGCCATACGGCAAGGCGTGCGCTTCGCCGCACTGCAGCGGCAGGGCCGTCGCTACGGGTGATGATGGGGACCTTAGTGGACCACTGAAAATTCAATGACAGGAGTGATTGATGATGATTTTTGAATCCATGCGGCGTGAGCTGTCCGAGCTCGTTCGCCTGGTTCGTGAGAGCGCGAACTACTGCACTTCGGTGTCCAGCCGGCCAGAACTGGCCAGCCCGGAGTCCCATGCACTGGAGATTCAGCGCGAGCACCGTATAGCCGAGCTGCGCGCGCGGTTTGGCTTGGACTCGTAGAGGGGCACTGCCATGCCGGAATTCAGGTTCGTTCGCACAATCCAATACACCGAAGTGGTTCGCGTTTCGGCCGAGAGCCTGGAGGATGCCCAGGCACAGGCAGATCAAGCCGATGGCGACCGGATGCACGACGACACGGTCATCTCCATTGAACTCGCTGGGGGGCGTGATGACTGAAGGGGAGCTCGCAGAGATTCATCGACGGCACAGGCTGAAAATCGATGCGGCCGAAGTCATCGAGCGGGCGTTTCGTCGCGAGGCTCAGCTGCGCAAGGGGAGGACTGTCGATGAGTGGCACCAGGCTGAAGTGGAGGCTGTGTGGACAGCTGCCAGCGACTTCGGCCAGCAAAATGGCCTGCGCACGCCCTCGATCGAAGAGGTGTCGGCGGTTGAGCGTTTGGCGTTCGGCCATAGCGACTACGGTGCCAAGTGGGCGCTGTACGTTGCAGAGACGATCGTTGCGTAGCTAGGGTGCTCGCGCCTTCGTTGCTGCGTGGGAGCGGCTTTGAGAATAGGAAGAATATGGCTCAACTTTGTATTCCTGCAGCCTATTGGGACGACTACAGCGACCGCGCGCCGGTAGATGAACCGTCGCAGATGGCAATCGAAGTAAGCCGATCTGGGCGACGAGTGCTCGTTGAAGCCAATGTGGTGCAGCTGGTGTACCTCAAAGGCGATGCTGACCTCTACGCCGAGGGCAACACCGACGATTCACCACCTGCAGTGCTGCGCGGCGCGAAGCGCGTGGCGCAACTGTGCGCAGCGCTCACCGGCCATGCGCCAGCTTGAGCAGAGGTGGAGAAGGATGAAGCAATTGAGCATGGCGCAGCGCGCACTCGGAGACCTGATGAAGGCTGGCGGCCGAGTGATTCATGATGCGAAGACAGGGCGCTTTGTGCTCGACCAGTTTGGCAAGATCAGCCAGGTGGACCAGCGGCCCATTGAGGCCATGCTGCAGAGCGGCGCACTGGAAAAAGACGCATTCGGCCACTGCAAGCTCGTGGAGGAGGCTGGCATGTGGGTGCCCCTGGCCACACAGCACGACTTCGCGCCTGGTGACACCGCCAGATGGCGGAAAGTTGAGCGCGGAGAGCTGAAGTTCTGTGTCGAGGTCACCGTAGTGCGGGCGACGAGCAAGCAAGTGCGGATTCGAACGGCTGGGGGGAACCATCAGGTAGTACGGCCCAGGGCGCTTGAGTGGTTGGAGCGAGCTGGGCATGCTGCGGCGGCAGACTGAAAGTGCCCGCGGGCGGACGTGGTTCTGAGGGGGCAGCTACCGTGAGCTTGGTGGCGCACCTTTGCTTTGCTTCATCGGGTGCACGTCTGGCAGCGAGCACTTTCCAGAGCCTTCTCTGCCCCTACTGCCGGGAGAGCTCTGGAAAGCGCCGCCAAGGCCCTTGTAGGGCACTTGGCGGGCTTGTTGTGGCGGCAGCCATGCCTGCGCCACTGCGAGCTGCCCAGCTTAGCCCGGGGGCGGAATGCGGCAGCTCGGTTGCTAAGTTTGGCGATCAGCCATGCATCGACTGTAGCGCTCGGCCCAGGGCCTCCCGCTGCAGCTGCTCGAGGAGGCCGTCAGGAACGAACGCCCAGGTAGCTGGCCGCCCTTCGTAAACGTGCACCGGATCTGGTACCGCGAAATGCACACGAGGGAACTGTTGCTGCAGCTCCTGTAGATCAGCGATGAGGTTGGCGATCACCACGTCCCTTGCGGGTCGCTTGGCGTTCTCCTCGGCCGTATCGATGTTGACCTCGCTTTCCCGTGAGCAGAATTCGAGCTCGAACAGGACGCCCCAGACACCATCCTTGCGAACGATAAAGGTGTCCTCGTCGAACATTTGCAGCTGCAGGCGGTCCAACAGGTCGGCATCGGCCTGCAGCAGGAGCTTGGTACTGACGTTCTCCCCGCCCATGTTGATCTCTCCCCAGCGGTCGGTGAGGTTCTGGGCGATCCGCCAGGTCTCGAATGCTCCTGGTGTTGACAGGCTGTACACACGGGCCAATGGGTCCAGGTTGTAGTGCACGCCGTCGACTCCGTAAGTGCGTTCCATGTCATCAGGGGTCCGCGATTTGACGTAGCTGACGCAGCAGTCGCCCAGGCCATGTCCAGTGTCCTGGTTGAAGAACTGTCGGCCCTCGAGGCGTCCACCGCAGCAGCAGCATAGGAGGGAGCGCACCGGCGTTGCGATGTCCGAATGGATGTGGTTGTTGGTATTCATGAGGTCTCCGGAAAATGGATGGAGCCCCGTCCCATAGGGGCATGGGGCCCCGTTGGGTTGAAATGTTTTGACAATGGCGCGCGTGACGCGCCTGCGCAAGCCTTGCGCATCGACCAATGCCAGCTTTGGCTGACGCTCGGTTGCCGCGGGTTGGGATTCCCATGGAGGGAACGAAGGCTGCGTTCGCGAACGCAGCGAGTGTCGAGGTGATTCTAGCGACTCATCCAGGGGCAACAAAGCGGGTGTGGTGCACCTATAGTTGCGCTCCGCCCACCAGACCAGGCGGGTCATAGCGACCGCAGCGGTTGCCTGGCAGCTGGGGGCGAATTGTTGGCCACGGGCACGTCAGGCTCGCGGATGTGTGCACGGGCGCTATGACTTGTCCTACTTGCCCACGCAGGAGGCAATTTCACCGCTCCACGCGCGGATCTTTTCAGGCGTGCTCGAAATTGACCTGGGCGAGTCGAACTTCTTCTCGCCGCGGATCCTCACGGATGTCGTGTACGAACCTCCCTGGATGGTCCACTTGCCTTCCTCAAACAGAAAGTCGATGCGGGACGTGTTTCGAACAGCAGATGCAGCCTCTTCGACGTTGACGACCAGACTGTTGGCCGCCTGCTCATCGGACGCCTTTTCCGCAGTGCGCGTCTCGAGGACTTCAATGAACGCTGAGTATGGGCGAACGAGGGAGTCTGTCTTTCTGACGTCGAAGGTGATGACTGCAGGCAAGCTTGCCTGCTTGGTCCAAGAGCTCGTGGTGGGGTTGAATGCGACCTTAGTAGGTGGCTTGGCGGCGAAGGATGCCTTGCATTCTTCCACGATGACCTTGAAGTCAGCCAGCGGTTCGGCGGCAGCAGCGAATTGCTGAAGGCTAGCAAGTAACAAGGCCGTGAGAATGAGTTGTTTCATGGTCGGAACGCCTGGAGGTGGTCGCCTTTATTGTGGGGCAAGCGTCGAGCCGGCGGCCGCGCACTTGGCATCAGCGATTGCGAATGCGGGGCGATCGAGGCTCCTTGAGTAGCATCGCGGTATTGGGTAACGTGTGCGGGTTCAGCACTTTTGCCGAGGGAGTTTTGGCCATGACCGATGAAAACAAGAGGGTTGAACTGAAGCAGCTTGCAAAGGTAGTTGTGGAGCAGACTTTGCCCTCGGAGCGGGCCCAACTGCGGGATTGGGTCGCCAAGCTGATTGCGATCAGGGAGGCTGGGGGTGAGACCTTCAGCATGGCCAAGAGGGCCGTTACCGTGACGCTGAGCGACGGCGTTGCAATGTCCATCGTCCGGGCCCTGGCCATGGAGTTGAAGCGGCTGGCGTGGACCGAGAGAGGTCTCAAGTGGCGGGTTGGTTTCGTGACGGCTGTGGTTGGTGCCGTTGTAACAGGAGGCCAAGGGGCGGGTATAGCCGCCCTGGGAGGAGCAATTGGGGTGCCTCTTTGGCTTGTCATTGGCGCCGGCGGCTCATTTCTCACGATGCTATGGGAGGAGTTGGACGGGTCCAGCAAGCCGCACGCTCGGCAGCCACCAGGGTCAAACCCACCCCCACCAGACCGCGATGCCGACGAGAGGCGAGAAGGTTCCACTCCACGCTGGCCGGGCGGCCCCCTCGTGATTGATGTGGAGGCGAAGGACGTGGGCCGAGGGCTGCAGCGGCTAGATAGGCCTGAATCATTTCTTCAGGAAGCATCGGTCAGCGCACCCGCTGAAAAGCCGGAGGCGACCGCACAGCGCAGGCTATGGGTGGGAGACTTGGACGGAGCTCGCTTGCTCTACGACCCCGATTTGCAGATTGACGGTAGTCCTCATGTTTTTCTTTGGGACGAGCGGTCGCGGGAGGTGGTGAAATACGTTCCGCATGTCCTGCGCAAGGTCATCCGTACTTACCGAGGCCCCCTACCTGATGGTCCATTGCAGCAGGAATACCTTGCCTGGTTCGAGACCCATGGGCCGGCGTGGCGCGCATCCGAGCTGCCCTACTACCTACAGCAGGCGGAGGCCGTCGCCCGGCACCGGGAAAAGCTGTCCGAGTTGGGTGTACCGTACGGGGGAGTGCTTGGCCAGGATGCACAGCGCACAGCCGTCACCAGGCGGGTCACACACTGCTATAGCTGCTCGCAGAAGCTGGACGGGGGGATTCGGCTGGCTTGCTCCCATTGCAACTGGATCCTGTGCTCGTGCGGCGCGTGCGGATGTGGGTATAGAGGCTAACATGCAACGATCGTCGCAACTTTTGAACACGCTGGAGAAATGCCTGAATGCGAAGCAACGCTGAGATGGACCCGCAGACCCTCCAGGCGCTGTGGGCGACCGATCGGGACGCCGCACTGCTCGAGTGGTCCTACCGCATGCTGGAGACGCCTTCGGCAATGGAGGATGCCGCTCAGTTTTCGGAGTGGCTGGTCACCCAGTGGTACGGACCGGCAATGTTCTCCAGAGCACTGTCTGCGGCTTCAGGGCCTGCGCCCTTGGTGGATGGCAAGCCGTTGCAGCTTGGGCAACTGCTGATCAGGGTCGACGAGGAGGTCATCGCCTTGTTGCCGGCGAGGGCTCTTCATCTCTTTCAAGAAGGGGTGATCTCACACAAGACCTTCCTACAGCAGCTCCAATCATTCCTCGCTGCATCATAGCCAGGTGCGATGTCATCGGCCGTTGGAGGCGGGTCCACGGGCGACCCCTGCCTCCAGTGCACGTCGGCAGGCGGGGCCTCCAGTGGTCCCATCCTGCGGCGGGGCTTCGTCCGAGCTTTGGGATCCTATTGATGGCTTCGATCTTGGCCAGGATCCCCAGAAGCATCTGTCACCGGCAGCCTGAGTTCGCTCCTCAGCTCGCGCACGGTCAGGTGAGGGAAGTTGTCGGGGGCACCTTCGCGCAAGATGATCGGAAGCAGCCGCAGCCGCTCGGTGTCCTCAAGCGCCAGGCGCCATTCTTCCGGCATCCTGACGTTGACAGGTGAGTCCCAGATCGGGCCGAACCTGTTGCGCCGAGCGTTGACGATAACCTCCCGGTGGTCACGCGTGGTTGCGGCGCTTGGAGGCTACTTCGGTTCCACGCCAGCAGCTCGCGCGGCTCCACCGCTCCGATCCTGCTTATCAGTGGACGGGTCACGAACTGCACGGCAAAACTGGGCAAAGGCCTTGAATGCTCTGGGGCGGTACCGTTCGCTTCGGTCGTGGGCTCGCTCATTCGCTGTGCGGGTTGGGATTGGTCCATGGGGCTCGCCACGGTGCTGCGCGCCGTGCGCCAGTCCCTGGCTTGTAGCGAAGCATCAGGCAGGCAGCTCCACGAAAGAGAGCCCATGCCAACCACCGCTCTCCCCGGCCTTGAATGGCGATGAGCTGGCGTGTGCGTCGTCTTCCAGGAGAGTGGCGTGGATCATGTGGGCATTCGCATCGTCCAGCCGCGCGCGCACGCGGCGCTCTCGGCCCATACCGTCCAGCCGGCCGCGCGATCCACGCAGCAAGACGACCTCCTGCCCTACTAGGGCGCGCACTGCAATCTCCTGTGCCGATGGCTCCCTCACCAACGTCCACCGAGCGCGCGGGCCGAGCATGGTGGCCACCGGCACCACCAACTCAGGAACTCCGGTGAGCGTAGCGGCTCCCGAGTCGACGCTCAGTACCGTTCGCTCGGACTTGTCTTTGCGGCGGGTGGACTCGAGCCACACCTGGCCGGGGCGCACGCCTTGGTCGGCGGAAGGTGCTGCGACGCCAACAAGCGATGACCCCGCTTGGCCGGCAGTCCAAGCTCCGGATGCGAAGGCAATGAGTCCTTTGCGCTTCTGCGCCTGCAGCAGGCGGTCCACAAGACGCATTGCCACATCGGCCTGGCCGGACTTGGGTGCAGTTCTGCCTGGAGCGGCACCAGGTACGCCGTGCTCGATGGCTACCGCCACTATTGCGGCAGCTGTGAACCGGCCTGTCATGGCTGCCAGACAGAACTCGATCTGCTCTTGGGTGGGCTCGAAGCCGAGAATGTTCATGGTTTCCTCCTGGCAGCAAGTATGCGGGGGTTCTTCCCGCGCGCAACCCCAGAACTGCAGGCGCACAGGGTGGGACAGCTGCGCGCCGGCGATGCGCCGTGTTGTAGCTGTAGATCGGTCGCGCGCGACGTCACCAGGGGGCCGTTTGTTGGCGACAAACAACGGCATTTTCATGGGGCGTAAGAGTGTTTCAACCACTGCAAGGCCGGCTTGAGTTTCAACGACGTCGAGGTCAGACTCGGACCCTTGCGGAGGCACGGGCTCATCAGGAGCCCCATCCGCTGAGTAAAGGGGATTGAGCACGATGTGGTACGCGAAACGTGAGGGACTGGAGTTCAGGGCACCTGTGAAGTTGAAGCGCCTGGCGCGCGAGGCCCAGCCCCGGCCGAGATCGGCACCGGTTGCCTGGGAGGCGCTGGATCCTCTGCGAATATGGCCTTCCGATCGACGTCTACCTGCTGGGCCAGGCGAGACCCAGATGCGCAATGCACTGGTGTGGTTCCTGCTCGCGGCGGGCGTGCCGACCCGGGAGGTCGCAGAGCTCTTCGAGCTTTCAGCGTCGCGCTGTCTCAGCATCTCCACCAGGTGCGCCGAGAAGTACCGCTGCTACAGACGTCGATCACCGTTTCATAAGGTGGAGCCTGCAGTGGAGAAGGCGCATCGCCTCGGCCAGGACATGCGAGAGATGCTGGTCGCGGAAGAGCTGCTCGAGGATGACCGGTGGCAGGCCTCGGTGGCCTACTGCCTCAACCTTGGGCGCGAGCATTTCAGGGAGCGCGTCGGGCCTGGGCTGGTTGCCACATGCACGTGCGAGATGTGCACGGGGCGCTTGGCCACGAGTGCCTACACGGCCAAGGTCTACTGGATGGACGGCGAATCCCTCGGTGAGTCCTCGCATACCACCGAGGACCAAGGATGCGCGCATGAGGTTTGACCTGGCGAGCGATCAGACGGCGCACCTGTTGCGCGCTGTGGATGCGGAACACTGTGCTCTCAGGGATGCAGAGCGCCGGGTCGCAAAATCGGCGGCGCCGAGCTTCCAGATCTTCGACTTCCTGCGAACTGATGAGATGGGGCTTTCCCGGTGCATCTCCGCGCTTCTTGATCCTCGCGGAACGCACGGCCAGGGTAGCGCATATCTGGAGCTGTTCCTGGACTGCATCGACTGTGGCCCAGCTTGGCGCTTGGGCCTCGATGAAGCCGTGGTGGACCTTGAAATGCCTGCCAACGGGGCTCGTCGGTACGACATCGAGATTCGGTTGAAGGGGGAGCGCGCAATCGTCATCGAGAACAAGCCCTGGGCCGTGGATCAGCCGCTGCAGCTCACCCACTATGCAATGGAACTGAGCCAGACCTGCAGCCCCGGAGGGTGGAGGCTCGTCTACCTGGGCCATGGGGCTCCCACGGTGCGGAGCATCAGTGCGGAATTGCTCGGCCGCTACCTCGCGGATGGCAGCCTGGTGGTGATGGGTTTCAGGCAGCTGGCTGAATGGCTGGGTGCGTGCGCGCTGTGCACAGAGCCACCGGTGGTGCGTATGTTCATCGAGCAGCTGGAGCAGCTTGTTCGCAAGTCCCTTTGTGGAGAGGTAGGTATGTCTGAAGCCGAGAGCATCAAGGACGTGGTGACGCAATCGCAGGAGAACCTGCGCGCCGCACTGCTGGTTGGCCGTTCGCTGGAGGCGATCAAACAGAGGCTGTTGATCGAGGGGTTGAAGGCCCCATTGGAAGAACGCTTTGGTGCTCAGCTGTACTGGGACACGGGCGCGCTTTCAGCGAGGTCTGCCCGTGCCGCCTTCGGCGTGAAGCTCTCGCCGACAGCGCCTGGCTACGTTCGGTTTGAGTTCTACCAGGGCGACTTGAACGCCCTCTTCTGGGGTGTTCACCGCGTCGAAAAGCTTGTCGATGTCCAGGTCGACCATCCAGATGCAGGCCGCCTGAGGGATAGCTTGCGCATGCGCTTCGGGCCCAGCAAAGGCAACGAGCATTGGTTCTGGTACTGCGAGAACGTGAGCCATCTGGGCAAGCCCGGCGGGAAGCCGATGCCAAAGAACTGGGATTTCGACGAGGAGCCCTGGCTGGGTATGCAGAGGCAAGACCTTCATGTGGGATTCGTGAACGCCGTCGACGCCGTCGTGCGCGCGGCCGCCGAGGCATCGGCCTTCACCATTCTCCAAACACCCTGATCGTGGCGAGCGGCGCGCCTGCAACATCACCCTTGCCTTGAGCCTGCTCTCATCGCATCGAGAGCAAGATCGCCTTCAGCAATGTCCGGCGCTTGCACTTCACCGTTCCGGACAGGCCTGAAGCGGAAGAACGAGGGAGCCCCCTCCTCTGCTATTGGGCACCGGTGAAATCCATTGTTTTGGAGCCAGGCGGCCAGTCGCTTCTCGCCCACCAACTCCACGTACAGCGCTTCTGCGCGAAGCGCACATGTTGGGGCGGATAGGCGCTTGATGATCTCGCTGAATAGGCCCAGGCCGCGCAGTGGCTCGTGGACTTCGATGTTGGCCAGGACGATGGTGGGGCGGCCCTGCGTGGCAACCTTGGAGCGGGACCAGCGTGTGTAGAGCTCCAGGCCTGGCGCGTGAAAGTAGCGCGAAGCGGGCCGGCCGCTCGCAATGCACCTGCCCTCGAAATCGAGCACCCACCCCACATAGTCTGCCGCGAGCTGGCGGACTGCTGATCGGGGATCGGGTGGAATCGTCGGCGACTCGTGCATGCCAAAAGCATACCCTGCTTGGAGAGCGAGCCAGCCACAGCATGTCCGCCGGCAATCGCTGATCCACTGCCGTCCCCTTGCCCGCCGCAGCTGGAACATTTCAGCGCAGATTTGCTGACCACAATGTTCCACCGCCGCGCTTCCCCTCGGAAGCGGTGGAACATATTGGTGGATCTTCGTGGGCGCGGTCGCACCAGTGTGTATTGGCGATACCCACACCTGGTGCAAGTTCCTCCACGCGCTGGCACCCTGTGCGTGATCTGCCAGCAATGGGTAGGCGAGATCTACCGCAGGTGGCCTTGTGGGGCTCAAAGCGTCTAGACACAAGGCGCTTTGTCAGTAGCCTGAATTGCATGATGCAAGACCCACCTATTGAACTTGACCTGTTTCCACTCAGTGCGCTGGAGGAAGCCGTGGAGCAGTTGCACAACGCGACGTCCTTCTACACGGCCGAGCCAATCGTAGAGCAGCTGCTGGGGATGGTGAATTGGCCCGCCGGCGACCGCCGGCTTGTGGACACGAGTTGTGGCGATGGTGTCTTCCTGGGCGCAGCGCTGAAGCTCCTACTGGAGGTTGAGCCGCAGGTCGATGACGCCCGGGTGGCAGGCCTCATTCACGGCTTTGAGATTCACTTCTTTGCCGCCGCCGAGTCGCGCCGACGCTTGGCGCGCATCCTTGTTGAACATGGCCGTTCGGCTGTGAGGGCCGCGTCGATCGCGACCTCGATGGTCACTCACGGCGACTTCTTGCTGCAGGGCCCCTGCTCGCCGACGTGGGATCTTGTGGTCGGCAATCCGCCCTTTCTTCGCTATACGCACCTGCCCTCGATCCTGCGCACGGAATACGAGCGTGAACTGCCGGACCACTCTCAGGGCGACATGCTGCACAGTTTTCTAGGCCGCTGCACCCTCGCTCTGCGCGACGGCGGTGAGATTGCCCTGGTGACGTCCGATCGTTGGCTTTTCGCACGGTGTGCCGCGGATCTGCGCGCCTCCATTGGCCAGCGCATGGGCTTGCACCATGTCGAGCGCCTGGACTGCAGTTCTGCGTTCTATCGCCCGAAGAATCGCCGCGCAGGCCAGCCTCCGCGGATCCACCCGGTGGCCGTGATCCTGCGCGACGCCGCTTCTTGCAGCACCGCCATCACCGAGGCGCCTATCTACCCCGAGGCCGATGATGCGGCCTACGTTGGCCAGCGAACGTTGGCCTCGCTGGCCAAGGTGAGCCTCGCGCCCTGGCTTGGCAAGCACGGGCTGTTCGTGATCGACAAAGCCACTGCTTTGGCCGCCAACATTCCGCCGCAGATGCTGGTGCCCGCCGTCGATACCGACAACATGAAGGGCGGGACGCTCAGCGCTCCTATGAAGTATGCGATCCGGACCTTCCGCAACGTTGAGCCACCGGCCGCTGTGCTGGCGCATCTTGACGCGAACATGCATTTGCTGGCGCGGTCGAAGGTTCGCAAAACCCAGCGCTGGCTGCCGCCAGAGAGCTTCGAGCGCGTCGACCTGGGCCAGCCGTGCCTTCTTATCCCGCGTATCGCCAATTCCTTGCGCGCTGTGCGTGTGCCGGCCGGCATCCTCCCTGTCGACCATGGCATCACCATCGTGAGCGCTGGAGAGGCGTCTCTGGACCAGCTGGAGGCCGCGCTCATGCGCCCCGAAGCGGAGGCCTGGGTCCGCGCCCGCGCGCCACGTCTCGAAGGGAACTACTTTTCGGTCACCACCAGTCTGTTGCGGGACCTGCCGCTGAATCTCGACGACGTGGCCGGCGCCAATTGAGCGCAGCGGCGGCAGGAGCTAGTGGACAGTGCTTGCCGGGCGTTTTCGGCCTTGCGATATAAACGGCACTTTCCAACTTGACCTCGAAAACCATGAACCGCTCTGATCTCATCGACACCCTCGCTGCCAAGAATGACCTCACGAAGGTTGCCGCTGGGCGGGTCCTGGACACTCTCATCGACACCATTCAAACGGCAGTGAAGAAGGGGGACGTTGTGCAACTGGTGGGCTTTGGCACCTTCAAGGCCTCCAAGCGGGCCGCGCGCACGGGCAAGAACCCATCCACGGGTGCTGCGCTCAAGATCCCTGCAACGACGGTTCCCAAGTTCGTCGCCGGCGCCAAGTTCAAGGCAGTAGTGGATCCAAAGGCGGCTGCGCGCAAGGCTGCGAAGTAAGGTGGAGTCTTTCCCAGCTGCGGTGCGGCTGGGATTTTTTTGGCGGCATGAGCAGGCCTTTTGCCGCGGGTCTATTGGGAGCCATACATGGCAGCGTTCGCAGAATCATTCAAGTCCGAAGTCGCGCGCATCGCTCGCAAAGAAGGCAAAGGCGACGTTGAGTCGTTGCGCAAGATGGTTTCCTCGCAGCGAAGTGACATCGTCGCACTGAAGAAGCAGGTGAAGCAGCTCACCGTTCAGGTGAATGCGTTGGTCAAGGCCTCGGGCAAGGCGGCAGCGCCCAAACAGTCTGACGAAGCGGCTGAGCCCGCGCGTCGAGGCGGCAGGAAATTCGTGTTCCGGCCCGAAGCTCTCACTGCGAAGCGAGCCAGCCTGCATGTTACGGGCAAGGAAATGTGCCAGCTGCTCGATGCCGCCCCCGCCACTCTTGCGAGATGGGAAACCGGCAAGGCGATGCCCAGGGCAGCCCAGCTTGAGCGCATCCGTGCCGTTCTGGCGCTGGGGACTCGCGAGGCTCGCGCCATGCTCGCGGGGGCTTCTGAGACCAGCTGACAGAAGGAGTCGACTCGGAGTCCAGCGAGGGCTCCCGACCACCCTCTACGCGGCGGACGGGACACTGCTCGCAGCCCAGTTGACACTGCAGAGCTGGCAAGACCCCCCAACGGCGTGCTGCTGCGGTGCACTTGGTCTCTTGACGCTCGACCTCCGAGCGCTAGCATGATCCGCATGGAACAAGAATCTTCACGAAGTCCTCAACTTCAAGGTGACATCGCACTGCTGTCCTACTCAGCCAGGTTCAGGAGCGCGGTCCTCAAAGGCGCAAGCAGCTCACGCATGTGTGCCGCCCTCTCCGGGCCTCTTCACGCCGCCCTGCAGGCCAAAGGCGTCGATTGTTCACTCGAAGAAAGCACGCTAGCCCTATGCAACCACGTCTTTCTTCGCCTCGCTGACGGGCGTGTCCTTGATGTCACCTCAGACCAATTCGACACTGGTGTCGGAGCGCCCGTGCCTGCCGTCTACCTTGGCAGCGGGCTTGATATACATCGGGGCGCTCGGCCGTGGCTGGGTGGTGGCGAGTGGAATGCGCTGATGCAAGAACTTGGCCGGCTTGTGCCGGGCCTTGAGCCCGGCTGGGTCGGTGAGACGGTGAGCGTGGTGCTGCGATCCTTGCCGTCGGGATTGGTGGAGTTTGCTACCGGAGATGTAGTTTGAAGTGCGATCAGGTTCAGGTGAGCGCGGACGGCGCAACTGTATGGATACACGGCTTGGATGGCTCCACGCTGGGGCGGTTTTCAAAAAACTTCGGCATGGACGTTCACACTTCGGCCTCTGACCAGCTGCAGGGAGCCGCTGAATGCCTGCACTGCACGCACACCAAGCCATCAAGAGATGACTGGTTGCTGTTCTGCAACCTGATCCAGCAGCACTACGGCGTCCAGGTCGCTCAAGATCTCGTGGCGTTCTGACCGCGTTCGTTGAGCGAGACGGCTGCCATTGCTGGCGTCGTTGGGTTGCCGCCTCCCTTCTGAGTGCGCGAGGCTTCATTTGCTTCATGCAAGCCAACTAGTGGGATATCTTGTCGGGATGCAGTTTGACTTTCACACCCTTTTGGCATTTTTCGCGGACGTCGATTTCGCGGCTCTATTCCTTGGTCAGCTGGACCAGATCGCCATAGCGGTCTTTGGCGCGGGTGCAGCCTGGCTGTCGCAGGCCCGAACGTTTCGGATGAGGCGGTGGGCGTGTGTGTTCGGAATACTGGCTCAACCGGGCTTCTTCTGGGCATCGTGGCGGACGGGCCAGTGGGGTGTATTCCTGCTGACGACCATCTACGCGGGGGCCTGGGTGCGCGGTGTTTGGACTCACTGGATTCGGCCGGAAGCAAGTGATCGGCTGGAAGGCGAACAAGTGAACGCCGCCAGCTAGACCTTGCTCACGCTACCCGCACTTGCCTGGCCCTGCCGCAGTCGCCACCGAAGCCTCCGCCGCGCAGCCTGCTGCGGTTGTACTTCGAACCTCCAGAACGCGCTAGCGAGAATGCTTCTCCACAAACGCCGTGATCTCCTCCCGAGTGATGTCGGTGTAGCGGTTGCTGCGGCAGATCGCAAACTGGTTGAACTTGTTCAGCGCCTTGGTGCATTTGCCATCCACCGCCGGCTGGCCAATGCCGCCGCTGGGCGAATCCCAGGCGTGGGTTGCGCCGTCGAAGCTGGTCCACTTCTCAGCGCCCTTCAGCGCCTTCTCCACGTTGCATTGCGAGGTCGGCGTTGCAGTGTCGGCAGTCCCAGTGAAGACGCGCACGGGCGCGACGTAGTTGCCCAGCGGCGGCGCAAAGTCCTTGTTTGCCGAGCCATTGGGCGCCGAGCTAAAGAACGACTCTTTCGCGTAGCAGTTGGGGTACAGCGCGATGCCACCGGCCAGCAGCGCTTTCACTTCGCCGCTCAGACTGTGATCGGAGAATGCGCGCAGAACCGTCCATCCTCCCTGGCTGTCGCCGATGACGAACGTCTTCTTCGGGTCGGCGCCCTCGGACCTGGTGAACCTGGCTGCCGCGATGAGGTCCAGTGTGCGCATGTTGGCGCCGAACTCGTTCCAGGTCCGCCAGTTTTCGATCTGTCCGCGCGACCAGTAGGAGTCCAGCACCAGGACGTTGGCGTTGAAGGTCTTCATCGCCCAGATGGCCGTGTCGATGTTGCCGTGAGCAATGCCATGGCCACCGTGGATGATGATGAAAGTCGGGCGCTCGGAGACTTTCCCGAACCGCGGATTCCAACTGGAGATGAGCTTGCCCTGGCCGTTGAACGAAGGAACGTTCGCCGCGAACAGGTTCATCCCGTTGCGCATCATCGGGCCCTCGAAATTCCAGCCGTGGGGGCGCTCGGGTGCGAACTCAGTGGTGATGGGCGGCTGAAACTTCTCGACTGGGATCACGTCGTCGGTTGCCGCCAAGGCCTGCAGGGGGGCGATGGTACCGGCGAGAGCGCTGCCGGCGAGAAGTAGCTTGCAAATGGTGAACCGCATGTGGGAGCCTTCGAGTGGTCAGGACAATGGGGCGAGAGCTGACAGGGACCCGTGCACTTCCTGGGCATCCTGGCCGGGCCAGTCCACGCGATAGATGGCGGTCTGGGTGACGACGTTGGCGCGCGCTTGTTCACGCACGAAGCAGTCTCGCTGTTCGTACAGCTCCCAGTAGCCTGGATCGAAAGAGATGCACAGCTTGGCGCTGGATGAGCCCGGGACCGGCTCCAAGTTGAGCAGAGTCGGCGAGTGCCAGACTGGGCTCAGCCCATGGCTGGATGCAAATGGCTGCAGATCGGCCTCAAATTCCTCGCGAGGTGTCACAACTGTCATGGGTTTGTCCTCAGTGGCCAGGGTGGTCGAGAGTCTGCGAGCGCGCGACAAGTCGAACTCGTAGTTGTTCGTTGGTTTGTAGTGCCGGGCTACGGCGACGACAGCCGACATCGGGCCGTAGAAGAGCGTGGTGAGCCTGCCGTCGAGGTACTGCACCAGCATCAGATCGTCTGCCAGGCTTGCGGTGGTCTTGCCGATCGGCACGAAGCCCGTTAGCTGAGCGGTGGTCTTCACACTGATCTTGCGCCCGCGGGGGCAGACCACATCGAAGCCGTGCTGGTTGGTTGTGTGCGCCAGCGTGCCGCCGACCTGCAGTGCGCAATGGAACTCACCGAGCCGGCCGATCAGGTGTCGCGCCTCCTGGGGCCTGACCCCCATGACTTCGACCTCCAGCGTGAGCAGTTCAAGGTAGCGGTCGTAGAGCAGGCGCAGCTGGGCAGTGGTGAGTTCTTTGATGTTGGTCTCCTGGGGTTTGGACGTCAGTCCTTGAACTTGATGCGGCCCATGCCCGAGACATCGGCTGTGCGGTTTGGCGGGTTGCCGTAGATCTTGATCTGCCCTGCTCCCGACACTGACGCGCGCACCCGGTCCTGTGCAGTGGCCCTGACTTGGCCAGCCCCGCTGACATCGATGTCCGCTGCCTTGGCGATCAGGTCTCTCATTCGCAGACTGCCGGAGCCAGACACATCGACTTCCAAGCTGTCTACCTTGCCAGTGGCCTCAATGCGCCCAGAGCCTTCGACCTTCACCGCCAGGCGCGCCTGTCGAAGGTCATCGAGATCAACCTCGCAGGAACCGTGAACACGCAGCACTTCCACTTGCGGGAGGGTCAGTTCAACTTGGGCGGCATCCAGCGTGTCCTGATTGTCATCGCGTGAGCGACGACCTAGGTGCACGATATCGCCGGTCACCACCGACCCTACAGTGCCGTGGAACACTTGCATTGAGCCTGACACATGCCCGACCTGGACCGCGCCGGGGGTGTAGTTCACCATGTTGATCGAGCCGCCATTGGAGGAGATCGTGTTTCCCTCTCCGGTGATCTCGAGCCGGCGGCCTTTGAACTCTGTCCGCACCTGGGTCAAAGCCTTGGCGCTGGAGCCTCTGATCACCAGGGTGGGAGCTGGACCGCGCCGCAATACCAGTTCGACGTGGCCGTTGAGAACGAGCTCGCCAATATCGCGCGCCTCGCGCTTCTCTGTGAAATCCAAATTCATCAATCGCCTCAGTGCGTACAGTGTTCATTTTGGCACCGAACTGCAAGACCACGGGCAGTCGTGCACCAGCAGTATCGGCGCTAGCTGGCGCGACTGCACGCCTTCGGGCAGGGTGAGATAGCCGTGGAGCTGCAGGCCGTCGCGCGTGGCCAGGGTGGTGGGGTGGCGTCGCGCCAGCTGGCCGCGGAGCAGGCTCGGCCCACTCTCGCCCAGCAGCTGGGCCGGGCCCTCGGCCGGCAGCAGGCATCTGCGCCGGCCGCGCTCGGTGGCATTCACTGGCGTCATGCTGCCCTCGCTGACGTCCATGCTGGTGATGGAGACTTCGGCCGGCTCACCGCCGGCCAGCGTGTCCAAGCGTTCGCGCAGCGCGGCGTCGAACACCTCGCGACACGGGTAGCCAGGCATGGCATCGGCCACCAGCGGCTGGCGCGCGCTCCGGTTGATGAGGCATGGTCTAGGTCCAAGTCGTACATGACATGCCCCACGGTCTCGGCCTCGTCGGTCAGACGCAGGCGCACCAAGGCTACTTTGTCGCGCCCGTAGGCGGGTATCGCCCAGATCCTCGGCACCATGGTGCAGTTTCAGCAGGCGCGCTAAGTCGAAGCGGCTCCCCTGCGTCGCATCGCCCCAGCCGCCTGGCGCCTCCGCCTCCGGGCGCTGCAGGGTGGCCTGGCCGCCCTCCTCGGCCACGCGGGCCCGCAGCTTGCCCCGGCGGTCCGGGATCGAGGAACTCACTTTGCCCGGTTGGTGGCCACGACAGCGGGGGGCCGGTGCGAGGGTCCACCCGGCCGCGTCCTCGCGGTCCACGGCCAGGGCCTGGCTGCGGGCGATCTCGTCGCCATTGGGGGCCACGATTGCGGCCAGGTAGCGGTTGGCGGCCGTCCAGCGGAAGTGGCGCGCTGGGATGGGGTGGGCGCGGTCATCTGCCTGCCTCAGGGTGCGCACCCAGAAGGCGGGCTGCAGGCCGGCCACCCCCATCTTGGCTAACCCGGTGCCGTCGGGCGACACGCGGTACTAGCCCGTGCCCTCCAGGCTGGACACGGAATCTCGCCCCGGGATGAGCCCGGGCAGCTGCGCTCCGGCTAGCGCCGGGTGCGTGGGCCCGGCGGCATAACCGGCCAGGGCCAGAAGGCCGGCGGCAGCGGCCAGCGCCACCCCGGCGCGCCAAGTGCGCCGCGGCCCACCGGTGCAATGGCCTCAGAGCGCGGTGTTCTCGTAATTGTGGTTCACGCGGCCATTGTGCAAGGTCTCTCTGCACTGCACTGCAGTAGTGCGAACTGGGCCAGCGAGCGCTCGGCGGTGGGCGAACTGGTGATCGTGCCTTGGCGCCACCCGGCACGGCGCTCTAGCGAAGTGTGGGACCTGTCTGCACGCGAGTTCCAACGGGTGCGGGAGTTGGCGTGCGCGTCCGGCGCCGGGGTACCCAAGGTTTTGCTCGTGCAGCGACCGGGCCCTCTACGCAAGCCGATGCACATCGGCGCAATCAAAGTGCGTGTGCCCAACCCGCGCCGCATGGTGGGCGCCGACGCGATCCGCACCGTGCGCGGCTTGGTCTACCTGCTGCAGGCGTGAGCCCCGCTACGGGCACCACGCTCTGGTCCCAGCGACACGCGGAAAGCCAGGACCAGTAGGGAGCGCATTTATGCTGCAGCGTTCTGGCGCGCCGCCCGCTTCAGGAGAGACGCGATGCCCGGAGTGGCCTCGAAGTGTCTCAACAGCCGTTGCTTCTGGGAGTCGAGCAACGAAGACGCCTCGATCATGTCGGGCCAAGCATCGTAGGCCTGTCGCACCGTCTGCCGAACGATCAACTGTGCCTTCGGTTCCAGGAGGCCAGGAACGGCATTGCAAAGCTGACGAATGACGGCTGGTGACACTCTCTCCTTCTTTGCGCTCTCAGGAGTGAACCGTAGCGCATGCCCCCCACCACTGAGGTAGGCCGCGTACGCCACGATGTCGTATGCCGGTGAGAGTTCTGGTGTTCGGCCGTCCGGGTAGAGCAGACCATAGTTCTTGACATGCCCGTCGAAGTTGCCCAGCAGGTCATTGACCACAATGCGGCGCAGAAGCTCGTATGCCGCTTCGGTCCCCAGCGCGGGGATGCCCACCAACTGACGCATCATGGAAGCGTACGTCGCGAATGGGTGTGTGTACTTTTGCTCCGGTGCGGCGCCAAGGATCTGCGCGAAGTCCTCACAGTGGATGTGCTGGCCGCTGGCCCGGTCGAAACGTCTTACCGCAAGGAAGAGCTTCCCTTCGCCAAGGATGAACGGCTGGTCGACATCGATGCTCTCCAGCGGCGCCAACTCCACGTGTGCCACGTTCACGCCGGCGGCCGCGGCCATGCGCATCGACAGTTCTTCCACCTGGGGCAGCAAAGGGTAGTCGACTGTCGGGAGTTTGGCGATGATGTGCACGCCCTGGGTATCTTTCGTCCTGGCCACATACCGGCCGCCCGACTGTACGAGGGACAACTTTGGCTGGACACCCGACAGGGAAGTGGCCTCTGGGACCGGGACTGGAACAACGCTCATCTCCAAGGCGTCGTTGTTCTGCGTCACCACGTCAGCGATGCTCTGGCTGTCAAGGGGCGCGGGGCTCACGTAGACAGCTCCAGGTAGGTCCGTGCCGCAGACGCTGAGCAGGCCGAAGTGATCATCCTTGTCCAAGCTGGCCAGCTCTTCGAGGTGGCGTCGCAGCGGACCTTCTGGAAGCAGGTTTTGGAAGAACGACGGCAGCACTTCACCCTCTCCATTGAAGAATGGCTGTGTTGCGTACTCGGCCAGGAACGCCGCTCTGGCTTGCCTGTCGGCTACCAGCCCGAGCTGAGAGAGAACTGGGGCAGTGTCGGACATCCAATAGGCGTTGTCTGGCACGAGCCGCGTGATTGCTGATCGACCAGCGCCGTACTGAAAAAGCAGTCCTACGTACTGCTGCCGTGGGCCAAGGTGGACGGCAAGGGCACGGTATCTCATGACTTCCCTCCCGATTTTCGCGGCCTACGGGTAGAAGGCTGGTCGTGAGGCTCTTCGGGATTGCGCTCGCTGGGTATGGTTGCCAATCGACGTTCCGCTTCGCTCAGTATGCCTTCCGGTAGTCGCCCCATCCTTTCGGCGGCGCCGCTTTGGAGGCCTTCGGGAAGTGTCCCCATCAGAAGGTCAGCGTTGCTTCGCATGCCCCTCACCTTGCCGAGCATTGCCTCGTTGCCTTGAATGCCATGAGGGAGCATTCCGAGCCTCCGTTCGACATCGCTGAGGACTGTTCGAGGTGAGCGATCTGCGGTGGACGAGCGCATCTCATTCGCGATGGCCTTTGGCACCAGCACGAACTCGAGCCCCAGGGCGTCGGCCACGGCCATGGCGTTGGTCAACCTGGGCGCGGCGTTACCGTGAAGCATCGCCCGCACGGACTGGTCAGTAAGCCCCGTCCTCTCCGCCAGTTCAGTGGCGGTCAGCTGGCGCGCTTTCTGGCGGAGGGAGATCTCTTCAGCGAAGTCTCGAAGTGATTTCACGATGGTAAACCAATGTTTTGATTGCGAACACTGGTTTTATAACGCTTTGCCGCGCGATTGGCAATATAAAACCAACGTTCAATGTCATAACATTGGTTAAATATCGTTGTGGTGCTTCCGGGTGGTCCCGCTTCATACCGCTATCCAAGCGTGGGCGTTCCTTTTCTTCGCACCAGGTGGTCCCCGACCGATGAGCACGAACCTGGGGGGCTTCACCAGTGGCACAACGTCTGCAGTCACTGGATGAGCATGCGAAGGTCCCCCACACCGGGATGGTAGTGTTATCGGACGGCCTGCGGCTCCCTGGCCATGTGAGGCCTAGGAAGGCCAGCGCTCATCCCCGCCCGCGCCGCATGCTGCGGCGTGCAGCTGCACGGTCGGGGTCCATGGTGATGGAGGTGGCTCTGAACTTCACCTGCACCTCAATGCCGATCCATGTCAAAGTCAGTTGGCTAGTGCAGAGCACTCTAGTGACCTTGCCAGTTTCCGGGTCTGTGTTTTCGCTGATTGCCGTGCGGCTAGAGCTGTGCAATGGGCTTGTGGGCCGCCCTGTAGCCTTGAGTTGTGCGTCCATGTTTCGCCGTCTTCCCTGGGTGGTTACGTAGATTTAGTGGAGCTCAGGGGTGCCGCCAACGGCCGGGCTCGGCATCTGCGTCCCCTGCTGCTGCAGAGTCTTCGCTATGAGCGAATCGTAAATTTCTTTGCTCAGATTCGCTCGCGCCACCTGCATGAACATCCGGGAGAACGGAGTCGCTATGGCTTGTGATGCGTCGTGTTGGGCTCGTTTGATATCGCGACGCAAGTCTGCAGCGTGCCTTTGCAGCGCCTGGTGCTCAACCTGCTTGTTCTTCAAGGCGAGGTTCGCATTGGCAAACCATTTGCTGGGCGCGTAGACGCCTGTCGATTTCCCTTTGTACTGTGCCCGGGAGATCTGGTCTTTGATCGATGCCATGTCCCGCGCGATCTGCAACATCAATGCGTCACACTCGGGCACCTCGCTGGGGAACGTCTGCATCCCCTGGGCGCTCACCTTGATCCTGAGGAACTGCGCAATATCGAATGGTCTTTGGTTCACCGGCGCACAGCCTGCTGACTCCTGCGATCTGAGCGAACCCTGCATGAGCAGCAACTCCTGGTGTTCCACCTGATACTCTCTCAAGGCGCGTTCCGCGCTCCTGTACCAGTCACCGTCAGAACGATCGCCGCTGATGCGGGCCTGCTGGCGCGCGTCTGCAAGCTGCTGCTTGATGTCCTCGATGGCCTCAAGTATCTCCGCAGCGCGTGCTTTGGCCTCTTCGCTGGTGTACTTCTGGCGTGCATTTCCTACTGGCCCGTGCATGAGGCCGCGGGTTTGGGGGCGAGGAGGTTGAGAGGGTGATTGGGCAAGGGCTGTCATGGTTGGCATTGCCTGGCGGTGGTCATGGCCTGAAATGCTAGCCAGGCAGGGCACCCTAGAGGCTTGTCATACCGCCCGATCCGGTATAGATATGGCCTTCCGGCTCGAATTCGGTCCCGGCAACGGTGCATTCAGTCCATTTCCCAACGGCCGCACTGCTCGGTGGCGCGCTGGTGAACTAGGGCGCGGTCGGTATCTCAGGCGCCAGTTGCACCCCAGGCCTGGCGCCCACCTTCCCCTAAGGGACATGCCGGCGGTCAGTTTTCGAGCACTTCTGCCTCCGAGATCACGCGATTCTCTGACGCGCTGTCTACAAGCCTTCACAAACCTGTCGTAGAGACAGAAATTTGGATCGTACTTATGTGGTCCAATTTGGAATTGAGTGTGCGCCCTGGCGGCGCGGTTTGTGAGGCATTCATGCGCGACGACGAATTCTATTTCCACCAGCACCCCGAACAGGTGCCAGCATGCAATCTGCTGCCTCTTGCACTTCCTGTTTCAACCGAGGACTTCGAGACCGGGGAAATTGGTATTTTTCTTTCTGAGCTTGGCAGCCAGCACCCGTTCGACTCATTTTCTCCAGAGCGCCTACAAGAGTGCTTTGCGGCTGGATTTGGTTACGGCAGTTGGGAGGCGATAAAGCGCAGAGAGGCGGATCGAATTGCAGAAGGTGTGGATCTACCCGGCACCGAGTTCAAGCTGATGGACGTCGTCGCTTGGAGAATCTACGCCGCTGGCTTTGCGAGCGTACTCGATGCATTCACGGGGGTGTACAGCGCATGGAGCGCCAGTGATTTGTCACTCCGTAGAAGCTTTGGTCCTACGGGGATCACCACTCGGGAGAGGCAGATCTGGGAATGCTGCCAACGTGAGATCGGGATGACAACCGAATGGCGCGCCTGGGAAAAAGTCGGCTATTCGAAAACTGGGAAAGTTCGCATCAGATGGGCGGCTGAATTAATATTTGAAATCGCTTCTTCATGCTGGACGCATGAGTCAGGAATCAGCATCGATGTCCTCAACGAGGAACTGAGGAATGGCTCCCTAGTCGAGCCACAACATGTCATAGAGCGTAGTTGGTTTTTTGGGGAGCCCTGGCCGATTGGACTCGAACCTATCCAATATGCGGATGGACAAGGCGCAACAATTGGCTATGGGTGGACTTGGCCAGAGCTTGGACTGCGACATTCTAGAGTCTTCAAGACTCACTTGGACTTCAAGAACTCCGCAGTCGCTCTGTGGAATCGACAATCGACAAAGGAGTTCGCGAGGACGGAACTGCCGTCAACGCTCGTACAGGTTCATTTCGAGAATCCTTGGGACAGGAGGACATTCGAGCGAGAAAGCATGCGGGACAGCTATAGCAGCCTCGATTCTTATTCGGAAGTCGAAGTCGAGATAGTCTCCACAGATGGATCGCAGGTAAATCTTGGTCAGCTCCAAGAAATTGACGGCGAGGTATGGACACGAGCGGGAGAGATTTTCGTTTTGCGACCGGAGGCTTTTGAAGGAGTCCTCGGGTTCGTGCTCCCGACCATGGAGGAAGTCAACCTCAAGGGTGAGGAAGTACCCTGGTTGCGGGCCAAGGTGCCGTACGCCTTCGACCTTGCGACATACGAAACAGCTTGTCGTCTTTGGTGCGCGCTCGACGAATTGAGGATGCTTGAGAGCGACTGGCTGGACAATTTATCGCCAGACGCCGAACTCTCCTGGCTCATGACACGTTCCGCCATCAACGCGACGCCTGTTTGTTCTCGGGAATCAGAAGCATGGCTTGAGGACCGATTTGTTGCCAGCTACGAAATGCCTTCGGCAGGGCGCGAGTTAATCCTTACCTACCCCGAGCTAACTGGATTGACCGTGGGGCAGCGTGGCGACTACGCGTTGGCGTTCTACGGCAAAGATGGGCTGAGGCATGATCGATCGCACGCGCAGCGTGACCTGCGGTTTATGGCATACGCGACTCTTCGGAATCTTGGGTTGGATCCGGATTCGGACGACTACTCGTATCTTCTAGCCATTTTTCGGATCGTCCGTTTAGCGGCTGAGCGCACTCCAAATGTCTGGGAGGACAAGTTAGCGCTTCAGCGCTTCGCCTTCGACGCCAGGCGCTTGTGTATCTCCGTCCAACAAGCCTGCTCGGCGCTTGAGGGCTACGACCAAAGTCTCCGCAATTCGCGTCTTGCTCTACTTGTCCAGTGAGCACTCCAGCTGGGAGCACTCGTAGCGCTGACTGTGGGCTCTGTGGCGAGCGGGGCGCGCCAGAAGGTGTCCTGAGGTGTCGTGCGTCACGGAGATTGCCCGTCGGGTCGTGTGCATGGTGGTGGTGTGCCGCGTCTCGTCGCGGTTGCCGCCTTGAGGACAAGGGACGCCACTGGCGTAGTTGTCCACATGTGCACAGGCCACAATTCAATGCGCCAAGCCCTGTGGGTAAGTCTCACCGCGTTGCGTATTCGGGAATATCCACAGGTGAGTTGCTAGCGCTGCTGGCTGACTTCGCGATGAGGATTGGCGCGGATAGGAAGGCTCTGCTGCAGTGACTCCTGGGCGATCTCCGCGATCCTGGCCAGCTCGGCAGAAAACTCGTCGTCTGACGCGCCGATTGCGTCTGACGGCCGCCGGGCGCCCAAGCGCGCCTGCTGCGTGCCACTGAACAACCGCGCCTTCGCACCGGCTAGGTCCGGCAGCAGGCCCGCGGGCACCTTGCCGTACAGGGGCGCATTCGGATCCCAGGTGGCATTGCGCTCGGCCTCGGCCGCATCCCGGTCGAGCCCCGGCACCTGGTACTCGCTCGCAGCCATGGGGTGCTTGAGCTTGCTCACGGGGATGCCCACGGCCGCACCGATCAGGAGCCCCACCGCGATCCCGGCGACCAGGCCACCAAGAGCACTGCCCCGCTGGCCGGTACCAGGTGCGCGCGCCGGCGCGCCGCCGCTTCGATGGACCCTGCCGCTGATCGCGCCATACCGGGCCTTCCAGCATTGCGCGCACAGCCAGACACCAGGCCGAATCTCGCAGCCGCTGGTCGCGGGCCGCAGTTCCTGGTGAATGCTGCACATCCGCTGGACCAGGGAAGGCGCTGAGCTGAGGGGTAGGTGGAGGCGAGGTTCTGTCATGAAGGTCTCCTGCAAACCCGGGCCGCGTTGCACGGCCCGGGGGGTGTTACGCGCGAGGCGTCAGCGGGCGCAGGTGCCGCTCGAGCAGTCGTAGATCGGCGTGGCCAGCAGCTGCAGGTCGCCGCCACCGATGCTGTAGGCACCAAACACGCGGGCCTTGAGCTCGCCCAGCTGGCCCGGCGTCACCGACAGCAGGTTGCTGCTGAAAACCGCCACGTTGATGCCGGTGGCCGGGAACGTCGCGTCCACCACCACCGCGTTGCTCGCGCTGGGCGGGCTGGTGGCCAGGTCTGCCAGGCCGCCGTTCTTGTCCAGGATGAAGAACATCGGCGAGGTCGACCAGAACGGACGCACTTCCAGGGCGAGCCAGACGGTGATCTTCTTGCCCACGTCGGCCGTGGCCGGCTTGAGCGTGGTCGACAGGCCCAGTGCGTTGTTGACGCCGGTGTTCTGGGTGGAGTTGGACGCAGTGGGTGGCGTGCCGCTGCCGGTGCCCGTGCCTGGGTTGGTACCTGGGTTCGTGCCCGGGTTGGTGCCGGGCCCGGTTCCAGGGTTGGTGCCGGGAGTGCCGCCGGTGATGGTCAGTTCCTTGGTGGCGGTCTTGCCGTTGGTGGACGTGCAGCTGACCTTGACCTTGGCCGAGTTGGGCGCGACCACGGTGGCCACCGGCAAGCCGAGCGTGGTGCCCACGGACACGTTCACCGCGGCGCCGTTGGCATCAGTGCCGGTGCAGGATTTCAGGACCAGCGTGGTGGGGAACGCGACCATGCGCACGGTCTCGCCCGGGCGGATGGAAGTGGCCGACGGCTCCAGGGTGAAGGTATTGCCGCCGCCCGTGCCGGTGCCAGGGTCCGGGTCGGTGCCCGGGTTGGTGCCAGGATCCGTGCCAGGCGTGGTGCCGCCGCCGCCACTGCCTTCCACGGGGTCAGGGTTGGCCGCGCTGGTCCACTTGATCTTGCCGTAGGCCTCCTTGTACTTGGGCATGTCGACGTCCACGCCGCCCTGGATGTCGTAGAGCGCGGTGCCGGAGAGCTGGCGCACGTACATCCAGCCGCCCTCGGCCAGCACGCCGCGCTGCGCGTTCACGTTGCCGCCGATGAAGCGCACGGTGCCGCCGCCGTCATGGACGACGATCACTTCGTCGCCGGCGACCAGGCGCGAGAAGGAGCTGTCGATGTGCTCGTTCTCCTGGGCGTCCTGGTACTCCCAGCCGTCGAGTTCGCCCTGGCGCTGGGGCTCGGCTCCAAAGCGCATGGCAAACGCAGCGATCGCGCGCTGGGGCGCGTAGCCGCTGAGCATCACCGACTTGGAGCCGGCCGGCACATAGAAGCGCCATTCACGGTAGCCCAGCTGGTAGCCGGTGAACTCGGGCAGCGCGAGAGAACCGCCACCGGGGAAGGCGCAGTCGGTCTTGTTGAAACCGATGGCGCAGCCGGACAGGCCATCGGGGGCGTACTGGGCCTTGAAGCCCGTGGGGTTGTCAAACAGGTAGCTTCCGCCCAGGGACGGCAGCGCAATGCGCAGCGGCGTCTGGTGCAGGGAAACAAACGACCCGGCTGACGCGACGGTGCTCGCGGCCAGAAGGGCAATTGCGATCAGGGAACGCATGGGATGGAATCCTTCGATGTAGCGCTGGCGCGCGGGGCGCACAGGCTGGTGATGGGAGCCAGCGGCACGGGCTGCTGGTGGGAAGAGAACCATGGGTCTGGTGAACAGAGGTATGGCGGATGGGGGCTCACGGGGTGGTGCACGCTCCGTTCTTGCATTGCAGGAGCGGCGCGGGCCACACCTGCAGGTCCCCGCCGTTGACCTGGTAGACCAGGTACACGGTGGAGTTGATGGCGGCGAGCTCGCCCTCGGTCAGGTCCGAGCGGATCAGATCCAGCTGCAGGCCGGCGGCCGTGGGCGAGGTGCTGGCCAGCGCATTGGCGGGCACGAGTCCGGTGGCAGGGTTGAAAGGGGACCAGCCCTGCCCGCTCTTGACCAGGATGACGGCGGGGCCGAAGAACGGGGCCGTTGTGATGCCGGTCCAGAAGGTGGTGGGCTTGCCGATGCCGGCGGTGGCGGGCTTGAAGGTGCCGCTGAACGTGAAGGTGCCGTTGGCGCCGGGCGTCTTGGTGGCGCTGAAGCTGGCAACCTGCTCTTGCACCGGTGGAGTGACGGGTGGCGTCACGGGCGGCGTTACCGGGGGCGTGGTGGTGTCCGGCGCCATGAGGCCGGTGATGCTGGCCGTCTTGCCGCCCCGGCTGGTGCAGGTGACTTTCAGGAGGGTCGCGGTTTCAGGACGGTCGATCAGCGGGGCATTGCCGGTGGCGGCCAGGACGCCGCTGGCCAGGGCGATGCTGAGCGCGCCGCTGGCGTTGGTTGCTCCGCTGGTGGTGGCCGAGCAGCTGGCCAGGTTCACGGTCGCAGGCGAGATCGTCACGCGGATGGGCTTGCCGGCCACCAGGGGCGAGACGGCGTGGGCCAGCGTGAAGTCGGGATCAGGTTCCTGTACCGGCGGCGTCACGGGTGGATTCACAGGTGGGGTGACGGGCGGCGTGGTGGTGTCCGCTGGCTCCGCGCCCAGGATGGTGGTGCCGATGCAGGTGTGGGTGGCGTTCTGCAGCGGGTTTCCTGCGGCGTCGTACTTGGCCACTGCATGCCAGCCCATGTAGCAGGAGGACAGGACCTCCGCGCGAAACCGCACCTGGTGCGTGGCAGGCAGGCCGGAGGCGTTCACATAGACCCAGCTGCCGGTGCTCGCGGTGTACGAGCCCAGGGAGATGTCGTAGATGGAGCTGGCCAGGTCCTGCGAGCTGCTGCCGGCCGGCGCCGAGAACGCCAGTTCCGATCCACCGGCCAGGCGCTCCAGGGTGGTGGAGATGTCGAAGTAGCGCCCCACCGCAGCGGTGCCCCCCGTGGGTGCCGTGCGGCTGCGCAGGGAGATGGTGCTGCTGGCGGCGCCCGGGGCGAACTGCACGTCGGCATACAGGCGTTTGGTGCCGGGTGGAAGGAAGGCGCGCCACTTGCGGGACTGCACGGCCGGGGCCTGGATGCTGAGCGCCACGGTGTCGCCCGTCTGGGGCAGGTTGCCGGCGTAGGGACTGAAATGGTCCTTGAATCCCGTGGCCGCCCCGGTGCTCGTGACCAACGGGGTGTATTCGCTGCGCGCGTCGACCTGCGCATTGGCGGCCTGGCCAGCGGTGAGAACCATGGCCGCCACGGCGACTGCGCGCAGCGGCATGTGGCGGTCCTGCTGGTTGGTGTGGCCGGTGGGTTGGGTGCCGGCGCGGGGCGCTGCGCCCTTGGAGTCGGCCAGCGTGATCGCAGCGATCTCGCGTGCGCGCTCCCGGATGGCGGTTGTGGTGTGCATGGGGTTTCCTGTGGTGCTGGGAAAGGGAAGAAGGAAGGCGGGTGGTCGGCTCAGCCCTCGGCGTGGACCTGGCTGGAATGCAGGCTCACGTGCGCCGGGGGCATGGGGAACCAGGCCGCGGCCAGCGGGTCCTGCACGACGGGACGCGCCTTTGAGCCTTGCGACGTCCCGGTGGGCGAGCGAGCCGCCTTTTTCTCCTCGCGGAAGCGCCGGGTGACTTCTGCCGTGTTCACGGACAGGTTCAGGCTGGCGTCGGCACAGGCCTGGGCCAGGGTGGCGTCGGGCTTTTGCTTGATGAAGGACGCCCGCGCTTCCAGGCCGGAGAGGATGTGTTGCTGGCCGCGCTCGGTGATCACGAAGCCGTTCTTGGAGCCACCGGCGCTGGTGACTTTCTCGACCAGGAGGTTGCGCGCGGCGCGCGTGAGCTGGCTGCTGATGCGCCGGCGCAGGACGTCGCGCAGGTCGGCATTATCCGAGCGAGAAAATGCTTTGTTGGCCTGGCACAGT
The DNA here is from genome assembly GCF_979253235.1 of Acidovorax sp. AC410. Lineage (NCBI taxonomy): Bacteria > Pseudomonadati > Pseudomonadota > Betaproteobacteria > Burkholderiales > Comamonadaceae > Acidovorax > Acidovorax sp. AC410. Next base: position 176,517 of record NZ_CEEDCG010000003.1, read on the forward strand.
TCGTTGATGGTTCTGCTTTGGCCGCCGCGCAAGGAGAAGAGGACCGTAAAGAGGTTGATTACCTCCATCCCTGGGCCGTTGTTTTCGTAGTAGGCGGTGACAGTTTCAAGCATGGTTTTCTCCAGAGGCAAATTGGTGTGAGAGCGAAAGGTGGTGTTTGAGGGAATCTGGGCGGGAATCAACGAAGGAGGAGTTCCAGCTGCGGGATGTCCGCTGGGAGCAGCCTTGCGTCGTGGATCAAACACATCCGACCGGTTTGCTGACGCACCAATGGGCTCAGCTTGGTAATGATGTCCTGCAGGGGGTCGGAAAACCCGGGGATATCTATCCCCGAACGGTCGCAAATGCGGATCGCCAGCATGAGGGGCATGTAGTGGGGACCTTTCCCTTCAGCTTCTGGCCCTATCACGTACAGGCGCAACTCAAGCTCAGCCGCAGTGGGGCTCTCCGCACGGTGCGTGGTGTTCAACTCCACCTCAGTGGCCAGGACGAACCGCGACAGCTCGCCGCCCGGGGCTTGGAGCATGTCCAGCACCTGGTGCATGCGCTTGAGCTCGTGGCGCTCAATGTTGGCGTGCGAGCCCGTGTAGGCGGTAGTCACTGAGAGGCGGCCGTGGCCCAGGTTCTCCGTCACCACCTTGCGGGCGTTTAGTTCGGTCTGCCGGTCTGGTGCCAAGCCCCCATTCACTGGGGCGTCCACGCCGGCATGCGCAGCGTAGATGGCGTTGGCGTATTCATGGCGCAGGCCGTGGGCGGTGACACCCAGCTGCTTACGCGTGATGCCAACCTTGTTCATGACCCGGTAGAAGGTCTTGATGGCCTGCTTAATCGTCCTGTCGCTGGGCCGCAGCAAGCCACTGCGCGGGTGGGCCATTTCCTTCGCAACGTCGAGCACGCGGCGCTGCTCTGGTGTTTCGATCGGGACGGCCCGGCCGCGGCCTCCCTTGGCGCCATGGGTGATGTGCAGGTACACGCCCATGTCGTTGGCCATGGGGCGCAGCGCAGCCGCCTCCTGCACACGAAGGCCAAACTCGCGGGCCAGCGCCAGGTACACGGCGCTGTAGCGACACTGTGCTTCAACATGTGGAAGAAGCCTTACCAGGTCTACGCCCACCTTGTTCCAGGCCTTGGGCAGGACCGCGCTGTATTGGCGCATGCCAGCTGCGGGGTTTTGCAGGGTGTCCTTGACGGACTTCACCGAGAGGTTCTTTCCAAGCCATCCGTAGAACCGCGCGATGCAGCTGAAGCGGGTGGCCAGCGAGGACGCACTCAATTCGCGGGCTTCCCACTCCTGCATGACCAGCACCAGGTGTTTCTGGCTCAACTCGGGCAGGTTCTGGATGCGGATGTTCTGGGCGGCAAGGGTCTGGATCAAGAGGGTGATTGACTGGACGTACTTGGTTTCAGTGCCCGCACTGACGGAGCGTTTGCGCCCCTGGGCGGCCGGGATGCGAAAGTTCTTGAAGAAGACGGCCAGCTGTCCCCATGGATCGCCCGGCCGTTGGCTGACGGCCAGTGCGATGGCGGCTTGCGCACTGGATTCGACAGGGCGGCGGCGAAACCGTGCCGTGGGGGGAGTGGCCCGGCGCTGCGGTTCGGCCGGCAAGGTTGCGCCTGTCGCAAAGGGTTGCAGCTCAGGGGTGGCAGAAGAAGAGGCGGCAGAAGGGTTCGTCATGGCTTGATGAGGAGCAATCGGATGGGCGTGCCCATTCAGTTGCTCCCCACGGTGGGTTGCGTCTCAAAAACAAAGGGGTGAGTGAACCGGTTCTGTTAGTAAATCAACCTGCGGCCATTGGTGGTTCAAGCCATGGCGCCCCCTGAGGACAGGGTTCATCCGCGCAAGGTCGAGCGCGGAGGAAGGGTGGTGATCGCTTGGGTGATCAGCCTGGATTCCTGATGGAAACCTATGTGTCTCAATTCGCCGCCCGTTGGGTCAGCGCGCAGTTCCATGTGGACCGCCGTCAGGTCACCGGGCGCTCCTAGGAGCGGCGGGTTGGCTGGGGCCCCAAGGCACGCCCGTAGGCTGCTGGGTCACATGGGAGGGACTTGAGAACAAAAACCGGGCAGCGCGAAGGCCGCTGGCATAGACATGCCGTGTTGATTTACTGGTGCCCCGTTTGTGCGAGGGGCTCCGCATGCATTAGCTGCATCGGGCTTTGGGATGTGATCCCTGGTGGCATTGCGCCTGGTCACTGAGGACCTGTTGGGGCTCCATGGAGATGAGCCACTGGTTTTCACCGAGTGAGGAGAATGTATTCGGTTTAAACCTGAAGCGCAACAACTTCGTTGGGGAATTTTGAATCTCCTACGGGGTGGCTTTTCCTTTTCGCCCCGCCAGCCCAGTTCCAGCCTCGTTTTTGTAGACCTTCCCCTTCCGGTAGTTCGACGGAAAATGCCTTGCGAAGCCGCCGCGCTCCAGGCAAAATCGCCCTAGCTGCAACGCTATTGGAGTGGGGCCACCCTATTCCCATTTGTCCCGATGCGATTCCCGCCTCTGCGCGATTGAATAATAAGCCTACCGTGGCATTAGCTGGCAGACTATCCCATGCTAAGTGCGCTTTTATGTACTGGTTGTGGCATTGAATGGGATAGCCAGTCGCCTTATGGCGCTCGAACTAAGCGGCTTTTCGAAGCGTGGCACGTTAATCCTTAAACTGCCAGCCAACATCCCGTGTTGGCTCTCAAAGCGCGTTGCGCCGGCCTTGATCCCTAAGGAGTAGGTAGATTTCGCGGCGCCCAGTGCGGCGCGGTAGCGAACGTTTCGGCACAGCTACGACGAGAACTCGTGGTCACCATGAGCGCCTGTGGTTGCGAGGCGAGCGTAAAAGATGGCATTACCTGCCCCAACGGGGCCGAATGCCCCCCTCGCGGCGCCGTCGTGCTCCAGACAATCGGCACATCCCCCACCCGGAGTGCTCCTTGTCAACCACCGAAAAAGCCCCCCACGTAGTTCCAGCGCTGCCCAAGGTACTGAGTCACCCTGAGCCTGCGCTGCAGCCTCCTCTACTCATAGACATCGCTGCAGTGGACGTTGGCTACTTCGCCACGAAGTACACCGTAGGCCGCGATGTAGCAAAGGAGGGTTCGCCGATCTTGGCGCGGAGCATTCCGTCGTTCTGTCCACTGATCGACGGCGCCGTGAGTGCCGGTGCTGGCACCTCTGCACTCAGTGGCGTCGTGGTGGAGGTCAACGGCTCCGAATATTTCGTCGGCCCAGATTCGGCTATTCGCGGTTCAGGTCGGAATGCGCGAGTGGTGTCTGACGCCTATGCGGATAGTGAGCAGTACCTCGCACTGTTCAGAGGCGCGCTCCACTACATCTGCAGGGAGCTGCTGACTCCACTCAGCACGATCACTAAGGTCACGGTGAAACGCATGGTGGTTGGGCTCCCATTGCACACGCTCTCCACGAAGAAGGACAGCTTGCGCTCGACTCTGGAGGCTGTTCACAAAGTGCCCGCCATGCCTTGGGGCGGCCCAAGCCTGGAGGTTGAAGTGAAATCATGCACAGTGCTTGCACAGCCTCAAGGCGCTCTCGTTCACCATGGCGCGAGCATTCCCCATCTCCGAGAACAAAACACTTTGGTGCTGGATGTGGGCGGGGGAACGGTTGATTGGTTCTTAATGCACGGCAAGAAGGTTCACTACGAGAGGTGCGGCGCCTATCCGAAGGGGACCCTTGAATGCGCTTTTGCCGTGTGCGACCGCATCCACAAGTCACTGCGGGATGACGCTGAAATCGTCAAGCGCGTTGACACCGCGCTGCGCACGCGCGCGAGCACTGTTCTGATCTCCGGCAAGCAAGTTCAAATGGCCCCGTTTGAGCCAGTCGTCCTCGCGATCCTGAAGGAATGCGCAGATCGGATGCTGCAGTCCGTTCAAAATTTGGCGAGCGTGGACCTCATTTTGTTCACAGGTGGCGGTGCGCGCCGGTTGTTCGAACTGATGACGGTGATGTTCCCTGAGCGGCAGGACACGATGCAGCTGGACGGTGACCCAGTATTTTCGAACGTCTACGGGTTCCACGCCCTCGGCGAGAAGATGAACGATGCCAAGACCTCTTAGCTTGGAAGAGCGTGTCGTCGTGCGCTCACAAATCATCGTCTACCGGAACGAGTTGCCCGTCGTCTGGCAACGCCTTGTCGACGTGCCTCCCAACCGCGTTGGAAGAGTGCTGCTTTCGTTGCTTGGCGAGTACGAGGCGCTTAAGGCGGGCGCGCTGGTTCCAGGCGCAGCGCCCAATGCTGTGGGCATGGCCAGCAGACAGGAAGGCACCACCCCTCGGCTGACGACTAACCCTCAGCTGGAAGCTACACCTGCTGGAAGCCAAACCCCTGTTCAGTCCGAGCTTGAGCCGCGCTTGACGCAGGCCCATAGTGGAAACGCGTTTCTCGATTCGTTCGACTTATCCGAACTGTCGGAGTTTGCTGCTGGCCCAAAGCAGCCTTGACAGGGATGCGAAACGTGAGAACTTGAAAGCATGACTACCTTCACCACCTCCTCTCAGCCCCGGCGCGCATTTGATCGCCGGGAGTTCCGCCAAACCTACATCGACATGCGCGATCCAGCGCAGGCTGCGCCGAGCGCCGATGTGAGACCCATCTCCCACGTCCCCGTGCTGGCCGATGTGGCCTGCTATCACCTGGTGGTCCAGGCCACGGCAACGCGGCTGGCTGCCCACGGCGCTTCCCTGCCCTCTTCGGCGGACAGCCTGCTGGGTCACCTGGAACGCACTTGCCGCATCGCAGGTATCGATGCGATGCCGTTGCCTGCAGTGTTTTGGGAGCGCATCGCTACCCAGTTCAAGGTGCTGCAGGCCTTGGCGGAACTTGAGGACTGATCCAGTGCGAGCTTCCATTGCGTTGCTTGCCGCGCTGACACTCCATGGCCCCGTTGTGCGGGCCCAGGATTGCATCCCGGAAGCAGCCAAGTTCCATGGCGTGAACGAGGCGGTCCTCAGGGCCATCGCCTGGCATGAGTCGCGCATGAATCCTTCGGCAGTCGGCCGCAACTCCAACGGCACAGTGGATATCGGCAGGATGCAGACCAACAGCGTGCACCTGCAGGAGCTCGCGCAATACGGGATCACCCCCCAGCACCTGCTGGATGCCTGCGTGTCTGACTACGTTGGCGCCTGGATGTATGCACGAAAGATCAAGAAGCACGGCAACACATGGGCCGCAGTTGGGGCATATCACTCAGAAACGCCAATTCTTCGAGACGCCTACGCCCGGCGCATCCACGACATCGTGTACGGTCAAAACAGCGGTGCAAGCCGTTGACAAGTGAACGTCCTCTGAGACCCTTGTCCTATCCAACTTTGACCATGAAAGCCTTCCAAATGACCTTGAATCGCCGCTCCCTGTTCTGCCTTGGCCTGGGTGCCGCAAGCTCCGCCGCCTTGCCCGGGTGGGCGTTGGCCGCTTTGTCCGGGCAGGACGAATACGGCGCGGTTGTGGCTGTCGACAGGTTCCAGGATGTGCTGCTGGAGCAAATGGTCATGAGCGTGCCTCGGACCAACAACGCGGTCTTCAAGGACTACATCGATCGCCGTGGTGTGTACATCAACGCTCTCGCTTCGGGGCAAGCGACCACCGACCGCCTGGTCAACGACTTCGCCGTGCCTTTTGCTCGGGTGGTCAGTTCGACCTTTCGATCTGCGGCTGAGTCCGATCTCTCCCCTGCCCTCGCCACTGCCACTCCACGTAACACCTTGCGCAACGAAGGCGGCGCGATCGTGATCCCTCCCCAGACCCTCTGCACGTACAGCACGACCGGCCTGTGCATGGACCGGGCGCTGCCGGCGCCGGTGGCCGGGGATGCTCTGGTGCTCAGGCCGGCCGATGAACGCGTTCCGGCAGAACTTCAAGACCTCATGGTCGCGGTGGCCAACTCGTCGTCTCGCAACGACCCTAACCAGGCGCGCGCCCAGCGACTGGTTTGGGCGCTAATGGCTGCGGGCACCGAAGAGGGTGATGCCGTGCCGGCAAGCACCCTGCGCGAGCTTGACGCGATCGTTCCGGGCGGGTCCAAGCGCCTTCAGGAGTACCACGCGGCGAAATCTCGGGCTGCCGGGCGCGAGCGCTTTCGCTCCTCCGGTGCCGCACCGGAGCGCGCCGACGACGACGCGCGCATCGCTCAAGAACTGCAACGCCTTCGCGATGCGGGCGAGCGCATGGACAACGGGAAGGGTTACGGCTATTCGACCGTGAACAAAGGCGCTCTTGCAGCGCGTGCGACGGGCACAGGACCATTGAAGGCCTCTGTAGAGGTGCTCAACGACAGCGACCGCGAGGTGGTGTTCCGCCCAGGTTCACACACGACCAAAGCACTGGCGCGCAAACAGTCGGCCTTCCCTTCGCAGCGCATCACCGACGAGTCGCCGGACGACTACTCCGCAGGTGGCCTGCGTGCATCGGTAGGCCCGTTCAATGTGGACCGCGCCTCGATGCTCTCCAAGGGCTTGCTGTTCACTGCAGAGCAGGTGGCTGGACTGGACTCGAATCTGTCTAAGCAGTCGCCCCAAGGTCGGACCATTGCTCGCGATATCAGTGGGAGGCGCATGGGTGCAGTGAGTTCCATTGTCGCATCGCATATCTCACGTTCGCCACAGGCGCAGAACCTCTTGGTGGTTGCGCAGGCCGCGACGGGACGGCCATGGAGCCAAGCGTGAGCCTAGGCCTTTTTGGGAACCTTCACCGCCTTCATCACGGCAGTGCGGTGCGGCGCCAAGCCGAAGCGCGAAGCATTGGCAGCCAGCTCTCTCGGATCGAGCTGGTTCCAGGTCAGACCGCAGGATAGACATGCGTAGGTTTCCGGCCGCGTCATCTCTACCGGCTTGCCCATCAGGGCCCGAAAGATGTTGCGGCTGGGGAAGAAGCGATTGCTCTCAAGCCGGCCCTCTACGACCTGCAACCCAGAGCAACTGGGGCAGTAAATGGATTGGGCGTGGCGGTGTTTTGACATGGATGGGCGGTGAGGTAGCTCAATTCTGGTTGATCTGGGTTTTTGTGCAAGTAAGTACGTCTAGGAAGCAAATATGAATAGTCCGTTCTCCGCGCTCGAGGTTCCCATGGGAGCAGTGGGCGACGGCCTGCAGCAGGCCGCAACCTCCACATCAACCGCCGGCAACTTGCCGCCCGGCAACGATGCGGTCTCGCATGCCCGTGTGGCTGCTGGCCTGGACGCTGGTCATGAAAGCAGCGATGGCAGGGCGAGCCTCGACGGCATGGAAATCGGAGAGTTCCAGTACGCCGGCGATCCGGCCTCGCGCCTTGCGAGCGCCATCTACGCTTCGCTTCAGTTCGCTGGCCAGTTCACAGACCTGATGTTGGGCGAGGGCAAGAAAATCATGCTCAAGTCTGCTGGCGGCATCCAGCGCCTCGATCAAACAGGTATCCCCGGTACCGACCTGGTGGTGGAGCTGCAGGACCTGAAGAACTTCTTCTGCTACTACATGGATGCACGCGGACCCGACGTGGACGCAGACGCCTATTGGACCGAGCACGTAGCGCCCCTGTTTCGCCTAAAGAAGACTGTGGATCGCACGGCCACCTCTCCATCTGGCCAGTACCTGCGCTGCTCGCTCTTCCAAGCCGACAGAGGGCTTGTGTCGATGGTGATTCGCGTGACTACCGCCCCTCCCCGACTGGAAAGTCTCGGTCTTCCCCAGGCACTCATGAACCGCCTGCAGATGAACCCAACCGGGTTGATCGCCATCATCGGCCCAACGGCGAGCGGGAAGACGTCGACCGCGTACTCAATCCTGGACTTCCTGAACGAACATACCGCGAGCCACATCGTCACCGTAGAGGATCCGATCGAGTACCCGATGGTTTCCAAGCAGTCAATGTTCACGCAGCGGGAGGTCGGTACGGATGTGGAGTCCTTTGCTGCCGGGCTGCGCGACGCGCTGCGCCAGGCGCCCGATGCGATCTTGGTCGGTGAAGTGCGAGACCAGGACACTGCAGAGACAACCATTCTCGGGAGCGAGTCGGGTGCGCTGATGCTCGTGACAACCCATGGCCGCAGTATTTCCGGTGCCCTCCGCAAGGTACTCGCTCTGACCGGGGCTCAGCCCGCGGCTTGGAGGTCCGTGCTGGCCGGCAGCCTGCTCGCAGTAATCCACCAGTCGCTGGCTCCTCACATCGATGGCCAGGGCTACACGATGGTCTGCGACGTCCTCATGCCCGACGAGAGCGTTCGAAAAATCATCGAGGCAGGCGAGTGGGCCCAGTTGGACAAGCTCACCAGCAGCAAGACGGCAACTGAGTCGTTCGTCCCCAAGGTCGCAGCAGTCAATGAACTCGTCAGAACTCGCCGGATTGATCGCCTCGTAGGTACGGCCCTCAATTCAGGCTACTGAGATCGCTTTCCCCTCTTCACAGTTTCCAACCGCCAAACCGAAAGGCACCCATGAAGTTTTTGAACGCCAACCTGTCCCCGACCATCATCGCATCTGCCTGCGTGGCTGCAGCTCTCACCGCCTGCGGCGGCGGCAGTGGCGGCAACGCTCCGGTAAACACCCACTCGGCCTTCAAGGGCACGGGTGGAACCAGCCTCAACGCAGAGCCTGGCCAGACCTTCACCATCTCCGGGAATGCGACCAGCCCTGACACCCTGCTGACCTCCGCGAAGTGGTCCGTGACATCCACTGCGGGCGCGCCCGCGCTGACGCTCACCAACCAAGACTGCGCCGTGGCCACGAAATTCGACCAGCCGCGCCTGAACAATCTGGCCTCCTCGGACTGGACTTGCGAGGTGAGCGGTCGCGTGCCGGCCAATGTCGCTGCGAACGCCACCTACACCTTCAACTTTACGGCCACCAATTCCAATGGCAGCACCTCGGCCTCCGCATCCACAGTATCCGTGACGGGTAAAGGTGGATCGCTGACCCCGCAAGCCACAGTCACCGCTCCAGGCAACGCGGCTACGGGCGCGAGTGTGGATCTGTTCTGCGCCGGCGCTGGTGGCGAGCTCGCCGCGAACTCCCGCTACCGCTACCAGTGGGTGGTGGAAGATGCCTCTGGACTGGCGATCAGCCTGCTCAATGCTTCCACCGCAGACACCAAATTCGTTGCCCCGGCCGTGCGCGTTCCCACCACCGTGCGCGTGGCATGCCGTGTCACTGACGATTCCAACGCCACGGGCATTCAGTCGGCCAGCATCGTCATCAATCCGCCACCCAAGCCCACCGTAATTGCCGATGCTGGCGCATCGGTTGACGCCACGGCTGGATCGCTGATCACGGTCGCCGCTTCCAAGTCCAAGTTGGTGGACGTCGACGGCAAGGATGTCGCTGGCCAGCTCTTCTACCAATGGAGCCAGGTGTCCGGCCCGACTGCCACGATTGTCAATCCCGGTTCCGCAACCACTTCCATTCGCCTGCCTGCTGCCACCGGTGATGCCAAGCTGCTTTTCCGTGTCACGGTTTCGAGCCAGGCCATCGGCACTGCCGGCGCCGCCACGGGCACAGCTGATGTGGAGGTCGCGCTCAAGGAAACGGTGTCCCCTCCCCTGCAGCTGAGCATCTCGAACGCGGCTCAGTCGGTGGCCAGCGGCACCACGGTGAGCCTGGATGCCTCCGTGAACGGTGCTGCCACAGGCTCCACGGTGTTTTACTCGTGGACGCAGATCTCAGGCACGCCGGTGTTCCTGGGTGGCAATAAGACGGCCAAGGCTGGCTTCGTGGCACCCACCGTCACTGCACCGACGGTACTGGTGTTCCGCGTGAGCGCCAGCACGGCCGCGATCACCGGCAGCAACCCCGGCAGCAGCGTTGATGCTGTGGTCAACGTAACTCCATAAACACCGCGCCAATCGGCGAGCCCCAACGAAAAAACCGCCAGGCCTGTGCGAACAGGACCTGGCGGTTTTTCATTTGATGCCCTTCAGGCCGGAACGGCCGCACGGCGGCGGCGGTATTTCGGCTTGTAGCCGAAGCGCTTCCAAACGTCGATCTCGACGAGGAGCGGATGCACTTCGCAGTTCTCCGTAGAGACGAAAGCCCCGTGGCTGGCGATGGAGCCCTTGGTGAAAAGATTCCACAAAATAGTCATGCCCTGAATCGAGACCGCCTGGTTGACGAAGAGGGACTGCTTCTCGAGGGCCTGGGCCAGGGAGCAGGATGGTCCATCATCTTCTGTGTCAGCCTGAAGGTCCACCAGGTCGGGGAACAACTCGCCGGCGTGGGGTAGACGCGGCTCGGTTCGCGCAACCGAGTGCCTGCCTTCTACCTCGCCGAGTACGACTTGGCCGACCTCGGCCTTGTTGCCAAAGTCCAGCCAGTAGGCGGCCTTCGCATGGCGCCTGGTCATAGCAGTGAGTATTGCAGCCCGCGCTGCTCGACTGTCCACTGCGCCAATGACAATGTCGAAGTTGGTGAGGTCGTCAGATGCTTCCAGAAGGTAGGGGCTAGCCCTCCAAACTGCAGCGCCGTTCAGGGCCATGTTCACTCGGTTCGTCAGTACAACTGCTTTGTTGAACCCAACGTCGCAAGCGTAGAAGGTCTGTCGACCGATGTTTGCAGCAGATACTTTGTCGGGATCCGCCACAGTCACCTCCAGGCCATGAGGATGCCCCTTTGCCACAAGTGCCCTGTGAAGGCACATGAGGCTTTCCAGAGTTCGGCTGCCAGTGCCGCCTGCACCCACGAGCAACACCTTTACAGGTGAAGTCAGGAGTCTGGCGTGAATGAAGTGTTCCATTGAAGTCCTTCTCCAAAGAAAAAGCGGCGACCAAATGGCCGCCGCTGTGTTGGGATGTTGTGATGACGCTTGGGCGTTAAAACTCGCCTGTCGCGTTCTTGAGCGATCTCAGCCGCTCGCCGATTTCCGGCTCAAGCAGGTCTCCGAGCTTGAGAGGAAGAGGAACGAGGCGCTTTTTGGGAAACGCCCTCGGTGGTGCGCTGACTAGGCCTTCCCAAAATTCCGTTGGGTCTTCGCCCAGGATCAGGCGGTCCTTCTGTGTGAAGTTGGGATGGCTGAACACGCTGTTGAAGAACGCGTCCACCCACTTCTCGGGGCTTTCATCGCCGTCCGGCTTGGGAAAGTCGGCGCTGCCCCTGCAGACGCCGCCATTGCTCCAGACGTTGAAGAATGGCGCTTGAAAGAGCGCATCTTCTCGTGATGGGCGACCTGCCGACTTGACTGCATAGCAGTACAGCAGGTTGTTGTAGGTCATCCAGACCAGCGCTGGCGTTGGTGCCGTGCCGGCCTTCTTGAAGCGCTTGCGCATGTGCTCCGAGCAGTCGAAGAACATAGTCCGGCTGCAAGCCGGGGTGTGCCAAATCGTGCGGCCGCCACCGTGGGCGAGAACCGAGTGATCGAGCCATTGAATGCCTCCGATCTCTCGCGAGAGCGAAAGGCCCTTCACCAGCGACGCAAGGTCTGCTTCGGTAACAAGCCGGCCAGGTTGGATGCTCATTCTGCCTTCGTGCTCCGCTATGGGGTTCACTGTGGCATGGGCATGGGCATTGCTGCCCGAACTTGCTCTGTAGAGCAGGATTGCGGAACTCAGCTTCAGAGAGCTGGCTCCGGTCGAAGCGAATGATTGAAGCAATTCAATCCTCCCGTGGAAGAAGTGAAAGAAGGTCACAGAGCGCTGCGTAGCAAGCAAGCAGCGACTTGTAGCCCTCCACAAATTTTGGCCAGGTCTCTGGCCTGGCGAGGTCGAGTACGTAGGCAAAGAGCAGTTCGTCGGCATTGCCGCTCTCGTAAACGCCCTGCTCGTAGTGTTCGACCATCTCGCCGATCATCTCGAGGTCCTGCCAGACTACGAATGCCAGTGCACCTATCTGAATGGGCGCCTCGGCGTATATGTCCTCATCGTCTTGCTCCGGGTCCGGAATGAACTCGGCGAGACAGGCCCGCGCACGCTCGCCGCAGCGCTCAAACCGGGAGATGGCATGAAGCATCTTCACAGTCTTTTCGCTGAGGGCGGCCTTGCGAATGGCCGATTTGCCAGGCGCTCGACCAGGTCGTGAAGCAGGCTCACCGAGGTTGACTAGGTGGCCATAGCCTCCGAAGGCCTCCACGAACCTGGCCACAGTACAAAACGACTCGGCAAGGAACTCATTGACTTCTTCCTCGCTTGCCGGGCCGCCGAGAGCCTCTTCCGCAAAGTCTCGGTCGTTGCTGGCGCCGTAGAAGAGTTCGAATTCGGCGATGTAGCCAAGGTAGCAAGGCTCAAATGTTTGGAGGCCATATCTCCCGCAGTTCGCGAGAGCGCCTGTGAGGCGCCAGCCAAGGCCGGGCATCTCTTGGTTCATTCGCTCGACGTCCGCCTTGAGCTTGAAAACCGACAGCCCCCGTTCGGGCTGTCCACGTATGACCAGGCGGTTGGGACGGCCAGGGCTGGAGTCGATGTGGGCGCTGATCTGCAATGGCAGCTGGTTGTCCGGACTCACACCTTTGGTGGCGTTCAAGTTGACCAGCTGTGCGGCGAGCGCCGCGTCCAAAGTGGTGAATGTGCCTTCGGGTATCCGAAGGCCGCAGCGGTGAAGAGTGATAGACGCCTCTGCCGCGAGCTTGGCGACCACCCCTTCAAGTTCAAAGATGGGGGGGACCTCGGAGCTGATCTCTGGAATAGTCCAGAGGCCAGCTTCACAGCTCTTTAGCCCCAGAGCCCGAACAGGTGTTGCGGTACTGGAAGCGGGGGAGAAAGCGTATTCCTGCTCGACACCACCTCCTGCAAAATCGAAGAGCATTTAGCGTTGCCTTCACGTTGAGTAGGGGTTATGGAGCGCAGCATGGACTCCGGCGAGGCGTGTCCATTTGCGATGAGGTGCATTGCTTGCACCATTGATCTCGGCTTCATCCCTTCGTGCCGGCGGCGCGCTTGAATGTGTAGCGAGAAATTCCTGCGGAGGTAACTGGTCCCTCGACCACAGCAGTCGTCAATTCCGGGAACTTGCCCGCATAGAACATGCGAACTTTTTCCGCGGTCATCGAGATGCCCGGGTCGTGCAGCTTTGCGCCGTTGTACCAGAACTCGCGGGTGAGGTTCAGTTGCTGAATGGCCATCTTGTTCTCCTTACAGACTGAAGGTGAACTGGCTGTCAGCTGGAGCTGCGGTGGCCGCTGCAGTCACTGTGGGATTCGGCGGGTCACCGCCCAAAACATCCGGCTCACCGTCTTCTGCGGGTGAACCGTCGGTCGACTGCGGGAGTGGACGTTCAGCCTTAGCACCCGGCTTCTTCGTCGACGTCGCCGCCTTTGCCGCATCGTTGGCCATTGCGTTTGCGACTGCTTGCGCATCGGCCAGTTGCTGCGAGAGCGTTGTGTTGATCTGGGCGTAGCCCCCCATGATCGAGACGATCTCGGCGTCGAGCTCTTCAGCCGTGCCAGCGAATTGCTTCGGGACGTACTGAGTGCCTGCCTCGCCGGTTGGCATCACATCCAGAAGGATGCGATCGCCGTGAGCTTGGAGAATGAGCTGAACCGTGACGCCCTTGTTCAAGAGCGGCAAGAGAGAAGAGAAAAACATTCGGTGGTTCCAAAAAAAATGGGAACCACCTCACCCGAACGGGAAGCTGGTTCCCGAGGGGTTTGAGTGCGCGATTGCGCTGGGCCTGCGTAGCTGCAGGGGGCATGACAAAAGTCAGTGCGGCAATGGTATCGGCTCCCAGCGACTCACGCAACAAAAAAGGCCGGCCGCTCAATGAGCGGCCGGCCTTTCAGTTGATGGCACTTAGTGGCTTACTTCCACTTCATGCTTCGGGGAATCTTGCCCCGGTACGGATAGCCTTCGATGCCTACCGCTGCCTTGATCAGATCATCCTTTTTACCTGCGAGCAGCTTTGCGTAGCCGGCACCCAGGGCGGTCTTGATGCCGAGGTCCGCGCAGACCGCGTCAACCTCGTTCTTCGTGAGCTTCCCCAGGAACTCGGCGTCGATCACCCAGTGGTCCTCGAGCTTGACTTCAAGGCACTTGAGCACGGAGACAATGTCCTGGATCTCCAGAGAACCAGCTGCGCTGGCAGGGATGTACGCCAGAGCAGCCGACAGCTGCTCCTTTTCCAGATCGAGCACGCTGGCAAGCCTGTCTCCCAGGCGGCTGTGGGTCTTGTCGACCACCCCAAGCGCCTTCAGGGAACCTTCCAGCGTCGTGGTCGTGATCGTCGATGGCCTGTGAAGTGCCAGTGCGAGCATGACTGCGCGGTTGGTCACCAGATCGCTCTTCTCGACAACGCCCCTGAAAATCGACCGCCACACCCCTTCGCTGTACGTGCGCACCGCGTTGGATGCGACAACGTCCTTTGCTGCGGCGGCTTTGCCAGCCTGTTTCGCCTTACCGCCGTCAGCCTTTTTGACCTGGCCTTTGGAGTCCCCGGGCCCCTTGGCTTCGGCTGCCGCCGAGTCGTTGGCTTTCTCGATGGCCGCAAGCGCTTGCTTGTGGGCTGCGATCATCTGCACATTGCAGACTGCATTGGTGCACAGATCCTTGAACGTCTTCCCGAGCGAGTTTGGAACGGCCGACACGACGGCCCCGAAATCCTTGCAGGAACGGCAGTTTGCAGCCTGCTGCTCCCCTACGCCCTTTGGGCCGTCGGCAAGCAGCGGAGTCACCGTGTAGTTCTCTCCCACTCGCACGATTTGCACGACCTGGTAGTCCTCGCGCAGCGCATCGGCTCGCGCGTTGAGCTCTGCCTCGGTCTTGCTGTCGTAGCAAGTCTTGTTGGTGCAATTCCCTTCGGTGAGCGATTCCCCGAACAGAGCACTTTGGTTGACGGTGCTGAACTTGCAGCCCGAGCAGTCCGATTTGTTGAAGATGGCGGCCGTCAGCGACAGCGCCATCCGGTTAAGCTGGTCCTTAAACGCAGCAACAGTGAGCTTGTTCACTGCTCCGCTAACAAGGGGCAGGGCCTTCTCTTGAGCGTCGGCGCGAAGCACGGCCAACAGTTCGGCGTGGCCAATGTCAATCTTGCGTTCGCTGAGTGCCAGGCGCACCGCGGGGATCGCGTTCATCAGCGCCAGGCGTCGATCGAGAAAGGGCACCTTCCAGCCCAGGAATGCTGCTGTGCGGGCGCGGTCTCCGTTGTGGTCGGCCAGGATTCGTGCTGCGCCCTCGGCTTCGTCGACAGCGGTCATGTTGTCGCGGTTGATGTTCTCGGTCAACGCGGCGGCTTCGGCCTCTTCGTCACTCATCTGCCGGATCAGCACAGGGATGCGACTGATTTCGAGCGCACCGTGGACTGCGACGAAGGCGCGGTAGCGGCGTTCGCCGGCGACGATCTGGTAGACCCCGTTGCCCAGGGGGCGCACCAGGATCGGCTGAAGAATGCCTTGAGCTCGTACGCTCTCGGTCAGTTCCTCCATCGCAATTGGACAGAAGGATTTGCGGGGATTGTTTCCGCGCACGATGCTTGTGACCGGCAGCGTGATGCCCTCGCTCTCAGCGACTGCGGCTGCGACTGCGGCTGCGGCTGCGGCTGCGGTGGCAGCATTGACCACGCTGTCGACTGCGGTGGAGACCGGTGTTGGGTGTGCGAGTGTTGTTTCCATTGTTTCTTCCGAAAAATGGGAGGCACTCTCCCCACGGGAAGAGGCTCCCGTAGGGTATTGAAAGTCGCGCTGTGCGACTGGGCGCTGGAGTGCGCCAGCTCGCGATTGGACGTGGTCCAGTTGCGGCGGATTCTAGTTGGCAGCCCTGTGCGGAGCAAGCGGCTGTGTCGTCAGCGTCGATGGCGCTTGGAGAGGCTTGATGAGCCATGCCACGTGCGTTCGGTCTCCCGGGTCCCTGCCATCGAGGTAGGGTTGCCATCCCTTGCGGGTTGCGGCTTCGACGCGCCTGGCCAGCTCTGTCTCGCCTTCCTCCTGCAGGATCAAGATTCGTTCCAGGCCAAGGGCGAACTCTCGAACGGTGCGGGCCATACAGCTGATCCTGGGGTAGTTTTACAAAGGTGCCTCGGTGCGGTGCCCGAGCTCAAGGCGATCGAGTTGGTAGAAGTCGACCGTGCGCGTGCCATCGCGCCAGGCGGCTAGCAGTGCTGGGTCGGTAGCAATACCAGGTGGGGGTTCGTATGTGCCCGCGAGGCAGGCTCGCATGGCATCGAGTTTCACGTCTTCTGCAAGCATGGGTTGCTCCTGGGTGGAGGGCCCACTCCCCACGGGTAGGGGCCCGTGGGATGTTGGTGATGCAGCGGCATCTCGTTGCAGCGTGAGCTGCGGGGAAAGCTTTCGAAAAGACTTGAGGCTGGCTTGGCCAGGCTGAAGGGTTCTCAATGGGAAGTTGGCTGCCAGGGGCGCCGCCCCTGGAAGGCCATCTTTGCATTTGTGGGCAAAGGGTTATGCGGCCAAGGCCGTTGGCGTATCCGCCTGTGTTGGGTTCAGAAACTGGCGAACCTTGTTGAGGATCAACGCGCCGCGCTCGGTCTGAAGCCGTGCGGTCAGCGGTGCGCCAGGGTGGCAGTGAAGCCACATGGCATCGTTCAGTGGAACTTTGGCCTGTGCCAGGATCGCTGGCGACAGGGGGCTACTGGGATGCGCGGGCGCCGCGAAGGCGCTGCGCTGAGGGCCCTGCAGGTCCTGCGGAGCCGGAAATTGCAGGGCCGAACGGCCAGCGGGGTAGATCATGAGGACTCTCCTTTCAAAAACAGGCAAAACGCCCCGGACTGGCATTCGTGAGAAAGCCAGTGGAGGGCGTTTCGCCAGTTCCGCCAGGAAAAGTCAAAACGATCAATGCAAACACGCGCCAGGAAGCGGGACAGTCCTCACCGCCGTTTCGAAGTCGTGGTTGCAGCTGCAAACAGAACGCATGCAGCAGAAGTTGGAATCTGAATGCGTCGGAAGGACGCTGTCACAGCGTGGTGCTGCGAGATTTATAGGTCACACAAGGCGACGAAGGCTCAAAGAGCGATCAAGCCTTCAGTGTATGAAAAATGGCCTTCGAGTCAACCTTCTGCGGTGCTGGAGCGGGACCTGCGGCCGTTGCGCGGAAGGACTGCCCGGACAGAATTGCCGGCCCCGCACCGCTCACCGGCTCCCCGGCAGGATGAACCCCGTGCCATCAGCGATTTCGCGCAGACGCTGCATCCCTGCACAGCCAGCAGAGGAACTGCTCTGCCACATCGCGCGGACTTTCAGTGCGTAGGCGTTGCGCGCGTAGCCATAGGCTTCACCAGGTGCCGATGTGACGTTGGCCTCACTGAGCAGCCGGCCGCTCGCGAACTCCATGGCGCGCTGGGCCGCCCCGTCACCGGAGCAGGCCTGGTGAAGCACCACGGATGCAGCGGCGCCGGCGGTGAGCAGGTCCATCCTCGGCTCCCATTCGTGGGCGGTGGCTGCCGCAGATGAGGCAGCAAGGGCGAGGAACAATGGAATGCGGAGCATGGTGGGATGGAGGTTCGTTTCGGTAGGGGTAGATTAGCCAGATGAATGCCTCAGGGAGGCCCGCAAACGGCCCGGCAGGGGCCGTATCGGGGCTGTCCGTATGGCGGCACTGCGGCGAGCAGGTCGAAGACAGTTGTGCAGCGGGCAAGATGAGCCGGGAGATACATATCAACCCCAGTGGAGTTCCGGCCTGCTGACGCATTCGAACTGGCCAGTCTCGGTGAGTCGACTTCCGCCGCGCAGCCGGCACACTGGCGCTCGATGCTGCACCCAATGCGATTTCGCGCATGCAGCGGCGGGCATACTGCACTAGCAATTCCAAGAGTCGCTGCCATCCATTGCCTGAGAACTGAGCGAATGCACATTCCCGATTTTGATTTGCGAGCGTGCCCTGCGGCAAAGGTCCTTGGCCGCCGCCTCGTTCGCGCACCGATTGATGCAAACACCACGCTATACGGCTGGGTGGAGTTCGCCCAATGGAGCGCCCCACCGGACCGCCTCGGGTATGGGCACTGGTACGAAGTGCGGTTTACGCCCCTGGGCGAGAGTTTCAATGGCACTTGGATTCCGGTGCCGACGACCTCCGCTCTCGACCGCGACCGCGACCTCAATCGCCTTCATTTCAGCGTACTCGAACGCAGTGCGGCCCACCCTGATGGCTTGGGCCGTGTGGCCAGGCTCGGCCCCATCGGCCACATTCGGACGGACCCGACGTCGAAAGGACTTGGGACCTATCTGCGAGACGAGCTCATTGACTGGGTCGCGAGTCTTCATCCCGACGCGACCGTCGAGGGTGGCAAGCTGTCACATGTCGATGCCGGCGACGAGAACTCCGAACGTCGCAGGCGTTTCTACGAGGGCGGTAAATTTGAAGTCCGGGTGAACGAAGACGGCTCGGGTACGTTCTGGGCAAAACGCCTTGACGGGCTCCAGCGGCACACCCCCAACCGCAAAGTAGTCGAGGTCGGCGACGAGGATGTCCAGAGGCTGCTGGAATGCATGGCCGCACTTGAGGACGCCAAGCGTGCTTTGGCGGAGCTTGAGGAAGAGCGCAGTCAGCTGCAACATGAGAGAGAAGGGGCCAGGGCGCGCCTTTTTTGGACGAGGGTGGGAGCAGGCGCGCTGGTCGTGGCGCTCGTGGTCATGACAGCACAAGGCAAACTCAGTTGGCATCTGTTTTGACAGTCCCATCACGGCGTGCGGCCAAAAATGCCGAGTGATCAGGGGCTGAGCGAATCGGGTGCCGCGAGAAGCCCTGCCTGTGATCCTGTTCCGGGCGCGACGTGGACAAGCCGACCGGCCCTGAGGTGCCACATCGACTTGTTCGCCGTCAGGCTGCTGACCGTTACTCGCGGTGCGGAACGACGGACGCGCGACGGCCGCTCTCGACGTGCAGCACAGTCGCGATGTGCGGGCGGGGATGCCCGTGGACAGCTTGCGGCGCCACACCTGCTTGGAGGTGGGGCTCAAAGGCCGTAGACTGCCTTGGCTTTTCGCAGCAGGCCAGTCCTGCCCCCGGCGCCAGCGCCGTCATCCGCCTTCCATCGAAGGCACGTCCACCGCAACGCGGTACCACCCAGCAGGGCTCAACCTGCTGGGGGAGAGCTCTGCCCTATTTTCCCCAAGGAAATGACATGGCAACTCTCAAGAATCCCGATTCCTCCACAACTGATCGCCCCGATCAGATCGTCCTGCGCGCTTGCGCGTTCGCACTCGTCTTCCTCGTAGGCCTGTTGGCCGGCGAGGCCCGCGCCCAAGACCTGGCGCGCGGTTCTGCAAGCCCTGTAGTGCAGGGTGTCGTGGTGGCCACCCGCCTGGTGGTCTCCGCGGAAAGCTTCGACGACGTCGGCCGCCCTGCCCGGGGCGCTGAGCGTGAGCTGCAGGAGATCTCTGTGCGCGCCTCCAACGGGCAGGTGGCCGTGGTCTTCCAGGAACCACCGTACACCCAGCTCAAGCCGGGCACGTTCGTGCTGGTAATCCGTGCCGGCAAGCGTGTTTTCGTCCATGCCGACCAGCCAGCGCCCGACGTCGACGTCTTCGCCCTGGCCAGCGGCGCCTGATCCAGCCCTCCCCTCTTTGCCCCGGTGCTTCGGCCCGGGGGCATTTTCTTGAGCGAGAATTTGGGGATCTAACTTACATAGGTGTTTTTGATTCACGCCCGCCCTCTTCTAAGGGTTTGCCCGTTCTTGGCCGACCTGTCCCCCCTCGACCCCCCTCCGACCCCCTCTAACCCTGCGGCCCGCTCGCCCACCCGCCGCCTGCGCCATAACCGCGGCCCAAGTTCGCCAGGAGGGAGAGGGGGACGGCGGGGGTGCTATGCCGTAAAATAAACCTATGTAAGTTGGTTATCGACGCCGGAGCGCTGTCCTAGGAGTAGAGAAAATGGAAGCTGTCCCCAACGGTTTGGAAGTGTTCGATTTGTGGCTGGCGGTTGAGTCCAGCAAAACGGATGACCCACTGAAGGTCGAATCTGCTGCGCCCTACCTGGCCATCTGGACGGCCTGGCTGAAGAAGCTGCCCCGGTCCGAATCTGTTACAGCAGCGGCCGCTTGCAGAACGTCAGCGTGGACAAGCGCGACGGCTGCGGACGTGGCAAGGTTTGTAGGGCCTGAAAAAGGACAGCGTTCCAGCCACAACACCGAGCGCCAACGCAGCATGGTGACGCGCCGGCGCTACTACACCTTGCTTGATCGGATCTACACCTTCGCAAAAACCTGGGTGCCCAGCAACCCAGTTGCTGCAGTAGAGAAGAGCGAGACGCCCATCGAGGTCGAGCAACTGGGACACGTACTTGCTACCGAACTCTGGCAACTCCTGCCTGCCCACTTTCCGGCCGGCGAAGAGCTGGTCGACGTGCGTGATCGCGCCGTGCTCACTTTGCTGTATGAACTGGCGCTGGCGCCTGAGGAGGTGCGCAATCTGCGCCCGGCTGATCTTGCTTACCACGGAAGCAGCGCACCCGGGGTGTCAACACCAAGCGCCGTCAGTATCGTCGGCAAGCGCGCCAACCAGTCCCGGACCCTGCAGCTGGAGCACGGCGCGAGTTCCGCGCTGCAGGCCTGGCTCGTCTGCAGAGCCAAGCACTGCTCGCGGGAAAAGCCCGAGGTGGACTGGCTGTTTTTTTCGAGCCGCGGCCGTCAGCTGACGGTACCGGCGCTTTTCACCTTGGTCAGCGCGGTGGTACTTCGGGCTAGCCAAGACCCTGCGATTGAAGACCGGAAACTGAAAAAGCCGATGAGGGTTGGGCCCCAGGTACTGCGCAATACAGCAATAGTGGAAATGTACCGGGGTGGAATGAGGAGGGCAGACCTTGTTCCCTACCTCGGGCTCAAGAACGAAAAAGGCCTGGACCGACTGCGTCTACGCAAGTCAACCAGGCCTTGACCGACTAAATTCAATACTTTTTAACGCAGCTCACAACGTAACCCGTGTAGCTGCGTTGAAGCATGCTGTAGCCGCCTCCCTCGGAGTCGTACCTCCAGTTGTAGGCGTAGTCGTTACCAGCTTCCTGCGACGACCAATGGTTCGAGCCGCCCATCGGCACCATGTTCATGTTGACCGCCCCAAGTTCCTGATTCGTGGGCAAGTACCAAGTCCCAGCGGGGCTCCAGTTGGCGCAGATGCTCGCCGCACTGGCTGGAGTGTTGCAGCTCGCTGCCATGATTTTGTCGGTGTTGAACTTGCCGTCAGTCGCGGAATTCGCGCCGAGCGGAATCCCGTAGCAACCATAAGCTGCGTAGCGCCCGGTCGGAACTATGGTGCGGGGACTGCCTCCGACCAAGATGAAGAAGCCTATCCGCTGCAGCGTAATGGAATACACCGAGTTGCCACCGTTACCGGAACTGGTGGAGCATGTCGCCGCGTGATTCTCTGCAATTTCTGGCTCAAAGCACACGGGGTAGCCACGAACAATGATGGAGGTATTCGTGTTAACCCAAACCTGGCATTCGAGGACTGCCTCGCAGTTTGGATAAACATTTCCACCGTTATCAGTCCACCTAGTAGGCCTGGTCGCCACTAGCTTCGCAAAGCCAGCTCCGGTCGAGAAGTTCACTGTTTTGCAGCCCGGTGGACAACTCGATCCCGGGGACTGAGGCGCCGTCACCGTCACATTCAAAGCAGGTTGACTGTTGTAGTAGGTGACCCCCCCACCCCCTGGGCAGCGGGCGCAGCTTGGCCACCACCCGCAGCCGCCGGAGGAAAATACAGGTACCCCGAGTTGGACCCGGGCGTCACCACCACCGGACCACTGATGGCGGACAGCGCCACAAGCGCGACGGAAGCCGCAAGGGCGAGAGCGCGAAAGTTTGAAGCGATGAATTTCATGATGCTTTACTTGGCAGGTTGAGCTGTGAAAACCATGGTGGCAGTTGAGTTGAACGGCTGCCCAGCGAATGAACTGCGACCCTTCTCGGGCTTAGGCCCAGCGAGTCCTTCTTGGGCCTCCATCCTGAGAAGCTTCAGCCGATCCTCGCTGTGGTGGGAAGCAGTAGCCGCTATCCGCGCTGGCACCTTCCCGCCCGCAACCAATTCAGTCAGCACCCGGTTCATGGGAATGTGCTCGCCACCGAGATCTCCGGTGCGCAGCTGTTCCTCCACGCGATCCAGGGCACCCGGGTCTCGACTGTTCGCAATCGCATCCCGCACCTTGCTATCCAGGCAATGCAGCAGCTCGTAAGCGAGGTGCTTGTGCTTGCCACCCGAATTCGTGCCACGCAGCAGCGCCTGGGCGACCACACCGAGCAAGGCGTTGCTCAGTGCGATGCCGTCCGTAGGAGTACGGATCAGATTCGACATGGTGCGGATTGCGGCGATGGTCGTGGGCGCATGCAGTGTTGCCAGCACCAGGTGTCCCGATTCACCGGCGCGTACCGCAGCGAGTGCTGTCTCGCTGTCGCGGATCTCGCCGATCACGATCACGTCCGGAACAAAGCGGAGTGCATCCCGCACACCGTCCGCATAGCTGGCCACGTCCGTGCCAACTTCGCGCTGGTTGATGATCGACAGCTTGCGCTCATGTACAAATTCCACCGGATCTTCAACCGTCACAATGTTGGCGCGTCGCGTGCTGTTGATCAGATCAATGATCGCCGCAACGGTGGTCGACTTGCCAGACCCCGTCGGTCCTGTCACCAGCAGCAGGCCCGCCGGCGCTGTGGCCAGCTTGCGCAGCTGAAGAGGAAGGCCGAGCTCGCCCATATCCTTGGGAACATCGCGCAAGTGGCGAATCACGATGGAGATGTCTGACCCCATTCCCTGGCGCTGGACCGAGCAGCGCAGACGCGCCGTCACACCTGAGTCGCGGGCGAGGAACAGCGCGGGATGCAGCGAGTTGTCCTTCTTGAGCCGCGCGCGCCATTCCGGCTGCTTCTCCTTGCCTCCGCCGTCCAACAGCACAGGGGACTCTTCATCTTCGAAGATGCCGTTCAGAAATCCGTGGATCTGTCCCATACTGATTTGAATGGGGCTTCCCTCTTGGTCGAGAGCGACATCCCACTCATTGGCGCCCTTGCGCAGCATAAGCGGCTGGTCGCACTCCACGTGGATATCCGACCACTCGCGCTGGAACTCAACCATATCGAGAATGATTTCGGAGAGGTTCCGGTCAGCCGCGCCGTTCGGGGTGGTCTCTGCGGAGGAACCGCTTTCAATTTGAGCTTGCATATTGGAGCTTGATAGTTAATTGGCCAGGCGATCACCGAAGGCTGCGAGATCTGGAGCGTCCACGAAGTCACTCAGATTCACACGCCATCCATTTCCGCAAACCTCGTACTTGCCAGCAGTCTTACTGGCCACACACGTAGCGCGATCAGCGTCGGGCACGAGCCCGCCACTTCCTCCTACGATGGCTGCAGCGGCCAGGCTTTCCTTGTGCCGTTGCCCATCGGGGACCACTTGTGGCGCCGGCGCGCCAGCGACCGCGGCGCTGACGACGAGCATGTCAACCGCGCCCGTTGGCGCCGGTGGGGTTTCGGTGTCGTAGATGAGCCGGTAGATGGCTACCCACGATTCGCCGTAGCGATTCTTCAGGTTCATGTCGTCGGGCATTGCTAGCAGGTACTTGAGCATCGAGCCATCGACCGCGCATGTCTTCTTAGCAACAGAGTTCGCTTGCATCCCGCCGGTGCCCGCGACAGGATCGATCCCGACCTTGCAGAGCTTGTCCGCTCCGGTGCCATCCTTCATCGCTGTCTCATAGGCAGACCGATTGCTGATGAAGTGCTGTGCAGCTGCCTGCTGGAAAGAGACCATGTCGTCGGCCGCGCTCCGCGCGTTTTGCTCGATGCGACCCTCCTGCATCATCGGCACAGTGGCCGCGGCCATCATTCCTACGATCAGCACTGCCAGAAGCGCCTCAATCATGAAGTTGCCCTGCTGGTTCGATTTCATAGCCATCCTTTCATCCACAGGTCGCCGCCAGTGCGACAGCGCCGGCAGCGTCGGTCGCCTTCATCACAACGTAGCCGCCTGGGTGGCCACCGCTCACAGCTGCAGGCTGAAGCACTACGGAGTTGAGGGCGTTGTCTGCCGATCCTGACTTCGGCATCAACTGCTTGAGCGCCGATGACGTCGCCGGCAGTACCTCGGCACATGCCACCCAGTCCGTCGGCCCCTTCACGATGCGCCAGGACACAGGCATTGACAGTCCGGCCAGACCTGGCGGAGTCGACTTTGCAGTTCGAATAGTCGCCCAGTCGATCACACCAGGTGCCACCGCGGCACCGGGTCCACGCATGTACTGAGCAGCAGCAAACATGAAATGCCGGTACATGTTCACTTCGTGGGCGACCTCCTGGGTCCTCGGGTTGTTCGTGGTTGCGTTGGAATGCACCTGGAACAGCGAGCTGAACAGCGCAACCGCGAACATGATGGGCAAGAGCAAGAGAATCATTTGGTGTTCCAGACGTCACCGCCGTGCATCATGTGAACATGCTGCGACTGAATTTCGGTATCGAGCTGGGTGAAGTTCCCATTGCGAATCTGGATGGCAAGCGCCGATGTGAAGGACGGGCTGACCACCATCTGTGCGAAGAACCTGGGGTCCAGTTTTTGGTACACGACAGCGCGCAAGCAAGCCGAAACCGACGAACAGCTCTCCAGTCCGACCAGGTTGCAAAAGGACTCCAAGCCGGACTTGATGTCCGCCCCAAAGCCCGTGGCCACCACCAGGAAACCATTGTTCGCAGCGCGCAGCATTGCCAGACCGGTGGCCTTGTCGCGTACCTCGCCGATGTACAGCATCGCTGGCGTCTTAGCCGGCTGGCTTCTTAACACTCCGCGCATCGACTCTTGCCAGTCTGCAGAGTCGTCGCCCTCTACCCAGGTCTGGGTGCAGTAGCCCGACCCGTGCCAACCGTTAAGCGGCATCTCTGGTGGCTCCTCTACCGTGGTGGCTACCCCGCCCAGCTTCTTCAGGCGCGACACAACGATGCCCGATGCCGTGGTGGTCTTCCCCGCTCCAGTGGAGCCGCACACGTAGATCAGCCCGCCTTTGGCCAGCGAGGGATGCAGCAAGGCATCCACCATCCCGCGGGCCATAGGAGTGGGTAGCGAAGTCAGCTCGGGCGGCTCACTCTGAATGCGACGAAGCCGAACCCAGTAGCCATCGACCGCTTGGCCGTCCTTGCGCCCACGCCAGAACGTACCTTCGTGGTCGATCATGAAGTCCTTGCGAGACACCTTCTCCACGACCTCCATGAGGCGAGTGGCCAGCGCAAGCTCGGGTCCGATCGGCCGCCGGGGACCGGGATAAACCAGCGATCCAGCCGGGTCCCCCATCTTCAGGTGCACATCGGAAAGCTCAGAGCGGGGCGCCAGCTGGAACGCTGACGTCGCTGCTCCTCTAGAGCTCGCCAGGAGGGCGGGCGCGCTCGGCATCTGGACAACTCCAGGTACCGCAGCGGGGCCAGCGCTCTCGGAGCTCTCAGAAGGCGGAACCGCTACGACTGAAGCCGAAGCGCCCACAGGCTGGGCCCGCGCACCGAAGAAGGAGTTCGAAACCATTCTGAATCAGCGGAACTGCGCCACGATCACCGTTGATGGTTCATTGCAGCCAGTGCCCAAGCTGGCCTGGGTATAGGTCTCGCCTTGCTTGAACACGTTGCCACCGGTTGCGACCCCTGCGGCGCCCGTTGCAGAGGTACCGATGCGAATGGTCTGCGCTACCGACGAGAGCCGGTTGGCAATGGATGCGCAGGCGTCTTTGTTGATGGGTGCGGTAGCGCCGCCGACCGACATCACAAACGACGCAGGCCCACCATTGATGGTCATCGTATTGCCCCAGCCGTCGGTAACATCGGGAGTCACGAACTTCATGGGCGCAGTGATCAGTGCGAGTTTGTTGAGTTCCTCGCCAGTCAGCGTCGCATAAGAGCCCGCGTTACGCCAGTTGTTCTGGATCGATGCAGCCATCGAGATCATCTTGTTGCCTTGGTCATCGGCAGAGATGCCACCACGAATCACCGTGTAGGCGCCGACCCCGATCGCGACCACGGCGGCCACAACCGCCAGGCCCAGCACCAACTCGGTCAGCACGAAGCCCTTCGAGGAACGAATCTTGGGACGAGAAATGCGCATGAAAATACTCCACTTTTTGGTTAATGAAACTACCTACTACCGAACCGTCTGCACTACACCGAACATCGATGCCAGAGTCCAAATCACGAATCCCGCGACCAGCACTTTGAGTAGCAAATTGATCACGCCGAAGACGGCTCGCGTGCTCAGAAGGGTTGCCTCGATCAT
This sequence comes from Acidovorax sp. AC410, assembly GCF_979253235.1. Taxonomy (NCBI): domain Bacteria; kingdom Pseudomonadati; phylum Pseudomonadota; class Betaproteobacteria; order Burkholderiales; family Comamonadaceae; genus Acidovorax; species Acidovorax sp. AC410. The sequence continues at coordinate 202,592 of NZ_CEEDCG010000003.1, forward strand.
TTCGTTCGAGATCGACTCCATCGCCTTGGCAAAGTCCTTGGACCGCCCATTGATGCGGATCAACCAATGCTGTGAGACAGGAATGATGTGAACCCCAGTCAGGGCGTCGGCCGGTGACTGACCATTTCGGAGCAGCGAATGGAGGTCGTTGTAGACCTGCCGCATGTACGGGCTACTACCCTCCTTCATCGTCTCCACCGCATAGGCGAACGGAACGCGAGCCGCGACGAAGCCCGCGAGCGAGGTCAGCATCGCGGCTGCCTGCACCTTCGAGATCAGCGTCATCGGCCAGATGTGCCGATCGGCCGCGTATCGCAAGTCGTTTGTCCACCGCGCGGCTGCCCAACGCAACCAGGCTCCGGCCGCGAACAGAAGGCCAGCTACTGTCACTGCGATGACCACAGAGGCGTCAGCGACGGCTCCAAACCATCTGGCGTAGACGGGCCACTTGTAGCGCGGGGCGATGCCATTGAATGCGGGGAGTACCTCTACCGAAAAGAACACCAGCACGCCCAGCAGAAGGATCAGCAGGAATACTGGCTCGCGCAGCGGCCCGTACACCTCGCTTTTAAGACGTCCCATGGACTCGAGATGGATCGCGGCACGTGTGAATCCATTGCTCAGCGATCCACTCGTTTCGCCGGCTTCGATCAGCTTTGCCTCGTTATCCGGGACAAGGCCGGCGACCTCAGAGCCAAACGACCGCCTCGATCCAGCCCGGCGGCCTTCGCGCGTTCCACCGCCAGCCATACGCGCCTTTACCTCGGATACGATGATGCCAAGGGGGTTGCGAACTCGATTGAACTCCCTCCCCATGTCTTCCAGAACATCGAAGATGTTGTGCCCTTCGGACATCAAACTTGCGAGCGTCCGGTACCACTTGATGCGCAGCGAATCGGTCACTCGCATGCGCTGCATGAATGTGAGATCGGTCGTCATCTGATCTATGCCACCAAGCTCTGTTGCGCCGCTTCGGACTCAGGCTGCCGCTTCCCGTGTCCAGGCAACTGAACAATGCTTGGCCCATGAGGCTGCAACAAGGACAGCAGCCCGAGCTGGTTCTCGACCTCGCGCGGGTCAACTTCTCCGCGGAGCATCTTGCTGGCTGCATGTGCAAGGGCTGTCACGCCAAGGCCTTCAACGTTCAGGTCCTTGGTTCCAAGCCAATGCTCCTTCGCTCCAACCAGGTCACCAGATCGAAGCATCGACAGCAACCTCTCGTCGGGCACGATGATTTCGGCGCACATCGATCTGCCGACGATGCCGGTATCGCTGCAGTGCGAGCAGCCATTCGGATTTCGGAAGCGGACCCCGTCTAAGCTGTGGGTACGGCCAATCACGGCCAGGCGATCGGTGAGGCCGTGCGGCAGAACCATCTTCGAACGTGCAGAACCTGCTTCGAGACAGCAGTGCGGGCAAAGCGTAGGCAGGAGCTTCTGGAAGACGATCGCGCTGATGAACCCGTGTGTCGTGAGCAGCGACTCTGGAACCCCCAACTCGCGCAACCGCGCGAACGTGGCGAACGCCTCGTAAACGTGGAGCGTGGACAGTGTCTTGCGGCCGGTCAGCACCAGGTCCTTGACAGTCGACGCAGAGTCAACGCCGCGGATTTCGCCGAGCATGGCTACGTCCGTGTCCTCGCGCAGCGTGGCCTTGAGGAACGTCGTGTAGATCGAATCAGAGTCTTTATCGACGAGGTTGCTGCGGCCCTTTGGAATGCCCATCTGACAGGCACCAGGGATCACATATTCGACAGGGTCCTCGACCGTCACAATCTTTGCCAAAGGCCCACGGCGCTCCCGCAACCGTGCGATGTACGCTTGCATGCTGGTGCTCTTTCCGGCGTTCACCGCACCGACCGTGACAAAGAGCCCACTGGATCCGCTTAAGGCCTCATTGATCTTCTGGGCCTGCGCGTCCGTGTACCCGATCTCCTCGATGGGCTTCGTGGACTGCCCGGACATCAAGAGCAGACGCATCACGCAATGGAACGACCCCGAGGGATGAATCGGCGCTGTGTGAAAGCGGATCTGACAGGCGGCCCCGCCGATTACCTTGTCGATGACCGTGTCCTGCACCTGCTTGCTGTCCCACTGCGTGTCCTTGTTCTGGGCGTCAGCGTGCACGTTGTAGAGCGTCGAGCAGATCGCGTTTGCGGTGCGCGAAGCCATGCTGGGCTGAAGCACCCGTTCTCCATGGATACGGAACAGAACCTTGGCCTGGGCCCCATTGGTTTCAATGTGGATGTCAGAGGCCTGCTTGCGGATGGCACTCTCGATCAGTTCCCACGCGAATTGCTCATCGCGCGTGGCGTCTTCCGCATCGTTGCCTGCTTCTCGGCTTTGGTCGTGCAACGCAGCGATTACTTGGTGAGAGGCCGCGACAACTTCGTAGGTGAGGCCGTTCTTCTTCAGACGCTCTGTCGCGTCGAAGAACAGATGCGAAACACGAAAGGAATTTGTGAGCAAGACGATCACCGAGGAGATGCCCGTCTTCAGCAACACCATGTGTTCCGCCACCTTCTCGGGAATCTCCGGCTTCAGCTGCTCGAAGGGCAAGTAGTTGCCAGCAGGAACAGCATCGAGCGAGGTGATTTCGACTGGCGCACGCGCCAGCAGCGGGCGTGCCGCGGTCGGGGCTGCCTCCTTCAAGGCCAGCTCAGCTGCGCTCGCTCGTGGTGCAGTGACTGGGGCCGCGGCCACCCGGTGCGGCTCAACCACCGCGGCGCGCGCATTCCTAGGCTCCACTTGAGCAGACACATTGGCCGCAAGCATTTCACGCTGAGCAGAGGCGGCCGTCGTCGACGGCACCAGCATCGATCGCAGTGAGCGACCGGCCGATTGCGGGGCGTTGCTGCCGACCCCGCTCGGCGGCACCATTGAGGGCGCAACCGGCTGGAGCTTGGACGCGGGTGGGCGCTTGTTCGAAAAAATCATTGTCTTGCCTTACATGCGAGAGGCGACGAATACGTACTCAGCCTCAAGGTCGATCGTGGGCGATGTAGAGGACAGGGCCCTCCAGTTCGCGCTTTTCAGGATCACTGGCGCTGCGCGAAGGACTTGGATGGCGTCTGCTGCGTGGACAGCAGCCGCGATGCCGTTAAAGCTCGCGGTGATCTTTCCCACTTCACCGATGGTTTCAGGTGGCAGCTTCAGCTCGGGAGGTGCTTGCAGCGTCTTGGACACAGGTGCGCCAACCAGGACATTCGGCACTGAGATCTCGGTTGCACGTAGTAGCGCGAAGCGAAGATCGCTGGCAGTTCCATACCCACCGCCATCGGGGCTGCCCACCACTGGCACCATGGGAAAGCGGCTTTGGGGCGCGGCTTCAAGCGCATCGGCATTCACCACTGCGGGGAGTAGCCGCCGATCGGTTTTGCGTGCCAAGTGCCCTCCGCTCACCCAGGTCACGATACAAGCGCTTTCAGTGCACTCCAGCGTGTCAGGGCGATACCCGAAATTCGACACAGGCAAACTGCGCCGGAGGTCTTCCCATTGGTTCCAGCGGAGCGCGGCGATGCCCACCGCCGAGCTAAGCGCCTGGCGCTGCTGCTGCACCTGATCGCGGAATTGTTGAATGCGACGTTCGCGAGCAAGCCTCTCGCGCTCTGCCTCCTCGGCGGACTGTGCAATCCGCTGCAGGTTCAGCTCGTTCAGACGGTTCTGCTCGCGCAAGTGGTTCACATACGCTAGGCCACCGGCGACGGCGACAGCGCCAGCGGCAAGACCAGCCGCCAGCATCAAGCGCACAATCAGGCGCGGTTGGTTTTTGAGGGTGATCGAGTCGAGCTGCTTGCGGGAGAGTTGCTTCGAGGCCAAGTAAGCGTCGAACCGGTCCAGCACGTCCGCAACAGTCGACTTTGACCCAGCCTCGTCACCGATGATGACTTCAGCGTGCGCAATGTGGTCGTGCAGGATCTTCTGGCCTTCCTCGGGTTTGACCAAGGTATCCAGGCCAGGCAGCGGGAGTCCATTGACGAGAACACACACCCACACTGTGTCGTCGGCAATCGACTCGTACACGATGCAGCTTGGCTCAACGGCAGCGATCGCGAGGGCGGCGGAGTACACAGTCCCTTTGATGCGCCCCTTGAAGAGCCCCAGGTGGGCATCGGCGTCCTTCGAGTGCTTGTCGACACGCACATACGATGCACCAGGTGCCTCCTTTAGACGCTCCCGGATCTTCGCCTTCGTTGGCTCCACCGACCATGTGAGGCCAATGGCGTAAGAACGATTCTTGTATGGCAGCAGCATAGGCTGTGGTTACCGTGCTGGAGCGGCCACGGGCGCCGTCGGGGCTGCGCCGCCGGCGGGCGCGGGCGTAGCGGCGCCCGCCGGCGCGCCTGCAGGACCAGTCATTGGCGCTGGAGCGGCACCTCCCAGCGACACCCTCGGAGGAGGCGGAAGCAGCTCGACTGGCACGGGCATCGGCTGGCCAGGTCGCACGCCCGGCCCTGCCATGCCAGGGGCAGGACCGGCTCCGCCGCCAGTAGTTGCGCCGGCCACGAACTCAAGTGCGAGCACGGACGACTTCTTCTTGCCCACTTTGACCATCACCGTGCGGGGGGTGATCGCGGCCACTGTCATGGAGCCACGCACAACATCACCCTCGCGGTAGCTCGTGACCGTCCCGTTGGCCAAGATCAGGCGCGCACGCAGATCGCCTTCCATCCCACTGATGGCGAGCACCCTTGGCAGGTTCGAGAGCAAAGGATCCGCGGCGCGCTGCAGCGCCTGATTGAGCATCGCCTGTTGATCAAGCAACTGGATCTGGGCCTGCATTTCTGCTGTGCGGTCCACGACCGTCTGGGCGATGGACATCCCAGCGCAACATGCAAGTGCTATCGCCGCTGCGTTGCGCAGCAATCCGTTGTACTTAGCCATTCTTGCTACCCCCATTCACCTGCATCACGATCACGACCATCTGGCGCTCACTGCGCGATGCTTTCGACGCACCGCCGAGGCTCATTGCGGTGTCGGCTGTATCTCGGTTCTGATCGAATCCGAAGAGGACGATCGACTGTCCGTCCTTCACGAAGGCCTGTTGCTGCAGGGACTGGCTTGCGATCTGCGGGGTTTGGATCGTGCTGTTCCCACTTGTGGCTTGCGTCAAAGCAGTCAGTGAGGAGAGCTGGATCTGGTACTGAAGCAAGATCCGGTTGTCCCCAAGAATCAGAGGCAAGAAGTTCGCCGTGAAGCCCACCACGCGAGTGCCAGGAGTCAGCGTCGAGGTCGAGCCGACGTTCGGTGACTGCGTCAGCTGGCTCGAGGCCAAGTAGTTCACTTCATTGGCAACCTGTATTGGGGACGGTTGGCCATTGACGGCGAGGACCTGGCCCTGGGTCTGCAATGCCACATTGCCAAACTGGCTCAGTGCTTTGGCAACCAGCGACGACCCGAACAACCTGCTGTTGGGATCGCCCATGCTCAGCGTCAGCGTTCCAGGGGTACCGTTCTCAGGACTGAGCGGCGCCGGCCCCACGACTGACACCCCGTTTCGATTGAGGAACGAATACATCGTGTCCAGTGAGAAGCCGGCCGAGGCCGTTGAGCTCAAAGTGAGGCTGTAGACCTTGATGTCGATAAGCACGTTCTGCGCGAACCGAGCGTTGATCGACTCCACGTACGAGGCGATGCGTGTTAGGGCCTTCGGCCTCGCAGTGACCGTGATAAGTCCCAACTCGGGCGTGGCGGCGGCCCGCCCGCCTGGTCCAGAGGCAGCAAGCTGCTCACCCCCTGCCCCACCGCCACCAGCGGCCGAGCCGCCACTGCGGCCCCCGCCTGACGAGCCTTGGCCCGCCTGCTCACCCTCAGACAGAATCGACTGAACACCGGTCATGATGGACTGCCACGGATTCACCGTCAGCGACTGGCTGACCGACACGTTGCCTGCGCCACTGCCCGACCCGCCACCGGACCCGCCCGAGCCGCCTCCCCCACTGACACCAGCGAGCGAAATCGATGCTGCGACACTCTTGGAGCCTGGCGGCAAGAGCACATTGAGGGTGCGTGTCTCGTACCGGAAGACTTCCACTGTGGAGGTCTTGTTGTTGAAGCGCCAGGTGGCGTCATTGCGCAGCACCAGTTCGTCCAACAGCGCTTTGAGCGAACCGGAGAACTCGATAGAGACCTTCCCACTAAGGCCACCATCCTGGGCGCCCTGTGCGCCCTGGTTGCTACCTCCCTTGGAGGCAACCTCACTGGAGTTGATCACGATTCCCGCCATCGCCCCCACGGCATCGAGCACTTCAGCCAGGTTCTGTGCACCCTGGGTTGCGTAGACAACCCGCTTCGCGAATAGCGGAGGCAACGCCGACTGCGACTTCAGCACGATCTCATCGCCTGCCAGGCGAGGACGCGTGGTCCGAGAAACCGATGCCGGCGCCGCCGATGCCACGTTCTGGTCTCGCAACTCCATCGCCGTCTTGTGGACCGAGTTGACGCTTTCCTGGGTGGACTGCATTTGCCCGCAGCCAGCGAGTGCCGCCGCCGTGCAGACCACCAGAAGCTTGTTTGTATTTTTAGCAGTCATCATTCGACACCTCGAATTTCATTGCTCACCACTTCCATGATTCGGTTGCCTTCGGCGATCTTGAGTCGGATGGGCTTGCCCTCATCTCGCAGGATGCCCACAACCTCAGCAACGGCCAGGGTGACATCAGAGAACTGGGCGAACGATGCGTCACCCACTGCTTTCCAAGACACCGATGGCTGCCAGATCAAGGACCAACCGGCGCCTTTTGCCCACGCTTCGATCTGCGAGTGGATAGGCTCGTCCTTGACGATCTGGTAGGCGGCGGGCGCCGGAGCGGCCTGCTTGGCCGGGCCTGCAATGGGAAGTGCCCCTCCAGCACCCTTCATCGGATAAGACTCCGAAGACACGGTGACCTGGGCCATCGCGCCACCGGCAGCGCATATCAGCGCCGCCACCACAACTGCCTTCATGAGTGCTCCTTGGCTACATTTCGTCATGGCTCTAACGATACGAGCGAGGGCACTTAGAAATAGGGGGCAAAGCGCCCGCCACGGGATGGAATGCCCTTTCTGCAACTCATGTGTGTTGTGATGGTCTTCCTTCAGCCTTTATGCAAGCAATGTCCAATGAGAAAAGGCCGCGGCAGGCGAATAGCGCCAGCCGCGGCCTCAGCGGGATACAGGAACTGCTACTTACCGGAGGCAGTGACCGCAATTACGCGGTTGGCGTAAATCGTCACGCCCACCTCGTATCCTTTCGACCGCATATCTGCGACGACCACCTGCAGGGCATCCTTCATGGAGCTTGCGCTGAGCGTGGCGGCGCCCTCGATCACAGGGTCATGTGGCGCATCCCACACCACCTGGTAGTTGGTGGCCGATGCCCACCTCTTGACTGCGCCCGAAAGTGTGGTATCCGCTTGGCTCAGCCTGAAGCCATCCGGTGGCATCTCAGTGGACACGGCGGCCACAGTCTTCTGCGCTGCCTCTACAGCATCGCGCTGCCTGGCTTGCAGTTCATGAGAGATAACGCTCACTTGAGAAGCCCACATGCGCCCTTCCTTGACGCCGTGGCCATACTCCACGCGGATAGCCTCGCCCTTCATCCCTTGTTGCAGCAGCGCCGCCCGGATGACAGCACCACGCGCCTGCTCGACGCCTTCCTTGAGTTCATCGTCGTCGCGAGCGGTGATCCGCACGCTGTATTGGCCCTGGACTCGCACGGCAAGCGCCTTGATCTTGCGCAGCTGGTCGCTCGTCAACTTGCTCGAACCGGCCGGGAAGGTGATCGAGATCTCGTCTGTCTTTGCAGCACCCGTCGTCCAGGCCATACGGTCACCCTTGACCGGCGTCGCATACGAGTTCGCCTCAAGCGCTACCGCACCCTGCTCCTCCATCGCTCGCGACAACGGCATAGCTGCCCGGGCCGCAGGTGTCCACTGCGAAGGCGGCGGATTGGCTGGCGCCGCAACCGGCTGGAACCTTCCCGGCTTCGTGTAGACAACACTGCCGTTCGCAGAGCCCAAGCGGATCAGGTACTCGGCGGCAACCCCGCTGGCCTTCAGGTATGGTCCCTCAAACTGAAGCGTCATCAGTTCCGGTCCCTTCGACGAGACACGGAACACAGCGGGAAGCGTGTCGGTCTTGGGGAACTGAAAGAAGGTGCTGGTGCCATCGTCGAACACCTGGATGGGCCGCACGCGCGGGTCGGCCACTATCGAGTATTCGAAGTCGTAGCGGCCATACTGGTCTGCGTGAGCGACGCTTACTGTCGCCAGCAGCAGTAGAGCGAAGGCACGAAGGTTGTCACCGGCCCGCGGCGCATCCACTGTCCAGATTCGTTTCATTGCGTTCATCATTGGCGCGCGCCTGTGTATGTTTGAGGAAATTCGAAGTCGGAGGTCACCTGGACGTTGATGCGCGTGCCCGCGTCAACGGTGATCGTTGGGGGTATGACCCGGTTCTTTTCCAGCACCGTGCGCGACACGTCCACCAGCACCTGGCCAGCCGCCGTGCGCGCGCCCGTTGCTGGCGAGCCTTGCGTGATCCCTGGAATCGCCGGGACACCCGCACTCGAAGCAGCCGCTGGGACATTGCGCTCAACCCGGTCAGCCAGAAACGCCACCAGGAAGGAGGTCGTGAACATCTTGAAGAAATGGTTGTTCACGTCACCAGTGATCCCGGTGGCACCGCCTGTATCCATCCCAGTCGCACCCGGCAGGTCAAAGGTGTAGCCGTTGGGCATGATCAAACGCTTGAACGCGAACATGATCCGCTCCTGGCCGGTCGCTATGTCGTTGGAATATTGCCCGACCAGCGTCGATCCCTTGGGGATCAGCAGGTGCGTTCCAGCGAACGAGTCGTAGACGTCCACAGAGGTCATTGCCACCACCTCTCCGGGGAGATCCGAGTTGAGGTTGCGTAGGAGCACGGCAGGAATCGTCTTGCCTTGGGTCAGGACGTACTTCGCCTTGATGAGTTTTGGCTTGAGCGTCGGCGCGATCGCCTCCTTGGCTATGTCGCGGCGCCACTCTGTGTTGCGCTCGACCTGGCGGGCCGTAGGGGGTTGCGCAGGCAGCACAGCCTGGGGGGGCGGGGCCTGCGGGGGTACCCCGGCTCCGGTTTCCGTGACGGTCTGCTCCATGGCCACCAGTTCAGGCTCGCTGGGATCCTTGGGGGCCTTGCCGCCGTTGATCACCATGAGCTTCGATACACGGGCAGCCGCCTCCATCTCGAGCAGTGCCTTCTTACGCTCAGCCTCGGGGTCGAACTTATTCTCGACGCCGGCAGCTTTGCTGTCCGATCGCCTTGCATCCTGCGGAATCGGTGCTGGCATCGGGGTTTGCGCACCCCTGGCGAACTCGGCGTCCACGTCGCGGGCCGTTCCACGGCGGACCGTCGAAGGAGCTTCCTCCTCAGGGGCTTTCGATGCCTGCTTGGGCTTCCCCGAGCCAACCATGTACGCCCCGATACCCATCAAGAGCAGGACTAGTACAACTATCGAGGCAATGGTCGACCTCTTGAGCGGAGCCTTCGCGTTCGGATCTTCAGGCTTGATGATCGAAGTCACGGCATTCCCCGATCGGAGGTGAAGTCGAAGAACCCCCGCTTTGCCTGGGCCTTCTTCACGCGCACCTCGGTCTTGCCGATTTTAAGGATCAGCTCTGCAGCCAGGCGCTGCACAAGTAGGGAGTCTCCTTTGGGAATGTAGTTCACCAGCACAAGGTCCTTGCCGTCTGCGGCGAACACGACGGGCAGCTCGGTCAGGTTCTGCGGCATCCGCAGCCAGATCATCTTGCCGTTGTCGAATACGGACAGAGGCTTGAATGGCGCATCCCCAGTGACGGTGTAGTCAAAGCGCAGATCCTCTGGGCGAATGGCTTCCTCGGAGGGACGTGCCGTCGGCTCCTCGGATACCTGCTTTTCAGCCTGATGCCGGTCGTTCCCACTGAAGTCCAGGACCTTGGAGTTCGGGTTGCGCCAGGTGACACGCTGGTACCACTTTGAGCCTTCGCCCGTCGAGCGCAGCACGAACTGGTAGCTGCGGCGCTCGGTGATGAGCGTCATGCTCGTGGTCAGCTGGTCGTGCTTTGGCTTGAGGAAGAAGTGACGCAAATTCTGTGAGGGCGTCAGCTCCCAACCAGCGGTGTCGCCGGCCACCACCGTTTGAATGGTTTCTCCCTCCGGCAGCTCCAGGTGGGTGACCGCCTTCGGCTTGCTCAGGATCTGGTAGGTGTTGTCCGGGTCGTAATCGAACGTCACCAGGCGCGCATCGCCGGATAGAGGCGTGGCCACCATCTCGGCATGGGCCGCTGGCAGGTACCACAGCGCGGCCGCGATCAGGAAGGAAATCAGACGTAGCATTACTGGCGCTCCGCGGTATACGAGAACTGGGTGACAACAAAACCGAGAGGGTTCGCAAAGATCTCCTCCTCGGTCTTCGGCGGCGTGAGCGCATAGTCCACACGGACGCGGAAGCTCTTCGGGTTGACCTCTTTGCCATCGAGGCTGATCTCGTGCGTCTTCACGTATACGAACGCGAGCGACCGCTGGGAGAGATCGATCGTGGCCACCTTGGCGAAGCGCAAGTAATTCGGTTCCTTGTTGATCTTGTTCACAATGTCGTGCTCAACGCGGAAAGCCCGAAACTGGTCCACGGCCTTGCCATTGGTCCGGCTCGTAGCCTCGCGCAAGAACTGCATTGACTGCTTCGGATCGATGGTGAACGCCTGCTCAACCCACTTGGCCAGCTCCGCCTTGACGACAGCCTGGTTGGGGGTGACGGCCTCGATCTTCACTGGCCTGGCAATCGCTCCGGTGGTGGGATTGACTTCGACAAGCCAGGGGATGGCCACCTTGTCCCGTGAGGCCTGCCAGTAGGCGAAAATGGCCACGAGGGTGATTAGTCCCAAGATCAGGCAAACGATGAACCAGCGCTGCTGGCCCACCAGGGCGCTGCCGTAGATCTCGGCAAACTCGTCTCTCGGATCGGTCGCCATGTTCTGGGACTGCGGGAGACTCGCCAAGTCGGCGTTCTTCCTCCTGCCTAGTGGATTCATTGATTTCTCCGGTATATGCAAAACTTCTAGGAATGGCTGCTCGCCTTCGCTACTGGCCGTAGCGCTGCGCTAGCTCCATGAGTCCGCCACCGGCGCGGATCAGCATGTAGACGAGGCTGACACCGACCGCCCCTGCGAACAATGGGTGTTGCCGGACCACGGGACGTAGGTGGGTGAGAAAGACCTCCAGCAGTGGTCTCGGCCCAAGCAACTGGGCGAGGTCTGCCTCGACCGTTTGAAGCATTGCCAGGCACTCCTCAGAGCGGCAGCGCGGGATCGCACTGCGCACCACCAGGAGCCGGGTCTCGAGATTCAGAAAGCTCAGGCTTCCCCACCACCAAGCAGTTAGCTCAGGGTCATCGAAGAGCTCTGGCGAATCCTGGGTTTGATCGACAGGGGGGATATCTTGGGCTTGTTGAGATGGTGAATCCATGGGTACCTCTTGCAAGGATTCTCACAAGCGGTCGCCCACAAACCGGGGGCATATGCGCCCGAGTCGGGCTAGTTCTCCGTAAAACGGTTCGCTATACTCGTCTCACTTCGCTTTGCGTTGTGCGTGCACGTCACGCCCCATCAACCCCATTGGGCTTCTCCCGATGGGAGAGCCGCCCCTACGGAGAACCCTTATGTGGTGGTTAGCATTCCTACTCTATCTTGCGGCAGCCGCGTTCGCCCCTAAGGCGGTCGGCTATGCGTCCCTTTTGCTCATTGCACTATGGGTGATCTGGCGCATAGCCAAGATTTTCAGTCTGCCAAAGCAAGAGGCGGACAGCGGTGACGAGGCGGCCTCGCCCCTCGTTCAACCAGCGGCGGGTCGCGCCTCAGCTGTGCACGTCCCTGCGGCTCCCATGCAGGTCCAACCAGTTGACCCTGCTGGAAGCCTGCACGAATCGGATGAAGAGTTTCTCGCAAGACAGCGAGCAGCGAACTTCCAGCACGACCCTTCACATGGGTAGCGTGCACCAGGAAGAGTGCCCCGAGGGCCACCAATAAAGGGTGGACCACGGGGCATTTTTTTTGCTCGATCAGGCCGCGGCGACGATCGTCAATGCCCTGTCGAGGTGCTGGCGCTCGATCAGCACCTTGTCGCCCGTAGCACTGTGGATGGCAGCGTTCAGCGCATACTGAAGCACTGACTCGACCACTGCTGGGCTTAGCCCCTCCAGCATCGTTGCAACCACATCGGTTGACACCTCGGTCGCGAAGAGAACCGCCTTTGCCTCTACCCATTCAGCTACAAGGCGTCGCACCGAGTGCTCATCGGCGACAAAGAATGGAATCTTCTCGGTGAAGCGACGTTGCATCGCAGCGTCCACCTGATCAGGATTGTTTGTAGCGGCCATGACCACTACGTCCCTCACCTTGTCCCCAGCTCCGTCCAGCACTGAGAGCATCTTGTCCGTGATCGAACTGGCCTGGCTGTAGCTGCGATCACGCAGAACTGCGTCAGCCTCGTCGATGAAGATCAGGCAAGGTCTCAGGTCCTTTGCCTCCTGGTATACCTTTTCGAAGGCAGTGTGGTCCTTCAGGAGGTCAGGCCCAGCTACGGCCACGAAAGCCCAACCGGACTCGATAGCCATTGCGCGCGCCACGGCTGTCTTGCCGGTGCCAGAAGGACCATGTAGCAACACGCCCGTCGGAAGCGTACCGCCCAGCCGCTCTATGCGAACCGCGTCCTTTAGACGATGAGCCACCATGTCGACAGCCTCCCTGGTTATCGCAGGAAGCACGAGTTGATCAAGCTTCTTCGATCCAGTAGGCACAGTTCCCTTGCGCCCTTGCACTGCCCTCAAGGCGCCCATCAACTGGTCATAGCCGATACGCTCAGCGGGACTTTGCCGCAGGTAGGTAGGCATTTGCTCGCCTACCGCCATGATGCGCTTCACGCTGAAACCATTCCAACGACGCGCGGCTACAACTACGGCATCTGTATCGAAGGGAGTCGTTACGTGCTTCCGGAGCGAGTTGGTCAACAGGGCGATCCGTGCTGCCTCATCGGGGGAAGGTACTTCGATCTTGAAGTCGAACCGACCCTCCCGTATGGCCGCAGTGTCGAGCTTTGCCAGACGATTGGTGGCTGCGACCACCAGTACCCCTGAGTCGCGGATATTGACGAGCTCTGTGAGCATGACGTTGACGATGTTGGCGGCCTCGGCCGTCGCGCTGTGGCCGTCGTCCCGACTCACGATGAAACTATCGATCTCGTCGATAAACAGCACGCAGGGAGCGACGGCACGAGCTTGCTCAAACGCACGCCTGATATTGCTTGGCGTCTCACCCACCCACTGGCTGACCACCATGCCATAGTCAAGGGCCACAAATCCGACGTTCAACTCCCCTGCCAATGCCTCGGCAAAATACGTCTTACCATTCCCAGGGTCGCCCGTCAGCAAGATGCCGTTGCGCCCCGTGAAGCCGTGCACCTGCGGGCGCACCACCGGCGCACCTGCCTCCACCAATTTGCGCTTCAGCGGGAGCATCCCGTCCACTGCATCGAAGTTATAGCGGGCACGCGCAGGCCGTACCACCGACTTGCCTTCGCCAGCGCTTCCCAGTGAAGCCTGAGCCTTGCTCTGCAGCCCACGAGTGGCGACGTACCACTCTTCCGACTTGACCAACTTTACGGTGGCGCCGAAGCCGATGCGCAGGACACGAAGAGCCAGATCGCAAAGTGCCGCAGCAACTGCCGCGATCGGGAGCGCGAGCAACTTGGTGCCGTCTTGCGGCCGCACGGCGGAGAGGTAGACCAATGGCACCAGCACCACAGCGCAAGCCGGAAAGACGAAACTGCGCCAGTCCACATCCTGGTCGGTGATGTAGGCGACCGACCTGCCGCCTTCCTTCCAGCGGGAAATCCAAACCCGAGCAATCCAACCAATGACCTTGCTGGTCGCACCCACGAGATACAGGCCGACAATGAGCACCGCGATCGACCACGGCTCCCAAGATACCTTCAATTTTGCCTCGTGAACCAGCGCGAGAAAGGCGAGCGCCGGAATTTGCAGCCAAATCCCAAACACAACGAAAATTGCCGAAGGGGTATCCAGTATCCGCTGCCAGCCTATCTGCCACCTGGTGAACTTCTTCATACGATCTCCTATGAGTTCACCATAACCCAAAGCCAATCATCGTCAAGGCCAGTTCCGGCCGGCCTTCAGGATTTCTGCGGAGGAGTTTTTGGAGAATCTTTTGAGGGCGCTTTGACAGTGGGCTGCGCAGTCCGGCCACCCAGTGCGCCGAAAACTTTCGCTCCTGTTCTGCCATACGTTTGAGAAACCGTCTTTGCCGGGTCGGAGCGCAGAGTAACAGGATTCTTCTGGACTCTACTCACGAGTGCCCCTCCAGCAGCGCGCACAGCGCCGGCCGCCCCTCCTACTCTTGCGCCATCAGCGCCCTTAGTGCCGAACGTAGCTCGCCCGCTTGAGATCGCTGTATTGCGCCCGATACCGCCTGCCATACCCCCAGTCAGCGCGCGCATGCCCTTGAAGCCCGCGGCGCCCGCCGAGCCGCTCAGCAATCCAGTGGCCAGCCCTGGCACCTGCATCATCAAGTAAGCACACAGCACGGCCAACATAATCAGTCCGCAGTACAGAATGAAGCTACCGACGTAGAGGGTGGTGAAATCAGACTCGGGTGGAACTACCACCTTCTTTGCCAGGACAACCATGCCCGCCATCAGCTTCGAGGTGAACGCCAGAAAGAAGGCGCCCACAACCTTTGTCATCGCCGCCCCTAGCGTAAAGCGAAGCCACCCTTCAAAGATGAAGCTCAGCGCTGGGAGCAGCATGAATGGGACCATGATGAAGGCCAACGCCGACGCCAGCATTATTGAGCCATATGCAAGGACGATATTGGCAAGGTAGATTCCAAGCGCCAAAACCACGAAGAAGGCGGTTACAAGCTTGGCGATGAGTTGGAGCATAAACATCGCCAGGATAGGCACCCACAGCCCTGGTTCTGTGAGGCTCAATCTGGTCGCGATTGAAGGCATCGAGAAGATGTCCGCGACGATCTTGAACGTCATGCTCGCACTGTTGGTGAGAGCACTTTCGAAAGTGCCCATGGGCGCTCCAGCGATGGCTGAAGCGACGCCATCCATGAAGCCGACGATGTGCCCAATGCCACCAAGATTGAGCAGGGCGTATATGACCGCGAAGCTCATCATCAGTGGCACCAACTCCGAGACAACCGCGTTGATCCCGCCCCCTTCCACCATTGCCTTTAGCAGTCCCCAAGCGAAGACCGTGATCACGAGAAAGTAGGTGATTGATTCACCCATGGTTTTCAGGCCCGAGTTACTGGCAACGGCTCGGAAGGCCTGGCCAACCACGTTCACGATCTCAGATATGACCTGTTGGGCAGCGGCCGCTGCAGCGACAGCTGGAGCTGGCCGGACATCGTACTGAGGCTCATCGCCTCCCGTACTGTTGCCCATGGGATCAGTGGCTGCGCTGGTGAGCGTCACCACGAACACCATTGCCGCGGCGATGAGGAGCCATTTGACCCATGCGAATGGGCGCACTTGCTTTGCGCTGCTGATCAGGTCAGCGAGAGGTGGAATGTTCAGCATGGAGGGTGGGGGATAATGGCTCAGCTAGGACTAGCGGGCTGGTGCCTCGGAAGACAGCCCTGGGCTGTTGCTCGGGTCGAAGTTGTCGAACGCACCTTCCAGCCCTACCCGCTCAACGATGTTCTTGCGATTCCACTCGTCGCGCAGCTTCCCGTCGTTGGTTCGCTTTGCGGCTTCCTGGGCCTCTTTCACCGCCACATCGGTGCCCACGGTCTTGGCCATAATCTCGGAGACACGGGACTGGGTTTGAATGAGCCTATTCATCTGCGTGTTCAGCAACGAAACGCTTTGGTGCACACCCGATGTGCTGGAGATCTTGCTGGCGAACTGCTGGACCAGCTGGTGGTCTTTCTCCACTTCCGCCATCACAGCCTGCTCCTCTTTCATCCGCAGGATCGCGCGCTTGTTCTGCTCTCGCAGAAGGCGCCCTTCATTCTCGACATACTTCTCCCACGACAGGCCACCCAGCGTGGCTTCCTGAAAGCGCTCCGACATCTTCGTCTCGATCTGCGAAAGGCTGCCACGCAGCTTGACCAGGGAGTCTCGGGCCTCCTTGATCTTCTTCACCTCATCGATCGAGGCCTTGATGGCAGCAGTGGGGAACGCCCCCTCCAGGGACTTCTGCATCAGCTTTTGCACGTTGAACTGCTCGAGCTGGGTCGCATACTGCTGATAAAGTTTTGCAGTGGTCGCCGTGGCCTGAACCACTTGCAGCAACAGCTGACCGTTATTCAGCAGCTGAGTAACCTCGGTAGCTCCGCCACCCGACCCGCCCGCCACGGCCGGCGCCGGCGCAATGACCCAAGAACCAACGGCCAGCGCCATCGCAAACGCGACGGCCACGATGTTTTTACGCATGTAGTACCTCCTTGATAAATTCCTCTGCCCAATACGTCCCGCCGTCCTGTGACATGCGATTCGCCATGTCTCGCGCCTCCGATCTGGAGGTTGCTTCATTGATTTTTATGATGATCTTTGGCATATCCGCCGAAACCAACTTCGTCTCAGACGACTTCACTATGAGATAGTCCCGCTTTGGGATGGCCTCATTCAGCATCTTCAGTTGCACGTCGTTCAGGTCAAAAATCGACCTGTAAAGATGCGCATTCGCTGCAACGCTCTTATTGATTGACGGGAGAAATATTCGCGTCGGGACGTTTGAGATAAAGGCGCCGACTGATTTCATTTGCGAAATCTCATCGAGAGCTTGTGTTGCAAAAACCAGAAAGGCCTTCTTTTTCCGGAAGGTACGCAGCCAATCATCCATCTTGGCCGCGAACACCGGGTTACTCAGCATGTACCAGGCCTCCTCGACATAGATCATTGTCGGCGTTGAACCGTCGAGTCGCTGCTCAATACAGTAGAACGCATAGTCCATAAACGGGCTCGCCACCTGGGGCAATTCCAGCAATTTCCCGGTTTCGACACCGACAATTGACGACAACTCAAAGGCATCTTCGTCGTTATCAAAGAAGCTGGAGAAGGCACCACGTTGGCTGACGTCATCGGCATCGTCACTACGATCTACGTAAGGGGCGAGCCGCATCGCAAGTCCTTTGTTGGACCCCTTAACTACCGTGTAGATCGACCCCAACCGCCAATGCGCTTTCCCCAGGGTCTTGACCCTAGCGATGCACGCAAACAGTTCCTCGTTCTCTTGTCCAGACAACGGCTGATCGGGAGATCCGGCGGTAATGAGAACTTCAAGCCATCTACGCAATGCCAGTTCGTCGCCATTTTGAAGCATCCTGCGGACAGGATTCATACCTACACGCTTGCCCTCTTGCGGCGCGATGTCGATATGTTGGCCACCAAGTAACTTGGTGATCAGCATCATCGAATAGTCTTTATCAAACAGAAAGGTATTGGCGGGGAAATACTTCTGAAACATCGAGACGAACAGATGCATAAGCGTTGTTTTACCGGCACCGGACCCGCCGATGATCGCAGTATGCCCCAGGTCCATTTCATGTGGATTGAAGTGGTAAGGCACCCCATACGCGGTCATAAATTGGATTAACGAAGGTACTTCCCGACCCAGCAAATCAGAGAAGAGCCGGTGGTGAGGCTCTCCGAAACGGATACCTCTCAACGGAACTAAATCTGCGACATTTGCAGAAGATGCAAGGTATTTCCGCAGCGCTGTTTTTGTGTTTCCAGGTAGGGTAGTGAGGAATGCCGGCATTAGCCCGTTAACCTCACGGGTTACGGAATAGCTATTAGCGCGAAAGGACGCTGAGATTAAATCAGCGGAGTGGTTCGCTTCGATCGCCGTGTCACCGTAGGCAAGGATAGTCATCGCATAGTACCCATATGCGATGTCTGTAGAGGTGAGGTCGGCAAGCGCCTCTTGGGCATCCTCCGCCAAACGCAGGTTACCGGTATTAACCTTGTCGAGTTCTTTTCCGAGAAGCTTCTCCGCCACGCGGGTAGGGAGACTTTTCACCTCCATCCGATAATGCATTTCCGACTTCTGGATGGTAGACTGAGCAGTCTCAATATCCAGAAACTGGAACATTTGACACACTGCGAACTCGCAGCCGAGGCTTAGGAGGTCATCAATGTGCGTACTGTAGTTTTCAGCCGGCATTCCAACAGTGGATAGGCCCGCAACGAAACGATTCCTTGCCGGTCCCCTGAATTCGAAAAGATCGCCTTGGCGCACCAAGGTATCGGTGGCCAGCGCCTGAGCGAGGTACGACAGTCGATCCGGAACCTGAAGTGGGCCAGGTGGCGAGGCAAGGTTGATCCGCGAATAGAGGGCTCCCAGGAAACTCTCACCCTCAAGACGATGAAACCCTAAATGAGGACCCGCGATGGATTCAAAGCTGGAGACGATCTTCTCAAACTCTGATGCCATCTCAAGCAAATGGCCGCGCACCGACGCAACAGTCCCTACCGTTGATACCTGGCGTTTGATAGTCCGATAGAGAGCCTTCACGATGTTGCCGCCGGGCTGCTCCAACTCGTGTTTCACTGACTCGAAAAACGCATCGGTTTGCGCGCCCATCCTGAAGCCCAGGAAAACTAAATGTGTCAGACGCGCGTGCGGCGTTTTACAGACCTTGGCACCCCACTCCTCATCAATGCGGCGTGGCACAGCCGAGATGTAGTCAGCGACCTCATACTCTGTCATGTACCTGCGCTCAAGCACAGACCACAGCGTCACGCGATCCGACATACCCCGGAGGGCGCGCTGAAGCAAATCGATTTGGCCGTTCAACTGCTCGTCTTGCACACCTTCGAGACTCTGACCCTCGAACTCAAATCCAGCCAAAAGGCTTCCGTCGTTGCACAGCACAATGTTCTCTGCAGGCAGCATCCCGAACCACGGCGCCAGCTCGGAGAGGCTGCTCGCACTTCGTCGCGGCTGATGGAGAAGGTCTGACAAATTAACCATAAATATTATCCCTGGTCACCAAGGCAGTCCCCTGCCCCAACCTTCTGGCCTGCGTTTGTAGTCTTTGGCGCGAGGAACACTGTCGTAAACGTGTTCTTCCTTCAGATAGTGTTCCAGGATGTCCATCCACGCTGGGTCCCGCTTCGTTAACCATTTCGCAATAAGCCAAAGCAAAAATGCTCCGGGCACTATCCAATAGATGCGGGCGACAAACGCGAAACTGCCGCCCAACACAATCAGCATGAATGCGTTGAGCGGGACACCCAGAAAAAGCTTTGGGCGATTCAGCGACGGATGAAATCGGCTTCCGCGCCGGCCTTCCATATCAGGACGCCGTCAGGCAGTTAGTAGTGCCCAATTTCGAGGCAATGCTGTCCACGCCCATTGCCCATGTGCCGATCCCCTGAATCAGCGCGAACAACACTACGACCACGATGATTTTGGAAAAGTCGATTTTGGCGATCATCCCGACCAGCAATGTTCCGACCACCACGAGGATAAACGCCCAGATAGCGAGAGGGCCGGTAAGAAAGTTATAGATCGAGCAGCCGAACTTGCCCAGCAGTTCGCTGTTGATCTCATTCTCCGCAGCCGCATGCGCGGCTTGGGATACCACTACGGCCGCCGTTGCTGCAAATTTAGCGAACGAGCCAACGTTAAATTTCACCTTCATCTTCCACTCCTTGAGAAAAGTCTTCGAACACATACTTCTTTTCATTTCGGTCAAACCCCTTAACTCGGACGATCTGCCCTACTTTGCGTTTTCCTTTGACCATGCTTATATGCACAAGCCACTGGATTGAATTGGCGATTCGACTTTGGATAGCCTCGTGTGGCAGCCGATCAGCCTGCAGAATTAAGTCCTCCAAGCGCGACAGGCCGTCGCGGGCAGAGTCTGCGTGAATGGTCGTACACGAGCCTGGATGACCGGTATTGCAAGCATTCAGGAAATCGATGGCCTCACTACCGCGCAGTTCACCCAAGATGATCCTGTGCGGGCTGTATCTCATGCCTGCCATTACAGCCCGCTGTGCAGTAACGCCTTGCTCCGGATCGCACTCCAATATCACGTGATTGGAAGCCTCAACTCGAAGCTCATGCACCTGCTCAATAATGAATAGCCGCTGATCATCAGGAATCAACTTCATCAGTGCATTAACCAACGTTGTCTTGCCGCTATACGTTCCTCCGATCACCAGAAAATTCTGGTTCGACTCCACTATCTTCTTAAGCAGGTTCGCTTGGAGTTGAGTAATCACTTCCCCTTGCACGTATTCCTCAAGCGTCACAACTCGCGAAGCGTGGCGTCGAATACACATGCTTGGCCCGTTGATAGCTACCGGCGGCAAGAGGGCCTCAATGCGCATGCCAGGCAGTCGCGCAGATAGCACGTACTGTTCCTTGGTATTGCCCACCTCCTTGTTGTTCATAGAGGCAACAACGCTGATCGCGGTCGCGATGTTCGCAGCCGAGAGAATCACATTCACACGCTTGTCAATTCCGCCGACCCGAGCGAACACGTCGCTCGGCCCGTTGATCTGGATCTCATTGATGGACTGGTCATCGAGCTGCGCGCGGATGGGATGCAGCGCGGCCATGACACTTTCAAGGCAACGTTCGTTGTAAGAGGTGGACTGCGAACTCATGCCGGTGAATCTACCGAGGCGAGGGTTCGCTCGGGGGGTATATCTGCCCCCATTCGGGCTGTTCGCCCTAGAACTTACGGCAAGGCCGAATGGCGCGGGCCTGCAGGTAGTCCTGAAACTCGGCGCACGGCCGAGGCAGCAACGAAGGAGAGTTCACCGGTGTGAAGGCCGTGCAGAGCGGCCAGGGCCCCCGCTGATGTGCTGTTGCAGCTAGGCTCCCTCGGGCAGCGAGAGGGCTCAGCGGTGCGTGCGGACTGCAAGCTGCAGAGCGCCCCTGCCAGTTGATCGAAGCACGAAGAGCGACGGCCGGTGCAGCCGCCAATCGAGGTGTCTTGCACACCTCGCGCTCTTCAGAAGTGCGAAAAACTAGGAGCCGAAGCGAGCGGAATAAGGAATGCCGAAGACATGGTTCGGGAGTGATTCTTCTCCAGAACTGCAGAGCTCTTGCAGATCGAGCTTGGGATGGCAATGCATTTTGCAGACCGGGCAGTCTGCCTTAGACCCTAGATCATGGGCGCGAACAACGAAATGCGATCCGCAGTTGCCACAGGGTGCTGTACCCACATCGCCGGCCTGCCAGCCAGCAAGGATGACGATCGCCAGTTCAAAACTTAGCCTCGCGTCGTCGACGTTTGTCCTGAAAGTTGAGACGTAGGTTTGGTAGATGTCCACCAGCGCCCCTACGTACGTTTCGTCCACCACCGTTTGCATGAGGTCGAGACGTTTTGCTATGCCAATCAGGACGGTCGCATGGTAGCGGTCGATCAGCTTCTTCAGAAAATCAGGGCTGGTGGGGGCAACCACCTTGCCTTTTTGATGAACCCTCTGCACGCCCAGGCGGTCAGAAACCTGTCGCACCTGGTTGCGGATCTCTTTGTCGGAGTAGTCCAAAGACATCAGCGTTTTGATCGTGACCGGCCGCGCGCCCATCATCACAAGGTTCTCGAACTGTTCGAGCGTATCTCGCGTCTCGATCAGCGCATCACGCAGCGTCTTTTTCCCAGACGCCTTGGCCTTCCCTGGTCCCGGTAGTTCACCCACAACTATGCCCTCAGATTGAGTTTTTCTTGTTGGCGCTGAATGCCATGCTATCGCGCTGAGCATCCCCAAGGTGCTTTGCTTTGCCCGCCTGCCAGAGGTACTGGGGACGAACTTGCAGACTGCACAATGAATGCCCGTTGCCTGCGATCTTGCGCAGATCCCCGATGGTCGCTCGCGTCAGGAACATTGCGGTCCCCGGAGACAGCGCGTAGCGAATGCGTGATCGGTTGTCGCTGAGCCTAGACGCCGACCAGCGATTGAGGAGGAAGTCCTCGTTCTCCATGAACGTCTCATCCGCCCGCTTCAATTCCACTTGGCTCAGCTCCCGACCATTGCGCTCTTCCAGGATGTTCTTGAGCCCGTAGTCATCTACACTCAAGCCGAACAACGGCACCAACGTGCTTGCCGCGAGCCTGACCTCTTCCTCGGTCATCGCTCTCAGAACCGCAGTCGTATCGAAGTCCAGGTTGACGTCGAAACGGAACTTTTCATCTCGGCAAACAAGGCGCCACCGGCGTAGAAGAGCAGCTACGTTCTCCTCCCGAATCGGGCGGTCAAGGGATGTTGGATTCATGGGATGAAGCAGCGGACCGGTTTTGTGAACTATTGCGCAACTACTGAAACGGGATCGCCGAATTGGCTTTGCTGCAGTGTATCGACATGTAAGAATAACCTCAACTTAGCCCCCAATTGTCAAGTGCTGGAAACCACAACTTGAAGGGCGCTCTGGATAACTTTTTGCCCCAGGAATGTTGCGTTCTGAGAACAGATCATGAATGAGACTCTACTAGCGAAGCGCTTCTCCGACCGTCTCCGGGGACTGCTTCGCAGTTTGAACTACCCCGTCCGGGCGATTGACATGTGTCGCGCTTTGGCGTTGGATATTGAAGTGGACGTCTCGCGAGCAGACCACCTGCTTTCTGGTAACTCTCTTCCGACCTGGACCGTCCTGGCGGCCATCTGTGCCAAGTACCAAGTCGAGCCAGGATATTTTCTAGACGCGTCCGAGACCGCACCACCTAACCCCAAGGCCCAGAAGGTGCGCGGTGCGACCGGCGGCGAAGACATCATCTGGTGCCCCCCTGATGGAATCGGCGGCACCCTTCCCCAGTCCATTGGATCTCTCAAATGGATGTCCGGCGGGCTCTTGCCCCACGACAACATCCGCCGAACGGACGTTGTGGTCTATGCAGAGAGTGACAGTCCATTGGTTGTCCAGGATCGCGCCTATGTCCTCGACAGGGATGGCGAGCTCACAACCGTTCTGTGCGTGAACTCCCACGGCCGGATGGGCGTCTTCAAGGACTACGCCGGCGAGGAGCCGCGCGATCTTCTCTTGCCGCTCTTGAACAACAACGCAGTTAGCAGCGCTACCCTCAAGCGCGAGGGCATCTTCTCGCTGGGACCCATCGTAGGCACCATGCGGATGTCACACACCTTCACCTGGCCGCAATGAAGAAAGGCCCGTCCCGATCGGGACGGGCCTCTCTATGCCAGGTCTGTCATGTCCGTATCGCCCTTTGCGGGACGAATGACCATGACCTTGATTTTCTCGGCGCGCATTCGAGCAGCTAGGGTTGCGCCAGCCTCAGCGCCAGGATTCCATGGGCTGCCGTCGGGTCGGACCTTGGGGTCGTTGTCCGTGAATACGTACAGCTTGCGGATCCTTGACTTCAGCCTCGCCGGGATCGTGAAGTTGGCCAGTACGCTTGCGCAATGACACGGCCAGGCAGGCACGTTGAAGAGCAGCCCTCCGCGTAACGAGTTCTCAGCGCCTTCGCCGACGCCAAGGGTGTCCCCTTCGACGTCCTGAAGTCGGAACGCATAGGAATTGCAACCTACCCCCACATCGGTCTTCTTCGGATTGCTGACCGGCGCCTTCGCGCCTTCGGGCGTGAGATAGGTTTTGTGAATCTGCACCAGCCTGTCGTTCTCATCACGACCGGCTAGAACCATGGCCGGGAACACCCCGACCAGCGTAGGCTTGCCAGAACCCTGTGGGCCGCTCCCAATACTCCAGGCCAGGATGGATGCGGATCCCCGAGGGGATTGCCTGCAAGCCCTTCACCCGGCTTCGCAGATAGAGGTCTACAGGGTCGCCGCTTTTGACGTCCACCGTTTGGGAGAGCACCTTGTTCATCACCCAGAGGCGCCTCTCGTTCCGCGCTGCTATCTCGGCAGGAGTCTCTGCGCGGTTGACTGCCATCGCAGCCTCGGCCACTGGATTTCCATCGTAGTAGTCGTGGATCCACGCCGCAGTTTGCTTCAGCGAGCTATGCCGAAGAAAGAGGTGCAAAAACTGCAGCCCGCTGGAGTATTTGCTGTCAGTGCACGATGTACAGACCCATAACCTGGTGCCCTTGTCGGGAAACCGGAACCGGTCCGTACCTCCGCAAATTGGACAAGGGTGATGCTTGCCGTTCAGCACGGCCTCATCAACCCCGCTGGCGATAAACAGGTCGCGCCAACGACCCTTCACGCGATCGGTTGCAAGCATGAAATGCTCCTAAAAAATTCAAGGAGCATCACCCCTTGGGGATGACACCCCCTGAGGTCAATGAATGGCTGAGAAAGCTCAGCGTCCAAGCGAATGTCGCTTTGATCCCAAGAGTCTGCACGATCTGGCGCCCGGAGTCACGCGGGTGCGGTTACGGTTTTTAGAAGGGGTTCAATGCCTCAGAACTCACTCTAAAAACCGCCCTCTAAAGAGGACGGAAGATTGCATAGCGGAGGTGCTATGCAGCCTTTTTTAGGACATGCGCCTTGAACAAGTCCTCGATTGCCGGGGGCAAGCCGCGCACGTCGTCAACGATCGCGCACCGCGGTATGTAGAGCTTGAGGTCGCGGCTCTCTTCACCAATGCCGATACCAAGCACCTCAATGCCACGCTCCCGGTACTTCACGAGCATCGATTGCGTGAGCGCATGGTCGTCCGGCCTTCCGTCACCGATCACAATCAGAAACTTCTGCCGGGTGGCCAAGGCATCAAGCCCTGGGAGTAGATCCTGCATGGCTCCACCAAGTGGGGTACCCCCGTCTGCTTTCAGCCCGCGCAACGCCGATCTGGCGGCACTGAGTTGACCTCCAAAGTCCAAAAGCGGCTGCACCACGCTGCACGTACCAGGGAAGGCTGCTAGAGCCGACCTGATGCCGGTGACGCGTCTGAGCGCATCGCCCAAAGCAAGCGAGATCCGACTCGCTTCTTGGAGAATGTGTCGCATCGACCCGGAGCGATCGAGAAGGATCTGAACACCAACATCCACCCCCGACACAAGCGATGGCGTCTGGAACACTCGCACATCACCCAGCGCACGAAGGCGCCAGAAATGCGGTGTCGCCACCCGCGCACCAGCTGCCGCCAAGGCCACTGGAGCCCGGCGCTGCTCCTGAAACACCCGCATCAGCGAAGCAATGAGCCGGCCATCGGTTGCATACACCAGATCTTGCTGACCAGCGGCTTCGCCGGCGAAGCCGCTGCCACCGGCAAGGCCCGAGATAGCCAGGGTTAGCAGCGTGGGATCACCCGCAGGACCTTCGTCCTCTACAGGAACCGCTGCAATGATCTCGTCGCTACCAACCGAATTGGCCGACTCAGAATGGCTCGGGACCTCTTCGACGTCAGGGGCGCGGCTGCTATCGATCTGAGCAGCCTCACCCTCGCCGGTGATCTCGTCGGCTGCCCCCATGGCACTACCGTGATCAGCCTGGTTCGCCAGGTCCTCTCCAACCTCGTGCAATTCGTCCTTTGCCGGTTCGCTTGCGTCAGACTTCGCGTCGTCGGCAGCGCTGCTACCTTCACCTGGCTGACCGCCTGTTGCGGTTCCCGCTGCGCCCTTGCTTGCAAGCTCTTGCTCGCCCTCAGCGCCATCCTGTGCACGCTGTTCTGAAGCGGGGGATATCTGCCCAGCGCATGAGCCGCGAGGCTGGCTCTGGTTGCTCGCCTCCTTTTTAGTGGGAGCTTCCTCGGCCGCATCAGGCCAGAGGCTACTGGCGAGTCGCGCATAGTCAGCCCAACAGCTGCAATGCGGGATTTCCGTACTGACGTGCTCTGCCAGTTCGGCAAGCTCTGCATCGCATGCAAATCCATCCAGTATCGCGTTGAGCACGCTCAGCAACTCCCCCTCAACTCTTCCAGCGTTGGTCAATGCAGACCGTGCGGAAGCCGCGAAGAAGAGACTGGCCACGCCCTCGGCGCCCCGGAGCGGGTCGCCTGTCTCGCGCAGGATTTGCAGGCGCGTTTCCAGCTCCTGCAGGAACGTCACGACGTGGGGTTCGTGAAAGAAAAGCTCCTGAACTCGCCGACTAGCGGCGGCGCCGATTTCCATTGCCGCGGCTGCCATGCGAGCCTCGCGATTCGAGGGCCAGGCGGTGGGATCCATGCCCGACTCAAGACTGGCCATCACCAAGGCAAACCCGGTGCGTGAGAGCAGCTCATGCTGCTGCTCGGTGCCGGCCAGGGCGGGTAGCACCAGGCGGCCTTCTGCAAGGCCCTCTGCTGCTGGGTGTACACCGAAGGGAACTTGCTCCCAGCAAAACAGAGGCTTTCGCCCCTGTGCCGTCAAAGCAAGACTTTCGATCAGAGCGTGATTGACGGTACTGCTCATGCTGTACCTCAGAGCCACGAGCTCATGTTAGCTGGCGCTGCTGCGGCAGCAGCGGCGATGGAAATGCTGCCTTCGAGCGCGAGGCCGAAGTTCAGGTCGCCTCCTTGCACTGCTGGAGGGCTCGTGCCTGTGGAATCGTCGAATTCCAACGCGACTGTGGCTGGGGCTGCTACCACACCAACCAGATCAACCGCCACAGCGCCTGCGCCTGTTCCTGCAACCCAAGCGGCTTCTGCACCGTTTGCGAGCGAGACCTGCGCGATCCTGGCCGCCTCATCAGGATTCGCCAAGAGGCGGGCCAGGGACCAGATGCTCACTAGCCCCTTGCCGTCGATCTTTCCCTCTGCCGGCAGCTGGTCGAGCGACCATTCGATCACATCGGCCAGAGGCCCAGCGGAAGGATCCACGAAGCTAAAGCTGCGCAGCTTGGCTACTACCCGCTTGAGTGGCCGCAGAGTCTTCTGCGTTATCACATCCTTGTTCGAAGTGGCACCGTTCGGGTCAGTGGTAACCAGGTACTTTGTGAGCAGATCGTGCGCTTCGGCCGCTGCCGCTTTGAACAGCTCGCCCTTGAGCCCGCGCAGCTGCCCGTGGTAGCCACCGTTCGCATGGTGACTTTCGTCACCGGCGACAGGAGCTGTCACGGCGTACAGGTGGAAAGCGAAGCTGAGCTTCCCATACACCTGCTTTGCATCCGGCACGCGCTTCAAAAGCGTCGCATTGCCAGGATTCTCGAGCTGCCACTTTCTGCGCCATGCGGTGATCTCGTTGTCAAAGCGCATGAACAGGTCATTGGCGCAGTGGTCAAACTTTGCCTTCAACTTGCCCAGTTCGAGCGTCACCGCATCCAGTCGGTCCTTCGGAATGGCCATCGCACCTACGAGGGGCAGGCCGTTGTCTTCGAGCAGCCGAATGGCTTCGTTCTTGATCCGTGCGAATTTGCGAACCTCTTCGGGATCGCAGATCTTGATGCTGCCCATCGACGCCAACGCTGAGGGGGGCAGGTTAGCCATCTGGCTGTCGTACTGCTGCAGATGTTCGCGCTTGAGCGCCTGGCGACCACCCCAGAGGTGGATATCCAGTGCAACGCACACCAGATTGGCTGCGTCGACTTGCTTGACTTGGGAGTTCATTGAGGTGCCTTCTTGGAAGTCAAAAAGGGCACCACCGCCAAAGGGCAGTGATGCCCTTCGGGGTTGTTGGTAGTGCACAGGTGTGCACCGGGGATGCGGCAAGCGCATTCGTGGGCCCATTCTATTGATCCGCTGTCTTGTGGCAAGCGGATGCGGGCAAAAAAAAAGCCCCCGGTAATGGGGGGCAAGAGAAGAAGCTGTTGCTCAACTCACATCGCAGGCCGAGTACCCGCAATCGCATCCGTCGCACCCGGCTTTCTTGACCAATGTCATCGCATTGCACGAAGGGCACCGGCGTTCCATCGCCGAGTAAGCGCCGCTCTCCTGGGGAACCATTGACTGAGTCACCGGTGGCGCAGCCGCAGGCAGACTACCAGCTGCGATGACCGATCCCAGCAGAACGTTGTTCTCCCGGTAGGTAGTGATGCCCTTGAGCCCAGCCTTCCAGGCCCGCAGGTAGACGCCGGCGAAGTCGGCGAACGGGTAGTTCGCTGGCACGTTGACCGTCTTACTGATCCCGGCATCGATCAACGGAGCAGCTGCCGCAATAACTGCTAAGTGATCGTCGACGGTCAGATCGGCCACCGTTGGAAACGCAGTGGGGTCAACCTTTGGGCCCAGCGCGTTCTGCGCCGCACGATAGGCAGCGTTGAACACTGTGCTTTCCACTCGCGAGCCATCCTTCTGGCGAACACTGCGGACCTGGCTCAATGCGTAGATCGGCTCAATGCCGCTGGACGCGTTGTCGCCGAACGTCAGCGCGATCGTTCCCGTAGGAGCAAGGCTCAGGAGATGGCTATTGCGGATGCCGTGTTCCCGAATCATGTCCTTCATGCGTGCCGGTAGGCGGCTTGCGAAGGTGCCTTCGGCCAGAAACTCTTCAGCTGCAAACAGAGGGAATGCACCGAACTTGCGCGCCAGCTCCACCGAGGCCTCGTAGGCAGCATCACGCATCTCGCGGCCAACGCGGTCTACGAAGGCAACCGACGCCTCGCTCCCATAGCGCAGCCCCAGCATCGCCAGGGCGTCTCCCATGGCGAAATAGCCCACCCCGATACGTCGTTTGGACCGCGCTTGGCTCTGCTGTTCCGGCAATGGCCACCTCGAGACGTCAAGCACACGATCCAGCATCTCCACAGCTCCGGCCACGGCCCGACGAAAGCCCGGGTAATCAAAGGCGGCCTCACCGGTGAACGGCTCGCGCACGAAGCGCGACAGGTGCATCGACCCAAGGTCGCAGCAACCGTAGGCAGGCAACCCTTGCTCACC
Organism: Acidovorax sp. AC410; assembly: GCF_979253235.1. Lineage (NCBI taxonomy): Bacteria > Pseudomonadati > Pseudomonadota > Betaproteobacteria > Burkholderiales > Comamonadaceae > Acidovorax > Acidovorax sp. AC410. The sequence continues at coordinate 231,287 of NZ_CEEDCG010000003.1, forward strand.
ACAGGGGTTGACGGCACTGATCGTTTCCACGGCCCGAAGGTTGTTGTCCCAGTTGATGCGATCGATGAACACCACACCAGGCTCTGCGCCATCGTAGGTATTGGTCATGATCTGTTCCCAGAGCACCTTGGCCTTCACTGTCCGGTACACGTAGACCGTGCGGCCATCGGCGAGCACTTTAGTGGCGCATTCGTGACTCGGCGGTGCCGAGTGAACCAGGTCAAAGTCGTCATCGCTCTCCACGGCCCGCATGAACTCATCGGTGACCGCAACCGAGAGATTGAAGTTGCTCAAGGTCGCGAAGGCACCCCTGAACGCCCACGCAAAGGCTGGTTGGTCGCGAAGCAGCCCCAGGACTAGCTCCGAGCTCCTCTCGTCGAGGCCAAGAGCCGCAAGGTCAGGGAGCTTCTTCGCATCCACGAACCGCTCGATATCCGGGTGATCAATGCGTAGCACGCCCATCTGGGCACCGCGGCGATTGCCTGCACTGTTGACGGTCTCGCACATCTTGTCGAAGACCCTCATGTAGCTGAGGGGCCCCGAGGCATCGGAGGCGGTGCCAAAAACCCGCGCGCCGGCGGGACGGATGCCACTGAAGTCATAGCCCACGCCACCACCCCTGCGCATGGTCTCTGCCGCCTCGCGCAATGCCTCGAAAATGCCTGGCTGACCATCGATATGGCCTGAGATCGTGTCTGCGACCGGCTGCACGAAGCAGTTCAGCAGCGTCACCGCGAGATCTGCACCGGCACCACGGTTGATTCGGCCGGCGGGGACGAACCCGAGCCGCATTGTTTCCTGGAACCTGCGTTCCTGATGTTCATCGCTTGCGAGCGCTTTGGCCACCCGTGCCTGGATTGCGGCTACGCTGGACTCCCCCTGCTGGGCGTACTTTTCCAGCAGCAGCGATTGACTGAGCGCCTGCAGTTCAGGCGCGAAATTCGTTTCGACTTTCATGATGAGGACTCTCCTGAGTTGTGTAAAAGCGGGCAGACGCCCGCCTTTGCCAACTCCGAGGGAGCAAGCAAAGGCTGGCCCCTAGGGTCCGAAAAGCTCGTGATGTGCTGCCCAGGTCTGGGAGCAATGGGGATGCGCGCACCGGCACAGGGACGGAGCGGAAGAGAAATGGAAAAGCCGTCCAGCTCATGCACCCGAGGGGCAAGAACTGAACGGCTTTGAAGGGGCTGCAATAAAGCGCAGCTACTTGACTGGAGGCTAGGTACCTCTGGACGACTGGACTATATGCCTGCGTGCCCGCCTGTCAACTGTCTGCGGTGCTGCTAACTCGCGTAGGCATCACCAGGTGCACCGGGCCGGTCTTGTCCACGCTACGCACCAGCAGCGGTCCACCTTTCGTGCTGAAGCCCAGCTCGACCTGGTCGGCAGGGATCGCCGCCATGGTTGCCGTCAGGTAATGCACGTTGAAGGCGAACTGCTCGTCGGCACCGGCGTACTCAACGTCGACCTGCTCATGTGCTTCACCGTTGTCGGATGCAAGGTCCAGAGCGAGCACGCCGCTCTGCAAAGCCATGTTGACGCCCAGGGGGCTGCTTCCCGCCATCACGGCCATTCGAGCCAGCGAATCAGCCAGCACGCGCCGCTCCACGACCACCTCGACGTCAACCGCCTTGGGTATCACCGCCCGGTAGTCCGGGGGTGAGCCGTCTATGAGCTTGCTGATGATGACCACGTCAGCGAACTTGAACTCTACCTGGCGCCTACCGACAGAGATGAGCACAGGATCATCCGACACGGTGAGCAACCGCTTAAGCTCAAGGGCAACTTTGCGAGGCAATACGAAGGCACCAGGCGCACCCGTAACGAGCACCTCCAACCGGTCGGCGAACGCCATCCGATGGGAGTCGCATGCAACCATACACATGCCAAGCTTCTCGCTGCGGATGAAAGCCCCCTGCAGGTACGGCCGATGATCGACAGCGCCGGCCATTGCGTAGGTGACTTGCTCCAGCTGCTCGGCGAGCAGGCGCTGGGGCATAGTGAGGGTGCCGAGGTATGGGTCAGGGACGAACAGTTGAAAGTCCTCTCCCGGGCGCGTCTGCAGCTTGAACTCGCTGCGCCCGGCGCGAATGACGGCTTTGCCGCTATGCGACTTGACCGTCACGACTTGGTCAGCAGGAACCGAGCGGATGATTTCCACCAGCTTCCTTGCGTCGATTGCAAGGGAGGTGTGGCCCCGCGGCGGGCCAAGGGTGGCTGTACTGGTGGTCTGACTCTCTGTGTTGCTGGCAGTAATGGACACCAGGGCGCCACGCTTTTCGATGAGGAAGAGGCCCGACACTGGGTCCGCACTCCTGCGGTCAATACCGCCGACTGAGGCCTTCACGCAGGCCAGGATGGTCTCCTGCGAAGCCGAAATGATTGTTTCCATAAGAGGTCCCAAAATGGGCGGGCACCTCCCCTCGGGAAGTACCCGAAGGATAGAAGACGACCGTGCAGATCGCACGGCCGATGAAGTTGGTGGTACCGCAGAGGCACCGATCCGCTTGCGAGCGAGATAGGGCATTTGAGCAGGCCAGGGCGCTCAGCGCAAGCATCTGCGTCCCCAATGAAAAACGCCCCTGCTGCTTTCGCAGACCAGGGGCGTTCACTTGACGGGTCTAGTAGACCACTTTCGGCACCGCATCTTGCGCGGGCCTGCTCGCGCTCTCGCGTTGAGCTTGAGCACGCTGCGGTACCGGCTCGGTCCTGCGACCGCCAACACCTTCCGAAGCGGCCTGCCTCAAAGGCTCGCGCCGGCGGCTGTCGGAGTCGCCCGCATGGGAGCCTTCGTTACGACCCACTTTGCCGCCGGAGTTACCCGAACGCTTGAGATCGTAGGAAAGCAGCTTGTAGAGGACTCGCGTCTTCTGAACACCATCCTTCTCCCAGGTCGAGGTCTCTTGAGACCCCACGGCCGTGATCTCGCTGCCTGCAGTCAGATGCTCTGCGAGTCTGCGCGCTTCGTCATTCCAGGCAACAAATGTCACCGACTCGACGACTGACGTCCACGCGCCGTCGACCTTGGTGTTCCGCCTCGAACAGATGTCGAACTCGCACTTGAAAAGGTTTTCCCTGATCGGCCGGAGGTCCGGCTGCCGAGGACAAAAGCCGCTAGCGGTGATGGTGATCATTGAACGCCCTTTGCGCCCTTACGCAGCATCTCCACCTTGAACAGGTTCTTTGTTCTTCCCTGCCCTATGGCCATTCGGTCCATCAGAGTGATCCTGACGCGATCGCCGGGCTTTGCTTGGCGCTCGAACACTTCACGCTCGAGTTCCACACCGTAGTAGGGAATATGAACACCGTTCACCTCAAGCTTCACGCAGAACGCTTCGTAGGTGCCACCATTGCCCTGACGAGGTGTCTTGCCCATCTCGACAATCACACCCTCCCGCGCTTCACCAGCAACTGGATGAGTTGGCACCGGCGCAGGCACTGGAGTCGCAGGGACGCGATGCGGAACCGGTGCTTGCGGCTCAGGCTCAGGCGCCTTCGGAGGCAGAGCTTCCGCCACAGCGGCCTTGACCACCTCCCTTTCGGCCGGGGCCGGTGGAGCGATCGAGATTGCAGGCGTGACCTTGCGTGTACGCGACACGCTCCCCCTGGAGTCCTTGGTATCGCGTTCGTTGGACGCAGCGGAAACCAGGCGCACGACGTCATCTGCGGCCTGGTGACGAATTCGCTCGATGGCGTGATCGTCGTCCGCGGGATCCCATTTGACGTCCGTCATGTAGTAGCTGCTCTTGCGCATGCGAAGAATCGCGCGCACCTGCGGATCTTCCACGCGAAAGACACGGCGAATGATCTGCTTCTCTGGATACAGGTACAGCCAGACCCTCCCCACGGAGACATTCTTAGCTGCCTCCAGCGGAACAATAACCACCCGCGAGGCGGGCATTGTTTCGATCTCGCCGGCACGCCAAAACACCGCGTTACCAGGTTCGAGCTTCGCTGTGCGGAACTCTGCACGACCGACCTCCCGAGCAGGCTCAACTTCGAAATGCTGTGGCCGCTCAGCGTTGCTGCCAAGGAATCGGGCGAAGCCAGCTGCCAGGCCTTTTATGGCCAGCTTGGCCATGCGAGTTGCGATTGGAGGCTTGTCGCCTCCCACCACGATTGAATTTTGAGTCATTGAATACCCTACAGGTAGTGTGAAGCCGGCGCGCCGATGGCGACCGGAGATTGGTTAGCTAGCAGCATTGCTACTCCCCCTCCAAGTGCCTTCTGGGCCTCGTGGATTTGGGGTTCAGCAAAGCTGCCGGAGAGCCACTGCACCCACTCAAGGGGCGCAGCGGAAGGAGGCCGCTCGGGAAGACCCGGATAGCGGCCGAACAGCTCCCAACCCGAGTTGATCGCCTGTTCGCTTACTGCCAGCGCGAACACTGGATGTTCGGCCGTCGCCACCAGGTACTGCGCGTGCAGATCCTGGCGGCTGAGCCATTTGCGGAGATAGTCCTGGGGCACACCGGCTTGCACAGCGGCCCGCGCAAGCAACGTCTCAAGATCAGCCACTGCTCGCTCAACGTCGACGGGCTCGCTGAAGACCAAGTAGGCCGGGTCTGCCCTGAAGTCTGGATGGGTTGCATCGAAGACACCCGTCGCTTCATCGAAGAAGCAAGCGACCTCCGAGCACCTGAAGCCAGACCTGGCCCAAGACCCGATATGTTGGCCAATCGCACCGAGTGCGATCAGCCGGTCATCGACCACTGTGCCAGCCTTTACGTGGATAGCTTGGCGCTTGGCGCCAGACGTCTCAAGACCCCACTGTTCCACGCCGTTTGCAGTCTGGCGCGCGTACACATTGAAGACTTTGACCATCTCAGTGATCTAGCCCGGACACGCTCTTGAAAACTTCGAAGGTCTTCGCTCGCATTGCGGGTGATGGGGTGTGAAAGGCACGACTCAATGAGTAGTGCAGCGGCGAAAGATTCTGGGCTCGCACACTTTGGTAAGCGCACTGGAGGCGCGCCCACCGTAGCGCAACGCGCGTGGACATTGGCTTTTCGATGCTGGGATCTTCTTGCCGATACAGGGTCCGCGTCTGGATTGCAGTCTTGACGATGATGTCGGCTACGAGTTGAGCATCCGCCTCGGTAGTACCCCGCTTCATCAGCGTTTCCTTCACGATGGCAAGCTCGAGCTCGGGCCGGAGGTAGTCAACCTCGACCACCATCCAACGCTCGTCGTTCGCTGCGTCCTGCACGTTGCGACCCGCAACGGCAACTCGGCTGTGAATGGAGTTCTCAGTCGCGAACACCCGGAACGTCGGCGCGGCTTTGATCACCTCTCCCGTTTCTGGGATGGTGATGCTATAGCCCTCGAGCAGCGCATTCAAAGACGTCGCTGAACTCGGCGCAAGCGTGTTGTACTCGTCCAGGAGCACCGAGGCACCGATTCGAGCCGCCTTGATCACCGGGCCATCAACCCACTTGAGGCTGCCGTCCAATTGGGGCATGAGTTGGCCGTTGAGGTGATACGGCTGCGTGTCCGAAGAACAGGACATGAGGTAGAGCGGCCAGCGCATGCGTGCATGGAATTGCTCGATCAGCGATGTCTTGCCCGCCGCTGGGTCACCGATGAGCTTCAGTGCAGGCTCCTTGGCATCCCAAAAGACCATGAGGTCCTTGAGTCGCGCCCTTTCGAACGCATAGAACTTCTTGGCCGGAACGTCCGGTGTATCGTCTGGTCCACCTACGAACATGGCCTCAGGAGGCACGTCGAGACTGAACTCTGCAGCAAGGCTGCGTTTCACCAGTTCGCGAACTGGAAGTTGGTTGTTGTGCATGGGGATTTCCATTTTCAAGCGGGCATGTACTGCCCGAGCCCTGCTTTGCGCAGGATGTGACGAAGCCGTTCAAGCACCAATTCGTGGCTGACGCCTGCATAGGCGCAGCAACGCTGGAACGTGAACGGAAGTTCGGAGGCGTGTACCGGCCGGTACTTCGCAACCGAGTTGAGCATTGGCCGAGGTGGGCGAGGTGTTGCCGATTCCTCGTCGGGTTTCACCTTGTTCTCGACCCAATAACGAATGTCAGGAAGGAAGAACCACCGAAGCGTTTCGGCCTTCTCCATCGGATTGCCTCTGCCGGCGAGCACAGCAAGGCTGTGCTCGAGCAAACCCACGTGCAGGATCGCTACGCCGTGATCCGTGAACTGATCGCTCACGCGACCCTCTTCGGCCTGGAGTGGCTCATCAGCATCAGCTGCGTCCGAGTGGATGTTTGGCGCTCCGGCGCCATAGGCGTCACCCAGGTTTTCCTGAAGATCTCTCAGGGCCGGGGAAACATCGACGGGTGGTGGGCCCTCGTAGAGCGGCCTTTCGAGCAGTTCCAGCTGCTCTTGCAGCGGATCCACCCAAACTACGCGAGGAGAGACCACGCGAAGTTGTCGCGCGGCGGCATTTTGACCTCGCCTTTGCAGCCGTGCGTTCAGCACCTTGGCGTCCTCGTCTGTGAAGAAGGAGAACTGGGCTTGGTGCATCACGCTGCTGCCATGCATGGGATTCACCATGACAGGCTCCAATCTTGGGATGTGTTGGAAAAAAACTGGGGACCCAAGTGGGTCCCCATGTTTTTTGGAAGCTGCGAAGTATTACTTCGCTGCTTCGTCGATCGCCTTCTCGACCGCTTGAGCGCGGTTGGAAAGGTCGGATTTGCCCTTTGCAACTGCAGGAGCTGCGTTGGACAGGACCGTGGCAAAGGATGCTGCGGCAATGATGGCTGCTACGAAGAACTTCATTTTTAACTCCAAGGAAGAAAAAAATGCGGTGCAGCCACCTTGCGGTACTGAACCGCAAGGGGTGATGACGTCGTCAAACGTCGGGGGGTGGAGCGCCGGAGGGCGTCACTGTTGGGAAGGCACGAAGCCTAGTTCGTCGCATCAGCGATGAAAACGGAAGTGGTCTTGAGGGTGACCGCTTTCGTTTTCACCGAAAAGGAAGTAAGGGAGCAATCTAGTGCAGCTCCCTACCCCGCGTTCAGGTCCATTGGACCCGGGTGGTATTCACTTTCGTGGCGCCCGGCGCCGTCGCACCCTGGCAATGTTGAGCTCGAAATGTGGCTTGTTCCAGCTGCAAGGTTGCAGAGCCTTCGCCCTGCAACGATTCAATTATTCCCGTCATGAAGCAACTGTCAACCACATGAAGTGCTGCAGTTCAGTGTTTCCCAAAAACAGGCTGTGTGTTCGCAATCAGCAGCGCGAGAGGAACGCAGCCGATAAGCACCCAAATGGGAACGATGGAAGGGTCCACGCCCCAGGGCGCGGACAAGTAGAACAGGGGAGCGAAGAGGAACGGCACGATGATCATCGACAGGAGCGAGAAGGCCGCCGGCCTCATGGAGCCGAACGTATAGCGCTTCACCGCGCGCTGCCCAAACCCGTCCACTACTGCGGCGATCAGCACGGGGGCCAGCACTCCGAACCAGATCAGCATGATCATGAACCGCAGGCACACCACGTACATCGACTGCAAGAAGCCCGTGAATATCCCGTTAGCCACTCCGATCAGAACCTTTGCGCCGTCGCCCATCTGTTTCTCGTGGCGCCGCTTCTCGTCTCCGGTGACAGTGCCTGCGCGCGCCAGATTGGCCGCGTACTTGACCGGCGAGTCACGGAAGAGCAGATCAGCCTGGCTGACGATCCACCCTCCGACCCTGGGCCCAAAAGCATCTTGGGTAGCCTCGATTTCGCTCACGACAAACTTCTCCATCGAGTCACCTCTGCGGACGAATGGATTGATGAACAGGCTGATGAGAAACAGCGCAAGCCAAATGCGGATGTGGGACTTCGTATCCATTGCGTGCTACCTCATCGAGCGCAAAGCGATTCCCAGATCCTTGGGAGAACAGGCCATTGCCAGGAGCTTTACCTTGAAGCCCGCGAGCATGTCCCGATCCACGGTGTGAGCGCCATACACACACACCCTGGTAATCGCTCCGCCGGCAACCCAGTCATCGAATCCCACGGCCAGTGGATCCCACTCAAGGATTCCCTGTGGAGACTCTCCGATCGTCGAATGCACCGCCAACTGGCTCAGGGTGCCTGCCAGCGCGTTCAAGTACGAACTGAACACCGCCCGGTGCCCCTCACCTTCGCCCACGGCGCGCACCGCCTCTCGCGTGGCGGCCTCGAACCCTTCCACCAGGAGTGGCACACCTAGCTGCCTGCCCCACTGCGCACCCGCGGTACGGGCCATCGATTCGGACGCTGCCTTGAGGTTTGGATACACCACCCAGTGGAGCCGAATTGCCTTCTTCATTTCGCTGCTCTCGGTGATTGCATGGAGATCGAGGGGTATATGGCGATCGACGTCGAACTCGTAGATCCGGTCGCATCCCTTGAGGGTCAGAGGCGCGCCTAGTTGGGCGACGTCGGATGGTTCTGCTGCTGGGCGTAGTGGGATAACTGCCATGGGTTGGAATTGCGTCTATTGGAGTTGCACGACCGGAATCCGGCCTTTGAATTTGAAAGACCGGTTGAGCAGCGCGAAATACTGAAGGTCTGGCATCTGGGGCAGCAGTTCAGGGGGGATCAGCGGCACTTCCTTGTCACTCGCGCTCAGCCCATGGTTTGCCGAGAACTCCATGCCGGTGTCCTCGGTCTTGCTCCCCACGCCCTTGGACTCGCCAAAGACCTTGATGTTGGTCAGGCCGAACTTCTCGCTGACCATTTCTTGGGTGTCCGGGTCCTGAATAGCGCCAATGATGAGGTTGTTCATATTGCCCATGAAGCGCTTGGCGGATGCTGTATCGCCGTCGAATGCATGCACCAGGTCCGAGAACGTTTGACCCAAAGCCCAGATGAAGACCCCAGCCCCGCGGCCTTTGTTGGCCTGCTGCACAAGCGGTTCGCACATTGCATCGCCCCACTCGTCGACCACCAGGTGGATGCGCCGCGGAGAACTTCCATCATCCCCTTCAAGCCCGTGGTTGTAGATTTCCGCCGCAACCGATGCCAGGTCGGCCATGCACATTGCGCTCAGCGCCTTCCCCACCGAGGGATCGGCCAGGGCGTCAGTGCCTATGTACAGAACGTGCCTGCCCTCGACAATGCGCTTCATGTCCATGATCGGCCGTTCGTCGGTGAGGTCTTCGTAGTCCGGCGACAGCAACCCGCGCAGATCGTCTGTCGTCAGCTTCGTCAGCATTGGAAGGATGGACACGATCATCTTGCCGAACCATTCCTTGTTGGCCTCAAGGATGTTCACGAGCCCGGACACCTCCTCGGGCTTTATGGGGACTCCGACGCGCTCTGACTCCGCCGGACTCTCCGGCACATCTGCGAGGAAGACCATGATCATGGCGGTGAGCTCCGGCGAGCCCGTCTCGATAGCGCCCTTCTTGGGCGGGCGCTTGCTCTCCCCGGCCAACTTGTTGAGTTCCTGAGTGACGCGATCGCGCAACTGGGGAGCTTCCTCGGTGAAGAACTTCTTCAGCGCCTCGTATGCCAGGCGCTCCACTGAGGTACGGGATTCCATCGCCATCTTCAGCGTGAGCAGATTCACGCGCCGGCCGACGTACTTGATGCCGTTTGTGATGCGGTGCACCGCGTTCCAGCAGAACTCCTTGAACGAATCGCCTTCTTGGCTGCCCAACACCATGGAGATCCGCGATGCGACCTGCGACACACGATCCCAGTTTTTGAGCATATCCAGCCTGATGGACTTGCTCGCGAAAGCCGGGTGCAGCATCATGAACTTGTCAGGTATGCCCGTGTACTCCGCAGCCAAGCGACAGATCTCGCGCAGCTCATGGTCGCCCTTCGGGTCAAAGACGATGACCACGTCACCTTTTGCGATCAGCTGGGTGATGAATAGCGCCGCCAGCCTGGTCTTGATGGCTCCGGTCGTTGCAATGATGGCGCAGTGCCCCTTCAAAGCATCCATGGACACGGTCACATCGCTCTCCTCCGGATGTAACCCGTGGATCCACTGCAGGCCTCGTTCGTCAGCAGGGTTCCGCTTGATGCCGAGCAAGCGCAGCATCCAGCGCTCCGGGTAGATCTCAGAAAGATCGCGCTTGCTAACCTCATATGCCAGCGCTGTATGGCTCGGCTCCCACCGCCATCCCCGGCCAAGCCACAGGTTGTTCCCGATCGCTGGCATCGCGTCCAGTAGATTGCGCACGGGCATGATCTCGACCGGCCTGCCGATGAGCGCCAGTTGCTTCACCACCATAGTCCTGGCCACGACGCCCCGCCGCAGCGCCATCATTCCAGTGACAAGGCACAGCCCGGCGACAGCGAACCAGCCCAGCTGAAAGACTGCGCCCACCAGCACACACCAGACGAATGCGAAACTCCACAGCAAGGAAGAGCGGGCCTCGAACACTGGCCGCAGCAGCGACTCGATTTCCTTTGGCTTCGCCATCAGAGGCCTACTTTCTTCGTCAGGATAGTCGAGAGGATGAAGCACACGGCCTTGTTCGCCGTGCCTTCCGGTATGACGATGTCTTGAACCAAGCGTCCAGGTGTGGACGGATCAACATGGAGAAAGCCAGCACTGACCAAGGCCTGCAGGAAGTCAGGCGGCCTCGCCACGACCTCGGCAAGCATTGCCATGGGCACCGCGACACCGGTAGTCATAGTTCGGGTCTGCCCCTGCGACACCTTGCACAGGGCCACGAGTTGGGCCAGCTGCTCGGCTATATAGGGCTTGAGGACGGCACGAACGTCCTTCGGAAGGGATTCAGCATGGCGCACCTCAGCGCCCTCGGGCACCCCGCCGCCCCCGCTTCCAGAGTCCTGGGCTGGCGGCTTGGGCGCAGCGAGTTGGTTGACTTGCTTGTCCGTGGCCACGTTGCCAGTCTGGGGTGCCGAACTGGTAGCCGCACCAGCTCTACTCGCGGTGCCGTGTCCCTCACCCACCTTGGCATCCACCGGATCGCCAGCAGTCCCAACCGCCTCATCCTGGCTTTTGGCGACGGCCGGGGCTGCCACTGCAAGCGTAGACTCCAGAATGCTCATACCGGGCGCCGGTGGCTTCGGCGCCTGCAGCGGTGGAGGGCCATCCGCCACTCTGGGCGCCGCGGGCGGCGCTGGCGCGCTGGCTACAGGGGGCAGCGGATCGTCTCGCCGGACGACGGACATCGCCACTGGTCGCGACTTTGAGAAGTCGCTCGGCAAATATCCATCGATGAGGCTATCAGCCTTGGCAAGCCGAACCGCAGCTACCACCTCGCCATCCTCGTCGGCAATCTCCGAGAACGGGCCCATACCCGCAGAGACCTGGATCAGGCCTGCATCTTCAAGATGAAGCAGCAGCCCGCCAAGCGTCGTCGCCACCTGAGGCGCCGACTTCTGCAGCAGCAGTAGGATGTCCTCACCGGCCCGCGGCCACTCAAGGTACACCCCGCTCGCATCTACGAACAGCGGCGCCTTCTGTAGGGTCCACTTGCCATCCGCCAACAAGGTGCGCATTGCGTCCACGAGGTGCGGGCCCACGTGGGTACCAAATTGCAGGCGACCATAGCTCTGGGGCTGTCGTGCGATTTCTGCAGCACAGATCTTGCGCCACATCCCGTCCACGACGTCAAACGCATTCCCGTTCTGCTCCGTCCTAGCCCCTGTGACGATAGACAGCAGCGCGGTGGCCAACTGGGGCGATCCCTCCTCTATCCAGCGGAATGGCGCGTCGCCCGCAATGGCAAGCACAAGCGCAGCGCTCGTCGACGCGGGACCCGGCGTCACACCAGCCCTTGGCCAGGCGCAGTAGACCCGATCGGCATGAACCTGGGCCAGCCATTGCTCCATTGGCATCGCCCGCACAGGCCACGCCTCTCCCGCAGCGGTTGTCACCTTGATCTGCTCCAACGTCCGGCCAAGCGGCCACAGTAGCCCGGCCAAAAAGCAGACGTAGCGCCAACGCACCTCAAGCCGATGACGCTCTTCCACCCCAAGCGTACCGGTAAAGATCCGGCCGTCCGCGGCCTGGAACGCGCCGAACGCCAGCTCCACGCTGGCGCGGAAGAGGCCCCCTGGCCCAGAGTAGATCCCCTCCGGGCCGGCGGGCAGGTTGGAGACATAGCCGGCGACGCGGGACAACGGCTCCAGGAACCGCGTTTGGAACAGCTTTGCGTCTTGCGCGGCATGGACTTTTAGTCGCCGAATAAGTGGCTGCTGCGCCTCCATCAACTCTGCGACAGGAGCTATCGGCAGACCAGGATCGTGAGGTGGGTACTGCACGGCGCCTGGCGTGGCCAACATCCCCCTAGCCGGCGTGATGGCCGCAGGCGGTGCGTGCTGAGCTGTCGCAGGCGCAGAGGCGCGTTTGAAGAGATTGAAGATCGACATGTTCACTTATTGTTGACGGCTGACTGCGGCAAACAGTGGCCTAAACCTGCCCGTTTCGGTCTGTATGGGGGTCCTTTCCAGTCTGGAGGCCACGCAAAGCAACACCTGCCAACCACAACCGCATCGCTGGCTCTGAAAGAGGCATCGAGAACAGCGAGCCCTGCAGGTGCTTGCAGCCGAGTTCAGTGAGCACTTCAGCCTGGAACTCCGTCTCCACTCCCTCGGCCGTGGTGTCCAGGCCAAGCACAGCTGCCAGCCTGATCGTGGACTCAACAATCGCGCGGTGGTATGGGCTCGACTCGATCTCACTGACGAAGGAACGATCAATCTTCACGGTGTCGATCGGGAGCTCGTTCAGATAGGCGAGCGATGAGTAGCCGGTCCCGAAATCGTCAAGCGCTATACGGAACCCGGCCGCCTTGAAAGCACAGAGCAGATCCCGCGCCCTTAGACCGCGGACCGCTATGCTTTCCGTGATCTCCAGCTGCACCTGCTTCGGCCACAAGCCAGCAGTTCGAACAATGCCGACGAAGTCTGCGACGACGCCCATGTGGGTGAGTTGGGCGGCCGACACGTTCACAGACAGCAGCACCGGTGCGCCTGGTAGCCGCTCCAGGACTTTGAAGAAGTTGCACGCCCCGTCCATGACCTGGCGACCGAGAGGAGATATCAGCCCAGCCGACTCAGCAACTGGAATGAATTCTGCTGGCGAGACCTTGCCCAACTCGGCGCAACGCCAGCGGGCCAATGCCTCAACCGCGTGCAAGGTGTAGCCAGGCCCGCCCGGCACATCGGCTCGAGCCACCACGGGCTGGTAGTCGATTGAGAGGCCGACCCGAGTTTTGATGGCCGTAGCGAGCAGTCCCTCCATGCGTTCTGTTCGGCAGTACAACTCGGTCCTGCTGGGGTCAAAGACCAACCCAGACCCAGGTCCGCGCAGCCTGGCGACTTCCAGAGCTGCCCTTGCGTTTGCCACCAAGTCTGTCGGTTGGCCTGGAGGAGCAAAGGCACACCCCAGCGTCAGCAGCGCGTCCGACCCCAGCACTGCGCCGTCAATAGGGCGGCCCATGACCTTCAACAGGTCGTCCACGCCAAGGTGCGCGCTGTCAGCCCCGAACAGAGCGACGAACTCGTGCCGGCCAACTCGCGCCACCATCAACGCTATCCACGGGCCGGCTTGCGATGCGCGAGCAGCTCGCGAGACGAGTTCCGCTAGAACCATTTCTCCGGAGTCACTTCCAACGAGCTCCTGCACGCGTTGCAACCCGGATGCGTCGAGATGCACGAGGCAGAGGGCAGCAGATCCGTGCTGGTCCATCAAGCGCTTGAGACTGCCGGCAGCGCTGGCCCATCCACCCTGCGGCGCCCACAGTACGCCGCTTGCATGCGTAGTGGCTGGCCGCGCTGCGCGCGGGGTCGGGCTGGCTGGGTCGTGAAGATGCATTTGGGTTCCCTACTCCGCCCAGACTACATGCGCAGTCAACGACTCAAGGGCCCAGATCCGCCCGCTTCGGGCAGCATTTGCCTCTGACCTGGCCAGCACTGCATTGGCTTGGCCAAAGAGGCCAGTCGTGCTAACTTCCGCGCACTCAACCTCGCTGCCATTGCAGCATCCAACATCCTCCTCAGGGCCTACCCTGATGGGTGGCCCTATCCGATTCGAAGGAATTTATGGGCCACTATCTGTCAACCGATGCGCCGCCTGGCATGGCGATGTACGCATCCGAAGGTGTGCTGGCCGCCATGGCCGCAGCCACTATTTCTCGCGGTCACGCCAGCCTCCTTTGCGCTCTACGCCCAGGGACGCAGGAAGGTGCCCTCAAAGCGTTGCTCGCACTACCTTCGCTCCCTGGAGTAGAGGACCTGATGCGCGGCATCGAGGCGAAAGCAGTAGCACTGTCAAAAGCCGCATTCAACCAAGACGACTGCGGCAAATGCCGCTTCAACAGCACGAATCATGCTCAGCTCTTCGGTACATCCATCGAGCCGGGCATGTGCGTCAACTCCGAGTGCGCCACCTCAAAATGGGAAACCCACTTGGAACAACAGCGAGAGCAACTCGCCGCGAAGCACCGCATCATCAGGATCGCTCCGGTGAGCCAGCACGAGCACTTCCGATCCGTCGTGCCCGAGGGACCTTTTGGCCTCGGTCAGGAGCAGGCCAGGGCCTGTCGAGAAGAATGCCAAGAATTCGGCGCCGTGCTGTGCGGAACAGTTTCCACCCCCACCTACGTCCTTGAGGACGTCTGCACCAACATGGCATGCCATGGTCAGAAGGTGGAGCTGGCAAGGAAAGACGGCCTTCTGGCCTCGCGCGACCGGCTTTGGCGGGCCGCTCTCGTACAGCACCTGTCTCTTCTGCCACGGGCCACGAACCGCGCGGTTCTGATGGCAATGCTTTCGTGTGGATGGAGCGCGCCCAGGGACTTGCGAGCTGCCGCCGACTTGGACGAACAAGCAACTCCTGCTGGAGTCCTCAAGCGCTGGTTGTCCATGGCCGAGAGCGAGCTGATCGAACATCTCGCTGGGGCGGCCGGCAAGCTTGTCGCAGGTGCACCAGCACATCAGGTCGGCGAAATGCTGCGAGCGCTACACGTGAAGCTGCAGGACTACTCCTCGATGAGCAGAGAGTTTCTAAAGCGACTGAGCGTTTCGGAGATTGACGAGGTGCTCGGAGACCTGAATGTTCCGGTCTCCGAAGAGCTACGGCGAGCCAAGCGCGCCGGCCAGGAAGCCTACGCCGCCGCGGCGATGGCAAGCGTGAGCAACGAGATGCTTGACGGCTACGTGCCGCGAATGTTCCGCTACTGAAATCCAACAATGCGAGGCCAGCCACATCTGATGTGGCTGGCCTTTGCTATTTGGCGACTTGGAATCCCGCCTCCATCAAGAAGTGCGGAAGTGGTCCACCGTAGGTTATGCGCAGGTGCTGCCGCGCTCGGGTCATGCCGACATAAAGCACGCGCCTTTCTGCCGGTGCCTGCGTGAGGGTGGTGTCGTCTTCCCGCTCAGCACAGTCCACCAGGTAGACGTTGTCGAACTCCAGGCCCTTACTGGCATGCATCGTCATCAAGCGCACAACGCCAGGACCGGGCTCCCGCTTCTTTTGGTCGAGCAGCGCGCGCAGCCGAGCGGACATCTTTCCCTCTAGACGATTGAGTGCAGCTGTCACGTACTCCAACCCTTCGCGCAGCCGCTTCACCTTTTTGCTGTCGTCCTTGTTCTCCAGCGTCTGCACCCAGATCGCATACTCTCCAGCCGATTCACCGATGAGCGCCACCAGCTGGCCCTGGGCCAGTCGCCTGCGCCATCGAGCGCACTGCGTAGCCACCTGCTTGAGCACCTTCAAAACCTCCTGCGACGCAGTTCCCAGCGAGGGTAGGCTGCCCTGTGCGAAGCCGCCGGGGTCCTCCCTCAGTGCGTACAGTAATTCATTGATCGTCGCGTTGGGAACCGACATGAAGCCGAGCGCCAGACTCAGCCCATCCAAAGCACCCTCGACCAAAAAACGCATCAGCGCGAGATAGCTCGCGATATCGTCGCGGTCCCAAAGTGACGTGCCAGGCCTGTGATGCGGGATACCCTCAGAGGTCAGCGCTACCTCCACTTCGTTGAGCGACCTATTGCGCCTGGCGATCACCGCGCAGTCATAGGGTGCGACCAGGCGTTCCAGGATGTCTTTTGCAACCCACTCGCACTCGGCCTCCAGCGTGCCGAAGGACATCACGCCCGTACTTCCGCCTGTGCCCTTCACAGCAATCTGTTGCTTGTCCACCCGGTCTGGATTGTTGAAGGCGATCAACCGAGTCGCTGCCTCGACAATCTCTGCATGCGAGCGGAAGTTCTCGGAAAGTCGAACGATCTGCGCTCCGCATTCCTCCACGAACCTCTTCATACCCTTGTAGCCCGTTGCCGCCCGCCAGTCATAGATCGTCTGATCGTCGTCGCCAACCAGGGTGGTGCACACGCCCCGGCTACCATGGGATCGGGCCATCAGCATCTGCAGCTCGTCACTGTCCTGGGCCTCATCCACCAGCAGGTCGGTGCACGGAAAGAGTTTGAATTGCCCGGTAGACACGCCCAGCGCGCATGTTCGCTTTACAGTTGCCAGGTCCACCATGGCACTCGCCTGTAGCCACTCGTAGTACAGCTGCACGAGAGCGAATGCGGGCTCCATCTCCCTTCGCATTCTTGCCACCAGTTCGTCGCGTTCCAGTGTGGCCTGGTAGGACTCGAACCAAGGCAGGATTTCTTCCGCGCTTCCCAGGCCATGCTCGAAGATTAGCTGTCGCAGCTTCGGACCCTGGGCCTTGGGGCTGAGCAGCTTGTGCTTCATCGCGCCCTGGTCCTTGAGGTGCCACAGTGCCAACGAGTCAAACGTCCCCACGCGAACACGATTCTTCGGATAGTCCGCACCGGACGAGGTGAAGCGCTTTTGCAAGCGTTCACCGAGCACGCCTGCGGCTTCGACGGTGAACGTGCACATGATCAGCTGACGCGCTGGATCTTGGAGGATGCGCTCGGCCTTGGCGATCGAGGTCGACGTCTTACCCGAACCAGGGCCTGCGAAGATGATGAGGTTCTCGTCGCAGTCGATTGCGGCGACCTGGGAGGGTGTCAGCGACATAGAAAAAAGCCCGGCTGGGACCGGGCGTTGTGCTCAAACAGATGGATGGCTTGTGGCTTAGGCACCGGCTGTAGCGGCGCTCTCCGGTACCGCTGCCAGTGACTCGGCCGCAGGCGCCGGAGCTGCAGCGCTCTTGCGTCCTTTGCCTGCGGCAACGCCTGTGGCGACCAAGCCATCAAGCACCGCCTGAGGTGCGCCGCCGAGTGCAAGAGTCTGGTCGGCGGCTTCCTCGGCGTCACTCGCAGCGCCTGCCTCGGCAACAGCACTTGCCTGCATCTCAAGCGCCTGCTGCAGCTCGGGGTCCGACCCTGTGCTATCAAGACGCTGCGCTTCCTTGCGCACGGCGATGCTCTCTGCCCGAACCATGGATCCGAAAGCCCGCACGGCCTTTCGGCAGGTCAGCTCGGCGTCTTTCCGCTGGTCTGCGGAGAGCACGCCGTTCAGCACCGCGCTGCCCGTGGTCTGGTACAGCTTGTCCAGTAACTGAAGGACTTCCAGGTACTGCAGGGCAGATGCGTGAATGATCGGCACGATCTTGTTCTGACAGTTCAGGTAAGCGCCGTCAGCCTTGTACCCGTTCTGGACCAGGAGCTGTTCCACCCGAGTCGTGTTGAGGGTCAGCAGCTTCTTGATGCCGGCGAGCTTCGTGGTGCACAGGTTCGCGAAATGATCGAGCACAGCTGGATTGAACGCTGGGCGACGTCGGTAGATGTACTCGGCAAACAAGCAGCGTGAGAGCACCTTGAAGTCATGCTTATACTGCTGGCGAACCGCCGGGTTGAAGAACGATGCTGGCCGGAAGATCAGCGGGTCTTGAAAACCCTGGGTGTAATCCCCACCGAACGTCTCGATGAAGGCTTGGCGTTGCTCATCACTGGTCGTGTTGAGTTCGGAGGGGTGTTGCGCTTTGTTTGCCACTGTTGGCTCCTACTGATGATCTGCGATCAATGTAGAAGCCGACCCTCGCGCGGAAGGGGGGCATTCGACCCGCCACGGGCAGTATCTCCCTAAATTTTTAGCTGATCGGCAGGTTCTCCGCCCGTACCACTGTTCGCCCAAACAGCCGGGCCATGCCCTCGGTGTGCTGCCGCTGCACTATCGGCAATCCCATCGAGCTGGCCGCCCAGTTGTTGGACATGACGACCTTGGCGATGTAATGCCCTCGCGCCTCATCAAGAAGGTGCACAAACGGCAGGAACTCCTCGTAGCAAACGACCACCCGAAGGTCGATGTCCTTGTTCAGTCGCAGCGTGGCATCCCTTGTCCAGTCAGCAGAGAACGATCCAGCCCGCCAGGGCGCCCACATCGAGACAACCGCAGGCTGCCGCTGTGCCACCGATTGCATGGTCTGGTCGGCCCGAAACAGCGTGGCCACGTTGTAGCGCTCTCCCGCCTTGTTCTTGACCTCCATGCCGAGCACCAAGTGGATGCCGGCTTCACGTGCCGGGGCGAGGATCTCGCCGCGCAGGATCGGGGCGAAGGTATCGTCGTAGCGACCGAGAGTCGTCTCCGGGAAGACCAGAACAGACCCAGCGAAATCTGGATTGGCGGCAAGGCGGCGCACGATGGTCCCGACCTTTTCCAGGCGCGTCACCATTTCCTCATCGTTGGCCGGCGGCTTCCCGAACTTCGTGCCGATGGGGTGAAGCATGCCCACGCTGCGCATTGGAAGCTGAGGTACTGTGGTTCCCCAAAGCCACAGGGCCAGCGCACCGGCACCGATCATTGCCCATGCCACCTTCGGTTGCTTTGTGCGGATCACCGCGGCCGCGTAGCCCGTCAACATGGCCCCAAACACCAAACCGCCCCACCCCCACCCTTGGAGCACGAAGCCCCAAGCCACCAGCGGATGGCCAGGGGCGACCGCTGCGATTGGTGGCAGCAATGCGATCAGGAAGCCAAGGATGACCATCACCACAGTTCGGCCTTGCTCTTGGCTACGAGTCCAAAACAGCGTCCAGGGAACCGCGCATACGAGTCCGAGCAGCAGCCAGGACACAGTACCGGGCCAAGCGCTGTCAAACCACGCCTCGGCATATGCAGGCAACGCTCGCACGACCGCCAGGTGGTAGGCCACCCAGTAGAGATAGACGGCGAGCCTTGACCGAGCGAGGACTACCGCCACGGGCACCAGGATCGCCAATGCAGGCGCGCCCTTACCGCCCCATGCGAGCGTTCCCAGAAGTCCACCTACCAACGCCCATGCCAGCGGTGCGTATCGGCCGAGAGACGCCCACCTCTGTATCCAGGCGCTCGAAACAGCTTCAGGCCGTTCCTCCGCATGCCCGACGGCAGAGCTGGAGGGCAGTTTCACTGGAGAGGTGGGGATCGTTTTCAAGGAGAGCTTTCAGGGCAAGGCTGCAAATGGCATAGGTGTCGGCATAGGTCACGGGCACTGAAAGTCCAAGCGCGCGTTGGGCCACGAGGATCTGAACGCCACCGGGCTGGCTTTTGACAAACAGCACCTTGTCGTGTTCAGAGCCGTGGGCTTTGACGGACCATTCGGGCACCCAGCCCATAACGGCCCCTAGGAACGCCGGCAATTCGGCAAGCCCCAGTTGCACGGCAACCTTGTCCTTCCAGCCATATGTCTTGTCCTCTCGGCGAAGCGCAGCCTCGATGGTCAAGGTCGCCTTTTCTCTGCCGGCGTCGTCGGGGCGCAAGCGGTCAAGTTCAAGGCACAGCGCTGCCTTTGCCCCATACACGTGGATGGTCTGGCGCTCCTTCGCTCGCTGTTCGGCGTCCTTCTTTGGTGCAACCTTGGTCTTCATGATGGGAGCATTGGATTCGACGGAAGGATCCAAGGTGTCTGGCGAGGCCGGCGCGCCAAGCACTGGGACCAGGGGCGCAAGATCCTGGAACAACGCTGTATCCACCACTTCTCCCCGAGCAATCTTGGTGAGCGCAGAGACCCATTTGATGCTTGGGGAATCGTCGACCGCGCTTGCCACCTTGGCAAGGTGCCGCGAAACGGTGAGCTTCAGTTCTTCATTTGCCCGAGAGAGGAGGCTGCGGTATTGCTGCACCGACGCGGCGGGAATGCCGCGCTGCCGTAACACAATGCAGATGCGCTCCGCGTTGGCAGGTGTGGTCATTGCGTGGCAACGTTGGTTGTAATGGTGCTGTTCACCTGGGAGCCGACATAAGTCTCGAAGGACTGGCATTGGATTCGGCCATAGCTCTTGGCGGTAGGTCCGATTTTCACAATCCCATGGACAGTCAGCTGCAGATTGCCCCCCTGGACATCGTGCTCACCGGCCTGGCCAAAGAGAAAGGCATCGCCATGCACAGTGACTTCACCTCGAATGCTCGCGCCGTCCATCACCACGAGTGCGCCGTGGACTACAAGGGGCGACCCGTCGACGTGTCCCTGCACCAGCAGGCCGCCGTTCCAGCTTAGATCACCACGCAACACCCCTCCAGCGGCAACTCGATTTGTGATGTTCGCACTCACGGTGTCGAGGGAAAGAAAATCATTCATCCTGTTTACTCCATGCGGATCACGTCACCGCCGGCCGTGATTCGACCGGCAGTGGGATCTATGGCCTGCAGTGTTTGGCCGTTTGGTAGCTTGTCACCCTTGAGGAAGCGAAGTGGAAGTCGCGTGGAAGGGTCGGTGACCAGGACGCTCTGGCCGTCCGGTGCGATGTCTACGATCGTGACCTTCCCTGGCTTCTTCTGCGTCGTGGCTGGTACAGCGGCCACCGCCGAGCGCTCAGAAACAGGCTCCGCAAAGCGCGCGCCAGTGCTGACCCCGCTGCCCACACCCTCTTGAACTACCGGCAGCGTGGCCAACTCCTCGCGCAGCGGAGCAGACCGCAACTGGGGCGCTGTAGCCTGAGCCTGCTGCACCTTGGGAATGGTCCTGGCGGGTGCCGATGCGGGCTGCGCCGCAGCCCCAGCAGCTGAGCGCTCTCCGACGTCGATAACTAGAGAAGCGGCAGGTTCAGTCGCTGGCTTGGACTCTGCCTTGCCAACAGCGGCCGGCTCGGGCGACTTTGGCTTCGCCGGCGGCGGCGCCACCAACTCACCAACCGGCAGTGGCGCAGGCGGAAGTGGCGAGCGCAGTGAAGCAGGCACTGGCGCAGGCATCGTGCTGGGAGCGAGAGCTGCTGCGGCGGGTCGAGCTGGCGGCGCAACGGCAAGGCTCTGCGCGAAAGAAGGTAACGGACCCGTGGGGCCCTGCGAGGCTGCCACCGGTTGGCGCCCCGTACTTCCCTGCGCATCAGTGTGGCTCGCCGCCGTGGCTTGAGGTGCAGAGGCAGAATACTGCCGTTCGGTTGCTGACGCAGCGCTACGTGGCGCCTCAGCTTGAGCCACCACCTCAGCGGTGCCTTGGACAGAGTTGGCGATCGGGCCAGGGACAAAAGTGAGCACCTTCGATACACCGACTATCGACAGCGGCAGTAGCACTGCGCTGAGCACACTCGCCCCAACCACCCTCCGAAGGCCCCGCCCTTGGTCCCCGCGCGACAGACGGTCCGACTTCGCTGTCAGCGCCTGCAGCAGAGCACCTCGCAGAGTGCTCCGCGGCCGGCCAAATCGCAGCGCAATGGCCTGGCCGACGATGTCCCTGGTGATCGCGTCGTTGTCGATATTCATTGCTCTACTGAAGGCTTATTTGATTGGAGGCCATGGCAGTCTCCAAAGGGATAGAAAACATTGATCCGAGGCCGGCCTGGGCCTGTGTTGTCCTAATGGGAAGCACAGCAGGGCGTGGTGCACCTGCAGGAACCGAGAGGCACAATGCCGGCTCTGGACGCATATCCGCAGCGCTTGGCACGAACGTCGCCGCCCACGCGCGTTGCATGGCGCCGCCATAGCCGTCATTGCGATCGTCGGTGCTTTCACATACCTCGGCTCGCTCCGCGTCTGCGTCCAGATCAATGGTGGCGCAGCCGAAGCGACGGTAGCTCGACGCCCTGGTGCTCTTCTCCCAGATCCGCAGCTTGAGCGACAGGTGGCGCAGGCCACCAAATCTCGCCCTCAGCTCGGTCAGCTTGGCAGTCAAGGCGGCAAGAGTGTTCACGGCGTTGGACCTGAGTTCCAGCGGAACGCCTTGGACCAGCACCGGCATCCGCACACTGATCGAGCAGTTCAGGTTGTTGTCCAGCATCAACCGGCACAGCGATGGGCCCTTGCAGACGTGGGCATGACGTTGCCCGGTGCTTACGTTGACCGCGTTCGCAATCGCGCCGTCGCCGATGCACACAGGCATGTCCGGCACGCCCGGGCTCCAAGCCTCGTAGCGGGTGAACAGGTTGTGGTTGACCTGGTCGAACATCACCTTCACCGGGATCTCTCGCAACCGTGCGCCTGGCGGCGCCACCTTCTCGGCAACGGGGTGCTCAGCGTAGGCGGGCACCTCGCCATCGGTCATTTTCTGATGCGCATGGCCAGTGATAACGAAATGGCACTCACCGTCGTCCTCGGGTGTGACGATTTGCACTCGGCCTTCGGTGAATGGGCCAATCTTGTCAGCTGAAAGGTTCATGGATTAAATCTCCTTGAAACCATGAAAACACATTCCGGGCTTTCGTCAACCGTTGAATCCGGTGCTCGCCTTCATTGCCGAGCGCTCCGTGGACGCCGTCGCCGCAATAATCGACTCGACCCCGTCTGCGCCAAGCTGGCTGTACCTGAGGTGCTTCGTGAGCAGCAATCGCTGGTTGCTCTCATTGCACCGCACGGTCCACTCCAGAGTTACGTCATCAAAGCCGCTCGGGTGCACATCAAAATCCTCTGTCGTAAATCCTGCGTGTACCGCTGCGATCCATAGGAGCAATCCTTCCAAGACCCCGTCTGAGAATTTTGCCGGTGTCCCAGCCCAGTACGAATTCATGTCGACGGCACGGTCCGCAGATCGGAAAGCAATATCCCCGCGCAGCTTTTCTTTGAGAGCGTGTGCCCTAGCCCCTACGCCCGTTGGGAAGATTGGCAACTCATTCACGCGAGATACCGATCCCAACAGAAAGGCGAGCTCTGGAACGGCGCATCGATCTGGCTGTTCCCCTGCCTCTGTTTTGAACTGGGGGACGGGGAATGCAGACGGCCTCACCAGGACATCAAGTGCACCGCGTACCTCCCCTGCTGTCAGCCGCGCGATGACTTCGTAGGTTGGGGTGAAGTTGAAGTACCGGGCCTGGTTCATGAAACCGAACCAGTCGCTGATCCATTGGGCGACGAGTGTCGGGCCCTGGACCGGCGAGTTTGTTCCCTGGCGCGATGCGGGCTTGCCGCCCCTGCTGGTGATGATGGGGATCACCCACAGCGCCGAGTGTTCGCACGCGTCGACATTGCCTAAAGCGTGCGATGCGAACGGCGCCGTCTGCCTGATTTGGTGATAGACCTCTTCAGGCTGAGGACTTGTCCTTACCAGTTCCTCCAGCGTCACGTCGTCGGCGTGCGCTACGGCGCGCGACACGGCCAGGAGGTCCGAGAGTTCGGGCAGTTGGATTGCGTTGGTTGTTTCAATTCGTCGGCTGGGTGCAAAGGTCATTGCCCTAATCTAGCCCATGTCATCGCTCGGTCAACCCCGCAAAGGGACTGGACAGGGATGCAATGCAGGGTATTTTGAGTACATGCACAACGCCACCACCACTACCAAACGCCAGCTCTGCGAAAAGCGCACGCTGTCGAATGCCCAGTACCACGCGGACAAGGACGTGCTGTCATCCACGATGCTCAAGACGGCCTTGGTCAGCCCCGCTCACTACATCGCGAGCCTCACCGAGCTGAATACCTCCTCGCCCCAGAAACTGTTTGGAACCCTCATCCACGCCCTGGTGCTAGAGCCGGAGACCGTCAACCAGGTGGTGGCCCTATACCCCGGCCTGCTCGGCAAGGACACCGCTTCCAGGGAGTTCCGCAAGATCAATGAGAGCCGGCTGTGCCTGAGCCTGGCGGACTTCTTTGCAGCCAAGGCCATGGCGGACAAGGTGCGGGAAGCGCCATTCCGGGGTCGCCCCTTCTGGAAGTACATCGAGGAAGGGGAAGTGGAGGCCAGCTTCTATTTTGACGACCCGACCACGGGTATCGCCTGCCGCACACGCCTGGACCTACTGCACCCCGATTTCACGTTCGACCTTAAATCCACGCGGCATAGCACCCCAGCCCAGTTCCAGAAGGACGCGATTGCTTTGCATTACGACCTTTCGGTCTACATGTACACACTTTCCCGGGTGCTCTACGAGCAAACCCCCACTGCGAAGCCATTTGTCCTGGTGCCTGTGGATTCGGCGACCCCCCATGGCGTCCATTTCATGCCGTGCAGCAACGAGTTTCTCCGCAACGGTGAAAGGAAGTATGCAACCGCGCTTGCAACGATCAAAGCCTGCAGTGACGTCGACCACTGGCCATCCCTGGATGGAGAATATGAAATGGATATCCACCATTGGCAGACATTCACACCAGAGCTTGCAACCTGGCGCAAACCAGCTGCAGCGCTCAGTTAATATGGTTTAAGATGAAATACCGTAAAAACTTGGTTCTAACCGATGAGCAGCTATAAAACACTTCTGGAACAACGTGCGCGCCTTGATCAGCAAATTCAGGAAGCTAAAAAGAGGGAACAGTCGGACGCTATTTCGCAAGTACGTGCGCTGATTGCCGAGTTCGGGCTGACCTCCGAGGACGTTTTCCCGGTTCGTCGTAGAACCACCGCCGGTTCTTCGGTTGCGCCCAAATACAAGGACCCTGCGACAGGCGCGACCTGGACAGGCCGTGGCAAGCCGCCACTATGGATCAAGGATAAGGATCGGTCCCAGTTCGCAATGGCGGACTGAGGCCTGTAACCCCGTTGCGCTGCTGAATGCGGCGGACCGAAGGGCCCCTTGGGGCCCTTTTCCACTTTTGGGCCACCCATACCGTGAACGTTCGGGGTTAAACGGAGAAATGAAAACGCGCCATAGGGATGAACCTATGGCGCGTAGTGGGTGGGTACTGGGCTGATCAGTTTCGGGCGCTTCCTGGGCCTGTACGCTCGCCCATGGGCAAGATCCAGACCTTCGAGTCACCTGACTCCACCAGCATCACCACGTCGCCCGCAGCCAGGTTGGCTTGGGACTGCAATGGCTGCGTGACGGAGACCACCGTTTCGGGGCTGTCGACGGAAGCTTTGGTGGCCAGCTTGAGGTGCTGGACGCCGTTGCTCACGGATGCAACGCGAACGATGCCGACCTGAAGTGCGAGCTCGCCAGCTTGAACGGCAAATGCCGCGCAGCAGAGAGACAACGCAAAGGCAGAACGCTTGATGGACTTCATGAAAGACTCCTTTGGGTGTGAAGGCCGCCCGCTAGGGGCGAGCCATGGAAGAAATGCATGTCGATTCGCACTCGACTAGGCACCGCGGCCGGAGCCGGCGACGGCACAGTTCGCGCGGGCGACAACTCGCCTTTCCTGGCCCACAAGGGGACCGTAGAGGACGCGCGTGCATACGGTGACCTCGAATGCGCGCACCGATGAACCTGATCAGCTAAACCAATTCTTGACTATCAGCTCACCGACAACAAGCGCTTTGAGGTGTTCGGGCAAGCTTATAGGCAGTCACTTCCCTCATTGTTCTGTGGAAGAATTCCTGCTGCCTATCGAATGTTGATAACCCATCGACGAGACTGAGGGGTGCTGCTCACACTGCCGACACAGCAGCGTTCAGTTTCGGTTGGATTCAACGTGCCTGACCATCGGGGATAGGACCTCCGACACGACTCCTGCAACCTTCATGTTTGCAGCCGGTGGGTCTCGGACTTGCGCTGCTGCCAAGCATCCAGTGTCTTGCGGGCGTCCGCTGTCGGCACTAGCGCTGCTACTTCTTCCACTGGGGCAGCGAGCTCGACGACATAGCCATCAGGATCGCGCAGGTAGATAGATCGCATTCGGCCGTGGTGGCTGATGCCGCGGACCTCAACACCAATCGCCCGCGCACGGTCAATCATTGGCTGCAGCGCATCTGTATCCACGGCCAGCGCGATGTGGAGGTCGAAGTCGTGCTGGGCCTTGAACTCGAAAGGCATGCCTGGCACATCGAAAAACGCCAAGCTGGATCCATCGGCGAGCGCGAAGAAAAGGTGCAAAGCCTGCACCTCTCGCCCAGTCTTACTCTCCCTGATCTCGAATGCGTCGGTCAGTGGCAGGCCGAGCAGGTCTTCGTAGAATCGGCGCGAGCGTTCGGCATC